>NZ_MSDO01000017.1 GCF_001937195.1 Salinicola socius | reverse complement strand
AGGAAGAAAAGGTTTTTTAACAGAAATAAAGTAGAAGTAATGGGCAGTCTAGTCGCTAATGAGACGAGGTTTAATGACTACAGATTTGAAGCTATTGTACTTGTAATGAATTACGGAGGAAAGCAATCTATTGTATCGGAGATACCTGTTGTTAATTCAGATATATTCGAAAAATTAATTAACAATGAGAACAAGTTGGCTGAAGTTTACGAGACTTGCAGATCGTTAAGCTGGCTTCCTAAAGAAGGGGAAGACTTTGAGTATCAAACGGAATCTTTTGAAGTTGGGGGGGAAACGATTCGTTCACCAGCTTTCACAATGAACATAAATGCAGATGAATATGCGTCAAGACTGCGTCAACCAACTGTCAACCGCGTTGACGCTTAGAGACGGGCATTGACGGTTTCGGTTCTCATAACTGGCTGTTTTTACGGATAAAGACGGCCAGTGATAGGTTTTTTACAGCTCTCATAATCCCTTGGTCGTAGGTTCAAGTCCTACTGGGCCCACCACCCTCAAAGTCTTCTCCGTAATAACGAGTCCTTTGACCAAGAACTGCCAGATTGGTGTTAGCCGCTCGACATGATCCCGAACCTGTTGAGCGCCTAGGTTATGACCTCAACAATGAGATGAAGGTGCATACCCACCATCAGTCCGCATCCAATTGCGCCTCCAAGCCTGCAACGGCAGTGCGTGCCACACCGAGTAACCGGGATTCGTCCATCCCTTCCCGTGCACTGGCTGAAAGCCCGGACATCGTGCTGGCCACTAAGTCGGTAACCGCCGATGCGCGCTCCGAATGGGTGCGGGCGATAAATTTGCGAATTCGATAACGGCGCTGATTTGCCACTCGGCGTGCGTGGATGACGCTGTCATCTCCGTCATTGCCTCGGGCTGCTTCGAGTACAAGGCACCCCCGCTGTTTCGGATCTCGCGCATAGGTTCGCGCGGCGCTCTCCAGCAATTCCGCCAGTGCATCCGCCGGCGCCCGCCCGGACAGCAGGATCTCGTCCAGCGCGAGGGCCGATTGCGCGTAGCGCTCGATGACCTGTGCGAAAAACTCGGACTTGCTACCAAACGCTTTGTAAAACTGGGCAGCTTCACACCGAGTGCGTCGGTCAGTGCCGCCAACCCCACAGTTTCGTAACTGCCAGCATGAAACAGACGCTGGCCCGTATCCAGTGCGGTTTCCATGTCGAAGCCTCGGGGCGGCCTCGAGCCCTCGGCGCTGATTGGGTATTTTCTTGCCAATCCCTCGTGGCCGTGACGATAGGCGGATTCTGTTATTGGCTTTTCAAGGCTACCTACTAGTCGGAGGGCAATCACGCCATCTATTTCCTGATCACGGCAATAGGGTTGTCCGTCAGCGAGCTGCGTCGCTCGGGCCCCTGATCGATCTCAGTGCGACGAGACGTAATCCGATTTGGCAAAGGCCGGCGGTATCGCGAAATTCTCCCGCATGCGCTTCGTTTCGGCGGCTGGCGTCAATCCGAAAAGCCGTTTGAACTCACGATTGAACTGCGAAGGGCTCGCATAACCCACGGCATGGCAGGCGGCCTCGGCGGTCATTCCCTGACGCACCATCAGCAAGCGCGCCTGGTGCAGCCGCGTGGATTTCACGTACTGCATCGGCGAGGTGTGGGTAATGGTCTTGAAGTGGTTGTGGAACGTGGGAACGCTCATGCCGGCTTCACTGGCGAGTTGCGCCAGATCGAGCGGCTGGGCGTAAGTCGCGTGAATGCAGCGTAGCGCCTTGCCGATCTTTCCGAATTGCCCGCGCATGGCCAGCGCCGCTCGCATCGCATCGCCCTGTGCTCCGGTGAGCACGCGAAAATAGAGCTCCCGAACCAGCGCCGGGCCGAGAATCGACGCCTCGAGCGGCTGGTTCATCGCTTCGAGAAAGCGCACCAGAGACGCCCGTAGCGCCGGGTCCATGGGGCTGGACATCAAACTCTGCGGCGCACTTGGCCGGGCTGTCACAGCATCGCGCTCGATCTGGATCATCAGCTCGGCGGCGAGCTGGAAATCCAGGTGCATGTAGATGGCCAGCAGCGGACGCTCCGGCGTCGCCTCGGTTTCCATTGTGAAGGGCACTGGCACCGAGACCGCCAGGTAGTGCTGCTCGTCGTACAGATACACCTGATCACCGAAGAACCCCTGTTTTTGCCCCTGACATACGAGCACGATGCCAGGATCGTACAGAACCGGAGTACGCGACAAGGGGCGATCCGAGCGCAGGATGCGCACGTCGTTCAGCGCGGTCAGATTGTAGCCCTCGTCCGGCGCCAGCGCCCGAAGCAGCTCCACCATGTGCTGCTGTTCAGCCGACGGTGGGGCAGGAATGGTCTTGTTCATGTCGTATCGCGTGAGATGATAAGAATAGGCAATAAAACAAGAACAATAAGCCTGAGAGGGAGAAATTCAAAGGCGTAATGTGCAGCTCTCACTGATTCATTGGAGCTATTGCCATGTCGTCCAGCAAACCGTCTTCCAACAAGCAGTCGTCTAACAAACTCATCCTCATCACCGGCGTCAGCAGCGGCTTCGGCCGGGCGCTGGCTCAGGAAGCGCTGGCTAACGGTCACCGCGTCGTCGGCACGGTGCGCAACGAACAGGCCAGGCAAGCGTTCGAGCAGCTCGACCCGGCGAACGCGGTGGGCCGGGTGCTCGACGTGACCGACTTCGATGCCATCGACGGTATCGTGGCCGACATCGAGGCGAGCGTCGGGCCGATCGACGTTCTCGTCAACAACGCCGGCTACGGCCACGAAGGGATTATGGAGGAGTCCACGCTGGCCGAGATGCGTCGCCAGTTCGATGTGAACGTATTCGGTGCGGTTGCCGTGACGAAGGCCGTGTTGCCCTACATGCGTGCCCGCCGTTGCGGACATATCCTCAACATCACCTCGATGGGCGGCTTCATCACCATGCCGGGCATTGCCTATTACTGCGGCAGCAAGTTTGCGCTGGAAGGGATTTCCGAGGTGCTCGGCAAGGAAGTGAAGCCGTTCAATATCCACGTCACCGCCGTGGCCCCCGGCTCGTTTCGCACCGACTGGGCCGGCCGTTCGATGTCCCGCACACCGCGCTCGATTCCCGATTACGACGCGCTGTTCGATCCGATCCGGCGTGCCCGCGAGGAGAAGAGCGGCCAGCAACTCGGCGATCCGGCAAAGGCTGCCCGCGCCATGCTGGCCATCATCGCCAGCGAGACGCCGCCGGCGCATCTGCTGCTGGGCAGCGACGCGCTCGGACTGGTTCGCGATAAACTGTCAGCGATGAGCGACGAGATCCAAGCATGGGAAACGCTCACGCGTTCGACCGACGGCTGATGGCGAAGGGCTGAAGATAAGGGCCGAAGATGAGGGCCGAAGATGAGGGGCTAGCCTAGCCTAGGCTGGGCTGGGCTGGGCTGGGCTGGGCAGAAGCCCGGGGCATCTTCGCCTTGAGTCATTGCCGAGACGTTGAATGCTCTCTGAGCAAGTAGATCACCAGGATGGAAAGAGCTGCGAGCAGGGCGGCAGCGGTCATCAACAGGATCGAATGGCTGGAGGAGAATGCGGTTTTGCCTGCCGCGATCAGTGCTGTTGCCTGCGGCTCGGCGAGGTCCCGGGCGACCACATAGCTGTCACCGATGGAGCGCGCCGCGCGCTCGGCCTGAGAGGGGATGATGTCGGATGCCAGCACGATGGTGCGACTGTACACGCTGGACAGGAACACACCGAACAGCGTGATTCCCAGTCCGCTGCCGAGTTCGTATGCCGTGGCTTCCAACGAACCCGCCGCTCCGCCCTGGCTGGACGCTACCGAACTCATGATGGCGATGGACGAGGCGGTCAGACCGATGCTGAGGGCCAGGCCTAGGAGCGCTAGCATCAGGGGTACCGTCGGCCCCGGATGCCCAAAGTCGGAACGGGCCAGGCATGCCAAAGCCGCTGCGGCAATCGCCAGTGACAGGCTGGCGACCAGGCGCAGGCCGAACAGGTTGGAAAGGTAGCCGGCGACCGGGCCACCGAGAGCGGCCGCGGCCATGATCGGGATCATGAAGATGCCGGCTTGCAGCGGCGTTCTATCCAAGACGTACTGCAGTTCCTGTGCCAGCGTCAGCTCGACGCCGGCCAGTGCGCCACTCGCGACCACGGCCATGATGATGCCGGCCAGGATCGGCGGGCGCGAGAATAGCGACAGGTCGAGCAAGGGCTCCGGTGCGTGCAACTGCAAACGTACGAAGACCAGCAGCAGGCCAAGGCCGGACAGCGCCACGGAGAGTGCCAAATACAACGGCTGTGTCGCACCGAAGGCCGCCTTGATGCCGTAGACCAGCGAGAGCATGCCGGCGATCAGCAATACCGCCTGCCAGGGCGCCCATTGACCCGATGTCGTTTCCTCGGTGCGTGGCAGCAAAAGATAGACCAGCGGCATGACGGCCAGCATGATCGGGACGTTGATCAGAAAGGCCGAGCCCCACCAGAAATGCTCCAGCAGGGCACCACCGATCAGTGGCCCCAGCGCCGCGCCGGCTGCGCCCACCGTACCCCAGAGCCCTAGCGCCATGGCGCGTTCTTTGTCATCCTCAAAGGTGCGGCGGATGATACCCAGCACGCACGGCATGATCATCGAACCGCCCAGGGCGAGCAGTGCCCGTGTCCCGATCAGCATGGCCGGCGTCGGGGCGAAGGCGGCCAGTAGCGAAGCCGTGCCGAAGATCCCCAGACCCGTCAGCAGGACGCGGCGATTGCCGATACGGTCGGCCAGCGTTCCCATGGGCACCAGCAGGCCTGCCATCAGCAGCGGGTAGATGTCGATGACCCATAATACCTCGGTGACTGAGGCATCCAGCGCCAGGGTCAGCGAGGGCACGGCGATATGCAGGATCGTCATGTCGATGACCACCGGCAGGAAGGCCAGCATGACGGCGAGCAGGATCAACCAGCGGCGTGGAATAGCGGGAAACAGGAACATCGGCTCTCGTCCGGTATCGGGATGAAGACTATGTCAGGGTCTACGGCTGCGACGTTCGCCGCGATGCGCACACCAAGTGGCGAGGCGTTCCTGCGTGCCGATGACAAAAACGAAAAAGGCCGGCACGAAGAACACCGCCAGCAAGGTGCCGCTGAGCATGCCGCCGAACACCCCGGTGCCGATGGCGTGCTGGGTTTCGGCACTGGCGCCGGAGGCCAACATCAGCGGCACCACACCGAGGGTGAAGGCCAGCGAGGTCATCAGGATCGGGCGCAGGCGCAGGCGCGCAGCAGTCACTGCGGCATCGACCAGCGAGCGCCCCTCTGCGTGCAACTGGCGGGCGAACTCGACGATGAGGATGGCGTTCTTCGCCGACAGGCCGATGATGGTGATCATCCCCACCTTGAAGAACAGGTCGTTGGGCATGCCGCGCAGCATCACCGCCGCCACCGCACCGAGCAGGCCCAGGGGCACCACCAGCATCACCGACAGCGGAATCGACCAGCTCTCGTACAATGCCGCCAGCACCAGAAACACCACCAGCGCCGAAAGCAGCATGAGTATCGGTGCCTGAGCTGCCGACTGGCGCTCCTGCAGCGACTGCCCGGTCCAGGCCACGGCGAAGCCTTGCGGCAACTGCGCTGCCAGGCGCTCCATCTCGGCCATCGCCGCGCCACTGGAAACACCCGGCGCAGCGCCCCCGGCAATGCGCACGGCGGGGAAGCCCTGGAAGCGCATCATCTGCTGCGGCGACTCGCTCCATACCGGCGTCACCACTTCACGCAGCGCCACCATGCCGCCACTGGCATTGCGCACGCGCAGGCCGAGCACGTCGTCCAGTTGCATGCGCGCCGGGGCGTCGGCCTGCAGAATGACCTGCTGCATGCGCCCGGCATTGGGGAAGTCGTTGACGTACAGCGAGCCCATGGCCGCCGACAGCGTGCTGCTAACCGCGGCGAAGGACAGGCCCATGGCCTCGGCCTTCTGCCGGTCGATGTGCAGACGGATGCTCTCACCGGGCGGCAGGCCATCGGGGTAGACGTCGCTGACCACCTCGCTCTGCGCCGCCAGCTCCAGCAATTGCGCCTGCGCGGCCAGCAGCGCGGCCTCGCCACGGTTGGCGCGATCCTGCAGGAACAGGGTGAAACCGGAGGACGTACCCAGCTCGTCGATGGCCGGCGGCATCAGGCTCATCACCGTGCCTTTGACATTGTCCGCCATGGCCTGCTGCGCCAGCGCAGCTTCCTCGGCGGCCGTGGCGCCCTGGCGCTGATCCCAGTCCTTGAGCATGGTGAAGGCCATGGCCGCGTTGGGGCCGGAGCCGGCGAAGCTGAAGCCCAGCACCACCATGTTCGCATCCAGCCCCGGGCGCGTGGCCACGTGCTGCTCATAGGCCTTGACCACCTCCAGCGTGCGTTCGCTGGTGGCGCCGGTGGGCAACTGGATGGAGGTCGTGAAGTAGCCCTGATCCTCTTCGGGGAGGAAGGACGAGGGCAACTGCGCGGCCGCGACGACCAGCACCGCGCAGAGCACGGCGAAGGCCGCCATCATCCGCCCGCTACGCCCGACCAGGCGCGCCACCCGCGCGCCATAGCTCGCCGTGAGGCGCTCGAAGGCGCGGTTGAAGGCGCCGAAGAAGCCCCGTTTGGCATGATGATCGGCGCTGACCGGGCGCAGCAGCGTGGCGCACAGGGCCGGCGTCAGGGTCAGGGCGAGGAAGGCCGAGAACAGGATCGACACTGCCATCGACAGGGTGAACTGCTGATAGATCACCCCCACCGAGCCGCTGCCGAAGGCCATGGGTATGAACACGGCAGTGAGCACCAGGGTGATGCCGATGATCGCCCCGGTGATTTCCTGCATCGCCCGCAGGGTCGCCTGCTTCGGCGACAAGCCTTCGGTGGCCATCAGCCGCTCGACGTTCTCCACCACCACGATGGCGTCGTCGACGATGATGCCGATGGCCAGCACCATGCCGAACATGGTCAGTGAGTTGATCGAAAAGCCCGCCAGCAGCATCACCGCGAAGGTGCCGAGCAGCGCGATGGGCGCGACGATGGCCGGGATCAGCGTGTAGCGCAGGTTCTGCAGGAACAGCAGCATCACCAGGAACACCAGCGCCATGGCCTCGAACAGGGTGTAGATCACCTTCTCGATGGACACCTTGACGAAGGGCGCGGTATCGAACGGCACCGAATAGGCCATGCCCGCCGGCATGCTCGGCGCCAGCTCGGCCAGGCGCTCGCGCACGGCCGATGCGGTGCGCACGGCGTTGGCGCCAGGTGACAACTGGATGGCGGCACTGGTCGCGGCCACGCCATTCTCGCGGTTGGAAAAACCATAGGACTGCGCGCCCAACTCGACCCGCGCCACGTCGCCGAGCACCACCCTGGCGCCATCGACCCCAGCGCGCAGCACCACGGCTGCGAACTGCTCCGGCGTGGTCAGTTGCCCTTGCACGGTCAGCGGCACGGTCAGGCGCTGCCCGGGCACGGTGGGCTCGTCACCGACCCGGCCCGGTGCGATCTGCGCGTTCTGTTGTTCGATGGCCTGAGCCAGCTCGCTCATGGTCAGACCATAGGCGGTGAGCTTTTGCGGGTCGACCCAGACGCGCATGGCCTGCTCGGCGCCGAACAATTGCACACGCCCTACCCCGTCGATGCGGCGCAGTTCCTGGACGATATTGCGCGCCAGGTAATCGTTCAGCGCCACTTCGTCGTACTGGCCGTTGGGCGAGGTCATGCCGACCATCATCAGAAAGCCCGAGGCGGCGGATTCCACCTGCAGGCCGTTCTGCCGCACGGCCTGGGGCAGGCGCGGTTCCACTGCCTTGATGCGGTTCTGCACGTCCACCTGGGCCAACTCGGCATCGGTGCCCGGCTTGAAGGTGGCAGTAATCTGCGCGGTACCCGAGGTGTCGACCGAGGACTCGAAGTACAGAAGGTTCTTCACCCCCGATAACTCACGCTCGATCAGGCTCACCACCGAGTCGTTGAGGGTCTGCGGGGTGGCGCCCGGATAGGTGGCGTAGAGGCTCACCGAGGGCGGCGCCACCGAGGGGTAGCGGGCGATGGGCAACTGCGGGATGGCGATGACGCCGACCAGCACGATGAACAGGGCGATGACCCAGGCAAATACCGGGCGGTTGATGAAGAACTGCGGCATGACGATCTCTCCGAACTCAGCGCGCGACGGCGCTGAGGCGTTCGCCGTTGGCGGCGGGCGGCCAGGGGCGCGTAGCGACCTGGGCGTCAGGGCTCAGGCGCTCGATGCCCTCGATCACCACCTGCTGCCCGGCGCTGAGCCCGGACACCACGCGGTAACGGCGCTCGACCAGCTCACCGAGTTCGATGGGCACCGCCTGTACCTGGCCCTGGGCATCCACCACCCACACGCTGGCCTGGCCTGCTGTGCGGGTAACCGCCTGTTGCGGCACGCTCAACGCGGCGGAGTAATGCGCACGGGGAATCCGCGCCTGCACGTAGAGACCGGGCAGCAGACGACGCTGCGGGTTGTCCACCAGCACGCGCAGCAGCACGTCGCCGGTGCCGGCATCCACCTCGATGCCGGAAAACAGGATGCGCCCGCGTATGCCCAGCGGCTTGCCGTCGCTGCCGAGGATTTCCACGCTCAGTTCCGGCGTCGCCGAGCCGGCCTGCTGGCGCAGCGCGTCCAGTATCGAGGCGGATTGGCGCACGTCGACGTACACCTGATCGATCTGCTGGATGCGCGCCATGGGCGTGGCATCGGTGGGCGACACCAGCGCCCCTTCGCTGACCAGGGTCTGGTCGATGCGACCGTCAATCGGCGCCTCGACACTGGCGAACTGCAGATCCAGCTTGCGTCGCGCCAGAGTCGCCCTGGCCTGGGCCACGTCGGCGGTGGCCTGATCGCGGAGGGAAGCTGCATCGTCGTAAGTTTGGCGGCTGACGGCTTCGCTGCGTCTCAACGACCCCAGACGATCGGCCTTGATGCGAGCCTGGGCCAGCATCGCCTCGGCCCGTTGCAACGCCGCTGAGGCAATATCGACCTCGGCCTTGAAGGGGGCCGGATCGATCTGGAACAGCGTCTTGCCGGCCTCGACATCGCGGCCTTCCTCGAACAGGCGGCGTTTCACGATGCCGGTGACCTGCGCGCGCACTTCGGCAGTACGCACGGCCGACACGCGCCCGGGAAGGTCCTCGGTTACCGAAAGGTCGGCGGCTTCCAGCGTCATCACCGAGACCGGAATCGATGACGGCGCCTCGCTCGTGGCATCGGGGGGCGAGGGATCGCAGCCTGCCAGCCCCAACACGGCAAACCCTGCGAGCAGAATGCTCCACTGCCGCTGTCTGATGCGCATACCACACTAACCTCGTTCAAGGGGTTGTCGCGCCAGGCGGCAACCGAAAAGGATCGAGGGTCAGTTTGGCTCGCTGCTATTGCGAATGATTCGAGGCTTTATGGAGAAAGCATGGAGGGCGCGATAAAATTCAGGACCATACTCATCGAGTCCGCTCATGTTCGATCGCCACGCGCGTGTCAGCCCTGCTTCTCCTGCGTCGGCACTAGTACTGATCGCCGAGGATGAAGCCGAGATTGCCGACATTCTCGGCGCCTATTTGCAGCGCAGCGGGTTACGCACCCAGCACGCCGCCGATGGCCTCGCGGCGCTGTCCATGCACCAGTCGCTCAAGCCGGATCTGCTGCTGCTCGACGTGCAGATGCCTCGCGTCGACGGCTGGAAGGTGCTCAGTGAAATCCGCGCCCGTGGAGATACCCCCGTGATCATGCTCACCGCGCTCGATCAGGATCTCGACAAGCTGATGGGACTGCGTCTGGGCGCGGACGATTACGTGGTCAAGCCCTTCAATCCGGCCGAAGTGGTGGCGCGAGTTCAAGCGGTACTGCGGCGCGCCCGGATGAGCGAGCCCGCCCCCACGCAGATGCTGCGCGTCGGCCCGTTCCAGATCGACTTGGAGAACCACGAGGCCAGCATCTGCACTGGTGATCAGCAACAGTTGCTGGATCTGACCCTGACGGAGTTCAAGCTGCTCGCCTGTCTGATGCGGGCGCCCAGGCGGGTGTTCAGCAGGGCGGAGCTACTGGTCCATTGTCTGCCCGAGGGCGATACCCAGGAGCGCACGGTGGACAGCCACGTCAGCAAGCTGCGCAAGAAGCTTGAAGCGCTGGACATCCAGGGCGTGCCAGCCAGCGTCTGGGGCGTGGGCTATCGTTTCGGCAGCGAGCCATGAAACGCATGCCGGGTCTGCGTCGCCAGATTATCCAGTCCCTGGCGGTGATGGCGCTGGGCATCATCTTCATCGCGGTGTTCGGCTCCTACGTGTTCTACGCCATCGCCACGGCCTATTTGCCGGAGAGCATCTCCAACAGCTGGATGCCGTCACGGGTCGAACTGGCGTGGATCGTCTGCACTACGATTGCCGCGCTGGGCATGGCGGTATTCGTTGCTATCCGTTTATCGCGACGTCTGCTCACCCCATTGAATTCGGTGGCACACAGTCTGCGCGAAGTGGCCCAGGGCAAGCTGACCGCGCGGGCGCGGACGGACGAAAGGGCCATGGGCGAGACGGCACAGCTGGTGCGCGATTTCAACGCCATGGCCGAGCGGCTGCAAAGCGTGACCCGGGAACGCGAGTTCTGGAACGCCGCCATCGCGCATGAGCTGCGCACGCCGGTGACCATTTTGCGCGGACGTCTACAGGGCCTTTCGGAAGGCGTGTTCACGCCCAGCAGCGAGCTGTTCGACGGCTTGCTGCGCCAGGTGGAAGGTCTGAACCGGCTGATCGAGGATCTGCGGGTATTGAGTCTCAATGACAGCGGCCATCTGGAGTTGCACCGGGTCGAGGTGGATCTCGCCCAGGAGCTCGGCAGCGTTTTGCAGGCCTTCGCCGCGCCGCTGGCGGCAAAAGGGTTCCATCTGCATAGTGAACTCGCGGCGAATCTGAAGGTGAAGTGCGATCCGGTGCGTATGCGTCAGGCGCTGATGGCGTTACTGGAAAACGCCCAGCAGCATGCCGAGCCGGGCAGTCTGCGGATTCGCCTCTATCAAGCGGACGATTACTGCCATCTCGTCGTCGAGGACGACGGTCCTGGCATCGATAGGGCGCTTGCCTCTGACCTGTTCGAGGCTTTTCACCGTGGCGATCCCTCGCGTTCACGCAAGAGCGGCGGCAGCGGCCTGGGGCTGACTGTGGTCAAGGCCATTGCGGAGGCACACGGCGGCCAGGCGATTTGCCAGCCCACGGGGCGGGGAGGCAGTGCGTTCGTCATCACCTGGCCGCTTTGAGCGGCCGTGATGTCGTCATGCTTGCCGAGTAAAGCGCTACCGCGATGGGCCGCTCCGGCACGACTCAACTCTCCCGCAGCATCTCTTCGAGCATGGCGGCGTTGGGATCGTCCGGCTGGCTGACGACGGCATAGTTGTAATTGCCTTTCGACCAGTACTGCGCCATGAGCTTGCCGTCGATTCGCTTGCCCGGCTCCAGCATGTGATTGCCGGCACCCGGCGGGCGTATGTACATCATCATCTGACGCCCGGTCCGGTCACGATAGACCACCATCGCGGCAGGCCCTTGATCAGTGGCCAGCAGCCGCGCACTCGTCATCTCCAGGCCGGCGGCGCTAAGATCGGGCGGCATGATCCCGTCGCTGAAATGGGCCTGAAACAGTTTGACGATTCCCTCGCGGCTGTTGGCGTCCGGTTCGGAGACGGCGGTATCGCTGGCGTCGACAATACCGTTCCCATCGATAGCAGTGTTGCCGTCGATGGCAGTGTTTCTATCGATAGTCGTGTTCCCGTCGAGCGAGACGTTATCGGTGAACAGGCGATAGGCCTGAACGGCGTCGGCCATCGGCTGCGCCGAAATCGAGGGCGGGGTCATCATGTCGTGCACTTTCCAACCGCCGGTCATGCCGATACCCAGGGCCATGACCAGCATGGCCGCCGTCGCCAGCCAGCGTTGGCTGTTGGCTCGTTGGCGACGCCGAATCGCGGCGGGATCGAGTGCCGGGTTGTCTGGCCACTGTTCGGGGTTGGCGTAACGCGCGCGCAAGCGCCTTGCATCCACGCGCCACTGTTCGAGTTCCGCCGCCTGTTCGGGATTGGCCTGGAGCCAGGATTCGATCCACTGCCGGCGCTCGGCATCCAGCTGATCATCGAGATAGGCGTGCAGGTCCTGCTCGGTGGGGTGACGTGGATTCATTTGAGTCTCCAGAGTGACGGTGACGACGGTTTTTCCCCCGATGTTCCTTCGTCCAGGTCGCGCAGCGATCGGCGTGCCCGGGACAGTCGTGACATTACCGTACCGATCGGAATGTCCAGGGTTTCGCTGACTTCGCGGTAGCTCAGCCCCTCCACCGAAACGAGCACCAGCAGCGCCCGATGTTCCGGAGAAAGTCGGTCGAACGCCTCCCAGGTGGCGTTGGCCACGACGATATCTTCCGTCGAGGCGCTGGTCTGGGGGTCGCTGGTGAACAGCTGCATGAGCCTTGCGTAGCGCCCGGCGCGACGGCGACCGTCGATGAACTGACGATACAGAATCGAAAACAGCCAGGCGCGAAGATCACCATCGGGGCGGCGGCGCTGCCAGTGGCCGATCGCTTTCTCCATCGTCGCCTGTACCAGGTCATCGGCATCGCTGGGATTCTGGCTCAGCGACAGGGCAAAGCGCCGCAGACGCGGCAGTATTTCACGCAGTTGATCGTCATCGGGTGGGCTCATGGGGATTCCAGCGTGTCGAAGGAGGTCGCTGTAGGACGAATCGGTTGAAATTCTATTCCCTTCTGGCGTCGATGAAATTGCCAATATTTCTGCGACGCGATCCAGCGGGCGGGAATAAAGCGTCGACAGCGTCGTCCTACTGCCTCCATTCGGACAACGTTCCCCGGAGCGAACATGACCCTGAAAACTCCACCACCGTTGAATACGATATTTCGGTTCACGGTCATCGGACTCGTTATCGCCATCCTGGCGACGGCCTTCGCCTACGTGGGCGGTTGGCTGGACCCCGGCCGGCTGACCCCGGATCGGATGATCAATACGCTGGAAGACAACGCCGGTGTTCACGAAGGCTATCGCCGCAATCACGCCAAGGGGTACTGCGTGGTGGGCCGCTTCGAGAGCAATGGCAATGCGGCCAGCCTGTCCCGCGCCAGCGTTTTCGAAGCGGGACAGCAGAGTCCGCTCATCGGCCGGTTCGCGATTCCCGGGGGTAATCCGAATGCCAATGATGGCATGCCACCGATACGCAGTTTCGCGCTGCAATTCCAGTTGTCGAACGACGAGCAGTGGCGGACCGCAATGAACGCGATGCCTGTATTTCCGGTATCGACGCCGCAGGCATTCTGGGAACTGTTGAAAGCCTCCCGGCCGGATTCGAAGAGCGGCAAGCCGGATGCCGCGAAAATGTCGGCCTTCTTTGCCGACCATCCGGAAACCAAGCCATTCCTGGCATGGGCGAAAACCGCCCAGCGCTCCTCGAGCTTCGTCAACGTCGATTACAACAGCCTCGATGCCTTCCGCTTCATCGATGCCGCCGGGACTACCCACTTCGTACGCTGGGGGCTGGTACCGGAAGCGCCGTTCACGGCGATGACCGACGCCCAGAAGCAGGATCCCGATTTCCTGTCCAAAGACCTGCGTGAACGCCTGGAGCAAGGGCCGCAGCGTTGGCATCTGATCGTGACCGTGGCGAATCCGGGTGACCCGACCAATGATGCCACCCTGGTCTGGCCCGAGGATCGTCGCCAGATCGATGCCGGCGTCGTCACCATCGAGAGCGCCCAGGCTCAGGCCGACGGCCCCTGTCGGGATATCAACTACGACCCGCTGGTGCTGCCCGATGGCATCGCCGGCTCCGATGATCCGCTGCTGAGCGCGCGCTCCGCGGCCTATTCGGAATCCTATAACCGACGTACCCGCGAGGAGGCCGAATCGGCCACACCCTCCACCCAGGAGCCGCAATCATGAACTCACGGACCGCTACCTTTTCCGTTCCCGCTCGGCTGTTGCACTGGTCGATGGCTATCATGGTCATGTCGATGCTGTTCATCGGTATCGGCATGGTGGCCACGGTTTCCGAGCGTCACGTGTGGCTCGTTCAGCTCCACAAACCCCTGGGGATCGCGATTCTCGCCCTGGTCATCGTGCGTCTTCTGGTGCGCTGGCGTCACGGTACTCCGGCATTGCCTGCGGATTTACCCCCATGGCAGCGCGCCGCTGCGCATCTGTCTCATTGGGTGCTATACGCGCTGATGCTGGCGATGCCGCTGATCGGCTGGACCATGCTCTCGGCCGGCGGTTATCCGGTGACCCTGTATTCCGGTATCACGCTGCCGGATCTGGTGTCGCCTTCTGCCACGCTGTATAGCGCGTTGCGGTTTGCCCATACGTGGCTGGCGCTGAGTCTTTTCGCCGTCATTCTCATTCACCTAACGGCGGCCTTGTACCACGGCTTGATTCGTCGGGATGGCGTACTGGCAAGCATGACGAAAGGTCAAAAGCATCCGTGAACCGCATACCCTTTTCCTGAAAAGGCGAACGGGTTACCTATGAAAAAAGCGATCGGATCGGCGGCTTGTTGATCCTGATCGCTTTAACGTTTCTGCATCAAACTCATGGCGGTAAGTGACCGGTTTTGCACCGGTCGGATCTCATCGGAAAACAATCGCGCCAACGATCGAGCGCGGGACAAACGGATAAAAGCCGAGGTGATCAGCCTCGGCTTCGGGAGTTTTCTACCGCTTTCGATCAGTCGACTTTCAGGCGGGGTCGGTGTTGTAGAGCCGTTTCACGACGCCCATTTGCGCAGCACTCTGACCCTCCGCTATCAAGCTCTGCTGCTCCCTGCCCAGCGCTTTCATGGTTTCCATTCCGGTGCGGTTCTGTTCGGCGCGAAGTGCATTGGCACTGGCTTCACTGTGACCCGCGCCGATATCCAGGCGCCAGGCGCCGAACTGGTTGGCCGTCATCATGGCCGGCTGCAGATTCAGTGGCTGGTGCAGTCTCTGCATGGCTTCCTGCTGGGCGATACTATCGTTGGCCTGCGCCAGTACCGGCATGATGCCGGCGAGGGCCACGGCGGCAGCGATCTGGGCCAGGCGGGGCATTATCTTGGTTTTCATCATCGACTCCTGTCATGGAAATAGCTACGACCTACGGTGTCGGTCGCTGTCGACAGAGAAATCATGTCACTGTCGGCTAAAGGTAAGACGCTCAATGACTGAATTTATTCCACTGCTTTTGTGACAATATCGCCTCACCTGAGACCATCCGAAGTTCTGCTGCTGCATATCTAGAATATAGAGCTGTGGCCAGAATTTCTGCGTTCTCTCGAGGTGGGATATCATGACACGGAGATGGGGGAATTGAGAAAATCATTAACCAATCTGTGACAGAGACAATTTCTTAAGTTTATGCAGGCCCGCTGGCCGCTCTTGGTTCACTGGACTCGGTGGCAACGGTCCCGACGTCGCGTCAGCTAGCAATGGGTTGCTTCAGTTCTGATACCTATTTTGGAGTTGCCCTGACGGTAGCTCTACGAGCGCCTGCTCAAGTGGGGCTTGGTTGCAGTTTGGTTGCTGATTCAGCGCTCTCGGGGCTCTAAGTGTGATGTGTGGAAAATCTTAAGTGACTGAGTTTTCCTGGAAACCGCATGGCAGGCGCGGTCTGGATTTATCCATTCGCTGCATTCATAATCCCTTGGTCGTAGGTTCAAGTCCTACTGGGCCCACCACTTTTAGACTTTACGTCTGCCTTCAACCCCTGCGCGCTCCAGAGACATGGGATCTGATTTCGTGTTGCGCCTGAAGGATCGCCTGTCCCTAGTTTTTACGCTTCAACCGAAAACCCTCCCGACAGAAGTTTTGCCGCTCGCTCCCGTCGAGTTCGGGGAGGAGTCTGGCCGAGGGTAGGGCAATCGGGCTGGAGCGTCGGCGACCACCCAGATCGCGATAGATCTGGAATGAAGAGCAAAAAAATGGCCCACCTGGCGTCATCGGGGATGATGTAGCGCCTGGGGGCCAGAAAGATCGCTTTCAAAGGCGACCATGAACACGTTGGCAAACATGTGCGACGCTCACCGCACATGTAATGCATAGGCTGCATTGTCGCCGTTTTGCGTCAGGACGGGAAAGTAAAATGTGCAAAAATGCGGGCAATTTTATTGCTCTTTGGAAACATAGGCGGCTTCACGTCATTTTATGGTAATTATTCATTGGGTTTTGTAAAAAAAAGAATGCTTCATGTTGTGTAAACGTAGCGTTGTATAAAAAAACCCGCGGCTGTCGGATGGAACAATATCCGATGGCACCGCGGGTTTGGCTGCTTCGGATAACCGAAGCGGGGCGCTGTTATTCAATTGCTGGGTTCATGGCCGCTCTATGTGATTGCTGCCCTGGGTCATTTGTCGAGAGACAATTGACACCGGTAGCAGAGCCTGTAGCTGAGCTTTTTCGGGAGCGCCCCGTTTCGAAAGTATGGCTAAAGTAGGGGGCTGTCAACCAGGGAATGCATTGAGGCAGTGGGCGGCGCATGGGTGAATTTGACGATGTCGGCCGCCAGGCGACGGCCTGTCCAGGAAGACGAAGGGTTCGGCGGCGCTGGGGCTGATCTGTCGTGACAAGTGGACTCCCAAGATTATCGACACATTTTGAAACAAATTTGATCGGCATACTTGATGCGGATCAAATCATCTAATGCAGGTTGGGTCCACAGTGAGTCATGAAGCACGGAAGGCTTCTTGAAAAGGACAGGCGTCGCAGGACGCGGCGACACAGGGATGCACGGCAGGATGCCGTGGTGAATCAGCAGGGATACGCAGCGCTTGGGGGAGTCGGCCAACCGACTCCCTTTCTTCGTTATGCATTTTTTTCTTCGCCGTGCGCTTTTTGGCAGCTTCATGGTGGGTAGTGATCGCAGTCGCTGCTAGGCTTTCCTTCACGGTGGAACCGATGTGGATGCCTTGGCGGTGTTAGCCGCTTGACCGTCACGGGATATTGTCGGTCATTGTGTATGTCGCCAAGATGTCACCCGAGATTACCCTTCGTTTGCGGTTCCTGTCAGGAACTGCCCTGATTTGTCGGCAGTGAGCATTACGATGATGGATTGGCTTTCTCAAAACAGCGCCGCCATTTCAGCCCTGACGGGTTTGTGCACGTTGCTGGTCTGGCTCTTCTATGCCCAGTTGCTGTATCTCAACTTCAGACGCCAACGCCAGCCCAAGATCATCATCAACCGCGGCTTCGGTCGTACGCTGCAGGCCCGTTGTGTCATCAGTAACATGAGCCCAGAGCCGATCTTCATCGAGCACATCGTGGCGATTCTTCACACGGACCAAGGGACAATTTCCCAGGATCTGATCGACTTCGAGGAATCGACCGCCAAGGACGATGGAGCAGATCGTCTCATCGAAACCACCCGGCAGGGGCCGATGCTCTCCGGCAGCTATAACCATATTGGTACCTTCCACGACATCATCGGTCGGGTGCTTCGTTTTCACGGGCTTCCCTCTGAAGACTTTCAGGCGACCGACGGTCGCACGCTGCAGGCGATAGAACTACGGGTCATCGCCATTTATGGTAGTGAAGACTCGCCAATAGGCGCTGCCAGAACTTTCGATCTGACCATGACCTCGTCAGGGGAAACCCTCGTACCGACCCGTCTTACCACCAAGCGCTATGCATCGCACCTGAGACGCCGCGTGGTTCGCCGATGGATTCGCGCGCTGGACGGTTAGGCGAGATGGCGGCAAGTCGACGCGGGCGGACAAACGTCATGTAGAGATTTCAGGCTGCACGGCGACATCTTCATTTGGGGGGCGGCGATGGCGGGGCATTTCTGTTTCCGCCATATCCCCCACTGCGCTGATCAGCATGATTCTCTTGAAAGACTTGCTCTCGACGAGCATTTGCAGTGGCATCTCTGCGGGTTCTGCGCCACATTGAGCGGTGCGCCAAGGAGGGCGCGGGGTCCACATATTTCAACATGCGCTCAGGGACGCTTGGCAGGGAGCCTTGGAGGGTCTGGTGTGGATGCGGCCGGCTGGTGACAGCCGGATCTTGTTGGTCAGCCTCGGTTTTATTTTGCCTTAAGTAATCTGTATCAAATTATTCGGTGACCAACGGGTCCACTGTGGTCGCCTGCGCCAAGGAGGTGCTGGAAGGAGCGAGACCGCAGGATGCGGCTATCACATGGATGCACGGCAGGATGCCGTGGTGCAATGTGGCATGGAATAGCAGCGTATTGGAGACTTAGAAATGCCGAGTCTCTTATCCGCTGTGCCTTTGATGTTATCGCTTTTTCAAGATGTTCTGTCCCCTTTTTTCCATTCACGGTCGTGCGTCGGCTGTCTCAACTCCAGTTTGCTTCCGCCCCGTCAAACCTTATGTTGCAGGAATCATCGAATCCAATCGTGTAGCGTGAAAACGCATCGGCTGTCTTTCGGCTAAGCATTGGCCAAAGCTCAGGGATGGCGGCACGTGGATTGCCTTTGTGCTTCCAGCAATTTCAGCAGTTCGCCCGCCGGCAGATCGACTGCTCGAGCTGCACCGGAACCCGCCCACTGTGCGCCGAACCCCGTTTCGCCTTTGGCCTTCGCCGCAGCGTTCAAAGCCTTGCCCAGATCGTAGGCGCATGGATAGGCCGGAATCTCGCTGATCGCAACACCCTCTGCCCATGCCGTGTAACGATTGATCAAGCAGCGCGCCGGTCGACCGGAAATAGAGCGCACCATCACGGTTTCCACGCCGGAAACGACGCGAGCGCGGTAAGCCTCGTCGGCCAGGCTCTCCGGGCAACGAAGGAATGCCGTGCCCAGTTGTGCCGCCACCGCGCCTCCGTCGATGGCGCGCTGAATATCGGCGCCATCCATCAGTCCGCCGGCGGCAATGATAGGAAGTGGAACCTCGCTGACGAACTGGCGGACCAGCGTCTGCGTCGATCGTCGTTCATCCGGCGCCGCAGGATCGAACATGCCGCGGTGACCGCCCGCCGCCCAGCCCTGGGCGATAATGGCATCGAGCCCGCCGTCCGCGATCCGGCGCGCTTCCGCCAGTGAAGTTGCGGTGGCTATCAGGCGACATCCGGCCAGACGCAAGGCCTCGATCTGATCCGGCCTTGGCAGGCCGAAATGAAAGCTGACGACGGCGGGACGAGTCTCGAGCAGCACTCCGAGCATGGCGTCATTGGTCTGAAAGGGCGTGTAAATCTCTCTCAGACTCTCCGGTGGTGTGGCGTCGAACGCCTCGAACAGCGGGCGGGTGCGCTTGATCCACTGCCGTTCTCGAATGCTGTCGCGTACCGCGGATGCATGGCAGAAGACATTGACGTTGAACGGCCGAGAGGTCAGTGCCCGAGTTTCCTGAATGGCCTGCAGCGCGGCATCCGGCGTCGAGGCCCCCAACCCCAGCCCGCCCAAGCCGCCCGCGTTGGAGACCGCCGCTGCCATGGCAGGGGTCGAAACGCCCGCCATGGGCGCCTGAAAAATGGGAGCCTCCAGGCCGAGATCATCAATGAATTTGCCAGGCATGGCCGCTACCTCCGGCGTGGGTTGAGGCTCGAAAGTCCAGGACTCGATGGATAGAGACCCGACAGGCTAAGTCCAGATCGGGTCGAAACTCTCTCGACGGGATTCAGGCGCACTATTAGCAGTAGATCAGGCCGCCAATGGCTGCAAGGGGCCGAAACATTCATAGCGGCGGTCATCGGCCGCCACGCCATTGGTGTCCAGCATCTTATCGATCCTTTGCATCATGGGCAGCGGGCCGCAGAAATAGTAGGTCGCGTCCCAGCCGCCGACCCAACGTTCCAGATCGTTTGCTTCCAGCTCGCCGTCTTTTACCTGATGATCGCCGTTGCGATCCGTTTGTCGGGGTTCGCTGAAGCAAGTGTATAGCGCGAAGTTGGGGTGATCCTGGGCCAGCGTCTCCAGCTCGCTCGTGAAGGCGCGCACTCCACCGTGGCGTGCGGCTTGAATGAAGATTACCTGCCTCGATGCGGAAGCCTTCAACGCGGCATGGGCCATGGAGATCAGCGGTGTGATACCGACACCTCCGGCGATGAAGACCAGCTTCTTGTCCGCCGATGCCGACAGATCGAGCGTGAAGGCGCCGCATGGCGGGGAAAGCTCGATCCGGTCGCCCTGGGCCAGCCTGTCGTGAATGCGGTTCGAGACATCGCCGCCCGGGACGTCGCGATTTCCAACCTCACGTTTGACGCTGATTCGATAGGCTGCCGCCCCCGGCGCATTGGAGAGACTGTAGTTGCGCATGGCGGTGTTGCCGTCGGCGTCCTGCAAGCGAACCGAGACATACTGCCCCGGCAGATGGGCGGGCGGTGTGCTGCCGTCTGTCGGCACGAGTGTGAGCGAGACGATATTGTCGCTCTCGACCTGGCGTCGTTCGACCGTGAACGACTTGAAGCCCGCCCAACCCTGCCGTTCACGCTGCCCGGCGTAGATCGCCTGCTCGCGGTCGATGAAAACCTGAGCCAGTTCCCCGTAGGCGGCGGCCCAGGCATCGAGAATATCGTCGGTGGCTGCGTCGCCCAGCACTTCCTGGATCGAAGCCAGCAGGTTCTCGCCGACGATCGGGTAGTGCTCCGGCTGGATCGTCAACGACGCGTGCTTCTGGGCGATCACCTCGATGGCGCCGGCCAGCGCCGAGGGGTCTTCGATGTGCCGGGCATAGGCCAGTATGGCGCCAGCCAGGGCGCGCTGTTGGCCTCCGGAGCGCTGATGTGCGGGGTTGAAGTAACGCCTGACCTCCGGATTGTGCTCGAACATCCGGGCATAGAAGTGGCGAGTCAGTGCCTCGCCATGCTGCTGGAGCACCGGAACGGTCCGTTTGATGGCATCGATCTGCGCGGCGGTTGGCATAGTGTCTCCTCAGATGATTTTAATGAGTATTTTATATACCTATTTAAATAAGAGTATTATTTACCAAATTATGGCTGTCAAGCGCTAATGAAACTGACGACACATACCGACTACGCCTTGAGATTATTGATCTATCTGGCGGTGAGAAACGAAGAGATGCCGGCCACAGTGCAGTCGGCGGCGAGTCATTATGGTATTTCCGCGCACCATCTGGCCAAGGTCGCCCAGACGCTGGTGCAACTGGGCTACGTGATCAGCCTGCGCGGCCGGGGAGGCGGTTTGCGGCTCCAGCGACCCGCCGAGGAGATCAGCATCGGGGCGCTGGTAAGACAGACCGAGAACCTGGAGTTGCTGGAGTGCTTCGGGCCGGAGTCTACCTGCCCGATCGAGCCGGGCTGCCGGTTGAAGGGCGTGCTATGGAAAGCCCAGCAGGCGTTCCTGGCGGTGCTGGACGGCTACGTGCTGGCCGATCTCGCCGAGAATCGCCAGGAGCTGCGCATGCTGCTGGGCAGCCCCGGCTGAGCCGCGCATCCATGCGGCAAGGGCGATAGCGTCCGCCTACCGATTGACATCCACCACCAGCCGGCCGCGAACCTGGCCGGAGAGCAGATCGCCCGCCGCGGCGATCGCTCCCGAGAGGCCGATATCGGTAGTCGTCTGTTCGAGCCTATCCAGATCGAGCTCCGCCGCCAGTCGGGACCAGGCCTCCGTCCGTTCCGCATGGGGGCGGAACACGCTGTTGATGCCGAGCAGGCTCACGCCTCTCAGGATGAAGGGCGCGACGGTGGCCGGGAAATCCATGCCCTGAGCCAGCCCGCAGGCCGCCACCAGTCCGTCCATCTGGGTCTGGGCGCAGGCGTTGACCAGCGTGTGGCTGCCGACCGAATCGATGACGCCGGCCCAGCGCGCCTTGTCGAGCGGGCGGCCCGGTTTGTCCAGTTCGGCACGTGGCAGAATCTCCGACGCGCCGAGACGTTCCAGATAGGCCCGCTCTTCGACGCGCCCGGTCGAGGCGACGACGCGATAGCCCCGCCGCGCCAACAGCATCACGGCGAAACTCCCCACGCCGCCGCTGGCGCCGGTAACGAGTACATCACCGCTATCTGGCGTAAGGCCGTGGCGCTCCAGCGCGACGAGACTGAGCATGGCCGTATAGCCTGCGGTGCCGATCGCCATGGTCTGGCGTAGATCGAGGCCATCGGGCAGGGCGGTCAGCCACGCCGAGCGTACCCGCGCCATCTGCGTCAGCCCGCCCCAGTGCGCTTCACCGATGCCCCAGCCATTGATCAGCACGCGGTCGCCCGGTTGCCAGTCCGGGCTGTCGCTCTCTGCCACCGTGCCGGCCAGATCGATGCCGGGTACCATCGGGAATTGCCGAATTACGGCTCCTTTGCCGGTGATCGCCAGGGCGTCCTTGTAGTTGAGCGTGCTCCATTCCACCCGGACGAGAACGTCGCCCGGCGGGAGATCGTCCGCTTCCAGTCGACATAGCGCCGCCTCGGAAGACTGGTCTTCCCGCTGTCTGATCAGAATGGCGTCGAACATGGCTATCTCCTCGGTTGAGATCGGGCGTCTGGGGAAGGGCGAACGGTAACACGGGGGCGATTACCGCCGATCCAGCGCCGGGGCGCACAGGATGATGAAGAACGCCAGGATCCCCAATAGGCAAAAAGCATAGTGCAGGGTGATGAAGTGAGCCGTGAAGCCGATCGCCGGGGGGCCGAACAGCATCGCGCCATAGCCCAGCGTGGCGACGCTGGCGATCGCCACGCCCGGTGATGTCTGCGGATCATTGGCAGCACGGGTGATCGCCAGCGGCATGATGAGTGCGTAGCCCACGCCAAGCAGCACGAACCCCGCCAACGCCGTGTAGAGATGGGCAAACAGAACGGCCAGCAATACGCCGGCCAGCGCCGAGGCTCCGGCGAACCGTGCCGCCTGCGTCGGGCCGAGGATCGATATCACGCGGTCGCCGAGCAGACGCATGATCACCATCGCCGCAGAAAAGACCGTATAGCCAAGCGCGCCCTGGGCTTCGCTGGCCGCGGTGACGGCGACCAGAAAGAGCGCGCTCCAGTCCGCCATGGCGCCTTCGCCGATCGACGCACACATGGCGATGACCCCCACCCACAGCAGCGGCCCCTTGGGCAGGGGAAAGAGACTGCCGCCGGGCGCACGGGGCCGGGTTTCCGACTGCCAGCCGATATGGGCGAACCAACTGGTGACGGCGTAGAGCAGGACGGCGAAGCTCGTGAAATGCACGACCAGGCCCAGATCGAGCTTGACCGCCACGTAGCCGGCGGCGGCACCGAGGCCGGCGCCCAGGCTCCACATCGCGTGGAGCGACGACATCACCCGCCGGCCGATGTAGCGCTCGGCCTCGCCGGCCCAGCTGTTCATGGCCACATCCATGGAGCCGTGAGCGCTGCCGAACAGGAACAGCGCGGGGGCCAGCAGCCACAAGTTGGGCGCCAGTGCGATCAACACCAGCGCTACCGAGTAGAAGAGCGCGATGGCGAGTGTCGTGCGTGCCGCACCGAACGCATCCGAAGCACGCCCGGCGAGCGGGAACGAGACGATGGCGCCCAGCGCGAGCAGCAGCAGCAGCAGGCCCAACTGACCGCCATCGATATCGTTGTGCTGCACGACGGTGGGAATTCGCGAGGCCCAGGCGCCGAAGAGTCCGCCGTTCAGCACGAAGGCGGCCGCCACGGCGAGCCAGGTTTTACGAGCGCTAGGCATGAACGGGCTCCACTCTCTGATCATCCGATCCAATTCAGGGAGACATCATTGTAGTGCTTGAAGGGAAACATCCGCTGCGGACGAAAAAAAGCCGCTCGGGGAGAGCGGCACTCAGGGAACAGACCACGAGAAAAGCTTGAGCTGGAGAGACCTGACGCTCGTCTCGAATGCGACCGTCAGATCCGGCGAATATCAGGCCGCTTTCGCTGCGGGCAGCAAATCGCCCTGATGCGCCATCTCGATCACCATGCCCAGCGACAGGCTCAAGGCATGCAGACGGTAATTCTGGGAATGGAATCCGCTGAGATAGTCCCGGGTGCCGATGAACTCATTGCATATCCGGCAGGTAATCTCGTCCCATGCCTGGTCGCTATCACTGGAGTGGGCTTCGGAACATCCGCATCGCGGGCAGGAAATGTCGTGCTTCATTGATAGCCATCCTTGGCTTGTAACTACCCGATCGTCCTGATCGGCCTATGTGGGGGCAACTACCCAGGGCCAGGCGACCGATACCTCACCCCGTGTCAGCGATCCTTGCCGACGAAGGAATAATGGCACGCCTCAAAAAGTTGTACAAGAATATTGTCGTGTATAGCAAAAGGTGACGTATGGCGGATTTCAAACAGCGTGAATGGGTCAAGTGGAAGTGGGGCGATCACTGGGCGCAAGGCCAGGTCACTCGGAAATTCCAGGAAAAGGTGACGAGGAAGCTGCAGGGCAGCGAGGTCACGCGAAAGGGTAGTGATAAGAACCCGGCCTACCTCATCAAGCAGGAGGATGGCGCCAGGGTGTTGAAGCTCCACAGTGAAGTGGAAAAAGCGTAGTCGAGGAGAGGGCGATGACATACGGTGAATTTGTACAACTTGCTCGGGAGGGTCGCGTGGCCGAACTGGATGTCGAGCCCTCGACGAGTCAAAGCTTCCAGTACCGCGCACATATCGATGGTCAGGACGTGATGCTGACGAATGACGATGGAACGCCGATATGCGACAACTCGTTGGGCCACGCCCGTCAGCGGCTGCGAAGCGCCGTCGAATCGCGATCCATACCGCTCTATCTGGTACAGCAGAGCCCTGGCACGCTCATGGTGGGCGATCGAATGTACTCGACCACGAACAAGACCCGGCTTGAATGATGTCGGGCCAGACTATTGATACGACGCGTCAGCGTTGCCCATCAATAATATTGGCGTCCTCGGTCATCTGCAGCTAGGTGGCACTTGGCCGCATTTCGGGCTTCTCAGCAATTGCCCTTCTGTTCTATCGGGCGTTAAGTCGCTTCATCTACGCGCGACTCTATTGATACGAAGACACGAAACCCGATAAATCCAGATAAAATCTCGCCATCGGCCAGGTGTACGCTGCGCCAGCAATGGCGCGGTTTCTGTCACTCTGATCAGGTGCATAGTCTTCGCCACATCTAGCGTGTAGGCAGGGCGATAGTGTTTTGGGGCATCGAAAAAGCAGGTCTGGTGCCCCATCAGGACTCTACTTTGGATTATAAGCATATGATTAGGAAGGAAAAGTATGAATTTCAAAAAATTCGGTATACCTATAGATATACCAGCTGCCCCCTTCGGTAGCTTCTAAGTTTGCGCGTAATCAGTCAGAGAGACCTCCTTGTAGGCACACGGTCAGCCCCTGGCTATTGGTCGTGTGCAGGGCGAATGCCAACGTCTCTGAAAGTCGAGAGCTCGCTTCAATAATTTGCCAAAGATTGCAGCTAAAATTGTTCAAACCTCAGCCATACGCGGCTGGCTGAACAGTGAAGGTTTATGGGACGGCATCGCCGTCTCCACCATCTCAAAAAAACCTCCTTAAATAGCAAAGCGCTATAGACGAGCTGTCAGTCTTATTGAAGACAGGGCTTGTGTAACAAGCCCCGGTAAAAAATAATTATGATTCAAGTGATTTTTTATTAAGAGTAGTTGTTAGATATATTCCAGTAGCCGGTTGTGGCTAATTTTAATAGCTTTTGCTTGCAAGAAGCAAGACGGCTATCATACCGCTTTCTCAAGCGGTCCGATATTCGAGATTCATATTCTTTTGCTTTTATTTTTGCAGCGCTAGTTTTGTCTAGTGATATTAGCGCAGAGATATGGCCCTCCGCCAAGGTGACTAATGGATATGTATCGTCACTCTCCAAGGTATCGTCTAGCGACTCAAGCATTTTTGTCGCCTTAAATATATAGTCTAGAGAGGTTTGTACGCTTGTCTTTTTCGCTGCAACTAAAATTAGCATTTGTTGAGCATACGCATGCGCAGTGTGATCGTGAGGATAAGCATTAAAAGCTGTGTTCAGTATTTCGTAAGCTTTTGCTTGGTCACCAAAGTGACGTTTACATAATCCATATTGTAACCAAAAAAGGCCGTCCGCTTCGAAATATTTCTCATGATCTTGATATATAGAGGTGATGAGAGTCTCATCTTCTCTAAGCACGTCTATGAGAAAATGATGATTCAATATTGCTTTAAATAAGTCGGCGTCGTTTTTAGTCAAGCTTTTGATTACCGGGTGAGTATAAACACTGAAAGCTTGAAGTAGCGCTGATATCGCTCGTTTTATTAAGCCGGTATCGACTATTGATTCGATACTTTTCCTTGCGTAAAGCGGGTGTCTTACGGCAAAGAAGTCGTTTTGTGCAACAATAATTCCTTGTAACTTCCTTGCAAGAGAAATAGGAGGCTCAGCTATACCATCTTTGCTAAGTGATCTACTAGCGATAGTGTTAGATAGCTGGCACTTGTGCATTGATGCAAGGCAAGCTAACACGAAAAAAAACCTGTCTTCTTCAGAAGCGATTTTTTCGTAGTCATTTTGAATTATTTGCTCAAAGCCAATGCCGGTGGTTGCTTCCATAAGACCAATAAGCAGCTGGCGCCTCGATTTTCCATATATTTCTCGTTTTCTAGCATTTACGTCTAGTTTGGCAAGTCTAGTCCAAGGTCCGAAATTCTTAAGTTTTGTAAGAATTGGGTCTACGTCATCTTCATTTATATCTTCAACTTTATGTACGTTAATAACATCAGGGGGCAGCTTAGCCTCAACTCGGTTGTGCCAAATATTTTGGCCTTCTGCCGATATATAAACAGCATTATTGCCTTTTCCAAAAAGCTTTGGCAGCTCATTTTTTACAGCGTCAACTCGCTCAATGACAACATAAAAGCGCTTATCGTTATAGTTATTTAAAGTATGAATTAGCTTGCCTAGGTTTTCTACCTCATTAGGAAGAAAATATACTTTCTCGCCTTGGTCTGATAGCTCTATGGCAATCATTTTCAGCAAGGTCGACTTGCCACTTCCCGCCGGCCCGACCAGTATATGAGCTTCAATGCTATGGTCGTTGCACTCCGCAATTGCACGCGAGATGTTCTCGAACTGTTTGAGCGGAGCGGGAACTGATTCGATAACATCGAGCCAAGTTGGTTTGAAACCTTTGTAAAAATCGCGGATAGTGCCAGGGTTGGAGCGATGATATGAACTTGAGAGAGAGGCTCTCGATACCGGAATTACTCCGTTCAGCAGTTTAGCTGCTTCTAACGATTCGACCTCGTTGTCACCAAACATCACTTTTAACTCGGGATTTCTAGCTTGCGCAACGTCCTTTACAGTGAGTTGTGTCTTGAAAGTTGAATCCAACCATTTGACAAAGTCTGAAAGGGTGGCTTTGACGTAGTTAATTCCGTAGCTCTGCAGGTCTAATACTTCAATGTCTGTTGCATCAGGTGTTAGAACCCAGCTTTTTGGCGCTGCCGAAGCAGTCCTGTGCTTTAACCGCTCAACTTGATGATAGAATACAGGCTCATCTAGCTTTGTGCCAATAAAAATAAAAGGCAATTGCATAAAGTCCGAAGCCAGTTCTTCATACCATGGATACGATTTAGCGCTCGCTTTTCCATAGTCTTCTGGTGTGAAGACGTAACCATCTTCATGCCTACTCACAGAGCCATTGAGATAGATATAATCTAGCTTGGCTAGCAATTGATCCTTGTCAGATACTCTACTCAACATTCCTTTGATGTTGATTTTTTGCTTTGAATTAATACTTAAAGCTTTTTCAAAAGCGTCATCAATATTGGTTGTGTAAACTCTAGGCCAAGGATAACTAGCCAACGTTAAATATTCTCGAGATGGAGTGCAATGCTTGTATTGACTTTCAAGATAGTTATACAGTCCATTACCTAGGCGAGGTTTTGCAGCCGAGAAAACGGTTTTTAGAGATTCTCCTTTATACTCCCAACCTAGTTCTTTAGCGATTGTTTCTGCGAGTTCGCCGCCCAAGGGAGGATTTTTCCGCAGCGAATTTATACTGTTTATGGATGCTCCTGCGCCTAAAAATAGGACTAGGTTCCCTTTTCTTATATGCTGTTCCAGTTCGCTATTCATCTTTTTTCCTTAATTTTTTAAATCATGTAGCAATGCAAAACTCGAATTTAAAGTGATATTTTGCAACTGGCTAGAGTTGATGAGATTGTCAGGCGCAAAATTAAAACTGTTTAATCTGTATAGTTTCAGTCTTCGATCCGTGGGCTGAACGTCAGCGAGATTTTAACCGCTTTGACGACTATACAGCTCAGCGCCACTCGCACAGATGCAAAATGTCTATCCCATTGAATCGTGAGGTGGACGGAACGCTTGTCGCGAGTAGCCGTCGGAATCGAACACTCATTCATTAGCGAAAAGCAAAAGTGATGTAATTTTGATCTCCAGGCGCTTTGGTTGGCTCGAAGAGCAGATAAACCCAAACCAGATCGCCTCCATGGCATCACTACAAAATGAATCATTTCTAACCATGTCTCTCCCCTAACAGCTCCAGTCTCTTTCCGGCAACTGCGCGGCTTTTACCTAGGTAACACTGCATCAAAACTGATCCATTTCGCACAGGCGGGGAGGGGAGACGACAGCGCGCCGTCGGTTAACGCCGCACCTAGGGGTGTCCCGGCTCTACGAATGGCCATAGCCGCCTATCTCGTTACCATTTGGTAACACTCTGGCTTACTCAGGCTCTTTCAGGAATGCACCTTTTGTCTATCGGAAGACATATGGATGGACTTGAGCGTTTTCTCCTCTCTCCTAATCGCGGGGAGTGGGTAAAACTGCATAACTCCGCATAATTTTTCTGCGCCCTTCCCCCCTCATCCACGCCAGCAGGGGCGCGGCCTGAGGCCGTTTGTGCACCTGCGTAATTTTCGACCCATTTAGCGCGCGGGCGGGGCGGGGAGTCGACAGCGCGGCGGCGGTGGCGGCGTAAATCGCGCCGAGCCAAGCTCTTGTAGTGGCCACAGCCACTCCACTCGTTACCATGTGGTAACACATTGGCTTACTCTGGCTCTCTCAGGAATGCGCCTTTTGTCTATCTGTTGGCTGCGCCAGCATCGCTGGTTTGTGGCTATCGGGCCCGAAGTCGAGCCGGGGAAGGGGAGAGCTAGGTGGCTCGATAAGGTCGAGACGAATCAAGGCCCGCTAAGATAAGCTCGAACGGGTCATCAGGTATGACCCCCCTCCATCTTAGATGGCATCACGCTCCACACGAGGACTCGAAACGATGGATTTTGCCGTATGGCTGACGTACCTCGGTGTTATCACCGCTCTTATCCTGTTTCCGGGCCCTGTCGCTTTGCTTTGCATGCACCACGGATTGCGTCACGGCCGGCGACGCGCCTTGGCGACGGTGGTGGGGGGCGCCCTGGCATCGCTTGCCTTGATGGCGCTGTCGTCTCTGGGCCTGGGGGCGATTCTCGCGACATCGGAAACCGCCTTCGTCGTGTTGAAAGCGGTAGGTGCGGCCTACCTTGTCTATCTCGGCATCCAGGCGTGGCGTGCGCCCGCCGAGCCAATGGCATCGCCCGAAGCCAATGTGGACGTTACGAACGGCATTCGCTCCAGGCGGCGGCTGTTTGGCAAGGGCTTCACCGTGGGGATCAGCAATCCCAAGGATCTGTTGTTCTTCGGCGCGCTCTTTCCCAACTTCATCGACCTGGGTCAGCCGCAGTGGTCACAGTTCGTGATCCTCGCGCTGACGTGGCTCGCGGTCGATCTGGCGACGATGACCGCCTACGCCTCGGTAGGCTCGACGGTCAGCCGCTGGTTTGGCACGCCGCGCCGCGTGCGCCTGTTCAACCGCACCACCGGCGGGCTTTTCATGGCAGCGGGTGGCGCCCTGGCCACTTCACACCGCTAAGCCTTCACGGAGATCAGGAATTTCATGGAATCGACAGCCCTGCACCGGCCCATAGCGGTCTTCGATGCCGGAATCGGCAGCTACGCCATCGTGGCGGAGATACAGCGGCGCTTACCTGGACAGGATGTGATCTACTTCGCGGATCGTGCCAGTTTTCCCTACGGGAGCAAGGCGCCCGACGAGTTGGCCCGAGTCATGGAGCGGACGTTGCGCTTTCTGGAGAGTTTCGCCCCCTCGGCCATCGTCATCGCTTCCAACGCGCCATCGATCACCGTACTCGAATCGGTGCGCCCCCTGACGCGGTTGCCGGTCTTCGGCGTCTTTCCACCCCTGGAGGCGGCGCTGGCAAGCTCGGCCAATCATGCGGTGGGCATCATGGGCGTCGAGTCGCTGGTCGAAAGCGAGATGCTGGAGAGCTTCGTGGCCTCCCATGACCTCGCCGGTGCCAGTGTCGAGCTGATCAACGCCTCGAGCATGGTGGAGCTGGTCGAAAGCGGGGCGTTTCTGTTCGACCCGCAAGGCACACAGGCGAGCGTCGACGATTTCGTGGAGACCCTCTTTCGGCGGAAGCCCGATATCGACGTGCTGACACTATCGAGCACGCATTTGCCATGGCTGAAGGCGTTTTTCGAGCGTGCGCGCGCCCAATGCCGGTTTCTGGACCCTGCCGAGAGTGTGGTGGCGAATCTTGGCTCCGGGACTGTGGGTACGGGGAGGATCAGGACACTGGTCACGGAAGACGCGCGTTATTCCGTTAGCGATTTCCGGCGCATGCTGGATCGACTAGGCGTCGATCTCGTGCTCGAGGTTGTCGAGGCGCCGCGGTGATTGACCGCCTCATCGATGGCATTCGCTTACCCCATCCGCTCGCCAAGGGGCGAATGATCGACCGCACGATTGTGCAATTCGGCGCTCTCTCAAAGTCGATAATGGTTCTCATCTCCCCAATGCGTTATGACACACGTGATTTTTTAGTGGGAACGGTGTTCCCACACTTTTTCAGGTTTCTGTGAGAAATAGCCTGAGACTCCTTGGCCATGGCTCGGACGGTATGAGTGTCGGCGAGCTCCTTCTCCAGCTTTTTCTCCTTGCGCTGTTCGACCGGATCGATGCCTTTAGCGATGAGGCGTCGTGCGTCCGTTCGCTTCTCTCTGGCTTCGGCGAGCGTGATCTCGGGGTACGGGCCAAGGCTCATCATATTGCGCTTGCCGTTGGGGCGGGTGTAACGCAAACGCCAGCCCCGGTGACCATTGGGCGAAATCCTGAGTTCCAATCCCAAGCCGTCTGATAGGGCGATGGTTTTGGGGCCTGGCTTGGTTGTTGCGATCTTGCGGGAGGTTAGCGGCATAGTGGCATACGAGTGAAAATCGAACAGAGGGTTACTCCGATGAGTATGCCATCTGTATACCGGATTTGGGAGGAAGAACTGGGAACGCTGAGGACTGAATTGTAGTGTAACGCTATGAATTATCTTTGTTTTTTGGAGCTTCTTGGAGCGTTAAGGAATGTAATTTGGTGCCCCCATCAGGATTCGAACCTGAGACCTTCCCCTTAGGAGGGGGACGCTCTATCCAGCTGAGCTATGGGGGCGGAAGGCGGAACAGCACAACGGCTGTTCGTCGAGCGAAGCATGTGTCTCGAGCGGCGCATAGTATAAGCGCCGGATTCGTCGAGATAAACCCGTGGGGGCCATTGCGTCGGGACGCTCTGCGCTGGCGTTGGTACAATGCCGCCTTTCCGATTCGAGCCTTCGCTATCTCATGCCGTGTTCTCATGCCTAGTTCTGATGACGCTTCCGAGCTGCCCACCGCGAGCCCGCGACACGGCAACGATATCCCCGTGGGGCAGGATCGGATCTTCGACGGCCTGGCCGACAAGTTCGCCAATAGCCTCTACGCCACGGCGCGCGGCCAGATCCGGCTGGCAGTGCTCGATCAGTTGCTGTCCTGTTCCCTGCCGCAGGACGGTGCGGCCGCGCTGGATGTAGGCGGCGGCCTCGGCCAGATGAGCGTTTGGCTTGCCGAGCGGGGGCATGATGTCACTCTGGCGGAGCCTTCCGCGGAGATGCTGGCGCGTGCGCAGGCAGAATTCGGCGAGTTGCCCATCCGGGCGCTGAAGGCCTCGATCCAGGCGTTGCCGGAGCTGGCACCGGGCCCATGGCCGCTGGTCGTATGCCACGCGGTGCTGGAATGGCTGGCCCAGCCGCGTCAGGCGGTTGTCACGTTGAAGTCCCTGCTGGCACCGGGCGGTCGTTTGTCGCTGATGGTGTTCAACCGCGATGCGTTGCGTTTTTCCAACGTGGTCAAGGGCAACCTCGACAAGGCGTTGGAGGACCGGCTTTCGGGCACCGGCCAGCGGCAGCGGTTGACGCCGATCTCGCCGCTGACGCATGCCGATCTCGAGCGCTGGTGTCGGGAAGAGGGGCTGGTGATCGAAAGCGTCGCCGGCATTCGGATCTTTCACGATTACCTGCGGGAACGTTCACCGGACGAAGCCCAGCTTGCGACGATCATCGAGCTCGAAAAGCGCTACTGCCAGACCGAGCCGCACTGGCGCCTGGGGCGCTACCTTCACTACATCATTCGGCACGCCGACAGCGCGGGCCCAGAGGAGACGTTCTGATGTCGACGCAGCCACCGGCGTGTCAACTGCTCGCCCGCCAGGATGCGGACTATCGCGGCTGGCTATGGGTCGCGCCGCCCCGCGATGGCTGGCTCGAGTCCGGCGAGGGCAGCGTCTGGAGTGCGGAGCTGGACGTCTGCGATGCCTGGCGCCAGGCCGGGCGGCCGGCCTACGGCGCCCTCACCGCACCGTCTGCCGAGGTACCGGGCGCGGTGCTGTTCTGGCCCAAGAGCCATGCCCTGGGTGAATGGTGGCTGGCGGCGCTCAATGCGTCCTTGCCGGTTGGCACGCCGCTGCAGGTCGTCGGCGAGAATCAGGGCGGCATCAAACGGGTGCCGAAGATGTTGGAAGGCTTTCAGCAGGTGTGCCGCAAGCTGGATACGGCACGTCGCTGCACGCTGTTCGCGAGCCGGACGGTCGAATCCGTTCGCAACCCGGAGGCCGTCTGGCAGAGTTTCACGGCAGAGGGGCTGACGCTTGAGACACACCCCGGCGTCTTCGGTCACGGCAAGCTCGACGAGGGCACGCGGCTGTTGATGGAGGCATTGACGCAGTCGCCGTTGCCGGCGCTTGGCAACGCGCCGCTACACGCGCTGGATGTCGGCTGTGGAGACGGCATTCTGGCGGCGTGGCTGGCACTGCAGGGCTGTGAAGTCACCGCGGTGGACATCAATGAATTCGCGGTCGAGGCGACACGCCGTACGCTGGCGGCCAATCAGTTGGCCGGAACGGTTCTCCAGAGCGACGTCTATCGCCAGTTGGAAGGTAGCTTCGACGCCATCGTCAGCAACCCGCCGTTTCATCAGCAGCGCTCGATCGATTATGGCCCCGCCGAGCGCTTGATCCGCGAGGCGCCGGCGCATCTCGTCGAAGGCGGCAGTCTGACGCTGGTCGCCAACGCCTTTCTGCCGTACCCGGACTGGCTCGAAGCCGCATTCGGGAGTTTCGAGATCCTGGCCGACAATCGCCGTTTTCGGGTCTATCGAGCGGTCAAGACCCGGCGTTAGTCTGAAGCTCACGCACGGTCTGGATCGCTCGCCGGTTGGCCGCGCTGACGTCCGTGGCCTGAATGCCGATTTCTTTCAGGGGAGCCCAGGGGATCTCGTTCCATTCACCGCTTTCCAGCCGGATGGCGGTCTCGAGCAACGTGCCGACCGGGCCGACATGATTCAACAGCGCCTCGGTGATCGAGGGATGCAGGGGCAGCGAGTCGACGAGCTCCGCCAGCGGGCGATTGAAGAATGCTTCCAGGTAGGAAAACAGACCCGCGATGAAGGCTTTTTCGGCCAGCTCCGCCTCGCTGCCGGCGAGCTCACGGCACAGGCAGGCGCGGGAGAGCGCCAACTGCAGTAGCGATTCCGGCTTGTCTTCCATCTCCGTCAGCGCCAGCAAGGTTGCCAGGCTGCGGATGCGCTGCGTGCCGATCAAGGCGACGGCTTGCGTGAGAGAGGTGATGTCGGCCTGACGCCGATATTTCGCGGTATTGACCAGCTTGAGCAGGCGCACGCCCAGGGTGGGATCGCACTCGATGGCGTTGGATATCTCGCGCACGCTCACTTTGGGTTTGTTGAGCGTGGCTATGAGCTTGAGCGTGGCGATACGATCGGTGGCGACCGCGGCGCCATGCATGATCTGAGGGCGAGCCAGGAAATAGCCCTGGAACAGATCGCAGCCGACGTGCCGACAGCATCTGAGGTCGTCTTCCGTCTCCAGCTTCTCGGCCAGTATCCGGATATGCGGGTGTCGCTGGCGTAGCGCGCCGACGATCTGTTCGAAGCCTTCGTTGCAGTAATGGGGATATTCGAGTTTGACAATATCCACGAGAGGCAGGTAAGGGTTCTCGGCATCTGCATCGGTGTAGTCGTCCAGCGCAAGCGTGAATCCGCGCTGTCGGAGCCGAACCAGTTGGTCATGCATGACATCGTCGAACGGAATGTCCTCGAGTATCTCGACGATCAGACGGGCCGGGTCGAACGGCAAGTCGTTGCTCAGCGTCTCCGCGGTAAAATTGACGTATAGCGGCTTGCCCTGGCTGACCGTCTGCAGATCGCCCTGGGTGAAAGCGTTCAGCAGAACCGTGCTGGTTGCGCGATTGCCATCGAAGGGCATCGGCATCGGCCCGCCATCGGTCGGGCGGAACAGCAGCTCGAAGGCGACGATCTCGAGAGCGGCGTCGAAGATAGGTTGTCGCGCGAACAGTACCGATGCTGCTGGGGTTTCGGAGGCCTGCGACATGGGCTGTCCTCGATGAGCTCGTTCGTTGCGGCCCGGTGGCTGGTTGAACCTCAGTGGCTATGGTTCGATTTGCCTATCGAGCTAGCCATTCTGATCCGCGTAGGTGATATCGGTGATGATATAGTGCGTCTCGCCGCCGGGGGCCGCGACGATGACATCATCATCGAGCGCTTTCCCCAGCATCGCCCGGGCCAGCGGCGCGTCGACACTGATCCAGTGCCTGGCGGTATCGGTTTCGTCATGGCCGACCAGGCGCACCGATAGCGTTTCGCCATCATCGTCTTCCAGCACGACACAAGCGCCGAAGTAGACTCGCCCCAGATCCGACGGCAGACGATCGACGACCTGCAGCTCGTCGAGTCGCTTGCGCAGGTATCGGATCCGCGCGATGACCCGATTGAGCTCTTTCTTGTTATAGGTGTAGTCCGCATTTTCGCTGCGGTCACCCAATGCGGCGGCTTCACCGACTTTCGTCGATAACTGCGGCCGTTTGATACGCGATAGATGATCATGAATACCCTGCAGTCGATCGAACCCCTGAGGCGTGATCAGATTGCTTTTCTTCTCCTGGCGCGGATCTGTCTTGGGATCGCGCCAGCGCGTCATGTTTCGACCTTGCATGTAAAATCTCTCGAGTCTTGAGGATCGAGATAGCCTAACGCGAATTCGCCGATCACCACTATGGGCATATCGAATACGCTCGCCCCATATGTGTTGGCCGGGCAGGTTTGTGGCATTAATCGAGGTCAAAGAGGGGGAGGGTGGGGCCGCTATACTCGGCAGTGAAATGGCGAGGAGAGCGAAGAATGCAGAATTCCATTCTGATTCCCATGGGGAAAAATCCGGCCTCCATGGCAGCGTTGCGTAAAGCGAGAGGGATCGCCCAGCACGAACACTCCCGACTCTACCTGCTGCATGTCGTCGAACCTCGGGAGAAGGGCGATGTGCTTGGCGCCGCGACCGGCGCTCCCACGCACGGACTGGATCGCGAGGATCTGGCACGGGGCCAAGCGTTGCTGGAAGCGTGGTGGGAGCGGCTGAACGAACCCATGGCCGCGGTGAACTTCCTGGTCAGGGATGGAAAACTGTCCGAGACCATCGCTGAAGAAGCCCGACGACTCGCGGTCGATGCGATCATCATGGGGACCTCAAGGCGATCACCGGGATGGAAAGGGACGATCGGCGAGATCAAACAGTCGACGTCCTGTCACCTGATCGTCGTCAACGAGGAAGAGAAATCGGTTCTGGAGCATGCGCCATGAACGGCAGAAAATCGGGACGATGCGGCAGGCGTCAGTGCATCACAGTATGACGGAACATGCTCTACGCGCCGCTACTCGATTTTCATGGGTTCGCTATCGCTGAAATTTATCCATTGACTCAATGTGGATTCAAAGGACGGCTGGCTCTAGGGTTATCAACACGGCAAGAGTATAGGTAGGACGTGTTGAATTCGGCTAACGTCAACAAGGCTGCATAATCGAGAATTCGAATGTTGCGCGACTCCTTGTCGCGCGTCAGCAGCCCCTGGAACTCGAGCTGACTGAGACAGCGACAGACGTGCACATTGGTCATTCCCAGTAAATCGCCGATGACCTGTTGGGAAACGGGAAGCGTCAGTTCCTGGATTTCGCCACGCGCCAGATTGAGACGTGCATGCAGCTCCAGAATGAAATAGGCGATCCGGGTCGTGGCGTCGTGGCTGATCAGATTGTTGAGCCGATCCGCCATGATGTTGCATTGATGCATGGAGGTCGCCAGCACGGCATTCACCAGGCTGTGATCTTTCTGCATCCCCAGGTCGAGTTGGGATTTATGCATGGGGATGACCAGACCCTCGGTGAGCATGATGACTTCATCGAAGCGCCCGCCTGCGTGATAGTCGCGCAGGCCCACGATGTCACCCGGTAGATAGAGATCGATGATCTGACGTTTGCCCTCTTCCGTGACGCGACAGGAACACGCCCAGCCATTCTGAATGGCCAGCACATACTTGGTGTTCAATTCGTGATTCTTGATCACGCTGCCTTTTTTGAACCGGCGTGGCGCTTGCTGGAGTTCGGTCAAGGTTTCACGATTGGTGATCGACAGCGGCGAGTGACGCGAAAGAATCTCGAAATAAAGTGAATAACCTTGCCACGGCTGTGAGTTCGCCGCGGGGCGCTGGGAAATGTTGAGCGATGGCGCGGCGGCTTCGACTAACGAAGACATGGAAATCTACCTCGATGAATACCCGGTCATATTGCTCGCCGGGTTTGACTTGAAATTCTTTCTATGCAGGTTGATCGACCTGATTGGCCGTCCTTGTATCAGCCGGACCCGGTGTGTCCGGGCGATAGTCATGAAATTTACGCGGGTTGAAATAACTCATACGAAACTCTCCCTATCCTTGGGTTCATGTCGTGGTTTGGCGTTGCCACTGCTTATGAATCTAGTGGATATCCAATTCCCGTCGAGTGGATCGTGTTCTTAAATGTTATTCATTGTAGTTAAGAAATGACGTTTTTTATTTCCTTTTGGTAAGGCTAGTTTTAGTTAGGTGCAACCTGCTGTATTCCACCAGTAATTGTCCAATCCTTTTCAAACTTGATCTGTGTCAATTGTTGTTGGATTTTTAGCTTGTTTTAGAGTGCGGCTAACGCTAAGCGTTGTTATAGACGGAAAAGTCGATGTGAAAATTAACTTATGTGCAACTCGGTTGATTACAAAAAAATCCCTCTTTTTGGATCGTTGATTGGAATCTTTTTACTGCTCCTGAAAGAAAGGTCGCGAGAGTTGGTGCGGCCCACGGCTGTCACGCCGCACGTATTCGCTAGCTGCGGCACTGAGAAGAGAAGCTACGCTCTGTCTGAAAAATGCCTGCGCTCGCCCATCCGGCGTTAAAAATTGACTCAAAATGCTCATTTACACCTCGTAAACTCCGCTTTTTCGTCAATTTTTGCCTAGTCTGGCCATCGCTCGCCGATTTTTCAGACAGAGCTTAAAAGACTTGGGAGGGATGAAACGCTGATGACGCATCGGTGGAATCGGTTTCGGCTCAAGGAGTGGGCGCGCAGGATCATTGTGGCGCACACGGTCACTGTGCGTTCTTCATCCAATACCGGCATCATTTCTTTCCAGCGACCGTAGCAGGGCGCCCATGCCTTCAGGGGCTCTGGCGTCGCGTCGCGAGCTGGTCTTGACGCGCATGGTCTGCAACCAGTCGATGGTAAATCCGTGTTGTTGCAAGGTGCCGACGAGCTTGACGTCTTCGTGGGCGACCAGGGGCGCGAATCCACCCACGGCGAGATAGGCGGCAACGCTGACGCCCAGGTTGGCGCCATGAATATGGCGTCCATCGGCGACTGAACGACGATGAGCCAGATAGCGGCGACGGATCTCCTGGGACAGATTCGCCCAATCGAGCAGGTGGACACCACCACAGACGGCGTCGGCGCGACTGGTGAGTTGGTGCACCAGCCAGTCCGCTTCGACGACGGTATCGGCGTCGGTGAACGCCAGCCAGCGCGCGCCCTGGTCTATCAGCCAGTTCGCGCCGCGATGGCGAGCCAGCCCAACGTTGGTAAAGGCGACTTCCAGTACATCGACCCCTGCCCGCCGGGCGATCGCCGCCGAGTCGTCGGTGCAGGCATCCAGCACGATCACGATCCGAACGGCCTCACCGTCCAATTGCGGATGGCAGGCGGCGAGCCTGAGCGAGGCAATACAGGCGTCGAGCGTTTCCTCCTCGTCATGAGCCGGTACCACGATCCCGATCAAGGCGCGGTGCTCTGGCGAGGCAATCGGTTCACTGCCGTGGCGAACGTCATTTCAATGCCTCCCAGCGTCCCACATCGAGCGCATCCCGAGACCACAGGTCGATGCGAAAATCACGTTCCACCAGGCTCGATACGGCATGAAGTTCGAGGCAGTCATGCAAGCGTTCATGCACGTCATCGCCGGAGCGATAGCCGTCCTGGAGAGGGTGACGCCAATGACAGGCGATCAGATCGCCGGAGGGTCGTAGCGCTCGCTGCAAGTTGTAGATCGTGGCGACCAATGCTGGCTCCTGCAGGTAATAGCCCACCTCGCTGAAAACGATGAGATCGAAGGTGGACGCGGGCAAGGCGGTGGGTAACGTTCGCTGTTCGAAGCGGGCGTTATCGAGATGGCCGAGGCGTCTTCTGGCGCTGGCCACGGCGCTGGGGCTGGCATCCCAACCGGTAAAGGCGTCGCAACGCTGAATCAGTTCCGCGCTCAGGGCGCCGATGGAACAGCCAGGCTCGAAGCCGTGGCGATAGCGCTGGCGAGGCAGCATCGCCAGGGTCAGCGCGCGCTTGCGGGCCTCGTACCAGCGGGTGTCGTACCCCCAGGGATCGATGGAATCGGCATGCAGCCGCTCGAAGTGTGCCAACAGTCGCGGGTCACTCATAGCAGCACGACTTCGTGGTCCTGCATCAGCCGAGCGAGCGTGTGACTCGAGAGGACCGCCGGCCGGCCGGTCGAGGGATCGGCTTCGCACTGGCTGGCATGCTCGATCATCGCCGTTCGTTTGCGCGCCAGCTCGGGCGTACCGACCGCAATGCGTCTGGCCCGGTGCCAGGGAACACGGCTGTCGCCCGGCTCGGCCCAATGCCACATCCAGATGGGCAGTTCGATCAGCGCCAGCTTGCGATCCTCCGCCAACCGGGCACAGACCCGTCCCGTCGCCTCGTGATCCGGGTGGCCGTCACCCCGCCAGGTGGTGACGATCACGTCATCGGCTCGCAGCAGCTGATGCAGACGATAGGCCAGTTCATGGGTCTCTTCGCCGACCCGGGTGTCGGTGAGATGCAGCCGAATGACATCCAGGCGCTGGATACCGAGTCGCGATAACGCTCGCCGACTCTCTTCCGCCCTTATTTGGCCCAATCGTTCTTCTGGCCACGCGCTGGAGCCTGGATGGCTGCCGGTGCCATCGGTGACCGAAACCACCAGCAGTTCGCGGCCAAGTGCCGACCACTGTTGCAGCAGCGCACCGCAGCCAAGAATCTCGTCGTCTGGGTGTGGGGCGACGACGACGATGCGGGCTCCCGCGGGAGCCACTGTCTCGGCGTCGACCCTGGGGAGGGCGGCAAGCCCGGGCCACTGATTCCACTCGTCGAGCGCCGTGCCCGTGCCGAGTATCCGGCGATCATCGGCGGCCAGCGCTGCATCGGGATTGATGCCATCAGCACTCATCACGTCAATCTCCATCCCTGGCGCGCGCAATGTTTGGGGCCGCTATCATCGGGCGCGCAGGCCTTTTCGGTGCCGGTGGCGCTATTTTGCCGGGCGCGTTGCTGCAGGCTTCGTCCTATCGCCTCGAGGTCCCGCTCCGCGTGTGCCTGACGCACGAACACCGGCAGGTCCGCGACCATTCTGGCGAACGCTGCGTCACGACAGTAGGGGCCAGCGCCAAGCGCCCGCCCGGCGTGCTCGATGACCGTCGAGACGATGTCATCGATAGCGGCGCGCACCGACAGCGCAAGATGCCGGGCATTCTGGTGAGGATGGCAGTCGATCCAGGCTGCAGCATCACGCAGCCTCGAAGCGCCATTGTCGAGAACCACGTCCACCATGCCGAGGTGGGCCAATCGATGTGGCTCCTCGGAGGTCGTTGCGGCCAGCAGGGTGTCGCCGATGCGCACGGCGCCGCCCCACCAGCAGGCGGCGACGCCGATACCGCCATGCCAGAAGCCGGGCCGTTGCAGATATGCCTCCGCGCCGCCGACGAGGGTCGCTTCGACGTCAGCGAACTCAACCTCGATGCTTGCGGTCGCGGCCATACCGACGGCGGACCAGCCCGACTGCATCAGCCTGACGCCCGGCTGCGCCAAGTCGACGGCCGCGAGATAGGGAACTGTCTCGTACCAGGTCGTCACCAGTGCATGGGTCACCGCATGGGCCCCGGAACACCACGCCTTCTTGCCGTTGAGCACGACGCGGTCACCGTCGGCCATTGGCAGCGGTCCTCGTGGCGCGAGCGTCAGTCGGGCGAACGGTGGCTCGGCAGCCCAGACGGCCCAGCGCGCGGTCGCCGGGTAGCGTCGAGGACGGGAAATCTCTTCGAGGATAGCCATGGCATCGGTATGGCCTTCGAACAGCTTGGCCAGGCCGAGGTCGAGGCTGGCGACGTTCGACAGGCGCTGCCACCGCTCCAGCGTTCGACCGCCTGCGGGTAACGGGAGCTGATCAAGCTGCAACGTCAGCAAATGCGCGAATCGGTTTGCCAGGACTTCGGGCTCGTCAGCCGGTGAGGGCCATTCCTTGGCCAGTTGAATCAACGTCTCGACCTCGTCGGGAGAGGGCATGTCGAGTTCGTTCGACACCGGGGTATGCATCACGGCTAGCAATCCTGTCGGGCGGCGCGCCCATTCATCCATGAGAATAGTCGTTATTGAACGCTCACCGGATATTTCCAGATCGGCAACATCCCTCCACAAGAGGCTACGACCGTCTCAGCGAAAAACCAGCAAGTTCCGATGAGCGTGCTGGAACCGGCGCTGCCTGTCGTCACGGAAAAAGGGCGGCGTTCCCTGGCACTCTGTGAGGCTAACCGACGATCAGAAACAAGTTGGCAACGCAGATTAAGGACGCTGCCTTAATATCGAATCTATTTATCCAGATTAATGCTTTGAACGGGGAATGGGCCGGGAAATTAATGATTTTGTTTGGCATTTTCCAAGAAAGAGATGTGCCTCGGGCTTTATCGGCGGCATGTTACTGATGGAGGGTGTCGATTGAGATGCTCCCTTTATTCCTGGTGTTCGACAGATCACGGAGATAAGCGCGTTGGGATAAGCGCGTTGGGATAAGCGCGTTGGGATAAGCACGTCAGGGTAAAGTGCGATGTGAAAAGCGTGACGACGACAGATTTCCCGCTGCAGCGGCTACACTGAACTTCGCATCGTCATCAATGCATGAAATGTGTCGTGAAAAAAGCATCAGCTTTTTCGTCCATCGACGGTCCGCGCGCGACCTCGGTGACCAATTGCCGCACCTCCCTGCATGGCTTGCGGTGACGCCCACTTGCTATGATGAGCGTTATCGTGAGAAGGCCTTGGGGAGTAGACAAGCATGCTGAGCGTATTGATGTTCCTGCTGATTTTCGTAGGCGTCGCGATTTCCGTCTATCAGGTCTATGACATCTATTACGCCCAGAACTTCGAGGATGACGAGCGCCAGACCCATCGCGATAGCCCGCTCGGTCAGCTGTCACGACAGGCCGAGCAGTATGCGGCGACCGGCGAGTCCCAGAGTTTTCTCGATCTTGTCAGCCGGCTGTTTGGCGCGCGCTTTGACCAGGGCCTTGTGCTCTCCGCAGCCTCCCGCCCGAACGCCTCGCAGTATCTGGCGGCGCTGCTGCGACGTCAGCGCCAGATCGTCTCCAACGGACGCGTTCGGGTTCGTCACCCGCTGTCCTGGAAGACCAATCCTCCCACCAGCGATAGTCGGCCGGTGCTGTTGTCGCTGGTGTTGATCAATTGCCTGGTGGTGATGTTCTTCGGAGGGCTCAGTCTCTACACGATCGCTTACCAGCTCTCCGTGGAGTCACTGGCGTGGATGAACAGCGAGTGGGTTCTGATGCTGCTCATCTACGTCGTGATCGCGATCACGCATGGCATTTCCCGGCTCGACGCCTACCTGCACGATCTCTATCTGATCGGCACCCTGAGTCGCCCGACCATCTGAGCAGCTGTTACCGCGTCATGGGCTCCATCGGCGTCTCGGGCCCGTCTCCCGCTACTCCTCGAGAGAGGTGTCCCGAGCGGGGCGGTTCCAGATGCCGGGGCCGCTCGTCTCCAGTTCATTGAGTTCTTTGACGCGTTGCCTTGCATTGCACTCGCGATGGTACACGCCCACGGTCCAGTTGCGGTGATGGGTATCGGAAATGATGAAGTGTTCGTGAGGCGTACCGGCCTGCTTGGTCTTCACAATGTAGCGGCTGAACATTTCGAGTCCCTGTCTCGCTTCTTATAATTAGGCAATTCTAATATAAAATATCGGTCATTCGGAGTCGGGTCGAGCGGGGTTGGCGCGACCCGTTGCTGCTGTCGTCGATGTCAGTCGTGGGCTCTTCAAGCCCCTGAGTTCTACAGCGCTTGAGGATCAAGCCCCGAGCACCGGCGCGAGCCCAGTATAAGTCCTCACTGAATCAGCCGTTGGCGGGTTGCCAGTCGACGCCGGATGGCGGCTGCTCCAGTGATCCTGGCGGCGGTTTTCCCCTGTCTACCTAACCGATGTTATGTAATTGATCCAGCTAACATGCTGTCATGCTTGAAAAATTCAAGAAGGCAAGCGTGCATGGGTCAGCAGGAAGGATGTATTGCCCACCATTTCAGTCACTATGCAAAACTCTCCGACAATGACCGGCGACAGCTCGATGCTCTGGAGGGGCCTGCGACTGACGTTATCAAGGGACAGGTACTGTGGCATGAAGGAGATATGGCGCGGGATTTTTATATCTTGCGCAAGGGTTGGGCCTACGCGTCCCGTTATCTGGAAAGTGGTACCCGCCATATTCTCGAGATCTATTTACCCGGCGATGTCATCGGGCTGAGTGATTTTGCATTCAAGCAGCGCCCGTCTAGCGTCGCCATGCTGGAGGACGGCGCCATCGTGCCGGTCGCGACCCGACAGCTACTGAACCTGTTCCGTGAGTCATCGAGTCTCATGTCGGTCTGCTTCGCCGCCTGCTCCTATCAGCAGGCCGTGTTGAGTGAGCGCCTGGTGCATCTGTCTCGTCGCAGTGCCCGTCAACGCGTGGCCTATCTGCTGTTCGAAATTGCCTGCCGTCTGCGACGTAACCGTCATACCCCGGGGGAGTGCTTTCGCTTGCCGTTGTCTCAACAGCAGCTCGCCGATGCGTTGGGGCTGTCGCCGGTCCACGTCAGTCGTACGCTGACGGCGTTTCGACAGGAAGGGCTGCTCAAGCTTTCGCGGGGTTGGGTGCATATGCTGGATATGCAGGCGTTGGCCAACGAGGGCAGTATCGTGGGCTGTCTGCATCACCACGTCGAGCTGACGGTCTGAACGAGGTTCTCCTGGATCTCTACGACGCATGAACCCATCGGCATGCAAGGGCGGTTTTCGAAGTGGCGATCCGGGTTTGCCAACAGTGGTTATACCGGCGGGGCCTGGCGGTAGTGGCGAAAAGATAGCTATCTGAGGCCGAATGCCAGACACGAAAAACTCGCCCTCGTCAGTCACGAGAGCGAGCCGAGATGACACCTGGCAACGGTGCCTGCTAGACCGCTGCGCGTCGCGAAGCGCGGCTCAGCGCACTGGTCATTTCGATCGCCATGGTCAGATCTGCCAGCTCCCGCGGGGAGAACGCATTCAGCGCCAGCTTGCGAGTCGTCGGGTTGGCAGGACGGAAGTGGGTGAAAGATTCACACCACGCCAGCGCCGCTTTTTCGCGCTCATCGAATTCGTCGGACTCTGCCCAGGCGGTCAGTGCCTGCAGCTTGCTGGAAGAGATACCCAGGGCTTCTGCCTGCTCGCGACGAAAATGCGTGCAGCTCAGGCAACCATTGATCTGGGAGGCGCGTAATTCCGCCAGGCAGCGAATGGACGGATCCAGTGAGCAGGCGTGCAGGGATCTTGCAGATTTATCGATGTTTTTGACATCGATCGTTTGCCACTTGTCAGCGTTCATCTCGGTCTCCTGAATTCAGGTGTAATGCGATTAAACGACTATCGTTCTCAAGTTTCCACAGCTTTGATTGGAAAGTTCAATCACGGTTAAAGAGTGAAACTATGGTTTAGATGTCATCAGGAAACCAAACGCCCCGCGGAGCGGGGCGTCGAAAGCGTGTCAACGGCGACCGATCAACAAGCCGATCACGGCCCCTGCCAGCGTGGCGGCGCCGATGCTGGGCCATGGATTTTCATGCACGTAGCGATCGCACTCGTTGAGGGACTGGTTCGCCGAGCGCTTGAAACGGCGGTTGCGGCGACGCGCTTCTGCCGCCATGCGAGCGTACTGTTCCTCGCTCTGCAGGCGTGCCTCTTCGATCGCGTCCTGGGCGTCGTCTCGCAAGTCACGTCCCAACGCCTGGCCCTGGTCACCGATGTCATGCAGATCGTCTCGAATGCGATCGGTACGGGCTTCGCGGTCTTCACGTTTGAATAGGCTCATGTTTCACCTCCCTGATGGATGGGCCTGAATGCGTATGACAGCGTAGTCGCTGTGAAGTGCCCGTGCCGCCGGAATTGTCCGCGTTTCCGGATCCGATTCTCGCCCGGCGGTCGAATCGGCGAGCGTCAGGTATAGTCGGCGTGCGATTTGGATGGGGTAGACGGGGAGCGAAACGTGTCGTTGCAACTCTGGTTGCCTCTTTTGGCGATCTGCGCGCTTGGCGCCATGTCGCCCGGCCCCAGCCTGGCCATGGTGATGCAGAACACCGTCGGCGGGGGGCGACTTTGCGGTGTCATCGCCGGCATGACCCACGCGCTGGGCGTCGGGCTGTACGCGGGGCTGACGGTGCTGGGGTTGGCGGCAGTCATCGTCCATCAGCCGTGGCTGTACCGCGTGGTGACCTGGGGTGGCGCGCTCTATCTGGCGTGGATGGGCATTCAGGCGCTCAGGGCCAGCGGCGGCGACGGTTTCAGCTTTACCGATCAGGCCAGCGATTGGCGCCGTGCCATGCGCGACGGCCTGCTGGTGGCACTGGGCAATCCCAAGCTGATCGTGTTCTTCGTCGCGCTGTTGAGTCAGTTCGTCAGCGCCGACTTGAGCGCGGCCGGACGCTGGTCGATCGTCGCCACCGCGACGCTGGTGGACGGCGGCTGGTACGTGCTGGTGGCGCTGTTGCTGTCCCACTCCCGCGTGCTGCCGTGGTTGCAGCGACACGCCGCGTGGATACATCGATTGACGGGCATCGTGCTGCTGGGACTGGCGGCTCGAGTGGCAATGGGCTGAACGGTCGCTGCCTTACGGCGGCTCATTCGCCCAGGCGCTCGAGAATTGCTGGCAAGGGCGCGCCGGCCGGAAGCACGCCAAAAATGGGCGAGACGTTTGCCAGCCTCGTGGCACAGAACGTGTCCGCGATGGCACGGGGCGCATGGCGAATCAGCAGGGCGGCCTGCAGTGTTTGGGCCATGCATTGGGTCAGCCAGCGCGCCTCTGCCTGCAGCCGTTCGGGGCTGGCCGTCAAACGCGCCTCGAGCGAGTCGATGGCAGCGTCGAAGGCCGGATGATGGCCGCGCGACAGACTCAGCTCCTGTCGAAAGGCCTCGATGCTGGCCGGGTGGCGGTCCAGAATTCTCAGCACGTCCAGACAGATGACGTTGCCGGAGCCTTCCCAGATCGAGTTGACCGGTGCCTCGCGATAGAGCCGTGCCAGCGGGGTCTCTTCGACGTAGCCGATGCCGCCCAGGCACTCCATCGCCTCGGCCATGAACGCCGGGCCGCGCTTGTTGTGCCAGAACTTGGCCAGCGCAGGAAGCAGGCGCGCCAGAGCGGCTTCCCCTTCGTCGTCGAGGAATCGATCCATGGCGCGGGCGCCTCGCATCGCCAGCAGCAGGCTGGCCTCGGCCTCGATCGCCAGATCGGCGACGACACGCTGCATCAGCGGCTGATCGGCCAACCGTCGATCGAAGACCTGCCGCGCCTGCACGTGGCTCCAGACCTCTCTCACCGCCTGACGCATCATGCCCGCCGGTGCCGTGGCGGCATCCAGCCGGGTCTGTTGCACCATCTCCAGTATCGCCGGCACGCCGCGGCCTGGCTCGCCGACGAGCTGCGCCCAGGCGCCGACGTATTCGATCTCTGCCGACGCATTGGCGCGGTTGCCGCACTTGTCCTTGAGCCGTTGAATCTCGATGGCATTACGCTGGCCTTCCGGGGTGAATCGCGGGGCCAGAAAGCAGGAGAGACCGTCGTCGGTCTGGGCCAGCGTCAGGAAGGCATCCGACATCGGCGCGCTGCAGAACCACTTGTGACCGTCGAGCCGATACCATTCGCCCGGACCCGCCGACGCGATCGGTTGGGCCCGAGTGCTGTTGCGGCGCACGTCGCTGCCACCCTGCTTTTCGGTCATGGCCATGCCGAAGGTGTTGGTCGTCTTGTGCCAGGCGGGAATGGCCGAGGCGTCGTACTCTCGCCCCAGAAGACGCGTCTGCCACGCCTGGCCGTCTCGCAGCTGGCGCAGTACCGGCATCGCCGCGTGCGTCATGGTGATCGGGCAGCAGAAGCCGGGTTCGGCCTGGGTCAACAGATAGAGTGCGGCGACGTGGGCCTGATGCCCGCCGTGATGTTCGTGTTCCCAGGCGACGGCGTGCCAGCCGCCGGCGATCGCGAGATCCATCAGGGCATGGTAGCTGGGGTGGTAGTCGACCTCGTCCAGGCGCCGACCGTGGCGGTCGAAGGCGTGAAGCTGGGGCGGAAAACGATTGGCCTGTTCGCCCCAGCGGGCGACATCCGAGGAGGCCAGCCGCTGGCCCAGCGTTGCGAGACGCTCCCCCACCCAGGCCGGCGCGAACTGCACGACGGCATCACACAGCGCCCGGTCCGAGCGCCACAGGTCGCCTGCGCTGTTGGGGCCCGGCTGGTTTTCGACCCGATGCGTGGTCAGTTCGGTGCGGGGCGCGTAGTCGGCCATGGGATGACTCCGAGTTGGCTGGCTCAAGCATAAACCGGACACTTACCGCTGTGCGGTCTATTCGACCAAAGCGGTGCGACTATCGGGGCTCTAGCGATGCGACTCGAGCTGAACGCCAGCCAGAGGACATCACTCAGATACCAGGGACCCGGATTGCGGGGATCACGTGATACGCTGCTAACCCGTTTTCCGACCGGTAAGTCTTCATGAGCGAGACCGTCATCGCCGACGAGCAGGTTCAGCTCGTCGATCCGTACAATCGACCCTGTGGCAGTGCCTCGCGAGTCATGATGCGGCGTCTGAACTGCTGGCATCGGGCAACGTACATCGTCGTGCGCAACGTGAAGGGGGAGATCTGCGTGCAGCAGCGAACCTCGATCAAGGAAACGCACCCGGGCTGGTTCGATCTGGCCGCCGGTGGGGTGGTGGCGGCAGGGGAGGCCTCTCGGCCGGCGGCAAGGCGGGAGCTGTTCGAGGAGCTCGGCGTTCGTGGCGTCGAGCTGATAAGTGGGGGAGAATTCGTGTTCCGGGAAGCCGGGCTGAATCTCTACGGCAGCCTCTACTGGGTGAACTACGGCGGGCCACTCTGCCTGCAGCTGGAGGAGGTGGCTGCCGTACGCTGGCTGTCGATACCCGAGGCGCTGGCGCTGGAAAAGGCGACGCCGGATACGCGAATGGCACTGTCGAAAGCCATCGATTTCGATCACTGGTGAAACGATGTCGTTCTATACGCAAGACTGCCGGACCCACACCGGCGAAGCCTTCAATCTGCGCGCGCTGCGGGGTCAGGTGCTGCTGGTCGTCAACGTCGCCAGCCGCTGCGGCTTCACTCCGCAGATGGAAGGGCTGGAAAAACTCTACCGCGAATATCGCGACCAGGGGTTCACCGTGCTGGCATTCCCGTGCAATCAGTTTGCCCGCCAGTCACCGGAGTCCTCGGCCATGTTCGGGGCATTCTGTGAACAGCGCTACGCGGTGACATTTCCGCTGATGGAGAAGGTCAAGGTCAACGGCCGTGACGCACATCCGCTGTTCAGACATCTGCGACGCCAGGCGCCCGGGGTGCTGGGAAGTACGCCCATCAAGTGGAATTTCACCAAGTTTCTGGTGGGTCGTGACGGCCAGATCATTCGTCGCTTCGGCCCGCGAGACGTGCCGCGAGCACTGCGCCCTGCCATCGAAGCGGCGCTGGAGACGCCATTCTCGGCCTGAGTCGGCGTCATCTCCGCGGCGGATGCTCGCCGCGGGCGACCATGACCCGCATGGCCAGTTCGTTGAAGCGCGGGCGGCTCATCATCGTCGTCAAGCCGGAGAACAGCGACCAGGTGGCCTTGCGCCAGCCGGCGAGCTTGCGATTGTGGCGAACCAGGCGCGTCAGCAGCACGGTTTCGTCGAAAGCGCGCCATTCCCCCGCCATCGATAGCTGGTAGCGCGCCATGACCGGCGACATCTCCAGCCGATAGATCCACTCCAGCTGTTGCAGCGTCAGCTCGCTGGCGTCGACCTCCCGAATCATGCGAGCGTATTCGGACTCGCGGGGGTCGCGCTCGAGCCACAGCGGTGACAGTGCCAGCCATAGCGCACCGCGCTTGACGACCAGATCTTCGATCTCTTGCTCGTGATGCATGGGGCTTTCTCTGCTCTCTGGGCTGGCTCGGCTTGCGGCCGGTCATCTTCGAATACGCGGGGTGACGTGACAAGCCCGATGCGCGCCACCGTCGGGGGCGCGCTATTGAACTATGATCGACGAGGCGTCGGCGACGATCAACTGACAGCCGCATGTCACGAGTTCGCCCCCGGTTTTGCCACCCTGTTAGAATGCGCCCGGACAGCATTCGACCTGATAGAATTCGATCCATGCCAGCTCCCGGTGAATGTCGCCGGGGCTTCCGTTTCGGCTCAAGAAGACGAGGTTAGACGTGATCATCAAGCCCAAGGTTCGCGGTTTCATCTGTACCACGACGCATCCGCTCGGCTGCGAGCGCAACGTACTCGAACAGATCGAGACCACTCGCGCCAACCTGAGCGGTGAAAAGGCCGGCCCGCGCAACGTGCTGGTCATCGGCGCTTCCAGCGGATATGGCCTGGCGGCTCGCATCACGGCGGCTTTCGGTTACGGCGCCGATACGCTGGGCGTGTTCTTCGAAAAGCCCGCGACCGAGACCAAGCCCGGCACGGCCGGCTGGTACAACTCGGCGGCGTTCGACAAGTTCGCCAAGGCCGAAGGTCTCTACAGCAAGTCGATCAACGGCGACGCGTTTTCCCATGAGGTTCGCGACAAGGCGATCGAGCTGATCCGGGAAGACATGGGGCAGATCGATCTGGTGATCTACTCGCTGGCCTCGCCGGTGCGCAAGCTGCCGGACAGCGGCGAGCTCAAGCGCTCCAGCCTCAAGCCGATCGGCGAGACCTACACGGCGACCGCCATCGACACCAACAAGGATACGATTACCCAGGCCTCCGTGGAGCCGGCGACCGAGCAGGAAGTGGCCGATACCATCGAGGTGATGGGTGGCCAGGACTGGGAGCTGTGGATGGACGCGCTGGACAAGGCGGGCGTGCTGGCGCCGGGTGCCAGGTCCGTGGCGTTCAGCTACATCGGCACCGACATTACCTGGCCGATCTACTGGCATGGGGCGTTGGGCAAGGCGAAAGAGGATCTCGACCGCGCGGCGAGCGAAATCGATCAACGCCTCAAGGCGACCGGTGGCGGCGCCAACGTGGCCGTGCTCAAGTCCGTGGTGACCCAGGCCAGTGCCGCGATACCGGTGATGCCGCTCTACATTTCCATGGTCTACAAGGTCATGAAAGAGCAGGGCGTCCACGAAGGCACCATCGACCAGCTCAACCGCCTGTTCGGCGAGCGTCTGTATGCCGACGGCGAGCCCGAGCTGGACGAAGCCGGACGCGTGCGTCTGGATGACTGGGAGCTCCGCGACGATATCCAGCAGGCATGCAAGGATCTTTGGCCGCAGGTGACCAGCGACAACCTGTTCGCGCTGACCGACTACGCCGGCTACAAGCATGAATTTCTCAAGCTGTTCGGCTTCGAGCGCGATGATGTGGATTACGACGCCGATGTCGATCCGCTGGTGACATTCGACGTCGTTCAGGTTTGATCGCGCCGCGCTCTGCTGCATGACACATCAACCATGAACGCACAGGACACCCCGCGCCAGGTGGGGTTCGTCATGCTCCCCGGCTTTTCCCTGCTGGCGCAGGCCTGTGCCATCGAGCCGCTGATCATCGCCAACACGCTGTCGGAGCGGCGGCTCTACACCACGACCACCTTCGGTATCGATGGTCGATCGGTGAAAAGCGTGGCGGAGCTGGCGCTTTCGCCGGAGAGCGTCGCCGGCAGCGATGCGCGCCATCTCGACATGCTGTTCGTCTGCGCTCCCACGCCGGGTTGGCCGGTTGCCGCAGGGGAGGAGAGCGGACCGCTGATCCACTGGCTTCATCGTCTGGCGAGTCGGGGCGTGATGCTGGGCGGTATTGCCGGCGGCACGCACTGGCTGGCGAGAGCCGGCGTGCTGGATGGCTACCGGGCCTCGATTCCCTACGCCAGTGCCGATGCGTTCGCGCGGACATTTCCGACGATTCACGTATCGCATCAGCTGTTCGAGATCGACCGCAACCGCCTCACCTGTGGGGGCGGCACCGCGGCGATGGACATGTTGATGACGCTGATCGGCCAGCAGCAAGGTGCCGGACTGGCCCAGAAGATCTCCGAGCATTTCGTCTGCGAGCGGATCCGCATGGCCGACGAGCCGCAGCAGATCCCGCTGCGCTCACGGCTGGGGCATGCGCCGCAGAGCCTGATCGATGCGGTGGCCTTGATGGAAGCCAATATCGAGGAGCCGCTGACGACCCATGAGCTGTCGGCGCACCTGGGTATCTCCCGGCGCCAGCTGGAAAGATTGTTCAAGAAACATCTGCAGGCCGTGCCCAGTCGCTACTACTTGAATCTGCGCTTGCAGCAGGCGCGCAGGTTGCTGAGAGAGAGCGATCAGGCGGTGGGAGAGATCGCGCTGGCTCACGGTTTTTCGTCGGGCGCGCATTTTTCCACGGCCTATCGTCATCATTTCGGCATCAGTCCGCGGGATGAGCGACTGGGCCATGGGGGAGTCGAAACGTGATGTCGCAACAGCGTGGAATCGACGGCCAGTCCGGGATCGACGACCCGTCCGGAATCGACGATCACTGGCTGAGCTCGGCGCGACGGGTGGTGTCACCCAACGCCAACGATAGGCCGGCGGGGGAGGTCTCTGCGGTCGTTCTGCACGGTATCAGTCTGCCGCCAGGCAAGTTCGGCGGTGACGCCATCGAACGGCTTTTCACCAATACCCTAGATCCCGCCGGGCATCCGGCGTTCGCGACGATCGCGTCGCTGCGAGTGTCGGCTCATCTGCTGATTCGACGCGACGGCGAGTGTGTCCAGTTCGTGGCGTTCGACCGTCGTGCCTGGCACGCCGGCAAGTCGCGCTGGCGGGATGTCGATCGGGCAGGCAAGGCACGATGGCGCCAGGGTCTCAATGATTTCACCATCGGCATCGAACTCGAGGGGGCCGACGAGACCCCCTATCGGGAGGCGCAGTATCGTGTGCTGGCAGATGTGTTGCGGGCATTGATTCAGCACTACCCTGCGATCACCACGTCGCGGTTGACCGGTCATGCGCACATCGCGCCGCTGCGCAAGACGGATCCGGGCCCCGCCTTCGATTGGGCCTACCTGCGTCGCTGCCTGACAGAGAGCGTTTGAAAGCTATGCTTGTGCGTGGCGTGATACATCCGGATCGCTGCGACATTCGTGGCGTCGGTAAATTGGCGACATGAAGCGCAGACTCATTTCTGTCTGGGTGATTGTTCGCTAAGCGACTGATGTCGCGGTATTTCGGCGCATTCTCCAGCACAATCGATGCGTCCGTGAATTGGCAGATGCGGGCGTTTGCGGTATCTTCTTCGCCTGATTTCTCGCGTCACGCACGCCCGCTGTAGTTCAATTACAGCCAATAAATCTCGGAAAGCGGCCCTACAAGAGCTGCGCCGGCACCGAAGAGCGCATATTCCCAAGCCCCGCTGCGGCTACCCGCCATGGCCGGGCGAATGGCAAACCTTTTCCCATTCGGAGAGTTGTCTATGAGTCTGGAGACACGAGAAGATCTCGATCCGGTCGAAACCACGGAATGGTTGGATTCCCTGGCCTCGGTCGTCGAGCATGAGGGCGAAGAGCGCGCTCGGTATATCTTGAGCCGGCTGGCGGATCGTCTGCGTCGCGACGGTTCTTCACCGCCGTTTTCCGGTACCACGCCTCACCGCAATACCATTCCCAAGCATCGTGAAGCCAAGATTCCCGGCGACATGTTCATCGAGCGCAAGATCCGCTCGGCGATTCGCTGGAACGCCATGGTGCAGGTGCTGCGGGCGAACAAGAAGCACAAGGGGTTGGGCGGCCATATCGCCAGTTACCAGTCTAGCGCCACGCTCTACGAAGTCGGTTTCAATCACTTCTTCCGCGCCGATAACGGTGACCACAAGGGCGATCTGCTTTATATCCAGGGGCACGTCACCCCCGGTATCTATGCACGTTCGTTCCTGGAAGGCCGGCTGACCCAGGAGCAGATGGACAACTTCCGTCAGGAAGTGGATGGCGATTCGCTGCCGTCCTATCCACACCCGTACCTGATGCCGGACTACTGGCAGTTCCCGACCGTTTCCATGGGTCTGGGGCCTATCCAGTCGATCTACCAGGCTCACGTGATGAAGTATCTGCACTCGCGCGAGATGGAAGACATGAAGGACCGCAAGGTCTGGGCGTTCCTGGGTGACGGCGAATGCGACGAGCCGGAATCCCTGGGTGCGCTGCATCTGGCGAGCCGCGAAAAGCTCGACAACCTGATCTTCGTCATCAATTGCAACCTGCAGCGTCTCGACGGTCCGGTGCGCGGCAACTCGCGGGTCATCGACGAGCTCGAGGGCGTCTTCCGCGGTGCCGGCTGGAACGTGATCAAGGTGGTCTGGGGCGGTCTGTGGGACCCGCTGTTCGAGAAGGACACCAAGGGCATGCTGCAAAAGCGCATGGACGAGGCGGTCGACGGCGAGTACCAGAACTACAAGGCTCAGGGTGGCAAGTACACGCGCGACAACTTCTTCGGCAAGTACGACGAAACCGCCGAGATGGTCAAGGACTACTCCGACGAGGAGGTCTTCCGTCTCAACCGCGGCGGCCACGATCCGCAGAAGGTCTACGCGGCGTACCACGAAGCGGTCAACAAGGCCAATGGTCGTCCCACCGTGATTCTGGCGCATACCGTCAAGGGTTACGGCATGGGTGGCGGTCACGGCGAAGCCGATATGGAAGCCCACCAGATCAAGTCGATGGACGTCGACGCGCTCAAGGCCTTCCGCGATCGGTTCGGCATCCCGGTTTCCGACAAGCAGATCGAAAGCGGCGATATCCCGTACTACAAGCCCGAAGACGACAGCCCGGAGATGAAGTACCTGCATCTCCAGCGCGAGAAGCTCGGTGGCTTCCTGCCGGCGCGGAAACCCGACTTCGAGGCGATGGAAATCCCCGGTCTCGACGACAAGATGTTCGCGGCTCAGTTGAAAGGCTCCGGCGATCGTGAAGTCTCGACCACGATGTCGTTCGTGCGCGTGCTCAACGGTCTGGTCAAGCACAAGCAGCTGGGTTCCCGCGTGGTGCCGATCATTCCCGACGAAGCGCGAACGTTCGGGATGGAAGGCATGTTCCGTCAGCTCGGGATCTACGCCGCCGAAGGCCAGAAGTACGAGCCGATGGATGCCGGTCAGATCATGTATTACCGCGAGGACAAGAAGGGTCAGATCCTCGAGGAAGGCATCACCGAAGCCGGTTCCATGTCGGCGTGGATCGCGGCGGCGACGTCGTACGCCAACCATCATCTGCCGCTGATTCCGTTCTACGTCTACTACTCGATGTTCGGCTACCAGCGCATCGGTGATCTGGTGTGGGCCGCTGGCGACCTGCAGGCGCGTGGTTTCATGGTCGGCGGGACCGCCGGGCGAACCACCATCAACGGCGAAGGCCTGCAGCACCAGGACGGCCACAGTCATATCCTGATGTCCACCGTGCCGAGCTGCCGCGCCTATGACCCGTGCTACGGGCACGAGCTGGCGGTGATCCTGCAGGACGGCCTCAAGCGGATGTTCCAGGACAAGGAGAGCTGCTTCTACTACCTGACCGTGATGAACGAAAACTACTCGCACCCCGAAATGGCGGAAGGTAGCGAGGAAGGTATCGTTCGCGGTATGTACCGGTTGCAGGAGGGCAAGGTTTCCGGCAAGAAGAAGCAGCCGCGCGTCCAGCTCATGGGCAGCGGCACGATCCTGCGCGAAGTCGAGGCGGCCGCGGAGCTGCTGGCAGAAGATCATGGCGTGGTTGCCGATGTCTGGAGCGTGACCAGTTTCAACGAACTGCGTCGCGAAGCGCTCGAGTACGACCGTCAGCAGTTCCTCGACTACGATGAAAATCGCGAGAAGCCGTGGGTGGTGCAGCAGCTCGACGGAACCGAAGGGCCGGTCATCGCCTCGACCGACTACATGAAGCTCTACGCCGATCAGATTCGCGCCTGGGTTCCGAATGACTTCCACGTGCTCGGCACGGATGGCTTCGGCCGCTCGGACACTCGTGAGCAGCTGCGTCGCTTCTTCGAGGTCGACCGCTACTACGTGACGATTCAGGCACTGCGTGCGCTGGCCAATCGCGGCGAGATCGACGTCAAGGTCGTCAATGATGCCATGAAGAAGTACGGCATCGACCCCGCCAAGCCCAGCCCTCTGGTGTCTTGAACTGGCGGATCACGTCAGGGTGCCGTCGCCGATGAAGGGCGGCGGCCAGATTGCCTGAATTAGCCGACCTGCCCCCGAGGCAGGTTGGCAGATGATTAAAGGAGCGCGACCTTGAGTAGCGAAATCATCAAAGTTCCCGACATCGGCGGCAGCGACGATGTCGAAATCATCGAGATCGCGGTGAGCGTTGGCGATGTCATCTCCGCCGAAGACACCATGATCACGCTGGAGTCCGACAAGGCCAGCATGGACGTTCCCGCACCGAAAGGTGGCAAGGTCGTCAAGATTCTGGTCAAGGAGGGCGACACCGTCTCCGAAGGCGACGACATCCTCGAACTCGAAGCCGAAGGGGCTGGCGACGATCAGGGTGACGATGCGTCGGATGCCGATGGCGAGACGTCGCGGGACGCCGCCGCATCCGACCGCGACAACGAGCCGAAAGACGACGCCAAGTCTTCAGACAAGGATTCGGCAGAGCCCGTGAAGGCCGCGCCGAAGAAGAAATCCTCCGGTGGTGGCAAGCGCACCGTCGAAGTGAAGGTGCCGGACATCGGTGGCGGCGATGGTGTCGAGATCATCGAAGTGGCCGTCAGCGAGGGCGACGAGATCGGCGAAGAAGACACGCTGATCACGCTCGAGTCCGACAAGGCCTCGATGGACGTACCCAGCCCCTACACTGGCAAGATCGTTTCGCTTTCGATCAAGGAGGGCGACAGCGTCTCCGAGGGCGACCTGATCGGCACCATGGAAGTCGCCGATGAGGGCGCCGAAGAGGACGATGGCGAAGACGCGACGGCGGAAGACGAATCCGCCGACGACGACGCCGAAGCGGACGATGGCGGCGAAGGTCAGGCGTCCCAAGATCAGGACGATGATGATCAGGGCGGCGACGAAGGCGGTCGCAAGGAGATTCGCGTACCCGATATCGGCGGTAGCGATGGCGTCGAGATCATCGAAGTCGCGATCAGTGAAGGCGACGAGATCAACGAAGAAGACACCTTGATCACGCTGGAATCCGACAAGGCGTCGATGGACGTGCCGAGCCCGTACAAGGGTAAGATCGTCGAGGTCGCGGTCAAGGAAGGGGACAGCGTTTCGGAAGGCGATCTGATCGGTTACGTCCAGATGGTGGGTGCCAAGACGCCGGCGACGAAGAAGTCTTCCTCGAACAAAAGCGACGAGTCGAAACCGGCACCGGCCAAGTCCGACGCCGAAAAGACGTCCAAGGCCGACAAGTCATCCGACGCCCAGGCGCAGAAAGACGTCAGCGGTGAGCCCAGCCCGGAAGCGCGCCACAAGCATGGCGATGACAAATCCGAAGGTGCCCACGTTCATGCCGGTCCGGCGGTACGTAAACTGGCCCGCGAGCTGGGTGTCGAGCTCGGCGAAATCAAGGGTTCCGGTCCCAAGGGTCGGATCCTGAAGGACGACGTCGACGGCTTCGTCAAGCAGGTGATGAAACAGCGCAAGAGCGGCGGGGGTGCCTCGGCAGCCCCGGCGACTGGCGGGGCGGGTATTCCGCAGGTTCCGGCGATCGATTTCAGCCAGTTCGGCGAGGTCGAAGAGAAGCCGATGAGTCGCCTGATGCGGGCGGGCGCCAACAACCTGCACCGCAGCTGGCTCAACGTGCCGCACGTTACCCAGTTCGACGAAGCCGATATCACCGAGCTGGAAGCGTTCCGCAAGTCGATGAAGGCGGAAGCCGAGTCTCAGGGTGCCAAGCTGACGCCGCTGCCGTTCATGATCAAGGCGTGTGCCTATGCGCTGCGCAAGTTCCCGCAGTTCAACTCGAGCCTGCATCCGGACGGCGACAAGCTGGTCATCAAGCATTACGTGCACATCGGCGTTGCGGTCGATACGCCGGATGGTTTGATGGTGCCGGTGATCCGCGATGCCGACAGGAAATCCTTGATCGATCTGGCCAAGGAGTCGGTCGAGTTGGCCAAGAAGGCGCAGAACAAGAAGCTGTCCCGCGAGGAAATGAGCGGCGCCAGTTTCACCATCTCGAGCCTCGGTTCGATCGGTGGTACGGCCTTCACGCCAATCGTCAACACGCCGGAAGTAGCGATTCTGGGTGTTTCCAAGTCGTCGATGAAGCCGGTCTGGAACGGTAGCGACTTCGAGCCGCGCCTGATGCTGCCGCTGTCTCTCTCCTACGACCACCGTGCGGTCAATGGCGCCGACGCGGCACGCTTCACTGCCTTCCTGGCGCAGGTGCTGACCGATATTCGCCGCATGCTGGTCTGATACGGCGAGCGGGTCTGTCGAACGCCAGCGGCTCCTTCGGGGGCCGTTGGCGTTTTTGTCGACAGGTGCAGCGTGAGGGCAGTCGAGTCTTGTGCGCTCCTCGAACGGCAGGTATCGTCTTGAGCCATTGACGGTGTCTTCTGCGTTACATCTTCAACGTCACCGACCCTTCCAAAAACCAACACCATTCTTCAAGGAGCCGTATCAATGCGTTTGATCCTCTTGGGCGCCCCCGGCGCTGGCAAGGGTACCCAAGCCCAGTTCATCTGCGAGCACTTCCATATTCCGCAGATCTCTACCGGTGACATGCTGCGTGCCGCGGTGAAAGAAGGCAGCGAGCTGGGGCTCAAGGTCAAGGAGACCATGAACAGCGGCGCGTTGGTGTCGGATGATCTGATTATAGCGCTGGTCAAGGAGCGCATCGCGCAGCCCGATTGTGCCAACGGTTTTCTGTTCGACGGCTTCCCACGCACGCTGCCGCAGGCGGATGCGATGAAGGATGCCGGTATCAAGCTCGATCATGTGGTGGAGATCGCGGTCGACGACGAAGAGATCGTCAATCGTCTCTCGGGGCGTCGCGTTCATCCCGACTCGGGCCGTGTCTATCACGTTGACTACAAGCCGCCCCAGGAAGAGGGCAAGGATGACGTCACCGGCGAGCCGCTGATCCAGCGCGACGACGACAGCGAGAAAACGGTTCGCCACCGTCTTTCGGTCTATCACGATCAGACCGAGCCTCTGGTCGGGTACTATCAGGCGTGGGCGGCCAAGGATGCCGAAGCTGCGCCGGCTTATCACCGCATCGCGGGCATCGGCAGTGTCGACGAGATTCGCGAGCAGGTATTGGCGGCGCTGAAAGCCTGACTCCCACCCGGCTCCGACTTTCGCTCCGCCACTTGGCGGAGCGATCGTTTCGACGCCTCGATACGCTATACTCGCTGACTTCTCTTTGCTGCCATTCCCCGGGAAACCGATGCCGACGTTGCTGGCGCTGGACGCCTCTTCTACTGCCTGCTCCTGTGCCCTGATCCAGGATCGACTCATCGTTCAGCGTTTCGAGATCGCGCCGCGAGAGCATACCCGTCTATTACTGCCGATGATCGACGACGTGTTGGCGCAAGCCGGCGTGTCGCTTGGCCAGCTCGATGCGATCGCGTATGGACAAGGGCCGGGCTCTTTCACCGGTCTGCGGATCGCGGCCGGGGTCGCGCAAGGGCTCGCCTACGGTGCTGATCTGCCGCTGATGGGTATCTCGACGCTGGAGGCGCTGGCGCTGGCGGCGCATCGCAAATGGCATGCCCGCCATGTCATCGCCGCGCTCGACGCCCGCATGGACGAGATCTACGTGGGTGCCTATCACTGTCTCGAGGGGGCGCTGACCGTGGCCCTCGAAGAGCGTGTCATGCCGCCGTCGAAGCTGCGACTGCCGCCATCCGACCGCGGCATCGAGTGGTTGGGGATAGGCAGCGGTTGGCAACTTTTGTCTAATATACCTGTCGATGTACACGCTACATTGGCTCAAACCCTCCCCGACGAGCTGCCGGCGGCGGAGGATATCGCACGTCTGGCCGTTGCCTCATGGGAGCGTGGCGCGCGTGGTAACGCGCCTCACGAGGTAATACCCGTCTATCTGCGTGATGAGGTGGCGTGGCGCAAGGCGTGACAAGATCGAGGTCCACGATGGCGACCTCTTCGCACAAGGATATTGAACGAAAATGGATGTTTTTCAGCTGGCCGCACTCGCCATCATCCAAGGCTTGACCGAATTTCTGCCTATCTCCTCTTCCGCTCATCTGATTTTACCCTCCCAACTGTTCGGCTGGTCCGATCAGGGGCTGGCCTTCGATGTCGCCGTCCACATCGGTTCTCTTGGAGCCGTGTTGTTCGCGTTCCGTCACGAGGTCTGGCGCATTCTTCACGCCTGGTTCACTCAGTTCGGCGAGCGGGGCCAGACGCCCGAAAGCCGTCTGGGTTGGGCGATCATCGTCGGTACCATCCCTGCCGTGATCGTCGGCCTGTTGATCGAGGATTGGGTCGAGAGTGCGGGCCGATCGGTACTGGTCATTGCGACGACGACGATCATTTTCGGGGTGCTGCTGGGGATCGCCGACAAGCGCGGAAGTCGGATTCAGCCGATCGAACAGATGACGCTAAAGACCGCGCTGCTGATCGGACTGGCGCAAGCCATCGCGTTGATCCCGGGCACGTCGCGCTCGGGTATTACCATGACGGCGGCATTGATGCTCGGTTTCACCCGTCAGGCGGCCGCACGCTTTTCGTTTCTGCTATCCATCCCGCTGATCCTGGCGGCCGGTTCGTTGAAAGGTGTCGAGTTGGTGCAGTCCGGCACGGCAACCCAGTGGCATGAAATTCTGCTGGGCGTGGCGTTCTCGTTCGTTGCCGCCTGGCTCTGCATCAAGCTGTTTCTGGCCGCGCTGGACAGAATTGGAATGATGCCGTTCGTGATCTATCGGTTGCTGCTCGGCGTCGCGTTGTTCGTATGGGCGACGTGAACGACGCAGCCTCGCTGGTCGTGGTCGGCGAAACGCTGACCGATCTGGCCGAGCGCTACGGGCTGCCCTGGTCGCTGACGGCACCCGGCGGCGGCCTGGTCTTGCAACGTGCCGAGCGGGGCCTGGAAATCGCCGGTGATATCAAGCGTTACGGGTTGCCGATCAGCGCCGATTTCGTTTCCGGGGCCGCGGCACACCGGCGCCGTTACGGGGGCGGTCGAGGCCAGCTCGTGGCCCGGGCCTGCGGTTTCGGCACTGGTGTGGTGCCGCAGGTCGTCGACGCGACGGCGGGTCTTGGGCGAGACGCTTTCGTGCTGGCATCGCTCGGGGCCGAGGTGTTGATGGTCGAGCGGGTGGCGGCCATTCACGCCCTGCTGGAAGCGGCGCTGACGTCGGCTTTGAATGACGAGGAAGTGGCGCAGATCGCTCGGCGCATTTCCCTGAGACACGCCGATAGCGCAACGGCTCTGGAGGCGGCGGTCAGCGACTGGCCGCATCAGCCTCAGGTCGTCCATCTCGATCCGATGTTTCCGCATCGCGAGAAGTCGGCGCTGGTCAAGAAAGAGATGCGGGTGTTTCGCGAACTGGCCGGGGATGACGAGGATGCTTCTCGGTTGCTGGAAGCGGCGCTGGAGGTTGCCACACATCGTGTGGTGGTCAAGCGCCCGCGCAAGGCACCTCCCATCGAGGGACCGCCGCCGCAGCATGTCATCGAGAGCAAGACGAGCCGTTACGACCTCTACGTGCATCGCTCCCTGAAATCCGGGGGCGGAAACGAATGAACCGGGCCTCGGCCCGGTTCATTCTGGCTCCGGTGGAACCTCACTGACGCTTCAGCGTCATGTCGGCACCGGACTGTACGGGTTGCATATTGGGGTCCAGGACCTCGAGATCGCCATTATCCAGCGGACGCAGATAATAGATCGTATTACCCTGGGCGCCCTTCAACTGGTAGACGAGCGGTAGCTGCTGCATGCCAGCGTCTTCGAGCACGATGTAATTGCCCTTGGTGACCATCGGCTCGTCGCTGCGACCCTGATACAGGCTGTTCAGGACATAGGCGCCACCGGTGTCGTCCATGTTCATCATCTGCAGGTCGACGTTGATACCGGAACAGTCGGCGCAGGGAAGCACGCCTTCATAGTCGCCGGCCGCTTTCTGATAGGGCGAGGGCGGTGCGCTCGAGCACGCACTCAGCATCAATCCCAGTCCGATGATCCCGGCACCCAGCCATCCTTGCTTTTTCATATTCTTTTCCTTCATTAGAAAAGTTTGCCAAGTGAGTATAGACGCGAATTCAGCGAGCGGCGGGTCAGTCGCTATTTTCGCCTGGTGGGGTCAGGGTTGTGCGGTGACGCTTGAACAGGATCAGCCACAACGCGAGCCCTATCAGCAAGCCGCCGGCGGCGTGCGCCCAGGTGACCTTTTCACCGAGGAAGAGCGCGCCCCACAGCACCCCGAACAGCGGCACCAGCATGGTGACCGTCAGCGGCTTGATCGGTCCGAGATCCTCGACCAGGCGGAAATAGAGCAGATAGGCCAGCGAAGTGCAGCCGATACCCAGCGCCAGCATTGCCCACCAGACGCCGGTGTCATCCCAGACCAGCGCCTGTGGCGCCAGTGCTACCTGCCCAAGCATGAAGGGTGCGAGCAGCAGCGTCGCACCGAACTGTGAACCCAATGCGATGAGACGGGAGTCGAGTCCGCCACGTTCGGCAATCCAGCGTTTGACCACGAAACCGCCCAGCCCGTAGCAGGCGGCGGCAGTCAGGCAGGCGACAGCACCGATCAGCAGGCCACTGCCTATCGCGACCGGGCCGGTCCCGACCAGAACGCCGACGCCCAGTACGCCCAGCGCCACGCCGATCAGGCGATCCCGCGTGAGTCTTTCCTGAAAGAACAGGGCGCCGATCACCACGCCCATCAATGGCGTCGAGGCGTTGAGCATGGCGGAATAACCGGCGGGCAAGTACTGCGCCGCGATGCAGAACATGCCGAACGGGATCCCGGAATTGATCATTCCGATCGCCAGTGTGGCCCCGAGTTTGCCATTGAACCGCCAACGCGCTCGCATCAAGGCCAGAATGACTACCAGCCCAAGAGCACCCAGCAACACTCGAAAGAACGCCGTGGGAAAGGCGCCGAGTGCCGGCGTGGCGATACGCATGAACAGAAAGCTGGCGCCCCAGAGGGCGGAAAGCAGTAACAAGCGACCCAGCGAGATTATCGACATCCAAGCAAACCCTAGCGGTATGACCGAGGCGTAGCGTAAACCGGCGAGGCATCGCTGTCCGGCAGTTTTCGGCGCTGGCGTTCTTTCTCGTTCGGGGCCACCGCTTTCATGGCTGCGCCAGGCTCGAGCGCTCCGATTTTTGGCGAGATCCTTCAAGACAACTATGCTTAAGCGTCAGCGGAATGTGTCTGCTGCCAGAACAGAGATCAAGGAGATCGAGATGTACGAAGATCAAGTGAAAGGACGCACCGAAGAACTCAAGGGTCGCGCTCAGGAAGCCGTTGGCAGCTTCACCGAAGACGATGACATGCGGAGCGAGGGCAAGGCACGCCAGACTGCCGGTAAGCTGCAGGCCAACTACGGCGAGAAAATCGACGACGTCCGTGAAGCCACGGTCAAGAATCCGATCAGTGCGCTTGCCATCGCTGGCGGCGTCGGCGTGTTTCTGGGGATTCTTCTCGGCCGTCGCTGAGGATATCTCTCACGGTTCCGACAAGAATGCATTTCGACCCCGGCTTTCGGCCGGGGTCGTCGTTTGAGCTTCCTCGACGATCTCGGGCGGGATGCGAGACGTTTTCTCCCACGCCACGCAGGCCAGCATTGTGTTGACACCTGTCCTCTATCTCGCCGCGGCACTCGCGGAAATCGCCGGATGTTTCGCCTTCTGGGCTTGGTGGCGGCTGGATAAAGCCCCGCTGTGGTTGCTGCCCGGTGTCTTCAGCCTGGTCCTGTTCGCCTGGCTACTGACGCTGGTCGATAGTGACTACGCGGGCCGGGCGTATGCTGCCTATGGCGGTGTCTACATTGTCACCTCGCTATTGTGGCTGTGGCTCGTCGAGCAGCGTCTGCCGGATCGCTGGGACGTCATTGGCGCGGCGATTTGCTTGCTCGGTGCCGGTATCATACTTTGGGGGCCGCGTGGCTGAGCGGCACACGGGAGCGCGCGCTCGTCACATGGCGAGGGGCTTGATGTCGATGTCATGAACCTGTCCTGGATTCGGTCTAGATTTGACGCGAAAAACTCTTGAGGCCAGTCTCTGACGAGGTCATTATCTGCGGCCTCTCGCCAATCCCGGTGGATATGGATCCATTCCGGTGGATATGAAGAGGGACCAAGACCGGGGTGGCATCGGGTCGGGGTGCGCTGAAGAGTTGCCCAATCATTTGACAAGCCCTTGACCACTATCGATAAGACCTTATCACTGTTGACTTTTCCCGATCTGGAAGTGAATTCATGAGCAAAGTCCTGATTGTTGGCGCCGGCGGCGTCGGTGGTGTCGTTACTCACAAGTGTGCCCAGCATCCCGAGGTATTCAGCGAGATCTGTCTCGCCAGCCGTAACGAAGCCAAATGCAAGGCGATCGCCGAGCAGTTGTCGCGTCCGATCCAGACCGCCCAGGTCGATGCCGACAGCGTCGAGGCGCTGGTTGCGCTGATCGAGTCTTTCAAGCCGGACATCCTCATCCATGTGGCCCTGCCGTATCAGGATCTGACCATCATGGAAGCGTGCCTTCAGACCGGCGTACCGTATCTGGATACGGCCAACTACGAGCATCCCGACGAGGCCAAGTTCGAATACAAGGAGCAGTGGGCGTTCCAGGATCGCTACGCCAAAGCGGGCGCGATGGCCACCTTGGGCTGCGGGTTCGACCCGGGCATGACCAACATCTACTGCGCCTACGGCCAGAAGAATCTGTTCGACGAGATTCACCGGATCGACATTCTGGACGCCAACGGCGGCGACCACGGCTATCCGTTCGCCACCAACTTCAACCCGGAGATCAATATTCGCGAAATTACCGCGAACGGTCGCTACTGGGAGAAGGGCGAGTGGGTCGAAACACCGCCGCTGGCCGAGAAGCGCAAGTTCGACTTCGACGGCATCGGCGAGAAGGATCTGTATCTGCTCTATCACGAAGAGCTGGAATCGCTGTCCCAGAACATCAAGGGGCTCGAGCGTATCCGCTTCTGGATGACCTTCTCCGAGAAGTACATCACCCACCTCAACGTGCTCGAGAACGTGGGCATGACCCGCATCGAGCCGATCAATGTCAACGGGGTCGAGATTTCACCGCTGCAGTTCCTGAAGCAGGTGCTGCCGGACCCGGCGTCACTCGGCCCGCGCACCAAGGGCAAGACCAACATTGGCGTCATCCTCGACGGCATCAAGGATGGCAAGCGTCGCAAGGTGTACATCTACAACATCTGCGATCACGAGAAGTGCTACGAGGAAGTCCAGTCTCAGGCGATCTCCTACACCACCGGCGTACCGGCCGTGACCGGCGCGATGCTGATGCTGCAGGGCATCTGGAAAGGTGAGGGCGTTTACAACGTCGAGCAGCTCGATCCCGACCCGTTCATGGAGCGCATCGGTGAGATGGGACTGCCGTGGCAGATGGTCGAGCTCGATCCCGACCAGGATCCGCTGGCCTGATGGCAACGAACGACATCGCCTATCCCTTCGACGTGGGCGCCTGCCCGTCGCCGGCCTACGTGGTCGACGACGCCTTGCTGCGTCGCAACCTCGAGCTGCTGGGCCGGGTGCAGGCCGACAGCGGCGCGAAAATTCTGCTGGCGCTGAAGGGTTTCGCCATGTGGGATACTTTCCCGTTGGTCAGCCAGTATCTGGTCGGGACCACCGCCAGCGGTCAGGATGAAGCGCGCCTGGGTGCCGAGACCTTCGGTGGCGAGGTGCATGTCTATTCGCCGGCGTTCACCGCGCCGGAGATGGACGTGGTGCTGCGCTACGCCGACCACCTGAGCTTCAATTCGCCGCGGCAGTGGCGGCACTTTCGTGAGACCGTGCTAGCGTCGCCGCGGAGGGTCTCCTGCGGGCTGCGAGTGAATCCCGAGCATTCCACCGGCGACGTGGCGCTGTACGACCCCTGCGCGCCGGGCTCACGGCTGGGCACAAGGGCTGCGGATCTGGCGCCGGAAGACATCGAGGGGCTGGAGGGGCTGCACTTTCACGCGCTCTGCGAGCAGAACAGCGACGCGCTGGAAGCGACTCTGGGTGCCTTCGAGCGGAAGTTCGGCCAGTATCTTGCCAATCTGCGATGGGTGAATTTCGGCGGCGGTCATCACATCACGCGGGCCGACTACGATGTCGAGCGGCTGGTGCGGGTGATTCGTGAGTTCAAGTCGCGCCATCCACACCTGACGGTGTACCTGGAGCCGGGGGAGGCGATTGCGCTCAACACCGGCTATCTCGTTTGCAGCGTGCTGGATATCGTCGAAAACGATGGCCTCATCGCGATCCTGGACACTTCGGCCACGGCGCACATGCCCGATGTGCTGGAAATGCCCTATCGTCCGGAGATCATCGGCGGTGCCAAGCCTGGCGAGAAGGCGCACACCTATCGCCTGGGCGGAACGACCTGCCTGGCCGGCGACGTGATCGGCGATTATGCGTTCGATGCGCCGCTTGAGATCGGCGATCGTCTCGTGTTTACCGACATGGCCCACTACACCATGGTCAAGACCACCACCTTCAATGGCATCCGTCTGCCGGCGATCTGCCGGATCGACGAGGCAAGCCGCGAGGTACGCACGGTCAAGACCTTCGGCTACGTGGACTACATGCAGCGGCTGAGCTGATCGGCTCGACTCGCGCATGATTCGACGCCTCGCACTGCGGGGCGTTTTTCATGGCGGGCGCGTTCTCGCGACGAAACGAAACGCAGACTATCCCGATGTCGACGCCAGCGATCGGGAGGACTGATACTGGGTGATGATATCCAGCAGCTCCTGCCCGAAACCGGGCAGGACGTGATCTTCGCGGATCAGCACGCTGCGCTCTCGATATGCCCAGGCGTCGCTCAAGTGCCGGACGCTCAGTCGCATATGATCCTGATAGCGTAGCGCACAGGATTCCGGAAGAATCCCCACGCCGACGCCGGCTTCGATCATGCGACATGCCGATTCGAACCCGAACACCTGAATTCTGACCGGTAGCGGCTTGCCGAACTCCAGCGCCTTTCTTTCCAGATAGTGGAAGAGGGTACTGCCCTCATGCAGAGTGACATGTGGGTAGTCCAGCGCATCTTCGTAGGTGATCTCGTCACGCTCGGTCAGGGGATGATCGAGCGGGGTCGCCAATACCAGCCGGTCCCGGCTGAAAGGCAGCGTCTTCAACCGCGAAGGTACCTCGACGCCGACCATGATGCCCAGAATTCCCATGTCGGCCGTGCCATCGAGAACGCCGCGAATGATATCGCTGGTCAGGCGTTCCTGAAGATCCACGGTGATGCCGGGACGCGAAGCGAGAAAATCGGACAGCACCTCGGGCATGAACTCGATCACCGCAGTGGTGTTGGCAAATATCCGGAGATGGCCAATGACATCACTGGCATAGCCGGAGAATTCGCTTTTGACACGTTCGACCTGGTGCAGGATGAGACGCGCATGCTGCAAAAGGCGCTCTCCCGCCGGTGTCAGTTCGACGCCCTGGCTGCTGCGATAGAACAGCCGGCTTTCCAGTTGCGCTTCGAGTGACTTGATCCGACCGCTGACCGCGGCGGTGGAAAGGTGCGCGCGCTGAGCCCCGGCCGTCAGGCTGCTCTCTTCCGCCACATGAACGAAAATGCGCAGGTCCGCGAGATCGAAATGCATGAGGTCGGACTCCTTCAGCGCTCGGCAGGCTGTGACAGCGATCCGATGATTCTATCATCACCCTTGGCCGATGCCCGGCACACCGTGCCAGCCGATCGTGTTGGCATGGGAGTCTGGTCGCTAACGCAACTGGCTATCCTTGCTGCCGCGACGATTGTAGTTGGCGTGATGGGTCTGATGGCGGTCCGCTTCCGCCTGACAGTCGATGCACAGGCGAACGCCGGGCACCGCCTGACGGCGGGCCTCCGGGATCGGAGCCTCGCACTCTTCACAGATCGTCAGACTGGGGCCCTGGTTTCGCAGCCGCTGGCGCGCCTGCTCGATGCCATCTTCGACGGTGCTGTCGATCTGCTCCTGCACCGCGCCGTCCTTTGCCCAACCGCTAGCCATGGAATGCCTCCTTATGGGCGTCCTTCGAGAGCGCTTGAGGCTCTCCGAGTCCATTCAGCATGGTGGCGATGCGCAAGTCCCGCAAGCTCGCCATGACGGCAATGCCGGGCTGTCGCCGAAGATCAGTCGAAGTCGACGAACTCGTGGGGTGCCTGAGTTGCATGCCGATGCGGAGTCTCGTGTACGCAGATAACACGACAGTTGGCAACATGGGTCACCTTGTGCGACACGCTGCCGATCATCAGCCCTTTGAACTGCCCCATGCCCCGGCTGCCCATCACGATGGCATCGACGCCCAGCCGTTCGGCTTCGGAGACGATCATGCGTGCCGGCGAACCCTGCTTGACGAGCGTATCGAACTCCCCGTTATAGCCGGGGAAGGAGGGTAGCGTATCGAGCGCGGCATCGATTATGGCGTGACCCTCGCGATCGGCGGTATCCACCGAAGCCGCCTTGATCGCTGCTTCCACGCTGAGCAGTTCGCCCTTATGCAGTTGTGGGTAAGGGTCGCGAACGTTGAGCAGATACAGCTTGCCCTGAACCGGTGCTGCCAACTGGCAGGCAACGTTGAGCGCGATATGGGAGTCCTCGGAACCATCGATGGGGACCAGCAGAGACTTGAACATGGACACCTCGCAATCGTGAAAGCATCGAATGGAAGCGCTCGGGTACCGCCTGGTTGCTGATTGCCTGTCGCTGCGGCGAGCCGAGTCGCCTTTCGACTCTCAACATAGGCTACCCGCGATGAATGTCATAGCGGATAAATGTCGCACAGTGTGACGCACCCCAGGACGAGCGGGGATGCCTGCCGGCGTCAGCGGTCGGCGGCGGATGGGGGCAGCGTCACGGCATCATCGAGCCAGCTACGGGGGCCGACGCTATCGATCACCCGGATAGGCTCACCGCTATTTTCCGCGGTGAGATGGGCATCGGTCGCGACCAGCACGGTGCCGGGTTCCAGCAGAGGTAACACCTTCCGCTTGAAACCATCGGGCACGACCACCTGATTGACGAGGCTGGTCGAGACAGGATGGCCGGCAGTGCTTTCGTAGCCGGGTACGCCAATCGCAATCCAGGTCGGCATGGGAAGAGTACGCAGGGGCATTTCATCGCTCTCTCGAGCCGGCGGTGGATGGAAATGGCCTTCGACGATATAGGCGCGCGTACCCGTCACCCTATCGGGGCTGCCGATCTCGACGCGCGAACGGCCAATCTCGACGCCATTGCGATAGACCACGATCAGGCGATCGCTACGGCTGAGAACCATCGAGACCGGGCCTTCGGAAGGAGGGTCCATGGCCCAGCGCCAGCTGCTGCCACTGTCCAGCAGAGGAATCTCGACACCACTGCCAGTATGGGCATCGATGGGGCTCAATGGTCCCGGGTGAACCACGGAGATCGGCGCCTGGCCCGCCTCCGCCACGACCACCGTCATGCCCAGGTTGGAAGCATCGAACAACAGGCGAGCGAATTCGGTCGGCAAGTGGACGCAGCCGTGGGATTCCGGGTAACCGGGCAGCCCGCCGGCATGCAGCGCCACGCCGTCCCAGGTCAGGCGTTGCTGATACGGCATCGGTGCATTGCCGTAGAGATTGGAGTAGTGGTCCTTGTCCTTCTGGAGCACGGTAAAGACGCCGGTCGGCGTCTCGTAACCCTCGCGACCGGTACTGATGCTCGTCACGCCGATGAGGATCCCGTTGCGATAGACGTAGGCGCGCTGCTCGGTGAGGCTGACGACGACGGCCATCGGGCCGGCATGCCTGTTATCGCCACCCCAGATCCAGGCGCCGGGAGGAAGCTGATCGATCGGCGTATCGACAGGGCTTGACTGTTTCTCGCCCCAGTAGGGCACGGCGAAGCTCGCTGGCGACACCAGCAGGGTGACGATCAATAGCAGCAGTGTAATTGCCGTGCGTGACATGCTGACTCCCTCGACCGACGCGCCGCAGAACGACGCATTCTCGATTCACGTCGTCCCCACTGCCGGGATCGGTGGCTGCTGTTGGTGGGGCGGCCGCCAACGATGGGGTGACTGCCATGAACAGGGTACTCGCTATCGACGTCGTGCGCGCCCCCTCCTGCACTCGATAAAGGCGAGGCTTGATCAGCGCGTGCCGAGGAAATACTCGGCGGTGTCCTGTTGCTCGACGCGGGCCTGAGCGCACTGCGCCAGCGCCGAATTCATCAGCCATTCCCGTTCGGGATAGTAGGAGAAGATGAACTGGCCCTCCTTGAGCACGTCGATGACATCCCCTGCGACGCCGGGACGCAGAGCGGGGCATCCCCAGCTACGTCCGAGTCGTCCCTGACGCTCGGCGATGCCAGGATCGACGTAATCGGCGCCGTGCATCACGATCGCGCGGCTCATGGCGGCATCGTTGAAGCCGGGCTCGAGCCCATCCATACGCAACGAGTAGCCGTTCTTGCCCTCGTAGGTCCGACGCGTCACGAACAGACCCAGGCTCGAGGCGTGCGAGCCTTCCTGATTGGAAAATCGATCGGGAACGTCGCCCCCGGAACCTTGCCCGTGGGCCACGACTTCACGGTATAGCAGCTTGTGCCGGGCGAGGTCGAAAACCCACAGGCGTGGTGTCTGCGAGGAGCGGCTGTAATCGATGATCGCCAGGCGCTGCGCAGCTTCGCCCACGCCGTGGCGCTGGGCGCACTGCATGGTGGCAAGACCCAGGGCGATGACGTCGGGATCGGCGTCCGGGGCGAGCTGCTCGAGGGATGTCGCGGTGGGTTGATACACCACATCGGCACGAGCCAGAAGATCGGGAGAGGGCGGTGGTGTCGACGCGACCGCGGGAAAGATCGACATCGATATCACGATGGCAGCCGTTACGGCTCTCGAGGTCAGGGAGTCGACAAGAGGCGCCGAGAGTAAGGAAACATATGTCTTGATCATCGAAGCGGTTACCCGATGTGACGGGAAAGGCGTCAGCATGCGGGACAAGGCGAGACCCGGCAAGCGCCTCGGGGCCGAATCCGCCACTAAAGTCTAAATGTAATTATTTGACCTTTCGTAAATTGGCGCGGATAATCAGACCGCGAACGCGTGGTTCGCCACGCACCTGTCCACGTACCTGCAGGATGAAAGCGCCTGCCGGATCACAGTACCTGCCGGATGCCCACAAGGCGTCCTCATCGCTCCAGGGGCCCTAGATGATTACATTCATTGGATCGATCCTGCTATTGATAGCGGGCTACTTCACGTATGGCAAATTCGTGGAACGCGTATTCGTCACCGATCGCAAGCGACGCACGCCCGCGTTTACCATGCGCGACAACATCGACTACGTGCCAATGAATACGACGCGTAACTCGTTGATCCAGCTTCTCAATATCGCTGGCGTTGGCCCCATCTTCGGCCCGATCCTGGGCGCCCTTTACGGTCCGGTGGCGTTCATCTGGATCGTGATCGGCTGCATCTTTGCGGGCGCGGTGCATGACTATCTCACCGGCATGATCTCGATCCGTAATCACGGCGCTCACCTGCCGCAGCTGGCGGGCAAGTTCCTGGGCAAGGTGATGAAGCACGTCGTCAACGGTTTCGCCATCCTGCTGCTGCTGTTGGTCGGCACCGTTTTCGTCACCTCGCCGGCGGCGCTGCTGGCCAACATGACGCCGCTGTCGATCACGCTGATCACGATGGTGATCTTCGCCTACTATCTGCTGGCAACGCTGCTGCCGATCGACAAGGTGATCGGGCGCATCTATCCCTATTTCGGCGCGCTGTTGCTGTTCAGTGCGTTGGGTATCGGGCTCGGCATGATCTTCACCGGCGCGCCGATCCCCGAACTCTCTTTCCAGAATATGCATCCACAGGGTGCTCCGATCTTCCCGCTGCTGTTCCTGACCATCTCCTGTGGTGCGCTCTCCGGTTTTCACGCCACCCAGACGCCGATCATTTCGCGGACGACAGAGAACGAGGGCAATGGCCGCAAGATCTTCTACGGCATGATGATCACCGAAGGCGTCATCGCGATGATCTGGGCGGCGGCTGCGATGAGCCTGTTCCATGGCGACCAGTCACTGTCCGACGTGCTCGCGGCCGGCGGCCCTGCCGCGGTGGTCAGTGAAGTGTCGACCACCATGCTCGGCGCCATCGGCGGAACGCTGGCAATTCTCGGTGTCATCGTGCTACCGATCACCTCGGGCGATACGGCTTTCCGCAGCGCGCGCATGATCATTGCCGACTACCTGAAGATCGACCAGCGTCCCATCGTCAAGCGCATATTCATCGCCGCACCGCTGTTCGTGGTTTCCTACGCGCTGACGCACATGGACTTCACGCTGCTGTGGCGCTACTTTTCCTGGGCCAACCAGACCACGGCGGTCATCGCCCTGTGGGTCGCCACCATGTATCTGGTACTGGCGCGCAAGCCGCACCTCATCACGTCGATTCCGGCGACCTTCATGACCATGGCGACCTTCACCTATCTGGCCTACGCGCCAATCGGGTTCGGTCTGTCGTTGCAGACCAGCTATGTCGTTGCCGCCATTGGCACGCTGATCTGCATCGCCCTGTTCATGAAGCGGGTGCGCCGCCTGAGCGGCGGCATCTTTGCCGTTGACGAGCCGGAAGTGCCGACCTACCAGAATGGTAAGGCGACCGGATTGCTGGCAACGAGTTTATTGTCGATATCGCGTTTTTGGTAAAGTCTCCCAAGCGCAATCAAACGGGCCCGTGCCATTGGCACGGGCCCGTTTCTTTTTGACTCCGCCGCTGCCGAAGCAGGGCGGACAGCGCTGGCACCGGCTCGGGAGTCCCGAGCCGGTCGCCGATCAGGAAGCCTGGTAGAGCTTGCCCAGTGCGGCGTTCAAGGTCCTGCTGGGGCGCATCGCCTCGCTGACCAGCTCGCCATTGGGGTGGAAGTAGCCCTTGATATCCACCGGCTTGCCTTGCACCGCGTTGAGCTCATCGACGATGGTGTTCTCGTTGTCGCCGAGCGTCCTGGCGATCTCCTCGAACAGTGACTTCAGCTCGCTGTCCTCGGTCTGGGCGGCCAGCTCTTTTGCCCAGTAAAGCGCCAGGTAGAAATGACTGCCACGATTGTCGAGTTCACCGACCTTGCGCTTGGGAGACTTGTCGCTGTCGAGGAATTCGCCGTTGGCCTTGTCCAGCGTCGCCGACAGGATTCGGGCACGAGCATTGTCGAAGGTGCTGCCGAGGTGTTCGAGGGAGGCCGCGAGCGCCAGGAATTCACCCAGCGAGTCCCAGCGCAGGTGGTTCTCTTCCAGGAACTGCTGGACGTGCTTGGGCGCGGAGCCGCCGGCACCGGTCTCGAACAGGCCGCCACCGTTCATCAGCGGAACGATGGAGAGCATCTTGGCGCTGGTGCCGAGTTCCATGATCGGGAACAGGTCGGTCAGGTAATCGCGCAGCACGTTGCCGGTGACGGAGATGGTGTCCTCGCCCTGACGGATGCGCTCGAGCGAGACCTTCATCGCTTCGACCGGCGCCAGGATGCGGATGTCCAGACCGTCGGTGTCGTGATCCTTGAGATAGGTCTCGACCTTCTCGATCAACTTGGCATCGTGGGCCCGGTTGGCGTCGAGCCAGAAGATCGCCGGCGAGCCGCTTTCACGGGCGCGGGTGACGGCCAGCTTGACCCAGTCCTTGATCGGCGCGTCCTTGGTCTGACACATGCGCCAGATGTCGCCGGCTTCGACGTCATGGCTGAACAGCGTCTGACCATTGTCGTCGGTGACGACCACGGTACCGTCGGCCGGGATCTGGAACGTCTTGTCGTGAGAGCCGTACTCTTCGGCTTTCTGGGCCATCAGGCCGACGTTGGGCACGCTGCCCATGGTGGTCGGATCGAAAGCGCCGTTCTTGCAGCAATCTTCGATCACCGTCTGGTAGATGGTGGCGTAGCAGCGGTCCGGAATGACCGCCTTGGCGTCATGCAACTGGTCGTCGGTGCCCCACATCTTGCCGGAGTCGCGGATCATCGCCGGCATGGAAGCGTCGATGATCACGTCGGACGGCACGTGCAGGTTGGTGATGCCCTTGTGGGAGTTGACCATCGCCAGCGAGGGACGCTCTTTATAGAGCGCTTCGATATCGCTCTTGATCGCGTCCTGCTGTTCGCTGGGAAGCGATTCGATCGAGCTGTATAGATCGCCGATGCCGCTGTTGGAGTTGAAACCGGCTAGCTTGAGCGCATCGGCGTGCTTCTCGAGCACCTCCTTGTAGAACTCTTCGACCACGATGCCGAACATGATCGGGTCGGAGACCTTCATCATGGTCGCCTTCAAGTGCAGCGAGAACAGCACGTTGCGCTTCTTGGCATCCTTGATTTCGCTGTCGATGAAGTGACGCAGACGACGGCTGCTCATGCTTGCGGCGTCGACGACTTCGCTCTCCTTGACCGCGAGACCGTCCTTCAGCGTGATGCGAGTGCCGTCTTTCTGCTGCAGTTCGATCTTGAGCTTGCCCGCCTTGGCGATCACGGCGGACTGCTCGCTGCCGTAGAAGTCGCCTTCGCTCATGTGAGCGACGTGAGACTGTGATTCGCTCGACCACTCGCCCATGCGGTGCGGGTACTTGCGGGCGTAGTTCTTGACCGACTTCGGCGCCCGACGATCGGAGTTGCCTTCACGCAGCACCGGATTGACCGCGCTGCCCTTGGCCTTGTCGTAGCTGGCCTTGATCGCCTTCTCTTCGTCGTTCTTCGGTTCTTCCGGATAGTCCGGCAGGGGATAGCCCTGGCTCTGCAGTTCCTTGATGGTCGCCTTGAGCTGAGGGCCTGAAGCGCTGATGTTGGGCAGCTTGATGATGTTGGCTTCCGGGGTGGTCGCCAGTTGCCCGAGCTCGGCCAGATCATCGCTGACGCGCTGGTCGTCGCCAAGCAGATCCGGGAACTGGGACAGTACGCGCGCCGCCAGCGAGATATCGCGAGTCTCGACCGTGATGCCGGCGGTGCCGGTAAAAGCTTCGATGATCGGTAGCAGCGAGTAGGTGGCCAGCGCGGGCGCTTCGTCGGTCAGGGTGTAGATGATCTTGGGCGTATTGGACATGTCTATTCGTTAACCTCTTTTTGGCAATGGCACGACGTATCGAGCATGGGTGAACACTCGAATGTGCGTCGCACTTCGTGCGGATTGATGCGTTGGCGCCGGGACGCCGGGCGGCTTTCGTCGGCTGATGCTCGCCACTCTCTTCGGCTCGCTCACAGGGCGCAATACACCTCGCTGGCGATTCCCGATATCGGAGAACGGTGACCAGCGAGGTCTGGAAATCGGTCGCGGCAGCGGTACTTTCAAGTTGTCGACAACCTGCGCTCGGCCAGAGTATACCAGCGCCGCGTGACCAACGCATTCGCGCGGCGCGCAGCGAAGCATGCCGGCTAGCCGAGAGAGACGATTTCCACCCAGTTGGTCTTGCTGCCGACCGGTGTGTCGCTGAGGTGCGTCAATGCTCCGCTCGCCGAGTCGATGCGATAGAGCGCCAGATGATCGCTCAGCTCGCCGGCTGCGATCAGATAGCGGCCGGTGGGATCGATCTCGAAGCCGCGCGGCTGCTTCACGGTCGGCTGATTGGCGACGAGATGCAGCTCGCCTGAGTCGGGGTCGGCGCGCAATATGCTCAAGGTGCTGCTGGTGCGCTCGGAAAGGTAAAGATAGCGACCGTCCGGGGTGATATGAAGATCGGCCGCCCACACACGTGGCGTATCGTCACCGGCGGGGATCTCTTCCCGAGGCATGCCCGGCGCCAGCTCGAGCGTATCCGGCAGGCCCTGGCTGACCGCGACTCGAGACAACGTGCCATCGTCGGCATCCAGCGCGAAGGTCGTTACCGTCGCGTCGAACTCCCCCAGCACGTAGACGAACCGACCATTGGGCGAGAAGACGAAGTGGCGCGGGCCGGTGCCACTGGCGGTGTCTGCGGCGGGCGTTTCATTGGGAACGAGGGCGCCGTCGGCAAAATGGAACTGGGCCACACGGTCGTCGCCCAGGTTGGTGGCGAACACGTGGTGATTGTCCGGCGTTGCCATGATCGCATGCGCCCGGCTGCCGGTTTCCAGCGTCTGGGTGGCGTCGCCGGCGACACCGTTGCCGTCGATAGGGCTGACGCTGACGAGGTTGCCGCCATAGGAGGCGGCCAGCAGATAACGTCCGGAGCGGTCGGTGGTGATGTAGGCCATGCTGCCGTAGAGCGCGCCGCTGCCGAGCGGGGTCAAGGCGCCCGTGCCCGCCTCGATACGGTAGCTCAGCACCCGCAGCGGGTCGCTGCGAATGGCGGCGTAGAGCGTCTGCCTGTCCGGACTCACGGCCAGCGGCATCACGTTTTCGGCCGCTTCGGTCGTGGCCAGCGGCAGCAACCGTTCGGTCTGGCGATCCAGGCGATAGCTGCCGATGGTGCCATCCCCTGCATTGGCAACGTAGACGACAGTATCGGTCGAGGGCTCGGCTGGGTTCATGGGGCTTTCCTTGGGCGGTTGACGGTTGACGGTTGACGGTCGATGGGCGACCAGCGGTCGAGGATAAACCTCCTTTCTAGCACCGGCGACTTGGTGACGTCGATTGCCGATAGGTCGATAGATCAATCGACGAGTGAAGGTGCGATCGTCAACCTGACGTTTTCAGACGGCTCTGCAGCAGCCTGAGAATGGCCCGTTCGTCCGGCCCGGTGAGCTTGTCATCGGTATCCAGCTCGGTCTCGACCAGCTTGCGAAAATGGTCCAGTGTCCGGCCGTCGAGATAGCTTTCCACCACGCGCGGATCGATGTAGCTCGCCTTGGCGATGCTCGGCGTGTTGCCCAGCGTCTTGGCGACCCGCTCGATCGCCTGGCGCACGTTGCTCTGGCTGACCTTGTCGTTGTCGCCGGGGCCGAGCTCCTCCAGTGCCAGCGCGGCAATCGACGTGCCGGCCCAGGTACGAAAATCCTTGGCGCTGAAACGCTCGCCCATGACCTCGTGGATGTAATCGTTGAGATCGTGACTGTCGACTCTCACCTTGCGGCCGTCTTCGTCGAAGTACTTGAAGATTTCGTAGCCAGGGATGTCATCGAGCTCGCCGACGATCCTGGCCAGGCGCTCATCCTCGACCACGCGATGCTGCTGCTGGCCGCTCTTGCCCTGATAATCGAAAACCAGCTCGTCGCCGTCGATGGTCAGGTGTTTGGAGCGCATGGTGGTCAGGCCATAGGATTCGTTCTCTTCCCGGTAGCGCTCGCTCCCGGGGCGAAAGTAGGCGCTGTCGATCAGCCTCACCATGCAGGCGAGCACCTTCTCTCGAGGCATTCCCTCGAGGGTGAGATGCTGGCCGGTGACGCGACGCATGGGGGTCAGGCGGCGGGCGAATTCGACGATCCGATCGAACTTGAGAATCTCGCGCTTTTCGCGCCATTCGGCGTTGTAGATGTACTGCTTGCGTCCGGCGCTGTCGCGGCCGGTGGCATGAATGTGGTGGCGTTTGTCGAGCACGATTTCGACATCGCGCCAGGCAGGTGGAATCGCGAGCGACCGGATCCAGTCGCGCCAGGCGTCGTCGCTCAGCGTGGTCCCGGCCGGTGTACGGTAAGTGAAGCCCTTGCCGCGACGATGGCGGGTCACCACCCGTGGGGGCGTCTTGGTCATGGCAAGCTCCTTTTGCCCAAACCGATTGTCGATGCTGTCCGTCATCATGATGAACAGGTTCGATCAGAATAGACCAGCCTCGGCAAAAGGCTCGTCGATAGCCCGTTTGGCGTAGACTGAGGGTGATTCAGTCCAGGGATGGGAACCGTATGTTAATGGGGCGCTTTCAATGGGTGTGGCGTCAGCTGCGCCGCTCTTTGTGGTACCGCGCGACGCTCTTTTCGTTGGGCGGCGTGGTCACGGCACTGGTCGCCTGGCTGGTGACGCCCTGGCTGGACGTGCCGTCGGTGGTCAGCATCGGCGCCCGCGCGGTGGACAGCATTCTCAATATCATCGCCTCGAGCATGCTGGCGGTGACCACGTTCTCGCTCGGCGCGATGGTGACGGCCTACGGTTCGGCGACCAGTAACGTCAGTCCGCGAGCCAACCTTCTGCTGATCGAGGACCGCGTGACACAGAACACGCTGGCAACCTTCATCGGCGCGTTCCTGTTCAGTCTGGTCGGAATCATTGCACTGGCGGCCGGCATCTACGATGAGGATGGCCGGACACTGCTGTTCGCGGCGACGCTCGTCGTCATCGTGATGACGGTCTACCAGTTGATCAAGTGGGCCGGATATCTGACTCGGCTGGGTCGGGTGCGAGACACCATCGACAAAGTGGAAACGGCGGCCAGGAAAGCGCTCGAAGGGCGCATGGATCAACCCTATCTGGGTGGCCAGGCGATGCCTTCCACGGTGCCGGAAGGGCTCGAGCCGGTTCGTGCCGGCAAGGTGGGTTATCTTCAGCACATCGACATGCCGCTACTGGATTCGCTGGCCGAGGATCTGGGACATGCCATCTACGTGCAGGCATTGCCGGGAACGTTCCTCGACATGACCAAAGTGCTGGCGTCGACGCCCACGCTGGACGAGACGCGTGCCGAGAAGATTGCCGAGGCCTTCACGATCAGTCCGTCGCGGCGTTTCGAGGAGGATCCGCGATTCGGCATCATCGTGCTGGCGGAGGTGGCGTCGAGAGCGTTATCGCCGGGAATCAACGACCCCGGTACGGCGATCGACATCATCGGCTGCGGCGTTCGGGTGCTGACGCCGTGGGTACGGCATGCCGAGGGCGGTATCGACGAGTCGGACCAGCCGGTCCGGCATGTGTATGTCGAGGCATTACAAACGAAAGACCTGTTCGAGGATTTCTTCACTCCCATCGCTCGCGACGGCGCCGCGACGGTAGAGGTCGGCATTCGCCTGCAGAAGGCACTGAGCGCGCTGGGGGCGATCGGGGACAACCGCGTCAAGCGCCTCGTCGACGAACATCGTGAACGGCTCGTCAAGCGCTTCGATATCGGACTGACGCTGGAAGAGGACCGTCAGCGTGTGAAGGCGGCGCGGACGGCATGAACCGGTTCCGACGCGATGGCGGACAGCATTCGAACGGCGGCGCCGAACGAACGGGGCCGGCGGTCAGCCGGCCCAGTTAAAAAGCCCACCCTGGCTGTCAAAGAGCCATTGCGGGCTTCGGCACACTGTCGCGGGATGACTCAGTTCAATCCGAGCAGGCCGCGCAGCGTCGACAGATCCTCGGCGAGGACCGTTACCGGACCCGTCAAGGCGCGACGGTCGGCATCGCTGACCTCGTCATAGGATTCGAACCCCGCCTGGGGATCGTCGGGATCCAGGCGGTAGTCGGCCAGCGTCTTTTCCACGTCGTCGAAATTGTCCTCGACGCGCGCCACGAAATCGGCGTCTTCCTGGGCCGCCAGCGGCCTGAACAGCTCGAAGATTTCGCGAGCGCCATCGACGTTGCCCTGAAAGTCCCATAGATCGGTGCGGCTGTAACGATCCTCTTCACCGGAGATCTTGGTCGCTGCGACCTCTTCCATCAGTGCGGCAGCGCCGCCAACGACGGTTTCCGGCGGAAAAGTCAGCGCCTGAACGCGGCTGTCCAGCTCCTCGACGTCGGCCATGAGGCCTTGCGCATAGGTCTTCATGCCATCGGTGCTGGCGTCGTGGAACAGCCCGTACTCCAGACGATGGAAACCGGTGAAATCGGGATCCTCGACCCCTTGTTCGTAGTCGTCTTCGCGAGCATCGATGCTGACGTCGAGATCGGCGAACAGCTCGGCGATCGGCTCGATGCGCTCGTAGTACACCCGCGTGGGGGCATAGAGCGCCTTGGCCTTCGCCAAGTCACCGGCTTCGATCGCGGCGGTGAAATCCTCGGTATGCGTGACCAGTTGCTCCAGATTGTCCAGGACATACAGCTTGTAGTCGGCGACGGGGCCGACCAGCGCCTCCGGTGCCACGGCAGCCTGCGCGGTGGCGGTCACCGACAGCAGGCCGAGGGTGCCTGCCGCGATCCAGGTTTTCGATGTCTTGCAGGGTTTCGGTATTTTCATTGTGAGGCTCCATTGAATGATCCGGGTGCCAGTCGGCGGTCGTGAATCCACGGCCCGTCTTCGCGAGCGATGTCGTCTTCCAAAAATCGAATTGGCTCAAGCGGTCGCCGCCAGCAGGCTGCGCCCCAGGTAATCGTTATCGTCTCTCGCGCCAGGCAAGACGAAGAAATAGCCACCGCCCACCGGCTTGATGTACTCCTCCAGCGGTTCACCATCCAGGCGACGCTGGACAGTAATGAAACCGGCTTCCAGATCGGCCTGGAAACAGAGGAACAAAAGGCCCATGTCCAGCTGTCCGTTGGCCTCGACGCCGTTGGAGTAATTGAACGGGCGCCGCAGGATGCGATTTTTCTCAGTGGCGGGCGTGCGAGGATTGGCCAGGCGGATATGCGCGTCGAGCGGGGTGATCTTGCCCTCCGGATCCAGCGTGTAATCGGGCACGTCCTGCTCCCTGCCTTCCGCGGCGCCGTCGGAAAGCGGCGCGCCGCTCATCTTGCGCCGGCCGAAGATCGTCTCCTGCTCATTCAACGGGGTACGATCCCAGCGTTCGACGAAATTGCGGATGATGCGCGCCGCGAGGTAACTGCCGCCTTGTGCCCAGGCCGGCTCGTCATGATCCCGACCGACCCACACCAGCTCATCCATCAGCGCCTCGTCGTCGCCGTCGGGATTGGCGGAGCCGTCGCGGAAGCCGAGGAAGTTGCGGGCACTGCCATCGATATCGCCCGGCGCGGGCGGCAGCAGCGGTACGGTGCCTTCCTGCTTCCAGCGCACCATCAGCAGTCCCGGCGTGTTCTTGATGATGTCGCGCAGGGCGTGATAGCCGGTATCCAGCGTGTTGGCGCAGATCTGCAGCGCGAGGTCGCCATGACAGCGGGCGGCGTCCAGGGCGTCGTTGGGAAAACCTTCCATGCGCTGCAGGCGTTTCGGCCGGGCACTCGCCAGACCGTAGCGTTCGTCGAACAGGGAGTCGCCGACCGCGACGGTCACGGTCAACCCGTCAGGGGCGATCACGGGACCCAGAGTGCCGGAGTCCGGCGGCGGGAACAGCGGATCGCGTTCGGGTATCCTGCCGCCCTGGGTCAAAAAGGCGATGCGCTCGGTCAGAACCCTCATCAGTTTTTCGAGGTCGTCCCGATCTCGCGCCAGTACGTCGAACGCCACCAGCATGCCGGTCGCGGGGCGGGGTGTGACGATGCCCTGCTGATGCTCGCCGTGAAAGGGGTAGCGCAGCTCGGCATCCTGTTGCTGCGGCGCGCTGGTGACATCTTCGCCGTGTCCGGTGGCGGCCAATGCCCGGGCCGGACAGGCTCCACCGAGACCGGTGAACCCTAGACCCAGTCCCAGGCCGGTCAAGCTGGCGCCCTTGAGAAAACGGCGGCGCTCGGCGTGGGCGGGCGACGGGGGATCCGTTGGCGGATGACCTGCCTGCCGGTCGTCTGCCTGCTGAGGCTTTGTCTTTTGAGGCTTTGTCTTTTGAGACGTCGTCTGCTGACACGCTGTCTGCAGAGTGGTGAAAGGGCAGCGTGAAGAACGATCTGATTGGCTCATAAGCGGTGACCTGACCGGTGTCGATTAACCTTCCAGAGTGAGAGCTTGGTTGATGCCGGCGAGCGACTTGGCCACGGCATCGGTCGCCCGCAGCAGGCCATCGGCGTCGCCTTGCCCCGATGTCGATGATCCGGACGCGGTCGGGAGTTCCTGCTGCAGCGAATTCAACTGGGTCTGGAGCGTCTGCAAGGTATCGGGAGACTGACGCTCCAGCAGCGGCGAGAGCAACGAGACGATCTTGTCGGCGCCTTCCGTCAGTGCCACGAGATCGTCGAGATCACGCTCCCCGATGGTGCGGTCGTCACGGTGATGGTCGAGCCACGTCTCGAGCACGCGAGCGGTGCCGTCGGCCAGCTGCGCGGGAGGAATCGATGCACTCTTGAGTCGAGCGGCAAGCGTGTCCACATCCGTGACCAGCCGGTCGGCAATCGCGTTCAACCCGGCAGTGCTTTCATCGGTGAACAGGCCCTCGGCAAGCCGATGGAAGCCGACGAATTCAGGGTCCTCACCGCGTTTCTCGAAATCGTCGGCATGAGCGTTGAGACGCTGATCGAGATCGCTGTAAAGACCGATCGGCATGGCCAGATGCAGATCGATACGACGCGCCTGGCGGAACGCCTGGCGGGCCGCCTCGAGGTCATCGGTGGCGATGGCATCGCGCAGGTCGCCGGCGCTGGCCTGCAGCTTTCGCAGCTGCAGGGTGGTATAGACGCGATATTCCGCCAATGGCCCGATGAAGGCGGTCGCCGGAAGTGGCGAAGCTTCGGCGTCCGACTCGCTGGCCCTGACATGCAGCGCACCCTGCGGGTTGCTGAGCAGGCCGCAGGTCATCACGTAGTCGCCGGCTTTCAGCGTGGCGGTCAGCGGCTGACGCAATCCGGGCGCGATATTCTCGCGCTCCGCGAGCACCATCACGCCGTCGATGATCTCCCATTCGATGGCGCGGTCGGACTGGTTGACCACGGTGAAGGTGCGTCGTCCGGCGGCGACTTCCAGTTGATCGGGCTGACAGCCGGTGGCGGTGACGTTGACGATGTAATCACTGTCGCCGACGGGCTGAACGGCCTTCAGCGAGAGCGTGAAAACGCCCAGCGCGACGATCATCAGGAGCAGGGAAAGCACCAGGCCCAGGCGCATGGCGCGCGGTGATGGCGGGGCAAGTTGAGCGGCGGTCCGGGTCATGGGTCAGTCTCGTTCCTGCCGGGAAGACGCCGGCGCCGTTACGTAGGCTCGCGCCGAGGGCGTGCGTAACAGCCACAGCGCAACGAGCAGATAGCCGAGGTATGCCACGACCTCGCTGACGGTCGGCGCTGGTTGATAGCCGAAGATGCCGGAGAACAGCGAACCCAACGGCGTATCCAGCGGCAGGCTATCGCTCAGGTCGAAAACCACTTGCTGAGCATGGTTCCAGAGTCCCGCTTCATGCAGCGCGCGGACGGACCCCGAAAGCAGCCCGGCGGCGACCAGCAGAATGAACAGACCGGTGGCCCGGAAGAAGTGCCCCAGCGGTAACCGCAGGCTGCCGCGGTAGAGTGCCAGACCGATGAGCGCGGCCAGGCCCAGACCGAGGAGTGCCCCCAGTGGTGCATGAGCGCCGTGACTCTGCTGAAAGACCGCCAGCAGAAAGAAGATCGATTCCAGTCCTTCGCGCGCCACGGCGAGAAATACCATCGCGATCAGCGCGTAGGTGTGCCGCCGACCGCTGCGGAACGCCTGGTCGAGCGCCTGTGTCAGCTCGTCGCGCATACCGCGAGCGGCGCGGCGCATCCACAGCACCATCCAGGTCAGAACGCCGACGGCGAAGAAGCCCACTATCGCTTCGAACAGTTCCTGCTGGCGCTGCGGGAACTCCGCGCTCGCAAACTGCAGCCCGGCGCCGACGAACAGGGCGAAGGAGACCGCCAGAAAAATGCCGATCCACACCGCAGGCATCCAGGCGGCGCGACCGGTCTGGCGTAGATAGCTGGCAATGATGCCGACGACGAGAGCGGCTTCCAGCCCCTCTCTCAGCATGATCAGAAACGGTACCAACATGGCAGAAATCCCACGGTGGGTCGCGGCGAACGACGAGGCGACAAGGGTAACGGTAACGCTGTGAATGATACTCGTTATCACCTCCGCCCGGTAACACTTTTTCACGTTCTGCTCGAATCGCGACACCGCTGCAGCGTGGGGAGATAGTTTGTTCTAAAAACGACATCGAGGTGCCTAATGACGATGACGATGTCGCGCAGAGATAAAAACGCATGCGTCGTACCGTCACAGGGATTACAGTCGAATCAGACCGAAAAGACGCAAGGACAGTCGGATAACGGTCGCTGTCAGGAGCTGTCCAGCGCTGATGAATCGCCATGGACCGAGAGCGACAGACGCCAGGGAACCGTAATAACAATAACCACCGTTATATCCTTGGAGGAGAAGTGAAATGGCAATCTATCCCCCTCAAGGCGCCGCCCGAAAAGGCGCTGCGCCTGAGCCCCAGACACTCGGTTTTCTGCTGCTGGAAGACTTCACCCTGATCTCGCTCGCCTCGGCGATCGAGCCGTTGCGCATGGCCAACCAGCTCGCCGGCCGCGAACTCTACCGCTGGTACGTAATGACGATGGACGGGGCGCCGGTGAGAGCCAGCGACGGCATGCAGGTGACGCCGGACGCCAGCGCTCACGCGCCGTTGAGACTCGACTGGCTGGTAGTATGTGGCGGCGTCGCGCCGCAGCGCTCCGTTACGCCGGCATTGCTGACCTGGCTGCAGAGCCGTCAACGCCAGCTACGGCGAATCGGTTCGGTGTGTACCGGTAGCTGGGCGCTGGCTCAGGCCGGCCTGCTGAATGGTTACGATGCCAGCATCCATTGGGAGTGTCTGGCCGCGATTCAGGAAGCCTATCCGCGCACGGCCTGGAGCACGCGGCTGTTCTCGATCGATCGCGATCGCTTCACCGCTTCCGGGGGGACCGCGCCGCTGGACATGATGCTCAATCTGATCGGGCGCGATCACGGTCGGGAGCTGTCGGCGGCCATCTCCGAGATGTTCATCTACGAACGGGTGCGGGGCGAGGAAGATCAGCAGCGGGTGCCGCTCAAGCATGTGCTGGGCACCACGCAGCCCAAGCTGCTGGAAATCGTGGCGTTGATGGAAGCCAATATCGAGGAGCCGATCGAGCTCGACGAACTGGCGAACTACGTCGACGTCTCCCGGCGCCAGCTGGAACGCCTGTTCCAGCGTCATCTCCACTGTTCGCCGTCGCGCTACTATCTCAAGCTGCGACTGACGCGAGCGCGGCAGCTGCTCAAGCAGACGCCGCTGCCGATCATCGAAATCGCCTCGGCGTGCGGTTTCGTCTCCACGCCGCATTTCTCGAAGTGCTACCGGGAGTTTTTCGGTACGCCACCGCGTGAGGATCGCGGCGAGACGCTGAAGATTCGAAGGCTGGAGCCGGCGATAATCCCGCTGGCGGGCAGCGAACCGCTGATGCAGTCCAGCAGCGCCACCGTCGCCTTGAGCCATGCTCGGGGAGAGCCGACCTACGCCAGCATCGCGCTGGGCTGAAGGCGGTGGATCGGAACGCTATCGGTCGGGCGGCCCCAGGGCCGCCCGATGTCGTTTCGCCCGCGTCACCTAGACGACCATTCTGGTCGCAACGACCATCAGCCCGAAAGTGAATACGCCAGCCACCACCGGCCAACCCAACGAGCGTGTCCGCCGCCACACCGCGAGCGTCACACCGAGTCCGATGACCGTCGCCAGCCAACCGGGGACATCGGCAGTCCGTGGCACCAGCGACACGCCCAGCACCGCGGCGATCATCATCGGGCCCAGAATCACCAGCCACTTCGGCAGTGCATCGACAGGGCCGTCGTCATCGGTACGCGTCAGTCGCCGCTGTATCCACAGCAGTGGCAGCAGCCGGAGCAGATAGGTGCCCAAAGCGGCGATGATCATGGCGATCCAGAGTGAGAGGCTCATGGGCGTCCTCCCCGGGTGGGCCCGGCCGTCTCCGGCAGGCGGATCATGTAGAAGCAGAGCGCGCCGCAGGCGGCTGCCAGCGGAATCCCGATATTGGTCAATCCCGTCAACGTGCAGAGCAGAGCGATGGCAATGGTGACACCGAGTGCGGCCGCCCAGCGCCGCGAGGTGAATCGCGGCACGATCAATACCAGAAACAGCGCCGGCAGCGCGAAGGGCATCACTTCGCCGAGCAACGGCCAGCGGCTCGTCAGCCATTCCCCTGCGACCGCGCCCAGCAGGGAGCCTGCGATCCAGCTGAGCCAGGCGAGCATGGCCGCACCGAAGAACCAGCCGACACGCCGGGATGCCGGCAACTGGGGCAAACGGCTGTGGGCCAGGGCGAAGACCTGATCGGTCAGACCGTGCATCAGCCACGGCCACCAGCGGCTCTGCGGCAGCCAAGGGGCGATGTTGGGGGCGTAGACGACATGGCGCACGTTGATCAGCAGGGTCATCGCCACGGTCAGCCACAGCGGAGAGCCGCTGGCGATCATGCCGACGAACAGGAACTGCGAGGCCCCGGCGTAGATCAGGGCCGAGATCGCCAGGGTTTCGGCGGTACTGAAGCCGGCCTGGGTGGAGATCAGGCCGAACGAGACGGCCACCGGGATGTAGCCGCCCAGCAGGGGCATCGCCTCGCGCACGCCTGTCAGCCATCCGCTGGACTGGCGCGATGGTTCGATATCGGACATTCGGTCTGTCTTCCCTGGCAGAGACGGTAGTGAGCAGCGGATCTGAACGTTCTATCCAACGCGCCCGCGTGCGTCAATCTCGCTTCGCATCGTCGGCACCGCCGGCTCGCGCTGTCGCGTACAGGACATTGAAGGTGGCGCAATCGGAACACTCGGATTCGCTTTCGGTCGTCGGGTGAGGCGAGCGCGGGGATATGCTGCGCGGAACGCTCGTCTTCTGGTCTCCGGTCGCACCATCCGACGCCGCGACGGCCTGAAAGGCGCACAAACCAAGGAGGAGTTCCGCATGCCGACGTCAACGCTCCACGACGACGCCATCATCATCGATGGCCTGATCATCGCCAAATGGGATCGTGCCCTGTTCGAGGATATGCGCAAGGGAGGGCTGACGGCCGCCAACTGCACCGTTTCGGTATGGGAGGACTTCGAATCCACCGTCGACAACATCGTTGGCGTCAATCAGTTGATGCGTGACAACGCCGAGCTGGTGCGTCCGGTGCATACCACCCGCGATATCACTCGCGCCAAGGAGGAGGGCAAGACCGGCATCATCCTGGGTTTCCAGAACGCCTACGCCTTCGAAGACAAGCTCGGCTACATCGAGATCTTCAAGAAGCTCGGTGTCGGGATTACCCAGCTCTGCTACAACACCCAGAATCTGGTCGGCACCGGCTGCTACGAGCGCGACGGCGGGCTCTCCGGCTACGGGCGCGAAGTGATCGCCGAGATGAATCGGGTCGGGATGATGTGCGATCTCTCTCACGTCGGCTCCAAGACCTCGGAAGAAGTCATCCTCGAGTCGAAAAAACCGGTCTGCTACTCCCACTGCCTGCCTACCGGACTCAAGGAACATCCCCGCAACAAGCGTGACGACGAGCTCAAGTTCATCGCCGATCACGGCGGTTTCGTCGGCGTCACCATGTTCACCCCGTTCCTGCGTGCCGGCGTCAACGCCACGATCGAGGATTACGTCGAAGCGATCGTCTACATCATGAATATCGTCGGCGAAGACGCCATCGGCATCGGTACTGACTTCACCCAGGGCCAGGACGAAGCCTTCTTCGAGTGGCTGACCCACGACAAGGGCTACGCGCGCCGCCTGACCCGCTTCGGCGAGATCATCAATCCCAAGGGCATCCGCACCATCGGCGAGTTCCCCAACCTGACTCAGGCGCTGCTGGACCACGGACTCTCCGAGCCGGTGGTGCGCAAGATCATGGGAGAGAACTGGGTGCGGACACTACGCGACGTCTGGGGCGAATAAGCCGGCTCCTCGAGCGTCTTGGAAGGTTTGGCTCGTGCCAAAGAACAATTCTTGAGGTAACCGAAATGACCCAAATAGCCCCGGAACTGCCGATCGACGTGGACAGCGATACTGGTGTCTGGACGACCGATGCACTGCCGATGCTCTACGTGCCGCGGCACTTCTTCATCAACAACCATACGGCCGTCGAGCAAGCGCTGGGCGTCGAGACTTACGCGAGGATCCTCTACGACGCCGGCTACAAGTCGGCCTGGTTCTGGTGCGAGAAGGAAGCCGAGCTGCATGGCATCGAGGGTGTCGAAGTGTTCGAGCACTACATGAACCGATTGTCCCAGCGGGGCTGGGGTAAGTTCGTCACCGAGGCGATCGAGCTCGACGCGGGAACCGCTCGAGTACGCCTCGAGCACTCCTGTTTCGTCTACCAGCTCGGCAAGACCGGCAAGCGCGAGGAGTACATGTTCACCGGCTGGTTTGCCGGCGCGATGGATCAGATTCTCGAAGCGCGCGGTAGCGACGTTCGCACTCGCGCCGAGCAGACTCAGAGCGGTGCTGAAGACGGCTGTGACGTGGGCTATTTCCAGGTCTCTCCACGCTGAAAGCGATCTGTTCGCACATGACAAACCCTGAATTCGTGATGGTCGAGATCGATACGGAGCGCCGCTGACAAGCCGTTTTCGTGCCGTCTCCTGAGAGGTGATTGCGATGGCTCACGAAGCCCTGTTCAAGCCGATCCAGATCGGCAAGCTGACCATTCGCAACCGGGTCGTCAGCACGGCGCATGCCGAGGTCTACGCCACCGACGGCGGCATGACCACGGAGCGTTACGTCAAATACTACGAAGAGAAGTCGAAGGGCGGTTGCGGGCTCTGCATCTGCGGTGGCTCCTCGCCGGTCTCCATCGACAGCCCTCAGCAGTGGTGGAGTTCGGTCAATGTCTCGACCGACCGCATCATTCCCCACTTCCAGAATCTCGCCGATGCCGTTCACAGGCACGGTGGCAAGATCATGATCCAGATCACCCACATGGGGCGGCGCTCGCGCTGGGACGGTCACCACTGGTCGACGCTGCTGTCGCCGTCGGGTATTCGTGAGCCGGTTCATCGCGCCACCTGCAAGACCATTGAAGAGGAGGAGATCTGGCGCATCATCGGCGACTTCGCCCAGGGCGCACGTCGGGTCAAGGAGGGTGGGCTCGACGGCTGCGAACTCTCCGCCGTGCATCAGCACCTGATCGACCAGTTCTGGAGCCCGCGCGTCAACAAGCGTACCGACCAGTGGGGTGGCAGCTTCGAAAATCGCATGCGCTTCGGCATGGAGGTGCTCAAGGCGGTCCGGGCCGAGGTCGGTGACGACTTCTGCGTCGGCATGCGCATCTGTGGTGACGAATTTCACCCCGACGGGCTCTCTCAGGATGACATGAAGCAGATCGCGACCTATTACGACGCGACCGGCATGGTCGACTTCTTCGGCGTCGTCGGTTCCGGTTGCGATACCCACGACACGCTGGCCAACGTCATTCCCAACATGTCCTATCCGCCGGAACCGTTTCTCCATCTGGCGGCCGGGATCAAGGAAGCGGTCTCGGTGCCGGTCATCCACGCTCAGAACATCAAGGATCCGACCCAGGCCGAACGCATCCTCAAGGGCGGCTACGTCGACCTGGTGGGGATGACCCGCGCGCACATCGCCGACCCGCACATCATCGCCAAGATCAAGGCGGGGCAAACCGACCAGATCCGCCAGTGCGTCGGTGCCAACTACTGCATCGATCGCCAGTACCAGGGGCTCGACGTGCTCTGCATCCAGAATGCGGCGACCTCGCGGGAGTACATGGGCCTGCCGCACATTATCGAGAAGACGACGGGCTCCAAGCGCAAGGTCGTGGTGGTCGGCGGCGGTCCCGGCGGCATGGAGGCAGCGCGCGTGGCGGCGGAGCGCGGGCACGACGTCATCCTGTTCGAGGCCGAGCCGCAGCTCGGCGGGCAGATCACGCTGGCGGCCAAGGCGCCGCAGCGCGACCAGATTGCCGGGATCACGCGCTGGTACGAAATGGAGCTGGCGCGCCTTGGCGTCGATGTCCAGCTCGAGACCCGCGCCGACGATTCGATGATCCGCGATCTGCAGCCTGACGTGGTCGTGCTGGCCAACGGCGGCCATCCCTTCCTCGAGCAGGTGCCGGAGTGGGGCTACTCGGACAATCCTGACGAGAGCCTGGTGGTCAGCAGCTGGGACATCCTGTCGGGCAAGGTCGAGCCCGCCAGCAACGTGCTGGTCTACGACACCATGTGCGAATTCAGCGGCATGTCGACCGCCGACTACTGTGCCAGCAAGGGCTCGACGGTGGAGATCGTCACCGACGACACCAAGCCCGGCGTGGCGATTGGCGGCACCACCTTCCCGACCTACTACCGCAGCCTCTATCAGCAGTCGGTGGTGATGACCGGCGATCTGGGGTTGCACAAGGTCTATCGCGAAGGCGACAAGCTGGTGGCGCTGTTCGAGAACGAGTACACCGGCGAGCACGAGGAGCGGGTGGTCGATCAGGTGGTGATCGAGAACGGCGTGCGTCCGGACGAGTCGCTCTACTATGCGCTCAAGGAGCGTTCGCGCAACAAGGGGCAGATCGATCTCGAGGCGCTCTACGCGGCGACGGCGCAGCCGACACTGGCCGGGAGCGGCGATTTCGCGCTGTTCCGGATCGGTGACTGCGTGGCGCAGCGGAATACGCACGCGGCGATCTATGATGCGCTCCGCCTCTGCAAGGATTTGTGAAGGGAACGGACTGCCCTCGACGAGTCGGCGGTGAATGGCTCGTCGCCATGCTCATGGACAGATACGTCCACTCCGCTGGCTCCTCACAATTCGCCTGGGCTACGCGCCCCGGTCGTGGCATCGCTCGTAGCCGTCCCATGGCGAAGGTGGGCGGCAGGACATCGCTGGCTGCAAGCGTCGATATGACCGGCACCAGCGGCTTTTTCGGAGAAGCACCATGTTGCAGACGCTACTCCCCATTCTGATCTTTGCGGCGCTGGCGCTGGGTGCGGCGGGCGCGGTACGTCGTATTCGGCTGTGGCGCCAGGGCCAGCGCACGCCGATGGTATGGCGCCGGCTGTTGCTGATGCCCAGGCGCTATCTCAACGATCTGCACCACATCGTCGCTCGCGACAAGGCGATGGCGCACACCCACGTGGCGACCGCCGGGGGCTTCGTCGCCGCCATGGCGCTGGCGCTGGTGGTGCATGGCTTCGGCTGGCGCAATCCGATTCTCGGCGGGCTGCTGCTGGCGGCGAGCGCGGTCATGTTCGTTGGCGCGCTGGCGGTCAATCGCCGGCGCCTGAATTCGCCCACCCGGCCCTTCCCCAGGAAGCTGTCAAGAGGCCCGTGGCAGCGACTTTCCAAGAGCCTGATCGCCTACTCGTTGGGCATGTTCCTGGTGAGCCTGCCGATCGTCGGTTTCACCCCAGGGAATCTGGTCGGCGTCGCGCCGACCGTCCTCGGTGGCGGCGTGCTGGCGATCGTGCTCGCCGCCGTGCTGGTCTGGGGGCTGCTGGAGATGTTGGTCGGCATGGGCTGGGGCGGGCCGATGAAGCACGCCTTCGCCGGCTCCTTCCATCTGGCCTTCCACCGGCGCCCCGAGCGGTTCGATGATAATCATCCGGACGCGTCCCCGAAAAAGACACATGACGTCCATCGCGGCAGCCGCTCCACCGCGCTCTTCCCGCTGGACCTCACGGCGAAGACGCTGGGCGTTGAGAAGCCAGCCGATTTCCAATGGGAGCAGCTGCTGGGATTCGATGCCTGCGTCCAGTGCGGCCGCTGCCAGAGCGTCTGCCCGGCCTATGCCGCCGGCCAGCCGCTCAACCCCAAGAAGCTGATCCAGGACATGGTCGTGGGCATGGCCGGCGGCAGCGATGCCCGCTACGCCGGCTCCGGGCATCCACAACAAGCGGGCGGCATCGATGTCGGCAAGCCCGGTTTTGGACACCACAGGGGCGGCCCCTCCGATGCCATCGTGCCGCAACTGGTGGAGGCGCAGACCCTGTGGGCGTGCACCACCTGCCGCGCCTGCGTCGAGGAGTGTCCGATGATGATCGAACACGTCGATGCCATCGTCGACATGCGCCGCTTCATCACCCTGGAGCGGGGCGAGACTCCGGAGAAGGGCGCCGCGGCGATCGACAACCTGATTGCCACCGATAACCCCGGCGGGCTCGACAACGCCTCGCGGCTCGACTGGGCGGCGGATCTGGAGATTCCGCGTATTCAGGATCGCCCCGAGGGGGTCGACGTGCTGCTGTGGCTGGGAGACGGCGCCTTCGATATGCGCAACCAGCGTACGCTGCGCTCGCTGGTGAAGATCCTGCGTGCCGGCGGCGTCGATTTCGCCGTGCTCGGCGAGGAAGAACGCGACAGCGGCGACGTGGCCCGACGGCTGGGGGATGAAGCGACGTTCCAGCGGCTCGCCGAGCGCAATATCGCCACACTCTCACGCTATCGCTTTGCCCGCATCGTCACTGCCGACCCGCACAGCTTCCATGTGCTGGGACGCGAATACGGTGCCTTTGGCGGGGATTACGTCGTCAGGCACCATTCGACCTTTATCGCCGAACTCTTCGACGGCGGCCGCATCAGCGTGGCAGCCCCGGCGCAGGCCGAGACCGTCACCTATCACGATCCCTGCTATCTGGGCCGTTACAACGGTGAATTCGCTGCCCCCCGGCAGGTGCTCGCCGCACTCGGCGTCGACGTCGTCGAGATGGAGCGCTCCGGCTATCGCTCGCGCTGTTGCGGTGGCGGTGGCGGGGCTGCGCTCTCCGACGTACCCGGCCGCGCGCGAATTCCCGACATGCGCATGGAGGACGTGCGTACTACCGGCGCGACCACCGTTGCCGTCGCCTGCCCGCAGTGCACTGCAATGCTCGAAGGCGTGGTCGAACCGCGACCGCGGATTCTGGATCTCGCCGAACTGGTTGCCGAGGCGCTGGTGGAACCGGCTCCGGCCGTGCCTGAGACGAGCACTTCCAGCCCGAGTCGCGAGGAGGAACCGGCATGAGTGTCAGACGACTCGACCCCCACGCCGAACGCGCCCGACGCAATCGGCTGCACGCCCGTCATCTCGAATTCGCTCGTCCGGCGTGGCGCTGGACCAGCGTCGACGGCGTGACCCGGATCAATCCCCACGCCCTGGGCGCGATCGGCCCCAACGGCATCAAGCGAATCGACCGCAGCGGTGCCTCGGTAGAGACAAGTGCCGCGGGGGGCCCGCAGACCAGCGCCGAACCCGTACGCCGCCGGATCACGATCGACGACCCTGCAGGCTACATCCTCGTCGTGCCGGAACTGCCCGAGGGGCGGCTTGGCGATCACGACCGCGACCTGTTCGGCCTCGCCCGTCAGCTCGCCGACGGAACCGATCTGGCGGTGACGGCGGTCACGTTCCGGAGCGACGTCGACGGATTCGAGGAGGCCGTGGCCGATCGCATCATGGATTTATCCGAGGACATCGAGGGGCGCTACGACCCGGAATCGCGGCTGGCGGCGCTAGTTGAAGTGGAGGACATGCTCGCACCGCGGCACTGGATCTTCGCCGATTCGCTGCCCGACGGCGGAGACCTGGGGCGACGTCTGTCGGCGCGTCTCTCGAGTCGGGGCGAGAGTCGGGGCGCGGAAGACCCGCCCCCGGCCACGAGGGTGTGGCAGTTCGCCGATGGCAAGACGCGTTCTCGGGCGGGGGATCGTCTGGATATCCTGCGCGACGTGCCACGCGTGCTGCTGGCGTTGCCCGAGTGCGCCGAGCCGGTCAGCGAGACGCGTCACGAGGCGAGGACCATCGTGTTGGAGCCCGTAGCTCGAACGAGCGAGGAAACGGGCGACGAAAACCGGCCATCCGGCGTGATCGATCGAGGCCGGGTGACGGTGGACCCGCAGCAGATTCCGTTGGCCCAGGCACCGTTCATTCTCTCTGCCGGACGTGGTGTCTCGGACTGGGAGGGCTACCATCACGCCGCTCGGGTGCTGGGGGCCAGCGAAGGCGCTTCTCGTGTCGCCGTCGACGACGGCAACATGCCACGGGCGCGGCAAGTCGGTGCCACCGGCACCTTCGTGTCCGCGAGCTGCTATATCGCGGTGGGAATCTCCGGTGCGGTTCAGCACCTCCAGGGCATTGCTCGATGCCAGCGAGTGATCGCGATCAACAGCGATCCCAGCTGCGACATGGTCAAACGCGCCGACCTGGCGATCATCGCCGATGGCGACGCGCTGCTGGCGGCCGTTTGCGAACGCCTTGGCCAGCCGAGGATCGCGTCCGCACCGGCGGATCAATGGCACGCTGAGGAGTCCCGACATGTCGCCGCGTGAATCGACCGTTTCGCCGAAGACGGTGGCGCTGGTTTCGAGTGGCCGTCACCCGGTCTCCGGGCGCGCCGGCCGCGCGCGCGAAGACGCCCGCGCCGTCGAGATGGGGCTGGCGCTGGTCGGCGCCGAACTCTCGCTGGGACACGCCGGCGATCCTCAGGATGCCTCGCTGCAAGCGTGCCTGAAAGAATACCTGGGGATGTTCCACGGGCTCGACGACGATCGCGGCGGAAGGCTGTCGCTGCTGGCCATGAGCGCCGAGGATGACGCCGTGCCACGTCTTGCGGCCTGGCTCGAGCAGAGCGGTGTGCGGTTGGTCCTCACCGGCCAGCGCGCCGAGTGCGGCGAAGGTTCGGGCATGGTCGGGTATCTCCTGGCCGAGCGGCTGGGCTGGTCGATCGCCACCGGCGTCGCCGCCATCGAGCACTGCGATGATCACAGCGTGACCGTGCTGCAGGCGCTACCGCAGGGCCAGCGTCGGCGACTCGAGATTCGTCTGCCGTGTCTGATCGCCGTGGACTCCGTCGCCGATGCCCCGCGGCAGAGCGCCTTCGGCCCGGCGCGGCGCGGCAGGATCGAGCTCGTCACCGATCTCGCATTGGCGAGCGAGGCGCGGGTCGATGCCGCCAGGCGCGATTGGCAGTGGGAGCCGGCACGGGCGCGGCCCAAGCGTCTCAAGGTGGTGAAGTCGACCAATGCCCGCGACCGCTTCCGTGCCGCCGCGGCCAAGTCGTCGGCATCGAATGGGCAGGTGTTGACCGATCTCACGTCGGAGGAGGCGGCCGACAAGCTGATCGCGTATCTACGTGCCGAGAAGGTGCTCGCTCCGGGCGATCAGTAATCCATCAGCTTCGGTAGCCGTTGCGACAGCGGCTGCCCGCCGAGCACGATGCGGGCCGGATCGACGGGGTGAAACGCGCCGTCGCGGTAGATTTGGGCTTTCCCGCTGTCGAAAGTCACGATCGGCGCCAGATCGGTACGGTGCGATTGCGGCAGCATCATCGGGGTCAGGTTGTCCAGAATCAGATGGCTGCCGTCGTCCCGTCGATAACGCAGCACGGCATGATAAGTCGGTGTCAGCTTGTCATCGGCGGCGAGGAAATCGAGCCGATTCGCTGATGTGCCGGCATCGATCAGAATCTGATATTTGGCAATGGCGAAATCCTCGCAATCGCCATATTGATCCCGAACCAACCGGTCGAAACCTTTCCAGGTGTCGATCTTCTCGAACTGCTGGCGGGCGGCGTTATTGACCACGCGGTTGACGAAGGCGAGCCTCGCCTCGCCTCGATAGCCTCGCGCTGCTTCCACGAACTGCGTGCGCGTGAGCGTGATGGCCGTCGCCGTTGGATCATCCCAGTAGACGAAGCTCGCTGCGTGCGATGCCACGGCATGCAGCCCGATCACCGCCAGCACGACGATGCGAACGAGCTGGCGCCGAACCCGATGAGAAAGACAGTTCGAAAACATGGCACTCCATGAGTGACGTTGAATATCTCGAAACCGACAGATCGACGATTCGCGTATCGACGACGGCCCACCGGTTGAGATAAAGATTGGCGTTGCGAGATGTATTTTAGCGGTGTGATGCGTGGTGAACGCCAATAACGTCGAACGGGAGGTAGAGCATGATGATCGTCGATCTCATCGATGGCGAGGATTTTCGCCAGCGATTGGTCTCGCTGGGCGTGCGTATTCCAAAAGAGGCGTGCCCCGAAACCTGCGCCAGACTGGCGGCCGGTTGCCACCGCGCCAAGGGTGTCGAAGGCCTGGAGTCCGCCATCCGTGAGCTGATGCAGCATACCGATGTGATGTTGCCCTCGGTCCGGGAGGCGATAGAGCGCCATCTGCTGCCCGTGTTCAGCGCTGTCTGAACGACGGGAAATGCCGGGTGGCGGTAGCGAGAGACAGCGACGTACCTACGGGTGTACCGCGCCGATCTCCGGCCCAGGTCAATGCGTCGCGTCAAAGCCGCCGCAATCCCCACATGAAGTAGACGCCGCCGATCAGCGCGGCGATCAAACCCGCCGGTAGCTGGTAGGGAAAGAACAGGTTTCTGCCCAGCCAGTCGGCGCTCACCATGACCAGCATCCCCAGCAGCCCGGCTCCGATCAGTTGGTGCCGGGCCCCATGAAATCCCATCAGACGAGCCATGTGGGGGGCCATCAGCCCGATGAACGAGAGCGGCCCGATCACCAGCGTCGCGGCGACGGTCAACAGGGCGACCAGCGCGAGCAGCAGCAAACGGCTGCGATCCACGTCGACCCCCAGCGCCTTGGCGGTGGGCGCTCCCAGCGGCAGCAGGGTCAACCAGCGCTGCAGCGGCAATGCCATCGCCGCCAGCACGATAGCGATGACCACGATCCAGGTGCTGGAGGTCAAGCTGGCGTAGTAGGTCGAACCGCCCAGCCAGGAGAGCAACTGCTGTGCGCGAGGATCCTCGCTCGCCAGCACGATGGCGCGCATGGCATCCAGCAACGAAGAGATGGCAATGCCGGTCAGCAGCAGCCGCTCCGGCGCGAAGCCGCTGCGTCGGTTGCAGATGATCAGCACCAGCAGGGCGACGACCGCACCGCTGAATCCCATGACCGAGCCGCTGAGCGGGGCGATGCCCAGCGGCAACAGCATCAGGGCGATCACACCGATCGCCACGCCGGCGCTGATTCCCAGCACTTCCGGGCTGGCCATGGGGTTCCCGGTCATCCGCTGCAGCAGCGTACCGGCAATGGCCAGCATCAACCCTGCCGCTGCCGCAGTCGCCACGCGTGGCAGCCGCCAGTCCACGATCAGCCCCAGGTCGTCGATGCCGGCCAGGCTCGGATACCGGGCATGACTGTCGAGCATGAAACCGACGACGAGTGCCACGGCGCAGGCGACGACCGTCAGCCCTCCCAGCATCCACAAGCGTCGATTGGGGGCTGACTGGCGTGGCATGGTCAGACCCGTGCTGGGCGTCGGCCGCGAGCCGCCGATTTTCAGTCGTGGCAGCAGCCATAGCAGCAGCGGGGCGCCAAGCGCCGCTGTCATGGCACCTGTCGGCAGCAGCGACGCGGTGAACGGCGCGAGTTGCTGTACGGCCAGATCGGTGACGAGGAGCAGAAGGGCGCCCAGGATCATCGACCAGACGAGCCGCTGGGCCAGGGTGCGGGCCCCGGACAGGCGGGCGATGGCAGGAGCGGCTAGACCGATGAAACCGATCAGTCCGATGGCGCTGACCACGCAGGCGGTCATGAAAACGCCGAGGCCCAGACCGGCGAAACGCAGCTTGCGCAGAGAGATGCCCAGACTCTTGGCGCCGTCCTCCTCGAGATCGAGGAGAGACAGCGGGCGCAACAGCAGTAGTGCCAGCACCATCACGATACCCAGACGAAGCAGCAGAAACTGCGTGTCGTGCCAGTTGTCCTGCGCCAGCGCACCGGATCCCCAGATGAACAGCCCCGACAGACTCTCCTGATGGAACAGCAGCAGGGCACTGTTGATGGCGCTGAAGTACAGGCTGACCACCATGCCGGATAGCACCACTACCATCGGCGCCAGGCGACGTTTCCACGAGAGCGCGAAAACCAGCAGTGTCGCCACGATACCGCCCGCCAGCGCGATCCATTCCTTGCCGGCCAGCATCCAGCTCGGTGCCCACAGCGTGGCGACGACCAGCGCCAGCTGCGCGCCGCTGGTGACGCCGAGCGTCGCCGGAGAGGCGAGCGGATTGCGCAGTACCTGTTGCATCAAGCAGCCCGCCAGCGCCAATGCCGCACCGCCGAGCATCGCCACCAGCAGTCTCGGCACGAAGGTGTAGTGCATCACGATCTGGCGGATCTGATCATCATCGGGCGTGGTAATGGCTTGCCACCAATGCCCCGAAAGATCGGCGAACTGAATGTCCAGCGTGGCATAGCCGAGACCCAGCGCCAGCAAGGTCAGCCCGATGGCAAACCAGGCGGGCGAACGTGCCGAGGTCATGGCGTATGCTCCTCGGCGGACGTGGCAGTCGCCGAATCAGTGGTGGGAGGCCGGATGCTGACATCGACCAGCGATCGGGCCAGTCGTTGCAGCGAGATCAGCCCACCGTAAGGCCAGAGTGGATCGATATAGCTTACACGCCCTTCGCGTACCGCCGGCAGATGCTGCCAGATCTGATTGTCCTTCAACGCTTCGCCGACGCCCCGGGGATACGGCTTGATAACGACGATGCGTGCGTCGGGCTGCTCAGCCAGCCGATCGGTCGAGATGCTGGCATAACCCCAGGCGTTGGTGGGGCCGGTCCAGGCATTGTTCAGACCGGTGCGGGAAAAGAGCGTACCCACCATATTGCCGTGACCAAAGACACGGACATGCTGGGCGTCGCTGAACTGGACGACGTAAAGCGGCGTCTCGACGTCTTTCAGTGCCCGCGCCGCGCGCTCGAGTGTTCGTTCGGTCTGTTCGATCAGCGCCTCTGCCTGCGGTTCACGATCGGTCAACCGGGCGATTTCGCGAGTCATCGACAGCGTCGCTTCGTAAAATGACCGATCGGTGTAGAAATTGTCGATCATCTTGACCGGCATCAGGCGTTCGAGACGCGCATTGTCGCGGGAGAACAGCGCGCTGGACATCAGCAGGTCGGGGGGATCCTGGGCCAGCAACTCAAGGTTGGGCTCGTTGCGCAGGCCCATATCCAGCGTCGAAGCGGGCATCGACGGCTTCTCGACCCAGGTGCTGTAGTTGGGAATATCGGCTACCGCGTAGGGTTGAACGCCAAGTGCAAGCAGTGTCTCGGCAACCGTCCAGTTGGCCGCGGCGATCCGCAATGGCTTCGAGTCGGCGTCGGCCGGGGCGTCCGCAAGCGCGGTGCTCATCCCCAGCAGCACGGCAACCGCAAGTGCGAGGAGAGCTGGAAAAGAGCGAACACGCGACAAAGTGACGGTTCCCTGGCGACGGAAGAGAGTGGCTCGACGCTCATCCGGGCAGAAAAAACGGCGCCGGATGCGACTATGGGCGGTGATGGTAGATCGAATGACAATCGTTATCAATAAAACGGCAAGTCCGTCGATTCGAGATTTTCATACATATAAGAAGTGTTCTCATTTTCATTTTGCCAATGTCCCTATAGAATGCCGCGGAATACCCCCTCTCCATTGGGCCGGAGCGTATTCCGCCGACTTTCGGTCCACCGATTCCGTCGTCAGGCCAAAAACAGGTTCAACAACATGACATCAGGGAACTCTTCTCCGGACAATCGCCGACAGGCACGCTGTCTGCTGACCTTCGTGGCCATCGGTGCCGCGCCGCTGGTTTCGCCGGCATGGGCGCAGAGCAGTAGTGATTCCCAGTCGCTAGAAACCGTCACTGTCACCAGCCAGGCGATCCTGACCCAAGGCGATACACCGCCGCCGGCCTATGCGGGCGGGCAGGTCGCTGCCGGGGGACGGATCGGGGTTCTCGGCGAGCAGGACGCCATGGACGTGCCGTTCAACGTCATCAGCTATACCGATGAGCTGATCGAGAACCAGCAAGCCGACACGCTGGGTGACGTGCTGCAAAACGATGCCTCGGTGATGGTGGGTAAGGGGTTCGGCAACTACTCGGAGTCATTCAAGGTCCGCGGCTTCGACCTGTACGGTGACGATATTTCCTACGGTGGGCTATACGGCGTACTGCCACGCCAGCTGATCAACACCAGCATGATGGGGCGGGTCGAACTGTTCAAAGGTGCCAGCGCGTTCGCCAATGGCGTGCCTGCTGGAGGGACTGGCGTGGGTGGCGCGGTGAACATCGAGCCCAAGCGGGCGACCGACGAGCCAATCACCCGAATCTCCACGGGATACCAGTCGGACAGCTACGGTGAAACAGAGCTCGATGTCGGGCGGCGCTTCGGCAATCAGAACGAATATGGGATTAGAGCCAGTATCAACCGCGGGCGTGGGGATACGGCCATCGATGACGAAAGCCGCAAGAATACCTCTGCGGTCGTGGGGTTGGACTACCGTGGCGATCGCGCTCGGGCATCGCTGGATGTCGGTCACCAGAAGTCGATCATCGATGGCGGCCGCCTGAATGTTAGCCTGGCCGACTACACTGGCAGTTCCGTGCCCTCTGCGCCCGATGCCGACAGTAACTACACGCCGAGCTGGAATCACGCGAGCCTGGAAACCAATTTCGCCCTGCTGCGTGGCGAGTACGATTTCAGCGATTCCTGGACCGGTTATGCCGCAATAGGGGGTAATCGCACGCATGAGCGGAGTCTATCGGGTTCTGTGAGTTTGCTTGATGAAGCCGGCAATGGCACGGTCGGCCAACTGGATACCGCCTACCAGTCGGAAACCTTCGCGAGCCAGGTCGGTTTGCGCGGGCAATTGGAGACCGGGCCAGTCTCTCATCAGGTCAATCTGGGCTACTCGAGCGTCTATTCGCGTAAAGACGTGGCATACACGTTCGGCAGCGGTTCGAATCTTCCAACCAATATATACGATCCAGCTGACGTGCCGCTCAGAGATGGCGGAAGCCCATTCGGAGATGTCAGTGATCCCAATACGACTGGCCGGACTTACAACAATGGTGTTGCCTTGTCCGACACCTTGGGCTTTTTCGACGACCGTCTACTGCTGACCCTGGGCGGGCGTTATCAGGAAGTCGAGGTCAACAATTACAGCGCCCTGGATGGCTCCCGAACTAGTCGTTTCACCGAGTCGCGCGTCACGCCTGTCTACGGCATCGTCTACAAGGCTACGAACAATATCTCACTCTATGCCAACCATATCGAAGCGTTGCAGCAGGGTGAGTCGGCACCGGCACAGATCGGCGAAGTACCGGCCAGCAACGGAGGAGAGATCCTCGGCATCGTGCGTTCGAAGCAGGACGAGATTGGTGCCAAGTTCGATTACGGCAATATCGGCGGTGGTATCAGCCTGTTCCAGATCGAGCAGCCGCAGGTCAGCATTGAGGACAATACCGCCGGCTATAATGGCGAACAACGTAACCGCGGCATCGAGTTGAGTGGCTACGGAGTGCCCTTGGAAGGCGTGCGTGTGTTGGCGAGCGCGACCTTCATGGACCCGGAACTCCGTAATACCACCAACGGTGAAAACGATGGCAACGACGCGCCTGGTGTGCCGAACTATCGTTATGTGCTGGGCGGTGAATGGGATATCCCCCACATGGACCGGCTCACGGCGACTGGTCGATTCATTCGCACCGGCTCGCAGTACGTCGACGACAACAACAATCTTGAAGTCGATCCCTGGAATCGTCTCGACCTGGGCTTCCGCTACACCATGCCGCTCAACGAGGCGAGCCTGATCTGGCGGGCTGGCGTCGACAACGTGACCGACGAGGATTACTGGGAGTCTGCCGCCACGACGGGTTTCCAGACGCTGGTTCAAGGCGAGCCGCGGACGTTCAAGCTGTCGGCAACGGTGGAGTTCTAGTTCGCGAATCTCTTGGCAACCAGCAAAAAGGCGCCTCCTTCGGGAAGCGCCTTTTTCATGGGTGGATGACCGGTAAAGCATGGATCGCTTGCCGCTCAAGCCGTGCAGCGTTACTGCGAGGCGACCTGCAACTGGGGCGATGTCTCGACACCGAGGTTGGCCCGCAATGTTTCGCTGTACCAGTTGACGAAATCGATGACGCCGAACTCGTAGGTCTGCGAGTAGGGGCCGGGCTGATAGGCGCGGGAATTGATGCCCAACTGGTTTTCTTCGGCTAGGCGCCGATCCTGATCGTTGGTGGCATCCCAGACCTGGCGCAGCCGTTCGGGGTCGTAGTCGACGCCTTCGACGGCATCCTTGTGCACCAGCCATTTGGTGGTGACCAGCGTCTCCTGCGGACCTAACGGCAGCACCCGAAAGACCACGGCATGGTCGCCCATGAAATGGTTCCAGGAGTTGGGCAGATGCAGGATGCGCAGCGAGCCCATGTCGGGATTGGGAATATGGCCCATCAGCTTGTTGCAACCCGGCTTGCCGTCCATGGTCATCGAGACGATGCCGTCGATCAGCGGTGTCCGGGTCAGTCGGTTGCGCTTGCCGAATCGGGCCAGTTGCCACGGCACTTCGCAGGCGGTCCAGTCGGCCTGCTTGCGAGCGACCAGGTCGCGATATTCTCCGGTGGAACGGGGATCGTCGGTATCGTCGAATTCGATCAGCGAGTTCAGCAGCTCGGGATGAGCACCATTGCAGTGGTAGCATTCGCGATTGTTCTCGACGACCAGCTTCCAGTTGGCGCGTTCGACGATGTTCGACTCCACCGCGACCTTGACGTTATCCATCTCATAGGGCGAAAGATAGTGCTCGAGCGAGACGAGGAAGTCGTCGATCGGCTCCGGGTCGTCGCTCAGGTTGATGAACACGAAACCGCCCGCGCTCTTCACCGCCACGGGCTTGAGACCGTAGGCACTCATGTCGAAGTCGGTACCCATATCGCTGCCGGCGAACAGTAATCGGCCATCCAGTTCGTAAGTCCACTGGTGGTAGGGACAGACCAGCTTGGCGACCTTGCCCTTGTCCTTGAGACACAACCGCGAACCGCGGTGACGGCAGACGTTATGGAAAGCCTGGATGCGGTTCTCGGCGCCGCGCACCACGATGATCGAGTTGCTGCCGATCTCCAGCTTGAAGAAATTTCCCTTGGCGGGAATCTCGCAGCTCATGCCGGCGAACAGCCACTGCTTTTCGAACACTTCCTGCATGTCCAGCGCGAACAGGCGCGAATCGTTGTAAAACGGCTGTGGCAGCGAGAAGGTCGGGTCGCGCTGATCCAGCATTTCCGCTACGGCGACGCGGGTCAAGGCAAGTGAGTCCTCCAGGCTATCGCGTGGAAGTGGTGGCATGGTCGCATCCTCATCAATATCAGGTGTGGGCCTTTCCCGAACACGTCCGTGGGATCGACCGAGTGAATGGCTCAGGATGGCAGCGATGTCGTGCTGTCGGTCCAACTTTCGGCGAGTGTCGCCCAGGCGCCGGTAATGAAATTGTCCACCCGCGACATTCGTCGAGTTCAGGACGACCGGCAGGCACAAATGCTCACCGGGCAGTCACCGGTCGATACCCAAGGACCGATGACGCTGCACGGGCGTCACGTCAGGTAAGTTTGCGTTGCGGCGTCGCAGTTTTGGCGGCGGCTGGGGGTGGTTGGCATGCCCGTGTCGCTGACGGGCAAGTCGGCCGGCGCCGCGGTGCCCAGAATCCGCTCATGAAGGTCATTCTCCGGAAGCGGCGGTGCGGGTCGACGTTGTCTCGCCAGCGCTATCTTCCCCCCGATAGAGCGCGGTGACGATGCAATTCTTCAATCCGGTCAATACCCAAACCTGGACCAACGGGCGGCACCAGGTAAGGTGCGTCAAGGTCATTCAGGAAACCTGGAACGTGCGGACGTTCTGCTTCATGGCCGACCAGCCGCTGATGTTCTTCTTCAAGCCAGGGCAGTTCGTCACGCTGGAACTGGAGATCGCCGGACAGCCGGTCATGCGCTCCTATACGATCTCGAGCTCGCCCTCGATTCCCTACAGCTTCTCGATCACCGTCAAACGCCTGCCCGGCGGTCAGGTCTCCAATTGGCTCCACGACAATCTCAAGGTCGGCGAGCCGATGGTCGTGCATGGGCCGGTGGGCGACTTCAACGTCATCGATCATCCGGCAGAAAAAGTGCTGATGCTCTCGGGCGGCGTCGGTATCACGCCGTTGATGTCGATGACACGCTGGTTCTTCGATACCAACGCGGCCGTCGATCTCGAGTTCATTCATTGCGCCCAGGCGCCCAACGACATCATCTACCACCGCGAACTGGTGCACATGTTCTCGCGGCTGCCGGAGTTCCGGCTGCATATCGTCTGCGAGCGCAGCGATGAACTCAGCCAGGCCTGGTCCGGTTTTCGCGGTTACCTGACACGTCAGATGCTGATGCTGATGGCACCGGACTATCTCGAGCGGGAAGTGTTCTGCTGTGGCCCGGCACCTTTCATGAAGGCGATCCGCCAGGTGCTGCAGGAAGACGGTTTCGACATGTCCCGCTACCATCAGGAGTCCTTCGGCGCGACGCCGTTGAGTATCCAGCAGGACGTGCTGGAGCTGGCCGAACAGGCCGAGGCCGACGCCGAGGAAGTGGATACCGCCGATCTGGTGCCGGTCGAGTTCACCGGGAGCGGCAAGAGTATCCGCGTCAGCGAGAACGACACCATCCATTCGGCCGCCGCCAAGCTCGGCCTGCATATTCCCAAGGCCTGCGGGATGGGGATCTGCGGCACCTGCCGGGTGATGAAGCTGGAAGGCGAGGTCGAGATGGAGCACAACGGCGGCATCACCGAAGAGGACGAAGCCGAAGGTTTCATCCTGTCATGCTGTTCGAAGCCGCGGGGTAAAGTCGTCATCGACTTCTAGGCACTGTCTGAAAAGTACTGCGCTCGCCCATGCGGTGTTAAAAATCGGCTGGGGCGCCAGCCCGGTCCGTTTTCGCCGATTTTTGCCTTGCTTGGCCTTCGATCGACACTTTCCAGACAGCACCTAGCGCCGGCTGCGGGGCGCTGTGGAAAGTGAGCCACGAATCTTAGACCTTTGGACCTGGCGGCTGTCGTCGCAGCGTCATTCGATGGCGTGACGAGACCGGTCCACCGTCGAGGTAACTCCTAGTCTGGTTTCGCGCCTTCATTCGATGTCGTCGCCACAGCGGCACGACACAAGGCATTCCGAGATCAGACCCAGGAGTTCACGCCATGTCTTCACCCGCCAACCGAGGCGTCGTCTTTCGCGGTGCCGGCAAGGTCGCCGTCGAAAGCATTCCCTTTCCCGAACTGGCGCTCGGCAGCCGCCAGTGCCATCACGGGGTCATCCTCAAGATTCTGACCACCAATATCTGCGGCAGCGACCAGCACATGGTGCGTGGCCGAACCACGGCACCGGAAGGGCTCGTGCTCGGCCACGAGATCACCGGCGAAGTGATCGAATGTGGCCGCGATGTCGAGTTCATCAAGATCGGCGATATCGTCTCGGTGCCGTTCAACGTTGCCTGCGGCCGTTGCCGCAACTGCAAGCGCGGCGATACCCATATCTGCCTGCACGTCAACGGTGACCGCGCCGGTGGTGCCTACGGCTATGTCGACATGGGTGGCTGGGTCGGCGGTCAGGCCGAATACGTGATGGTGCCCTATGCCGACTTCCAGTTGCTCGTTTTCCCCGACAAGGCGCAGGCGATGGAGAAGATTCTCGACCTCACCATGCTCTCGGATATCTTCCCCACCGGCTTCCACGGCTGTGTGACTGCCGGTGTCCAGCCGGGTTCGACGGTCTATATCGCCGGCGCGGGTCCGGTAGGGCTGGCGGCGGCAGTTTCCGCACAGCTGCTGGGCGCGGCCTGCGTGATCGTCGGCGACATGAACGACAAGCGCCTCGACCAGGCTCGCAGCTTTGGCTGTGAAGGTCTCGATCTCAAGCAGGATGCCAGCATGTCGGAGCTGATCGAGTCGGTGCTGGGCGTGCCGGAGGTCGATGCCGCGGTCGATGCGGTGGGTTTCGAGGCCAACTGCCATGGCCACAACCACGCGCATGAGCAGCCGGCTACCGTGCTCAATGCCGTCATGGAAATCACCCAGGCGGGCGGGCGGGTCGGCATTCCCGGGCTTTACGTCACCGAAGACCCCGGCGCGGATAGCGAAGAGGCCAAACATGGCAATCTCTCGATGAAGTTCGGTCTCGGCTGGGCCAAGGCGATGTCGTTCCACACCGGCCAGACGCCGGCCATGCGTTATCAGCGCCAGTTGATGCAGGCGATCCTTCACGACAGGGTACAGATCGGCAAGGCCGTGAACGTGCAGACCATCTCGCTCGACGAGGCGCCGCAGGGTTACGCCGACTTCGACGGCGGCGCGGCCAAGAAATTCGTCATCGACCCGCACGGGACGCTCAAGTAGCCACGAGCCACGACTAGCGCCAGTTTCGGGGCGCTGTAAAAAGTGCCGGCGACGCCCTGGGGCACCGCCGGCGCTTTTTCGTTTGGCTGCGCCAGCGATAGGCGGCAGAATCGGCCCCACCATGACCCTGCGAAAACAAGTCCACGAGAGCCGATGATGAGTGACCCGATATCTGACCTGCCGCGCTGTGCCTGGGCTCAGACCCACCCGCTGAATGCCGAGTATCACGACGAGGAGTGGGGCGTTCCGGAATACGATAGCCGCGCGCTGTGGGAAAAGCTGATCCTGGATGGCTTTCAGGCAGGGCTTTCCTGGCTCACCATTCTCAAGAAGCGCGACGCCTTCCGCGACGCCTTCGAGGAGTTCGATCCCGAGCGGATCGCCCGGTACGACGAGCACGACATCGAGCGTTTGATGGGCAATGCCGGCATCATCCGCTCGCGATCCAAGATCGAGGCGACGATCGGCAACGCCCAGGCATACCTCGCCATGCGAGACAACGGCGAAGATTTCTCCGAATTCCTGTGGGGCATGGTCGGCGGCCGGCCGATCCAGCGAGACGTCGAGCGCGATGGGCCGGTCCCCACCCAGACCCCGCTATCCCTGGAAATTTCCAAGGCGCTCAAGAAGCGCGGCTTCAAGTTCGTCGGCCCGGTCATCGTCTACGCCTGGATGGAAGCCGTCGGCATGGTCAACGACCACGCCGAAACGTGTCATCGCCGCAAGCCGGTGGCAGCGATGGGGTGATCATCGAGTTGCGAAATCACTGACGCCGCTCGACCTGAGCGGCGTTTTTCGTTGTCACCATGAATCTCTGCACTGATCGCCTCTGTCGCAAATCGCATCGTCATGTCGCAAACACGCTTGAGCGTGACGTCGCAGAACATCATGCCCCCCGGGGTGGACGATACCATCGCGGAAAATCATCGATCGTTGATCGATGCCGCCGTCCGCCGTGGCGTAGAGAGGGGCTCATGCAACGCTATTCCGGTTTCAGTCTGGTCAAACACGCGCTAAGTCATCACGAGAACTGGCAGCGTCATTGGCGCAATCCGACCCCGAAGAAAGAGTACGACGTGATCATCGTCGGCGGTGGCGGCCATGGACTGGCAACTGCCTATTACCTGGCCAAGCAGCACGGAATCACCAATGTGGCGGTGATCGAGAAAGGCTGGCTTGGCGGCGGCAACACGGCACGCAACACCACCATCGTGCGCTCGAACTATCTGTGGGATGAGTCGGCCGCACTCTACGAGCATTCGATGAAGTTGTGGGAGGGGCTTTCCCAGGATCTCAACTACAACGTGATGTTCTCGCAGCGGGGCGTGCTCAATCTTGGTCACACTCTGCAGGACATGCGGGACATCCAGCGCCGCGTTCACGCCAATCGCCTCAACGGCATCGATGGCGAGGTGGTCACGCCGGAGCAGATCAAGGAGATCGAGCCGGCGCTCGATACCTCCAAGCGAGCGCGCTATCCGATTCTCGGTGCTTCCTGGCAGCCGCGCGGCGGGGTGGCCCGGCACGATGCGGTGGCCTGGGGATTTGCCCGAGGCGCCGATGCGCGCGGCGTCGACCTGCTCCAGCAGACCGAGGTCACGGGCTTCAAGATCGTCGACGGCAAGGTCGTGGGCGTGCATACCAACCGGGGCGACATTGGCGCCAGAACGGTAGGCTGCGTCACCGCGGGCAATTCGGGCGTGCTGGCGAAGATGGCCGGTTTCCAGCTGCCGGTGGAATCACACCCGTTGCAGGCGCTGGTGTCCGAGCCGCTCAAGCCGGTGCTCAATACCGTCACCATGTCGAATCACGTTCACGGCTACATCAGCCAGTCCGACAAGGGCGATCTGGTGATCGGCGCGGGGATCGACGGTTACCTCGGCTACGGTCAGCGTGGCAGCTTCTCGGTGGTCGAGCACACCCTGCAGGCGATCATCGAGATGTTCCCGATGTTCTCCCGGGTGCGCATGAATCGTCAGTGGGGCGGGATCGTCGATACCACGCCGGACGCCTGCCCGATTATTTCCAAGACGCCGGTGCAGGGGCTCTTTTTCAACTGCGGCTGGGGCACCGGTGGCTTCAAGGCGACGCCGGGGTCCGGCAATGTCTTCGCCTGGACGCTGGCGCACGGGCAGGCACATCCGATCGCCTCACCGTTCTCGATCGATCGGTTCCGAACCGGGGCGCTGATCGACGAACATGGTGCCGCAGGCGTAGCACACTGAGTTCTGCGGACTGCGCCACGCAATGGCGTCGTTGTCCGCTTCTTCGGAGTCCTCATGTACAAACTCGTACATTCCGGCTCCTCAATCAGCGGACGCCTCGCCCTTGCGCGGCTCGTTGGCGCAGAACATCTTGGTGATATCGATCCGGCTCTAGTGATTCCGGATGAAGAAGGAGATTGGCGATGTTTCATATTTACTGCCCTTACTGCGCCGAGTATCGCGAGGAGGAGGAGTTTCATCCCAAGGGGCAGGCGCACATCGCGAGGCCGGCGGATCCGACCGCGAGCTCCGATGATGCCTGGGGCGACTATCTGTTCTTTCGCGACAATCCGCGCGGCGTGCACCACGAATTGTGGGTGCATGCGGTGGGCTGCCGCAAATTCTTCAATATCACCCGCGATACTCGCAGCTACGCGATTCTGGAGACCTACCGCATGGGCGAGCAGCCCGGTGTGACGGCGGAGTCCGTGACTCTTGCCGAGCGAGACAGCGAGCGCAAAACCTCCGACACCGCGACGATGCAGGGAGTGCCGTCATGAGTGCTTCCCAACCCTGCCGTCTGGCATCGAATAGCGGCGTCGGCAGCCAGATCGATCGTGACAAGCCGCTGCAGTTCACGTTCAACGGCCAAACGTACCAGGGCTTTGCCGGTGACACCCTGGCCTCGGCGCTGCTCGCCAATGGCGTCGATGTCGTCAATCGCAGCTTCAAGTACTCGCGCCCCCGCGGTGTCGTCGCCGCCGGCGCGGAGGAACCCAACGCCATCGTCCAACTGGGCGCGAGCGAAGCCGCTCAGGTGCCGAACGTGCGGGCAACGCAGCAGTCGCTCTACGACGGTCTGACGGCTCGCAGTACCAACGGCTGGCCGGACGCCCAGCGCGACATGATGGGGCTGGTCGGCAAGCTGGGCGGACCGTTCATGCCGGTCGGGTTCTACTACAAGACCTTCAAGGCGCCGGCGTCGATGTGGCTGACCTACGAGAAATATATCCGCAAGGCGGCCGGACTGGGCCGGGCACCGACCGAGAGCGACCCGGATATCTACGACCACATCAACCGGCACTGCGAGGTGTTGGTGATCGGGTCTGGCCCCGCCGGGCTGATGTCGGCGCTGGTTGCGGCCGGCAGTGGCGTCAGGGTGATTCTCTGCGACGAACAGCCGACCTTTGGTGGTTCGCTGCTGGATAGCGGCGAGACGATCGACGGTATGGCCGCCTCGGAGTGGGCCAGGAACGCCGTCGAGCGTCTGGCGGCGATGGATAACGTCACGCTGCTGCCACGCACCACGGCCAACGGTTATTTCGATCACAACTTCGTGACGCTGCACGAGCGATGCACCGAACATCTCGGTGACACGGCGCCCAGAGTCGACGGACGTCGCCAGCCGCGCTCGCGTCTGCACCGGGTGCGGGCGCGGCATGTCGTGTTGGCGAGCGGCGCCCACGAGCGGCCGCTGGTCTACGCCGGCAACGACATGCCGGGCAATCTGGTTGCCGGGGCGCTGTCGACCTATATCCGGCGTTATGCCGTGCGGCCCGGCCGGCGGCTGGTGCTCTCCACGACCAACGATCATGCCTATCGGGCCGCACTGGACTGGCACGAGGCGGGTGGCGAAGTGATCGCGATCGCCGACGCTCGTGCCAACCCGGATGGCGAGCTCGTCGATCGGGCGAAGGCGGCCGGGATCCGGATCATGGCCGGCAGCGCGGTGATCGAGGCGACTGGCGATCGCAAGGGGCATCGGGTCAACGGCGCCCGAATTGGCGCTATCGATATCGAAGGCTTCCGCGTCAGCGGCGAAGTGGAGACGCTGAGCTGCGACACCGTCGCCACATCCGGCGGCTACAGTCCGGTGGTGCACCTTGCCGCGCATACCGGCGTCCGACCGGTCTGGCGTGACGACATCCTGGGCTTCGTTCCGGGCCAGACGACATCGAAGGTCGATGGTTTCAGCGTGGTGGGGGCAGCTGCCGGTCTCTACCCGACCGGCGCGTTACTCGAGGACGCCGTGGCGCAAGTCGTCCGCGCGCTGGAAAGCGATGGCATCGATGTCGAGAGCGGGAAGGTGCCCGACATCGATACCCTGCGCGAAGGCGCGGCCGTCGCGCTGTATCAGATACCCCACGACAGGCCGACCATGCGCGCGCCCAAGCAGTTCGTCGACCTGCAGAACGACGTCACGGCGGCGGCCATCGAGCTGGCGACCCGGGAGGGGTTCGAATCGATCGAGCACGTCAAGCGCTACACCGCGATGGGCTTCGGCACCGATCAGGGCAAGTTGGGCAACATCAACGGCATGGCGATCGCGGCGCGCTGTCTGGGCCAGACGATTCCGCAGACCGGCACCACTGTGTTCCGGCCCAACTATACGCCGGTCAACTTCGGCGCCATCGTCGGCCGCCATTGCCAGGCGCTGTTCGATCCCGAGCGTTACACCGCCATGCATCACTGGCACGTCGAGCATGGGGCGATGTTCGAGGACGTCGGCCAGTGGAAGCGACCCTGGTACTATCCACAAAAACGCCGCGACAGCGCCAATGGCGAGTTCGAATCGATGCACGAGGCGGTGGTCCGCGAGTGCCGGGCGGTGCGCGAGAAGGTCGGCGTACTCGATGCCTCGACGCTGGGCAAGATCGACATTCAGGGGCCGGATGCGCGTGAGTTCCTGGGGCGTATCTACACCAACGGCTGGGAGAAGCTGGCTGTCGGCAAGGCGCGCTATGGCCTGATGTGCAAGGACGACGGCATGGTGATGGACGACGGGGTCACCACCTGTCTCGCCGACAACCATTTTCTGATGACCACCACCACCGGCGGTGCCGTGGCCATTCTCGAATGGCTGGAAATCTGGCATCAGACCGAATGGCCGGAGCTGGAGGTCTACTTCACCTCCGTGACCGATCACTGGGCGACGATGACGTTGACCGGCCCGGAGGCCCGCAATTTGCTCGCCGAGCTGACCGATATCGACCTCGACCGCGACAGCTTCAAGTTCATGGAGTGGCGAGAGGGCGCGGTGGCTGGCGTGCCGGCACGGGTCTATCGAATCTCGTTCACCGGCGAGTTGTCGTTCGAGGTCAACGTGCAGGCCAACTACGCCATGCAGGTATGGGAGGCGCTGTTCGCCCATGGCGAGAAGTACGGTCTGACCCCCTACGGCACCGAGACCATGCATGTGCTGCGGGCGGAAAAGGGCTTCATCATCGTGGGCCAGGACACCGACGGTTCGATGACGCCGGAGGATCTCGGCATGCACTGGTGCGTCGGCTACAACAAGCCGTACCCATGGATCGGCAAGCGGGCGCTGACACGGTCCGACACTCGGCGGGAAGATCGCAAGCAGCTGGTCGGCCTCAAGCCGCTGGATGCCGGCGTGGTGCTGGAGGAGGGCGCCCAGATCGTGCTCGATCCCAGGCAGGCCATCCCGATGCGCATGGTGGGCCACGTGACCTCCAGCTACTACAGCCCGACGCTGGAGCACGGCTTCGCGCTGGCCGTGGTCAAGGGCGGGCACAAGCGATTGGGCGAGAAGGTCTATCTGCCGATGCCGGATGGCGTGACCCACGTGGCCGAAGTGGTCAGCTCGATCTTCTATGACCCGAAAGGGCAACGTCAGAATATTTGAGGAAAACGCCAACATGCCCAGGTTCGCCTATTTCGACCCGCATCCCGCACGGGCGGTCACCACGCAGTCGCCGTTGCATCAGTTCGCAGCCACGGCCTCGGGCGGTGAATCCTCCGTCGTGCTACGCGAGAATGCATTTCTCGATCATCTGATCCTGCGCGGCGAGTCCGAGGTGCTGATCGCGTCGGTCCAGGCCGTGCTCGGCCTGGCGTTGCCCACCGAGCCGCAGCGGTTGGTCATGGGTGAGGCAGGATCCCTGCAGTGGCTATCACCTGATGAGTGGTTGCTGATCGTCGCCGCTGGCGAGGGTTTTCGGCTGCAGCGTGAACTGCGCGAAGCCCTCGGCAGTGCCCATTTCAGCATCGTCGATGTCAGCGGCGGTCAGACGCTGCTCGAGCTCGATGGCGCCTGCGCCGTCGATGTCCTGATGAAGTCCACCGCCTACGACGTCGATCCCCGGGCTTTCCCGGTAGGCAGAGGTGTCACGAGCGTCTTCGCCAAGGCGACGGCGGTGATTCGACGTGTCGACGAGCAGCGCTGGGAGCTGGTGATACGACGTAGTTTTGCCGACTACTGTTTGCGCTGGTTGCTGGATGCCGGCGAGGAGTATGGCATCGACTATCGTCCCGCCGAGCTGGGGGCGACGATATCCCGGGCCGCGGTAGTCGACACGGAGACGATGTCGTGAGCGGCGCCCGTGACGTATGGGTGCTGGCGGCCCAGTGTCCCAGCCGGCTGGGGACGGTGGATGTCGTCACCCGATTCCTGAAGGAGCAAAGCTGCTACATCACCGAGTTGCACTCCTTCGACGATTATCAGGGCGGGCAGTTCTTCATCCGCGCGGCGTTTCGCCCGGAACTCGCCGGGTTCTCCGAGGCGAGCTTTCGGGATCGCTTCGAGACGCGTGCGACCGAGTTCGGCATGTCGTTCGAGCTGATGGCGCCGGATTATCGATTGCCGGTGGTGATCATGGTCTCGAAGGCGGATCACTGCCTGAACGACCTGCTGTATCGCTATCGCACCGGGCAACTCTCGATCGACGTGCGCGCGGTGGTCTCCAATCATCCGGACCTGGAGCCATTGGCCCGATGGCATGATCTGCCTTACCACCACCTGCCGATCACGGCCGAGACCAAACCGCAGCAGGAAGCACAGGTGCGCCAGGTGATCGAGGAGAGCGGCGCCGAGCTGGTGATCCTGGCACGCTACATGCAGGTGTTGTCTCCCGAACTATGTCGCCACTTCGCCGGGCGTGCGATCAATATCCACCATTCGCTGCTGCCCGGTTTCAAGGGGGCGAAACCCTATCACCAGGCCTACGACAAGGGTGTCAAGCTGGTCGGTGCGACCGCGCACTACATCAATGACGATCTCGACGAAGGGCCGATCATCGCTCAGGGGGTCGAGTCGGTGGATCACAGTCATTACCCGGAGGACCTGGTGGCGCGGGGGCGCGATATCGAGTGTCTGACCCTGTCCCGAGCCGTTCGCTTCCATCAGGAAAAGCGGGTATTCCTGCATGGCAGGCGTACCGTGGTGCTGGCGGGCTGACCGACGCACGCCAGACCCTCTTGGAGACTGGCTTGCGCGCTTGCTTACATCAGGGCTTCAAGACACAATGCGACCAGCACGGAAGGGGAGTATCCCACGGGCAGGATCGATCGATCCTCCCCGACGATAGCGTCGTCAGCACGGGCCATATGCCCCGGCACTATCGGTCGCTCTGTCAGTCATGTCTTGAATTGAGACATGGGCAATCAGAGCGGCGGGAGAGACTTTCGGTGACGTTCACCGTCTACCGGAGGTTTCTCTATGCACGTACCCGTCTGGGTGTGGCTGGCGACTGTCGCTGGCATTGCCGCGCTGTTCATTTTCGATTTCTACGCCCATGTGCGTAAACCCCATGATCCCACGTTCAAGGAAGCGGCCTGGTGGTCGGTCTTCTTCATTGCCCTGGCCGCCATTTTCGGTGGCGGGCTGTGGTGGGTCTGGGGTGCACAGCATGGCGCCGAGTATTTTGCAGGTTTCATCACCGAGAAGAGCCTCTCGGTTGACAACCTGTTCGTCTTCCTGATCATCATGTCGAAGTTTGCGGTGCCGCGCGCTTATCAACAGAAAGCGCTGCTGATCGGGATCGTGATCGCGCTGATCCTGCGCGGACTCTTCATCGCCGTCGGTGCGGCGGCCATCGCGCAATTCAGTTGGGTGTTCTACCTGTTCGGGTTGTTCCTGCTCTATACCGCGTTCCAACTGGTGCGTGAGGGGGCGGGCGGTCATGACGAAAACGAAGAGTACGAGCCCAATGCCATCGTGCGCTGGATTCAGAAACGGCTGCCGGCAACCGATGAATTCGACAGCGATCGCCTGCTGACGGTCCAGAACGGCAAGCGTCTGGTGACACCGCTGTTCATGGTGGTGGTGGCGCTGGGCATGACCGACGTGCTGTTCGCGCTGGACTCGATCCCTGCGATCTATGGGCTGACCAAAGAGCCCTACATCGTGTTCACCACCAACGCCTTCGCGTTGCTGGGTTTGCTGCAGCTCTACTTCCTGCTCGGCGGCTTGCTGACGCGCCTGGTCTACCTCAGTCTGGGGCTGTCGTTCATCCTGGCCTTCATCGGCGTCAAACTGATCATCGAGGCGATGCATACCAACAGCCTGCCGTTCATCAATGACGGTCAGCCACTGCATCTGGTGCCGGAAATCCCGATCTGGCTGTCGATGACGATCATCCTGGGAACGCTGGTCATCACCACCGTTGCCAGCCTGATCAAGAGCCGGAACCTGAAGTCGTCACCTTCTCACCAGGAGTGACGTCGGCGTAAATCTGATGCAGCAGGCCGCGCATCGCCTGCATGGGAATTGCCGCATCCGGTCCGGGTGGAAACATGCCGGGCCGGAAACCGTGATCGAGGAACCCTGTCAGCAGTTGCGGGTCGTCGCTGATGATATGCAGCGGAACATCCTTGCCCGGGCTGGCGCCGATGATCGCCGGCGCGGCCTGGTGATCGCCGAGGATCATCATCAAGGTATGTTCGGTCGTTCGGTCTTCGCCTGATCCATCGTCGCCAAGCCTCTCCTTGCCAAACCCCTCGTTGCCACTCCCCTCGTTGCCCAGCTCATGGTTGCCCAGGTAGCGTTCGGCGAAGCCGAAGGCGGCCTGTAGCGAATAGTCGATGGCGGGTCCGTAGTTTCGACGCATCGCTTCGGTGTCATGCCACAGCGAGGCGTAATCTTTGCCCGCACCTTGCCAATGATCGAAGATTTCACCATCGGCGATCGTCGACCAGTCGTCGACCATGTCGATGACCGGCGACCACGGGGCGTGACTCGATAGCGTGGCCAGCTCGGTGAAAGTGGGGCCGTCATGGCGCGCGCGTACGTAGTCCTCGACCCGTTGCCAGGTGAACTGGTCCGGCATGCTGGCCCAACCCATCGAAGGGCCCCGGTAGCCCATGCTGTCGGCAGTATGAATTTCGTCGTAACCGTAGAGACTGCCTTCCGGCCAGTCCCGGGTAATGCCCGGCATGATGGCGATCGTATCGTGACCGGAGGCCTTGAAGTCGTCGATCAGGGTCGAATGCGGGCTGTTGATCATCAGCTCGAAGCGCAGCTGCGACGTAATGGGCAGGCCGCTGGCGAAAGTGGCATGGTTGAGCCACGACTGTCCGCCCAAGGTGGCAGCGGTGACGCGTCCGGTGACAACCGATAGGCCGGCAGCGGCGAGCTGGTTTTGTATCACCTCGAGGCGTGGCTGGATCTCGGTCTTGAACGGCGCGCGCTCGATGGCCGCTACGCCGTAGGATTCGATGAAGCCCAGAATCACATCGGTATTCGCCAGTCCCGGTAGCGACTGGCCGCCGGGTTTCGCATACGCGTGATCATCCTGATAAAGCCGGCGCCCGAACGTCGCCATGGCTTCGCGTGTCTGCAGGGCGCGCTGCCACTCGAACGTGATGAAGCTGACGGCAGGATGGCCGATCTTGGCCATCCATCCCGAGGCGTCGTCGTCCTGCAGGGTGTCGATGCGAGCGAGGCCGACACCGCCCACCACGATCAACAGCAGCGCGAGCCCGCGCGGCGTATTGCGAGCATGGAACCCTTGTAGCAGACCGGTCAGTACGAGGCCCAGGGCGAACAGGGCAAGGCCGACGATCAATAATCCGCCGATCGCCAGCGGCAGGCCGAGATTGGCAACGATCAGCTCGATCAGGATCGGAACCAGTTTGATGTCGACATAGAGGTTCAGGGAGCGACCCTGCATGGTCTGCATCAAGGCGTCTCCGGCCGCGCCGAAGACGATCGTCAGCGCGAAAAGCGCTACCAGGCCCGCTAGCCAGCGTCGCCAGGGCGCGGGCGGCAACAGCGCCAGTAAGCCGATGATTAGCGGCGCTTCGAGCGCGACCCAGTGTGTTGGCGGGAACCCGGCCCACGGCAGCTCCGGCGTCAGCAACAGGATGTCGAGTGACAGCAGGGCCAGTACCAGGTACCCGCGAGGTGCCTGGTTGAGAGAGAACATCATGGCTCGTCCTTGAGTCGTATCGGGCGATTCGAGGTCAGCATAGCACCGGTTCCAGATCGTCCCATGAGAAGCGTCGAGCCGTTGATCCAGCTAATGGGTTCTAGCTACGCAGCAGGCAAGCTTTCGGATGACACGTTAAACTGGGCGACGAAAATTTCGAACGCATACCGGGCTGACCGGTGAAGAGGGCAATCCAAGATGGCATCTGTGCAAGAACTGATCATTGAACCGACGGATGGGCGAACAGCCGATGCCTGTGTCATTCTGCTTCACGGACTGGGCGCCGACGGCCACGATTTCGAGCCGCTGGTACCGGCGCTGGGGCTGCCGGACTCGTTGGCCGTGCGCTTCGTGCTACCCCATGCGCCGCAGCTACCGGTGACCGTCAACGGTGGCATGACGATGTCGGCATGGTACGACATTCTGGAGATGAATCTTGGGCGTCGGGTCGATGTCGATCAGTTGCGCGCCTCCGCCGAGCGCATCCATTCATTGATCGATGATCAGATCGCTGCCGGCATCGATAGCCGTCGTATCGTGATCGCCGGCTTCTCCCAGGGCGGCGCGGTAGCCTATGAAGCGGCGCTCTCCTGTGCGCATCCCCTGGCCGGGCTGCTGGCGCTCTCGACCTATTTCGCGACCGCGGATAGCATCGACCTGGCCGGCGCCAACCGCCGTCTGCCCATCGAGGTTCATCATGGCTCGGCCGATCCGGTGGTCCCTGAAACGCTTGGCCGCGAAGGAGCCGAGCGCGTCGAGTCGCTTGGCTATCCGGTCAATTATCGCACCTATGAGATGGGGCATAGCCTGTGTCCGGAACAGGCGCAGGATATCGCCGCGTGGCTGACCGCGACGCTCGTTTGAACGGAGCCTGCCATGAACAGCATGGATAACCTCGAGGGCGGGCGCTCGGATCGTCGTCTTTCCAGTCCGGCCGCGCAGCGCAACCGGCGGCCGATTCTGGAGGTGTTGCAATCGGTGTTGCCGCAGACGGGGCGGGTGCTGGAAATCGCCAGCGGCAGTGGTGAGCACGCGGTCTATTTCGCTCGGCACCTGGCTCCGCTCTGCTGGCAGCCGACGGACCCGAGCGAGCGCGCGTTGGCATCGATCGATGCCTGGCGCGATACCGAAATGCTCGAAAATCTTGCCGCGCCGGTGCGCCTGGATGTCACCGGGCAGTGGCCGTCATTGCCCGATCTGGCAGCCATCGTCTGCATCAATCTGCTGCATATCTCGCCCTGGGGCGCGAGCGAGGCGCTGTTGGCCGAGGCGGGGCGGCAGCTACCCGCTGGCGGCTTGCTGATCGTCTATGGTCCTTTTCGAAGTAATGGCGAGCATACCGCGCCCAGTAACGAGGTGTTCGATGCGGATCTTCGCTCGCGCGACGCTCGCTGGGGAATACGCGATCTCGAAGCGGTCTTGGCGCTGGCCAACGACAACGGGTTCGCCTGCGAGGCGATTCACGAGTTACCGGCCAACAACCTGTGCGTGGTCTGGCGGCGCTGAACACCTCCTGGAGCAAGAGTCGTCCACGAGAGGGCGTCGCGGCGATTCGCGACTGACGCCGCAGCGATCCACAACTCGACTACACTCAACGCAGACGTTCGACGGTCCGCATTCAAGGGGCCGCGTTCAATGGTCAACAAGGAGCGATACCGTGTCAGACTTTTCCGAAGAGTTTCGTATGCCCAAGGGTTGCCCCAACTGCGGCAATCACATGATGAAAGTCTCTCAGGCCAAATCACCGGACGATCACGTCTATTGCACATCCTGCAACACGGAAGTCTGCGCGTGGGAAGAGGCCGAACGGATCATGGCCGAGACGCCTCGCAGCGAATCCGAGCAGTTGATCGAAGACGTCATGAACAACAAGAAGTCGTCCGAGGATGACGATCGATAGCAGGAGCCCGTGGCCCGACGAAAACGCCCTGGCTTGGCCAGGGCGTTTTGCGTCCGGTGGCAGGTCGTGGAGAAAGCTACAGCAGCTCTTCTGCGGCAAGCGCCAGTCTTGAACGCTCGACGCTTTTCAGCGTGATGTGACCGGCATGCGGCCAGTCACGGAAACGTTCCACGACCGCTGCCATGCCGCAGGTGTTGGCCGTGAGATAGGGGGTGTCGATCTGCCCCACGTTTCCCAGACAGACGATCTTGGTGTTACGCCCGGCCCGCGTCACCAGCGACTTGAGCTGCTTGGGCGTGAAGTTCTGTGCCTCGTCGATGATCAGGAAAGTATCGTTGAGCGTGCGTCCGCGCATGAAGGTGGGTGAGCGGATCTGCACGCGAGAACCAATCAGCTGTCGGGTGGCGCCATCGTTCCAGCTCGACGAGCCTTCACGCTCGTCGCGTAGCAGGTTATCCATGTTGTCGTGGAACGCGCCCATCCACGGCGACATCTTCTCCTCCTCGGTGCCCGGCAGAAAGCCGATATCCTCTCCCATCGGGATCGGCGCCCGGGTGAAGACGATACGTTCGAACCGCTTGCCGTCCAGCGTCTGCTGCAGCGCCGCTGCCAGGGTCATGAAGGTCTTGCCGGTACCGGCGCTGCCGGCGAGGGTGAGAAAGTCGATGGTGGGATCCATCAACAGGTTGAGGGCGAAGTTCTGACGGCTGTCATGCGCATGTACGCCCCAGACCCCGCCATGATGGCGATAGTTGACCAGCAGTTGCAGGGTGGCTCTGCTGGGCCCATGACTGCGTACGATCGCTTCGAATTCCGCACCGTTGTCGCTATCGGACACGAGCATTCCCACGTGCCAGTCCTCGGGAATACATCCCTCCAGATGATAGAACGTGTGGCCATCGGTCCGTTCGACCATGACCTCGACGTCCAGCGATTCCCACAGACTGCGACCGTCACGACCGGCATCGGCGTAGACTTTCGCCCCCTCGATCATGGCGTCGAGATCATCGAACGCCTTGTCGTTGAGATAGTCTTCGACCGGCACGTTGAGCGCCGCCGCCTTGACTCGCAGGTTGATGTCTTTGGTTACCAGCGTGACCGAGGCGTCCGGGCGTTCATCGCGAAGCCGGCAGGTTTCGGCGAGAATGCGATTATCTGGGGAGTTTTCCAAAGACTCCAGTGGGGCTAGGTCCGGATAACAGAGAAAGCGCAGCCGCCCGGCCGGGTCACCGGTGACGCGGGGAATGGGAATGCCTTGCTGTATTTCTTGCGGGGTAACGTGGGCAGTGAGGTCGGAGAGGGTACGGCTGATCTGGCGTGCCGTTCGCGCGATCTCGCGCATACCATTCTTGTGTTTATCGAGCTCCTCGAGCACGGTCATCGGGATGACGACGTCATGCTCTTCGAAGTGGTAGAGGGCTGCTGGGTCGTGGATCAGGACATTGGTGTCCAGTACGTAGAGCCTGTTAGCTTTCTTGTCGATTCGTACCATCGGCAAAAGCACTCCTGTGAGTTCAAGGCTTCTCGACCCTGACAGAGTGCGGTGACAGCTCGATGTCGCGCGATTCACTCCGTCAGTGCCACTGTCGTGGGAACGTAAAGACTGTGTCGGCGTTACCTCGCTGACGGATGAAGTCAGTACCAGAATGATCCGATACGCGCGAAAGTGCTACCCCCCTCTTGCACATTGATAACAAGCGCGGGCATCTGATCAACGGTTTGTTACGACTGGCCGGCGAGGACAAGACCGGCAGGCATGAAAAAGCCCTGCCATGGCAGGGCTCGAAAACCGGCGGACGAGGCGGCTCAGGTGTTGTCGTCGGTATCGCTGCTCTTCTTGACGTTGACCTGCGCGATGGCCGGTTCGTTGTCGCCATTCTGATCCAGCTTGGCCAGCAGATTTTCCGATTGGCGCTTGAACGCGGCCAAGGCATCGCCTCTGAGGCGCTGGGACTCCGGCAGCTTGACGCGCATGGCGTCGACCTGATGATTGTTGACCATTACCTCGTAGTGCAGGTGCGGGCCGGTAACGCGTCCGGTGCTGCCCGATAGTGCGATCTCCTCGCCCATCTTGACGTGTTCGCCCGGCTTGACCAGGGCCTTGCTCAAGTGGAGGTAGCGCGTCACGTAGCCGTTGTTGTGCCGAATGACGACGTAGCGCCCGGCGATCGGGTGATTGACCACCCGTTCGACCACGCCATCCGCCGGGGCATCGATGGGGGTGCCGCTGCGCATCGCGAAGTCGGTACCTTTGTGCGGGCTGATACGTCCGGTGACCGGGTGGTGGCGGCGCAGGTTGAACGGTGAGCTGATGCGGTAGTGGCCCTGGAACGGGTAGCGGTCGAAAGCGGGATCGAGGCTGTTGCCGTCCGGGGTATAGAAGTGATCGTCGGCGTCGTTACGCAGTACCGTCAGATTCATGCGCTGGCCCTCGTACTCGGCGGCCAGAACCTTGGAATCCATGGAGTGTCCGTCGATCATGTCGGACTCCACCAGGACTCGAAACTGATCGCCGGCGCGTGCATCGCGGCGAAAATCGAGTTTCTTCGACAGCACGCTGGTCAGTTCGGAGACTTCCGCATTGGAAAGGCCGGTCGACTGAGCTGACAGCGCGAACGAGCCATTGACGGTGCCGCTGAACATGCGCTGAGATGATTCACCGGTCTTTTCGATCGGTGAATAGGCAAAATCGGCGGTTTCGTCGTCGCGCTGAATCAGGTAGCCCTCGCGGGGATCCTTCATCAAACGCAGGGCGAGAAGCTGACCATGCTCATCGAGTTTATAGTCGAAGCTGTGACCGACGCGCCAGCGAGTCAGCACTTTCTTGTCGGGTACGGTGTTGAGAATCTGCATCACATCGCTGTAAGCCAGACCCAACGTTCTCTCGGCGGTCAGCGCGAAAGAATCACCGTTCTGAATGGTGTAACTTTGCCACTCCGGTACATAGGTTTCGCGAGAAGCGATCTCGTCGCCCAACTCCGTATCGCCGGAAGGGTCCAGCGAGTTGTCGAAAGACCAATCTTCATAAGACGTACCACCGATGCTGTCATCGTCTTCATCGGTCGCAGACTGGATGTCTTCTGCAGGCAGCTGTCTCGCCAATTGTTTGACGCCGGGCGTGATTGCCGGCTTGACGATGGGAGAGACGGCCTGATTCGGCATCGATGCCGAAGAGCCTTCATCGGCCTGCGCTTCAGGGATGAGGTCGAGGCGCATCACTTCCAACGGCTTGAGTTGCGCCAGCGGGATATCTTTCGCCAAATCGCCGAAAGAAAATGTGGTAGAGGCCGGCTCATCTGACGCGGCCGAATTGACGATCGACTGAGAAATGGTGGTCGTCGTCGCAACGGGAATCTGATTTTGTGCGCTTTCGGTGTCCCCGAAAACGCCGATAATTTTCTGCGTACCCAGCACGGTGACCATGGTGGCAACCGGTAGCAATAACACTTTATGCGTGCGGGGTAGCGAATGAAATATTCGCAACATGAAGTTGAAGGCCCGGATAAAAAGGATGACAAATTTAAATAAAGGCCGGAGAACCATACCCCAAGCGGGTGTTAATTGCCTAGTCTGTATTTAAATACAGTATCTGTGCCCGCGTCATTCGGGCGATGACGCAGTCGTGAGGAATGCGTTCAGGGGCTGAGTTTGAAGGGCCGGGGTAAGAGGATGTAACGCAGTAGTGCACGATGTTGCACTGATATGGTGCTAAACAAATGGCTGTTTTCGGGTTCGAACCATTCCCGTAAAAGTTCTGTAGAACTTTTATTGCGTATCGAGATTGCGTCATTCTGGACGATTCTGTCGGCACCGTGACAATGAGTCATTCACAATCGGAACGGTAGTGCTCGATCTGTGGGTAGAATGTCAAAAGAAAAGACATCGGGATTTTTACCCCTTCTTCTGCAGATCCGGTTTCGCGCTAACAGGAGAGAGATGTGCCGAAAGTGACATTGCTGCAGTGGCAAATGTTGGCGGCGGTGGCGGATAACGGTGGATTTGCCAAGGCCGCCGAAGTGATTCATCGGAGTCCGTCGACGCTCAATCATGCGATTCACAAGATCGAGGAACAGCTGGGCGTGACGCTCTTCGAACCTAAAGGACGTCAGGTCGTGCTGACCGAGGCGGGAGCTCTGCTGCTGCGTCGCGCACGCCAGTTGATCGAAAATGCGGCGTCACTGGAAGATGTGGCCGAGCGTCTTGCCGGCGGGCTCGAAGCGGAAGTGACGCTGGCGGTGGATCAGGTCTTTCCCGCCGATGCGTTGGCCGAGGCACTGACACAGTTTTCCGATGCCTTTCCGCACGTGCGTATCCAATTGCACGAGACGGTACTCAACGGTGCTGTCGAGATGTTGTACGAGGGGCGCGCCGATCTGATCATCTCCGGTGTCAGCGCGCAGGGATTTTTGGGGCAACCCATCGTGGACGTTCCCTTTATCGCCGTTGCGCATCCCCGACATCCTCTGCATCAATTGCAACGCGAGCTCGATCTGCGGGACCTGGAGCGGTATCGGCAACTGGTCGTGCGCGATTCCGCGATTCGCCATCGGCTCGATGCCGGCTGGCTGAAGGCCGAACAACGCTGGACGCTTGGCCATCTGTCGACCTCGATCGATATGCTGGAACGGGGTCTGGGCTTTGCGTGGGTGCCGGAAACTCGCATTCGTACGGCGCTGGATCAGGGGCGGTTGAAGGCGCTGCCGCTGCGTGCCGGTGGCGTGCGCCGGGTTTCGCTCCAGGTCGTCTACCGGGACGTCGATGGTGCCGGCCCGGCAACGCTGGCGCTGGCCCGAACGCTGATGGCGAGCGTAGTGACAACCTGCCCCCGAGAGGCGCTGCCTCAGGAACGGGACCCGTCGAGGCAGCCGAACGAATGAGTCGAGTCATTGCGCTCGACCTCTCGGCAACTATGCCTATGCTGTCTTCGATACAGCTTCCGCTGTTGGTGGCTCGCCGATGACGACCGGGAATCGGGCGTCGTCTGCAGTGGCGTGCATTTGGCTGCGCGACAACCATCGTCGAACGGCATGAACCGTCGAATGAACAGGAGAGCGTCATGGGATTGCTTGTCGAGGGAGAATGGCGAGATCAGTGGTACGACACCAAGAGCCATGGCGGCGAATTCGTACGCGAATCCGCCAAGCTGCGCGACTGGATCACCCCAGCCGGCGCAGCGGGGCCGGATGGCCAGCCTGGGCTAGCGGCAGAACCCGGTCGCTACCATCTATACGTATCGCTGGCTTGTCCTTGGGCCCACCGCACGCTGATCATGCGCAAGCTCAAGGGCCTGGAAGGATTGATCGGCGTTTCTCATACCAGCCCGCTGATGCTCGATCAGGGCTGGTCCTATCGGATCGATGAGGGATCGAGTGGCGATGACCTCAATCACGTCGATTATCATCGCCAGCTCTACACCCTGAGCGATCCTCACTACACGGGCCGAGTGACGGTGCCGGCGCTGTGGGACCGACACCAGCGGCGTATCGTCAACAATGAATCGGCAGAGATTCTGCGCATGTTGAATTCGGCCTTCGATGAGTTGACCGGCAATCGTCTGGATTTCTATCCTGCCGATCTGCGCGATGTCATCGACGCGGTCAATGCGGATGTCTACGACAACATCAATAATGGAGTCTACAAGACCGGCTTCGCGACCGAGCAGGCGGTCTACGAAAAGCATTTCGAGGCGTTGTTCGCGTGTCTCGATCGTATGGAGGCGCGCCTCGATGGCCAGCGCTACCTCGCAGGTGCATGGCTGACGGAAGCCGATATCCGTCTATTCACCACGCTGGTGCGTTTCGATGCCGTCTATTACGGCCACTTCAAGTGCAACCGGCAGCCCATTGCGGATTTCCCGAACCTCTCGAATTACCTGCGGGAACTCTATCAGTGGCCGGGCATGACGGAGACGGTCGACTTCGATCACATCAAGCGCCATTACTATTACAGCCATCCGACGATCAATCCGACCCGGATCGTTCCGGTGGGCCCTTCTCTGGCGCTGGATGCGCCCCATGATCGCGAGCGGTTGCCGGGGCAGGGGATTCGCGGCGCCGACTGACAGTCCACGCTGTTCCCGGCGCGGGTATGGCTCGTGCCGGGATTGGCTGCGTCAGGCGCGAACATGGCGCTGCAACCAGCGATCCAGCGCATTGGCGAACTCTCGTCGATCGCCGTCGGTATAGGCGTTGGGCCCCCGGGTATGTTCACCGCTGGCGCGCAGGGTCTCCATGAAGTCACGCATCTGCACCCGTGCCTTGATGTTGTCGAGCGTCAGGCTTTCACCGCGGGTGGTCATGACCTCGGCTCCTCGTTCGATGACTTCCTGCGCCAACGGCAGGTCGCTGGTGATGACGAGATCGCCAGCGGTAGCCGCCTCGACGATGGCGTTGTCCGCGGCGTCGAATCCCTGCGCCACCATGCGTGACTTGACCCACGCCGACGGCGGCAGCGACAGCGCATGATTGGCGACCATCCAGGCCTGGGTGCGGGTGCGCTCGGCGGCGCGGATGATGATGTCGCGAGCGACGCGAGGGCAGGCGTCGGCGTCGATCCACAGCGTGGGTTTGGGTATCGGCATGGCGAAGGGGCTCGGCGTCCAGAGAAAAGAAGTAAGGTGGCAAGGAATCGGATCAAAAGGGGTGCGGTTAGAAGAGATCCGGTTAGAAGAAACCGGATTGCCGGCAACCGCTTTGCAAAAAACGGGAGAAGCGAGGAAAACCCGCAGTCTACGGGGTTCGGCGGTGAGTATCATCCCGTGCCGGGTAGGCCGGCGGAAGGGTGCCTGGAGCTCGTTCAGACGTGCCTCTCTGAACGGGCCGCCCAGCGTCCCGCGGGTAGGATTTTTACGTTCCGGTGGTGAAGCGCCTACATCGATGGTATAGTAGCGCCTCCTCGCATGTGTTGACCCCACCATCCTGCCGATATGTCTGTAATCGACGCCATCGACCTGTGAGTCGATGCCCAGCACCGGACGTATCTCGTACATGACGCACGGCTCTGCCGTTTTCGCGTCCGGATGCAACGATGGAGCGCCTAGATCGGTTGATGTTTCAAGCAACCGGGCGCATCAAGGTCGCCACATACGCTATCGCTTTCGTGAATCACGGAGTGATAAGCGCAATGCCTGGTGCGACCGGCATTCAGTGGTGATCACGCCATTAATGCCATGACATTTTCGCCGGTGCCTACCGGCAACTCCAAGGTGTGAAATGACCTCGACTGTTACTGCTTCGCCTAGCTTTGGCGATCTGGCTCTATTGCCGGAAGTACTGACTGCCCTCGAAACCCTGGGCTATGAAACTCCTTCGCCGATCCAGACGCAGACCATCCCTGCGCTGCTGGAAGGGCGTGACATGCTGGGCCAGGCGCAGACCGGTACCGGCAAGACCGCAGCGTTCGCGCTGCCGCTGCTGAGCCGTCTCGATCTCGGCCGGCGTGAACCGCAAGTATTGGTGCTGGCGCCGACTCGGGAACTGGCGCAGCAGGTTGCCGTTTCGTTCTCGAAGTACGGTCAGAATCTGAAAGGCCTGGAAATCGCGACTCTCTGTGGCGGCCAGGATTATCGCGAGCAGCTGTCGGCGCTGAAGCGTGGCGCTCAGGTCGTCGTCGGCACGCCCGGTCGCATCATCGATCACCTGGATCGCAAAAGCCTCAAGCTCGACGGTCTGTCAGCCCTGGTGCTCGACGAAGCCGACGAGATGCTGCGCATGGGCTTCATCGATGACGTCAAGCGCGTCGTGGCAGACACGCCGAAAGACGCCCAGCGGGTTTTCTTCTCGGCCACGTTGCCGAGCGAGATCGAGCGTATCGTCAATCGTTATCTGGTCGATCCGGTCAAGGTCGCGATCGATTCCAAGATCAGCACCGGCGAGAACATCAAGCAGCGGGTAGTCCGTGTCGAAGGCCCCAGCAAGCTGGAGGCGCTGGCCCGTATCCTGGAAATCGAAGCGGTCGACGCGGCCATCGTGTTCGTCCGTACTCGTGCCGCCTGTACCACGTTGGTCGAGCAGCTTACCGCGCGCGGCGTCAACGCAGCCGGGCTGTCGGGCGATCTCGATCAGAGCCTGCGCGAGCGTACCGTGACGCGTCTCAAGCGTGGCAAGGTCGACGTGCTGGTGGCAACCGATGTCGCGGCTCGTGGCCTCGATGTGCCGCGGATCACGCACGTGGTCAACTATGACCTGCCGCAGGATTCCGAAGCCTACATTCACCGTATCGGTCGTACCGGCCGTGCGGGCCGAGACGGCATCGCCATTACCTTCGCCGGTGGCCGCGAGTCCCGCAAAGTGCGTTGGGTCGAGCAGGCGACCGGCCAGTCCATGACCGAGATGCCGCTACCCGACGACGCGGCCATTCGCGCGCACCGGGATGATCGCTTCAGTGCGCGTCTGCGCGAAATGCTCGAAGCTGGCGCGGATCATCAGCGTGGACTGATCGAGAAGCTGGTCGAAGAGGGTCATGACCCGATCGATCTGGCAGCGGCGCTGGCGACGTTGGCACGTGGTGGCGAAGCCCCGATCGGTCGCATCACCAACTCGCCGGCTCGCCGCGAGACGGGACGCGAGAGTGGTGGTCGTGACAGCAGCCGCGAGCGCGCACCGCGTCGTCGCGAAAGCACGCCGCGTGAAGGCATGACGCGTTATCGCGTCTCGGTAGGCCACAAAGACGGCGTCAAGCCGGGCCAACTGGTCGGCGCGCTGGCCAATGAAGGCGGTATCGAAGGCGGTCGAATCGGTCGTATCGATATTCGCAACGCCTTCTCCGTGGTCGAGCTGCCGAGCGGTCTGCCCGCCTCGATTCTGACCAAGATGGCTCGTGCTCGTGTTGGTGGGCGGCCGTTGGAAATCTCCGAGGATGACGGTGCGCCCGAACGCGCGCCGCGTCGCCGCACCGATGGCGATGCCCCGGTTCGTCGCTCTCGCGCCTGAAACCAAGCGGGTCTGACCCGAGTTGGACAGACGCAAACGAGTGATATCCGATAGCGATGCCTGCTATCGTCAAAGCGCCGCCCACTGATGTGGGCGGCGCTTTTCTGGTGGTCACCCCGCGTATCAGGTGCTAGGCGCTGTCTGAAAACTGCCTGCGCTCGGCCATGCGGCGTTAAAAATCGGCTGGTGCGCCAGCCCGGTCAAGAGGCTCATTGACACCGCGTAAACGGGTACGCCAGCCCGGTCCGTCTTCATCGATTCTTGCCTTGGCTACGCGCCCCGGTCTTGCCGTCGCTCCTCGACTTTTCAGACAGCGCCTAGTCCCTAGGTCGGACAGTCAGTGACGATCTTTGTATGCAATACTCGTTATCGCTGAATCGTGGCACGTGCCGGTTCACGCGCTCCCGATACACTTGCTCCCGATACGTGGCGGAAACGAGGTCGATGGCCAAGACGCTCAAGGATCAGTTATACGAAGCGCTGCTGCGCAGCATGGCCAGCGGTCATCTGGAGCCCGGGCTGGTACTGCTCGAGGGAAACATCGCCGACATTTTCGGCATGAGTCGCTCGCCGGTACGCCAGACCCTGGGTCGGCTGCACCAGGAAGGCGCCATCAGTCGCTTCGAGGGGCGGGGGTTTCTGGTGGGGCGCGAGCCTCGCGCGGTCGTACGTCGTTCGCTGACCGCCGCGGATTTTCGCGCGGCGGGCGGCAGGGCTTCGGTCAAACGCACGGATTCCTGGCGCGCCTTGGCGGAAAAGGTCGAGCACGACATCGTGCTCTGCTCGATGAAGGGTCGTCTCGAGCTCAATGAGCTGCAACTGGCCAAGTCGCTGGACGTCAGTCGTGCCACGACCTACCGTATCCTGTTGCAGCTGCAGTCGCTCGGTGTCGTCGAGAAGATCAAGTACAGCAGCTGGAATGTGGTGCCGCTGGATAACGAGCGATTGCATCAGCTGTATGATGCCCGCCGCCAGTTGGAGCCGTTCATGATCGCGCGCGCCTGCGAGCGGATCTCCGATGCTGCCATCCAGCGCTATCTGGATAGACTGGATCGCGCCCAGGCTCGTTACCCCAGGGTTCAGGCCAGCCAGCTCGATGCGCTGGAAAACGATCTGCATCATGAAGCGCTGGAGCATGGTGGCAATTCCGAGATCCTGATCATGCTCCAACGGACGCGACCGATCCTGTTGATCAGTAAACATCTGCTGGGTGGGGAGATCGAATTGCCGCCCGGCGACCCATTCTTCGCCGCGCATCGGCAGGTCTTCGAAGACATGCTGGCGCGTCGTCCGGCGTCGGCCAGCGCGGCGCTGTATCGGCATCTTCAAACGTCGGAGTCACTGGTTCAGGAGCGGTTGGCCAATTTCAGGCACGCCGGCGAACTACGGGCGCCGGGATATCTGCGCTGGTTGAGCCAGCGCTAACCGGACAGATCGCCGGCTGCCCGTCGTGTCGTGAGCTCAGTCGACCGGCATGCCGTTGCGCCGGCGCAACTCCCGGATCAGCGCGCTGTGGTCCAGCTCGCCATCGCCATGGCTCAGCATGTCGCCAAACAGCGCATCGGCCTGACGGCTCATGGGCAGATCCAGCGCCAGCTGCGACATCTGGGCCATTGCCGTCTGGGTATCCTTGTACTGCCACTTGGCCGCGCCGCCCGGGGCGAAGTCCTCCTCGAGCATGCGCTGACCGTGCATCTTGAGGATCGTCGAGTCCGCGAACCCGCCCATCAACGCCATCCGCACCTGCGCGGGATCGGCACCGCCGCGTTCCACCAGCAGCAAGGCTTCCGCCACGGTGGCGATGGTATTCGCCACGATCATCTGGTTGGCGAGCTTGGCCAACTGACCGCTTCCCGCGGGCCCGACATGCGTCGGGCGGCCAAGAATTCCCAGCAAGGCCCGGCAACGATCGAAGACCTCTACCTCGCCACCGGCCATGATCGCCAGTGTGCCGTCGATGGCGCCGCGTTCGCCCCCCGAGACCGGCGCATCCAGGTAGCCGACGTCGTGGCGATTGGCGATGTCGGCCTGATGGCGAGCCGTCTCCACGGGGATCGAGCTCATCACGATCAGAATGCTGCCGGGTGACATCGTGGCGATGACGCCGTCGTCTCCCAGCAGGATCTCGTCGCAGACGGGCCCCGCGCTCAGCATGACGATGACCACATCGGCGCCGCGTGCAGCGGCCTCGGGCGAACTGGCCGTTTCGACACCGGCTTGCTGTAAGGGTGTCAGCTTGTCGAGCGTGCGATTCCAGGCGCGAACGCGATGCCTGGCCGCGGCCAGGCGACCGGCCATGGGCGCCCCCATGATGCCGGTGCCGATGAAACCAACGATCTGGCTGTCCTGAACCGCGTTAGGGTCGTGCATGGCGAGGCTTCCTGAGCAAAATCGAGCGCGCCGGGCGAACCCGGGCGCATCAATCGATGGGGCGGGGGAGAATGCGACCTGGCGACATCAGGCACCTCGGATCCAGTAGATGCTTGAGGCCTCGCATGATGTCGTACTCCGGCTCCGATAGCGTCTCCAGGAAAGCGCTCTGCTTGAAGCGACCGATACCGTGCTCGGCGCTGATGCTGCCGTCGAAGTCGTCGACGATACCGAACAGTCTTTCCTCCAGCTCATGCAGCAGTGCAGCACGTTCGTCGGCTTCGAGGCCGGGTGGCGGCAGAATGTTGAAATGAAGATTGCCATCGCCGATGTGACCATAGGCGATGACCGTCGCCTGGGGGTACAGATCCTGAATCTCGTGGGAGGCGCGTTCATGAAACGCGCTCAGCGAGGAGATCGGTATCGAAATATCCGTACGTAGGTGCTCGCCGCGATTGCGCTGACCTTCGAGCATCGCCTCGCGAATGTGCCACAGGTTGCGGGCCTGCGTTTCGCTGCTGGCGAGCACGCCATCGGTGAGTGCGCCGGCTTCGAAACCGCGCTCGAACAGGTTCTCGATCATCGCGTCGAGATCTGCCGGCCCGCTCGCCGCCGCTTCCATCAGTACGTAGACCGGCGACGGCGTCTCCAGTGGATCGCGCAACTCGGGTAACGCCTCCATGGCGAGCTCGAGACAGGTGCGCGGGACCAGTTCGAAAGCGGTCAACAGATCGCAACAGCTACGGCGTGCTAGCGCATAGAGTTTGAGCACCGCGTCGATATCCGGGCAAGCCAGCAGCGCTGTCCGGCTGACCTGGGGGCGGGGGAAAAGCTTGAGCACTGCGCCGGTGACGATGCCGAGCGTGCCTTCCGCGCCGATGAACAGCTGCTTCAGGTCGTAGCCGGTGTTGTTCTTGTGCAGCGCCTTCATGCCGTTGTAGATACGCCCGTCCGGCAGCACTACCTCCAGCCCCAGAACCAGCTGACGCATCATGCCGTAGCGCAGCACGTTGAGCCCGCCGGCGTTGGTCGAGACGTTGCCGCCTATCTGACAGCTTCCCTGAGCCCCCAACGAGAGGGGAAAATCACAGTCGGCGGCGGCGGCGGCATCCTTGATCGACTGCAGCACGCAGCCGCCGTCGACACTCATGGTGAAATTGATGGGGTCGACATGGCGGATCGCGGTCATCCGCTCGAGACTGAGGACCAGCTCGGGATAATCCGCATCAGGCAGCGCGCCGCCAACCAGCCCGCTGTGACCGCCCTGCGGCACCAGCGGGATATCATGACGATGGCAGTAGCTGACCACGTCTGCTACCTGGCGCGTCGTCGAGGGACGGGCGACGGCCAGCGGCGCGGCGCCGCGATAGCCCGGCCAGTCGACACGATAGCGCTCCATGTCGCCGCCATCGGTCAGCAGCCCGCGCTTGCCCAGCAGCGCCGACAGGTCGTCGAACAGCGCTTCACGCGTGGTCATGGGTCACCTCTCGAAACATCGTCAAAAACCGCTTCGTCGAAACACTCGATCTCATCGGAACCCCTCACGTCAGCGATACCACAGCACGATTTGAGGGAAGATCAGGAACAGTGCCAGCAGGGCGACCAGCGTGAAATAGAACGGCAGCAGGCTCTTGACCAGACTCTCCATGCCGACCTTGCCCACGCCGCAGCCGACATAGAGCACCGTTCCCACTGGCGGGGTGATCAAGCCGATCCCCAGAACGAACGACATCAGCACGCCGAAATAGACCGGATCGACGCCCAGTTTGACCACGACCGGGGTCATCAGCGGTGCCAGGATGACCATCGCCGGCGTGAGGTCCATGAAAAAGCCGACCACCAGCAGGAAGCCCGTCAGTATCAGCAGCAACAGGAACTGGTTCTCGGTGATGGTCGAGAGAGTGACCACCAGTTGCTGTGGAATCATGTTGGCCGTCAGCAGCCAGGCCAGGACGCTGGCAAAAGCGAGCAGCAACATCACGACGCCGGTGAGTTTTCCAGTGGCGATACACAGTTCGAAGAAGCGTTTCAGCGTCAGGCTACGGTAGATGAAAAACGATACCGCGAAGGCATAGACCAGCGCGATCGCCGCGCTTTCGGTCGGTGTGAACACGCCCGACAGGATGCCGCCGACGATGATGACTGGCAGCAGCAGGGCCAGCAGCGATTCCTTCAGCGCCGCGAACAGCTCAGGCACGGAAAACGGCTGGCCGCGGCCGTTCTTGCGAGACTGTACGTAAGTCGTGATCGCCAGCCCCAGCGTGATCAGGATGCCGGGCACGATTCCCGCCATGAACAGCTGCGAGATCGAGGTATTGGTGACAACGCCGAACAGAATCATCGGTATCGATGGCGGGATGATGATGCCGACGACCGATGCCGCCACCACGATCGCGGTCGCCAGCGGCGCGCTGTAGCGATGCTGCTTCATGGGTTCGATCATCATGCTGCCCACGGCGGAGGCATCGGCGACGGCGGAGCCGCTGATGCCGCCGAAGAACATCGAGGTCAACACTGCGACCTGACCCAGACCGCCGGCGACGAAGCCCACCAGCGCACTGGCGAGGCGAACCAGACGTGTCGCGATCCCCCCGGCGCTCATCACTTCCCCGACCAGGATGAACAGCGGTATCGCCAACAGCGGGAAGGAGTCCAGCCCGTTGACCGCCTGGGAGACGATCGGCGACAGCGAGTAGCCGGATTCGAAGAAAATAAACAGGCTGATGGCCGCCAGACCGAACGAGATCGGCATGCCAATGACGATACAGACCGCCAGCCCTATCAGGATGCTCCACAGGATCATGGCGTCTTGCTCCGAAACAGGCCAACCAGGGCGATGGTGTTGGCGATTATGGTGAGGATCGCCATTACCGGCATGGCGCTATAGAGAAAGGTCTGCGGAATGCCCAGCATCGGGGTGGCGCTGGTGTAGCCCGAGATGACTTCGTTGAACCCGAGCAGGATGCAGATGCAGACGACGTAGACGATGGCGATGCTCAGCAACGCCGCAGCCTTGCGCAGCCCGGCAGGGGCCTTGTCGCGGAAGAAGGTGACCGCCACGTGCTCGTTGCCGAGACTGCCGACGCCGGCACCCAGCAGCACCAGCCAGATGAACAATACCCGGGAGAGTTCCTCGGCCCAGGTATAGGAATAGTTGAGAACGAAGCGGCCAAAGACGTTGGCCGTGACGCAGAAAACGACGCCCAGCACGAGCAGCCCGGCAGCGATTTCCAGCGTTTGACGCAGCCAGCCCAGGAGACCCCGGGTAGCAGGGGTGTCGGCACTCATCATGATCTCCGTAATCCTTCAAGGTTCGCCGCCCGCGCCCATGCGCCGACGGCGAAGCGACACTTACTTCGAGTCGACCTTCGACTCGGCGCGGATGCGGTCGATCAAGTCGCCGCCGATCTTGTCACGCCAGTCGTCGTAGACCGGGGCCAGGTCTTGCTGGAAGACGGCGACCTGTTCCGGCGTCAGCTCGGTGATCTTCATGCCATCGTCCTTCAGTTCCTGTTTGATCTGATCGTTCATGACACGGCTGACGTGGCGTTCGTAGTCGCCCATCTGCTTGGCGGCATCACGCAGCAGCTGCTGATAGCTTTCCGGCAGCCGGTTCCAGGTGCGCTCGGAGACCAGCGTGATGAACGGCGTGTAGACGTGGTTTGTCTCGGTGGCGTATGGCTGGACCTCGTTGAACTTGGAGGACTCGATGGTGATCCACGGGTTTTCCTGGCCGTCGACCACGCCCTGCTCGAGCGCCGTGAACAGCTCGGCGAACGACATCGGGGTGGGGTTGGCGCCGAGCGTTCGCCAGATATCCAGATGGATCGGGTTCTGCATGGTGCGGACTTTCAGGCCATCGAGATCGGCGGGAGAGGTCACGGCATGTTCGCTGTTGGTCAGCTGACGATAGCCATTCTCGGACCAGCCGATAGCCACCAGTCCTTTGGTCGAGGCGTCCTTGAGCATCTGCTGTCCGATATCGCCGTCGAGCACCTTGTCGGCGATCTCGGGTGTCGGAAACAGGAAGGGAAGGTCGAACACCGCGAACTGCGGGAACATGCTGACCATGGGTGAAGTGGAAGGCGCCGTCATGTCCAGCGTGCCGGCCTGGAGGGCGCTGACCGACTGGAGATCGTCGCCGAGCTGGGCACTATGGAACGTCTGCACCTTGATATGATCGTCGCTGCGCTGCTCGACGATCTTCTTGAAATACTCCAGGCCACGATACTGCGCGCTGGACTGAGTCAGCCCGATGTTGAACTTGAGGTTGTAGTCGTTGCCATCGCCCTTGACGACATCACCGGTGACGTCCGGCAAAGGAGGCATTTCGGTGGCAGCCACCGCCGACAGGCTGGTCAAGCTCAGCAGCGCGGCTGCCATCAGCGTTGTCAGCGAGGAACGTGTGCGGGCGGGGCGCGTGTTTGGATGAGTCGTGCGATGGGAAGGTGTGATTGTTGTCATTTTCAACTCCAGAACGTTAGTGAAGTGAATAGCGTGAATGGCGTGAAAAGCCTGTGTGGCCTGCGAAACGGCGCCGCCGGGTGTCGGCGGTGCCCGAATGCTCGGGGTGGCGGCATGAGCGACGCCATGGGTTGATCTTCAGGTGCCCGTGTCAGCGGTTCCTGAACCACTATTGCCAGGCACTGCCGCCGGGAAACTGGTGTGCGCTCAGCGAGTCCGCCTTCATGGTGACGCTGTAGCCGGGCGCTTCCGGTACGAGATAATGTCCCCGACGCATCTGTACCGGATCGACGAAATGCTCGTGAAGATGGTCGACGTATTCGAGCAGTCGGCCTTCCAGCGAGCCGGACACCGCGATGTAATCGAACATCGAGATATGCTGGGTGTATTCGCACAGACCCACGCCCCCGCCGTGCGGGCAAACCGGAATGTCGTATTTGGCAGCGAGGAGCAGTACCACGATCACCTCGTTGAGCCCGCCCAGGCGAGCGGCATCGAGCTGGCAGAAGTCGATCGCATCGGCCTGAAACAGCTGCTTGAACATCACCCGGTTATGGCAGTGTTCGCCGGTCGCGACACCGATCGGTGCCAGGCGATGACGAATCTCGGCATGACCCAGCACGTCGTCGGGGCTGGTCGGCTCCTCGATCCAGTGGGGGCGGAACTCGGCCAGCCTTCGCATGTTGACGATCGCCTCGTCGACATCCCACATCTGGTTGGCATCCATCATCAGCAGGCGTTCCTCGCCGATCTCCTCGCGCAGAATGCGGGCACGTCGCCGATCTTCCTCGATGTCGCCACCGACCTTCTGCTTGAAGTGCTCCCAGCCGTCGGCGATGGCCTCGCGACAGAGCGCGCGCATCTTGTCCTCGGAATAACCCAGCCAGCCGGCGGATGTGGTGTAGGCGGGGTAGCCATGCTCGCGCATGGCGGCCTCGCGTTCGGCCTTGCCCGCTTCACGGCGCTTGAGCAGGCCGATTGCCTCTTCCGGCGTCAACGCATCGGTGACGAAGCGGAAATCGAGGCAGCGGACCAGCGCTTCAGGCGTCATGTCGGCCAGAAGCTTCCAGACCGGCTTGCCTTCGCGTTTGGCCCACAGATCCCAGATGGCATTGATCATCGCGGCGCTGGCCAGATGGATGACACCTTTTTCCGGCCCCAGCCAGCGCAGTTGGCTATCGCCGCTGGTCAGCTCGCGCCAGTAGGCGCCCATGTCGGCCGTGATATCCGAAAGCGATCGTCCTTCCAGGCGAGAGGCCAGCGATTCGACAGCGGCCACGCAGACCTCGTTGCCGCGGCCGATGGTGAAAGTCAGACCGTGGCCGGTGAGGCCATCGTCGGCATCGGTATGCAGGATGACGTAGGTGGCCGAATAGTCCGGTGCCGCGTTCATGGCGTCCGAGCCATCCAGCTCGCGAGAAGTCGGAAAACGGATGTCTTGAACCTCGACCCGCTGGATCTTGGGCATGTTGAGATAATTCCTTGAAAAATCGCTATTGAATCGTTGAAAAGCAGGAGGGCGTGTTGGATACCGTGGTAATGAAATTACGCCTCCTATTTATGAATGACTTTCTGGTTTTCTAGCGTCGATACGTCGATTTATCGTTAGTCATCGGCGCCTCTTTTTCGATGTTTCGATAGCGTAATTGGCGGTATAGTCCGGTGGCTAATCTTTTTTTATGTTACCCCGATAACCGGGGGTTATTGTTATAGACCAAAGGCTTATTCGGATGACCACGATGTCCGACGATAGTCGTATTCACGTCAAGGGCTGGTTGCGTATCAAGCACCTTGCGCTACTTGTCACGTTGGACGACAGTCGCAATCTCCATGCCACGGCGCGTCACATGAACATGAGTCAGCCGGCGGCGAGCAAGATGCTCAAGGATATCGAGACGTTCTTCGGCATGACGCTGTTCTACCGACAGCCCCGGACGATGGAGATCACCGATGCCGGCCGTCTCCTGGTGCGCTATGCCCGCAGTATCCTCAATGACACCGACCGACTGATCGATGACCTTGTATCGCTGCGCGAGGGCGGATACGGCAAGCTGGTCATCGGCTCGGTGCCGGGCGCCGCGCCGCTGCTGTTGCCCAAGGCGATCAATACGATCAAGTCACGGCGCCCGCAGTTGGCGGTCACTCTGTTCGAGAACTCCAGCGACCGGTTGCTGGCCGAACTGGAGTACAAGCGTCTGGATGTGATGATCGGTCGTGTCACCGAGCATGCTCAGCACCATCTGTTCGACTTCCTTCCGCTGCAGGCGGAGCCGGTCTCGATCGTGGTGAGAGCGGGCCATCCGCTCTGCGAGCGTCCACCCAGCCTTGGCGAGGTCGTGCGCTGGCCCTGGGTGCTGCACCCCATGAGCAGCCCGATGCGAGGGCTGTTCGAGGTGGCATTGGCGGAGGCAGGTGTCTCGACGCCGCGCAATGTGGTGGAGACGACATCGACACAGACCACACTGCAGTTGGTCAGCGCATCGGATGCCATCGCCTTGCTGCCGACGTCGATACTCAAGACGGCCGTGTCTGCCGGCCAGTTCACGGCGTTGCCGCTGGTGATCGGCGAGCCGCTGGGCTATTACGGCGTATTGACGCGCAAGGGCGAGGAGATTTCCGACGTGGTCGCCGAGTTCATCGATACCTTGCTGATGCGCGATGCTCTCTGAGCGCGACTACCGTCGCCAGCGGCCCTTGACGGGCTGACGACGGCAACGGATGACCGGTGGGTTCGAACGTCGTCGTGGACCGATCTCAACGCGAGTTGAGGTGGGCCATCAACGCGCGAATACCGAAGGTCCACGGCGGCAGCCGGTCGCTGCGGTCGACGACATTGCTCAGCGCACCCAGCTTGGGTGTCGAGATGGTGACCCGGTCACCGATATGGTGAGTGAAGCCTTGGCCTTCGCCGTCACGATCCTGAATCGGCGAGAACATGGTGCCGAGAAACAGCATGAAACCGTCGGGATACTGGTGATGGGCGCCGTAGGTCTGCGCCACCAGATCCAGCGGGTCGCGACTGATCTCGCGCATGTCGCTCCGTCCTTCCAGCACGAAGTCGTCATCGTTCCCTTCGATGCGTAGCGATACCTGGGCATTGCGCACGTCGTCGATACCGAAATGGTCGTCGAACAGGCGTATGAACGGACCGATCGAGCAGGAAGCGTTGTTGTCCTTGGCCTTGCCTAGCAGCAGCGCGCTGCGGCCCTCGACGTCGCGCAGATTGACGTCGTTGCCGAGCGTTGCGCCCCGCACACGCCCCTCGGCATCCACCGCCAGCACGATCTCCGGTTCCGGATTGTTCCACTCCGAGGCAGGGTGCAATCCGACACGTGCGCCGTGACCGACGGCCGACAGCGGCTGCGCCTTGGAGAACACCTCGGCGTCGGGACCGATCCCCACTTCCATGTACTGCGACCAGCCGCCGCGCGCCTGCAGTTCTGTCTTGAGTGCCATCGCCTCGTTCGAACCCGGCTTGATCCGTGACAGATCGCCGCCAATCAACGACTGGATCTCCTGGCGCAGCTCCGCGGCGCGCTTGAGATCCCCGCCGGCCTGCTCCTCGATGACTCGCTCCAGCAGGCTGACCGCAAAGGTCACGCCGCACGCCTTGATCGCCTGTACGTCGCAGGGGGCCAGCAGATAGGGCGCCTGCGGTGTATCCGCATGGCTATTGGCGAGCACTTCGGTCAGCGTGCCGATGGCATCGGCTGGCGCTTCGCGAACGACCCAGGCGGCATCGTCGCGCTCCAGCAGGTCGGCCATGGTCGAGACATGGGCCGACAGATCGACCAGTACCTCTCCGCGCAGCGCTACCAGCGCCGGGCCTTCGCGACCCGCATTGTCAGCGAGCCATGCCCTGCCGGCCAGCAGTGCGCGCTCGGCATCGTCGGGGAGACAGTGATCTTGGTAGGTTGGGGCCATGGAAAAGCGAACTCCTCGGGGAAATAGAAGGTTTTGAGGCTGTGTATTCAACCGAACGGGGTCGTTCCTGCCAAGGATGAGTCTGCCACGGCTTCGCGCATGGCATCGACCACATCCGTCGGCAGTGGGATGCCGTTCTCGAGATAGTCTCGTCGCCGGGCCAAGCCGGATTGGCCGGGCAACCGAACCGGCTTTTCGGGGTCGCGCGGCCGGCTGGAGAGGCAGCGTTTGGCCACGTGGTCCGTTTCGTCGAGGAAGGATTCCGTGCCACCGAAACGGGCCGGATCGATCACCATGACCATGACCGAAGCGCCCCAGCCCTCGGGGGAATCCTTGCGGCCAAAGCCCGAAAGAGCGGAGGTCAGGGCTTCGACCATCAACCCCAGGGCGAAGCCCTTGTGACCGAAGGCCAACTCTCCCAGCGGCAGAATGCTGCCCGGGGGTTCGGCAAAATAGTCCTCCGGGTCATCGCTGACTTCGCCGTGGCCGGTAAGCCTCGCCGGGTGATCCAGCTTTTCGCCAGCGGTGCGGGTCTTGCCGACGGTGCCGTTGGTAATGGTCGACATGCTGACATCGATCAGCAGCGGCTGCTCTCGACCCGGAATGCCGATCGCCAGGGGATTTGGCGTGTAGACACGATCCAGGCCCCCGAACGGCGCGACCGAAGCGACCGCGGGGTCCGAGGTCAGAATCAGCGGAATCAGATTGGCCTCGACCAGCGGTTGCAGATACGCGGCCAGGCAAGCGATGTGATGCGAGCGCTTGAGGCTGACCATCCCGATGCCGAACGCGCCTGCCGCCTCGCGACTGTGGTCCAGGGCGCGCTGGACCAGATAAGGGCCTAGCAGGTAGTGGCCGTCGAACAGTGCCGCGACAGGGCTGTTTTGATGGATCTCGAGTCGCTCGTGGTCGCCGCAGGCATGGCCGGCCTTGAGATCCTTGAGATAGCCGTTGGCCAGTTTCACCCCGTGGGTGTGATGGCCGAGGAGATCTCCTTCGACCAGAATGCGGGCGGTGGTTTCGGCCACCTCCGGACTTGCCCCGTTTTCTGCAAACAGCGTGGTCAGCGTCGAACGCAGACTGGCGGCATCGTATCGGGTCATGAGGACCTCGGCTTGTGACTGGGTTGTGGCGCGCTGCGCCTGCGACGGAACAGACGGATCAGTGAAGGCAGCAGCCAGATCAGGATGACCAGTGCGCCCAGTCCGGCGCTGATCGGGCGTTCGAAGAAGGCCAGCAGATCGCCGTTGGACTTCAGCATCGAGCTCATGAAGCTATTCTCCAGCGTGCTGCCGAGTACCAGCCCGAGGATCGCGGGCGCCATCGGGAAGTCGTTGCGAGCGAGCACGAACGCCACCATCCCGATGACCAGCATGATCCAGATATCGGTAATCGAGTTGTTGATGGCGAAGGCGCCGACGATGCAGAAGCTCAGGATCACCGGCATCAGCATCTTGCGCGGGGTCAGAATGAACACCTTCGAGGCGCGAATGGCGAGGTAGCCGATGGGCAGCATGATCAGGTTGGCGACGAAGAACACGGTGAACAGGGCGTAGACCTGACCGCCACCGTTCATGAATATCGTCGGTCCCGGATTCATGCCTTTCATGTAGAGCACGCCGATCACGATGGCGGTGATGGTGTCGCCGGGAATGCCGAATACCAGGGCCGGGACCCAGGCGCCGCTGATGCCTGAATTGTTGGCAGAGCTGGCGTCGACGATACCCTCGATATGGCCGGTGCCATATTTTTCCTTCTCCTTGGAGCGGCTCTTGCCGAGGGCATAGGCGATCCAGGCGGCGATGTCCGCGCCGGCACCGGGAAGCGCGCCGATCAGGGTGCCGAGCGAGCTGCCTCGGAGCATGTTGCGCCAGTAGGTCTTGAGATGCCCCGGCGCCTTGCGGAACACGCTGTCCGTCGAGGCTATCGGGACCTGACGTGCTTCGGCGCGAGAGCCATAGAACATCATGATTTCGTTGAGCGCGAACATGCCGATCATCACCGGGATGAAATTGACCCCGGCCATCAGATCGGGAACGCCGAAAGTGAAGCGTGGCGCGCCGCTCATCATGTCCAGCCCGACGGTCGACAGCAGCAGACCCACCGTCAATGACAGGAAGGCTTTCACCCGGGATCCGATGGCGATGAAGATCGAGCTGCTCAGGCCCAGCAGGGCGAGCCAGAAGTATTCGAAAGAGCTGAAGTTGAGCGCCATCTCGGCCAGCGAGGGTGACACGAATACCAGCACCAGCGTGCCGAACAGCCCCCCGAAGACCGAGCACAGCAGGTTGGTGCCAAGGGTCTCGCGAGCCCGACCCTTCTGGGCGAGCCGATAGGATTCCCCGACATAGGCCGCCGAGGCCGGCGTGCCCGGAATGTTGAGGTAGGTACCGGGTATGTCACCGGCGAAGATCGCCATCGCCGAGGTGGCCACGATCGCGGCAATGGCTGGGGTTGCGTCCATGTAGAACGTGATCGGCACCAGAAGCGCCACTGCCATGGTGGCGGTCAGGCCGGGTATGGCACCGACGAAGAGCCCGAACACCGATGCCGCAACGATGACCAGCATCGTCTGCACGTTGAACACCATTGCCAGGCCTTGCAGAAAAGCGTCCATGGGCAGTCACCAGGCTAAGAGATTTTGAGGAGGCAGAATGCCTTCCGGCAGCGGGATCAGCAGATAGCGTGAAAACAGCAGATAGATCGCCGCAGCAACGATGATCGAAACCATCACGGCCAGCCAAGGCTTGGCGCCACGGATCAGCATCAGGATCAGCATGCCCAATGCCATACACGGCAATGCGCCCAGAAACTCGCTGGTCAGGATGTAGAACACGATCAGCGCGCAGGGCAGCAGCGAGATCAGCAGACCGCGATAGTCGTAGCTTGCCGCTTGGGAGCGGGGACCGGCGAGCGCGCTTCTGAGCTGACCCACCCGGGTCAGCGCCAGTACCAGGCCACCGATCACCATTCCCCCGCCGATCAGCGAAGGGAACAGTGACGGCCCGAACTGCAGCGAGGGCATGGTCGGGTAGGTCTGGGCGACGGCGATGACCACACCGCCGCCGATCAGAAACGCCAGTCCGAGCAGGAAATCTCTCATGAATTCATCTCCCGGTCGGGTCGTTGAATCACTTGGCCAGTCCTACCTGTTCGACGATCTTGCCGAAGCGCTCATCCTGCTCGGCCATGAACTTGCCGAAATCGTCCGCACCGCGCCACTCGGTGCCAAACCCCTGCTTCGACATGAAGTTCTGGTAGGTGTCGCTTTGGTAGGCCGTTTCGATCGCTGTCTCGAGCTTGTCGACGATGGCCGGGTCCATTCCTTTCGGGCCGGCGATGCCGCGCCACTCACCGATGGCGTAGTCACTGCCGATCGCTTCTTTCAAGGTCGGCACATCCGGGAAGCTGTCCAGCCGCTCCGGCGCCATGATCGCCAGACTCCGCGCCTTGCCGGCTTCGACCATCGAGCGCCCTTCGGGGACCGAGCTGGGAACGATATCGATACTGCCCGCGGCCATCTCGGTCATGGCCGGTGCCGCACCCTGGCTGGGAATCCACGATACGCGATCGGCTTCCATCCCCTGGTCCAGCAGGAACCCGGCGAATGCCAGGTGCCAGACGCCGCCCTGACCGGTACCGGACGCGGTATAGGTTCGCGCGGGCTCGCTCTTGATCTGGTCGACCAGCGATTGAACCGAGTCGAACGGCCCGTCCGCGGCCACCTGAATGCCGGCGTAGTCGTAGTTGATCTGGGCGATGGGGGTGTAGTCCTGGTAGGTGAGCTGCGTCAGTCCCTGCCAGTGCATCATGTTGATCTCGCCGGTGATCAGGCCAAGCGTGTAGCCATCCGGTTTGGCCATGGCCATGGCGGTGTGTCCGACCACGCCACTTCCGCCGGTTCGATTGACCACGTTGACCGTCTGACCGAGCTCTTCTTCCAGTGCGGCAGCGATGGTTCGGGCGGTCGCATCGGTGCCCCCGCCGGCAGCCCAGGGCACGATCAACGTGATCGGCTTTTCGGGATAGTCGGCCAGCGCCGGCAGCGGCAACAACAACGACAATCCCAGCAATCCTGCGAGATGGCTTCGGGTTATTGATGTCTTCATGGCGTGTTTCCTCGGCGGGAGTCATTTTATGTGGTTATGGACAAGCATTTCGCCCAATGAAGCTATGATTTATGACCATTGAGTGCAATAAGCGTATTGGCTAGACATTGGTATAACTGCCGCACCTGGATCACGAACGGCTATCGAAAAACAGTGCTTAACGGCGCAGGGATGCGTTCTATTTTACTGAGGTTTATCAAGATCATTGCGCTGAAATCTCGATCGATCCTGACAGTGTCGGACGACTGCGCTACCTAGATTACGCCGGTTCGCGACGGGCGTATTTGCTCCGAAAGTCTATGTTGTACTTATTTTCTATATGTTCAACATAGGCGTGGGGTGGTAAAGGGTGGTCGCTGCGCCGCCAGTCTATCTGGTTTCACGGAGCGCCCAGCTCAACTCTCTGCCAGCGCGTCGCTCGGGTGCGGCGGATGAGGTGGATCTTGAGCCGCGTGATACGAGCGGCGCAGCAGCAATAAGTTTTCGAGGCGTCCCGCCATGGTGGTCGAGGCGTCGTGACTGGCAATGACCGATTATCGATGGAAGGAGAACACGATGCGCTTGATACAGTGCCTGAACGACGACCGACTGACCGTGGCGATGGTCATCAATGATCGGGAGGTCCAGGTCATCGAGACTGACGAGGGCGTCTACGGTCTGGCCAGGCGCGCCATCGACGAGGGCAGGTCGCTGGCCTCGGTAGTCGAGTCGGCGCTGACCGAGACACGTCTCGATTACGCACAGATCGTCGCCGAGCGTCGCTTGCTGCCGCCACTGACGCACCCCGATCCCGCGCATTGCCTGGTCACCGGGACGGGGCTGACGCATCTCGGCAGTGCCGACACTCGCTCGGCGATGCATTCGGCCGACAAGGTCGATGAGAGTGAACTCACCGATTCCATGCGCATGTTCCGCATGGGCGTGGAAGCCGGCAAGCCCGAGGCGGGCGCGGTCGGGCCGCAGCCGGAGTGGTTCTACAAGGGAGACGGCGACTGCGTGGTGGCGCCGGAAACCGAAATCCCGTCCCCGGCGTTCGCGCAGGACGCCGGAGAGGAGCCTGAGCTGGCCGGTCTCTACGTGGTGGGCAAGGATGGTCAACCCTGGCGAGTCGGCTACGCCATCGGCAACGAGTTTTCCGATCACGTCACCGAGCGTTTCAACTACCTGTGGCTGGCGCATTCCAAGTTGCGTGCCTGCAGCTTCGGCCCGGAGCTCTTCATCGGTGAACTGCCGGATAATCTGGAAGGCACCAGTCGCATCGTGCGCGACGGCCGCACACTATGGGAAAAGCCATTCCTGACCGGCGAAGGCAACATGGCCCACAGCCTGGCCAACCTCGAACATCACCACTTCAAGTACCGGAACTTCCGTCGTCCAGGTGACGTTCACGTCCACTTCTTCGGCACTGCCACGTTGAGCTTTGCCGACAAGATCGTGGTCGAGCCGGGTGATCGCTACGAGATCGATCTGCCGGCGCTGGGCAGGCCCTTGCGCAACCCCCTGGGTGGCGAAGCGGACTTCGGCTATTCAGCGGCGAAAGCGCTGTAACCCCCAACCGATCGTCGCCCCTGGCTGGCAGCTTCCACCGTTGCATTCACGTACAGCGGGCCAGGCGGCGACTCTGCAGCTGCCAAGCCCCTTCAATTTGCTTGCGAGAGTTCCGAACATGCCCCAACGTCCCCGCCGAACCTCCGACCAGCTGCGGTCGCGCTGGTGGTTCGACAATCCCGACCACGCTGGCACCACGGCGCTGTGTCTCGAGCGTTACATGAACTACGGCATCACCCTGGAAGAGCTCTCTTCCGGCAAGCCGATCATCGGTATCGCCCAGTCCGGTTCCGACCTGACGCCGTGCAACCGTCATCACATCCAACTGGTGGAGCGGGTCAAGGCCGGTATTCGAGCGGCGGGCGGCGTGCCGTTCGAATTTCCGCTGCATCCGATTCACGAGAACGTGCGCCGGCCCACCGCCGCGCTGGATCGCAATCTGGCCTATCTGGGGCTGGTCGAAGTGCTCCACGGCTATCCGCTCGATGGCGTGCTGTTGACCACCGGCTGCGACAAGACCACGCCGGCCTGTCTGATGGCCGCCGCCACCGCCGATATTCCGGCGATCGTGTTGTCCGGCGGGCCGATGCTCAACGGCTGGCGCGGCAAGGATCGTGTCGGCTCCGGCACCATCGTGTGGGAGCTGCGCAAGCGCCTCGCCACCGGCGAGATCGACTACCCCGAATTCCTGGCCCGGATCGCCGATTCCGCGCCCTCGGTCGGCCACTGCAACACCATGGGCACGGCATCGACCATGAACTCGATGGCCGAGGCGCTGGGCATGAGTCTGCCGGGTTCGGCGATGATCCCCGCACCCTACAAGGAGCGGCCAATGGTCGCCTACGCCACCGGCGCGCGCATCGTCGAGATGGTGTGGGAGGATCTGCGTCCGAGCGACATCCTGACGCGTGAGGCTTTCGAGAACGCCATCGTCGTCTGCTCGGCGCTGGGGGGCTCGAGCAATGCCCCCGTCCATATCAACGCTATCGCCCGTCATGCCGGAATCGAGCTGACCAACGATGACTGGCAGCGACTCGGCCACGATATCCCGCTGCTGGCCAACGTGATGCCGGCGGGCGCCTATCTGGGCGAGGAGTTCTTCCGGGCGGGCGGCGTTCCGGCCGTGGTGCATGAGTTGCTGACGGCGGGGCGGCTCCACGGCGATGCGCTGACCGTCAACGGCCAGACGTTGCAAGCCAACTGCTTCGGCCAGGAGACCCAGGATGAGGACGTCATCCTGCGCTACGACCACCCGCTGGTGGAGTCGGCGGGCTTTCTCAACTTGAAAGGCAATCTGTTCGACTCGGCACTGATGAAGACGAGCGTGATCTCGGAAGATTTTCGCCGCCGCTTTCTTTCCAACCCTGGCGATCTCGACGCATTCGAGGGCAAGGTCGCCGTCTTCGACGGCTCCGAGGATTATCATGCGCGCATCGACGACCCGGCACTCGAGATCGACGAACACACCATTCTGGTGATGCGCGGTGCCGGTCCGGTGGGGCATCCCGGGGGGGCCGAGGTGGTCAACATGCAACCGCCGGAAGCACTGATCAAGCGGGGCATCGAATCGCTGCCATGTCTGGGCGACGGGCGCCAGTCGGGGACTTCCGGTTCACCCTCGATTCTCAACGCCTCGCCGGAAGCGGCAACGGGCGGTGGTCTGGCATTGCTGGAGAGTGGCGACCGGATTCGTATCGACCTCAAGCGGGGCGAGGCCAATCTGCTGATCAGCGTCGACGAGCTGGCGGCACGCCGCGCCAGGCTCGAGGCCGAAGGCGGTTATCCCTATCGCGATCATCAGACGCCGTGGCAGGAGATCCAGCGCTCGATGGTCGAACCGCTCGATCGCGGCATGACGCTTGCGCCGGCGACCAAATATCGCGCCATCGCCTGGGATCTACCGCGAGACAATCACTGACGCGGTTGATATCAGACAGCTGCAAACCAGACGCCGGGCGAGTCGCCCGGCGTTTTTGATTCAACGTATTGCGTGCTGGAGATTAAAAAGTGCCGGGATAGGCGCCGCCGTCCAGCAGCACGTTCTGCCCGATCAGGTAGGCGGCCTGCTGGCTGCAGAGAAAGGCGCAGACTTCACCGAATTCTCCCGGGGTGCCGAAGCGGCCGGCAGGAATCGCCGCCAGGCGCGACTGCGCGACCTCGTCATGCGTGCGACCACTGTTGGTGGCGGCCTTGTCGATACCGCCCCGCAACCGCTGGGTATCGAAGGCGCCGGGGAGCAGATTGTTGATGGTGACGTTGCGACTGGCCAGGCTCGATTGACGCGAGGTGCCGGCGACGAAGCCGGTCAGGCCGCTGCGTGCGCCGTTGGACAGCCCCAGAACATCGATCGGCGCTTTCACCGCCGAAGAGGTGATATTGACGATTCGGCCGAAGCTGCGCTCTGCCATGCCATCGACACAGGCCTGAATCAGTGCGATGGGTGCCAGCATGTTGGCATCCAGTGCCGCCATCCAATCATCCCGGTTCCAGTCGCGAAAATCGCCCGGCGGCGGCCCGCCGTTGTTGTTGATCAGGATATCGACCTGGGGGCAGGCGGAGAGCACGGCTTCCCGTATGGCGGGGTCGCCGATATCACCGGCAACCGACCGCACTTCGATCGCCGGATCGAGTGCGCGTAGCTCCCGTGCGACCGCGTCCAGCGTTTCCTGCCGGCGAGAGTTGATGACCAGATTGACGCCTTCCCTGGCCAGGGCGATGGCGCAACCCTTGCCCAGGCCCTGACTGGCAGCACAGACGACGGCCCAGCGGCCGCGAATACCGAAATCCATACACTTGTCCTCTTGTGGAAACGGGGGGCATCGCAGAGGTGATGCTCGATTTGACGAATCGTTCCGTGTCGATAAACGGCAACGCCGCTCAGGTCTCGAGGGCTGCCGGCACCTCTCCCAGCAGGATTTCCGGCATCTCCATCCCCAGCGCGTCGGCCGTCCCCTGCAGGACCGCCACCGAGGCGAAAAAGGCGTCTCGGGGGCGCCGGGTCCGAATGCATTCCATCAGCAGCCGATGACGTTCCAGGCTCTGCTCGGGATCGCTGGCACTGACGTTGGACGTCTCGACCAGTAGATGGATCGAGGGTTTCAGAATGTGCGACAGCTGGGTCCAGACGATGTTGTGCGTCGCCTTGAAGATGGCGACATGAAACGCGACGTCGTGGTCGCTTTGCAGGCGTCCCCGGTTGGCCGACGCCGGATTGTGGAAATCGTGGCCCATGCCTTCGAAAGCCTCTTCGATCGCCACCAGGTCCCGCGCCGTGGCGCGCTTGGCCGCCGTCATCGCCACATAGGGTTCGACATCGAGTCGAAAGGTCAGGATCTCGCGCTGAATGCCGGCGTTGGGCGTCGCGAAACGCACCATCCACTCGGTGACCCGGGGATCGAGTATGTTCCATTCGGAATAGGTCCGAACACGGGAACCGTAGCCGGAGATGCGCTCGATGATGCCGGCATCCACCAGCCGACGCAGATCGCTGCGCACCGCCGAGCGGTTGAGCGCGAACTGTTCGCACAGATCGATCTCCTTGGGCACGAAGTCGCCGGGCTGGTAATGCCCGGCGAAGATCTCCTTGGCCAGCGCTTCAGCGACGCTGAGGCGCTGGGGGGAGCGGGTTGTCGGCGCATCCTTCACGAAGATCGGTTCTCGGCAGTCGAAGTCGGTTGAGCCGTATGGTCAACATTGGCTCGTTCAACTTCATCTTACCTGTCCCGTCGCACGGGTTGCGACCGGCAAAGGTCGACATACGCCCATGGTCGTATCCGCAGGCGTTCACACCAAAACGGTGTTGCAAGCTCAAAACACCCAGCTGGGCAGCGTCAACGAGATCGCCGGAATGAAGGTCACGACCAGCAGCAGGGCGACCAGCAGCAGCCAGTAGGGCACGATAGCGCGAATGAAGGCGCCTATCGAAACACCGGTAATGCTGCAGGTGGTGAACATCACCGTTCCCAGCGGGGGCGTGATCGTGCCGATCGACGCGTTGAGAATGAACACGATGCCGAAATGCACCGGGTCGATGCCGAACTGCGCCGCCACGGGTGCCAGCAGCGGCGAGAGCACGATCAGGATCGCATTGCCCTCCAGAAACATGCCGAGAATCAGCAGCAGCGCGTTGGCGATCAACAAAAATCCCACTGCGCTGCCGACCTCCGACGAGAGCATCAGCGCGATCTGCTGGGGGATCTGCTCCCAGGTCAACACGCGGGCAAAGCCCGAGGCGACCGCGATGATGAACAGCACGTTGACCGAGGCCATCAGCGATTCCCGGGTTGCCAGGGCAACACTTCCGAGGCCCATCTGGCGATACACGAATAGCCCGACGATCAGGGCATAGAGCACGGCCATGGCACCCGCTTCGGTCGGGGTGAAGACGCCGACGCGGATGCCGCCGATCACCACCACCGGCAGCAGCAGGGCGATGATCCCGGCTCGCGTGACGCTGATCCATTCGTGCCGGGACACCCGCTCCCGCCGCGGTTTCTGATAACCCAGCCGGCGGCACTGGATCGATACCAGCACCATCATGGCGACCGCCATCAGTACCCCTGGCACGACGCCGGCCAGAAACAGCCGTCCGATGGAGACATTGTTGACGTAGCCGTAGACGATCAGCGCGATGCCCGGCGGAATGGTCGAGGTGATCAGCGACGATGACGCCGTGATCGCACTCGAAAACGCCTTGGGATAGCCGGCGGCCGTCATGCTCGGCACCAGCAGCTTGGCGTTCATGGCCGCATCGGCGATGTTGGAACCGGACAGCCCGCCCATGAACGTGCTCAACAGCACGTTGGCCTGAGCCAGTCCGCCGTGCATGCGACGGGTCAGCAGCTCGGCCAGCGTCAGCAGGCGCTCGGTGATACCGGAGTGGTTCATGAACACCCCGGCCATGATGAAGAACGGGATGGCCAGCAGCGAGATCGATTCGAGCCCGCCGGCGAGGCGCTGGATCAGCGTCACCATGGGCTGGTCGGCGCCGACCAGGAAATAGGCCAGGCTGGACGCGAACAGCGCAAAGGCCACCGGCGTACCCAGGCAGAACAGAACGAAGAGCGCGACGAGCGCGATTCCAACGGCCATTGATATCACTCCTTGGTGGCGGCGACCTCGGGAATCGCTGCCGGCGACGCCATGTTTTGGTCACTGGTAACCAGCCGATCATTGGTGATCAGGCGTACCAGACTGTGGTAGAGCATCATGGCGGCACTGATCGGGATGGCGACGTGAATCCAGTAGTAGGGAATTCTCAGCATCGGCGTGCTGCGAAAGCTCGAGAACGGCAGCAGTTCCAGCCCCCAGAACAGCATGGCCAGGGCGCAGAGCATGACGATGCCGACATTGAAGATACGAATGTTCCAGCGCACCAGTGACGGGGGAAGCTTGTCGTTGAGCAGGCCGATCAGCACGTGCTCGTTGCGTCTCACCAGCGCGCTGGCGCCGAGAAACGTCGCCCACACCATCAGCAGTTGCAGGATCTCCTCGCTCCAGGCCAGCGGCGACGAGAACAGATAACGCATGAAGACATTGGCGATGGCCACCACGAACAGCCCGAACAGTGCCAGGCTGGCGATGACCTCATCGAGCCGCATCACGCGGTCGATCGCCTTGAAAAGCGTTTGCATGGTCAACTCCATGGCGCCCCCGCTCGGCGTGGAGCGGGGGCGCTGTCATGCGAGGTTGGAGGCTCGATCAGCCGTTGATGATGTCGCTGACCTCTTGATAAAGCCCCTCGCTCCACTGCGGGAACTCCGCCGGGATCTCCTTCTGGGCACGTTCGCGGAACGGGGCGGTGTCGACCTCGTGGACCTGGACGCCGGCATCCTTCAACTGCTGCAGTGACTTCTCGGTCTCTTTCTCGACCAGCCCGCGCAGGTTCTTGGCCATCTCCTGGCCGGTCTCGGTGAGGATCTGCTGATCTTCCGGACTCAGTTGCTGCCAGAACGCTTCACCGGTGACGAACGGCGCGACGGTATGCATGTGCGCGGTCAGGTTCAGATTCTTCACCACTTCATAGAACTTGCCGCCGTACAGCACCGGCAGCGGGTTCTCGACACCGTCCACCAGCCCCTGGGCCAGCGCCGGATAGACGTCGCCCAACGACATCGGGGTCGGCACCGCACCCATCGCCTTGATGGCGGCGACGTACATCGGCGAGTTCTGCACCCGGATCTTGACCCCGGCCAGATCTTCCGGCGTCGAGACCGCTTCCCGCGAGAGCAGGTGGCGGACGCCGTAGACGCTGTTGGGAATCACGATGTGATAGCCGGCGGACTCTACCTTTGTCTCCTGGTCGGCGAACCAGTCGGAATCGAAGACCTTGAGCTTGCTGTCGAAATCGTCGGCCAGGTAGGGTGCATCCAGCACCGCCAGATCCGGCACCGAGCTCATGAAGTTGGAGTAGGCAGTGATGGTAATCAGCGGCGAGCCGAAACGGGCCTGCTCCATCACCTCGGTCTCGCCGCCGAGCTGGCTGGCGGGAAATGCCTTGAGCGTCAGCTCGCCGTCGCTGGCTTTCTCGACGCTTTTCGCCCACGCCTTGACCGCGACATCGACCGGCTCTCCCGGCTGGTTGCCATAGGCGACGCGAATCTCGGTGGCGGCCTGGGCCATGCCCGTCAGCGCAAGGGTGCTCAGACCCGCCAGGGTAAGCGAGGCGGTCAAGCGGAAGAATCGTTGGGTGATCATTGGCGTGCTCCGGATGTTGTCGTCTTGGATGCTTCGTGTTGTCGCCATCAGCTCAACGCCTCGTCGAGCCTGGGCGTGGCGCGCCCCTGGAGGCGTGCTTTATCCACCACCGGTTGCAGGCGTCGCTGTCGCTTGGCGGTGTGATTCTGGGCAATATCGCTGAGGCGATGATCGAGAAAAGGGTTGGCGAAGCGCTCCAGCGTCACCCCCAGATAGTTCTGCAATCGGGCCATCGGCAGCTCGGCGGACAGTGTCGGCAGGACTTCTTCCTCGAGTACCGTACGTAGCGGATCGATCAGCGCGGCGGTCTCCATCGCCTCACGCACGAACTCGACCGGCTGGCCCTCGCGCTGCCATCGATCGACCAGATAGGTGTGGGCCAGGTTGAGAATGTGCAATTTGCACATCGCCTGCGGGCCCAGGTCATCGACGATCTCGACATCCGGGTGGACGCAGGGGATCGCCATGCCCGGCTGGCGGACAATCGCCCACAGCGCATAGGGTTCGGCGATGGCACCGAGTGGCTCGATCGGGGCCGAGACGATGCGGTCGACCAGCGTGTCGGCCCACACGCAGCGGTTGGCCAGCCAATCGAGAAACGCCGCGTTATCGGCCATCGCCTCACCGTCGCGACGGGCCATCGTGGTCACCAGCGATTTAAGCTGTCGGGCGTTCTGCTCGATCAGCTCGCAGGGCAGGATCGTCAGACCCTCGTTGCCGGCCTCGAAGCGCGCGCGCAGCAGTTGCGTCAATTTGCCGGGAAAGCTCGCCGGCACCGCCGCGAGACTCGAGTCGTCGCCAATCTCGTAGCCGTTGTCGGCGGTATTGGAAACGATGATGCGGGCGTGCTCGACCACGTGGCGCTTGAGTGCCTCCCACTGTTCGGCGGCGATCAGGCAGCCGGCGATGCTGTCGACGGTCTGCTCGCGATCGATCGTCTGGCCGTCGCGCCGGCCGCAAATCCGCACGGGGTAGCGGCGCTGCTCGGCCAGCAGCCGCGCCTTGCGCTTGCCCTCTTCGCGAGTCGAACTCTGGACCACCAGAATGCGCTCGTCGCTGTCGCCATTTGCCAGCGATTCGGACACCAGCGCGTCGACATGGGCGAGCAGAAAACGTCCGGTGCCGAACTGGACGATCCCGGCATCGCGGAAGTCGTTCGTGGGCTTCGAGAAACTCATAACGACACCCCGCGCTTCCACGGAATGAAGTCGTGCTGGGAGAGGCGCTGGGCGTGTGACCGATGACGTCCTGAGGCGACCTCGATGCACAGCGCCAGCAGTTCCTCGGCCAGCTCGTCGATGCTGCGCTCGCCGCGCACGATGGGACCGGCATCGAAATCGATGATGTCGCGCATGCGCGTGGCCAGTTCGCTGTTGCTGGCGATCTTGAGCACCGGCGTCACCGGGTTGCCGGTGGGCGTGCCGAGCCCGGTGGTGAACACGATCAGGTTGGCGCCGGATCCGGCCAGGGCGGTGGTCGATTCCACATCGTTGCCCGGGGTGCAGAGCAGGCTCAGGCCGGGGCGACGATGAGGCTCGGTGTAGTCGAGCACGTCGACCACCGGGCCATCGCCGCCTTTCTTGGCCGCGCCGGCGGATTTCATCGCGTCGGTGATCAGGCCGTCGCGGATATTGCCCGGCGAGGGGTTCATGGAGAAATCGGCCCCCACCGCGGCGGCGTGGCGCTGGTAGGCCTGCATCAGATCGCGGAAGCGTCCGGCGATGTCCGCGTCGGTGCAGCGGGCGACCAGCTCGTGCTCGACCCCGCACAGCTCCGGGAACTCGGCGAGAATGCCGCTGCCGCCGAGGGCGACCAGGCGATCGACCACGCCGCCCACCAGCGGATTGGCGGAGATGCCGGAGAAACCGTCGGAGCCGCCGCACTCGACGCCGAGGGTGAGCTTGGCCAGCGGCGCCGGCTGGCGCTGAATGCGATCGGCGGCCGCCAGACCGTCGAAGATCGACTGCAGCGCATTGCGGATCAGGGCTTCTTCGCTGGGTGAAGACTGCTGGTCGAAGTAGTCCACCGTGCGCCGCTGCTGCGGGTCGCGCGCGGCCACCGCCGCCTTGAGCATCTGGATCTGCGCCTTCTGGCAGCCGAGGCTCAGCACCGTCGCGCCGGCCACGTTGGGGTGGCAGATGTAGCCGGCGAGCAGCTGGCACAGTGCCTCGGCATCGTCGTCGGTGCCGCCGCAGCCCAGGGTATGGGTCAGAAAGCGCACGCCGTCGACATTGGGGAAGCGTGTTGGCGCGGCGGCGGCGAGCGGATCGCTCGCGTCGCTCTGGTCAGTATTTCCGGACACTCCTGCCAGCATCTGCCGGGCCATGCGCTTGTAGTCGCGATAGGGGTCATCGCCCAGCGCATCGGCAACGCACTGACGCAGCACCTCGATATTGCGGTTCTCGCAGAACACCAGCGGAATCACCAGCCAGAGATTGGCGGTACCAACGCTGCCATCCGGACGATGGAAGCCGTCGAAGGTCGTACCCCGGAAGCGCGTCACATCCGGCGGCGTCCACGGTTTGCTGCCGGGCTGGACGTCACCGCTCTCCGTGGCATGGGCGACATTGTCCACGGTAATGACGCCGCCCGCGGGGATGGCTTGCGTTGCCTTGCCCACGGTGACGCCGTACATGGTGACGATCTCCCCCGGCGACAGCGCCTCGAGCGTGAACTTGTGCTTGTGGCGAACATTGTCGGCAAGGGCGATATCGCGGTCGTCGATCGCGACTCGGCGGCCGGCCGGCAGGTCGGTCAATGCCACCGCTACGTTGTCGCGCGGATGGATTCGCAGCGTGATGCGAGCCGGGCTGTCGGTACCGATGGTCTCGAGGCGTGTATCACTCATGATTCGACCTCCCCGGATTCGCCATCCAGCGTGACCATCGCCTTGATCACGCCACTGCCGGGCGCGCACCACTGGGGCATCAACGTCGGTAGCTCCTCGAGCCGGCCCCGGTGGGTAATCAGCGGCTCGGTCAGGATGTCGCCACTGGCCATCAGCCGGGTGACGGTCTCGAAATCTTCCCGCGTGGCGTTGCGGCTGCCCATCAGCGTCAGTTCCTTCTTGTGGAAATCCGGATCGCTGAAGGTGATGTCGGCCTTGACCACGCTCACCAACACGTAGCGCCCGCCATGCCCGGCGAAGTCGAAGCCGCGATTCATCGCCTGGGGGTTGCCGGTGGCATCGAACACCACATCGGCCAGCGCACCGTCGTTGATCGCTTCGATCTCGGCGATGATGTCGTCGTCGATGGCGTGCCAGACAGCTTCTGCGCCGAGTTCGTCGCGGCAAAGCGCCAGCCGGTCGCGATTGGTATCGACCATGGCCACCCGCGCGCCGCGGCTCCTGGCCACCTGCAGCACACCGATACCGATCGGCCCGGCACCGACCACGACGACCAGCTCGTCTCTCTCGACCTGGCCGCGCCGGACAGCGTGCGCGCCGATGGCCTGACACTCGACCAGCGCCAGCGCTTCCGCCGAGAGATCGGGCACCGGCACGAGATGCGAAGCCGGCACGTTGAGCAGCTCCGCCATCCCCCCATCGCGGTGTACGCCGATCACCTCGAGCTTCTGGCAGCAGTTGGTACGACCCTGACGGCACGCCCGACACTCGCCGCAGTGCAGGTAGGGAATGACGTAGACCGCCTGGCCGACGAGAGTGGCTTCGACATCGTCGGCTGCGGCGACCACCTCGCCACTGAGCTCATGGCCGAGCACGCGGGGGTAGACGAAGTAGGGCTGATTGCCACCGAAGGCGTGGATGTCGGTCCCGCAGATACCGATGCGACGAATCGCAACCAGCGCCTCGCCAGGCGCGCAATCGGGCGCCTGGCGCTCAGTGACGGACATCTCGTTCGGTTTCGAACAGACGACGACTTGCATGTATACGCTCCAGAGAATGGCGATATCGAAAGTGGATCTACAGGCCCAATGGTCAGGCCAATTTTGTCGCACCACCCCCGTCCGACACGGTCGGCAGCGGGTGGTGTGCTGTCCGTCAGCTCTCGATACAGCGCTGCTGCTGTTCCCCAAGACCGTCGATCCCCAGACGCATTACCTGGCCCGGCTTGAGGAAGACTTTCGGGTTTTGACCCATGCCGACGCCCGGCGGTGTGCCGGTGGAGATCACGTCGCCCGGCTGCAGGCTCATGAACTGGCTGAGATAAGCGACCAGGTGAGGGACCTGAAAAACCATGGTCCGGGTCGAACCGTCCTGATAGCGCTTGCCATCGACCTCGAGCCACATGTCCAGATTCTGGGGGTCGGCGATTTCGTCGCGAGTGACCAGCCACGGGCCAAGCGGACCGAAGGTGTCGCAGCCCTTGCCCTTGTCCCAGGTGCCGGAGCGCTCGAGCTGGTACTCGCGCTCGGAGACGTCGTTGACCACGCAGAAGCCGGCGACGTGACTCATGGCATCGGCTTCGTCGATGTAGCGGCCGCCCTTGCCGATGATCACACCCAGTTCCACCTCCCAGTCGGTCTTCTTGGAACCGCGAGGAATCTCCACATCGTCGTTGGGGCCACAGATGGCACTGGTCCACTTGTTGAAGATCACCGGCTCGGCGGGCACTTCGGCACCGGTTTCGGCGGCATGATCGGAATAATTGAGCCCGATGCAGATGAACTTGCCGACGCGGCCGACGCAGGGGCCAAGCCGCGTATCGGCCGGGACTTGCGGCAGGCTGGCGATATCGATCTTCGCCAGCGCGGCGAGGCCGGCATCGGATAGCGTCTCGCCGGCAATGTCATCGATCTGGCCGGAGAGATCACGAACAACCCCATTGGCATCGACGATGCCGGGCTTTTCCTGGCCCTTGGGGCCGTGGCGTAGCAATTTCATGCGATTTCCTTTTCTGTATCTATTAGCAAAGTGAGTCCAGTTTCGAGCTACGAGCTACGAGAACCCGGTAGGGCGATCAATTGGACCAGCCGCCATCGATCATCTGCACCGTGCCGGTTATGAACGAGGCTTCGTCGCTGGCCAGATGCGTCGCCAGCGCGGCGATCTCTTCGACCTTGCCCAGGCGGCCCATGGGTTGGCGGGCGATGAATTCGGCGAAGACCTCGTCGGTCGTGCGGCCCTGCTGGCGAGCCTGCTCGGCGACGCGCTCGCGCAGCGAAGGGGAGTCGACCGTGCCCGGGCAGATCGCGTTGCAGCGAATGCCGCGAGTCATGTAGTCGGCGGCGACGGATTTGGTCAGTCCGACCACGGCCGCCTTGGTGGTGCCGTAGGCGAAGCGATTGACCACGCCCTTGGCACTGGAGGCGAGCGAGGACATGTTGATGATGCTGCCGCCGCCGTTCTCGAGCATCGCTGGCAGCGCGGCGCGAATGGTGTAGAACATCGAGTCGACGTTGAGTCGCAGGGCGAACGACCACTGGGCATCGTCGCATTCGAGAATCGAGCCGCTAGGCACCGTTCCCGCGCAGTTGAACAGCACGTCCAGCGGCGGCAACGACTCGATCAGCGTTTGCACGGCTTGCCTATCGGTGACGTCGAGCGGATGGCATTCGGCACCGTCCAGTCCTTCCAGTTTGGTCGCGTCGATGTCGGTGGCAATCACGCGGGCGCCTTCGGCCAGAAAGCGCTCGACGGTGGCGCGGCCAATGCCCTGACCGGCGGCGGTAATCAAGGCAGTTTTATTGACGAGTCGCATGACCGGTGGCTCCTGAAGGCGATTGTGATTCTGGTTTTTTGCTTCTCAAGACAGGGTTGGTTCTAATGTCTAAAGGCCTGACCTTTGGTCCGAGTATTATCCTTTGTGGAAACGGCCCGCAAATCGCCAAACGTCTAATAGCCGCGGCCAGGCCGGTGAAAACGTTTGAATTTGCGACCAATGTCTAATACGTCATGTACCTGAAACCGGAGATCGATGGATGCCGATCCAGACCATTCGCGCGCAGCGGCTCTATCGCCAGATCGCGGATCAACTGCTGGTGCTCATCCAGCAGGGAGAATTCCCCCCCGGCAGCCTGCTTCCGCCGGAACGGGATTTGGCGCAGCAGTTGGGGGTGAGCCGAGCCTCAGTGCGAGAAGCCTTGATCGCGTTGGAGGTGGTCGGTCAGGTCGAGGTCCGGGTCGGCCACGGCGTGCTGGTACTGGAACGAGACGAAGAGGTGGGAAGCTCGGTCATGAGTGCGGCGCGGCGTCAGGAAGGATGGGCGCTGGACCCCGAGTTCGCCAGCGAGATCGAACTCGACCTGGACCAGGAGATTCCGCCGTTTTCGTTGCTCCAGGCAAGGCGCTACCTGGAACCCGAGACGGCGGCGCTGGCCGCAATCAACGCGAGCGATGAGGATCTCGCCGCGATGCGCGCTGCCTACGCGCGCAACGTCGAGGACAACCGCCAAGGGGGCCGCAATCAGGCCGGCGATCGACTGCTGCACATTCGGATTGCCGAGGCGTCGGGCAATGCCGCCTACGCCATGACCATCAAGCATCTGCTCGGCCACCAGTACGGCAAGATGTTTCGTCGTCTTCAGGAGTTGTTCATGGAAACCGACATGCCGCGCCAGTCACAGAACGACCATCAACGCATCCTGGCGGCTATCGAGAGTCGGGACCCCGACGCGGCCAGAAAGGCGATGGAAGTGCACATGGATCACGTCCTGAGAGTGTTCTTCGACGCGTGAAGCGCAGAACGACAGATGCCAGCCAGGCGCCCCGGAGCGCCTCGCCGGCGTCGCGATGGGGATCTCGCGTCGTTCAGGATATCGGATCGAGGGCGTCTTCCGCTTCCCGGCGCTGTGTCCTGGTCAGCGCGAAATAGAGCCCGCCCAGCAGCATCAGGCCGACGAAGAGCAGCGCGATCGTCGGTTTGAACCAGAGCATGGCGACGAGACAGACCAGCGCCATGATTAGTGCGACGAGCGGCACGGCCGGGTAGCCGGGCGCGCGATACCAGCGCTCGAGTTCCGGCTCGATGCGGCGCAGCCGGAACAGGCTTAGCATGCTCATGACATACATCACGATGGCCCCGAACACCGCCATGGTGATCATCGCGGCGGTCAGACTCATGCCCTGCAGGTCGAAGCGCCCGTCGCTGAGAATCGCGGCGACGCCGATGACACCGCCGGCGAGAATCGCCCGGTGGGGCGTCCGGAAGCGGGAGAGCCTGGCCAGGCCGCGCGGCAGGTAGCCGGCGCGGGCCAGGGCGAAGAACTGGCGCGAATAGCCGAGGATGATGCCGCTGACGTAGGCCTTGGGAATGGTGCGGCGAGGGTCACGGGTCTCTTCGGCGGCCATCGCCGCGCCCTCGATGGCGAGGAAGAACCAGATCGCGAACGGGATCGCGGCGAAGATGCCGGAGATGGCCGTCGCGCTGAACGCGTCGCTTCCCGCCCAGCCATTGGCGACGAAGTTCGCCAGACTGAACCCCGGCGCGACCACCCCCATGAACACGAGCAGTTCGATCACCGCCAGCGAGGTGACCAGCAGCTCGAACATCGCCGCCAGCTTCACGCCCAGGATATTGAGCGTCATGAAGATGACGTAGGCGCCGATGGCCGCCAGTTGCGGGTCCAGCGCCGGATACTGGACATTGAGATAGGCGCCGATGGCGAGCGCGATGGCCGGCGGGGCGAACACGAATTCGATCAGCGTGGCCATCCCGGCGATCATGCCGCCGAACTCCCCGAAGGCGCGGCGGCTGAACGCAAAGGGGCCGCCGGCGTGGGGAATGGCGGTGGTCAGCTCGGTGTAGCTGAAGATGAAGCAGCTATACATGGTGGCGATCATGAGCGTTGTCACCAAAAAGCCCAGGGTGCCGGCGACGCCCCAGCCATAGCTCCAGCCGAAGTACTCGCCTGAAATCACCAGCCCGACGGCGATCCCCCATAGTTGTATCGGGCCCAGTGTCGGCTTCAGCATATTTGTTGTTGTCGGCAATGACATGTCGTTCTCCGTCATGAGTGGCTGATAAAGCACTTTTGATGGGGAGCCGGCCCTTTCACAGGCGCGAGAGTACCGTCTCCAGTCCTGTCACCAGCATCCGGCTGTGTTCTGTCTTGAATACTAGCGGCGGGCGAATCTTCAGGATGTTCGAGTGCGGCCCGATGGCGCCGATCAGCACGCCCTCGTCACGCAGGCCGTTGACGATCGAGAGCGCCATCGCGGCATCCGGCTGGCCCTCGGCATCGACGATCTCGACGCTCGCGTAGAGGCCCACGCCACGCACGTTGGCAAGAACGGGATAGCGCATCGCGAGCGCGGCGATCCCGTCGACGATGGCCTTGCCGGCCTGTCGGATCGACGGCAGCAGGTTCTCTTGCTCGATCACTTCCAGAACCGCCAGGCCAACCGCGGCGGAGACGGTGTTGCCGCCAAAGGTGTTGAAGTAGCTCGATTCGCCGCCGAAGCGCTCGAGGATCTGCGGCTTGACCACGGTCGCGGCCATTGGGTGGCCGTTGCCCATCGGTTTGCCCAGTGTCACCAGATCCGGCACCAGGCCGTGGCGCTGGAAGCCCCACATGTGCTCGCCGCTGCGGCCGTAGCCGGGCTGTACCTCGTCGGCGATGTAGAGTCCGTCGGCATCGCGGATCGCCTCGACCGCCTCCTGCAGGAAGCCCGGCGGGTCGAAGAAGCCGCCATCGCTGGTGAAGAAAGTATCGATGAGCAGGGCAGCGGGCTTGATGCCGTGGCGCTGCATGTCGGCGATCGCCGCCCTGACATCGGCGGCGAAGCGCTTGCCGACCGCTGCCGGGTGGGCGGGATCGTGGATCGGCGCCGGGATGGCGCGGGCGTCGCGATCGAGCTTGACGTAAGGGCCCATCGACGCCGAGAGGGCGGCGATCGACTTGGTCATGCCGTGATAGCTGTACTCGGTGACGATCACGCCGGTGCCGCCGGTATAGTCCTCGGCGATACGCAGGGCCAGATCGTTGGCCTCGCTGCCGGTACAGGTGAACATCACCTGGCTGAGTTCGTCCGGCATGGTACCGACCAGCTTCTCGGCGAAATCCAGCACATTGTCGTGCAGGTAGCGAGTGTGGGTGTTGAGCAGCCCCGCCTGGTGGGTCAGTGCCGCCAGCACGTGCGGATGGCAGTGTCCCACCGAGGGCACGTTGTTGTAGACGTCGAGATAGCGCCGACCGTCGGCGTCGAAAACCCACACCCCTTCGCCGCGGACCAGATGCAGCGGGTCCTTGTAGAACAGCTGGTAGGCCGGGCCGAGCAGGCGCCGGCGGCGCTCGATCATCTCCAGTTTCTCCGCGGCGACGATATCGCCGGCGCTGGCGTCGAAGGCGTTGGTCTTGAGCATCGGTCTCTCCTGGGCAGTGATGTCTTGAGCGTCGCACTGGCTCGATGACTCGCATGATGCCTCGGCTGGCTCGATCAGGACTTGACCGCGGAGCATCGCTGGCCGCGTCTTACGGTCAAGCCGGGCCCGTCTGGTGGCTAACTGTTCTCCTGGGTCAAAGGTTCGCCATCCAGGGTCAAGCCGTATCCGTCCGAGCCTCTCATGCTGTGGGCATCGACAACGCCTCGCTCGCAGGCGGATGACTGACAGGAGATCTCCCATGGCTGACTTGGTTTCGCTCTCGACCGTGCCCCAGGCCGATTCCCTCGACGACGACACCCTGATGCGCCTGGCCGTGGCGGCCAGCCAGCGCTATCCCGACGACGTGCGCGGCGAGGTGCGGCTGCTGTGCCGCTCCGAGAACGCCACCTTCGTGATGCAGGGGCCGGCGGGGCGGCGTTATGCGATGCGCCTGCACCGGGGCGGTTACCATCGGCGCGAGGATATCGTCAGCGAGCTGGCCTGGCTGGCCGCGCTGCGTGACGCCGGCTACCAAGTGCCGGAGCCGGTCGCGACCCGCGATGGCGAGACGGTGCTGACGCTGTCTCTGGAGGAGGAGAGCGGTGACGAAGAGGGCCAGCGCCATGCGGTGCTGTTCGGCTGGATCGCCGGAGACATGCCCACCAATGCCGTCGATCCTCAGGCGTTTCGCCGCCTCGGCGGGATCACGGCCCACCTGCATCGCCACAGCCGCCACTGGAAGCGGCCGCCGGGATTCCAGCGCATCGTCTGGAATCACCAGACCATGGTCGGCGAGCGCGGCCACTGGGGACGCTGGCAGGATGCGCCCAACCTGAAGGCTGGCGATCACCCGGTGATCGCGGCGGCGATCGAGCGTATCGGCGCCGAACTGGAAGCCTACGGCCGATCGCCCCGGCGCTATGGACTGATTCATGCCGATCTGCGCCTGACCAACCTGCTCATCGAGGGCAACGCCACCCGTATCATCGATTTCGACGACTGCGGTTTCGGCTGGTATCTGCACGATCTCGCGGCGGCGCTGAGTTTCGAGGAGCATCATCCGCGTGCGGGCCGGTGGGTCGAGGAGTGGCTCGCGGGATATCGCGAGGTCGAACCGCTCGAGCAGGCCGACCTCGCTATCGTGCCGACGATGATCGCCCAGCGACGCATCCAGCTGCTCGCTTGGTCGGGGTCCCATGCTCAGACCCGGCAGGCCGCGGATCTCGGTCCAGACTGGGCAGACCACTCGGTTCGATTGGTGAGGCGCTATCTGGAGGGCAATCTGCCGGTCGGTGCCGAATGATCCGAACGGGTGCAGCCGGCATGCAGCCTGCCCCATGGGCGAGCGACCGGGCACGGCCTTTCCGAAGCGAACCCGTCACGTTGCCGTCCTTGAAGGCGACGTTGGCAGGGCGCGCCGGGCCCTGCCCGGCAGTTGGTATGAAACTTGCTGATCAACAACGACAATCGCTCCAGCAGGTAAAGGTTCATGGATCTATCGCGATTCTCGCTTGAGCCCGGGGCCATCGTGGGTGCGGGAGCCGGCAACCGTGGCGTGCTGTCGGCGGCGGCCAGCGGGCTCTGCGATTTCATCGCTCGTCACGGTGGCGACGCCGACCGGATTCTCGGTATCAGTGGCGTCGACCCCGAGTTGCTGGTCCAGCCGACGCTCAGCCTGAGCCTCGACAACTACTGTCGGGTGATGGAGACCGCCGCGCGGGACTCCCGGTGCGACAACTTCGGCCTCTACTACGGTCAGCAGTTCAAGCCGCAGGCGCTGGGACTGATCGGCTATATCGGGCTCTGCTCCTCGACGCTCGAATCCGCCCTGCACAACTGGGTGAGCGCCTTTCCCTACCATCAGCATGACACCTTGATCCGCTTGGTGGATGTCGACGACTGCTGGCGGCTCGACTACCAGGTGCGCCATGGTCGAATCCTGTGTCGGCGCCAGGATGCCGAACTGACCATGGGCATGGCGCTCAATCTGATCCGTTACGCTGCCGGGGCGAACTGGGCCCCGCGGGCGGTCATGTTCGAACACCCGCGCCCGGAGCAGTGGCACGACCACTGCAAGTCATTCGATGCCCAGGTCTATTTCGATCAACCGCTCAATTCGATGCTGATCCCCAAGCGCGACCTGACTCGGTCGATGCCCGATAGCGATCCGTTGCTGCTGGGCGTGATCGTCGACGCAATTCGTCGCCTCGATGGACAGAGAACGCCGCAGGGGCTGGTCGATCGGGTGCGGGACCAGATTCGCCAGTTGCTCTCGATAGGGGAACCGACGCTGGAAGGCACGGCCCACCGTCTCGACCTGTCGAGCTGGTCGCTGCAGCGGCGTCTCAACCGCGAGGGCGTCAGCTTCAGTGGATTGCTGGACGCCGTGCGCCGGGAAATGGCCGATCACTACCTTTGTCAGCCACACCTGTCGATTTCGGAGATAGCGCTACTGCTGGGTTTTTCCGAGGCGAGCGCGTTTTCGAGAGCGTTCCGACGTTGGCATGGTGCAAGCCCACGACAGTGGCGAAGCCGGAAGCGCAACCAGTAAGCTCTGTCTGAACAATCGGCGAGCGATGGCAAGACCGGGGCGCGTAGCTACGGCAAAAATTGACGAAAAAGCGGAGTTTACGAGGTGTAAATGAGCATTTTGATCGGGCTGGCGCACCAGTCAATTTTTAACGCCGGATGGGCGAGCGCAGGCATTTTTCAGACAGAGCGTAGCACCAGCGTCCGTCACGCCCCCGCCGGCCAGCCGCCCTCACGAATCACCGGGCAGCCCGCCACGTCCCGGTTGTAGAGATAGAGCCAGGCAAGGCCATGAGCGGTCGTATAGATCGCGCGATCGTAGTCACCGGCGGTCGGCTGCGCCACGCGGTAATCCTCCAGCCGGTCCAGACCTTCCAGGCAGTCAGCGTCGACGCGGAACACTTCGATTTCCACACCGCGTGAGGTTTCGGCCCGGGCTCCCGGATAGGGACCAAGATCGTAGAGCGTGACGCTGGTGAGGATGTCTTCGCCGACGAATTCGGCGCCGTCGAGCCAGTGATGATTGCGAAGGCCACGCTTCAAGGTTCCGTAGACAGCGACCAGCGGGGTTCGGCGAATGGCGAGAGCCGGTATGGGCATGATTCAGGATTTCCGGTGACGGAGGTGGCGTTGACGGAGGTGGCGTTGACGGAGAGCGCACTGATGGTGAGAGCGTTGACGTCGATGGTTACCTGGCCAGTCGCTCCCCCAGTCGTCGCATAAAGCGGTCCCCGGCTTCGAGCTGGCCGATCTCGATGTACTCGTCTGGCTGATGCGCCTGCTCGATGCTGCCCGGGCCGCAGACGATGGTCGGCAGGCCGACGCGCTGGAACTGGCCGCCCTCGGTGGCGTAGGCAACACCGCCGGTCTCGACACCGGGGACGTCGAGCAGTTCGCGACAGAGAGCCAGAGCCGGCGCGTTGTCACGATCGGCAAGCGCCGGCACGGTATCGATCAGCTGCTCGGTGACGATGCACATCTCCGGTGCCCGCCGTTGCAGCTCGGCTTCGAGTGTCCTGGCGTAGCGCTCGAAGCGCGCGAACACGGCATCGAAGCCGTCACTGGGCAGGTGACGAATCTCCCAGTCGAACTGGCAGTGGCGCGCCATGATATTGATTGCGGTACCGCCTTCGATCAGACCGACGTGCAGGCTCGAGTGCTGCACGTTGAAGACATGCTCCAACGCGCCCTCGTCGACCAGCTCCTGCATGATCGCCTCGATTCGCGTCACCAGTTTGGCCGCGACGTGAATCGCCGAGACGCCTTGATGGATCTGGCTGGAGTGCGACTCCTTGCCGGTCACCTTGGTGCGCATCGTGGTGATCCCTTTCTGCGCGACCACCGGCTGCATCGAGGTGGGTTCGCCGATAAAGACGGCGCCGGGTAGTGGCTCGTCGGCCATCAGCCGCTCGATCATCAACGGCGCGCCGAGACAGCCGATCTCCTCATCGAACGAAAAGGCGAGGTAGATCGGTCGCTCGAGGTCCAGTGCCTGCCACTCGGGAACCCGCGCCAGGGCGCAGGCGAGAAACCCCTTCATGTCGCAGCTTCCACGACCGTACAGACGGCCGTCGCCCTTGTCGGTCAGGGTGAACGGATCGCTGCTCCATGGCTGGCCGTCGACCGGCACCACGTCGGTATGACCGGAGAGCACCACGCCGCCTTCGACGGCCGGGCCGATACGAGCCAGCAGATTGGCCTTGTCGCCATCGGCATTGGTCAGGCGCTGGGCCGGGACGCCGTGCGAGGCCAGATAACGCTCGACGAAATCGATCAGCTCGAGATTGGAATGGCGGGAGACGGTGTCGAAGCCGATCAGGCGGGTCAGCAGCTCGCGGGAAGTCGTCATCACTGGCTCCGATCCATCAGCGTGGATCCTGTTCGGTGAGTGAGCCGACAGAATAGCGGCTAAGCCTTCGTGGCAACAAATTGCCGGCCTGGCTGGTGTCCGGATGTTGCAGCCTGCTTGGACGGAAGCATTCGATCCTTTCGCGTCTTCCGGCTCAAAAAATGCAGTGTCGTGTCCATGGCGTTGAAACATCGGGCGGGCTAGCCTGAAAGGCGTTTCGTGTTGAAACCTGTCTCCCCCAAGGAGTATTTCCATGAGCAAAGTGCTGGTGTTGTATTACTCGAGCTACGGTCACATCGAGACCATGGCCAAGGCGGTCGCGGAGGGCGCCGAGGGCGTCGACGGTACGCAGGTCGATATCCGCCGAGTGCCGGAGCTGGTGCCGGAATCGGTGGCGGTGAAATCCGGTTACAAGACCGACCAGGTCGCGCCGCTGATCGAGGGGCCGGAGGCGCTGGAGAACTACGATGCCATCATCGTCGGCACACCGACCCGTTTCGGCAACATGGCCTCCCAGATGCGCAACTTCTGGGACATGACCGGCGGCCCGTGGGCGCAGGGCAAGTTGATCGGCAAGATCGGCAGCGCGTTTGCCTCGACGGCGACCCAGCACGGCGGTCAGGAAACCACGCTGACCTCGATCCACACCACTTTGCTGCATCACGGCATGGTGATCGTCGGTGTGCCGTACAGCTGCCCGGAGCTCTCCAACATGAACGAGATCACCGGCGGTACGCCCTACGGGGCGACGACGCTTGCCAATGCCGACGGTAGCCGCACGCCAAGCGGAAACGAACTGGCGATCGCGCGTTTTCAGGGCAGGCACGTGGCCGAACTGGCGGCGAAACTGGCTGGCTGATCTCACCGAACGGATTTGCCGCAATGCCCATCGGCCAGGATCGGCCAGGATCAGTAAGGGCAACGAACGAGGCCCGCGCCATCTGGCGCGGGCCTCGTTCGTTGCGTACCACGGTACTGCGTGGCGTTCGGCCCCCTGTTGGCTGAGCACTTACTCGTAAACCATCTCCTCGAGCTCCTGACCGTTGGTCTCCCGTACGAAGCGGGCAACGAAGAAGACCGAGATCAGCGCACAGATGGCGTAGAAACCGTAGGCGCCGGTAAGACCGATCGAGGCCAGCATGATCGGGAAGGTCATGGTAATGGCGAAGTTGGCGACCCACTGGAACAGGCCGGCGACGGCGAGCCCCGAACCGCGGACCTGATTGGGGAACATTTCGCCGAGCATGACCCACATCACCGGACCCCAGGAGACATTGAAGAAGAAGACGTAGACGTTGGCCGCGATCAGCGCGAGAACCCCGTTGGCGGAGGAAAGCGCCAGACGGCCATCGACGATGTCAGCGGTCGAGAAAGCGTAGACCAGCATCGCCAGGGTAATCGTCATGCCTACCGAACCGGCCCACAGCAGAGGCTTGCGACCGATGCGGTCGATCAGGCCGATCGTCACCAGGCAGGCGGCGATGCTGACCGCGCCACTGATGACGTTGATCATCAGCGCATCGTTCTCGGAGAAGCCGATCGCCTGCCACAGCACGGCACCGTAGTAGAACACCACGTTGATACCGACCAGCTGCTGGAACACGGCCAGGCCGATCCCGATCCAGACCAGCTTCAGCAACTTGCCGGTGGCGGGGTTGATCAGATCCGAGAGGCGCGGCTTGTGGCGGTTGGAGAGCGATGCGTGAATGTCCTCCAGACGCTTGCGGGTTCCGGCTTCGTCATAGACCAGACGCAGCACCCGCTCGGCCTTGGCATCTTGGCCGGCACTGACCAGAAAGCGCGGGCTTTCCGGAATGAACATCAGTGCGACGAGAAAGATCCCGGCAGGAATCAGCTCCATCCAGAACATGCAGCGCCAGGCTTCGAAACCGAACCACAGCGGGGCCGTCGAGCCACCGGCAACATTGGCCAGAGCGTAGTTGTTGAGGAACGAGAAGAATAGCCCGCCGATGATCGCTACCTGCTGGATGGTCGCCAGTCGACCGCGCAGATGAGAGGGGGCGATCTCGCTGATATAGGCCGGGGACATGACACTGGCCGCGCCCACCGCCAGGCCGCCCAGCACGCGATAGATCACGAATTCGAGCGAACTGCCGGCAATGCCGGAGCCCCAGGCGCTGATGATGAAGAACACCGCAGCGGCCAGCAACAGCGTGCGTCGACCGAATTTGTCCGCCAGCCGGCCGGCGAAGAAGGCGCCTACCGCGCAGCCCAACAGCATCGAAGCGACGTTGAAACCGGTGCCGACGCTTTCCGACTGAAAGGCCTGCTGAAGGCCGTCGACGGTGCCGTTGATGACACCGCTATCGAAGCCGAATAGAAAGCCGCCGATGGCGGCGACGCAGCAGATGAGCAGAACCACGAAGGGATGTTGTGAAGTACTTGATATTGGCATTGTTGAACTCCGATGGCGTGTCGACGAGGGTCCTGAGGCGGCTCACAGCCAGCCGGCATCGACCCAGTAGTTATGAGCGGTACAGGCGGCTGCCGCGTCCGAGGCAAGAAAAAGCACCATGCCCGCCACATGGTGAGGATGAATGCGCACCTTGAGCTTCTGTTCGGCGACGATCTGCGCCTCGTCTCCGGCGCTGTACCAGCGCGACTGGCGGGGCGTCTTGACGTTCCCGGGGATCACGCAATTGACGCGGATCCCGTCGCTGCCAAGCTCGCTCGCCAGCGCCCGGGTCAGCCCCTCGATCCCCGCCTTGGCGGTTTCGTACAGGACCATGCCGGGCTGGCCGAGATGCCAGCTGATCGACCCGAGGTTGATGATCACGCCCTCGCCTCGACGGCGCATGGCTGGGGCGGCCTCGCGAGCGGCCAGCACCAGATGGCGCAGATTGACGGCCATCCGGTTCTCCCAGTACGCCGGGGTGACATCCTCGAGCCGGTGGCGGTCGTCGTTCGCGGCGTTGTTGACCAGCACATCGATGTCGCCGACCGCGCCAAGCGTCGCGATCAACGCCTCGGCGTCGGTGAGATCGCAGTGATGAAAGTGCACGTTGTCTCCCAGCTCTTCGGCCAGGGCGGTGGCGCCATCGAGGATGTCGAGAAAATGCACTTCCGCGCCCTGCTCGGCGAAAGCGCGAACCAGACCCTCGCCAATTCCGGAACCGCCGCCGGTAACGACGACACGCTTGCGCTCTAGACTGGGGTATATGGCTAGTGGCATGACGACTCCCGATAATTAGTAAAATGTATTAACTAAATAATGGGCGAAGCATGCGCGGTTGTTGAGCAGGCCGCTATTGGTCATTGGTGTTAAGACTTAGGTCGCGCGATCTTGGTGCTTTCCGGTCGCTGGCGTCGGGCTTTGGTATAGTCGCGACACCCGCTGCCACTCGAGGTTGCCATCGCCGCTATGCCCAACGCCTTCACGCCGCAGACGTCCGGCGATCTCAACTATCTGAAAAGTCTCAATCGCAGCACGATTCTGAGCACGGTACGGCGCAGTCCGGGTCTATCCCGTGCGGATATCGCGCTCGAGACGGGCCTGACCAAGGCCACGGTAGGCAGTGTGGTGCAGGCGCTCGTCGAGCGGGGTTGGCTGCGTGAAGGAGAGTTGCATGCGCGCGGCGGCGGGCGACCGGGCCGGGCGCTTTATCTGGATGGTGACCGCCATTACATGCTGGGCGCCGAAGTCGGGGTCAAGGGGCTGCGGCTGGTTGCCTGCAATCTCGTCGGGGAGATTCTGGCAAGCTGCCATCGGGAAGAACCACCGACCGATCCCCAAACCACAGCGGCCCGGCTGGCGGGGCTGCTGAACCGGTTGCGCCAGGCCCCAGCCATCGTCGAGCGTCACTGTCTCGGGCTAGGAGTCGCGGTGCCCGGCCCCGTTTCGCCCAGCGCGCCGATCCTCAGCCTGGCGCCCAACCTGGGTTGGGTCGACGTCGATTTCCTGGCGTTGCTGCGAGCCGAACCCGATCTGCCGGACGGGCTGTGGCTACTGGACAACGAGGCAAATGCCGCCGCCTTCGGCGAGTTCTATTTCTTCGAGGGCGTGCCGCCGGAGTCGATCGCCTACATCAGCGCCGGCAGCGGTATCGGTTGTGGTGTGGTCAGTGGCGAACATTTTCCGGTCGTGCCCCGAGGGCATCAGGGCCTGGTCGGGGAGATCGGACATACCGTGATTCAGCCGGGCGGGGCGCTTTGCCATTGCGGCAATCGCGGCTGCGCGGAAACCCTGGTGAGCGGGTGGGCGCTGCGCGAAGCGCTGAACGTCGAGACGGATGCCAGTCTCAGTGCGGCGGTGCAGGCTCGGGCCGACGAGGCGAATGTCCAAGCCTTGATCCAGCGCGCTGGCGAAGCGCTGGGGCTGCTGATGCTCAATCTGCACCACACGCTCAATCCGTCGATGCTGATTCTGGGCGGGTCGCTGATGCGGTTGAAAGGACGCTTGATCGAACCTGCGCTGGCCTACTTCCAGGCGCATCAGAACGATCTGCTGCGACAGTCCCAATCCGTTCCGATCAAGATCATCGAAGACAGCACGTTCACCGCCGCCAGAGGCGCCGCGGCCCAGGTCATGGCCAGGGCCGCGATCGAGGTGTGACCCGGCGAGCGTCGGCGTTGCTGACGCCGGGTATCAGCGGCGCTGAACCACGAGCTGGCTCGCACCGTTGCCGCTGGGTTCGACGCGTATCTGTAGCGGAATCCGCTCGTGCATCTCCTGGACGTGGGAGATCACGCCGACGCGACGCCCCTGCGCCTGCAGGCCATCGAGGGCGTCCATGGCCAGCGCCAGCGACTCGGGATCGAGACTGCCGAATCCCTCGTCGATAAACAGCGATTCGATCGCCAGTTGATGAGAGGCCATCGAGGCCAGACCCAGCGCAAGCGCCAGTGAAACCAGAAACGTCTCGCCGCCGGAGAGCGAGTGGACCGAACGGCGTTCGTCGGCCATGTCGCCATCGATCACCAGAATGCCGAGTTCGCTGCCGCCGCGAGTCAGTCGGTAGCGTGGCGTCAGTGCCCGCAGATGTTGATTGGCGTGGGTCAGCAGATGATCCAGGTTATAGGCTTGGGCGATTCTGCGGAAACGCTTGCCGTCGGCGCTGCCGATCAGCCCGTTGAGCCGCTCCCAGCGATTGACCTCGAGCTGTGCCGCTTCACGTTCCCGGGCACCTTCGCGCTGTGCCTGGCGGCGGCGGTCGTCTTCGCGCAGCTGATGCTGGGCGGCATCGCGGCTCTCCTGGCGATGGTCGCGCTGACGTTCCAGCGCCTGCAGCGTCTCGCGCTGGCGAGTCAGTCGCGCCGACAGCTCGCGCGTACTCGACTCGTCGAGCAGGTCGCCTTCGTCCACGGCCGGGAGCAGCGTGCGGCGCTGCTCGCGTAGCGCCTGCTGGCGTTCGTCGCGCTTGACGGTCGCGGCGGCAAGGTCGCGCTCCTGCTGGGCCAGCGCCTCTCGCCGTCGGCGATGATCCGCCTCGTCGATCGCCAGCAGGGCGTCGACCGTCTGGTTGTCGAGGTCGGGTCGTTCGCGACGCCACGCTTGCCAGGCGCCGTCGAGTTGATCGAATTCCGCCTGGGCGTCTTGCTGGCGCTGCTCGAGATCCGCGAGTCTTTGCGTCAACTGGGCATGACTCTGGGCCAGTGTCTGCCAACGAGCCCGATGCGACTCGTGCGTGGTTTCCGCCTGTTGGCGACGCTGTGCCAGCGCGGACTGCCAGGCCGGGACGGATTGATGGCCGCCGAGTCGGTCCGCCAGTTGCTTGGCGGTGTCGTCCCGCTGTCGCTGCAGTGAAGGCAGCGCGGTCTCGAGCGCTTGCAGGCGCTCCCGGTTGAGGGACTGGCGCTCCTCCAGCTTGCCCAGTTCGAGCGACAGCTGCTGCCATTCGGCTTCCAGCGGTTGCAGAATGCGCTCCGCTTCGTCGAGCGCGGAGAGGCGATCGCTGGCCTGCCGCCACTGCTGCGTCAATTGTTCCCGTCGAGTGTCGAACCAGACGTCGGCCTCGCTGCTGCGACGCAGATCAGATGTCAGCGCATGCGCATCGAGGGTCGCCCTGGCCTGATCGAGCTGGCGTGACAGCGTCTCGAGCTGGCGCTCCCGTTCCAGCAGGCCCTGGCGACAGGCGCGATAGTCGGCGCTGCACTGGTGATAAGTCAGGTGGGCGTTTTCGACCTGCTGTCGCTGGCTTTCGAGCTGTTGCCGTTCCTGTTGTTCGATCGCTTCTATCATGGCGGCACCGGGATGGGCCGGCGGCGCGTATCGGTAGGGGTGGTCCGTCCCTCCGCAAACCGGGCAGGGTTCGTTATCGCCGAGGTGATGACGCAGCTGTGCAACGCTGTCGCTTCGGGCGGCCCTGGCACCTTCGATCTGCTGGCGGATCAGCGCCTCTTCGGATTCCGCGTCCTTGAGCTGCCGTGCGGCTCGTTTGCCCTGCGCTTCCAGATCCTGCAGCCGGTGCCGTTCGGCCTCGAGCTGCTGGCGCGTCTCGATCTGCTCCCGGCGCAGGCGTTCACCCTCGCGCCAGTCCTGCTGCAGGCTCTGCAGCGCCTGGAGATCGCGTTGGGCCAGATCGCGTTGGTGATTGAATTCCGCGCGCAGCTCGTGGGCGCTGCGGCGTTCATCCGTTTCGTCACCGGTTTGCAGCAGATGCTCGAGCGTCGTTCGCTGTTCGCGCAGACGTCTCTCGAGGGGTTGGCGCGCGCTCGTCAGTTGCTGTCGGCGCTGATCGTCGGCCTTGACGGTCTCGGCGAGCTGGCGATGTTCCTGCTGCTGCCGGCCGAGCTGCTGCTGTTGATGCTCGAGATCGGCCGCCAGCCGCCGTGCCTCGTCGAGCAGGGGCTGGGCTTCCTGTTCGTCGTGTCGGGCTTGTTCCTGGGCCTGCTGCGCGGCGCTCAGCTGCGGTTCCAGGGTTTCGCGTTCGCGATCGCAGGCCTCCGACTGGCGACGTTGTTCCGCAAGGGCCTGGCGCTGGGCGGCAAGCGTGTGTTCGAGCGCCTGACGCCGCTGAGCGCGTTCTCGCCACGGCGCCAGCTCGTCGAGCTGCGCGAGTTGCTCGCGTTGCGCCCGATTTTGTTGCCATTGGTGGTCGGCCTGGCGCCAGCCGGCGTCGGCCAGCTGCCAGGCCTGGAGAAGTTGAGCCTCACGTTCGAGTTCGGTGCCTTGAGCGTGATGACGGGTCAGTTCGGCCTGCAGCTCGGCCAGCGCCTGTTCCTCGACTTCGGCCTGCTGCTCATAGGTCGCGCGGATATCGGCATCCACCGGCAGCGCGTCGGCGAGCCGGGTTTCGATGGCCTCCAGCAGGGTCCTGGCCTCTCGAACGCGCTGATAGGCGGCTTTGGAAATCGCGGAGTAGTGCTGGGTATCGGTCAGGCGCTCGAGCAGTTCGCTGCGCTCGTTGTCATCGGCCTTGAGGAAGGCGGCAAACTCGCTCTGGGCCAGCAGCACGGCGCGGGTGAACTGGTCGAACTTCAGCCCCAGACGCTCGGGCAGCAGCTTGTCGAACTCGCGGGTCTGGGCGGTGAGCAGTTGATTGGCATCCAGGTCGGTCAACGACTGTTCGGCTTTCTGCAGGCTGCCGTCGACCCTGTTGCGAGCGCGGCGCACCGACCAGCGAGCGCGGTAGCGACGGCCATCGCGGCCGACGAAATCGACTTCGGCAAATCCGCCGATACAGCCGCGGCGCAGCAGCGTGCGCGCGTCTGCGGTGGTCAGCGTGTCGTCGTTGACGTCGGCGATCTGGGAATCCCGCCGGGGTGCCTGGCGCAGACGCGGCGTGCTGCCAAAGAGCGCCAGACAAAGCGCATCGAGCAGCGTGCTCTTGCCGGCGCCGGTGGGGCCGGTGATGGCGAACAGCCCCTGATCGGCCAGCGGTGAGGCGGTGAAATCGATTTCGTGACGGCCGGCCAGCGAGGCGAGGTTTTCCAGTCGAATGGCAAGGATCTTCATGCGTCGACCTCGCTGTCCTGAACCTGCTGCAGCAGGCTGGCGAAATCCGTCATGACCTCGTCCGGTGGTGCTTCGCCGTAACGGCTTTGCCAGGTGCGGGAGAAAATCTCCTGCGGTGTCAGGCTATCGAGATCGACGGTGGCGCCCGCGTCGTCCAGCGAGCTGGCGTTGGGGTAGCGGCTGTGGATGCGCAGCAAACGCAGTGGCTTACCCGCCATCGCGGCTTCGATGCGGGCGCGCAGATCGGGGCGTGGCGCGTCGAGATCGACCCGGATCTCCAGCCACGGCCAGCGATCCCGGGGAAAATCGGCGTCGACATCGGCGAACTCGGCGTCTGGCTCGAGTTCGCCCAGTGCTTGCTCGATCTCCTCGACGCTGCCCGGGCCCAGCCGTTTCAATGCCACATGACGCGGAATCGGCAACGTCTCGATCTCGCCGAGCGCTTCGCCATCGAGCGTGAATTCGAGCACCTGATGCGGATAGTGACTTTCGCTGAAATCGAGCGGCAGGGGTGAGCCGCTGTAGCGAATACGGGCTTCGCCGACCTGCTGCGGCCGGTGCAGATGGCCGAGCGCGACATAGGCGATCGATGCGGGAAATAGCGTCGCCGGGACGGACTCCTCGCCGCCGATGACGATGGGGCGCTCGCTCGCCTCGGAAACGGCGGCACCCTGGAGATGGGCATGACTCATCGCCACCAGCGCCTGGCCCGGCCCGCGCCGGGCCTCGGCGGCTTCGACCAGTTCGCCATGAACCCGGGCAATTCCCTCGCGATAGTCGTCGACATCGCCACCGGTGACCTCGGCCGGGCGCAGGAAGGGGAGCGCCAGGCACCACGCCTTGAGCGTGCCGTCGGCGTCGTGCAGCGGGACCAGCAGGTGATCGCTGTCGAGCCGGCCATCGTCGAGCCAGTGCACGCGTCCCAGGGCGTGGGTCTTGAGACTTTTCATCAGTGGCGCGGGTAGCTCGATGCGCGAACCGCTGTCGTGATTGCCGGCGATCATCACGATTTCCAGCGTCGGAAGGGCGGCATGGGCGGCAACGATGAAGTCGTAGAGCAGCTCCTGAGCGCGCAGCGACGGATTGACCACATCGAAGATATCACCGGCGATCAACAAGGCATCGGGTTGACGCTCGATCAGCGTCGCCAGAAGCCAGTCGAGAAAGGCGCGATGTTCGACATGGCGGTCCTGACCATGGAAGGACTGGCCCAGATGCCAGTCGGCGGTGTGGAGTAGTTTCACGGCGCGCCCTGTTGCGACAGAAGAGAGTGAAGACAGAAGAGAGTGAATCGGCAAAAGCGTCGCCAAGTGTAACGCGACGCCGCGCCCGTTGAAGGGGCGAATCGCGATTGGAGGTCGATGCTTTCCGCGGCTAGGCTGGAGTCCTCAACCTGGACCACGGGAGGCGCAGGATGGCGCTACACGAATGGAATCTGACGCCCGAGGCGGCGATCGCGCTGCAGAAGCGGCTGGCGCCGACCATCATGCGCGAGGATACGCTGGGGCAAGTTGGCCTGATCGCGGGGATGGATATCGGCTTCGAAAATGGCGGCGAGACGACGCGGGCGGCGCTGGTGCTGCTCGAATGGCCGTCGCTCACGCTGGTCGAGCAGGTGGTGCACCGCGAGCCGACGCGCATGCCCTATGTGCCGGGTCTACTGTCGTTTCGCGAGATTCCGGCGGCGCTGGGGGCGTTCGAGCAGTTGTCGCAGCGCCCGGATCTGATCATGGTCGATGGCCAGGGTATTGCGCACCCGCGCCGCCTGGGGATCGCCTCGCATCTGGGGCTGTGGCTCGACCTGCCTACCATTGGCGTGGGCAAGAGCCGGCTATGCGGTCAGTTCGGCGAAGTACCGGCGCTCAAAGGGGAGTGGACGCCGCTGACCGATCGCAAGCGCGAGGAGGACCCTGACGATATCGCACTCGACCAACGTGGCCGCGTCACCATTGGCGCCGTGCTGCGCTCGAGAGAAAGCGTCAAACCGTTGTTTGTGTCACCGGGGCATCGAATGTCCCTCGATAGCGCCGTTACCTGGGTCGTCCAGTGCCTGGGCAAGACCAAGTTGCCGGAGCCGACCCGGCTGGCGGATCGGCTGGCATCGCGAAGGGGGGAAGTGGCGATCAGCGGGCAGCTGTCGCTGTAGCGTTCGGTTCGGAGGATCGTCCGCCGAGCTCAGGAGTGGTCGAGGCGCTTCAGGCCGTCGAACAGCGCCTCGTGAAATCGCTCGGGCTGCTGGATATGCGGCGAGTGACCCAGCTCGGGGAATTCGACCAGCTCGGCGTCAGGGATACGTTCGGCGGCGCGTTCGCCCAGCACGTCGTAGTGGCCCAGGGTTTTCTTGACCTCGTCGGAGGCGAGCCCCTTGCCGATCGCGGTATTGTCCTTCTCCCCGATCAGCAGCAGCGTCGGTACCTGAATCTCGTCGAACTCATGGATGACCGGCTGGGTGAAGACCATGTCGGAGGTGAGGGTCTGATCCCAGGCGACGAGATCGCCACCCGGCCCCGCGTACATGCCGGCCAGCATATCGACCCAGCGGTCGTAGCGCGGCTCCCACTCGCCGACGTAGTAGGTCGACTGCTGATAGCGGCGTATCCCCTCGGCGTCTTTCTTCTGCTCGCTGGCATAGGCCTCGTCGATCGGCTGATAGGGCACGCCCATGGCCTTCCAGTCTTCGAGCCCGATCGGGTTGACCAGCACCAGCTTCTCGGTCTGCTCGGGGTACATCAGCGCATAGCGGCTCGCCAGCATGCCGCCCATGGAATGGCCCATGATCGTGACGCCGTCGAGATCGAGGCTTTCGAGCAGGGCATGCGTGTTGGTCGCCAGCTGGTGAAAGCTGAACTGGTACGCTTCAGGCTTGCTCGACTTGCAGAAACCGATCTGATCCGGTGCGATCACGCGGTAGCCCGCATCGTTGAGGCGCTTGATGGAATCCTCCCAGGTGGCGGCACAGAAGTTCTTGCCGTGGAGCAGCACGATGGTGTGGCCGTTGGGATCGTCGGCAGGGACGTCCAGGTATGCCATCTGCATCTCCTGACGCTGGGAGGTGAAGCGAAAGCGCTCTACCGGGTATGGATAGTCGAAGCCTTCCAGTTCGGCGCCGTAGCGTGGCGTTGTCTTGCGATCTGGCTCGGCGGCGTCGGCTTCCTGGGCCTCGGCGCTCACCGATACGCCAGCCAGCGTGGTGCCAAGGGCGAGGCTCAAGGCCGGTAGCCAATGGCGGTAGGGAGAGGCCGGGGTCGCTGACATCGCTTGCATGCATCGCTCCTGCTGGGGCTGAGTGGGAATGTGCTGATTGGGAAAGTGCTGATTGGGAAAGTGCTGGTTCAGAAAGTGCGTTGACACGGGTTTAGACGACGGCGTCGCCGATAGTTCAGACGATATCCAGCGATACCGGCTCCCTGGGCGCCGGAAACGCGTCATCGAGCTGAGTGAGATCATCGCTGTCGAGTTCGATCTCGAGCGCCTTCGCATTGGCCTCGACATGGGCGGGACTCGACGCCTTGGGAATCGCGATGACCCCACGCGCCCCGTCCTGACTGACGCCGGTGGGGCGAATGACCCAGGCCAGCAGGATCTGCGCGGCGCTGGCAGCGTGCTTGGCGGCGATCTCGTTGACCACGCTCGACGAGAGCAGCTTGGATCGCAGCCGGCCGCCCTGTGCCAGCGGGCAGTAGGCCATCACCGGGATGTGGTGATCCTGCATCCACGGGATGATGTCGACTTCGATACCGCGGGAGCCGAGATGGTAGAGCACCTGATCGGTCGCGCATTCGGCGGCGGCGGGAATGGCGTCCAGGGCTCTGAGATTGTCGGCATCGAAATTGGAGACGCCGAAGCGCCGGATCTTGCCCTGATCGCGTAACCGCTCGAACGCCTCGAGCGTCTCCTCGAGGGGAATATTGCCCGGCCAGTGCAACAGGTAGAGATCCAGGCAATCGATCCCCAGGCGCTCGAGGCTGCGTTCGCAGGCGGCGATGGCGCTGTCCCGGCCGGCGTTCCAGGGGTAGACCTTGGAGACGACGAAGGCGTCGTCGCGGCGTCCGCGTAGCGCCTCGCCGACGACTTCCTCGGCACCGCCGTCGCCATACATCTCGGCAGTGTCGATGAGCCGGAGACCGAGATCCAGGCCGTGCCGAAGCGCTGCAACTTCCTGCTGGCGGGGCACCAGGTTCTCACCCATGTACCAGGTGCCCTGGCCAATGGCGGGGAGAGTGATCGAGGGTGCTTCCCGGCTCTCGGGTAGCACGATCCGCGGTAAGGTCCGTGGCATGCAAGACTCCCTGTCCGTTGAGGCGTTACTGTCATGCTGGTCGTCGCTCGCGGGTTTCGCAAATGACTTTCTTGGCAACCGTGTAACGTCGCTCGACGTATGTGACTCTTCCGTTCACTTTGTGTGAAACCTTTCTCGATTTGGGTGAAAATACGCTGGCTACGTCCACCGGGTCAGGCAAACCGTTCAGGAGCTCCGTCATCGAACCGTCTTCCATCACTCTCACTCGAGCCTGGCTCGAGTCCTTCGTCGTGGCGCATGACATCTGCCCCTTTGCCGGACGTGAAGTGCAGCGAGGCGCCATCCGTTATGCGCTGGCCGAATCCCGCGATCTGGAAGGACTGCTCCACGAACTGGTGGCAGAGTGCCGTCGCCTGGATGCGGAACCCGACATCGCCACCACGCTGTTGATCGCGTCGGCGGGCATGGACGATTTCGGCGATTATCTGGATTGGCTCGAGCTGGCGGAGCGACTGCTGGAGGATCTGGAATACGTCGGCGTCTATCAACTGGCCAGCTTCCACCCGGATTATCTGTTCGACGGCGTCGAGAGAACCGACCCGGCCAATGCGACCAATCGTTCGCCTTATCCGATGCTGCACATTCTGCGGGAAGCCGAGCTCGAGAGAGTGCTGGCGAGCTACCCGGATCCGGAGGCCATACCGGAACGCAACATGGCGAGGTTGCGAGCGCCGGACTCCCGTGCGCTGGCTGCATCGCGGCGACTATTGGCGCAATCGACCGGCGAAGCGAAAGGATAGGCTATGCTCATCAGTGGCGTCCCTGTCCTCTGGTACGCCGCGATGCGCTTTTCCATCGTTTCGCCCTTCAATCGTTCCTTTCGGAGAGACAATCATGCAGAGCGTGACGCGAGGCGGCGTGCCCGTCGAAGTCGGTGGCGAGTTCCCCACGGCCGGCAATACGGCGCCGGCCTTCACCCTGACCGATAGCGAGCTCAAGGAGCTGTCGCTGTCGGACTTCAGCGGCCGGCGCAAGGTGCTCAACATCATTCCCAGCGTCGATACCAGGACCTGTGCGATGTCCACGCGCAAGTTCAACGAGTACGCCAGCGGTCTCGACAATACCGCGGTCCTGATCGTGTCCGCGGATCTGCCGTTCGCCCAGAGTCGCTTCTGCGGCGCCGAAGGGCTGGATCGGGTCGTCACGCTGTCGTGCTTTCGCCATCCGGAATTTCGTGAAAGCTACGGGGTCGCCTTGCAGAGTGGCGTCATGGCCGGGCTCTGTGCCCGCGCGGTCATCGTGATCGACGAACAGGACAGGATCGTGCACGCCGAGCTGGTCAGCGAGATCAAGAACGAGCCGGATTACGAGGCGGCGATCGAGGCGCTCAAATCCTGACAGCGTCCCGCGCGGGCGGGATATCGAGCGCGGTAAGCCATTCAGGGGGCGGGTCGGGATGACGTGTCGTCCATGTGGTCTACACTGATTCCGTCCCATCCACTGCGAGGGTCGATGATGTCGACACGTCGCAGCCAATCAGAAGGAGTTGATGATGACGATCAAGAAATCCGGATCCGCCGAATGGAAAGGCAGCCTGAAGAAAGGCAAGGGGGTGGTATCCACCGAGAGCGGCGCGCTCAAGGACAATCCCTACGGCTTCAATACCCGCTTCGAGGGTGAGCCCGGTACCAACCCGGAAGAGCTGATTGCTTCCGCTCACGCCAGCTGCTTCTCGATGGCACTGTCCATGATGCTGGGTGAAGAGGGTATCGAGCCGGATAGCATCAAGACCGACGCTACCGTCATCATGGAAAAGGACGATAGCGGCTTCACCATCACCGAAGTGCAGCTCAAGACCGTGGCCAAGATCCCCGGTGCCGATCAGGCGACGTTCGACAGCGCCGCCCAGAAGGCCAAGGAGGGCTGCCCGATCTCCAAGCTGCTCAACGCCAAGATTTCGCTGGATGCCAAGCTGGAAAGCTGAGCGTGCGGTGGCGATCATGGAACCGGCCTACGCGGCCGGTTTTTTTATGCAGATCGCGAAAAGCATCGTCTTCTTGACACCGGACCCGGCAGGCCTCGCCTCTTGACGGCGCTGCACTGACGGAACTTTCAAAGTCTGGTAATGTCATGGCCCCTCGTGCGGCGATCGGCATCCTCTGTCGGGCACCCGCGACGCGCGTGGGCTATCGACACACGCACGTTTCAACGCCTCAGAAAAAGAACACGGCCATGGCTAACGCACCCCAATACGATGCGGCTCCGTCGCGTCCGCTGTCACGCGGTGACATCAAGATCCTGTCGCTATCCGCCCTGGGCGGTGCGCTCGAGTTCTACGATTTCATCATCTTCGTCTATTTCGCCACGGTGATCGGGCATCTGTTCTTCCCGCCGGACATGCCTGAATGGCTGCGGATGGTACAGACTTACGGCATTTTTGCGGCAGGGTATCTGGCGCGTCCGCTGGGCGGCATCATCATGGCGCATTTCGGTGATCTGCTGGGCCGCAAGCGCATGTTCACGCTGTCGATCTTCCTGATGTCGGTACCGACGCTACTGATCGGCTGTCTGCCGACCTATGAGACCATCGGTTATCTAGCGCCGCTGCTGCTGGTGTTGATGCGCATCCTGCAGGGCGCGGCGGTCGGCGGCGAAGTCCCGGGTGCCTGGGTCTTCGTCACCGAGCACGTTTCACGCAAGGACGTCGGTCTGGCCTGTGGCACGCTGGCTTCGGGACTGGTCGCCGGCATCCTGATCGGCTCGATCATCTCGGCGTTTCTGAAGTCCTACTACACCCCTGAAGAGATGAGCGCCTACGGTTGGCGCGTACCGTTCCTGATCGGCGGCGTCTTCGGATTCCTGGCGGTCTATCTGCGTCGTTACCTGGAAGAGACCCCGGTATTCGCCGAGATGCGCGCCAAGAAAGCGCTTTCCGAAGGGCTGCCGGTCAAGCGTGTGCTCAGCCGACACATGGACAGCGTCGTGCTGTCGATGGCGGTGACCTGGATTCTTACCGGGGCGGTGGTGGTGGTCGTCCTGATGACGCCGAGCCTGCTGCAGACGCTGTACGGTATCGATGCGTCGCTGGCCAACGTGTGGGCGATCGTCTGCGTGATCATCGGCTGCGTGGTGTCGGGATGGTGCTGTGACCGTATCGGCAGCGGAATCACGATCATCCTGTGGAGTCTGCTGCTGGGGATCACCTACTGGATCATGATGCACACCGTGCCATCTCACCCGGATCAGCTGATGTTGCTCTACTGCCTGGCCGGATTCGGCGTGGGCATCGTTGGCGTCGTGCCCACCATCGCCGTCAAATCGTTCCCGGCGGCGGTGCGCTTCTCAGGCCTTTCGTTCTCCTACAATGTCGCCTATGCCATCTTCGGCGGCTTCACGCCCGTCGTCGTTTCGACGCTGATGGTCAGCCATCCCGCGGCGCCGGCCTACTATATCGCCGCACTGGGTGGACTCGGCGTCGTGATCGGCATCTTTCTGCTGCGCGCGCCGAACGGCCAGCGTCTGGCATTGATGCAGCACTGAACCGCGTCCCGAGCCCCGAACCCGCTGACCGGCCGGTTCGGAACTCGGCCGCTCCGCTCCGGAATGATCGATGGCGCCCGCGGGCGCCGTTCGCCTGGAACATCGACATGTCCCACGACCCTACCTTGTCCGAGTCGCCGCGTCCGCTCTCCCGCGGCGACGTCAGGACGCTGTCGCTATCGGCTCTCGGCGGCGCGCTGGAATTCTACGACTTCATCATCTTCGTCTACTTTGCCACGGTCATCGGTCAGCTGTTCTTTCCACCTGACATACCGGAATGGTTGCGTCAGATCCAGACGTTCGGCATCTTCGCCGCCGGCTATCTGGTGCGTCCGCTGGGTGGCATCGTGATGGCGCACTTCGGCGATCTGCTGGGACGCAAGCGCATGTTCACGCTGTCGATCCTGCTGATGGCGCTGCCGACATTGGCGATCGGCTGTCTGCCGACCTACCAAGCCATCGGCTACCTGGCGCCGCTGGCGCTGGTGCTGCTGCGCATGCTGCAGGGGGCGGCCGTCGGAGGCGAGGTGCCGGGCGCCTGGGTGTTCGTCACCGAGCATGTCCAGCGGCGCCATGTCGGGCTCGCCTGCGGCACGCTGTCGGCCGGACTGGCAGCCGGGATTCTGATCGGTTCGCTGGTCGCCGCCGTGATGAAGTCCCACTTCTCTGCCGCGGAACTGGCTGGCGGCGCGTGGCGCATCCCTTTCCTGCTTGGCGGTATCTTCGGGCTGGTGGCGGTCTATCTGCGCCGCTGGCTGAGCGAAACGCCGGTCTTCGCCGAGATGCGCGAGCGCCGGACCCTGGCGGCCGAACTTCCGGTCAAGACGGTGCTGCGCGATCACCTGGGCGGGGTGCTGCTGGCCATGGCGGTCAGCTGGATGCTGACCGCGGCGATCGTCGTGGTGATGCTGATGACGCCGCCGCTGCTGGCGGCGCAGTACGCCGGGCTCGACGCATCGCTGGCCAACGTGGTGGCGATACTGTGTCTGATCGTAGGCTGCGTGATCGCCGGCTGGTGTGCCGATCGATTCGGCAGCGGGGCAACGCTGGTCGGCTGGAGCGTGCTGCTGGGGGCGAGCTACTGGTTGATGATGAGCGTCGTCGGGCAGCGTCCCGAGCAGTTGATGCCGCTCTACGCGCTGGCAGGCTTTGCCGTCGGTATCACCGGCGCGATCCCGGCCATTGCGGTCAAGGCTTTTCCGCCAGCCGTGCGGTTCAGCGGACTCTCGTTCTCCTACAACGTCGCCTATGCACTCTTCGGTGGCTTCACGCCGATCATCGTCACCGCGACGATGCGCTGGTACCCGATGTCGCCGGCCATCTACGTCGCCGCGCTGTCGGTGATGGGTGTCGCCATCGGGTTGTTCCTGCTACGCTCGCCGGCGGGTCGGCGGCTGGCGGCGATGCCTTCCTGAGGCTGGGTCCTGGCGGGGCTCAGCCGCGACGCTCTCGCTCTTCATCTTGCGGTGGGCGCTGTCGCCGGGCGGCATCCACCAACGCGCGAATCAGCCGCTGCTGGGAGCGGCTGAAGAGCAGAAATTCCGGGTGCCACTGCACGCCGATGAGAAACGGGTGGCGTTCGCTCTCGATCGCCTGCACCAGATCGTCGCGATCGTGCGCGACCACCTTGAGCCCATCCCCCGGGCGGTCTACGGCCTGATGATGCAGGCTGTTCACGTTGCAGTAACGGCGGTTGAGAATGTCGGCCAGCTGGCTGAACGGGGCGATCTCGATTCGCTTGCGCGGCAGGACCATGCGCCGATTCTTGATGTGACGGTAGGTCGTCTGGATGTCTTCGATCAGACTACCGCCGCAATGAATGTTGATCATCTGGGCGCCACGGCAGATGCCCAGAATCGGTACGCGCGCCGGCAGGTATTCGGCCAGCAAGGCGAGCTCGAGTTCGTCGCGGGCCGGGTCGATGCGAACGTCCAGCTGCACTTCGCCACCGTAGCGCTGGGCGCCGATATCGTCGCCGCCGCCGATGATCAGACCTTCCACCGCCTGCTCCAGCGGACGGGCGGGCGAGATTCGCACCGGCCGCCCGCCCGCGCGCCAGACCGAGAGCCAATCGCACCACCAGGCCAGCAGACTCTTGTGATCCGAGGTGGTGATTCCGATTCGCGGGCGCGCCGGGTTCGGATTCGGGCCGGTTTTCGTGTTCGTCTCTGTCCTTGTGCTCGACGCCTTCATCAGTGACGCATCCAGTGACGCAGCGAGTCGAGCCAGCGACTCAGGGTCGGCTGGGCGAGATGATTGCGGTAGGCGGCGCTGCGTTCTGCCAGACGATCCGGGTCGGCGGCGAGACGCTCTACCTCGGCCCAGCGATTCCATTCCACGCTCACGCCCCACTCCGGGTCGGACAGTGCGGCGTTGGGCAGGCGGTAATGGTAGGTCGGCCGGGGCTTGACCAGCGTCTCTCGCAGCAGCGCGTTGGGATGGTCCGGCATCACCCACGCGAACAGCGGCAGCAGATCCAGCTCCCGGTTGCGGGTGGGATTGGCGAGCAGATAGTCGTCGATCAGCGACTGGAGCGTGGGGCGATAGTCCGCCGCCAATACCCGGCAGGTGTAGTCGCTGTGAAACGGGCGCGTGTGGGGCAGCATGTCCCGGGTCACATCGACCACGATCTCGTCCCGTAGCCAGTCGGCCAGAATCAGATACGCCCGCAGATAGGCCAGTACGCTCTCAACCTCGGCAGACGGAATCTCCGGGTTGAGATGCAGGCCGAAGCCGTAGAGCAGGCTGGCATCGGTGCCTTCCGCGCCGTGGCTGCGCAGTGCCGTGAACAGTTCGTCCAGGCGCGCCAGCTCGTCCCAGGGGAGCGGCGGGCAGACGATCTCCGTCGGCACCAGGCCCGCGACCATGTCGCCCAGCCATTCGCGGGTGCGGCTGTGCACGCTGGCGCGCAGGTGCTCGCCGAATCCCGGCGGCTGTCCATCAGTGGTACGAGCGCGATCGAGCAGCTGCTCGTCCGGATGGACGTACTTGCTGTCCAGCTCGATGTGAAAGACGCCCCAAGGGGTCCCGGTAACCTGCAGTCGATGCGCACTATGTTTTTCGACGTGGCCACCGAAGGTCATCTCGACCAGACGCGCAGCCTGAATGGGCCCGATGCCGGCGAACTCGAGCTCGACGCCGACCCGGCGCGGCTGGCCGTCGGCATTGGTGGCGTGCGGTGGAGCGATGAGTGACACAATGGGCTCCTTGCCGATAGCTGACGCCGGAATGGCTGTCGCCTTGATGGCTTGGGTCTGGATAAGCGTCGAATGCATGCCGGCAGACTTACGCTCTGTCTGAAAAATGCCTGCGCTCGCCCATACGGCGTTAAAAATTGACTCAAAATGCTCATTTACACCTCGTAAACTCCGCTTTTTCGTCAATTTTTGCCTTAGCTACGCGCCCCGGTCTTGCCATCGCTCGCCGATTTTTCAGACAGAGCTTAGGCCATGAGACAGGGGCCAAAAGACAATGGAACGGCGTTGGCAGAGCGATGATTCAGTGTCCTAATCCTAGCAGTCCTTGCGCGGGATGACAGTCATCCCCAGTGCGTCAGGATGACACCGCCAAGAATCAGCCCGCCTGCCAGCACGCGTTCGCGACGCAGCGGCTCCTTCAACCAGATCACGCCGATGGCAATGGCGAACAGCACGCTGGTTTCCCGCAGCGCCGCCACCAGCGCGATCGGTGCCTGGGTCATGGCCCAGATCGTGATGCCGTAAGCGCCGATGGAGAGCGCACCGCCGATCAGACCGATCCGCCAGTAGCGGGTCAGTTCGGGTAGGGCTCGTACCCCGCGCATGGCGATCAATACCAGCAGCATTCCGACACCATCGAGCAGAAACAGCCAGATCACGTAGCTGATCGCATCGCCATTGGCGCGGGCCCCGCTGCCATCGGCCAGGGTGTAGCCGGCGATGAAGGCAGACGTCGTCAGTGCATTGATCAGGGAGGCGCGCTCCAGGCGCGGCCCCCGGCCGCTGCGAAAGGCCATGCAGAGAATGCCGAGCACCAGCACCGCGATGCCCAGATAGCCGATCCAGGAGGGATGCTCGCTGAGCGCGAACACGCTGATCAACGTGACCAGCAACGGCGCGCAGCCCCGGGCGATCGGGTAGATCTGACCGAGATCGCCGACCCGGTAGGCGCGGGCCAGAAACACGTTGTAGCCGATGTGCAGCAGCGCCGACACCCCCAGCCACGGCCAGGCGGCCGGTTGCGGCAGCGGTACGAAGGCCACGCCAGCGAGAGCAATGAGCGCGCAGGCTGCCTGGATCAACGAGATGCCGAGGAGCCGATCCAGCCCCACCTTGACCAGGGCATTCCAACTGGCATGCATCAGGGCACCGGCCAGGACGGCGAGAAAGACGGGCGTGGTCAACGGGAATCCTTGTGGCAACGGATGTTGTCATGGCGGAAACGATGTGGCTGTCATGACATCGTCACATCTTGCCACAGGCGGCAAGTGATCGTCGCACCGTGCCACGGTAGGATGGCACCATCGTGATCGACGTGTCGTCGATCGTCGTCGATCCATGAATCCGGGAGAGCGGATGTTCAGCGTCCTGCATGCCAATCACCTCGAAGACCTGCACGATCTGGCATTGGCGTTGATCAAACGCCATCGATTGCCGCCGCTGACACCGGAAACGTTCCTGGTGCAGTCCAACGGCATGGCCCAGTGGCTGCGTCTGTCGCTGGCCGAAGCGGACGGGATTGCGGCGTCGGTGGACTTCCCGCTGCCCTCGAGTTTCGTCTGGCGGGCTTATCGTGCGGTGCTCGAGCAGGTTGGGGAGGCAGGCGAGCGGCAGTCGATTCCGCTGCACTCGCCATTCGACAAACGGCCGTTGGCGTGGCGTATCCTGCGGCTACTGGATGACGAGATCACCCGTGACCCTGTCACCTTCGCGCCGCTGGCCCACTATCTGAGCGCCGGGCTCGAGGCCGCAACGGACGAGCGATCGCCGGAAGTGGCGCGGCGCCGTACCGCCGATCAGGCCGAGCGCAAGCGCTGGCAACTGGCGGTGCGTCTGGCGGATCTGTTCGACCAGTATCTCAACTACCGCCCGGACTGGCTGTCGGCGTGGGAAGCGGGGGAGGACGCCCCGGACGATCTGCCCGCCGATCAGCGTTGGCAGCCGGCGCTATGGCGGGCCCTGATCGCCGATGCCGCCCCGGCCGAACGGTCGTTTCACCGCGCCAACCTGCACGGGCGCTTCCTCCGTGCTGCCCGACGACTGGAGAGCTGCCCCAAGGCGTTGCCGCCGCGACTGTTCGTGTTCGGCATTTCGGCGCTGCCTACCCAGACGCTGGAAGCGCTGCACGCACTCTCGGGCGTCATCGATGTCTTTTTGATGATCACCAACCCCTGTCGGCATTACTGGGGCGACATCGTCTCCGATCGTGAGGCGATCAAGCGTGCCGGTCGGCTTTCCGCCGAAGCGGTGGCACGCCAGCAGTCCCGCCATCCAGAGGCACCCTGGCTCGAGACGCTGGACGAGGAAGCGCTGCATCTTCAGGCCAATCCGCTGCTGGCCGCGTGGGGTGCCCAGGGCCGGGACTTCATCGTCGGGCTCTACGAATTCGAGAGCCAGGACGGCGGCTTCGACGTCGAGACCGACCTGTTTCGCGATCCGGCGCCAGCCGATGACGCGGATCCTGAGCGTGCGCCGCTGCTCAACCAGTTGCAGCAGGACATTCTGGATCTGCGACATCCCGGGGAGCGAACCCGCGAGGCCGGCAAGCGGCTGATCGACCCCGACGACGTCTCGCTGTCGCTCTACAGCGTGCACTCGCCGCTGCGCGAGGTGGAGGTGCTTCACGATCGGCTGCTGGCAGCGTTCGAGGAGGCCAGCCATCAGGGCACGCCGCTGCGCCCGCGAGACATCCTGATCATGGTGCCGGAGATCGACGTTTACGCCCCCTACATCGAGGCGGTCTTCGGTCAGCTGGCGCCGAACGATCCCCGCCATATTCCGTTTACCATCGCCGATCAGGTCGCCAGTGAGGCGCATCCGATGATGGTGCTGATCCTGGCGTTGCTGGAACTTCCCGAGCGTCGGCTGGGCGTGAGCGAGCTGCTCGACGCGCTGGATGTGCCGGCGTTCCGGGCGCGCTTCGCCATCGAGGAGTCGGAATTGCCGCGCCTGCGCCAATGGCTGGCGGAAAGCGGCGTGCGCTGGGGGCTTTCCGGCGCACATCGCCAATCTCTCGGCTTTCCGGCGCTGCATGAAAACAGCTGGGCGTTCGGGCTCGAGCGCATGCTGCTGGGGTACTCTACCGGCCCGCTGCCGCCGGGAGGAGGGTCTACAGGCCCGCAGGCATCGGATAGACCCTCCGCCCCGTCAACCGGTGACGCGGCCTGGCAGTTCGACGATATCGTGCCCTATGACGAGGTGGGCGGGCTGGAAGCGGATCTCGCCGGACGACTGGCCGAGCTGATGCAGGTGCTGGCCGCCCAGTGCGAGGCGTTGAGCGACGCCGGCACGCCGGCGGCTTGGCTGACCCGCTTGCGGATGCTGCTGGATACGCTGTTCGCGCCCACTGCGCTGGACGAGCACGACGTGCTGGCGCGGGTGGATGAGTCGCTGAATCGCTGGCAGCAGAGCTGCGAGCTGGCCTCGTTCAGCCAGCCGATCGGCCTTGCGGTGGTGCGCGATGCGCTCAAGGCAGAACTCGATGAGGGCGGTCTGGCCCAGCGTTTCCTCGCCGGCAAGGTCAACTTCGCCACGCTGATGCCGATGCGCGCCATTCCGTTTCGGCAGGTCTACCTGCTGGGGATGAACGACGGTGCCTACCCGCGAACGCGCCAGCCTCAGGATTTCGACCTGATGGCGCAGCGTCCGCGCCCCGGGGATCGTTCGCGCCGCGACGACGACCGCTATCTGCTGCTCGAGGCGCTGCTTTCCGCCCGCGAACGGTTGACGCTCTCCTGGGTCGGCTTCGACCAGCGCGACAACACGCCGCGACCGCCATCGGTGCTGGTCGGTGAGCTGCTCGACACGCTCGAGCAGGGCTGGCGGCCCGCCGCGACGTCGGGCGAGCTTGGCGACGAAGCCGCGCTGGTGGCGAGGCTGGTCGAGGCACATCCCTTGCAGCCGTTCTCGCGGCGCTACTTCCAGGCCGACGATTCGCGTTACACCTTCGATACCAGCTGGCAGCCGCTGCATCTGCCAGCGCCGACATCGCCAGCGGATACCGCGGTCGATGGCGGAAAGACCGGCGCCGAGGTCCTGCCGCGCACCACGTCGGAGACCGCGCCGCTGCCGGCAGAAGCGCTCGGCCTTGTCGATCTGCAGCGGTTGCTGCGTCGACCGTGGAGCGTCTATCTCGGTCGGCTGGGCGTCCGCTTTCAGGATCCGGCGGTGCCCGACGAGGACAGCGAGCCGTTCATCCTCGACGCGCTGGAAGACCATACGCTCAAGCGCGAGCTGCTTGACGCCGGCCGCCGTCACGAGCCGTTGGTGCAGGTTGCCGATCGGCTAAGGCTGGCCGGTCGCTTGCCCGCGGCGGGGTTCGGTCTGGCGATGATCGAGCCGCCGCTCAAGCGCCTCCAGACCCAGCTGGAAAGCTGGCATCGTCGGATCGATAGCGCTGAACCGCTGACGCCGCCGATGCTCCGATTGGCGATAGAGGAAACGCCCGACTGCCCGGCGTTGGCGCTGGAGGCGCGTGTCGACGGCCTCTACCGGGAGGCGGACGACAGCCTGAGTCTGGTAACGCTGGAAACCAGCCATTTCGGCCACTTCAAGCCGGAAGGTCAGAACTCGGGCGAAGGCCCGTGGAAAAAACTGGGTAAACCGCACCGGCTTTTTGCCGGTTATGCCCGCTGGCTGCTGGCCAACGCGAGCGCCGACGCGCCGTGCCGCTGGACGGCGATTTTCGAAGACCGCTGGTTGGAGTTTCCGGCGCTGGAGAGGGCGGAAGCGCAGGCGAGTCTAGGTCACTGGCTTCGCACCTGGTGGCGGGCCTGGTGCGCGCCGCTGCCGGCCAGCGGCGCGCTGGCCAGGACGCTATGGAGCCTGGCCGACAGCTCGGCGCTGGCAGGGCTGACAGCGGGTGAAACGCTCGACTCCGGTTGGCGCGATCGGCTCGCGCAGGAGTACGACGAGGGCGGCTTCGGGACGCCATCGCTGGTTCAGCGGGAGGGTAGCCTCGGCCAGCTGTGGCCGGATTTCGAGACGTTCGAGGCGGCAGGTGGCGTCGGCGAGAGCGTGGCGCACTATCAACCGATACTGGAGACCTTGTTGCGCGCGTCCCAGCAGATTCACTCCCGCGCGGTGGCAGTTCCATCAACATCGACATCGACATCGACATCGACTCGATCTCGGGGGGGGGCAGCAGGATGAACGATGCCACCGATGGAAACACGGCTGAAGAAACCGTTCCGCTCGAACTCGTCGGCCTGCCGCTGACTGGACCTCACCTGATCGAAGCCAGTGCCGGCACCGGCAAGACATTCACCCTGGCCGCCCTGTACGTCCGACTGGTGCTGGGCCCGCTGCCGGGGCGCGAAGCGGTGGACTTCCCCCGTCCGCTGACGCCGCCGGAGATTCTGGTGGTGACCTTCACCGAAGCCGCCACCGCCGAGCTGCGCGGGCGCATCCGGGCGCGCCTCAAGCAGGCCCGTGACTGGCTGCTGTCAGGCGTCGCGGATCGCCACGATCCGGTGCTGGCCGACCTGCTGGCGCCGCTGGCCACGGCTGGGGAGACCGCCTGTCGCAGCGGTGCCCGCCGCCTGGATCAGGCGGCCCGGCTGATGGACGAGGCGGCGATTTTCACCATCCACGGTTTCTGCCAGCGCATGTTGACCCGCCACGCTTTCGATGCCGGCGCGCGGTTCTCCGCCGAGCTGCTGCAGGACGGCCAGACCCTGCTGACCCAAGCGGTCGAGGATTACTGGCGGTGCGAGTTCTATCCGCTCGACGAGCGCTGGCAGCGCCAGATCCGCGCGCAGTGGAGCGGGCCTGAAGCGCTGGCGTCCGCGCTTCGACCGCTGTTGAAGGACGGCGAACCGCAGCCCCTTTGGGTCGCCGGTGAGGCGGTGGAGTCGCCGCCGTCGCTGACCGCGCTGTTCGCCGAGCTGGAAAGCGGATTGGACCAACGGGAGTCCATCGAGGCGGCGCTGGTCGAAACCTGGGATCGCGACGTCGTCGCCTCGCTGATGGCCGAGGCGTTTCGCAACGGCGTCCTCAACAAGAGTCGGTTCAAGGCGGAAGAGCTGGAGGAGCGGCTGGCCGGATTCGAGAACTGGTTGGCCCAGGGCGAGTTCGATGCCGCCGAGGAGATTACCGACAGCAGCGGTCGCTTCTGGCTGAGTCAGGAGAAGCTCGAAGGCGCGGTGGTCAAAACCGCCGCTCAGAAAGGGCATGCCGCGCCGGCGCATCCCTTCTTTGGCTATCTCGACCGTCTCGAGGCCCACGGCCGGCCGTTCGATGCGATCGCCAGGCAGGTACTGGTGCATGCGCGTGATCGGATCGCGGTGAGCTTCGCCGCCGACAAGCGGCGTCAGGGGCTGTGGGAGTTCTCGGATCTGCTCAACGATCTCGATGCGGCGCTGGCACGGCCGGCGGCATTGGTGCAGCCGCCGGGCGGCGGGGAGGCCGCGAAGAGAGACGACAGTGCGCCGCTGCGGCTGGCGGCGCGCATCCGCCATGAGCTGCCGGTTGCGCTGATCGACGAGTTCCAGGACACCGATCCGGTCCAGTATCGGATCTTCTCGAACCTCTACCGCGCGCCCGAGAGCGATCCTGCAACGACGGCGTTTTTGATGATCGGGGATCCCAAGCAGGCGATCTATGCCTTTCGCGGTGCCGATATCCATACCTATCTTCGGGCGCGCCGTGCGACCCCGAGCCGCTTCACGCTGATGCGCAACTTTCGCTCGACCCAGGCCATGGTCGAGGCCACCAACGCGCTGTTTCAACGCCATCCGCGACCTTTCGGCAGCGACGAGATCCGGTTCGTCGCCGTCGAATCGAATCCCAAGTCGACGCAGCTGGTCGATCGCGACGGGCGGCCGGTCGAGGCGCTGGGCGTGTGGTGGCCGGATACCGAGCGTCATACCCGCAACGACTACCAGAACGTGATGGCGTCGACGACGCGGGCCGAAGTGCAGCGGTTGCTGGAAGGGCAATGGCGATTCGAAGGCGCGCACGGCGAGCGGCCGGTACAGCCCGCCGATATCGCCATTCTGGTTCGGCACGGGGGCGAGGCACTCAAGGTTCGCAGCGCCCTCGCCGAGGGCGGGATTCGCAGCGTCTACCTGAGCGAACGCTCGAGCGTGTTCGACACGCCGCAGGCGTTCGAGCTGCTGCAGCTGTTCGAGGCCGTGGCCCAGCCGCGTCAGGACGCCAGGCTCAAGGCCGCGCTGGCAACCAAGCTGCTCAACGAGTCGCCACAGGCACTGGAACCGCTGCTGGCCGACGAGCTGGCGTGGGAGCGCGAGGTCGAGCGCTTCAGCGACTACCATCGCCAGTGGCAGCGGCGCGGCGTGCTGCCCATGCTGCGCACGGTGATGCGGGACTTTCGTATCGCCGAGCGTCTTGCCCTGCGTGTCGATGGCGAGCGGGCCCTGACCGATCTGCTCCATCTCGGCGAGCTGGCGCAGAATGCCCAGCAGCGACTCGACGGCGAACAGGCGCTGCTGCGCTGGTGGCATCGGGCGCTGCAGGAGGGCGTCGAGACGCTGGACAGTCAGGCGCTCAGTCAACGCCTGGAAAGCGACGAGGATCTGGTTCGGGTGATCACGGTGCACAAGTCCAAGGGGCTCGAATATCCCATCGTGCTGCTGCCGTTCATCTGCTCGCACCGCCCGGCGGAGCCCGACCGACAGACCGGGTTGCTGGCGCTGAGGCCACCGAAAGGCGAGGGCAGTGTTCTGGTGGCCTCGCCTGACGATGCCCAGAAACGCGAAGCCGATCTGGCCCGTCTCGACGAGGACGTGCGTCTGCTCTATGTCGCGCTGACTCGCGCCGCATTCGCCTGCCGACTGGGTGTCGCCCAGGTCGGCCGGGGACGAGGCAAGAGCGGCTGTCTGCACGAGACGGCGCTGGGGCGACTGCTCGGCAGCGACAAGGCGGACGACGGCGCGGCGCTGCTGGAACGGCTGCGGGAAGGCCAGCGCGCGGGCTGGCTGGCGATCGAGCCGCTGCCCGAAATGCCGGATCACCGGCTGCGGATGGCGGCGATCGCCCCGCCAACCAAACCGGCGCGAATCTTCGACGGCCAGATCGACGATGACTGGTGGATTGCCTCCTATACCTCGCTGATCGCCGATGCCCGCCGCGCCACGGGCGATGCGGACCGGGGCGATGAGGACGCCGCTGCCGCCGGTGAGGATCTGCCGGCGACGCTGGACATCGAGGTCAGTCGCGAGCGAGACCCGATACCGCGCCCCAGTATTCGCACGTTGCTGGATTTTCCGCGAGGCCCGCGACCGGGTACCTTTCTGCACGGACTGCTCGAGATGCTCGATTTCGATCGGCTGGGGGATCCCGATTATGCGGCAACGGTGCGCCGCGACATCGAGCGACGCCTGGCGATGAGCGGTTTCGACGCGGATTGGGCGCCGCTGCTGCAGGCGTGGCTGCTGGAGCGGCTGCGACTGCCGCTGGTGAGCGTCGATGGTCACACCGTTCGTCTCGACCGGCTCGAGGCGTGGCGCACGGAGCTCGAGTTCTGGCTGCCGGCGACGGCCGCCTGGAGCGAACCGCTGGATCGGCTCGTCACCCGGCTCGAGCCGTTGCCGGGACAGCGACCTCGATTGGCGCCGCGCAAGCTCAATGGCATGCTCAAGGGCTATATCGATCTGGTCTTCGAAGCCAACGGACGCTGGTACGTGCTCGACTGGAAGTCCAATCATCTGGGCGACGATCCGGCGGATTATCAGGGCGAGCGGTTGGCGGCGGCGATGGTGGATCACCGTTACGACCTGCAGTACGTGCTTTACGTGCTGGCACTGCACCGTCTGCTCAAGTCCCGCCTCGAAGACTACGACTATGAGCGGCATATGGGCGGCGCTTGCTATGTCTTTCTGCGGGGGCTTTCCGAGCCGGCGCTCTTTACGGCGCCCGAAGCTGCGCCGAGGGTTTCCATGGCGCCCGAAGTCTTTGCCGCGAACGGCGTGTTTCATCGTCGCCCGGATCGTGCGCTGATCGAGGCGCTGGATGCGTGGCTGGAAGGTAACCCCGAGCCGGCGAGAGCCTTGTTGCGCCAGCCAAAGGAGATTGATCGATGAGCCGCCGGCCAACGTCGCACCAGCCCGATCGGAAGCCAGATTCGAGCGCCGGGGAGGCGGATCAGTTCTCGTTGGCGCTCGATGCCGACGAACCCGCGCTGACGCGGGAGGGCGTAGCGAGGACAGCCCTCACCCGCGCAACGCTGTTCGAGACGTTGGCGTTGTGGGTGGAACTCGGCTGGTTGCGCCAGCTCGATCGCCATTTCGCGATCTTTCTGGCCGACCGCGACCCCCAGGCCGATCCGCTGGTGTGGCTGGCCGCAGCTCTGGCCAGCCATCAGCTGGGCCGAGGCCATGTCTGCCTGTCGCTGTCACGCGTGCTGGCTACGCCGCGCTCGGCGCTGTCGCTGCCGCCGCTGGAGGGTGGCGGCGAGCCGGCACAAGCGGTCGTGCTGCCGGAGTCGCTGCTCGACGGCATCACGCTGGCGGGCTGGACCGCCGCTCTGACTGCCTCTTTCACTGTCGCCATGGCGCGGGAGGCCTCGGGGTCCGCGACACCGCTGGTGCTCGACGGCGAACGTCTCTACCTGCGCCGCTACTGGCAGGCCGAGAGCGCGGTCGCGGGACACCTGCGTCGGCGTCTGGGCCAACCGCTGGCCGTGGCCGACGCCCTGGCCGAACGGTTGCAGGCGCTATTCGCTGGCAACGCGCGCCAGGGCGACGAGCCCGACTGGCAGCGTGTGGCGTGCGCGCTGGCGCTTCGCCAGCGGCTGACGATCATCTCCGGTGGTCCCGGTACCGGCAAGACCACCACCGTGACGCGACTGCTGGCGCTATTGCAGCAGCAATCGCTGACGCGTGATGGCGAGGCGCTGCGTATCCGGTTGGCGGCACCTACCGGCAAGGCGGCCGCCCGACTCTCCGAGTCGATCGCCAGCGCCGTCGGCCGGCTCGATGTCACGGAGGTCGTGCGCGACGCGATTCCGCAGCAGGCGCAGACGCTCCACCGGTTACTGGGGGCGCGACCGGACACGCGCCATTTCCGTCACCATGCCGACGCGCCGCTGAGTCTCGATCTGCTGGTGGTGGACGAAGCCTCGATGGTCGATCTGGAGATGATGGCCGCGCTGCTCGAGGCGATGCCGACGGATGCCCGTCTGATTCTGCTCGGTGACAAGGATCAGCTGGCTTCGGTCGAGGCGGGCTCGGTGCTGGGAGATCTGTGCACCGGGGCCAATGTTGCCGACGGTGCGGGCTATTCCGAGCCGACTCGACGCTACCTTCAGTCGATGGCCGGTGAGAATCTGCCCGTTGCCGCCGAGACCAACCCGCTGGCAGATCATGTCGCCATGCTGCGCAAGAGCTTTCGATTTCACGAGGACAGCGGTATCGGCGCCCTCGCCAGGGCGGCCAACGGCGGTGACGGACGCGGCTTTGTCCAGGTGCTGAAAGAGGGCTTCAAGGACCTGGCGACGCTGGATATCGATGCTGCCGCTTTCGAGCGAGCCGTCGTAGCGGGCTATCGGGATCTGTTCGAGGCGGTGCGGGCCGGCGACGATTCGTCATCGATACTGGCGCTGCAGAGCCGTTTTCAGGTGCTGTGCGCGCTACGTCGGGGCCCCTGGGGCGTCGAGGGATTGAACGAGCGGATCGCGCAGGCGTTATGGCACCAAGGCTGGATTGCGCGTACCGAAGGCTGGTTCGCCGGGCGCCCGGTGATGGTGACGCACAACGATCCGCAACTGGGCCTCTACAACGGCGACCTGGGGCTGACGCTGGCCGACGAGGCCGGGCGGCTGCGCGTCTGCTTCCCTCACGGCGATGGCGTGCGCCAGGTGCTGCCATCGCGACTGGATGCCGCAGTGACCGCCTTCGCCATGACCGTGCACAAGTCCCAGGGGTCGGAGTTCGAGCACGTACTGTTCGCGCTGCCGGCGCGGAGCAATCCCATCGTCACGCGGGAGCTGATCTACACTGGCATCACCCGAGCCCGCTTGCGGCTGACGCTGGCGCTGGCGCAAGGCGGCGACGAGCGGATGCTGCGCGACGCCGTGGCGCGGCAGGTGGTTCGAGACAGTGCGATCGCGGCGCGGTTGCTGAAGGATTCCAGGGCATTAAACCGAACCGATTCGTCTGGGAGCGAAGTATGAGCGTCCACCAATGGCAGGATCTGACCAGCACGGAGATTGCCCGACTGGCCGGCGGCGCGACGGTGGCGGTGTTGCCGCTGGCGGCGATCGAGCAGCATGGGTCTCATCTGCCACTGTCAACCGATCTGGATATCGGGCTGGGGCTGCTCGAGGCGGCCATGGCGCAGCTCGGGTCGACGCAGGACGTGATCGTGCTGCCGCCGCTGGCGCTGGGTTCGAGTCTCGAGCACACCGACTTCCCGGGTACGCTGAGCTTGATGCCGGAGACGGCAATGCGCGTGATCGAAGCGCTGGGCGAGGCCGTCAATCGTGCCGGCATTCGGCGTCTGGTGCTGTTCAACAGTCACGGGGGCAACAAGGCGGTCATCGATCTGGTAGCACTCAAGCTGCGTGCGGCCCACGCCATGCTGGTGGTCAAGGCCAACTACTTTCGCTTCGCGCCGCCGCCGCAGGCGCTGCCCGCCAAGGAGTTGCGGCACGGCTTGCACGGCGGTGCCCTGGAAACCTCGATGATGCTGCATCTTGCGCCGGCCAAAGTCCGGATCGAACAGCTGGCCGATGCCGTCTCCGAGGGAAGCCTTCGCGAACAGTCGGGTGCGACGCTGGGCCCTGAAGGCGACGCCGGCTATGCCTGGATGGCACAGGACCTGCATCCCAGCGGCGTCACCGGCAATGCCGCGCTGGCCAACGCCGATATCGGACGTCGTTTGGTCGAGCATTTCAGCGCGCGGCTGGCGACGGTGATTGAAGAGGCGGGGCGCTTCGATCTGGCCACGTTGCGCGGCCCGACCCCGGACGGGATCTGACGAACCGGCGTCTTCGGACGCCGGGGGTCTGTCGCGACGAGATAGCAGGTGACCGGTTAGCGTCCGTCAGCGTGCCACGGGTCTCCTGAGCGAGGTTGCCGGGCCGCTTTCGCCGTCATTCAGCACCTCTTCCAGCCAGTGGCCGGCGCGCTTGGCCTTGGCATCCAGATAGCGCCGGTTCTGCTTGGTCAGCTTGCCGTAGACGCCGCGACGGTTGACAACTTCGACGCCGCCCTGGTCCATGGCGGCGATCTTCTCTGGGTTGTTGGTCAGCAGTTCGATGCGGGTAACCTTGAGCTGCTCGAGCATCTCCAACGCCACTTCGTAGGTGCGCTCGTCCTCGCCGAAGCCGAGTACCTGATCGGCATCCACCGTGTCCAGCCCGCCATCCTGCAAGGTGTAGGCGCGCAGCTTGTTGGCCAGGCCGATACCGCGGCCTTCCTGGGCGAGATAGAGCAGTACGCCACCGCCGCGTTCATCGATGGTACGCACGCTCTCGCGCAGCTGTTCACCGCAGTCGCAGCGCAGACTGCCGAAGAGGTCACCGGTCAGACAGGCCGAATGCAGGCGCACCGGGACGGCATCGTTCCACTCGCCGGGCTCGCCGATGACGATGGCGATGTGTTCGCGCATGCCGTCCGCCTCCCGGAACATCACGAACTTGGCGCGTTCGGCGTGAGACAGCGGGATTTCCGCATCGCTGGTGCGTTTGAGAAAACGCGAGCGGGTTTCCGAGTAGGCATCGATCTGCCCGGCGGCAACCGCCAGCACGGTGCCGTCGGCGATCAATGCCTCTACCCTGGCGCGCTGGATCTCGCTGACCTCGGCGACGATCGCGGCCGGAATGAGCAGGCCGATGCGCATCAGATCCAGCGCCGCCTCGCTGCCGCTGGTGGCGGCGAGCGGCCGGCTTTCCCGCGGCAAGCGTTGCTGCTCGGCGCTGGCCCAGGCGACGACCTGTTGCGCCCGGTCGGCAGGCGTGATCGGCACCAGCCCGACCCTCGGCTCGAACTCGATGTCGAGCCGTGAAAGACGATGGCGGGTCAACGCAAGGGTAGGCGGGTTGCCACTGATAGCGTGCAGCGCCGCCAGAGCCTCGTCGTCGCAACCCTCCAGCGGGTGAACCATCACGTCGCCGCTGGCAGCGCGTACGAGAACCGGGAGGCCGCGTCGCAGATCGAAAATCGCGCGTTCTACCTGTCGCATGCTCTTCTCCTTATCCTGTCATCCATGATCGATCTCATCCGAGATGCCCATCCATAACCTTGATTGGGTGTCGCCGGCGGTGGCTTCGCTGATCGTCGAACTGCCTCCGCCCAAGGGCCGATTTTTGCTACGCTAGGCTGCCGTCTGGCCAAGGAATGACCATGACTTCTACTCGCACTTCCTCTGCTCGTCCGCCTCCCGTAAAGACTCCGCAGGTCTGGAACTGGATTCGCCGCGTCGCCGGCATGACCCGCCATGGGGTTTTTGACGGCACCCTCATCGACGCAGGATTTCGGCTCGATGTCGATGCCCGAGGTGCCTGGCGCTGCAGTCATGAGGTCGACGAGGAGGCTGCGCAACTGCTGTCGATCTGGCTGCCATGGTGCATTGCGGACGTCACCCAGGGCGCGCGCGTCATCGCGCAGATCGGCCAGAGTCTGGATGGCCGGATCGCGACGGCCAGCGGTGCTTCCCATTACGTCACAGGAGCACAGAGCCTGGTTCATCTTCACCGGCTGCGGGCGCTGGTCGATGCGGTAGTGGTGGGCGTCGGCACGGTCGTTGCCGACGACCCGCAGTTGACCGTGCGTCATGTCGAGGGCGACAACCCGCTGCGGGTGGTGCTCGATCCCCGAGGCCGGGTGCCGGTAGAACGTGGTGTCTTCCGCCAGCCGGCGGCACCGACCTGGCATCTCGTCAACGAGGGCGTTGCCGGTCACGGCAGTGCGGATCACGTCAGCGTCCATTCGCTGAGGCCGCGGCCGGAGGGGTTCGATCCCGTGCAGGTCATCTCGCTGCTGGCCGAACAAGGGCATCGCCGGATTCTGATCGAGGGCGGCGGGCTCACGATTTCGCGCTTTCTGCAGGCGGGCTGTCTCGACCGCCTGCACAGCGTTGTCGCGCCGATGCTGATCGGTTCCGGTCGGCCGTCGCTGACGCTGCCGGAGATCGACACGCTGGATGGCGCGCTGCGACCGGCCTGTCGCTATTTCCGACTGGGCGACGACATGCTGTTCGATCTGGATCTGCTCGATCGCGACACGACGGAGGCGTGATTTCATCCGCAATGCCCTCCCGTGGCGGCTTTTTCTCGAGCCGGGGTCGGCATTGTCGCTGACCCGGGCGCTCCTCGACGGATCCGGGTCTCCCGCAGAAGCACCGCCAATCCCGGAAGGCTGGCGGCAAGGATCAGCAGGCCATAAGTCACGGACAGCGCCACGCCCTCTTGCGCGGGAAGGCCGGCCAGCGGCCAGATCAGGGCGGCGGCGCCTTCGCGCAGTCCCCAGCCGGCGATCGTCAGTGGAACCGCCATCGCCATCAGCAGCGGCGGAATCAGTGGCAGCAACTCCGGGAGCGGTCGTTGCAGTCCCAGCGCCTGGGCGGCGCAGAGAAAGACCGCGACATAGGTGGCGATGACCAGCAGCGAGCTGAACAACTGTGCCGGCCACACCGAAACCGCCAGCAGGGCGCGCTTGACGTCATGGCCGAACGTGGCCAGGGCCGGCCAGGGCCGCCGTTTCAGCCCTGTCAGGATGCCGCCGCCCAGCAGCAGCGCCGCCAGCAGGATCCATGGCCCGGTCGTGCCATGCGCCTGCCACGAGTCGATGATGGCCCTGCGTAGCGCCGGCGAGAGAACGACGGCGACAGCTGCAACCAGCAGCAGCGCGATCTGGCCGGAGGCGCGTTCGATGATGACGGCACGGATCGCCGGGCCGGACGTCGATGAGGTCGCGGTTTCGGACGGCGTTTGCGTGTTGCCGTGGCGCCAGGCCCGGGCGGCATCGCCCACGACGCCACCCGGCAGGATCTGATTCAGGAATGTCGCCAGGTAGTATTCGCGGATGGCGGTGGGCCACGGCAACCCGATGCCGACCTGATGCGCCGTCATCCGCCAGCGCCAGGCCGAGAGTACGACCTGGGGAACGCCGATCAGTACGGCCACGACGACCCAGCCCGGCGACAGGTCGCCGAGCCGATCCAGCAGCTGTCGAGTATCCAGCTGCCAGGCGAGTACGCCCAATAGCGCCAGCGTGAACGCCAGGCGCAGGGCGGGCAAGAGCCAGCGGTTCACGCTGGCGCTCCCACGCCGTCGCTTTCCGGCGGTGTGGCGAACAGGTCGCGGTGTCCGACGGTCAATGTCAGCTGTTCGCGCATCAGCCCCTCGAGACGCTGGGTATGCCAGCGCTCGATGCGACGGCTCTGCTGCGGCAACTGTTCGTCCAGCGCGCTGCGCCAGCCGGCCAGCAGGGCTTCAGCCAGCGGCAGGGATTCAGGCCCGAGACGCCAGGGCGAAGTGGCTTCACGGACGTGATAGCCGCGGCGGTGAAGACTCTCGCGAAGATGGCGTGGCGCTTGCGTGCCCATGGCCGAGCCACTGCCCTTGTCGCGGCGTTGATGCGCTTCCAGCGCGGCCAGCATGAACTGGTCGTCATCACTGAACAACGGGGCACCGCTGGCGTCATGAAAGCGAATATGGCCATCGACGCTGAGCGCGAACAGCACCGCGCAATTGTTGATATGGCAAGTCTCGGCCAACGCGTCGGCGTCCGCGGTCGTCAGCAGATCGAACAGTGCCGAGGCCGTGACCAGATCGGCGCCCTGAAGACCGTGTTTCCAGGCATCCACCAGACTCAGTTCCCGGGTCTCGAGGTGGATCGGCTGACCGTCGGCGCTGACGAGCGGCTCGCAGCGCAGCCTCGCGTGAGCCAGCAGTTCAGCGTCGTGATCGATCAGGCGCCAATGCTGGGCGCCGTGGAGCCGCGGCGCCAGATAGCGCAGATTCGAGCCGCTGCCGCATCCCAGGTCCACCAGCGTGCGCTGGATCTCCAGCGCGCGGACCGGCGTGGCACGTCGCGAGAGCCAGCGATCGGCGGCATGGGTGAGCTGGGCATCCCTGGCCCGATGGTCGGCGGGCTCGCGCAAGGTCAGCCATTGATCGCTGAACAGGGCGTCGGCGGACGGCGGCATCGACATCAGCGCATCGCTCCCGTCGACCTGGCACGTTTCATTGCCTCGCCGAACGCCTCGGCGGCGGTTTGCCAGTTGCCGAGCCTATCGCGAATCTCTCGGGCACCCTGGCAATAGCGTTGGCGGGTTTCCGGTTCCTCCAGCATCCGCTTCAGGGCGTCGCGAAGCGCCGTCACATCCCCCGGGGGCACCTTGATACCGGCAGCATCCGGCAAGGTGTGAGCCAGGGCGCCGCCGGACGTGGTCACGACAGGGAGACCGTGGGCGAGGGCTTCGGTAATCACCATGCCGTAACCCTCGTAATGCGAGGGCAGCACGAACAGATCGGCCTGTCGATAATGGGCGGCCAGGCTTTCACGGGTTTGGGCGCCGAGCAGATGGATGCGCTCGCCCAACTGATGCCCGTCGATCGCCTCTCGCACCTTGTCGACATAAGCCTCGGCACGATCGAGCGCGCCGATCAGATCGCACTGCCATGACAGCGCAGTCAGGCCGGCCAGCGCTTCGACCAGCAGATCCTGGCCCTTGCGCGGCGTGACCGTGGCGATACACAGAAGCCGTGGAGTTCCGCTGCCGTCGCCGCTCGCCAGCTCTCCGGTTTCCACCCCCGGTTCGATGACGGCTATCTTTTCCGCCGGCACATCGAAATCGGCCAGTCGGCGGGCGGTGTAGACACTGGTGACGATGACGTTGCCGGCGGCAGCCAGAGCGCGGGTTTCGCTGATCCGAAAGCGCTGCTGCTCGGGCGCACCCAGGCCGGTTTCGTCGGCGAGCGGATGATGTATCAGCGCCGTGATCGACAGTCGCGAGGCGTGACGCTCGACGATCGCCGGCAGTCCGCCCATCGCGAGCCCGTCGATCACCGCCTGACTGCCATCCGGCAGCGCGGTCAGGGCGCTATCCAGGGCGTGCGATGCGACGGCATCCGGCTCGGGGAAGCGGCCGTCGACTCCGACGACATCGATCTTCCAGCCGCCGTTGCGCAGCGTCTCGACGATACGGGCGTCGTAGACGTAGCCGCCGGTCAGCTGACCAGGATCGCCGGCGACGATCAGGGTGAAATCGCTCATAGGCCCCCTTCATAGCTTGCCCAGGCGACGTGCGACTCATGCAACGTGACGGCCAGCGCGGTGAGATGGCGAGCGCCATCGCCCAGCTCGCCATCGCGGATGGCATGGGACAGACGGTCGAACACGACCCTGGCCATGAATTCGGTCGTGGTGTTGCGACCCTTGAACTCGTCGATCTCGTCGAGATTGTTCAAGGTGAACTCGCCGAGAATGCGTTTCAGAACCTCGCTCGCCAGACCGATATCGACCACCAGATCGTCGGGGTCCAGCTCGGGACGCTTGAAAGTGACGTCGACGACGTAGGTGGCACCGTGCAGTTTCTGCGCCGGGCCGAAGGTTTCGCTGTTGAAACTGTGGGCGATCATCATGTGATCGCGGACGGTCAAACTGAACATTGTTGTCGCTCCTTGACGAGTGCGTCCTCGTTGCATGATTCGTTCGATCCAGCCACTGAATCGCTGATGCACTACGGCGACGAGTTCAATGGCTTTACGCGGTATCAGCCATAGTGGATGCGTTGGCACAGGGTATCGTCTTCGCGCTGACTCAGTCGCTTCAGCGTTTCGGGCAAGTCTCTGAAATGGCTTTCACCGCTGATCAGCACGTCCAGGCAGTCGTGATTGAGCAGCGATAGCGCCAGAGAAAGACGCCGCTTGTGATCCCAGCGGGGGCGATGACCGGGAGAGACGCTGCCGACCTGGCTCGACCGCAACGTCAGGCGACGCGCGTGAAATGCTTCACCGAGCGGCAGATTGACCTCGCGACTGCCGTACCAGCTCATCTCGAGAACGGTCGCTTCGAATCCCGCCAGCGAGAGGGCGGTCTGCAGGCCATCATTCGAGGCGCTGGCGTGGATGACCAGATCCTGCTCGTCTGCGGCGGTCTGCGGGGTATGGAAGTCGACGCCCAGCGCGTCGCCGAGGAAGCGCTTGCGCTCGTCGATATCGATCAGCTGAACGTGGGCGCCGGGTAGCCGGGCACAGAGCCATGCGACCAGGGCCCCGACCACGCCGGCCCCGACCACGCTGATACGGTCGCCGATGCCGGGGGCGGCGTCCCAAAGCGCGTTGAGCGCCGTTTCCATGTTGGCCCCGAGAACGGCGCGCTGCGGTGGTACATCCGGCGGGAGTGGAACGACGTCGTCGACGGTCACGCGATAATGGGTCTGATGCGGATGAAGGCAGTAGACGTATCGGCCGTGCCAGTCATGTGCGCCCTGTTCGACGACGCCCACGTTGGAGTAGCCGTACTTGACCGGGCCCGGGAAGTCGCCGCTCTGAAACGGCGCGCGCATTCGCTGATATTCGCTGATCGGTACCTGACCATTGAAGACCAGAGTTTCGCTGCCACGACTGATGGCGGAATAGCAGGTTCGCACCCTGAGATCGCCGCTGACACTCAACTCGGCCTGGCGAATTTCGCCGGTGCCGTCGCCGAGAGACCAGAAAGCGTGGGCGTAAGGCGTCGTCATTGAGATATCCGCTCCTCGATTGCAGATCTGGATGGCCGGCTCGCTGTTGCGGCGAATGGAGAGGTTGCGCCGAATCGAAGTGCTGCCGTGAGAGGAAGTATGGCAGAGTATGATGATCTAGCATTGTACAGATCATGTACAGGTCAAGATCGAAAAACAGGAATCAGTCAGCTCGAGACGTGCCGCGGACCGGTGACGACTTCGGGAAGGCCGAAGGTCTTGGCCGAGGTCCAACGTCAGAGGACCGAAGCTCGCCAGCCACGTGACGGGGGTCGTCATCGGTGGCACTGAACGTTGAGCGCTGACGAGTGAACGGTTCTCGCAAACTGGCCAGCGTGCATCCAGACTTGTACGAGATGCGTAATGGACTTTGACCATCGCAGCCCGAGCGACAGGCGGACGGCGGATGGGACGACGACCATGGTGGGAGGATTCGACGATGCGACATTCATCGGCGCGTATGCCGGCCGCGCCTTCCCGGCGATCCCGATCCATTCGCGGCTGGGCAGAACTGGCAGCGGGGCTGGCGCTGGTGGCTCTGCTGGCCGAGTGGGTACAGTGGGCGTTTTCCGCACCTTCGGGTCTGCGTTTCACGGCTGGCGGGGTCTATGTGGCGATCGCCACGGCCGTGCTCTGGGCGTGGCCCGCGTCGCGCCAGGGCCTGGGCTGGGCCAATCGCATCACGCTGCTGCGCGCCACGCTGATTGCGATCGTCGCCGGCGTGGCGGTCTATCCGGATTTCATTCAGCGTCACGCCGAGGGCATCGCTGCGCTATCGCTGTTGGCGCTGTCGCTGGACGGAATCGACGGATGGGTGGCACGTCGGACCGGCTCCGCGAGCGCTTTCGGGGCGCGCTTCGACATGGAGCTGGATGCGTTTTTTATCGTCGTGCTGTGCACCGCGCTGATCGCCCTGGACAAGGTTGGCGCCTGGATACTGGCTCTCGGGCTGGTTCGCTATGCGTTCGTGATCGCAGGGATGTACTCGCCCTGGCTCAATCGAACCCTGCCCGAGAGCTACTTCCGCAAGACGGTGTGCGTCTGGCAGGTCGCGACGTTGATGGTCTGCCTGCTGCCCTTCGTCTCATCGGCTTGGGCGACCGGTTTTGCGTTGCTCGCGGCGGCGCTGTTGCTGCTCTCCTTCGGGCGGGACATCGTCTGGCTCTGGCGTCGTCGCCCGGTCGACGACACCGGGTTCTGACCCTTCTCGGCTTTGACATCTCTGCCACCCGCGATCCGTTCTCGAATTGGCGCCCAACACAAGGAGGTCTTCATGAGACCAGTACGCTTGCCTGTATTCGCCGCCACTCTGGCACTGATCGTGTCGGGGGCGATATCGACGGCACAAGCCGAACCGAAACGCTTCGAGATCGATCCCGACCATTTCACCATCGCTTTCATGGTGGATCATATGGGTTACGAAAATCTGCTGGGGCAGTTTCTGAAAGGCGAGGGCAGTTTCGTTTACGACCGCGAGACGCAGACGCTGAGCGAGGCCGATGTCACGATTCAGGCCGCTAGCGTCTTCACCAACCTCGATGCCCGTGATCACCACGTTCGCGGTGGCGATTTTCTGGATGCCGAGGATCATCCACGGCTGCATTTCGTGGCAACCGACTTCGAACCGTCCTCCTCGACTACCGGTACGCTGAACGGGGAACTCACCATGCTGGGGCGCACCGAGCCGGTAACGCTGGATGTCACGCTGAACAAGGACGAGGTCTATCCGTTCGGGCATGGACGCCCCACCTTGGGTCTGTCGGTGCGTGGGGCACTCGACCGCAGCGACTGGGGAATGGATTACGGCGTCGGCAACGGCATGGTCGGCGATCACGTCACCCTGATCTTCGAACTGGAAGCCTTGGAGCAAGATGGCTCGCCTTGATGGCGTGATGGCTTTACGATCTCAGGATCTTCTTTACCGATCCATTCATTATCAAGGGCACTCATGGCGCAGGACGCTTTCACGCTCGTCGGCGAGCGAATCGAGCCCGGCACTCGTCGCCAGGTCGATGTTCCGGTCGCCAAACTCTACACCCACGCGCCAATGCACATACCGGTCGAGGTGGTTCATGGGCGCCAGCCTGGCCCGGTGCTGCTGGTCTGCGGCGCGATCCACGGGGACGAGCTCAACGGGGTCGAGATCGTCCGTCGACTGCTGAGGTTGCCCAACCTCTCGCGGCTTCGGGGAACGCTCATCGCCGTTCCTGTCGTCAATGTCTTCGGTTTCGTGCAGCAGTCCCGCTACCTGCCTGACCGGCGTGATCTCAACCGCTGCTTTCCGGGCAGCGAGGGCGGGTCGCTCGGCTCGCGAATCGCCGCGCTGATGCGCGAGGAGATGGTCGATCGGGCCACGCACATCATCGATCTGCACACGGGGGCGATTCATCGTACCAATCTGCCGCAGATCCGCTCTCAACTGCGCCAGAATCTCGAAACCCAGGCCATGGCGGAAGCGTTCGGGGTGCCGGTAATTCTGAATGCCGAGTTGCGTGAAGGCAGCCTGCGCGAATACGCCCAGAATCGCGGCGTGCCGGTGCTGACCTACGAGGCAGGCGAGGCGCTGAGGTTCGACGAATGGGCGATCGCGCCGGGGGTGAGAGGAATTCGGCGTGTGATGCGCCTGATCGGCATGCTGCCGGCCGACAGCCGAAGACGGTCCCCGCCGCCGGCGGAAATCGCCAACGGTTCCAGCTGGGCGCGGGCACCGATCGACGGCATTCTGAGACCACGCGTCAGACTGGGCGCGCGGGTCGCCAAGCATCAGTCGCTGGGCGTGGTCGCCGATCCGTTCGGCAACGCCGAGGCGCCGGTGGTCGCGAGTGCCGACGGTATCGTCATCGGCATGAGCAATCTGCCGCTGGTCAACGAGGGCGAGGCGCTATTTCATGTCGCTCGCTATCAGGAGATCGACGATGTCGAGAATGCCGTGGAGAGCTTTCAGTCCCGCTACGAGACTACTGGTTTCTAGCACATGGTTTCCAGTACATGGTTTCCAGTACATGGCTTCCAGAATGCAGTATCCGGGATGCGACTTCTAGATCGCTTCCATCGATTCGCGCTCTTCCACCAGGCCCACGGCGTCATCGTAGATTCTGATCCCGGCGCCGTCCCGGTGAGCGTGCTCCGACAGATGACGCCGGAAACGGCGACCTCCCTTGCACCCCTGAAACAGCCCCAGCAGATGCCGCGTCACATGGTTGAGCTTGGCGCCCTCGGCGAGACGTTCGATCACGTAGGGTCGATAGGCGCGAGCCACGTCATGCCGTGTCAGGGCCGGCGAATTCTCGCCATAGAGTGCGCTGTCGACACCGGCCAGTAGCCAAGGGTTCTGATAGGCTTCGCGGCCGACCATCACGCTATCGACTCCCTTGACCAGATGCGTCTGGCACGCTTCCAGCGTCTTTACGCCACCGTTGATGCCGATATGCAGTGTCGGATGGCTGGCCTTGAGCCGGTAGACCCGTTCGTAGTTGAGCGGCGGCACGTCGCGATTCTGCTTGGGGGAGAGCCCCTGCAGCCAGGCCTTGCGCGCATGCACGATGAAGGTCTCGCAGCCGGCCGCCGCCACCTGTTCGACGAAGCGTTCGAGATCGGCGTCCTCGTCCTGGTCATCGATGCCGATACGGCATTTCACCGTGACCGGGATCGAGACCGCGCGGCGCATCGCTGTCACGGCCTTGGCGACCTTGTCGGGATATCCCATCAGACAGGCGCCGATCATGTTGTTCTGCACCCGATCACTGGGGCAACCGACGTTCAGGTTGACCTCGTCGTAGCCCCACGCTTCGGCGATGGCCGCGCACTCGGCCAGTTCCACCGGGTCGCTACCGCCCAGTTGCAGCGCCAGTGGATGCTCGACCCCGCTGTAGCCCAGGAAGCGCTCTCGCGGTGCGCCGTGCAGTATCGCGCCGGTCGTGACCATCTCGGTATACAGCAGCGCTCGCCGCGTGAGACATCTCGCCAGCGCGCGATAGTCCCTCGTCGTCCATTCCATCATGGGGGCAACGGAGAAGGTGCGATCAAGCTTTGGCGCGGCAGCGCTGGATAGAAGGTCAGTCATGGCATCGAGGTCATGTTGGATAGCTTGGCCGCCGGATTCTGAATATCGGGATAGTCACTGCTGAATATCGCGATGGAGACGTCAGTAACGTCGGCGCATTACGGGGCGCGGGAGTGTCGCATATTTTTGCAGGTTCTGCATGGCACGCTCCCGAACTCAAGTCGCTCGGGAGCGTGCCGATAAAGCAATCACCAGATGGTCTGCGGTGCGGGTCAAGCAACAGTAACCGGGCCGGTATCCGGCATCGATGAGCCGGATCTCTATCGCTTCGTGTCGCTTCCCCGCGACGGCTTCGACCCGTTGTACATGGCGGCTTTCACTGTGTGCGATCGGGTCGCTTTTTCTCGATGATTCTCAACTCTATTCAAACCGAATGCTTCAGAGCCTGCATCTCGGATTCAGGCCTTCGTCAACGGTGACCACCGGGCGGGATTGGATATTCACTGGAGTGTCGCAAGGTAGGCATGACTGCGTCGACTGAAGACCGAAATGGTGCCCGGAGTCGGACTTGAACCGACACGACCTAAAGGTCGAGGGATTTTAAATCCCTTGCGTCTACCGATTTCGCCATCCGGGCCGACAGTATCCGGTCAATCTATCCGATAACCTTTTTGATCAACAAGGCGCCGGTTGACCTGAAAGAAGCGACCGAATCACGGGGATTCGATGCAAAGAAGAAGTGGAGGCTGGAGTCGGAATCGAACCGGCGTACACGGAGTTGCAGTCCGCTGCATAACCACTCTGCCATCCAGCCTTTCATCGATTGGCCAAAACTGCCGCTGGACCTGGTTTTGCCAGTGCCATCTGCGTCAATTCAGTAAAATCGAAATTTGTGTTCCTGAGCAGGAAAGAAGATCGACCGGGCTGGCGTTCCAGCTCACGACCCTCGTGACCAATTCATTACACTGTGTGTCTGGAGCGGGAAAGGAGATTCGAACTCCCGACCCTCGCCTTGGCAAGGCGATGCTCTACCACTGAGCTATTCCCGCTGAACACGCCGTCGCATTATAAGGATAAGTTGGTAAGTGTCAAACGCTTATGCCACTTTTCGGTCACAACGAACGGGTCAGTTCCGGCCAGGCGGCCTTCAGATACTGAATCATCGACCACAGCGTCAAGCCGGCCGCCGCATAGAGAAGAACGATACCGAGATTGGCGATGAGAGTGTCGGGGGGAAAGCCCAGCAGCAGCAGCAGGGAAATCATCTGTAGCGTGGTCTTGGACTTGCCGATCCAGGAAACCGCCACCCGCTTGCGTTGGCCGATCTCGGCCATCCACTCTCGTAGCGCGGAAATCACGATCTCTCGACCGATGATGACCAGCGCGGGCAGCGTCAGCCACCAGGCCTCGTAGCGTTCGATCAGTAGTGCCAACGCGACGGCGACCATGACCTTGTCCGCGACCGGATCGAGAAAGGCGCCGAACGGCGTGCTTTGATTCCAGCGCCTGGCCAGGTAGCCGTCCAGCCAATCGGTAATGGCGGCCAGCCCGAACAGGGCTGCCGTCACCAGCAGGCTCCAGGAATAGGGTAGGTAGAACAGCACCACCATGAGTGGGATGAACACGATTCTTGCCATGGTGAGCATATTGGGGATGTTCATCGTGCCGCTAGCGTCCTTACTGGGGAGTGAAAGTCGGGCATTTTACGCCTGCCGCGTGCGCTCATCCATGGAGCGCCTGATGAATGGTAGCTGCCATCTGTTCATTGATCCCGGGAACGCGTGATAGATCGTCTCTGGTTGCCTTGCGCACGCCCTGGAGACCACCGAAGAAGCGTAACAGTTCTCGCCGACGTTTCGGTCCGACGCCAGGAATATCCTGGAGCGTGGAGGTGCGACGTTGTTTGTCCCGCCGTTGACGGTGGCCGGTGATCGCGAAGCGGTGGGCTTCGTCGCGGATGTGCTGGATCAGATGCAGCGCCGGCGAACCGGTATCGAGATTGAGGGTGCGATCCACGGTCTCGATGAACAGCGTTTCCAGGCCGGCCTTGCGCGTAGTGCCTTTGGCGACGCCGATAAGCGCGACACCGACGACCTCCAGTTCGACGAGGACTTCCCGGGCCATGTTCAACTGACCCTTGCCGCCATCGACGATCAGAATGTCAGGTAGTTTGCCTTCACCCTTCTGAAGTCGCTTGAAACGTCGTGTCAAGGCTTGGCGCATCGCCGCGTAGTCATCGCCCGCCGCGACGCCCTCGATATTGAAACGCCGATAGTCGGATTTGGCCGGGCCATTGTGGTCGAACACGACACAGGAGGCCACCGTGGCTTCGCCGTGGCTGTGGCTGATGTCGAAACACTCGAGCCGGGCAGGGGGAGCCGACATGTCCAGAGCGTCTCGCAGCGATTCGAAACGCTTGCCCAGCTGACTGCGATTGGCGAGCTGGGTGGCCAGATGCTGCTCGGCATTGGTGATGGCCAGACGGCGCCATTGAGCGCGATGCCCCCGCACCTGAGAGGCCACCCGGATCCGGCGGCCGGCATGTTCGCTCAACGCCTCCTGCAGCAATTCTCTGTCGGTCAGCGAATGCGAGGCGATGATCTCGAGCGGGATCTCCTGGGACTGGCCGAGGTAGAACTGGCTGACGAACTCGCCGAGCAGTTCTTCGGCGGCAAGATCCAGGCCGTTGTCAGGCTGATGGTGCCGTGCGCCCAGCATGCGACCCTGGCGAATGGCCAGCACGCTGATGCAGAGCCCGCCCGGCTGCTCTGCCAGTGCGAAGATATCGGCATCGCCATCGGCATTGTCGACGTACTGCCTCTCCTGCAAGCGCCGCAACTGCTGGACCTGGTCGCGCAGTCGGGCGGCTTCCTCGAAGTCGAGCGCATCGCTTGCCTGCTCCATGCTGGCCGTGAGCTGCTGCGTGACCTGCTCGCTGCGGCCCTCCAGACACATCACGGCGTGCTCGATATCCTGCCGGTAATCGGCTTCGCTGATGTAGTCGACGCAGGGCGCGCTGCAGCGCTTGATCTGGTACTGCAGGCATGGACGATGGCGATGCGCGAACACGCTGTCTTCGCAGTTGCGGATGCGAAAGATCTTCTGCATCAACGAGAGGCTTTCGCGAACCGCGGTAGAGCTCGGGTAGGGGCCAAGATATCGACCATCTCGCCGCTTCTGTCGAACGCGCTTGAACTCGAGCGCCGGATACGAATGGCGATCGGTGACGAAGACATAGGGATAGGATTTGTCGTCGCGCAGCAGGATGTTGTAAGGCGGTCGCAGCTCCTTGATCAAGGTCTGCTCGAGAAGCAGGGCCTCGGTTTCGCTGCGCGTGATCGTGACCTGGATATCCTGAATGCGGGCAACCAGTGCCTGGGTCTTGGTGTTCAGCGCGCCACGAAAGTAGCTGGCCAGTCGCGGCTTGAGGCGTTTCGCCTTGCCGACGTAGAGAACGTTGGCGTGCTGATCGAGCATGCGGTACACGCCCGGCGACTCCGAGACCGACTTCAGGAAGTGCTTGGCGTCGAAACGTAGTGGGGTATCGATCGAGGGTTCGCTCATCCCCGCAGTATATCAAAATCCCGCCCGGGCACCGCGGGGATTCTCCCTTTCGTTTGCGCCGGTCCTGGCTATGTCTGAGGTTCAAAGCCGTCCAGCAGACCATGCCGCAGACCGAGGTGCGTCAGCTCCACGTCGGACTGCACCTGCAGTTTGTCGAATATCCGGTAACGATAGGTATTTACTGTCTTGGGGCTGAGGTTGAGTTGTTCCGATATGTGACTCACCTTGTGGCAGTGAATGATCATCGTCGCGATCTGCAGCTCGCGGTGCGAGAGCTGATCGAATGGACTGCATCGGCCTTCGCTGCGTGCCAGAACGACGCGTTGCGCGATATCGGGGCTGATGAACCGCTTGCCACTTGCTACCTGTCGCACCGCGTCTATCATCAGATCCAGCTCGGTCCCCTTGCTGATGAACCCGGTCACGCCGGAATCGATCAGCCGTTGTGCGGTGCCTTCCTCGACCTGCCCCGTAAGCACGATGATTCGGACGGCAGGTTGGTTCTTGAGCAGCTTGAAAATCGTCTCGAGGCCCCCGATACCCGGCATGCGGATATCGATCATCGCGATGTCCGGCACGTGATCGCGGCAGCCCTGAAGCGCCATTTCTCCGCTCTCGGCTTCGGCAACGACCTCGATATCAGGCTCATTGGCCAATACGCGAGCAATGCTCGTGCGCACCAGATGGTGATCGTCGGCTACTAATACCCTGATCAAGATAACTCCTGGATTCCTGCTGCCCTTGAAACTTCGACGACAACCGATGGACCGGTAAAAGGGTGCGATATAACGCTCCGGCCGCTCTACGTATCGGCCGTACGCCATGGGTCGGGCTGCGCGCCTGTTCAGTGGCTCAACTCACCGATATCCACATCAACGTCCTTGCGTCCATACCAATAGCCTACATCGATAACGACATCTTATATCTATATCAATGATGATCTGGCTCGAGTCTGCTAGTGCAACTACTAGCCATCATGAAGTGTGCCATGTTCCCCGGCCAAATACTCCCTGTTCGAAGGCCAAATTTGCACGTGGCAACTGCGCGAGTCGAGGGATTGCGGCGGGTTTGGTGAAGCGGCGATCCGGGGTTGACCTCGACCTGGATGGCCCTTATAGTGCCTCGCGTCCTTCGGGGCAGCAGTGGTATGGGGCCTTAGCTCAGCTGGGAGAGCGCAACACTGGCAGTGTTGAGGTCAGCGGTTCGATCCCGCTAGGCTCCACCAAGAATACTTTTCGAAAAGCCGCTGGTGCGCAATGCACCCAGCGGCTTTTTCGTATCCGCGCACTGACTGCTTTTTCGTCATTCGATCAAATCGGATCATTGGAATGGCCGGAATTCTGGCGCCTGGGTCATGTGCAGGTCGAGGCATTGCGGTTGTGGAAACGAATTAGCCTGTCTATCGATGGATCTTCTTCCAATCGCTAGGTCGAGCGTCTCGCAAAATGCGATGGGGCGCCGCCATCAATCTGCGGTGAGTCCCGACCACCCGGAGGCGTTGCGAACCCGTATGCAAGAGTTCTTTTTCGATGTGGTAATCAGACCGGCGGGATCGTCTCGAAAGCACTGGGAAGCGTTGGTGCCGGCTTTGCCGGGGTTGAGGGTAGAGGCCCCGAGCGATATGGAGGTCTTCGAGCGACTCCAGGAACTCATTGTCCCGTTCCTGGCTCGACAGCTCGCGAATGGCGAAAGTGTTCCACGGCAGTCGAGAGTCGGTCACTATATGGGGCGTTATGGTCTGGTTTTCTGGCAGTTCCTGTGGGTTCGTCTCGGGCCACTGAGATCCGGTCAGTCCGTCATCGAGCCATTCTTTCCAGATATCGACGAGCTTTTGATGCATCTCGATGGCGACGTCGTCGAGGAGTAGTCATTGCTTGATGCGTGAGCCATAATTTTTGCGCGAGATAAGCAAGAAGAGTTCAACCAAACGCGCAGCGGCCTTGGGGCCAGCATCTTCATTTCTGTTACAGCAAGGCGAGAAAACATGATGCCGGGTGTTCGTTCTCTCAATCGTCACTCCCCGAATACATTGATGATTCGCAAGCTGGAAAGCATCTTCAAGCTGACCGATGGCGAGAAACGTGTGCTTCAGGATTTGCCGGTGCAGGTCGAATCGCTCAGGGCCGAGCAGGACATCATCCGAATTGGCGAACGGGCGTCTCGAAGCTGTCTCCTTCTGGAAGGCTTTACCTGCGTCTACAAGCTGACCTCCGAAGGCAAACGGCAGATCATGGCGGTTCACGTGCCCGGCGATATGCCGGACCTGCAGAGTCTGCACCTCAAGGTCATGGATATCAGCATCGCGTCGATCGGCCCCAGTGTGGTCGGATTCATCCAGCATGACGACCTGCGTGAAGCCTGCGAGCAGTATCCTCGTCTTACCGCAGCGCTATGGCGCGAAACGCTGGTAGATGCCTCGATCTATCGAGACTGGATCCTCAACATCGGCCAGCGCAGTGCCTACCCGCGAGTGGCGCATCTGCTATGCGAACTGTTGATACGCCTGAAAGCCGTGGGGTTCGCTGAGGATGACTCTTTTCACCTGCCAATCACCCAGGCCGAATTGGCAGACGCGATAGGCATTACCCCGGTACACATGAATCGCGTCTTCCAGGCCTTGCGTGCCGACGAGCTGATCGAGGCATCGAGGGGAAAGGTGGCCATTCTCGATGAAAGACGATTGAGGGAAGAGGGCGATTTCGATCCGCTTTATCTTCATCTCATCAACAGCGTATCGGCCTGAGCGGGTGGTTAACGCGCTGGTGGCGATCGACATTCACGGGGCGCACTCTCGCCGGGCGGCCGAAGGCACGCGTTGACACGCCGCGTTGCGTCGCGGCACTATATCGCCATGATGACGAACCGATCACACTCACAGCACCAGTGGTGGTGGCGCCTTTGATCAAGGGCGGCACGCCGACGTCTGTGGACTGACGTTCGAAAACAATGCCGCCCCTCGGGGCGGCATTTTTTGTGTGGTCGTTTCGCTCCGTGAGGCCGGCATGGATAGGGACACCGACTTGGACGATCCCGTGACCTGAGCAACATCCGGGACAGCGAAGTCGGATTCGACGAGAAAAATTGAACAGAGACAGGGATTGATATCTATGCCAGTGCTCATGATCGATAATTACGACAGCTTTACCTTCAATATCGTCCAGTATCTGGGCGAGCTTGGGGCGGAGGTCGTCACCGTGCGCAACGATGAGGTGGATCTGGCCGCTCTCGAGCGTTACAAGCCGACCCACCTGGTGGTCTCGCCCGGGCCGTGTACGCCCAACGAAGCGGGCATATCGATGGACGCGATCCGCCATTTTGCCGGCCGGATCCCGATACTCGGGGTCTGTCTCGGGCACCAGGCCATCGGCCAGGTCTATGGCGGCGAGGTGATCCGCGCGCCGCAGGTGATGCATGGCAAGACGTCGCCCATTCGCCATCGCGGGGAAGGGGTTTTCGAAGGCCTCGAGGATCCGCTCGAGGTCACGCGCTACCACTCGCTGGTGGTCGACGCCGACAGTCTGCCGGACTGTCTCGATGTCACCGCCTGGGTCGACGACAACGACCCGACGCCGGGCTTGATCATGGGCTTGAAGCACAAGACGCTGGATATCGAAGGGGTCCAGTTTCACCCCGAATCGATCCTGTCCCGCCAGGGGCACGAGCTGCTGGCGAATTTCCTGAAGCGGCGCGGCTAACTGAACAGGTGAGGAGTCAACATGCAAATGCGGGATGCCATTGGTGCGGTCATGCGCCGGCAGGATCTCAGTTTCGACGAGACTCACGCCGTGATGCAGGCGATCATGACGGGTGAGGCGACCGAGGCCCAGATCGGCGGCTTTTTGATCGGGCTGGCGATGAAAGGGGAGACCGCGGACGAGATCACGGCGGCGGCGCAGGTGATGCGTGAACTGATGCATCCGGTGTCGATCGATTGCGACAACATCGTCGATATCGTCGGCACCGGCGGCGATGGCGCCAACCTTTTCAATGTCTCCACGGCGTCGAGTTTCGTCGTCGCGGCCGCCGGCGGCCATGTCGCCAAGCACGGCAATCGGGGCGTCTCGTCCTCTGCCGGCAGTGCGGATCTGTTCGACGTGGCCGGCATCTATCTCGATCTCGACGCGGCAACCATCGCACGCTGCATCGAACAGGTCGGCGTCGGGTTCATGTTCGCCCCGCGGCACCACCAGGCGATGCGCCATGCCATCGGCCCGCGGCGGGACATGGGGGTTCGCACGGTGTTCAATATCCTCGGCCCGCTGACCAATCCGGCCGGCGCCCCCAATCAGCTGCTGGGTGTCTACGCACCGCATCTGGTACCGCTGGTGGCGGAGTCGCTGCGCAAACTGGGCAGCGAGCATGTGCTGGTGGTTCATGCCGAGGATGGTCTGGACGAAATCTCGGTGGCGGCGCCGACGCGGGTTGCCGAGCTTCGCGATGGCGAGATTCGGGAGTACACCATCACGCCCGAGTCGCTGGGCGTCGAGCGACAGTCGCTCGAGCCGCTAAAGGTCGTGACTGCCGAAGACAGTCTGAAGCTGGTCAAGGAGTCCCTGGTCGGCAAGGGTGTCGCGGGAGATATCGTCGCGCTCAACGCCGGTGCGGCACTGTTCGCGGCCGGTATCGCCGATTCCCTCAAGGAGGGCGTGCTGATGGCTCAGGACGCGCAGGCTTCCAAGCTGCCGCTGGAGAAGCTCAAGGAGCTTTCCGACTTTACTCGTGTCTTTGCCCCATAAGTTCTCCTCGCTGAACAAGCCCAACAGGATTCTCTACGATGACCGATGCCGCCGATAGTGCACTGCCGACCATTCTGGCCAAGATTCTGACGCGCAAGCGTGAGGAGATCGCCGAACGGCGCCCGGCCGTCAGCGAACAGGCCTGGCTCGAGCGGGCGAAAGCGCAGAGCGCACCGCGCGATTTCGTCGCGGCAATCAATGCCTGTATCGAGGGTGGCGATCCCGCGGTGATTGCCGAGATCAAGAAGGCGTCACCCTCCAGGGGCGTCATTCGCGAGGACTTTCGGCCCGCCGAGATCGCGGTCGACTACGCGGCGGCAGGCGCCAGCTGTCTCTCGGTATTGACGGACGCCGACTATTTTCAAGGCCACGAGGACTACCTGATCGCCGTGCGGGAAGCGTGCGAGCTGCCGGTGATCCGCAAGGATTTCATCATCGACGGCTATCAGGTCGCCGAAGCCAGAGGGATCGGCGCGGACTGTATCCTGCTGATCGTGGCAGCACTCAGCGACGAGCAGCTCAAGGATCTCCATCAACAGGCCACGGCCCTGGGCATGGACGTGCTGGTCGAGGTGCATGACATCTTCGAGCTCGAACGCGCATTGACGCTGGATCTGCCGCTGGTAGGCATCAACAATCGTGATCTGCGAACCTTCGAGACCTCGCTGGACACGACCTTCGAGCTGCTCAAGCGTATCCCTCGGGGAGTGACGGTCGTCACCGAGTCCGGGATTCACAACCGTGACGACGTCGAGCGCATGCGCGAGTTCGACGTCAACGCCTTCCTGGTCGGCGAGGCATTCATGCGCGAGGAAGAGCCCGGCAGTGCGCTACGCCGAATGTTCTTCTAGCGCCGGATTTCGATAATCCCGCCAGAGTCGCCGTGAACGGGTTCACGGCATTCAGCCAGACGCCGCGCCCCGAGATCGTCTCGAGGCGCGGCGTCTGTCATTGCACGAGCGGATATGCGCACAGACAGTCGGGCTGCGTCGCACCCGCAGGTGACGGCAAGGCCCGGTCAGAACTCCGGCGAATCCGGAAAGATGAGGCTGATCAAGGTGTCGCCGGCTTTCGGGTTGAGCGGCTTGCCGGCCGTGGCGATGCGAATCCGGCCGCTGGTCGAGAGCGTGAACAGCGTCAACAGACGGTCGTGATGGATGCGTCGATAGTCATCGATATCGAAATTGTCACTGATGTTGGCATGGCGAACCACGGCGCCCTGGCCGATCAGACTGGAGAGCCGAGTGAAGGTCGTATGACCGTCGAACAGCAGCGGCAGATGCGCCAGCGCCTGCTGATGATGGCGGCGAGCGTTGCGGGAAGACTCTACCGCCAGCCGGAAGACCTTGCCGTGACCCAGGATGTGCTCGAAATGCAGTGCGGCGAGGTTGTTGAGTTCGCGATAGGGCGACAGCGGCAGCAGATGGCCGATACCGGCCAGACCCAGATGCTGAGCGGCGTGCTCCGACAGCGGGTTGCCGTAGTAGGTCGGAAGGCTCGCCATGCGCGCTTCCTGAATCGCGTCCCAGTTGTGATCGCAGAGCCTCACCGCGAAGCCGGCTTCCTGCAGGGCGGCGCCGAAGGCCCGGGCGACCGGGTTGGCGCCGATGATCAGAAAGCCTGACGCCGTCGGCGCATTGACTTTCAGAAACCGGGCCAGCGGTCGCGAAAACAGGCTCTGGACGACGACCGTGCTGATGATCACCAGGAACGTGATCGGTACCAGCAGCTCGGCGCCGGGCACTTCCAGCGCTTCCAGGCGAATCGCGAACAGCGAGGCCACCGCCGCGGCGACGATGCCACGCGGAGAGAGCCACGCCAGCAGTGCCTTTTCCCGCCAGCTGAGCGAGCTTCCCCAGGTACACAGCCAAACCGCCAGCGGTCGCGCCACCCATACCAGAATGGCCAGAAACGCCCACGCCTCCCAGGACAGCAGACTCAACTGGGCGAGGCTCAGCCTGGCGGCCAGCAGAATGAACAGCCCCGAGATGAGCAGGATCGACAGCGTCTCCTTGAACTCCAGGATCGGCTGTGTCGGCACGCCGCGCATGTTGGCCATCCACACCCCCATGACGGTGACGGTCAGCAGGCCGGACTCATGGAACAGCAGGTTCGAAACGGTGAACAGCGTCAGCATGATCATCAGGGTGCCGAAGCTGTGCAGTCGCTGGGGTAGCCAGTAGTGACGCAGCACGCTGCCCCATAGATAGCCACCGGCCGTGCCCAGGCCGAAGCCGATCACCGCGGTCTGGGCGAAACTCAGCAGGGTGTGCGCTGCCGCACCGTTGGAGAGCCCGAGCGCGACGAACTCGTAGACCAGCACCGCGCCGATGGCGCCGATCGGATCGATCAGGATGCCTTCCCAGCGCAGTATCTGGCTGACGTGCTCGCGGGCACGCAGCGTCTGCAGCAGCGGCAGCACCACCGTGGGGCCGGTCACCACCAGTAGCGCCCCCAGCACGCTGGCCATCTCCCAGGAGAGCCCCAGCACCCGATGCGCAGCGGCGATACCGATCAGTGCGGTGATCAGCGCGCCCCAGGTCACAAGACGGCTGACCGTGCGGCCGTGGCCGCGGAGTTCACGGAAATCGAGCGTCAATGCGCCTTCGAACAGGATCACCGCCACGGCCAGAGACACCAGCGGAAACAGCAGTTCACCGAGCACGGCATCGGGGTCGAGGATGCCGGTGACCGGGCCGGCGGCAATGCCGGCGATCAGCAGTGGCAGAATGGCCGGCACCCGGAGCTGCCAGGCGAGCCATTGGCAGGCCAGCGCCAGCAGGCCGATGCCACTGAGGGCAAGGGCGGCATTTTCCATGGCGGTCTCTCCGGAGCGTGACAAAAGCCGCGCAGACTAGCCGCGGCAACGCGGCGATGCAATGTCGAATCCGGGAAGCGGCCGGGATTTCAGGGTGTGACGAGTTGTCGCCGGGTCCAGTCGACGATATCCGATTGGCCCATGGCGCCGGCCTGGCGCGCTATCTCTCGCCCATCCCGAAACAGGATCAGCGTCGGAATGCTGCGGATGCCGAAGCGCGAGGCGATGTCCGTGGCGGCTTCGGTGTCCAGTTTGGCCAGGATGATGTTCGGCTCCAGCGTTTTGGCGGCCTGAGCGAATCCGGGCGCCATTGCCTTGCAGGGGCCACACCAGTCGGCCCAGAAGTCGACCAGGATCGGCAGACCGCTGCGTGACACGAATCGATCGAAATTGGCCGAATCCAGCGCCAGCGGCGCCCCGCTGAACAGAGCGTTATGGCAGCGTCCGCAGTTGGGGTTTTCGTTCAGGCGCGCGCTGGCGACCCGGTTGACGGCATGGCAGTGGGGGCATACGAGGTGCATCGGATCGGACATGGGGTTCGCTCCTGATTGGCGAAAACCGAGGGTCGTCAATGATGTCGGCGGGCAGCGCGGTCATCGTCCAGGCTGCCCTCGTCAGTTCAATGGCGGGATACCTCGGCGATCTTGAGTCTTTTTAGCAGCGCCTGCAGCGGGTGAGGCAAGGTCTGCGCCGAGAGTCGCTTGACCTGGCTGCGACACGAGTAGCCCGTCGCCAGCAGGCGGCCGGCGTTGGCGTCGTCCTCCACCGGGTCGCGCCAGGAGAGATCGTAGATCGTCTCCGAGGTCTGGCGGTGGCGCGCCTCGTGACCGTAGGTGCCGGACATGCCGCAGCAGCCGGTCGCGACCAGATCCAGGGTCAGGCCGAAGCGCTCGAACAGCTGCTGCCAGCCCTTGGGGCTGCCCGGAGCGTTGGTCTTCTCGGTGCAGTGGCTCAACAACCGATAGCCCGGGTCGGGCTGCCCGATCGCCTCGGCGGTCCAGCCACGTGGCAGGATCGATGGCCCCAGCGACAGCAGCCACTCCTGCAGCAACAGTACCTCCGGCACCGCCTGCGGCCCCAGCGTCTTGACGTACTCCTGGCGGTAGGTGAGCGTCATCGCCGGATCGATGCCCACCAGCGGGACGCCGAAGCGGGAAAGCGCCTTGAGCCCGAGCGCCTGCTTGTCGGCCACGCGTTCGAAACGACCGAGAAAACCCTGCACCTGGAGCGGCTTGCCGTTGGGCTGGAAAGGCGCCACCAAGACATGGATATCCAGGCGCGACAGCAGCTCGACCACATCCAGGACCAGCCGCGATTCGAAGTGGCTGGTGAAGGCGTCCTGCACCAGCACCACGCTGCGGCGCTTCTGTGCGTCGGTCAGTCTGCCCAGCGTCAGCGGCGTGGCTTCGGCAACGCCCCAGGCGTCGAGTACCTTGCGGAGGCTGGCGCGTGAGAGTTTGGGACTGTCGACGATACCCAGACGTTTCGCCATGAAACGGTCGACCAGGCGGTTGTCGAGCAGTGCGTTGTAGAGTGGCGCCACCGGTTGCAGGTGCGGTACGACGAACTCGAGTCCGCCAATCAGATAGTCTCGCAGCGGCCGGGCATAGCGGCTGTGGTAGCTCTCCAGAAAGCGCGAGCGGAAGTCCGGCACGTCGACCTTGATCGGGCACTGACCGGCGCAGGACTTGCACGCCAGGCAACCCGCCATGGCGTCGTAGACTTCATGCGAGAAGTCCGCCTCGCCGCGCCGTCGGGCGACGGCACGCTGCAGTTTGCCCGGTTGGGCTCGCAGCCAGCTGGCCAATCCGCCGCGTCGCTGCTCCCGCGCTACCTCGAGCACGTCGACACCGGCGTTGCCCTGACGGCGCAGCCACTCGCGCATCAGGCTGGCACGCCCCTTGGGAGAGTGCACGCGATCGCGCGTCGCTTTCCAGGAGGGGCACATGGCGTCGGAAGGATCGTAGTTGTAGCAGGCGCCGTTGCCGTTGCAGTAGACCGCGCTGGCGTGCTCCTGCCACACCCGCTCGTCGATCTGACGGTCCAGCTCGCCGCGAGTGGTCACGCCGTCGATCGCCAGCAGCCCGGGATCATGACCGTCGACGATACCGATCTCGCCTGACCTCTCTCCCGGCGCTGCGGAGTGCGTGATGGTATCTTCCGCCTTGCCCACGGCTTCGGTCGGGCTGGGAAAAGACGTCTTTCCCGCATCATCGGGCGGGATAAAAAGCGGCGTCGCGATCTTGCCCGGGTTGAACTGGTTGTAGGGATCGAATGCGGCTTTCACCCGCTGCAGGGCCGGGTAGAGCTCGCCGAAGAAACGCGGCGAGTATTCGGAGCGTACCCCCTTGCCGTGCTCGCCCCACAGCAGGCCGCCGTAGCGCTGGGTCAGCGCCGCCACCTCATCGGATATCTCGCGAATCAGGCACGCCTGGGCCGGATCCTTCATGTCGATGGCGGGGCGCACGTGAAGCACGCCGGCATCGACGTGGCCGAACATGCCGTATTCGAGGCCGCGGGCGTCCAGCAACTGGCGGAACTCGGCGATATAGTCGGCCAGGCTTTCGGGCGGCACCGCCGTGTCCTCGACGAACGGGATCGGACGTTTCTCGCCCTTGGCATCGACCTTGGCGTTGCCGAGCAGCCCCACGGCGCGTTTGCGCATGGCATACACCCGGGCGATCTGCGGGCGACCCTCGGCCAGGGTATAACCGAGCCGCTCGACGCTGGCATCCGAGCCCAGATGATCGGTAAAAGCGTTGACGCGTTCGGCCAAGCGTTGCGGATCGTCGTCGTTGAACTCGACCAGATTGATGCCGCGAATCGGCGCGCCTCGATCACCATTGTCATTGACGGCGGCAGGGAAGAACTCCGCCACGCTGTCCCAGACGAAATCCTCCATCGCCAGCGTCAGCACGCGATCGTCGATCGTCTCGATCGAGGTCGGACTGCCCTCGGCCATCAGCGCCTTGGCATCGCGCAGCGCCTCCATGAAACCCGCATAGCGCACGTTGACCAGCGTCGAATGCCTGGGCAGCGGCAGCACGTTGAGCGTGGCTTCGTTGAGCAGCGCCAGCGAACCCTCGGAGCCGCACAAGACGCTGTTGAGATCGAAGCGACCCTGCTCGTCGCTCAGGTGGGCCAGGTCGTAACCGGTCAGGCAGCGGTTGAGCGGCGGAAAGACGGCAGCGATCCGCTCGCGCTCGGTGGTCGCGATATCGCTGACCGTGCGATGGATCTCGCCGACCCGGTCATCGCGCTGGCACATGGCGGTTAGTGCCGCATCGTCCAGCGGTTCGCTCTCGAGTCGCTCGCCGCCGGGCAGTACGACATCGAGTGCCAGCACGTGATCACGCGTCTTGCCGTACTCGCAGCTGCCCTGGCCGCTGGCATCGGTGGAGATCATGCCGCCGATCGTGGCGCGGTTGGAGGTCGAGAGCTCCGGCGCGAAGAACAGGCCGTGCGGCTTGAGCGCGGCATTGAGCTGATCCTTGACCACGCCCGCCTGTACCCGCACGCGGCGGTTCTCGACATCGATCTCGACAATCCGGTTCATGTAGCGGGAGACATCGACCACCAGGCCGTCGGTCAGCGACTGGCCGTTGGTCCCGGTGCCGCCGCCACGTGGCGCGAGCACGATCTGGCGATAGGACTTTCGTTCGATCAGTCGGGCGATCAGCGCGAGATCGGCGGCGTCGCGCGGATAGAGCACGGCCGCTGGCAAGCGCTGGTAGATCGAGTTGTCGGTGGCCAGCACGGTGCGGTTGGCGGCGTCATCGGCGATATCGCCACGAAAGCCGGCGGCGGCCAGCTCGGCGAGGAATCGGCGATAGCACTCGGATAGCGTCAGTTCGGCGCTGGCCGGGTCAAGGCGTGTCATCATTGTCATGCATCAAGCCATCACGTCGGGCCGGTCAGGCGGCCGTCGCCGGGTGTGATTCACCAGGCAGGTTGTCGGTTCACAGCGCTTTCGGCGCTCGAGGGCGAACAGTTTAGCGCGCCCGATGGCGGTGTGGCACGAATCCCCGCTCGCGCATGGTGCCGGGGTGGGGTTTTCCCTACAATATTACCCTTGCAAAGAATGGCCATCAGGACGTCCACCGGCTTTTGTAGGTGGTCGGCCTCCTGTCGCCACGGTTTTCCATTTCAAACTGTCTATTTCAATCAACGGAACCCAGTCATGCTCGATCCGAAGCTGTTGCGTAGCGATCCGCAGTTCGTCGCCCAACGCCTGGCCCTGCGGGGCTTTACTCTCGACACGGCCAGGCTCGAGTCGCTCGAGTCCCGGCGTCGTGAGCTGCAGACGCGGACCGAGCAGCTGCAGAACGAGCGTAACGTGCGCTCCAAATCGATCGGCAAGGCCAAGGCGGCAGGGGAAGACATCCAGCCGCTGCTGGCGGAAGTGGGTCAGCTCGGCGACGATCTCGACAATGCCAAGCGCGAGCTGGCCGAGGTGCAGCAGGCCTGGGACGATCTGGTGGCCGGCTTGCCCAATCTGCCGCATGCAGACGTGCCCGAAGGTTCGGATGAAAGCGACAACGTCGAGCTGCATCGCTGGGGAGCGCCGCGTGAGTTCGATTTCACGGTGCGCGACCATGTCGATCTGGGCGCTCGATTCGGCTATCTCGACTTCGAGATGGCGACCAAGCTGACCGGCTCGCGTTTCGCCGTGATGCGCGGGCCGATCGCCCGCCTGCACCGGGCGCTGGCCCAGTTCATGCTCGACACCCAGACCCGGGATCACGGTTACGACGAGTGCTACGTGCCCTACATGGTCAACGCCGACACGCTGACCGGTACCGGCCAGTTGCCAAAGTTCGGCGAGGATCTGTTCAAGCTCGCCGACAGCGACTACTACCTGATCCCGACGGCCGAAGTGCCGCTGACCAACTTCGTGCGCGACGAGATTCTCGACCACGCCGCACTGCCGCTGAAACTGACCGCCCACACGCCGTGCTTTCGCAGCGAGGCCGGTGCCTACGGTCGTGACACGCGCGGCATGATCCGTCAGCACCAGTTCGACAAGGTCGAGATGGTGCAGGTGGTCGACCCGGCGACCAGCTACGACGTGCTCGAGGAGATGCGCGGTCACGCCGAGGCGATTCTGCAGGCGCTGGAGCTGCCGTATCGGGTGGTGACGCTGTGCACCGGTGACATGGGTGCCGGTGCCACCAAGACCTACGATCTGGAAGTGTGGCTGCCGAGCCAGGAAACCTACCGGGAAATCTCTTCTGTCTCCAACTGCGAGGACTTCCAGGCGCGACGGATGCAGGCGCGTTTTCGCAGCGCCGAGCAGAAAAAGCCGCAGCTGGTCCATACCTTGAACGGCTCCGGGCTGGCGGTAGGTCGCTGCCTGCTGGCGGTGCTGGAAAACTACCAGAACGCCGATGGCAGCGTGGACGTGCCGGCGGCTCTGGCGCCGTACATGGGCGGCCTGACACGGCTGAACGTCGACTGACGCCGGCGGGTGTCATCGACTTCAGCTAGGCGACCGCTCCCTCATAGCCAATCGGCATGAGGGAGCGTTTGGTTATAACCCTACAAAAAAGCGTTACTTTGTCCTGTTGGCCCCGCGGCATTAGACTTTGTCGAGACGTGCTGCGAGTACCCAGTGGCGCAGACGCGATGGCTCGAAACGCTTTTCAACCTGGCAGCTTCCCCGTGATCGACTCGCTCACCCTCCAATACGACCCGGCTTGTCTCGACGTGCATCTGATCGGTGGCGGCAGCGAGGCGCTGGCCCTGGCGCAGCGAATCGCCGGGTTGATGCCGGGCGTGACCGTACACGCGACGTCGATGATGCCTGCCCTGGCATCCTTGTGCCGGGACCGGGAGTGGCAATCGCGCGACGCCGATCCGGTCCCCGCAGCGGGGCAGCTGTGGCTGGTCGCCAGTGGCGACGGCGAATGTGATCGGCATCTCGCCAGCGTTGCGCGACAGGCCGATGTGCCGGTTTTCGTACCGTCGCATCCGGCGCTTTGCAGCGTGCGGTTGCCACCGCGAGTGACCGTTCAGGATGTTGCGGAACCCGCTGGCGGTCACTGGCAGCGAGGGCACGTCTCGCTTGTCGGCGCCGGCCCGGGCGACCCGGAGCTTTTGACACTGAAGGCGCTCAAGCAGCTACAACGCGCGGACGTGGTGGTTCACGACCGGCTGGTCAGCCAGGAAATCCTGGCGCTGGCCAACCCCGAGGCGAAGCGTTTCTACGTCGGCAAGGCGCGTTCTCGGCACAGTGTGCCCCAGGAGGGGATCAATCAGGCGCTGGTCGATTGGGCCAGGGCGGGCAACCGGGTGGTTCGGCTCAAAGGCGGTGATCCGTTCATCTTCGGTCGCGGTGGTGAAGAGCTCGAAGCGCTGGTCGCGGCCAACGTCGACTTCGATGTGGTGCCGGGCATTACCGCGGCCGCCGGCTGCGCGGCCTATGCGGGCATCCCGTTGACCCATCGCGATCACGCCCAGTCGGTGCGATTCGTCACCGGCCATCTCAAGAACGGCAGCTGCGATCTCGACTGGCCGGCGTTGACACGCGGCGGCCAGACGCTGGTCTTCTACATGGGGCTGGGGGCGCTGGACCTGATCCGTGAGCGTCTGGTTCAACACGGGATGGATGCCGCCACGCCACTGGCGCTGATCGAGCAGGGGACGACTGCCAATCAGCGTGTGCACCTGGGCACGTTGGCGCAGTTGCCTGGCAGTCTCGCCGATCATCAGCCCAGACCGCCGACGCTGATCGTCGTCGGCAGCGTGGTCGAGCTGGCAAGCCGCCTGGAGTGGTTCCAGCCGAGCGCCAGCGGCAGCCTGGGCTGGGTCGAAGGCAAGCATCCGACGCCACTCTCCCAGGCCGACAGCGCCTGACCGTCGTCTCCAACCCTGCTGGTTCTACCTCCCTCACGAGGGTGATCTCGACGCCGCCAACCGTGGCGGATGTCTCGACACAAGGCATCTTCGAAGCGGCCTCGGCTGCGAAGGCCATCGCGCGAATGTAGCCGGGCCGTCGTTGACGCCATCTGCTGGCCCTTCGACAATGAGAGCTCGCCACGGGGAGGGACGCATGAACGTTGAGCAACTGGATATTCGAGGTCACCTGGCGCAGTTCGCGCCATTTGATAATCTCCCCGATGCGCTGCTCGATCGCATCGCCGGCGAGGTCGAGATTCGCTATTTTCAAGCCGGCAGCGAGCTGCTGGTCAAGGATCAAACGATCGAATCGCTCTGGTACATCCGCAGTGGTGCGGTGGAGATGTATCAACGCAGCGGTCGGCTGTTCAACCGCCTCAGCGAAGGGGACATCTTCGGTTACTCGGATCTACTGCGCAGCAATCGACGCGTGCGCTATCCGATCAGCGCGATCGAGGACACGCTGATCTATTTCATACCCGGCGATGTCTTCGAAGCGGTGTGCGAAGAGGACGACGACTTTGCCGAGTTCGTGGAAACCGGCGGCCAGCGTCTCAAGGTCACGGTCGAGCAGCAGCGCGACGACAGCGGTCTGATGACGACCCGGGTGCGCAAGCTGATCAATCGGCAACCGCAGATGGTGGAGGCCGCTACCTCGTTGCAGCAGGCCGCCCAGCAGATGCGCGATGCCAACGCGACCTGCGTGCTGGTGATCGATGTCACCGAGACACAGTCGGCTTATACGTTCACGGGGCCCGATGGCCGGCACTGGCAGCTCAACGGCATTCTGACCGATCGTGATTTCTGTACCCGCGTGCTGGCGGAAGGCAAGTCGTCACAGACGCCGGTGGGCGAGGTGATGTCGCGTAAGGTCATCGTGATCCAGTCCGACGAATCGGTCTACGAAGCGATGTTGAGCATGCTGCGCAACCAGGTGCACCATCTGCCGGTGCTGCATCGACGCCAGCCGGTGGGCGTGCTGCATCTCTCCGATATCGTGCGACACGAGACCCACAGCAGCCTGTTTCTGGTCAACAATATCTTCGTCCAGAACAGCCCGGAGCAGCTCGCGCGATTGTCGCCCGAGGTACGCACGGGATTCGTGCGGATGGTCGCCGACGGTGCCAATTCCGAAATGGTCTGCCGGGCGCTGGCGACGATCGGCCGCGCCTTTACGCAGCGCCTGATCGAACTCGCGGAGCACGAGCTGGGGCCGGCACCGGTACCCTACTGCTTCATGGTGCTGGGTTCGATGGCACGGGAAGAACCTACCATCAATGCCGATCAGGACAACGCGCTGGTCATCGATGACAGCTATGACCCGGCTCGGCACGGCAAGTATTTCGAAGCCTTGGCCACGTTCGTCTGCGACGGGCTCGCCGCCTGTGGCTATCCCTATTGCAAGGGCGACATCATGGCGACCAATCCGCGCTGGCGACAGCCGTTGCAGGTCTGGAAAGCGTATTTCACCGAGTGGATGGACGAACCCAACGGCGAGCGCCTGCTGCACAGTTCCATCTTCTTTGATCTGGCCTCGGTGCATGGCGAGGCGCCCATGGTCGAAGTCCTGCAGGATCTGATCGCCGACTTGGCGCCGCAGCGGCCGATCTTCCTGGCGGCGCTGGCGCGCAATGCCAAGAATCGCACGCCCCCGCTGGGGTTCTTCCGCCAGTTCGTCATGGATCAGGATGGCGAGCACCGCAAATCGATCAATCTCAAGCGCCGAGGCACCGCGCCGCTGACCGATCTGGTCCGCGTACATGCGCTGGCGTGCGGTTCGAAAGCCCAGAACTCCTTCGCCCGCCTCGACGATATCGCCGAGACCAAACTGCTGGCGGACGGCGTCACCGAACGCCTGCGCTACGCCTTCGAATTCATGTCGATCGTGCGCATTCGCCATCAGGCCGACGCGATCGAGCAGGGCGCCGAACCCGACAACAGCGTCGATCCGGAGAATATCGACAGCCGAGAACGACATCATCTCAAGGATGCCTTCGAGGCGATCAGCAACGCCCAGAAGTTCCTCTCCTTCCGCTATATCATGCCAACCAAGCAGGGCGCTGCCTCTGCCGGTGATAACGCCCGGGGCCGTCGATGATTCCGCGATTCGCGATGAAATCGAAGGTCGAGCCAAACTGGCCGGATTATCTCGCCGCCCGCGCTCAGCGGACGAGTGAATCGCGCCTGGCGAGCTTCTTCGCCCAGGGCACGCTGGATCCCGAGACGCCCATCGGCGAGGCGCCGCTGGTCGCGATGGACTTCGAGACCACCGGGCTGGACGGCAGCCGTCATGACATCGTCAGCGTCGGCGTGATGCCGTTCACCCTGTCGCGGATCCGTCCTGCCGACGGGAGGTACTGGGTGTTGTCACCGCGGCGCCAGCTAAGCGATGAATCGGTCGCCTTCCATCACATTACCCACGCCGAGGTGGCGGATGCGCCCGACTTCGCCACGATCATCGACGATCTCCTGGGCCTGCTGGCCGGGCGGCTGGTCGTCGTGCACTATCGCCAGCTGGAACGAACCTTCCTCGATGCGGCCATTCGCGAGCGGCTGGGCGAAGGGCTGCTGATGCCGATGATCGACACCATGTCGCTGGAAGCGCGACTCCATCGCCAGTCCTTGTGGGCGAGGTTGCGGCGCTGGGCGGGAAGGCCGATGGCGTCGATCCGTTTGCACGAGAGCCGCCAGCGTTACCATCTTCCTGCCTATACCGGGCACCACGCCCTGGTCGATTCACTGGCGACGGCGGAGCTGCTGCAAGCGCAGATTCTTCATCACTACGATTGGCAGACGCCGGTCAGCGCGCTTTGGCGTTGAGGACGTCGGCGTCGGGGTAGAACAGGGCAAATCGAATCTGCCAACGAAAAGCGGGCGGCTCATTGAGCCGCCCGCCTTGTCGATACATCCTCTGCAACGACGCCTATCCGCGAGGCTCGGACCGCAGCCCTTGAACGATCGCGTAGCACGCCGCCAGTAGCACGATGGTGAACGGCAGACCGGTCGTGATGACCGCCGCTTGCAGTGCCCCCAGGCCACCCCCCAGCAGCAGCGCAATGGCGATGGCGCCTTCGATCAGGGCCCAGAACACGCGCTGGGGCGTCGGCGCATCGACCTTGCCGCCCGCGGTGATCGAGTCGATCACCAGCGAACCGGAGTCGGATGAGGTGATGAAGAACACCATGACCAGAACGATACCGACGAAGGATGTGATCGACGTCAGCGGCAGTTCACCCAGCATGGTGAACAGTTGCAGCGGAAGCGCCGCTTCCTTTACGCCCTCGAAACCGTCGTTGACCAGCTGATTGATCGCGGTGTCGCCGAAGGCGGTCATCCACAGTACGGAAACGACGGTCGGTACCAGCAGTACCGCGATCAGGAATTCGCGCACGGTACGGCCACGGCTGACGCGGGCGATGAACATGCCGACGAACGGGGACCAGGAGATCCACCAGGCCCAGTAGAAGGCAGTCCAGCCATGCACGAAGTCGCTGTCTTCACGTCCGAACGGATTGGACAGTGCCGGGAGATTCTTCAGGTAGGACCCCATGTTCTCGACGAAACCGGTCGCGATCAGCAGCGTGGGACCGACAAAGATCACGAACAGCAGCAGCAGGAAGGCGAGCCCCATGTTGATCTGCGACAGACGCTGCACGCCCTTGTCGACACCCAGCATCACCGACATCAGTGCGACCAGCGTGATGCCGATGATCAGCAGCACCATGGTCACATCGGTATTGGGAATGCCGAACAGGAAGTTGAGACCGGCGGAAGCCTGGGAAGCGCCGAAGCCTAGCGACGTCGCCAGCCCGAACAGCGTGGCCAGTACTGCCAGAATGTCGATGATATGGCCCGGCCAGCCCCAGATGCGCTCACCCAGGATCGGGTAGAAGATCGAGCGCATGGTCAGCGGGAGCCCCTTGTTGAAAGAGAACAGCGCCAGCGACAGCGCGACGACCGCGTAGATACCCCAAGGGTGCAGGCCCCAGTGGAAGATCGTCGCTGCCATGGCCAGGGACTGGGAGGCGGCGGGATCACCCGCGGCACCGCCCAACGGGGCCCATGAGTCGCCAGTGACGGACGTGCCGAAATGCGTGATCGGCTCGGAAACGCCGTAGAACATCAGGCCGATGCCCATGCCTGCCGCGAACAACATGGCAAACCACCCGGCATAGCTGAAATCCGGCTTGGCGTGCAGGCCGCCGATTCTCACCTTGCCCAGCGGGGTGAAGATCAGTACCACGGAAAGCAACACGAAGATATTGGCGGCAAACAGGAACAGCCAGCTCAAGTTATCGGTCAGGAAGCTTTTCGCCCCATTGAAGATCGGCCCCATCTGATCCGGCAACGCCAGCGTGATGATGACGAAGAACAGAATCAGCAGGGAGGAGACCGAAAAGACCTTTCCATGCAGATCGACATTGAGACCAAACTTATTGGTCTGGATATTGTCCTGGCCAATCACATAATCGGTATCGATGAGATTGGCGGGACCTTCTGGTGCCGGTATGCCTTCCTGCGGCGCATCCGGCTCTTTATTGGCGTCTTGAGCCACTAGCCGTCTCCATTCTTTGATGTGTCTCTATATTCAGAGCCGCACTCGCTTAGCGAACGACGACGATTCCCTTGCGCTCCCTTGCGTCATTCGAGCGTCGTGCCAGATAGCGCTCGGCCTGCCAGGGAGAGCACTTAGTCTGGCGTATCCGCGGGAACACGCAAGTTTCCCAATTATCCTGAATCAAGTCGGGCCTTCCAACCGTCTGGGGGAGAAACTCCGGGTTTTCGCAGATTTATCTGGCAAAAGGTGGTGTCGACGTCGACTGTTACCGCTCGAATCGGTGACGGTAACGGCTGATCTGCTAGGTGCTGTCTGCAAAGTCGACGAGCAAAGGCAAGACCGGGGTGATTAGCTAAGGCAAAAACCGATCAAAGAGCGGGGTTTACGCGGTGTCAATGAGCATGTTACCCGCTCTGCTCGCCCTTCGGGCCGTCCTTCGAACGTTCTGAACATTGTTCAGTGAGTCGATTTTTAACGCCGCATGGGCGAGCGCAGGCAGTTTTCAGACAGGGCCTAGACCAAGGTCAGAGTGAAGTGGAGCGCCGTTCTCGCCTATAGTCGCAACCAGTATTGAAACGAATGTTTGAAAGGCATCGGGAGAGTTCGAATGGCCGACTATCGTGCACCGCTCAACGACATGCGCTTCATTCGCGATGAGGTGTTCAACGCCGAGCGGGAGTGGCAAGAGATGCCAGCGACCGCCGAGTTGAACGCAGAACTCGCCGATGCCGTGCTGGAAGAGGCAGGGCGTCTCGTCGAGGCGGAACTGTTCCCGCTCAACCAGAGCGGGGACGCCGAGGGGTGTCGTTTCGAGGGCGGCGAGGTGACGACACCGACCGGGTTTCGCGCGGCATTCCAGGAGCTGGCCGGTGGCGGATGGTGTGGTCTGGGGGGCAATCTCGAGCACGGGGGGCAAGGCTTGCCGAAATTGCTGACCCAAGCCTTCGACGAGATGCTCTATGCCAGCAACGCCGGCTTCGCCCTCTACCTGTCGCTCAACAACGGCGCGGGGCTATTGCTCGATGCCTACGCCGACGAAACGACCAAGGCGCTCTATTTGCCGCGCCTTTACGCCGGGGAGTGGCTGGGCACCATGTGTCTGACCGAGCCGCATTGCGGCACCGACCTGGGACTGATCAGAACGCGCGCCGTGCCCGAGGAGAACGGTCGGTACGCCATCACCGGGAGCAAGATCTGGATCACCGGCGGTGAGCATGATCTGACCGAGAATGTCGCCCATCTGGTGCTGGCCAAACTGCCGGATGCACCGGCGGGCGCCAAGGGTATCTCGCTGTTTCTGGTACCCAAGCGGCAAGTGCTCGAGAACGGCTCGCTGGGGGGAGCAAACGGCGTGGTCTGCGGCGGGCTCGAGCACAAGATGGGCATCAAGGGCAGCGCCACCTGCGTGATGCATTTCGAAGCCGCCGAGGGGATCTTGATCGGCGAGCCCCATCAAGGGCTGGCCACCATGTTCACCATGATGAACTACGAGCGACTCTCGATCGGCATACAGGGCCTGGGATTGGGCGACGTCGCCTACCAGAGCGCGATGGCTTTCGCCAGCGAGCGTCGTCAGAGCCGCGCCCCCGGCGGTGCCGTCGAACCTGACCAGGCCGCGGATCCGATTCTGGTGCATCCCGATGTGCGACGCATGGCGCTCAATGTTCGCGCCTGGAATGAAGGCGGGCGGCTGTTCGCGGCTTTCGTGGCACGTGAGCTCGATCGTGCCAAGCATCATCCCGATGCCGGGATGCGGGAAGTGGCGGCGGATATGGTGGCGCTGCTGACGCCGGTGGCCAAGGCTTTCCTGACCGATCGCGGCTTCGCGGCGACGGTGGAATCGCAGCAGATCTATGGTGGCAGTGGATACTGTGTCGAGTGGGGCGCCGAACAGTTCGTGCGTGATGCCCGAATCGCGATGATCTACGAGGGCACCAACGGCATTCAGGCGATGGATCTGGTCGGGCGCAAGCTGGTACGCAACCAGGGCGCCTACGTGGAGCGTCTGGCCGAGCAGATATGCGCCGATCTCGACGACAGCGATGACGGGCACGAGATCGACGCTTCGGCCTTGCGATCTTTCAGAGAAGCCGTCGAGCGCGAGCTGGCACGATTCGAGCGCGTCAGCGAAGCGCTGATCGAGGCTGCCAAGGCGGATCCGGCCGCCGCGGGCGCCGCGGCTCATGATTACCTGCAGTTGCTGGGCTATACGGTTTACAGCTGGATGTGGTGGAAAGCGGCTCGCGCAGCGCAGCGCGGTCTGGCTCGGCAGGGAGCTGCCGGTGAAGATTTCTATCGGACCAAGTTGATCGTGGGGCAACATTTTCTGACGCGCCAGCTGCCGCAGGCCGAGTCGTTGGAACGTCAAATCGCTGCCGGTCCATCAGGATTGATGGCACTGGAGGCATCGCACTTCTGAAACTTCCGAGGGCATCGACAACGATCGGCTCGATGGAACGGTTTCTGCACTCTTATGGAGCGCCCGCTGACAGCGGGCGCTTTTTTATGTCCATGACGGTGCATCGGGTCAGCGATAGGTGAAGGGCCTGCACCACGAAAGAAAATCGGCGGGCGGCAGCCGACGTCTATTTGCACCAATAAAGGCCGTTTAACCCATATTTCCTACGGTTTCCCGGTTTTTGTATACAGGATTGCCGCAGTCACCAATCAAGGCACGGAAAATGCATTGGGTTTATCCGATCAAGTTCCGCGCCTGAGGCGCGGGTGTCCACGATCGTCAGGCCGATCACCAAAGGTCATGACCAGGACCAGGAGAATCCAATGACAACAATATCCCTTCGCAAGTTGATTGCCGGTTCCAGCATCGCGCTGGGGCTGGCCGGTTTCGGTAGTACCGCCCTTGCCCAGGATGCGGCGCAGGATGAAGGCCCGATCCGGGTCGGCATACTGCACTCGCTGTCGGGCACCATGGCGATCAGCGAGTCGACGCTCAAGGACGAAATGCTGATGCTGATCGACAAGCAGAACGCGGCGGGAGGCCTGCTGGGTCGCCAATTGGAGCCGGTGGTGATGGATCCGGCCTCGGACTGGTCGCTCTATGCCGAACAGGCGCGCGACATGTTGACCGGCGACGATCATGTCGACGTGATCTTCGGCAACTGGACTTCCGCATCCCGCAAGGCCGTCTTGCCGGTCGTCGAAGAGCTCGACGGGCTGCTGTTCTATCCGGTCCAGTACGAAGGCGAAGAGTCCTCCGAGAATATCTTCTACACCGGTGCCGCGCCCAATCAGCAGGCGATTCCGGCGGTCGATTACCTGATGAGCCAGGGTGTCGAACGCTGGGCGCTGCTGGGTACCGACTACGTCTACCCACGCACGACCAACAAGATTCTGGAAGCCTATCTCAAGGCGAATGGCGTCGCGGATGACGACATCATGATCAACTACACACCGTTCGGTTTCAGCGACTGGCAGTCGATCGTCTCGCAGGTCAAGGATTTCGGCAGTCAGGGCAAGAAGACCGCGGTGGTATCGACCATCAACGGCGATGCCAACGTGCCGTTCTACAACGAGCTCGCCAATCAGGGCATTTCGGCAGGCGACATTCCCGTCGTGGCGTTCTCGGTGGGTGAGCAGGAGTTGACCGGTATCGACACTGCACCGTTGGTCGGACACATGGCGGCATGGAACTACTTCATGAGCGTCGACAGCGATGCCAACTATGACTTCATCGATGACTGGGTCGCTTATACCGGCAATGACGAAGCGGTGACCAACGATCCGATGGAAGCGCACTACATCGGCTTCAACATGTGGGTGCAGGCGGTCGAGAAAGCCGGGACCACCGACGTCGACGCGGTCAAGGATTCGATCATCGGTGTGACCGTGCCCAATCTGTCCGGCGGTGCCTCGACGATGATGCCCAACCACCACATCACCAAACCGGTGATGATCGGCGAGATCCAGGACGACGGTCAGTTCAGCGTGGTCTGGCGCACGCCGACGACCGTCGCCGGCGACGCCTGGTCGGACTATCTGCCGGATTCCAGGAACCTGATCAGCGACTGGAGAGCCCCGCTACGCTGCGGCAAGCTCGACGTCGAATCGATGACCTGCGAAGACGGCCCGGGGGCCGAATAACGCCAGGCCGCCGGCATTCGGACGGGCGTCGGCGGCAGTGGGCAGAACCTGGGTCTGGCGCCGCATCGGAAGGCGGTGTCGAGGAACGAACATGATCAAGATTGAACACTCGGCAGGCCGTTCGCCAACGCGCCTGCTGGCGCACTCCCTGCTGCTGTGCCTGTTGATGGCATGGGGCTCGTGCCTCAGTCAGACGGCTGCGGCCGCCCTCGGCGAGCCACAGACGGAAGCGCTGTCGAAGGCCGAACCGCAGGCGCTGCTCGAAGCGCTCGATACGGGCAATTTTCGGGCCAAGGGTGACGCTGCTCAGGCCATCGCGGACAGCGATGCCGAGCAGAAAACGCGCTGGCTGCAGGCGCTGCTCGATGGGCGCCTGGGCAAGGAGCGTCGTGGTGAGCGCTTCTACATCATTACCGACGACAGTGGCCGCGAGTGGCCGATCATCGACGCCATCACGTTCGAGGATGCCGGTAGCGGCACCCGGCGCACGGTCGATGTCTTCAGGATCAACAATGACCTGCGGACCCGGATTCGAGGGCTGCTGGCTTCGCTTTCCCTGAGTGCCGGCGACGAAGCGTCCCGGCTTTCAGCGGCCAAGCGGCTGATCGGCGAGATCTCGGCGGAAAACGCCGCCAGCGTGCGCAAGATGCGCGACGACGAGAAAAGTCCCTCGGTTCGCGATCAGCTCGATATCGGTCTGGCGCTCTTCGAGGTGCAGCAGGGCGACGCCAAGGCGCTCGACACGCTACGCGGCAATCTCGATACCCGGGTGCGCAATACGCTGGCGCCGATCGCCGCCGGCGATTCGGCACTCGCTGCCGAGGCCCAGGCGGTCCTCGGTGGCATCGAGAGCAAACGCGCCTGGTACGACCGCGCGCAGACGCTGTTCTTCGGCCTCAGCGCCGGTTCGATTCTGGTACTGGCGGCGATCGGCCTGGCGATCACGTTCGGTGTCATGGGCGTGATCAACATGGCCCACGGCGAGCTGATCATGATCGGCGCCTATACCACCTGGATGATTCAGCAGGCCTTGCCGGGTCAGCCGGGTCTGGCGCTGGCGCTGGCGATTCCCGGCGGCTTTCTGGTCGCCGGCGCGTTCGGGGTGGCGATCGAGCGCACGGTGATCCGCTTTCTCAAGGGGCGCCCGTTGGAGACACTGCTGGCCACCTTCGGCCTCAGTCTCATTCTGCAGCAGCTGGTACGCAGCGTGTTCTCGCCGCTCAACCGCCGCGTGACATCGCCGGACTGGCTGCAAGGGGCATGGCAGATCAACGAGGCGCTGTCGCTGACGCTCAACCGTCTGGCGGTGCTGCTCTTCTGCCTGGTGGTCTTCGCCGGGCTCTGGGCGCTGATGCGCCATACCCGGCTTGGACTGGAAGTGCGTGCGGTGACCCAGAATCGGGCGATGGCGCGCGCCATGGGCGTGCGCGCCACTCGCGTCGATATGCTGACATTCGGTCTGGGGGCGGGGGTCGCCGGCCTTGCCGGCGTCGCCCTATCCCAGCTCACCAACGTCGGTCCCAATCTGGGACAAGGCTATATCGTCGACTCCTTCCTGGTCGTGGTCTTCGGCGGCGTGGGCAATCTATGGGGGACGCTGGTCGCCGGCATGTCGCTCGGCGTCATCAATCAGGTATTGCAGCCTTGGGTGGGCGCGGTGCTGGCCAAGATCATCGTGCTGGTCGGCGTGATCCTGTTCATTCAGAAGCGTCCACAGGGCATCTTCCCACCCAAGGGGCGGACCTCATGACGATGACCGACAACCTGGAGCGGCGCGATCGGTCGCGTCAGGCGTTTCTCTCCCGCTCGACACTGTTCACCAGCGCGGCGTTGATCGGCGCCATGCTGGTGGTGCTGATATTGAACGCGCTGCCGGCTTCGAGCGCGCTGCACGTCAGCGGGGCGACCGTCTCGCTGCTCGGCAAGTATTTCACCTACATGCTGCTGGCCCTGGCGGTGGATCTGATCTGGGGCTATCTCGGCATTCTGAGTCTCGGGCACGGTGCCTTCTTTGCCCTGGGCGGCTACGCCATGGGGCTTTATCTCAATGCCCAGACGTCGCCGTTGGCCGGCTGGCAATCGCTCATGAGTCATTTTCCGGTGGCGGCGCTGGCGGTCCTGCTGGCACCGGGATTGCTGGCGCTGGTGTTCGGCTGGCTGACATTTCGCTCGCGGGTGACCGGGGTCTATTTCTCGATCATTACCCAGGCGCTGACCTTCGCGCTGATGCTGGCGTTCAATCGCAACGAGATGGGCATGGGCGGCAGCACCGGGCTGACTCGCTTCTACGAGCTGCTGGGCTTTTCGCTGGCGAGCGAGGGCATGACCGTGGCGCTATTCCTGGCATCCGGCATCGCCGTACTGCTGGCGTTCTGGCTATGCCGGGCGATCACCGTCTCGCGGCTCGGGCGGGTCAGCATGGCGACGCGCGATGCCGAAGCCCGGGTCCGTTTCATCGGCTATCGGGTCGATCACGTCAAACTGGCACTGTTCGTGGTGTCGGCGATGATCGCCGGCGTCGCGGGTGCGCTTTACGTGCCGCAGGTCGGCATCATCAATCCCAGTACCTTCGCGCCGCTGTTCTCGATCGAGGTGGTGGTGTGGGTGGCGCTCGGCGGGCGGGCCACGCTCTACGGCGCCTTGCTGGGCGCGCTGGCGGTCAATTACCTGAAAACGGTGCTGACCGGGGCGATGCCGGATGCCTGGCTATTCATCCTTGGCGGCCTGTTCGTGCTGGTGACGATGTTGCTGCCGCAGGGCATCGCCGGGGTGATCTCGAAGTGGCGGGGAGAGGGGCATCGAAGAGGGGAGGGAAAGGGGCGCGGGAGTGGCGAAGTGCCAGCACGACAGGAGGTGAGTGCATGAGCCTCATCGATAGCACGCGCGTCGACAGGTTGCGGGAACTCGCGCGACCGGATCGGGTGTTCGATTTCATGGCCCCGGCGCAGTCACCGGTGGATGTTCGTCACGGGCCGATTCTCTACCTGGAGGACGTCAGCGTCAGCTTCGACGGCTTCCGGGCCATCAATCAGCTCGATCTGACCATCGACGACGGCGAACTGCGCTGCATCATCGGCCCCAACGGGGCAGGCAAGACGACGATGATGGACATCATCACCGGCAAGACCCGGCCGGATCACGGTCAGGTCTGGTTCGGCAGCCGCCACAACCTGCTGACGCTGGACGAACCGCAGATCGCCAACCTGGGGGTCGGCCGCAAGTTTCAGAAACCGACGGTGTTCGAAGCGCTCGACGTGACCGAGAATCTGGAACTGGCGATGGCCGGTGACCGGCGAGTCTGGAAGACCTTGCTGGCGAGGCTCGATCGGGAAGGTCAGGCCCGCATCGACGAAGTGCTCGAGACGATCGGCCTGACCGCGGCGCGATACCGCCTGGCCGGGGTGTTGTCGCACGGTCAGAAACAGTGGCTCGAGATCGGCATGTTGCTGATGCAGCGGCCACGACTGCTGCTGGTCGACGAGCCCGTTGCCGGCATGACCGAACCGGAGATGCATCGCACCGCCGACCTGCTGACACGCCTCGCCGGACAGCAATCGGTGGTCGTGGTCGAACACGACATGGGCTTCGTGCGCGCGATCGCCCGGCGGGTCACGGTTCTGCATCAGGGTAGCGTGCTGGCGGAAGGCACGATGGACGAGGTCGCCAGCGACCCGCGGGTGATCGAGGTCTATCTCGGTGGTGGCGACGAGGAGGCGGCCTGATGCTGCGTGTCGACAAGCTCAATCAGTACTACGGAGAGAGCCACATTCTCCGCGACCTGTCGCTCGAGGTCCCAGCGGGTCGCTGCACCTGCGTCATGGGACGTAACGGCGTCGGCAAGACGACGCTGCTCAAGACCATCATGGGTGAGGTCGCCGCCCGTGATGGCGCCATTCACTACGATGGCGAAGACCTGCTCGAGCGGCGACCCGAGGCGCGCGCCGGGCTGGGGATCGGCTACGTGCCGCAGGGCCGTCAGATTTTTGCCACGCTCTCGGTCGAAGAGAACCTGCGCATCGGCCTGCCGTCGCGGCGCGTTCACGGTCCGGAGAAACGGCGTGGCAGGATTCCCGAGCGCATCTACCAGCTGTTTCCGGTGCTCAGGGAGATGCGCTATCGTCGAGGCGGTGACCTTTCCGGCGGTCAGCAGCAGCAGCTGGCCATCGGCCGGGCGCTGGTGCTCGACCCGAGGCTGTTGATTCTGGACGAACCGGGCGAGGGCATTCAGCCCAATATCGTCGCCCAGATCGGCGAAGTGATCCGGCGTCTCAATCGCGAGGATGGCCTGACCGTGTTGCTGGTCGAACAGAAGCTTCCCTTTGCCCGCCAGTATGCCGACGGTTTCATGATCATGGATCGCGGGCAGACGGCGGCCGAAGGCGACATTGGCGAACTGAGTGACGATTTGATCAAGCGACATCTGACAGTATGACGGCGGAGACTGCACGCCATTGGCAAGCCGCTCCGGTGGATTCGGGCCATCGATTCGACGCGACCCGGCGATGGGACGCATCGCTGTCGCTGGAGTTCGCCGCGCGCGCCACGGACGCGGACTCGAGGATGCGTACCCGGCTGACCCGCGCGCGTCATCACGGACCGCTGCGGGTGCAGCGGCCGTTCTATCCGGAGCCGCGCCTGGCCGGCCAGGCCGATCCCTGTCACGTCTACCTGCTCCACCCGCCGGGCGGGCTGGTCAGCGGCGACGCCTTGAAGATCGACGCGACCGTCGCGCCGATGGCGCATGCCGTCTTGACCACGCCGGCGGCAACCAAGCTCTATCGCGCGGACAGTCGCGGCGTGGTCTGGTCGCAGACCAACCGGTTGGAGGTGGAGGATGGCGGAGTGCTGGAGTGGCTGCCGCAGGAGACGATCGCCTTCGACGGTTCGCGAGGCGAGCAACGCACCGATATCGACTTGCACGGAAGCGCCCGCTGCCTGGGGTGGGAAATCATGGCGCTGGGACGCCCGGCCAGCCATCTGCCGTTCGAGAGCGGCCGCATCGAACAGCGCTTTCAGTTGACCCACGACGGACGACCGCTGTGGATCGAGCGGCAACCGCTGGATCCGATGCATCCGCGTTTTACGGGTCGTTGGGGGCAGGGGGGCGCGACGGTGCAGGCGACGCTGTGGGCGGCCGGGCTGAACGACCTGCGGCAAGCCGTGGACAACCTGCGCGACGCGATACCCGCTGCCGGAAACTGGGCTGTCACCCAGCGTCACGGCGTCCTGCTGCTGCGCTATCTGGGCGATTCGCGCAACGAGGCGTGGGCGCTGTGTCGCGCTGCGTGGCAAGCGATCCGGCCGCTGATGATCGCTCGCGACGCTTGCGAGCCCCGAATCTGGCGAACGTGAACCGAGACGGGGACCGGGCGCGTCATGACGGAGCGGGACAACACGTCTTTTTTATCGCTCCCCGAAGCCGCTTTGCGTGATCCACCAAAGCTGGAGCGGGGATACAATCAGGATATCGATATGGAACTGACACCCCGAGACAAAGACAAACTGCTGCTGTTCAGTGCCGCGCAGCTGGCCGAACGGCGCCGTGCGCGCGGGCTGAAGCTTAACTACCCGGAAGCGATGGCGCTGATCAGCTTCGAGATCCTGGAGGGTGCCCGCGATGGGCGCAGTGTGGCGGACCTGATGAGCTTCGGGCGTGAAATCCTGACTCGTGAAGATGTCATGGACGGTGTCGCCGAGATGATTCAGGAAGTGCAGGTCGAGGCCACCTTTCCCGACGGTACCAAACTGGTCACCGTGCATGGTCCTATCGTTTGAGGTTTGCTGATGATTCCCGGTGAAATGCAGATTCAGGACGGCGAGATCGAGCTCAATGCCGGTCTCGAGACGATCACGCTGGATGTCGCCAATACCGGTGACCGGCCGATTCAGGTCGGCTCCCACTATCACTTCGCCGAGACCAACCCGGCGCTGACCTTCGATCGGGATGCGGCTCGGGGATATCGACTCGACGTGCCGGCGGGCTCGGCAATTCGCTTCGAACCGGGCCAGACCCGTGAGGTGACGCTGGTGCCCTACCTCGGCGAGCGTCGTGTCTATGGCTTCCGCGGTGAGGTCATGGGGCCGCTGCTATCCAGTGCGTCGCTTTCTAATGCGCCCGCGCCCGCAGCCGCGCAAACTAACGCGCCCTCAGCCGCGCATACTAACGCGCCCGCAGCCGCGCGAAGAGTGCGCGATGATAATGGCGACGAAGGGGAAACGAACTGATGGTCAAGATCACCCGGCAGGCGTATGCGGACATGTACGGCCCGACCGTCGGCGATCGAGTGCGCCTCGCCGATACCGAACTGTGGATCGAGGTCGAGCGCGATGCCACGGTCTACGGCGACGAGGTCAAGTTCGGCGGTGGCAAGGTGATCCGTGACGGCATGGGTCAGAGTCAGCGCGTGGATGACAGTGTCATGGACACGGTGATCACCAATGCGCTGATTCTCGACTGGTGGGGCGTGATCAAGGCGGACGTGGGTCTGCAGAAAGGGCGGATCGCGGCGATCGGCAAGGCGGGCAATCCGGACGTGCAGCCCGGCGTCGACATCGTCATCGGTCCTGGCACCGAGATCATCGCCGGCGAAGGCAAGATACTGACCGCCGGGGGGATCGATGCGCATATCCATTTCATCTGCCCGCAGCAGGTCGAAGAGGCGTTGATGAGCGGCGTGACGACGATGCTCGGCGGTGGCACCGGCCCCGCCACCGGCACCAACGCCACGACCTGCACGCCGGGCGAGTGGCATCTCGGCAAGATGCTGCAGGCGATCGACACGCTGCCGATGAACATCGGCTTGCTCGGCAAGGGCAACGCCAGTCTGCCTGAAGCGCTGGAAGCGCAGATCGTCGCCGGCGCGATCGGACTCAAACTGCATGAGGACTGGGGCACGACCCCGGCATCGATCGACAACTGCCTGAGCGTGGCAGAAAGATACGATGTCCAGGTCGCGATCCACACCGATACGCTCAACGAATCCGGTTTCGTCGAAGATACGCTGGCGGCATTCAAGGAGCGTGGCATTCACACTTATCATACCGAGGGGGCAGGGGGGGGCCACGCACCGGACATCATTACCGCCTGCTCGAAAGACTACGTGCTGCCGTCGTCGACCAACCCGACCCGCCCTTACACCGTCAATACCATCGACGAGCACCTCGATATGCTGATGGTGTGTCACCATCTCGATCCGAACATTCCGGAAGACGTGGCTTTCGCCGACTCGCGCATTCGGCGCGAGACCATTGCCGCCGAGGATATCCTCCACGACATGGGCGTGATCTCGATGATTTCGTCCGACTCCCAGGCGATGGGCCGGGTCGGCGAGGTGGTCTGTCGCACCTGGCAAACGGCGCACAAGATGAAAGTCCAGCGCGGCCTGTTGCCGGAAGACGAAGCGATGGGCGCGGACAACTTCCGCGCTCGACGTTATATTGCCAAGTACACCATCAATCCGGCGCTGACCCACGGCATCGGTCATGAGGTGGGCTCCGTCGAGGTGGGCAAACTGGCGGATCTGGTGCTGTGGAATCCCGCGTTCTTCGGAGTCAAACCGGCGCTGATCATCAAGGGCGGGATGATTGCGGCCGCGCCGATGGGTGACGCCAATGCCTCGATCCCGACGCCGCAACCGGTCCATTATCGGCCGATGTTCGGTGCATTCGGCAAGGCCGCCAGTGCCACGCGCTTCAGTTTCGTCAGCCAGGCGGCGCTGGATGCCGGCATCAAGGCCCGACTGGGGCTGGAAAGTGAACTCGTCGCCGTCAGACAGGTGCGCGGTGTGCGCAAGAAAGATATGAAGCTCAACGATGCCTGTCCGCATCTGACCGTCGATCCGCAGACGTATGAAGTTCATGCCGACGGGGAACTTCTGACCTGTGAACCGGCGACAGAGTTACCGCTGGCCCAGCGTTATCACCTTTTTTGATTCGACCATTCATCCGCCGGCCGGGCACTTTTTCGGTTATCTATGGGGTCATCCAGAATGTCCGGTGTCGGCCATCACGAGGCAGACAGATATGTGGGAACTGACTGAAAGACTGGAGGCAACGTCCGACGCCGATGCCGTCGATAGCGTGACGTTGCCGTTCGAACTGCGCATGCGTGGGCGACTGAAGACGACGAGCGATGGCGGCCGCGAGATCGGCCTGTTTCTGGACCGAGGCCCAGTGCTGCGCGACGGAGCGCTTTTACGGGCCGAGACGGGCGAGATCGTCGCGGTCCGTGCGGCTGACGAACCGGTCGTGACGGCATCGATCTCGTCCGGTCTGGCGCTGGCCAGGCTCTGCTACCACCTGGGCAACCGTCACGTCCAGCTGGCGATCGGTCACGACGACGAGGGTGGCTGGGTACGGTTTCCGCCGGATCATGTGCTCGAAGCGCTGGCGGCGAGGCTGGGCGCGACGCTCGAACGCCACCGGGCACCGTTCGATCCCGAGCCCGGCGCCTACGCCGAGGGGCTGGGTCACGGCCATGGTCATGGTCACGATCACGGCCCAGCGGAGAGTCACGCCCAGGTTTACGATTTCCAGCGTCACCTGTCCCATCGTCATGGCCACAAGCATGAGCATTGACACGTGCTAGCCGTGCCGACACAGGATCCACTGGCGCTGATGGGGTTGATGCAACTGGTCAGCCCGGCATTGCCGATCGGCGCTTTCGCCTGGTCTCAGGGACTGGAGAGCGCCTTCGAACTGGAGTGGGTGACCGACGAGGAGACTCTGCAAGCTTGGCTGTCCGGCGTTCTGGCGGATGGCCTGACGGTTTGTGAATTGCCGGTCCTGGGCAGGCTTCATGCGGGCTGGGTGAGAGAGGATCGGGACGCGCTACAGCACTGGAACGACTGGCTCCAGGCCAATCGCGAAACTGCCGAGCTGGCGGAAGAAGACCTGCGGCTGGGCCAGGCGCTGGCCCGTCTGCTGGGCGATCTCGAGCTGTCGCCGGCTTCCGGCTGGTTACCGCAGCGACCTGCCTACGTCACGCTGTTTGCGTGGCTGGCCCGCCAGCGGGGTATTGCCGTCGCCGACGCCCAGCTCGGCTTTGCCTGGGCGTGGCTCGAGAATCAGCTCGCGGCCGCCTGCAAGACGCTGCCGCTGGGGCAGACGGCGGCACAGCGGCTGATCGAGCGGCTGCGTCCCGAATTGGTCAGGGCAGTGGCTGCGGCCAACGCTTTGTCGGATACCGAGCTGGGCCCCGTGCTGCCGGGGCTGGCGCTGGCAAGTGCTCTGCATGAGACACAGTATTCGCGGCTGTTTCGCAGCTGAAGGATGGCAAGGAGGAGGTGAGTACGATGAAACACTGTTTACGCGTCGGTGTCGGTGGCCCGGTAGGGTCCGGGAAGACGGCGTTACTCAAGCAGCTCTGTCTGGCGCTGCGCGAACACTACGATATCGCGGTGGTGACCAACGATATCTACACCCGCGAGGATGCCGACTTTCTATTGCGTCACGATGCGCTGGCGGCGGACCGGATCATCGGTGTGGAGACCGGCGGCTGCCCGCATACCGCGATCCGCGAGGACGCCTCGATGAACCTGGCGGCGATCGACGATCTTCATGCCCGTCATCCGGATCTGGAACTGGTGCTGGTGGAATCCGGCGGTGACAATCTGGCGGCCACTTTCAGCCCGGAGCTGTCGGATTTGACGCTCTACGTGATCGACGTGTCCGCCGGCGACAAGATCCCTCGAAAAGGCGGGCCGGGCATCACCAAGTCGGACCTGCTGATCATCAACAAGATCGACATCGCCGACTATGTTCACGCGTCGCTCGAGGTCATGGAGCGTGATGCCAAGAAGATGCGGGGCGAACGCCCCTTCGTGTTTACCAACCTGCACGATGGTGTCGGTGCCGAAACCATCGTTCGCTTCATTCTCGACCGTGGCATGTTGCCGGAGCGACGCGGCGACGCGTGTCGAGCCATCCAGGATCAAGCGCTGTTGACCGCCAACTGATTGGCACCCGCCCCATTCAAGGAGAACCATCATGACCTCGTCCGCTCTTGTTGCTCGTCGCCTGGCCTGGCTGGCTGCGCCCTTGACGCTGCTGGTCGCTTCGGCGGCCATGGCACATCCCGGACCGCTGCCGCATACCCACGGCGGCAGCTTTTTTGCCGGTTTGATGCATCCGCTATCGGGTCTCGATCACCTGCTGGCGATGCTGGCGATCGGGTTGTGGAGCTGTCGTCAGGCTCCGGCGCTGCGCCGTACCATGCCGCTGCTGATCGCGCTGGGCATGGTGGCCGGTGCCGGGCTCGCCTGGGCCGGGGTGCCGCTGCTTGGCGTCGAATTCGGTATCGCCTCCAGCGTTCTGCTGGCGGGGGTGTTGCTGGCCAGTCTGGTCAAATTGCCCAGTGCGCTGGGAGGATCGCTTGTCTTCGCGTTCATTCTGCTGCACGGCCACGCTCATGGCAGCGAGCTCGCACCGGGTGCGTCGGCGGCGCTCTACGCACTCGGTTTCGTCATGGCCAGCGTGGGTATCACGTTGGTGGGCCGTTTGACCGGTAGCTGGCTGATGCAGCGGGACAGCCGTTGGCTGCGCGGTATCGGTGCCGCGATCGCTGCCGCCGGCGGGGCACTGATGCTGAGCTGAGACTGTCGCATGATGGGGTGCTGCATCCGATATCGATACGCTGGCGTAAACACTGAAAGGCGGCCCCGGTCGTCTTGTTAGGGAAGACCTTGGAACGTGACGCCACGTTCGATCATGGATAACTGCAGGAGCTCCATCATGAAAATTTCCACGACTCGCCGTCTGTGTATCGCTACCGGTCTGGCACTGGCAACACTGAGTGGTGTGGCCATGGCGCAAAATGCCATCGACGACAGCGCGCCCAGTAGCAGCACTGATCAGATGGGCATGGCAAGCAAGGACAGCACCAATCGCGATGCGATGGTGAAGGGCATGCCGTCGCCAGCGCATCACTCCTCCCACAACGCGGCAATGGATGATAGTGCGCCCAATAGCACCAGTGACCAGATGGGCATGGCGAGCAAGGACAGTGCCAATCGCGATGCCATGATCCAAGGCAAGCCCGGGCACGGCGGCGCAGCAGCCGTTCAGCCGACGATGGATAATAGCGCGCCCATGAGTGGCAGCGATCAGGAAGGTGCCGCGGGCAAGGACTCCGTCAACAGTGAGCCGCTCAATACGGGGGCGCCTCAGTAAGGCGCCAGCTTGGCGACACCCGTTACCTTGCCTGGGCGGGCAAGTCGATGATTCGAGACCGCTTTCGCGGTCTCTTTTCTATCCGGACCCGTTGCATTTTTCGCGCTGTTGTCACGATCCATTCTTTGGATTCCTGACGCGGCGGTATCCAGCGTTGATGAAGCAGTACCCCCCATAGGCGATAAGGCCGACGGCCACCGCTCCCAGCAGCCAGTCACCGAAAGGTTGATGGGCTAGCAGATTCAGCGCGGCGCTAAGACCCTGGGCATCGCTGGGCGACAGACGCCACGCGGCCAGAGACAACAGCCCTCCGATCAGCAGGAAGGTAATGCCGCGGGCGGCCAGACCGAGGCGCGCGATACCCTCGAGCAAAGGCAGCGGGGGGTTCGGCCGGCTCTGCAGATGCCAGTTCTTGCGATAGGAGCGTTTCCAGGCGCGAATCAATTGATGAATGCCGACCCCGATGAAGATGAGACCGACGACCAACACCAGCCAGCGTCCACCGGGGACGCCCATCAGCCGTTCGGTGCCTTGGGATGATCCGCCGCTCTGAGATTGGGAGAGGCTCTGAAATATCAACGTGGTACATTGCCAGGCGAGCGTGGCATAGAGGCTCCCGCTGATCGCGAACCCGAGCCGCTGCAGCCAGCCCTTCCAGTCGTTGCCTTTGCGTTCGGTATCCCAGACTGCCTGGGCCAGACGCCATAAGACGTAGGCTGTCAGCCCCACGCCCATCAGCGCCAGCAGCACGCGGCCGAACGGCCATAGCGCAATCTTGCGGATGACATCCGACGCACCACTTTCACTGCCGCCGAGACCGATCGTGGTCAACAGCGCCAGCCAGCCGATCGTCAGATAGATGATCCCCTTGGCGACGTAGCCCGCCGATGCCGTATGTTGCAGCCATTCGCGCAGGCTGACGTGTTTTGTTTTCATGCCGTTCCCTGTCATTGATCGGCTACTAGCCTAGAAGAGAAAAACGCTTTGCGATATGACGGGGAGCCATCGGGTCTTGATGCGGTATGATTCCACGGCGCTGTGAGCAGTCAACGCCAGTACCGTCGGGGTTCAAGACCCTCGGCCGGGTGCCGACGCTTTCGAGTCCGGTGGCTAAATTCTTCGTCGCCAGGCTCTTTATGGCTTGTCCTTCACGGCTGGTTCTTCATGGCTGGTTCTTCACGGCGAAATTCAGAAACCGAGAGTTTCAACAGCTAGATTTCAAGGGCTAGGAACATTGATGAAACATTACGTCGTCCGTCCACGGTCGGGTAAGGGCTGGTTACTGACCCTGGCGTTCGTGGTGCTGATCGCCGCAGGAATATGGCCGGTGATCGGCCTGTTCAATCGAGCGCAGCCATGGCTGGGGCTGCCGCCGATCGCCGTATGGACCTATGTGATTGTGCTGGGGTGCTGGCTGGTCATGCTGATCGCCAATCGCTGTATCAAGGTGGCATCGCATGACGACTAGTCTATTGCCGCTGTGGATGACGCTGGGCTATATCGGTATCGCGCTGTTCATCGGTTTACGCGCTCGCGGTGGGCGTCTGATGGACAGTCTGGAGGAGTGGGGGGTGGCCGGGCGAAGCATGGGGCCGGTGACGCTCTATCTGCTGATCGCCGCCGGCAGCATCAGCGCCTACACCTTCATGGGCGCGCCCGGCTGGGCCTACAGCAAGGGCGTCGCCGTCTTCTACGTGGTGATCTATCTCTCCTATCTGGCGCTGGTGGCGTGGTATTGCGGCCCCAAGGTCTGGGCCTTCGGGCAGCGCTTCGGTCACGTTACCCAAGGCGCGGCGATCGCCGATCGCTATCAGAGCCCGCTGCTTGGCGGGCTGGCGGCACTGGTCATGTCGATTGGCTCGCTGGCCTATGCGGTTCTCCAGACCATCGGCTCGGCCTACATTCTGTCGGTGATGAGCGGTGGGCGAATTCCGGTCTGGGTCGGCGTGATCGTGATTCTGGGCGTCATCGCGATCTATCTCTACGTCAGTGGCCAGCGCGCCATCGGACTGACCAATGCCTTTCAGGGCATCCTGATGCTGGTCGTGGCCTGGACCGTGGGGCTGTGGGCGGCGCATCATGCCACCGGCGAACTGGGCTTCGCGGGCGTCTTCGAGCGGCTGGCCAACGAACGGCCCGACTTTCTGACCCTGCCGGGGGCCGATGGCAAGATGAGCTTCGCGTTCTGGACCACGTCGATCGTCGTGTCGATGCTGTCGTTCATGCCGCCGGTCTGGAGCCAGTGGATGAGCGCGCGCTCGGCCGCGACCATCCGGCGCAGTGCCACTTGGCTACCGACTTATTACATCGTCGTGCTGCCGATGGTGGTGGTGGGATTCATCGGCATCACCGCGTTGCCCAACCTGGGCCGGGCCGACACCGTGGCACTCGAATTTGCGCTGCAGAATCTGCCGAGCTGGCTGGTGGGGCTGCTGGGCGCGGGGACACTGGCCGCGGCCATGTCCTCCTGCGAGCCATTTCTACACTCGGTATCGATGGCTTATGCCAAGGACATCGCCCAGCCGCTGTTACGTCTCGACGACGCTACTACCGGTCGCCTCGCTCGCCGCCTGTTGATTCCGGTCATGGCGTTGATCGTGGCGCCGGTGGCGATCAGCGAGCCGAGCAATCTGGTGATGATCCTGCTGGTGGGTCTGGGATTCGCGACCCAGGTGTTGCCCGCGTTCATCGGCATGTTCCTGTGGACCCGTGCGTCCAGATGGGGCGTGCTGGTCGGGATCGTGAGCGGGTTCGGAGTGACCCTGGCGTTTACCCTGATCTGGCCCAACCCGCTAGGGGTTCACGCCGGGTTCTGGGGGTTGATGATCAACCTGCCGCTGTTCGTGATCGTCTCCTGCCTGACACCGCCGGTGCGGGACGATGTGGTGGAGCGCTTCTTTGCCATCAGCGCACCGCGGCGGCACAACGACTGAGTAGACTGGCTGCGCGCGACGGTCAGACGACGTTTGCCGCCAGAATCTTGCGCAGAAACTGCTGCGTTCGTTCATCCTTGGGCTGGCTGAACAGCTCCGCCGGCGGAGCCTGCTCGATGATCCGGCCCTGATCCATGAACACCACCCGATCGGCGACCTCGCGGGCAAACTGCATCTCGTGGGTGACGACGATCATGGTCTGATGCTCGGCCGCGAGCCGTTTCATCAGCCCCAGTACTTCCTCCACCCATTGCGGATCCAGCGCGGACGTCGGCTCATCGAACAGGATGACGTCGGCGTTGGCCGCCATCGCCCGGCCGATACCCACGCGCTGCTGCTGTCCGCCGGAGAGCGAGGCGGGGTAGGCGTCGGCCTTGTCGGCCAGGCCGATCCGCTCGAGGATCTCGCGCGCCTTGGCGTAGGCCTTGGCCTTGGGCATGCCGTCGACCACGATCATGCCCTCGGCGACGTTCTGAAGCGCGGTCTTGTTGGCGAACAACGCATAGTTCTGGAACACGAACGCCGTTCGCCGCCTCAGCGCGAGAATCTGTTCACGAGTCGCACCTGTGACGTCGAAGCCGAGATCGCCGACGGTCAGGTGGCCGGCATCGGGTGTTTCCAGAAAGTTGATGCAGCGCAGCAGTGTCGACTTGCCGGTTCCCGAAGGACCGACGACCACGATGATCTCTCCGCGGTCGAGACTGAGATCGATACCGTCGAAGACGACGTGATCGCCGAATTGCTTGCGGATGCCCTTGAGTTCGATCATCGCTGATAAGCCCGGTTGAGTCGTTGTTCCAGCCATTTCTGTACCCACGAAAGTGCCTCGACCACGATCCAGTAGATTACCGCGACCACCAGAAAGGCCTCGAAGTAGAGAAAGCTGCCGGCAGCTTCTTTCTGGGTCGCGCCCATCAGTTCGGTGACGCCCAGAGTGAAGGCCAGTGACGTCGATTTGATCATGTCGATGAAGTAGTTCATCAGCGTGGGCGTCGCTATACGGGTCGCCTGCGGCAGCACGATACGCCGCATCAGCTGCGCCCGTGTCATGCCGATGGAGAGCGCCGCTTCGGTCTGACTGCGGTCGATACCTACGATGGCGGCGCGGATCGATTCCGCCATGTAAGCGGAAAAATGGAGCGTCAGGCCGAGAATGGTGGCGGTGATGCCGTTGATCGCCACCAGAAAAGTCAGTACCTGCGGTAGCCCGTAGTAGAACAGGAATAACTGGACGAGCAGCGGCGTGCCGCGGAAGAACGAGATGAACAGCAGGGCGAAGGCGTTGAGACCGGGCACCCGGGTCACGCGGATCACCGCCAGCAGACAGGCCAGTACCAGCGCACAGGCCATGCCGGCCGCCGCCATCTCGAGCGTCAGCGGCAGGTAGCCCAGAAGAATGGGCACCAGGCCCAGCATGTAGTCGAAATCGAGTGCGTGCATAGTGCTTGGCGCTCCGCGCTTGGCGACCTCAGATAACGGAAAAGCCCATGGCGCCGGTCAGCGTCATGGGCCGTTGATGCATGATGTCGATCACGGCTGGGTAATATCGGTCCCGAACCACTGCTCGGAAATGTCGCCCAATTTTCCGCTGTCACGCAACTCGGCGAGCGCTTTGTTGACCCGGTCCCTCAGTGCCTTGCCCGCCTCGTCGTCGCGGAACGGATAGGCGTTCTCGATCTTGGAGAATGGCTGGCCTGCCAGTTGCAGCGGCAGCGGCTTGTCCTTGATCACCTGAGTGGCACTGACACGATCCATGACGAAAGCGTCGGCGCGCCCCAGGGCGACATCCTGCTCGATATTGGAGTCGTATGTCTTGATGTTGATCTCATCCGCATACGGCAACTCGTTCAGCAGTTGCTCGTAGTTGGAGCCAAGATTGACCGCGACGGTCTTGCCCTTGAGATCCTCGACGCCGTGGATAGCGTCGTTGCCCTTGCGGGTCACGACCTGGGCACCGTCGTAGACGTACGGCTGGCTGAAGAGATATTTCGACTGCCGCTCCGGTGTGATCGTGATCTGGTTGGCGATGGTATCGATTCTGTCGGAATCCAGCATGCCGGCCAGCCCGGAAAAGCTGGCGGTCACGAATTCGACATCGTCACCGGTGATGTCGCCGATCGCATTCATCAGATCGACTTCGAATCCCTTGAGCTGGTCCTGTTCGACATAAGTGAAGGGGTAGTAGCCGCCCGACATGCCGACTCGGAGCGTATCGGCCTGTGCCGCCATCGCACCCAATGAGGTAGCAAGGCCCAACGCCACTGCCAGTGTGGTGCGTCGCACCGATGAGGTTGAAATCAAACGCTTTGACATGAGAGCGGATCCCCCTGGAAATGAACTGGTGATGTCAATAGACGTAGGATAGCGCAATTTCCACTTTTGGTAATAAGAGAAATAATTTATATGCCCTTTTGTTTGGCGCTATCGACGCCTCCGGTCTGCAGCCCCGGTTTCTGGATGAGCAGGTCGAGGGTAATTTGTACCACTCTTTACCGGCTGTCATGTATTGATCTAACATTTGCCCGATTCTTTCTGTGAAGGCTGCTGCAGGGACGTGACCAAGGGACTTACGTTAGGCGTTGGTTAGTGGCATGGGCCAGGGAACGGGTCGCAAGACTCAGGAGCTCGGAAAGTATCGGCGCGTGACCGCAGAAGTGTCCTGGGCCTCTTCCGCCATTGGCGCAGGGGCCCGGGGCGCAGCGCGGGTAGGTGTCCCGGAAACCGGCGTCCTTCCGCCGGTTTTCTCCTTGCAGCCGGTGATGAATACCTCTTCCAGCTCTTCTGGCTTTGTCGAAGGCATCACGGTTGCAGCTAAGATGCTCAGACGTGCGGGTCTTGCGAAAAGCTTGACTCGTCGACAACTCTTGTATAACTTTGTCTTCGTTAGCTGACTTACCGCACCCACGGATGGGTTCAAGGATATGGAAGGTAAGTCGGATTCGCAGTCAAGGAAGACTGCCAGCCTGTCGGAATCAGGATGACGACGACGAGGCTCAAGCATTACCGCGAATCACGCCACGTCAGGATGACGCCACGGCGGGACAGGAGGTCCAGGTTCAGGCGGTTTATTATAAAGGCGGGCCGCGAGGCCCGCCTTTCGTGTTTCCGAGACCGACCTCATGTCGTCCGGTTCATCGCGGCACATCCTTTCACCGTAACCAAACTGAGTTATATCGGTCGTCATCGTTCTCGCCTACATTAGCCTTCTTCGTAATCCCGTAGGCAGGAGTCGGTCACGACCATGGAATGGTTGTCAGAACACAGCAAGGCGATAACCGCCATCACGAGCATATTGACGCTTTTCGTGTGGTTCTTTTACGCGCAGATTCTCTACCGGAACTTTGCCAGGACACGGCGACCTCGCATCATCATCAATCGCGGCCATGGCAATGATCTGACGTCACTGTGCCTGATCAGCAACATGAGCTCCGAGCCGATCTTCCTGGAACATATCATCGTGACCTTGCACACCAGCAAAGGCTCGTTGACGAATGACATGATCGACTTCGAGGCGGACCACCGACAGGATAGATCCGATTCCGAGGACTCGAGCTCGGAGCATGGCAAGGATCAGGGCGGGAACTGTCGACACGAACAGGATAGAGAGGGGATGCGATCGAGCCAGGGCCCGATGCTCCCCGGTAGCTTCAGTCACGTGGGCAGTTTCGAGGCCATTCTGCGGCGCCTGTGCAACGTCCATGAGGTCGCCCTCGAGCACGATCGCCCCAAAGACGATACCGTCTTTCAATTTCTCGATATTCGCGTAGTGGCCATCTACGGCAGTGAAGATCATCCGATCGGTGCCGAACGACGCTTTCGCCTTCACATGAACGACGACGAAGCTTGCACGCTGGTGCCGGTATCGCTGGATACCAAGCGCTATGCCAATCGGCTTCAGCGATGGCGAGTGCGGCAGTGGATTCGTCACCTGGATGGTTGAACGCCCGAATACCGAGTGGTCAACCGATGTCCCGCGAGGGTGGGCTGCAGAATGGCAGAATCGAAATCGTGCGGAGCAACGCATCGTTTCGCGACTTGGTGTGCTGCGGGGCCAAGGGTGCTAAGGGGCAAGAGGTGCTAAGAGACCACGCGCACTACGAGACTTGATGCACTGGGAGGGTCGGTCGGAGGGTACTGGCAGGATCCGCTCGGATAATGCGGGTTCAGCCTTGTTGGTGCGGATGGGGAGACTCGAACTCCCACACCTTTCGGCACTAGAACCTAAATCTAGCGTGTCTACCAATTCCACCACATCCGCATTCCGACAGGCGCGCTTATTTTACTGGCCGCGCTATCGATGTCAATCGTTGGCCGTCCGGTCACCGATAATCGGGTAATGGCTTCAGTTTTCGTCGTCGCAGTCGACATCAACATTGAATGATCGATAGCGAAGCGATCGAGAGAAGAGCCGATGCTGCGATGTCTGAAAGCGGTGAAACCAACGACTCGCCGGTTATGTGGCTGGATCCACGCTCAGTTGAAAACGGCGCTGCCAGGCTACTGTGCCTTCTGCCATACGGCCGTGGCCGACGGCGTGCCCTGGTGCGCCGATTGCTTTGCGGACATGCCCTGGAATCATGGTGCGTGTGGGCTTTGCGCCGAACCATTGCCGACGAACGCGCTCGCGCCTTCCACGCCACGTCGGTGCGGACGCTGTCTCCGCCATCCGCCTGCGCAGACGTCGGCATGGGTTCCGCTGCGCTACGAGTCGCGCATGACGCCGCTGATCCAGCGCTACAAGTTCTCGGCGGATCCGCGGGCAGGCGAAGTGTTGATTCAGCTGATGCTGGCTTCCCTGAGTCGTGGCCTCGACCTCGGCGAAGCTGTGATCGGCGTGCCCGGCCAGCGCGAGCGAACTCGTGAACAGGGGTTCGATCATACGGCGTGGCTGACGAAGCGTCTGGCCGAGCGTTTGAAGCTACCAATGGTAGAGGCCGAGCGACTGCGGGAGACGCCGTCCCAGCGGGGGCTGGATCGTGTGTCGCGACGACGCAACGTGAAACGGGCATTCGCGGTGAACCAGCCATTACCGGCGGCGGTGATGATCGTCGACGATGTCATGACCACCGGGGCGACGCTGGAATCACTGGCGCTGGCCTGTCGGGCTGCCGGGGCGCGGCAGATTACGGCGCTGGCGTTCGCGCGTACGCCATCAGTGCGAATCTGATAGCATGCGCACAAGCATGTCGCCGTCAGTCGAGGTCCGTATGAGCGCCGTTTCCCTGCATCCGTTCGAGACGTTGACGCCACAGCGGGTCGTCGAGGCAGTCGAGTCTCTTGGCCTCTGGTTGCCCGGTGAGCCGTTCGCGCTCAACAGCTATGAAAATCGGGTCTACTCGCTGACCGACGACGACCGCCGTCGATGGGTCGTCAAGTTCTACCGCCCGGAGCGTTGGAGCGACGATCAGATCCTCGAAGAGCACGAGTTTCTCCAGGCCCTGGCGGCGGAGTCGATCTCCGTCGGGGCGCCGTGGGAAGACGCCACTGGCGCCACGCTGCATCACTTCGAAGGTTTCCGATTTGCGCTGTTCGCCCACGTCGTCGGTCAGGCGCCGGAACTCGACAATCCCGCACATCTGTTTGCGCTTGGCGAGCTGATCGGCAGAGTCCACGACGTTGGTGCTCGCCAACCCTTCCGTCACCGAATCCGGCTCGATCTCGACACGATGGTCGAGGAGAGCCGTATCCGAGTGCTTCAGGCAAGCTGGCTCGACGCCCGACAGCGCAAGAGCTACGGCCAGGTCATCGATTCGCTGCTACCGCTGCTGGCGGAGCGTGCCTGGCCGGAAAGTTCGCTGCAGCGTGTTCACGGCGACTGCCATCTCGGCAACATGCTGGGGCGGGACGAGCACTTTGCGCTGGTCGACTTCGATGATTGCCTGATGGCGCCGGCGGTGCAGGATCTGTGGATGCTGTTGACCGCCCAGTCCCCCGAGGAGTGGCAGATGCAGCTGTCCGAAGTCATCGAAGGTTACGAGATGACCCGGGAGTTCGACCGTCGTCAGCTCGAGTGGATCGAAGCGCTGCGCACCTTGCGCCTGATTCGCCACAGTGCCTGGGTCACGGCGCGCTGGCAGGATCCCGCGTTCCCTCGCGCTTTCCCCTATGTCGCCGATAGCGGCTACTGGGACCAGCACATCCGACATCTCGAGCAGCAGCGGTTGGCACTCGACTCTCCGCGCTGGCTGGCCTGAACCGCTGCCGATCCGTAGTGGCTCGAGGGCTTGTCGTGATAGTGGTGCCGATGGAGTTTCGCTAGAATTGGCCGACACCGACAATGGGGCCGAGTGCCAACGCGGGCGTAGGCGCTGTCTGAAAAGTCGACGAGCGAAGGCAAGACAAGGCAAAAATCGGCGAAAGGGCGGAGTTTACGGCGTGTAAATGAGCATTTTGAGTCGATTTTTAACGCCGTATGGGCGAGCGCAGGCAGTTTTCAGGCAGTGCCTAGCATTCGATGAATGATACCGATAGACAAGGCAGCAACATGACAGAGCAACTGGCGGGCCACTTCCACGGCATTCTCGAGAAGCTGGGAGAAGATCCCGAGCGTGAAGGTCTGCGCGATACGCCGATGCGTGCCGCCAAGGCGATGCAGTTCCTGACACAGGGCTACGGCCAGTCCCTGGAAGCGCTGATCAATGGCGCGGTCTTCGCGTCCGATACCGATGAAATGGTGCTGATCAAGGACATCGAGATGTACTCGATGTGCGAGCACCATGTGTTGCCTTTCATCGGCAAGTGTCACATCGCCTATCTCCCTCAGGGCAAGGTGCTGGGGCTGTCGAAGTTCGCGCGGATCGTCGACATGTATGCGCGCCGATTGCAGATTCAGGAAAACCTGACTCGCGAGATCGCCGAAGCCGTGATGCAGGTGACCGAGGCTCGCGGGGTGGGCGTGGTGATCGAGGCCCAGCACATGTGCATGATGATGCGAGGTGTCGAGAAGCAGAATTCCAGCATGACGACCTCGGTAATGCTGGGCAGCTTCCGCAAGAATCAGACGACGCGTCAGGAGTTCCTGATGCTGGTCAACGGTCGCTGATCGGGTTCACGGATCGGGTCTTTTGCCGCACGAGTTTTCGCTGATTCGGGCTGGCGGGCCAAAGTTCCCGCCAGGCGGAGGCGGTCGCGAAGACCGCATCGCGGCAGGTCGTCACGAAGGTTTCAAAGAGAGCCGCAAGGATAGTCCCATGGATGGTCGCCTTTCTCATTTCGACGACGAAGCCCAGACCGGTGAGGTCGAGGGTGATGACGGCAAACGCTATTCGTTCCAATTGGCGCAGTGGCGAGGTCGCGGCTTGCCGAGCGCCGGTACCCCGGTTCGCTTCGAGCTGCGCGATGGGCTGGCGATCCAGGTCTTCAATCGTCCCGAAGTTCAGCGTCGAGCCAGCAGTACGCGCGATGTCAACGGCAAGACGCGGCGCAAACAGCTTTCTCACTGGTCGCTGGCAGCATTGGTGATGTCGTTGGTCGGGTTGAGTGCAGGGCGCTACGCACCGGTGGTGGAGGTCGTGGCGATCGCGCTGGCCTGGCTGGGATTGCGCCATATCCATCGCCATTCACAGCGCGTCAACGGCTATTGGCTGAGCGGCGCGGCAATCGCGATTGCCGTGGGCGTGACCCTGTGGTCACAGCTGTGAATCGCTTCGCCGCCGGGCCGCTGTCGCCATTCCTGTGCCGCTCTTTCAGGGGCATGCCCGGCCCGGCGCCGGCTGATACCCAGCCGACGCGGCTTTCGACTGGCAGAGGTGGCGTTAACACGCCATCCTGTCGGGTAGCACAGTGACACTGAATTCGTCGTCGCAGGTTGCCGTCACCAACGATCCCGTTGCACGCTGATCCGTGGCCACGGCCGGTCAGGATGGGCTGATCATCCGCATCCGGCAAGCACATCAAGGAGGAGTGAGTCATGCAATCCGACCAAGCACAGTCCGTCAATGCAGAGTCCGTGAAAGAGGGCGCGCTGTTCAGACCTTTTGCCTATATCGATGGTAACTGGGTTGCCGCCGACAGCGGTGAGCAGATCGACGTCGATAACCCTGCCAATGGCGAGATCCTGGGGCGCATGCCGAGATTGGGGCGTGCCGAGACCGAGCGGGCGATCGATGCGGCCGAAGCCGCGCTTCCGGGCTGGCGCAATCACACCGCGCTGGAGCGCGCTGACATCCTGATGAAGTGGTACGAGCTGATGCTCGAGAACAAGGATGAACTGGCCGCGATCATGACCGCCGAGCAGGGCAAGCCGGTCAAGGAGGCGGCGGGTGAGATCGTCTATGCCGCAAGCTTCATGCGCTGGTTTGCCGAGGAAGCACGGCGTATCTACGGTGACACCATTCCAGCTGCCAACACCCAGCAGCGTATCGTGGTCACCAAGCAGCCGGTGGGCGTCGTCGGCGCCATCACGCCCTGGAATTTCCCGTCCTCGATGATCACGCGCAAGGCGGCTGCCGCACTGGCGGCTGGCTGCACCATCGTCATCAAGCCGGCCAGCCAGACACCGTTCTCCGCCACCGCACTGGCCGCACTGGCAGAGCAGGCCGGTGTTCCGCGCGGCGTGTTCAACGTGGTCCCGGGCAAGGCCAGCGAGATCGCCAAGGCGATGACCGAGTCTCCGGTCGTGCGCAAGGTCACCTTCACCGGCTCGACCGAAGTCGGCAGTTCGTTGATGGCCGGTGCCGCGCAGCACATCCAGAAGATTTCGCTGGAGCTCGGCGGCAACGCCCCGTTTCTGGTGTTCGAGGATGCCGATCTGGATGCGGCGGTCGAAGGGGCGATCGCGTCCAAGTTCCGCAATGCCGGACAGACCTGCGTCTGCACCAACCGCTTCCTGGTTCAATCCAGCGTGATCAACGCCTTCAGCGAAAAGCTGGCCGCTGCCATGAACAGTGAGCTCAAGGTGGGCAACGGCTTCGAGGACGGGGTCAATATCGGTCCGCTGATCGACGACGATGCGGTGGCCAAGGTGACCGACCACATCAAGGATGCTACCGACAAGGGCGCGCAGCTGTTGCTCGGCGGCCACGAGCATTCGCTGGGCGGGCGTTTCTTTTCCCCGACACTGGTCAGCCACGCCACACCGGAGATGAAGGTCGCCAGTGAAGAGACCTTCGGCCCCCTGGCGGCGGTTTTCCCCTTCGAGACGGAAGAGGAAGCCGTTCGCATGGCCAACGATACCCAGTTCGGGCTGGCGTCCTATTTCTACTCGAAGGATCTGGGCCGGGTCTGGCGGGTCGCCGAAGCGCTCGAATACGGCATGGTCGGCATCAACACGGGGCTGATCTCCAACGCCAGCGCACCGTTCGGCGGCGTCAAGGCTTCCGGCCTGGGTCGCGAAGGCTCCAAGTATGGCCTCGAGGAGTATCTGGAAACCAAGTATCTCTGCATCGATCTGGGCAAGGAATCTTCCTGATTCGATCGATGCTGATCGGGTTCTGCGAACCCTGCACGAAAAAGCCCACGAGTCGAAACTCGTGGGCTTTTCGTTGGCAGGAGCGCCGCTCTAGTGCCGAAAGTGGCGCATGCCGGTAAAGACCATCGCGATTCCCGCCTCGTTGGCGGCGGCGATCACTTCGTCGTCGCGCATCGAGCCTCCCGGTTGAATCACTGCCGTGATGCCCGCCGCCGCGGCGTTGTCCAGGCCATCGCGGAAGGGGAAAAAGGCATCCGATGCCATCACCGAGCCGGGAACCTCGAGACCGGCATGTTCCGCCTTGATGCCGGCGATGCGCGCGGAGTTGATCCGGCTCATCTGGCCCGCGCCAACCCCGACCGTCTGACGGTTTCGGGCGTAGACGATGGCGTTGGACTTGACGAACTTGGCGACCTTCCACGCGAACACCAGATCGTTGAGCTCCTGCTCCGTTGGCGCTCGCTGGGTGACCACCTTGAGCTCCTCGGCGGCGATCATGCCGTTATCGCGACTCTGCACCAGCAAGCCGCCGTTGACGCGCTTGTAATCCCAGCCGTCGGCGGTCTTCGCTGGCAGTTCGCCACACTCCAGCAAACGGACATTGGTCTTGCTGGCGACGGCCTCGCGGGCTTCCGCCGAGATGCGCGGTGCGATGATGACCTCGACGAACTGGCGCGCGACGATCGCACTGGCGGTATCGCCGTCCAGCTCGCGGTTGAAGGCGATGATGCCGCCGAAAGCGGATTCGCTGTCGGTCGCGAAGGCCAGATCGTAGGCTTTGCGGATGCCGCCGTCGGCTTCCGGTACCACGGCCACGCCACACGGATTGGCGTGCTTGACGATCACGCAGGCCGGCTTGGTGAAGGATTTGACGCACTCCAGCGCGGCGTCGGTGTCCGCCACGTTGTTGAAGGAGAGCGCCTTGCCCTGGAGCTGCTCGGCCGTCGCGATGCTGGCTTCCGGCTTGTCGGTCTCGACCGCCCTTGACTCAACATAGAACGCCGCCTTCTGGTGCGGGTTCTCGCCGTAGCGCATGCCTTGCTTCTTGGTGAACTGCAGCGACAGGGTGCGCGGAAATTCGGGCTCGCCGTTGCCGACACGCTGACCGAAATAGTTGGCGATGGCCGCGTCGTAGGCGGCGGTATGTTCGAACGCCTTGATCGCCAGGTCGAAGCGGGTCTTGTGACTGACGCCGCCGTCGTGGCTGGCCATGTCCTTCAGGATGCGGGAGTAATCGTTGGCGCTGACCACGATCGTGGTGTGCTCGTGGTTCTTGGCACAGGCGCGGACCATCGTCGGGCCGCCGATATCGATGTTCTCGACGGCGTCTTCCAGCGTGCAGCCCGGTTTGGCCACGGTCTGTTCGAACGGGTAGAGATTGACCACGACCATGTCGATGGGGTCGATGCCGTGCGCCGCCATGACCGCGTCATCCTGGCCGCGCCGCCCGAGAATGCCGCCGTGAATTTTCGGATGCAGCGTCTTGACGCGCCCGTCCATGATCTCCGGGAAGCCGGTGTGCGCCGAGACTTCGGTCACGGCAATGTCGTTTTCCTGGAGCAGGCGGTAGGTGCCGCCGGTCGAGAGTAGCTCGACACCGCGTGAGGCGAGCTCACGGGCGAAATCGACGATGCCGGTCTTGTCCGACACGCTGAGCAGTGCGCGACCGACGGGTCGGGGGGCGGTAGAAGCAGATGTTTGAGACATGCCAGTCCACTCTTTTTTACGGCGAGACGATTGACGATGAAACGGCGGGCGTCCAGAGCATCGCACGTCCAGGTGGGCTTCGCTGAGCGAAGCGAAGAAGGTTTGGATCGGGTCGTGCTGGTCAGATCAGGTCGTACTGTTTGAGCTTCTTGCGCAGCGTACCGCGGTTGAGACCGAGCAGCTCGGCAGCGCGGGTCTGGTTGCCTTCGACGTTGCGCATCACGACTTCGAGCAGCGGCGCTTCGACTTCCGCCAGGACCATGGTGTAGAGGTTCGAGACGGATTCGCCCTCGAGATGCGAGAAGTAGCGCTCCATGACCCGCTCCACGCACTCTCTCAGCGTGGTATGAGACAGCGCATCGGGCATCTTGAGAGACTCGACCTCGGCGGGGGATTCACCCTCGAGGGCTAAAGGCTGCCGGCTATTCATGCTGCGTGGATTCCGTTACCGATCGCGGCATCACCGCGAAAGAGTTCATGGAGAAACTCGAATTGTTGTGTCGCCTGCTCGAGACGATTGAAGCGCGCGCGGTGTTCGCGACTCGGGTCGCTTGCGGCGAGATACCAGCCAACGTGCTTGCGCGCGACTCTGACGCCCAGATACTCGCCGTAATGGTCGTGCAGCGCGCGCAGATGACGCTGCATGGTGGCCGCGATCTCTTCCGCGCAGGGTGATGCATGCTCGTCGCCAGTGCGCAGGTAGTGCTCGATCTCCCGGAATAGCCACGGGTTGCCTTGCGCGCCGCGTCCGATCATCACCGCATCGGCCCCGGTGTAGGCCAGCACTTCGGCGGCGCGCTGCGGCGTGGTGACATCGCCGTTGGCGAAGACCGGGATCGATACCTGCTGCTTGATCGCCGCGATGGTGTCGTATTCGGCCGAGCCAGTGTAACGCTGCTCCCGGGTCCGGCCGTGAACTGCCAGGGCAGCGATGCCGGCGTTCTCGGCAAGTTTCGCCACGCGTTCCGCGTTGCGGCTCTCGGCACACCAGCCGGTGCGAATCTTCAGCGTGACCGGAATGTCGACTGCCGCGACCACGGCGTCGAGAATATCCGCCACCAGGCGTTCGTCCCGCAGTAGCGCCGATCCCGCGGCCTTGTTGCAGACTTTCTTTGCCGGGCAGCCCATGTTGATATCGATGATCTCGGCCCCGGCGTCGGCGTTGAGTCGGGCCGCCTCGGCGAGCATCTGCGGGTCACCACCTGCGATCTGCACCGATCGCGGCCCCGGTTCGCCGCGGTGAATCCTGCGCTGGCGAGATTTGCGGCTATTCCACAGACGACTGTCGGCGGTCACCATTTCCGATACGACCAGCCCGGCGCCCAGTTCGCGGCACAGTTGGCGGAAGGGGCGGTCGGTTACCCCGGCCATGGGGGCCAGAATCACGCGATTGGGTAGCGTGTGATGGCCGATGCGGGGTAACGGGCGATCGGTCTGCGGTGACGGCAAATCACGCATCGTTACAGGGGCTCAGGCGAAACGGGGAGGCTATGATACCGGTCGCTCCGGCTTTGTTGAAGCGCTGTTTGCCAACGCAAGACCTAAGCCGTAATGCCCAGGCCACGCACATGAAGCCAGCTCAGGCTAAGCTCTGTCTGAAAAATCGGCGAGCGATGGCCTTTTTCAGACAGAGCGTAGAGCGCTTCGGCATGAATGCAGTCCTGCCAATCAGGCCGCATGAATCCGACAGCAGCTGCCAAGGCCTGGCGAGGGACTCGGCGACAGCTCCGGTAGGGGGGCTGTCGCGTCAAGGCGTCAGTTCGGTCGGCGTCCGGTGAGCAGGATCCAGCCCTCCTTCTCCTGCGGCTCGTCCATGATCAGACCCTCTGCGCGATAGGCATCCAGCACCGAATCCGCCTGGGCGCTCAGAATGCCTGACAGCGCCAGCTGGCCGCCGACCCGAACCCGTCCGGCAATCGTGGAAGCCATCTCGATCAGCGGTCCGGCCAGAATGTTGGCGACGACGACCTCGAACTCGCCTTGGCCGATCTTTTCCGGATAGTCGAGAATCAGGCTCGCCTCGTCGATCTGGTTGCGCTCGGCGTTGTCGCGGCTCGCCTGCAGCGCCTGGGGATCGATATCGACGCCGACGGCGGTATCTGCCCCCAGCTTGAGCGCGGCGATCGCCAGGATGCCGGACCCACAGCCGTAATCGAGAACCTGACGCTGAGCGAGGTCCTGAGCGTCCAGCCAGCCGAGACAGAGCGCGGTGGTGGGGTGCGTGCCGGTACCGAAGGCCAGGCCTGGGTCGAGCAACAGGTTGACCGCGTCTGGATCCGGTGCCTCGTGCCAACTGGGCACGATCCATAGACGCTTGCCCATCCGCAGCGGCTCGAACCCGTCCATCCATTCGCGCTCCCAGTCGCGATCGGCGAGCAGCTCGTATTCGATCTGTGGCGATGGCTCGTCGGGTGACTGTTCGGCCCAAGCGCGTTGAACCCGCTCGATCATCGCCTCGACGTCGTTGAGGTCGTCGTACAGGCCTGTCAGAACGGTTTCCGTCCATAGCGGCGTCGTGCCGCGATCGGGTTCGAATACCGGCTCGTCATGTGCATCCTGCAGGGTAATTGCGCTGGCACCCTCGGCAAGCAGCAGCTCTTCCAGCCATTCGGCTTGCTCGGGGGCAATGGATGCCTTGAGTTGTAGCCATGCCATGGGTCGCTCTCCCGGAATGAAGTGTCACGCTCGATGTGAAGATCAGGACGAAAACGGGGCGACCATCGAAGGATAGGCCGCCCCGTCGTGAAAGCTCGGCAATCAACTCAGTCCGAGCTTCTTCTCCAGATAGTGGATGTTGACGCCACCACGCTGGAAGGCGCTATCGCGGACCAGATCCTTCTGCAGGTCGATGTTGGTCTTGATGCCTTCGACCAGCAGCTCATCGAGCGCGTTACGCATCCTCACCAGCGCGATCTCGCGATCCGCACCCCAGGTGATCAGCTTGCCGATCAGCGAATCGTAATACGGCGGTACGCTATAGCCCGTATAGATGTGCGAGTCCATGCGCACGCCGAGACCGCCTGGCGGATGATAGAGGTTGATCTTGCCGGGGGAGGGCATGAAGGTGCGGGCGTCTTCCGCATTGATACGGCACTCGAAGGCGTGCCCACGGAGTTCGACGTCGGATTGCTTGATCGACAGTGGCTGGCCGCAGGCGATACGCAGCTGCTCCTTGACGATATCGACGCCGGTGACCATCTCGGTCACGGGATGCTCTACCTGAACGCGGGTGTTCATCTCGATGAAGAAGAACTCGCCGTTCTCGTACAGGAACTCGAAGGTGCCGGCGCCGCGATAGTTGATCTCGATACAGGCATCGATGCACGACTTCAGCACCTTGGCGCGGGCATCCGGGTCGATATGTGGCGCCGGCGCTTCCTCGAGCACCTTCTGGTGGCGACGCTGTAGCGAGCAGTCGCGATCGTAGAGATGGATCGCGTTGCCCTGGCCGTCGGCCAGCACCTGAACCTCCACATGGCGCGGATTCTCGAGAAACTTCTCCATGTAGACGGTGCCATCGCCGAAGGCTGCCGCGGCTTCGGAGCGCGTGACGCTGGCCGCCTTGGCGACTTCGTCGTCGTTGCGGACGACACGCATGCCGCGGCCGCCGCCGCCGGCCGCCGCCTTGATGATCACCGGATAGCCGATACGACCGGCGATGCGGCGAATCTCGGCATCGTCTTCCGGCAGCGGACCGTCGGAACCCGGCACCGTCGGCACGCCGGCTATCTTCATGGCGTTGATCGCGCTGACCTTGTCGCCCATCAGACGGATGGTCTCGGCGCGCGGGCCGACGAAGGTGAAGCCGGAACGCTCTACCTGTTCGGCGAAGTTGGCGTTCTCGGAGAGAAAGCCGTACCCGGGGTGGATGGCGGTGGAGTCCGTCACCTCGGCTGCGCTGATCAGGGCGGGGATGTTCAGATAGGATTGGGCCGAAGAGGCGGGGCCAATGCAGACGGCTTCGTCTGCCAGACGCACGTGCATCAGTTCCCGGTCGGCCTTGGAATGAACCGCCACGGTCTTGATCCCCAGTTCCTTGCAGGCGCGCAGGATGCGAAGGGCGATCTCGCCGCGGTTGGCGATGAGTACCTTGTCCAACATGATGGTTTCGCTCGTGTGGCCTTAGTTGATGATGATCATCGGCTGGTCGAATTCGACCGGCTCGCCATCCTCGACCAGGATCGCTTCGATCACGCCATCCTTGTCGGCTTCGATCTGGTTCATCATCTTCATCGCTTCGACGATACAGACGGTATCGCCTTTCTTGATGCTCTGTCCGACTTCGACGAAGGCCTTGGAGCCTGGCGCCGGAGAACGGTAGAAGGTGCCGACCATGGGCGAGGTCACCGCGTGACCCGCCGGATATGCCGGTGCCGTGTCACCCGAATCGACAGGGGATGCGGCCGGTGTGGGCTGTGCGGTCGGTGCCATGTTCTGCGGCATGTACATCGGCTGCTGCATGGCGCCGAAGCCATTCGGATGGCGGCTGATGCGCACGGACTCTTCGCCTTCCTGGATTTCGATTTCGCTGATGTTCGACTCTTCCAGGAGTTCGATGAGTTTCTTGACCTTGCGTATATCCATGGCGATGTCTCGGCTTGATTAACGGTGAAAATGGGAGGTGAGAATCGAATACGACAGCTGAATGTGATGAGCCGTATCGATGACCGCCCGCTGACGAATGATGCGGATCATCCCTGCTTCAGCTGCGTGAGCGCGGCATCCAGCGCCAGTTCATAGCTGTCGGCGCCGAACCCGGCGATGACGCCCCGCGCGACGTCGGTAAAATAGGAATGAGCGCGAAACGGCTCACGCGCATGCACGTTGGAAAGGTGCAGCTCGATGAACGGGATGGCAACCCCGGTCAGCGCATCGCGCAGGGCGACGCTGGTATGGGTGAATGCGGCCGGGTTGAGCAGGATGAAATCGACGTTCTCCTGCCGCGCCCGATGCACGCGCTCAACCAGCTCATGCTCCGCGTTGGACTGCAGCCATTCCAGCTGATGTCCGGCGCTCAGAGCCCGTTCGGTCAAGCGAATCCGGATGTCCTCGAGGGTGGTCGTACCATAGACCTCAGGTTCTCGCGTGCCGAGCAGATTGAGGTTGGGACCATTGAGAACCAGGAGTCTAGCCATGACCGTCCTTGCGCTGTTAACCCTTGCGTAGATTGTCGAGATCGCGTCACTTTACTGCAAGATGGCGTCTCGACGCCCCGTTTTCGTTGACATCGAAGTTTGCCGAAAAATACTGAGAGTGTCCACCCTGACCATCGAACAATGTTCGGTAACACGCGGCCGGGAACCGCGAGCCGACAACCGCTAACTCGATCCCCGTATCAGCCGCTGCACCTTTTCCAGGTGCTCTATCAGCGCCTGAGAGTCGACCTCACCTTGGATGCGAGCACGTTTCAGCTCTTTGCCGTCATTGAAGAACAACAGTCCCGGTGGTCCGAACAGACCGAAATGCTCGAGCAGCTCTCTGCTGGTGGCGGCATCCTGAGTCACGTCGGCGCGAATCAACGTGAAGTCCGTCAGACGTTCGGCGACGGCCGGTTCGGGAAATACGGTCCGTTCCATGATCTTGCACGAGATGCACCAGTCGGCGCTGACATCGACCATTGCCGGACGTCCGGCTGCACGTGCCGACGCCAGTGCCGCCTCGAGCTGGTCGAGACGGGTAACGGTCTGAAAGGTCAAGCCGGAAGCCTCTGAGGTGACCCCGGCGCTTGGCCTCGCGAGCGGTTGCAACGGGTTGCTGCTGCCTTGCGCGGCGCCCCAGATCATCGCCGCGCCCCATACCAGCAGTACCCACCCGCCGGTCTGGCGCAACAGCTGCCAGCCGCGGGGTTTGCGCTCCAGCGCGGCGGGGGCAGACGTGGATCGAAGCGCGGCATCGGGTGCTGAACTGGACCGAAACGCGGTGTCGGGCGCTGAAACAGACCGCAGCGGTCCCAGCGCCAGCGCGCAACCCAGCGTCAGCGCGCCCCACAATAGCAAGGCGGCCGGCGCTGGCAGCAGACGCTCGATCAGCCAGATCGCGACGCCCAGCAGCATCACGCCGAACACGGCCTTGACGCCATTCATCCAGGCCCCGGTGCGGGGCAGCCACTGCCCACCGAAGGTCCCCACCACGATCAGCGGTATGCCCATGCCCAACCCCAGCGAGAGTAGTGCCAGGGCGCCGCCCAACATGTCACCGGTAGACGAGATGAAGACCAGTGCGCCCGCCAGCGGCGCGGAAACGCAGGGTGAAACGACCAGCACCGACAGCGCCCCGGCAACGGCAAGGCCCGAGGGACCGCTGCGCCGCAGGCGATCTTGCCAGGCATTGACACGCTGGCTGAGCCCGCCGGGCAGGCGCAGATCGAACGCGCCAAACATCGCCATCGCGAAGAGCACGAACAGCAGGGCGAAAGGGACCAGTACCCAGCCGGATTGGAGTCGGGCCTGAAGATTGAGCGAGGCCCCGAAGACGCCCATCAATGTGCCCAGTAGCGTGAACGTCACGGCCATGCCGGCGACGTAGCTCGCCGATAGCACCAGCGCGCGTCCGTGCCGAGCGTTCTGCCCCACGATGATGGAGGTCAGAATCGGCAACATCGGCAGTACGCAGGGCGTGAAGGTCAGTCCCAGTCCAGCGAGAAGGAATAGCCCTAGCGTGCCGAGGCCGATGCCCTCACCGAGCCGAGAGTGAAACCGACGATCGGCATCGGCGGCAAATGGCGGCGCGGCTTCGGCCACCGGGGGCATCGGCTTGCTCGCAGGCGCCAGGGACGTATCGTCAGTGGCGACTGCATTGGAGAGCGGTTTGTCAGCGTCCGAGGCGGAAAAGGGATCGCGGTTGTCTTCGACGCCAGGCACGGACGAGACGATCGGCGACGCCTCGGCGTCATCACTGGCGTCCGTGTACGCAGCGGGCGGCGGGCCGGCCCTGGCGGTCAGCGCCCAGTGTTCGGGAGGGTAGCAGAGCCCCGCAACGGCGCAGCCCTGGAAAGAGAGCGTGACCGGTATCGATGTCTTGGGATCGAAATCGGCACCGTCGGGTAGCGGTGCGCTGATCTCGACCTGATCATGGAAGACGTGGACGTCGCCCAGATACGGGTCTTGCTTGAACTCGCCGGGCGGGATCTGAAGCGCGCCGAATGCGATCCCGGGCTGGCGGCTTTCCAGTCCGAAACGATGACGATAGAGATAGTAGCCGGGCTTACTGCGCATGCCGACGTAGACGCGTTCATCGTCATGCCAGGCATAGGCGTGAAAGGCTCGGTCGACCGGCAGGAACTCGTTGTCAACGCTGGTGGAAAACGCGGAGTCCTGGTTCGAGGAGGAGAAAATGTCCTGAGCCTGAGCCTGGGATAGCACTGCCAGCAGGCAGCAACCGATCGCCAATAGCCATCCAGGGAAGCGTGATTTCAAAACATGAATTCCTGACAACAGTGAATGCGCGGGCCCGACGAGAATGACGCGACGGCGAGGCTGACGATGTCACCCATCTTCATATCTGCACGCACTCGCGTTTGCGTGCCCGCCGGCGGCTGTCTGCCTGACGACGCCACCCCTGTGATCGCATTGATGCTGAAAAGTGCCGCAATGACAATGCAGTAGGCCGGTATACAGCGAAAGGCGGGCTGCGTGTGAAGGGGAGCATGATAGGATAGAGTCAAACCTTTCCCAACTCCGTTTCCGTCAACGTCGACGCTATTGGCGGGTTGTTCACGACCGATTCGCACAATCGATTGGCATGACGGATTATCTCGACTGGCTGTCACACCCGGTTCTCGTCACCGGTTCTCACAATCTGAGCAATCACAAGGATCGTCCATGGCCCTGTTTCGCAAAAAGGCGCCGCTATCGCGGACCGAGGTTCTCGAAACGCCACAATACGGCTGGATCTGGAAGCCGCTGGTGGCGCTGGTCGTCGTCTATCTGCTGGTCTGCATCATTCTGGGTATCTGGTGGAGCTGGACGCCAGCGCCTACCGATCCCAGGCAGGCGGTCGAGATGCAGCGCGGTTTTCCGCAGACGGTGGATACCGGCAGTGAGGCGCAGTCGACGGTCGTACCGGGCGAGGCGATTCTTGCCACCAACATCGCGATTCTCGATACGCTGCTCAACAAGCCGGGCGGCTACCTGCGCAACGATGTGATGCCGCCGGGACTTTGGCTCGACAACATGCCCAACTGGGAGGCCGGCGTCACCCAGCAGGTTCGTGATGCGGTGGCGATGCTGAACGATTCACTGAGCGTGGGAACGGCACCGTTGAATCAGGCCAACGAGTCATTGGGCGGGGATCTCAAGAGCTGGCGTTGGCCGGCTTCCGAAACCGTACTGCTCGCCGCGCGCAACAATCTCGGTGAAGCCTTTAATGCCCTGGAGAACGCCGCCGGGCCGGATGCGCCGAATCAGGATGCCGCGGCCTCGACCGAGCCACCCGCTGCGCCGGATGCCTCGGCGCTGTCCGACTGGCTGGCACAGGTCCAGCAGCGCCTGGAGACGCAGACTCGGCAGCTGGCTGCCAATGTCGGCCAGTCGCCGAATGGCGATCAGCAGACCGACAGTACGCCCTGGCTGCGAATCGACAACGTGTTCTTCGAGGCGCGGGGTACCACCTGGGCGCTGGCGCAGTTGATGCAGGCCGCCCGAATCGATTTCGCCGATGCCATCGACGGCAGTGGCGCCGGTGCCGATTTCGATCAACTGGTCGCGGAACTGACCAGCTCTCAGGCACAGGTCTGGAGCCCGGTGATCCTCAACGGCTCCGGTTTCGGGCTGTTCGCCAATCACTCTCTGATGATGGCAAATTATACGGTGCGGGCATCGCAGCTCGTCGAGAAGATTCGTCATCAGCTATGAGCGTGATCTGATCGCGCTGTCTCGGGTCAGAACGCGAAGACGCCGCCCCGGTCTGGATGCCGGGGCGGCGTCGTACTGTGAAGCCTATGCCTGCCTATGAAGCCCAGACCTTCAAGCCTGGACCCGGGAGATGCAGAAGATATCGGCTCTCTATCTATACCTTCGCTTTTTCGTTTTCGTAGGCATTGACGGACTTCTCGATGGCCTTGCGAGCCGCATCGGCGCCATCCCACGAGTCGATCTTGACCCACTTGCCTTTCTCGAGATCCTTGTAGTTCTCGAAGAAATGCGCGATTTGCTGACGCAGCAGCTCGGGCAGGTCAGTGACTTCATGCACGTCGTCGTAGAGAGAGCTCAGTTTCTGGTGGGGTACGCAAACCAGTTTGGCATCTTCACCGGCTTCGTCGGACATGTTCAGAACGCCCACCGGGCGCGCACGAATCACGCTGCCGGGCTGGACCGGGTAGGGCGTCACGACCAGCGCATCGAGCGGGTCGCCGTCGTCGGCCAGAGTGTTCGGGATGAAACCGTAGTTGGCCGGGTAGAACATCGGGGTGGCCATGAACCGGTCGACGACCAGCGCGTCCATTTCCTTGTCGATTTCATACTTGATCGGTGCGTGGTTGGCGGGAATCTCGATCGCCACGTACACGTCGTTGGGGAGATCCTTTCCGGCGGGAATCTTGTCGAAACTCATCGTTGAGTCCTTGCGGTTTGCAGGTTGAACACCAGCGGGCGAAAATCCGGGGAATTATACGAACAGGCTAGGCCGATTACCAATCCGGGTGGCGATCCGTCGCGTGACCGACGGGACGGCCGACACCGTTTGCGGTCGTGAGTGGGAGACTGCCTGATCACCCGCCGTTCGTCGATCCATGGGGAGAAACTCGTTGTCGAAAAGCTCGCTGTCACTGACCTACGGTCAGGCCTTCGTCGCGCCGGATCTGCATCGCCATCGCAGCTCGATGTCCGTGCAGATCCCGCAGGGCGAGCAATTGGTTTCCAAGGGTGGCTGTGCGTTGATCAGCGACTCTACCTGGCGCAACTCGATCGCCAAGCAGGCCGGCGATCTCAGCGTGCGCGGTTTCCTGGCCGATTACTACTCGACGCCGGAGCACTGGGACGTCAAGACTTCCGCTACTCGGGTGCTGCGCGCCTTGAACAGCTGGTGCCATAGTCAGAGCGGTTACATCGAGGGCGGAAGCTACATCTGCTCGCTATCGGCGATGATCTTCCATCAGCACGAGGCGCACCTCTTCCACATGGGCGATACGCTGGTCTATCGCATCCGAGGCGCCGAATTCGAGCAGCTGACGCGAGATCACGTCACCGATCTCGGTGGCTATCGATATCCCTCGCGGGCGCTGGGGATGGACGGCCATGTCGATATCGACTATTCCAGTTTTGCGCTCAAGCAGGGCGATCTGTTCCTGTTCATGACCCAGGCGGTTCGTGGCACGCTGGTGCCCTCGGAGTACGTGCAACTGATCCGTGCCGATGTCAGCGATCTCGACGCCGCCTGCGAACGGCTGGCCGAGGCGGCCAACCAGCGGGCCATCGAACGGGGATACAACGCCAACCAGTTCTGCTTCCAGCTGGTTCGGGTCGATCGACTGTCGGATGGCGAACCGAACGAGCAGCCGCGGGTCTTTCACCACCTGCCGGTACCGCCGGAGCTGGCGAAAGGCGAACGCCTCGATGGGCTGGAGGTGGTGGAAATACTGTCGCGCACCGCCAAGGCTCGACTCTACCGTGTGCGGGACGTCCGCAGCGGGCGCGACATGGTGATGAAGGCCCCGAGTCCGGAACTTTCGACGCGTAACGTCTATCTCGAACATTTCGGCTTGCAGCAGTGGGTCGTCGAACGGGTCAACTCCCCGTTCGTGGTCAAGGTGATGGAACCGGCGAGACCCCGCCGCTATCTCTATTATCTGATGAGCTACGTCGATGGCGAGACGCTGACCGAGTGGTTGGGAAGACACCCCCAGACCAGTCTGGAACAGCGGCTCGACATCGCGCGTCAGCTGGTCAAGGCAGTGCAGGCGCTGCATCGTCACGACGTCCTGCATCAGCATATCCATCCCGACAATATCCTGATCGACCGCCACGGCAATCTGCTGCTGACCGATTTCGGGGCCTGCCACAAGCGCGAAGGCGACGCCCTGGGCGAGGCACGCCAGCTGGCTCGTCAGGTTGGGCTGACCGAACACAGCGCGCCGGAGTACGCGCTGGATACCGAAGTCGGCCGGCGCAGCGACCAGTATTCGCTGGCCTCCATCGTCTACTGGATGCTCACCGGACACCTGCCTTACACCCTGCTACCCAATCACCTGCGCAGCCACACCGATCTGGAGCAGATGACCTACCGTCGCGCGCAGCTGAGCAATCCCGCGATCAGCGGCGATCTCGACGATGCGCTGCGGCGCTCGCTCGATCCGCTGCGGGCGCTGCGGTTCCGTCGCCTTACCGAGCTTGCCTATCATCTGCGACCGGTGCCAAAGGGAGAAGACGAGCATCGTCGTCCGCCTTGGCGGGAGCCCGCGAACGTCTGGCAGGCCATTGCCACCGTACTGCTGCTGCTGTTGATTCTGTCCTGGTGGTTGAAGTAGCGAAGGTCGAAAGTCCCACGGCTCATCTTTGCCGAGACTTGGGTAAACGAAAGAGGGCGCCATGATGGCGCCCTCGGTAGTGGGTGGTACGGGATCCTCGTCTTGCCGACTAGGGCATGCCTAGCCAGTTGGGCAATCCCAGCGACAGGAAAGGCACATAGGTCACCAGCAGCAGGAAACCGAGCAGCAGGAAGAGCCATGGCGTTGCCGCCCGGATCGTGCGTGTCAGCGGCATGCCGGTGACGGCGGAAGCCACGAACAGGTTCAAGCCTACCGGTGGCGTGACCAGGCCGATCTCCATGTTGACCACCATGATGATGCCGAAATGGATCGGGTCGATGCCGAGCTGTACGGCGACCGGGAACAGGATGGGCGCCAGGATCAGGATGATCGCCGACGGTTCCATGAAAGATCCCGCCACCAGCAACACGATATTTACCACCAGCAGGAAGGTGATTGGCGAGAAGCCCTGTTCGACCACCCACGCCGTGATCGTCTGCGGGATCTGCTCGGTGGTCAGCACGTGGGCGAACAGCATCGCATTGGCGATGATGAACATCAGCACCACCGACAGCTTGGCGGCATCGAGCAACACACCCGGACACTGCTTGAGGGTGATGTCCCGATAGACGAACAGCGCGACGAAGCCGGCGTAGACCGCGGCCACGGCGGCGGCTTCGGTCGGAGTGAAGAACCCGCCGTAGATGCCGCCGAGCACGATCACGATGGTGAGAAGCCCCCAGCTGGCCTTGCGAGCGGTGGCGAAAAACTCACCGACCGTGGGGCGTGGCAGGGCGGGCATCTTCTTGATCCGTGCGACGATGTAGATCGCCACCATCAGGATCAGACCCAGCAGCAATCCTGGCACGATACCGGCAACGAAGATCTTGCCGACGGAGCTTTCCGTCACCGTGGCGTAGACCACCATCACGATCGATGGCGGAATCAGGATGCCAAGGGTGCCCGCGTTACAGACGATGCCGGTACCGAAATCCTTGGTGTAGCCGGATCGCGTCATCCCCGCGATGACCACCGAGCCTACCGCTGCCACGGTTGCCGGAGACGAGCCGGAGAGCGCCGCGAACATCACGCAGGAGAGCACGGAAGCGATCGCCAGGCCGCCGCGGATATGGCCGACACAGGCGTTGGCGAAGTTGATCAGGCGTCTCGCCACGCCGCCGCTGGTCATGAAGGCGCCGGCGAGGATGAAGAACGGAATCGCCAGCAGCGTGTAGTGCTCGGATGTCTCGAACAGCTTGATCGCCAGCGAGCTCAGCGAGTCCTGACTGAACAGCATGATGGTCAGCGAACTGGCGATACCCAGCGAGAAGGCGATCGGCACGTTGAGGAAGAGCAGGCCGAACAGCACCACGAACAGGAAGACGATGGTCATGGCGACTTCTCCTCGTTACCGGCTTCATCCTGGAGTTTCAACGCGTCGGTGGATTCGTTGCTCAACTCCAGCGTGATCTGCTCACCGCGCAGCATGCGTATCAGTACTTCGATCAGTCGTATCAGCACCAGCGTAAAGCCGATCGGCACGATGATCGTGATATGCCACTGCAGAACGCCATACTGGTCGAGGTCCTCGGCACCGATGCGCGCATGCATGAGCGCCTGCACCCAGCTGTAGCTGGAAACCGCGAACAGCGCCGTATAGGCGATACAGATCAGACACGTCAGAATGCCGACGCCCCGCTGCAGGCGTTCGGGCAACAGCCTGACGATAAGATCGACACCGATATTGGCGCCGATGCGCACGATATAGGCGATACCCAGGAAGATCAGCCAGGCGAAGCACGCTTTGGTCAAGGCGATGCTCCAGGTCATTTCCTGGGCGAGATCGATGATGAAATCACCGATCGCGAAGAGCGGCGTTTCCGCGAAGGGAAACAGGTCCGCTGCATCGTAGAAGACGGTATAGAGATTGTTGACCATCACGTAACTGAAGGTCACCAGGGTCATGAGGGCGAGAAGGAAGGCCACCAGGCCCTCCTCCAGATGCGCCCAGGCACGCAGGAAACGTGTCATGTTCGGCTCGGTTACTGGCTAGTTTCGGACTGGGTGGAGTCGGACTGATTGGCGCTTTCGGCAGCCTTGATCAAGTCCTCACCGATGTCACCCTGGAATTTCTCCCATACCGGGCGAACTGCTTCACGCCACTCTTCACGCTGCTCGGGGGTCAGCTGAATGATTTCGCTGGTGCCGGCATCGACGATCGACTGCTTGGCTTCCTGGTTGAGATCGTAGGCCTGCTTGTTCACCTTTTCGGTGACGTCGACGAGGATATCTTCCAGCTGGCTGCGAATGTCATCCGGCAGCCCGTTCCAGAAGTCGGCGTTGGTGATCACCATGTAGTCGATGATGCCGTGGTTGGACTCGGTGATGTACGGCTGCACCTCGTGCATCTTCTGGCTATAGATGTTCGACCAGGTGTTTTCCTGACCGTTGACCACGCCGGTCTGCAGCGCCTGGTACACCTCGCCGAAACTCATCTTGCGGGGAACGGCGCGAAGCTCCTTGAACTGCTCGTCGAGCACGTCGGAAGCCTGCACGCGGAACTTGAGACCGCGGGCATCCTTGGGTTCGCGCAGCGGCTTGTTGGCAGAAAGCTGTTTCATGCCGTTGTGCCAATAGGCCAGACCCTGGATGTTGCGATCCTGCATCGAGTCGAGCAGGCCCTGCCCGTCGTCGGAGTGCTGGAAGCGGTCGACGGCGTTGATATCGTCGAACAGGAACGGCAGATCATAGAGCTGCAGGCTAGGGCTGTACTGTTCGAACTTGGCGAGCGACGGCGCCAGCATCTGCACGTCGCCCAGCAGCAGCGCTTCCATCTCCTTGCCATCGCCATAGAGCGACGAGTTGGGATAGACCTCGACTTTGACTCTGTCGCCCAACTTCTCCTTCACTTCCTCGGCGAACATCTTCGCGCCCTGGCCTTTGGGCGTATTCTCGGCCACGACGTGGGAGAATTTGATGACGATGGGATCCTGCGCCTGAGCGCCAGCAACGCCACCCATCAGGATGGCCACCCCGATAGCGCCAACCACTGTTTTTGGATTGATGAGAGACATGGCATTTCACTCCTGAGTTTGTTCTGTCGTCTTGGCGTCTTTGAAGGCGCCTTATTGGCGATGCCAGGCTGAGTATGCGGAGAATTACGCCAACTCGTATATTCAACCTTCGGTGGGAGTAACACCGTTGAGTCGGGGTAAACTGATGCCTCTAAATGGTTTAAAAAGTTTAAAAAGTCGAAATAAGATTGCTCGATATCCCCCTGTTTGATGGTCGATCGAAAGTATTAAATCCATTAAAAACAACAGGTAAGTTAGGTTTTGGATCGACGGAAAGACGGCAATCGAACGATTGTCGTCGATATAATCATGGAATGGGTCGGCAACGAGAATCGAAAATATTCTGTCAGGTTAAGCCGCTGGAAACACGTATCGTGACAGAAGTTAACTTTTACTCATGCTTTCACGAACGGCATTTCGGCCCTGGGCGCGCGAAAGCTGAGGCGCCATACCCACTCAGCCTTCGGCAATGCCCATCTTCAGCCTCGTTCTGCGCTGGCAACGAGTCGGCGGGCACGCTCCATGACCGGTGCATCGATCATCTGACCATCGATCTGGCCGGCGCCAGCGTCTTGCTCGGCGGCTTCGATCACCCGCGTCGCCCAGGCCAGCTGATCGGCAGTCGGCCGGAAAGCGTCGTTGACGACGGCGACCTGGCGCGGATGAATGCAGAGCATGCCACCGAAGCCCATCTCGACCGCGCGTCTGGCTGCCCGTTCGATGACGCCCATGTCGCGAAATTCGGGATGAACGGTCTCGATAGGGGGCGCGAGCCCAGCCAGGCGCGATTGCAGGATGATCTGATAGCGCGCCTGGTTCAGCATCCAATCCCCGCCTTCGCTACCCGGCTCGATACCCAGGTCCAGGCCGAGATCCAGCGCGCCGAAGCTCAACTGGCGAACACCCGGGAATCGAGCGAGCTCGGGCAGTGCCTGCAATCCACAGGCACTCTCGATCAACGGTATCAGCGCGACTCCACGGGCGCCTGCCTCGGCCAGCGCGTCGGCACTCTCCGCCTTGGGTACCACGAGACCGGCGATGCCCGACCGGCCATGGCACAGCGCCAGATCTTCGGCGAAATCGTTCGTATCGGCAGCGTTGATCCTGACCCAGATCGCGTCATCCGGCGCGCCCTCGAGAAAAGCGCTCAGCGCACGCCGTGCCTCGGGCTTGGCCGCCGGCGCTACCGCATCTTCCAGATCCACGATCACGATATCGGCACCGCTGGCCAGCGCCTTGGGAATGCGCTCGGGCCGATTGGCCGGCACGAACAGCGCCGAGCGGGGCGGAGTGGGGGAAGTCATGGGCGCTTTTCCTCGCATGATCGAATGGGATGAAGGGGCGTCGAATCGAAAGATATGGTCAGATCGTACCGGCTTGGCGCAGCGTGTCCACGTCTTCGACGGCGTACCCCAACTGCTCGAGAATGGCTTCGCTGTGTTCGCCGAGCGCGGGGACGGCATCCATGCGAGGCTCGTACGCCATGTTGCGTCCGGGCGGCAACGCTGCCGGCACCTTCCCGCCGGGCGTCATCACCTCGCGCCAGCGGTCTCGGGCCGCCAACTGCGGATGGTTCCACACGCCGGCCATGTCATTGACGTGAGCGTTGGCAATCTGGGCATGATCGAGTCGCGCGATCACCTGCTCCGCCGTGAGTTCGGCAAAGACCGTATCGATCAGCGCGCGCAGAGAGGCGCGATTCTCCGAACGCTTGAAGTTGGCATCGAAGCGTTCGTCCGTGGCCAGTGCCGGCTGCTTCATGACCTTCTCGCAGAACAGCTGCCATTCGCGTTCGTTCTGCAAGCCGAGCATGACGGTGCCGCCGTCGCCGGTAGGGAAGGGGCCATAGGGATAGATCGTGGAGTGGGAGGCGCCAGCCCGAGGCGGTGGGGTCGCGCCATCGAACGCGTAATACATTGGATAGCCCATCCACTCGACCAGGCTCTCCAGCATCGAGACGTCGATGTGCGAGCCTTCGCCGGTCCGCCCACGCAGCAGCAGCGCCGAGAGAATATTGCTGTAGGCGTACATGCCGGCGGCGATGTCGGCGACCGAACAGCCCGCCTTGGCCATCGCATCCGGTTCGGGTCCACCGGTGACGGAGAGAAAGCCCGCCTCGCTCTGGATCAACAGATCGTAGGCTTTCTTGGTCTCAAAGGGTCCGCCCTCGCCGTAACCGGAGATATCGCAAACGATCAGACGCGGGAATCGCCCATGCAGCGTGTCGAAGCCGAGGCCCATGCGAGCGGCGGCACCGGGGGCCAGATTCTGCACCAGCACATCGGCTTCCGCGAGCAAGTCGTCGAGGATCGGCTCGGCAGCCTCATGTTTCAAATTGAGCGTCAGGCTCTCCTTCGATCGGTTGGTCCAGACGAAATGCGAGGAGAGGCCGTGGACGCGCTTGTCATAGCCGCGGGCAAAGTCGCCGACACCTGGGCGCTCGATCTTGATGACCCGGGCGCCCTGATCGGCAAGTTGTCGCGTACAGAAAGGGGCGGCGATGGCATGCTCGAGGCTGACCACGGTAATGCCATCCAGGGGGCGAGGGGGTTGAGCAGTCATGTCAGATCCTGTTCGAAAAACGGAGATTCGGCGCGGACCGGGAGTCGGCTCACAGTAACGGCTCGAGGCGTGTCACCGCCGCCAGATTCCAGGCATGGGCGATCAGCTTGATAACTTCGTCGTCAGTGGCCGCGCCCGAAAACGTGACCAGACGGCGAAACTTCGCTTCCAGCTCGTCCCGGCTCAGGGTATTGCCCGGGTCGCCCTTGGGTTCGTCGATGGCGGCGCTCAACCGCCGGCCGTCGCGGGTCGTGATATCGACACGGCCCAGCCAGCGCCGGGGATAGGCCGCATCCACCTCCGAGTCCAATTGCATTGTCACGCGTTGAGCAAAGGCAGCGACGGCCGCGTCCTGGAGGGCGTGGTCGCGAAAGCTGGCCAGGCCGGCATCGCCATGTACGGCAATGAGCCCCAGCACGCTACCCATCGAAAACTTGGCCTGATGGATAGTGCGCGGGTGGACGACGGGCCCGAGCACGTCGATCGCGGCCTGGTGGACTTTCGCGGTGACGGTTTCGATGTCGCCGTGGGTCAGCGCCTCTCGCTGCATCAATGCCAGCAGGGCGTCCGCTGCCGGGTGCGTATGCCGGCAGGAGGCGTGAAACTTGAATGAGGTCTCGACCAGCGCCCAGCGTTCGCCGAGTCGGTCCGTCAGCCGGCTCGGGTCGGCATCGGTGGACATTCCCGCAGCCATCCCCTGGGGCCCTTCGAGAATATGCTTGGCCCCCGTCAGGCCGCTCTGGGTCATGTAGGCGGCAACAATACCGTCGGAAGCGGCCTTGGCCGTGTGCAGCTGCTTGGAGTCGGCAGCGTCGCGCAGGAATTCCCACAGCCCGGCAGCCTGGGTGCCGGCGTTGCCGAGCAGATTCACGAAACCGTCGGTGTCGAGTTCCATCAGCTTGCCTGCGGCCACCGCGGCAGCCAGCGTGCCGGCGGTGCCGGTGGTATGAAAGACACGGTAATGAGAGCGGCCCAGAAATTCGCCGATCCGAATCCCCGCCTCGTAACCGGCCACGGCGGCAGTGATCAGATCCCGGCCACTGCTGCCCAGATCCTGGGCGGTCGCCAGCGCGGCGGGGAAGACCACGGTGGCGGGGTGCAGCACTGAGCTGTTGTGCAGATCGTCCTGCTCGACCACGTGCGACGCGGCGGCGTTGACCAGCGCGGCGAAATGCGGCGAGGTCATGCGGCGATCGGTCAGTTGCTGACAGCCGCCGTCGCTGGGCCCCATGAGCTTGCTGTACTGCTCGAACAGCGGGATCGGCGCGTGATTCCTGCCGGCCAGCGCCGAGCCGAGCCAGTCCAGATAATAGGCCTGGCAGCGCTCGACGACGTGTTGCGGTATCCGGGCGTAACTGAGTTCAGCCAGGAAGCTTGCCAGTTCACGTGTTGGATCACGGGTTTGATCATGGACCAGGCCATTCATCGCAAACGCTCCTCGATTCGATTGGCGATCTCGATCAGGTTGTCTTCGGGATCGCGGACATAGACGGAACAAATCGGTCCGGTGGCCCCGGTCCGATCCACCGGGCCTTCGATGATCGTGACGCCAGCGCCAGCCAGATCAATGATCACCTGTTCCAGCGGCGTGTCGCTCAGGAAGCACAGATCCGCCGAGCCCGGCGTGGGGCGGTCGGCCTTGGGTTCGAATTCCCGACCGTGACGATGCAGGTTGATCTTCTGCTCGCCGAAGCCCAGGGCGACACGACCCTCGCCAAAGACGACGCGGCTCATGCCGAGGGCGCGTTCGTAGAAGGTGCAAGTCGTGTCGATATCGGCGACCGTCAACACCAGATGGTCGAGCTGCGTGATCTTCATGGGCGACCTCAGAACGACCGTGGTAGATCGAGCAAGTGCTCGGCCACGTAGGAGAGAATCAGGTTGGTGGAGATCGGGGCGACCTGATAGAGGCGCGTCTCACGGAACTTGCGCTCGACGTCGTACTCAGTGGCGAAACCGAACCCGCCGTGGGTCTGCAGGCAGACATTGGCCGCCTCCCACGAGGCCTTGGCCGCCAGATACTTGGCCATGTTGGCACTGGCCCCGGCCGGCAAGCCGGCGTCGAACGCCTGACACGCGCGCCAGCGCATCAGATCGGCGGCTTCCACCTCGATATGCGCTTCGGCGATGGGGAACTGGACACCCTGGTTCTGGCCGATCGGGCGGTCGAAGACGATCCGCTCGTTGGCATAACGGCTGGCCTTGTCGATGAACCAGCGGCCGTCGCCGATGCACTCGGCCGCGATCAAGGTCCGCTCGGCGTTGAGGCCGTCGAGAATGTAGCGGAACCCCTTGCCTTCCTCGCCGATCAGGCTCTCTGCCGGCAGCTCGAGATTGTCGAAGAACAGCTCGTTGGTCTCGTGGCCGACCATGTTGTCGATCGGCTGGACCGTCATGCCATTGCCGATCGCCTGATGCAGGTCGACCAGGAAAATCGACATCCCCTCGGACTTGCGCTTGACCTCGGCCAACGGCGTGGTGCGGGCGAGCAGGATCATCAGGTCCGAATGCTGGATCCGCGAAATCCACACCTTCTGGCCGTTGATCACGTACTTGTCGCCGCGCTTGACCGCCGTGGTCTTGATCTTGGTGGTGTCGGTGCCGGTAGTGGGCTCGGTGACGCCCATCGACTGCAGGCGCAATTCGCCGCTGGCGAGCTTGGGCAGGATCTCGGCCTTCTGGGCGGCGCTGCCGTGCTTGAGCAGTGTCGCCATGTTGTACATCTGGCCGTGGACGAAGCCGGCGTTGCCGCCGCAACGATTGACCTCCTCGAGAATTACGCTGGCCTCGGTCAGGCCCAGGCCGGAGCCGCCGAACTCCTCGGGGATCATCGCACCGAGCCAGCCGGCTTCGGTCAGCTCGGTCACGAACTTCTCTGGGAAGCCCTCGGTTCTGTCGATGTGGCGCCAGTATTCGCCATCGTACTGCTGGCACAGGCTGCGCACGCCGTCGCGGATCGCTTCCAGCGCCTCATGGTCGACAGGGGCTTGGTTGATAGAGGCTTGGTCGATAAGGTCGAGACTCATGATCGAGACTCCTGATCTTCAGTGTCCTTGAATTCCACCGTGGCACGATGGGCCGGTCCGTCTTCGTTGCCGGCGGTCAGCTCGGCGATGCCGTCATCCACGATGCGCCCCGTCGTCTGAAACGGCTTGTCGGCGATCAGCGGGCGCAGGCCGCGGTAGCGCATGCTGGTGGGGCGCGCCTGGGGATTCGCCTCGCAGAATGCCTGCAGTTGCAGCGTGGCGATCAGCGGCCCATGCACCACCAACCCCGGGTAGCCCTCGGTATCGGTGACATAGGGCCAGTCGTAATGGATACGGTGGCCGTTGAAAGTGACCGCCGAGTAACGGAACAGCAGCACCGGGTCGGGATCGACGGTCTGCGACCACTCCGCCGCCGGCATCGGCTCGTCGAGCGACAGCTTGGGCGGGGAAGGCTGGCGGTAGACGATGTCCTGCGCTTCGCGGATGGCGAGTTCGCCGGCCTGGGAATAGTCGTGCTGCACGGTCACGAACAGCAGCGAGCCGGTACGACCGTGTTTCTCCTGAATATCGGTCACGGTGGAGACGCGTTGGGCCTTGATGCCCACCTTCAGCGATTGGAGAAACTCGACACGTCCGCCGGCCCACATCCGGTTGCGATCCTCCGCTGGCGGTAGAAAACCGCCGCGGGTCGGGTGACCATCGCCGCCAAGCTGTGCACCAGGAAGCGGGTTCTGGAAGAAAGCCCAGTGCCACAATGGCGGCAACGGCTCGCCGGGGGCGGGGCAGGGTTTGCCGAAAGTCGCGGCGACCCGAGCTACCAGGGCGCTATCGATATGATCCGTGCTTTGTTCCCGGTTGCCGATCCAGCGTTCCAGCGCGTTGCTGGGCATGTTGTCGGACATCGAACGATCCACCCGTCTCGGTAAGGTACCGGCAGCATGGCCGGAGTCGATGAGCGGGGAAATCTGTCTTTCCTGGCAGGGGGCTTTGGTTTCGCTGAATACGACTTTGGTCTGCGGTGCCTGGATGACCTGTGGTCACCATGGAATCAGCACAGCGGATTCAGATAGCGCTTGGCACAGGTACACGCCTGAACCGTCGTCTCTTTGACCGGCGATTCTTGAGGGTTTCGTCTACGCCGCTAGTCTGATATGGCACAATAAAGCCTGGAGAGGGCGTGGTAGTGTCCTGGCGGTGGGAAGTCTTTGCAATTTATAGTTTCGCAGTTTCATATGCCGCTTCATGTGACACAACCATCTTTAGCAGATTGCCAGGTGTAAAGTGGTTATGAAACCTTTGTTGACATTAGTGGCCATATCATCGCTTGCGCTAACGGCATACGGGCAGAGCAGTGCCGACCAAGATACAGAAAAAGCGGTTGATGGGCTGATTGAGAAGACCAAAGGAAACTTGTTCTATGTGAACGGTGGTAGCTTTCAGATGGGCGATTTCGGACAAGTCGACTCTAAGACCGGGAAGTTGCCTTATACCTATAGTGACGAAAATAAGTACCTGCATGAAGTGACCCTAAATGGGTATTACATGGCTTCGCGTCAGGTCTCTTATTCTGATTTTGATGTTTACACAAAATCTACGGGGCAGCCAGATGTCAGTATCGAAGGTTTCGGGGCGCGATTCCAGAGCCCCAACGTTCCCGTTGGTGTTAGTTGGAATCAAGCACACGACTATTGTCAGTGGATGGCAGAAAAAACGGGGCGCCCATACGCCTTGCCGACTGAGGCACAGTGGGAATATGCTGCCAGAACTCGTGGTGAGTTTCGGCCTTACGCAACAGATGACGGTACACTTGAACGTGGAAAAAATGCTCCCTCTAAGGCAGAGATCAGGAAGACAACAGTTGATGGGGCAGCGCCAAAGGCATTTGAGATAGCTTCGATTCCAGCTAATCCATTGGGCATCTATCAGATGGGGTTGAATGGATTCGAATGGGTGAATGATTGGTACGGAAAGGATTATTATGAACATTCTCCCGAGAAAAATCCGATGGGCCCTGAAGAAGGAACAGAGAAAGTACTTCGTGGTGGTGGGTTCAGTGCCTCAGATCAAGGGATGCTGACTGTCTACCGTAGCAAGGCAAAACCGGACTTGTCACGAGATACTTCCGATGTGGCCGATAACCCGCGGTTAAAGGAAATGCTCTCTAAACGAGCCCCTTTTGAAACGACTTTTAGGTGTGTGGTCAATGAGTCCGAAAGGTGAAAGTGCATGAAATCAGGCAGTGTCGGTGCGTTTCGCTATGCCGAGCATCTAAGATGGAATATGCTTGAATAAAAGAGATGTTGGTTGTCAGGTTTTTGGTTTTGTTTTTCAATTTGAATGGCACCTCAGGTGCTGTACCATTATATGGTGGGTGAAGATATGAAATTTCCATGTGCTTTGGTATTTTTTTCATCTTTTTTATTGACTGCCTGTGGGCAAAGTAGTGCCGACCAAGATACGGAAAAGGCGGTTGATGCACTGATCAAAAAAACCAAGAAGCATCTAGTTTATGTGGAAGGCGGCAGCTTTGAGATGGGGGATTTTGGGCCAAAAGATCCCAAGGGTGATTATTTGCCATGGAGTGTTGGGGAAGACGACAAACACCTCCATAAGGTCACGCTTGACGGCTATTATATAATGGATCGTCAGGTCTCCTACGCCGATTATGATACTTACACCGAAGCTACCGGCCAACCCAAAATCAACACGAACAACTATAGTAGTCGAACTCGCGCTCCTGACGTGCCGGCGGGCGTGGACTGGTATCAGGCCCGGGATTATTGCCAATGGCTGGCAAATCAAACCGGCCTTCCTTTCGCACTCCCGACCGAAGCCCAATGGGAATACGCTGCTAGAAGTCGAGGAAAAATGATGCCCTATGCTACAGATGATGGCATTTTGCGAGAAGGCAAAAATTATCCTACTCGAGAAGATAGACGGAAGGCTACTGCGGGTAATAGCCCTATGGCACCTTACACTATTGCCAAAAAGTACCCCCCCAACCCTTTGGGTATCTATCAGATGGGGCTTAATGGTTATGAGTGGGTCAGCGACTGGTATGGTAAGGACTATTACGAGCATTCACAGGAACTTAACCCGACTGGCCCTGAATCCGGGACACTCAAAGTACGCCGAGGGGGGGCTACTGGAGAAAGCTTTTTGGGCATGGTCACAGTTATACGAACGCCCTATAATCCGGATCTAACTCAGATTCCACCGAAGGGCAACGACGTAGAGGTTGATCCGGAAAAAAAGCAACCCTACAGCATGAGCACAGTTCGTTGTGTGGTCGACCAGACAAACTAGCCTTTGCTTTGTATGAAAACTGTCTTCGCTAGGTAATATGGCACGGCGCTAAAATCGGCTCAAAGTGCTCGTTTCCACTTCGGAAACTCCGCGCTTCGCCGATTTTTGCCGTGTCTCACACTTGTGCGGTAACTTTTCGTATAAATCCTAAACCCGCTTTTTTAAGCATTTTTCGTGCGTGGAAGTGCTAGACATTTCGTGTGATTAAAGCAGGCCTGATGGAACTGAGGTTCTACGTCATTTTGTGTCAGGTACTCTTTCATGTCATTTCGTACCATGGGGCTCCCTTTGGAAGCGGTTGGTTTGAGTTGCCGATAAAAACGTTGAAGGTTGTCGGGGTAATCACTGGATAGCCAGGGTTGTTCGCCCCGACCAAGAAACGCAAGCAGCTTCGACTCGCCTTCTTCCACAGTGATGTTGTAGCCATTAACTTCCGGCTTGATACGCTGCATGACGTTACGATAATCCTCCTGTGATTGCACCCAAGTGAAGATGTTGATGATGGCCCGCTTACGATCGGTCATAAAACCAAAGCGCCAGAAGTTGATGTCTTCCCAGTCCCAAGTGCGGTTCTCAGGCTCCAGTAGGTCGAAGGCGTTAACCTGTATTAGCCGGTAGAGCAAGGCTCCCTTAGCATCTGGCGTGGTGTACTGGAGCATGTCTGGACTAGTGTTAATGCGTTCAACCAAGTGGCCGCGTGCAGTTGCAGTGGCTCTGTCATCTTGTAAGTCACCCCAAAAACTAATGAAGGCGCTTTGCACTTCTCCTGCTGTGCTGTATAAGTAGGTCTCCAGTTTTTTGCCACTCCCCAACGCCAATGCCAGTATGTTTGATAGTGTTTCAAAGGCAACGTCGTCAATGAAATCCAGTTTCTTGTAATTAATATTTTTAAGCTGATATGCTACCCACTTTGCAAATTCATAGATCAGTGTCGCATCAACTTCTAGTGTTAGCTTGCCTTTGGCGCCAACGCCGTAACAGAGAGCCGCTTTGGCGAGTATTCGGAATTTTCCGCCTTGATAAGATATCTTGAGTGTGGCTTCGCCACCGATGCCGATCTGACCTGCGATAGCCGGGGCGATTTTGGCAAACGGCTCGAATTTCTCGCTCTCAGGGCTTTTCCACTCGACCTGCCCTGCCACGGTAGCTTCGAGCTGACCACCGACAAAGGCGCCAAGTTCGCCGCCCTGGCTATTGTCGGGTAGCGACATATCGACGGTTTGCTTTCCCGGAATGCCTCTGTTCCTGGAGGAGCCCCTGACGCCCTTGGCCTTGGCTCCGCTTCCGGTGAATTCAGCATCGATATTGAGCTCTGCGGCGATACTGGCGCCGATGCCGCCGGCCACGCTCAGAATGGTGTGAGAGCGCAGCATGCCTAGATTCATGCCGGCAAAGGCCATCATGTATCCGCCCGGCGGCTCGTAGCAGTCAATGGACGCCTTGGCCTCCGCCAGCATCAGCTCTGCGTGCCCGCTGGACTTGATCGCGCCTTCCTTCTTGAAAGGATTGGCCTCACCACTAACGCCACTTGCCCCGTAGGACCATCGCATCAATTGTGCTTCCGCACTGAGATCGACTTTGAGGCTGTCCACGTCATGCTCGCCACCACTCTGATAGGAGCGGGCGATCTGAAGGTTTTCGTTGATGTGCTCGCTCCACTGGAAAAGCTCCTTGTGTTGGTCTTCCAGCTTCATCCAGTCATCGAACCAGGGGATATCGACCTTGATGGATGTGCCATCACCGATATCCGTGAGCTGATTTTTTAGCTTCTTCCAGTCCACCTTCCCTTGGGTGACAACGCTGTCGCTCCCACCCGCAGTATCGGCTTTGGACGTCAACCGATACTTTCGCCAGTGGTTCTTGATTTTCTGTGAGCGAACGTAGGTCATCCTAAAACCCACGGCCGAAGCGTGGCCGCCCCGTCGCTGGATGGGGATGAGTTCGCTGATATGATTGGTATTGTCACTGAGCTGCGTCAGCGGCTCCATCTCTTGAATAAGATCTCGATTGGCCTTGTCCAACTCGGACTGTGCCAGGATGACCTCTCGCTCCAAAGACTCGGCGCTATCGGCTTCTGACAGCGCGGCACGCTCTTCGGGTTTGAAATAGCTGCTCTGTTTGACCTGAATATACTTGTCCTGACAGCTCTTGAGATGGCTCGTCGCCTGCTGCTGAGATTCGACGACGCTTTCGAGCAGACGCATTTCAGCGAGCAGATCCGGCATATCCTTGCGGGGCACAGCGAGAATCGTACCTTTGCCGACCATATAGAAAAGCTGATCCGCCGGCTCGTGATAGGCGTCCTGACCTTTGCTCTTGTTTCTGGTTTGGGTGTTGCCGTCGGCATTACCGCCCTGACTCATGACAGCTCTCCTTCGGCGGCGTCGTCGAACCGATCCAGTATCGTCACCTGGATTTCCTCAGGTTTGCTCGTGAAGATTTTCTGGGTTTTTCCTTCGCTATCGCTGCGCCCTGTCATGATCCGCCCTTCGGCAGTCGACACGCGGTAACGTGCATGGGCGAGAGGTTTTCCCGATTGCTTGTCCTTCAGTGTGAAGAACTCCTCGAAAGGCCCTTGGGCATCAGGTAGCTCGGGTTGAGTCCGGGTGAGACTCGTCGGTCCGCCGAAGTTGTGCTGCGCCCCCTTGAGATCCGCGGCACCCGGGCAGTGGACTTCGATGTTGCCGCCTTCGATGCGGATATAGCCGCCGCCGCTCTGCAGCAGGATGCCGTTCTCGGCATTGATTTCGATGCGGCCTTCTGTGGAGGTCACCTTGACACCTTTCTCCGCGGTAAAGGCCATCTCGCCATCCTGCGCTTGCATCTCCACCTTGCCCCGCGCCGCGAACAGCTTGATCCCGGCTTTCTGCACGAACAGCGAGAGCTTCTCGGAGATCGAGGCCACCAGGCTCTTGCCGGTGGCGATGTTGACGTCTTCGCCGCTGGAGACGCTCAGCGATCTGCCCTGGGCCAGATGGGTCGACTCCGGCGTGCTCAGGGTGATGCCCGCCGGGGAGGCCAGGTGCAGCCAGGGCGCTTTCATGCGTGCCGCTTCGCCCCGGCCGCCGCTGTCGGTGGCGCCACGGGCGTTGCTCTGATCAGCATCCGAAA
>NZ_MSDO01000155.1 GCF_001937195.1 Salinicola socius | reverse complement strand
GATCGCCGGTTACGACCTGGCAACGGATGTCGTCACTGGCAATGGCAGCCTGAAGTTCAATGCCGACGGCTCCTACACCTTCACGCCGGGTGCCGACTTCGACGGTCTGGCTGCCGGCGAGAGCCGCGACGTCACCTTCAGCTATACCGCTACCGACAACGACGGTGGGGTCAGCGCACCCAAGACGGTGACCATCACCGTGACCGGCACCAACGACGCGCCGGTCGCTCAGGCGGCCGCGGCCACGACGGAAGAGAACACGCTGCTGACCGGCCAGGTCCCGGCGGCGAGTGACGTCGATGGCACCATCGCCGGTTATGACCTGGCGACGGATGTCGGCACCGGCAACGGCAGCCTCAGCTTTAATAGCGACGGCAGCTACACCTTCACCCCCGGCACCGACTTCGACGGTCTCGCCGCGGGCGAAAGCCGCGACGTTACCTTCAGCTACACCGCCACCGATAACGATGGCGGCGTCAGTGAGCC
>NZ_MSDO01000154.1 GCF_001937195.1 Salinicola socius | reverse complement strand
ACGGAAGAGAACAGCGTTCTCAGTGGGCAAGTTCCAGCAGCAAGTGACGTCGATGGCACCATCGCCAGCTACGCGCTCGACACCGGCGTAGGTCAGGGCAAAGGCAGCCTGACGTTCAACGCCGACGGCTCCTACAGCTTCGCCCCCGGCACTGACTTCGATGGTCTGGCCGCCGGCGAGAGTCGCGACGTCACCTTCAGCTACACCGCCACCGATAACGATGGCGGCGTCAGTGCACCGAAGACGGTCACCATTACCGTCACCGGTACCAACGACGCCCCGGTGGCCGTCGCCGATATCCAGACTACCGGCGAGAACAGCGTTCTCAGCGGGCAGGTTCCGGCAGCGACCGATGTCGATGGGACGATCGCCGGTTACGACCTGGCGACGGATGTCGGCACTGGCAATGGCAGCCTGACGTTCAATGCCGACGGCTCCTACAGCTTCACGCCGGGTGCCGACTTCGACGGTCTGGCTAC
>NZ_MSDO01000153.1 GCF_001937195.1 Salinicola socius | reverse complement strand
GGCGGCGTCAGTGAGCCCAAGACGGTCACCATTACCGTCACCGGTACCAACGACGCGCCGGTCGCTCAGGCAGGCACGGCCACGACGGAAGAGAACACACTACTGACCGGCCAGGTGCCGGCGGCAAGTGACGTCGACGGCGCCATCGCCGGTTATGACCTGGCGACGGATGTCGGCACCGGCAATGGTTCATTGACGTTCAATGCCGACGGTTCCTACAGCTTCACGCCGGGTGACGACTTCGACGGTCTGGCTGCCGGCGAGAGCCGCGATATCACCTTCAGCTATACCGCTACCGATAACGACGGTGGGGTCAGCGAGCCCAAGACGGTGACGATCACCGTGACCGGCACCAACGATGCGCCGATCGCCGTCGCCGATACCCGGACCACCGGCGAGAACACTGTGCTGACCGGCCAGGTGCCGGTAGCGACCGATGTCGATGGCACCATCGCCGGTTACGACCTGGCGACGGATATCGGCACCGGCAACGGCAGCCTCAGCTTTAATAGCGACGGCAGCTACAACTTCACGCCGGGCACCGACTTCGACAGTCTCGCCGCGGGCGAGAGCCGCGACGTCACCTTCAGCTATACCGCCACGGACAATGACGGCGGCGTCAGTGCACCGAA
>NZ_MSDO01000152.1 GCF_001937195.1 Salinicola socius | reverse complement strand
TCGTAACCGGCGATCGTCCCATCGACATCGGTCGCTGCCGGGACCTGACCGGTCAGCAACGTGTTTTCTTCCGTCGTGACCGTGCCTGCCTGAGCGACCGGTGCATCGTTGGTACCGGTCACGGTGATGGTGACGGCCTTGGGCTCGCTGACCCCACCGTCGTTGTCGGTGGCGGTATAGCTGAAGGTGACGTCACGGCTCTCGCCCGCGGCGAGACTGTCGAAGTCGGTGCCGGGCGTGAAGGTGTAGGAACCGTCGGCATTGAACGTCAGGCTGCCGTTGCCGGTGCCGACATCCGTCGCCAGGTCGTAACCGGCGATCGTTCCATCGACATCGGTCGCTGCTGGCACCTGCCCGCTGAGAACGCTGTTCTCGCCGGTGGTTTGGGTGTCAGCGACGGCCACCGGCGCATCGTTAGTCCCCGTGACGGTGATCGTCACCGTCTTGGGTTCGCTGACGCCGCCGTCGTTATCGGTGGCGGTATAGCTGAAGGTGACGTCGCGGTTTTCGCCGGCGGCGAGACCGTCGAAGTCGGTGCCCGGCGTGAAGCTGTAGCTGCCGTCGGCAT
>NZ_MSDO01000151.1 GCF_001937195.1 Salinicola socius | reverse complement strand
GACGCCGCCGTCGTTATCGGTGGCGGTGTAGCTGAAGGTGACGTCGCGGCTCTCGCCCGCGGCCAGACCGTCGAAGTCGGTGCCGGGCGTGAAGTTGTAGCTGCCGTCGCTATTAAAGCTGAGGCTGCCGTTGCCGGTGCCGACATCCGTCGCCAGGTCGTAACCGGCGATCGTCCCATCGACATCCGATGCCGCCGGGACCTGACCGGTCAGCAGCGTGTTCTCTTCCGTCGTGGCCGTGCCTGCCTGAGCGACCGGTGCGTCGTTGGTGCCGGTCACCGTTACGGTCAGCGTCGAGGTGGCGGTGCCGCCCTGGCCCTCGCTGACGGTGTAGCTGACTTTAGTGGTTTCGGTCTGACCCGCGGCCAGGCGATCGAACGTCGTGCCCGGATTGAAGCTGTAGGAGCCGTCGGCGTTAAGGGTAAAGGTCCCACCGTTGGAGCCGGTGATGGCCTGCCCCACGCTACCTGTTACGCCGTTGACCGCGCTGACGCTCAGCGTGCCGCCGTCGACATCGCTGTCGTTGGCCAGCACGCCCTGGGCCGCGGCGATATTGAGAGTAGCGTTCTCG
>NZ_MSDO01000150.1 GCF_001937195.1 Salinicola socius | reverse complement strand
AGCGGGCAGGTTCCGGCAGCGACCGATGTCGATGGGACGATCGCCGGTTACGACCTGGCGACGGATGTCGGCACTGGCAATGGCAGCCTGACGTTCAATGCCGACGGCTCCTACACCTTCACGCCGGGTGCCGACTTCGACGGTCTGGCTGCCGGCGAGAGCCGCGACGTCACCTTCAGCTATACCGCCACCGATAACGATGGCGGCGTCAGTGCGCCCAAGACGGTCACCATCACCGTCACGGGGACTAACGATGCGCCGGTCGCTCAGGCAGGCACGGCCACGACGGAAGAGAACAGCGTTCTCAGTGGGCAAGTTCCAGCAGCAAGTGACGTCGATGGCACCATCGCCAGCTACGCTCTCGACGCCAGCGTAGGTCAGGGCAACGGTAGCCTGACATTCAACGCCGACGGTTCCTACAGCTTCGCCCCCGGCACCGACTTCGATGGTCTCGCTGCCGGCGCGAGCCGCGACGTCACCTT
>NZ_MSDO01000149.1 GCF_001937195.1 Salinicola socius | reverse complement strand
AACTGACGAGCACAAAAAACCCCGAGACAAGGCTCGGGGTTCGAATCTGGTAGGACCAAGCGGATTTGAACCGCTGACCTCCACGATGTCAACGTGGCGCTCTAACCAACTGAGCTACGGTCCTACAATCCATCGCCTTGACGAGCTCGCCGTGACAACGGATGCGAATTTTACCCGGGCAGACGCGGAATGCAACCCTCAATCCGTAAAAAAATCGACGCCAACTCCCTGTCATGCCGGGACAATTCTTTCACCGACGACGGCCGGCACGCTCTGGAATGCAAAACCATGCCAAGCCGCCCGGTTTCCGCGCATCGCGGAAGCCATCATCTTGAACTGGTACACGGGGGCTTCAAACCGGCAAATCACGCCTTCAAACCGATAAATCGGGCATCTCGGCGA
>NZ_MSDO01000148.1 GCF_001937195.1 Salinicola socius | reverse complement strand
ACCCCTGACGAGAAAAATCGCTGGAGCCGCGACAAGAACAAGCGTCGTCCGGTGACGGCGATGAAGAAACCGCGTCGTCCGCGACGCGAAGACTCCTGATTCCGGTGTCGTGACAGCCGCCTCGGGGCGGGAAAAAACGCTTGCCTGCTCCGATGGTTATGAGTAATATGTGCGCCCAGTCGGAAGGGGTCGTTAGCTCAGTTGGTAGAGCAGTTGGCTTTTAACCAATTGGTCGTAGGTTCGAATCCTACACGACCCACCACTCTCCGACGGGTCGATGCTTTTGGCGCCGATTAGCGCCATGGATCAACAGCGCATGGGTCGTTAGCTCAGTTGGTAGAGCAGTTGGCTTTTAACCAATTGGTCGTAGGTTCGAATCCTACACGACCCACCATCGATCAATCCCTCGCCTTTATGGCACTGATTCGGCATTTCTCGCCGGTCGCACGTTCTGGGTCGTTAGCTCAGTTGGTAGAGCAGTTGGCTTTTAACCAATTGGTCGTAGGTTCGAATCCTACACGACCCACCAGACCCGCCGATTCCACGCCACAGCGCGATTTTACGCGCAATCGTGACGCTAACACCGCCGATTACCGTACCTTCTGATAAGTGCGTCATTTGGAACAATGACAGGTAGGCACGGCAAACCCGACAATGAATGACGCTGTTCTATTTTGCGACTCTTCATCCGCCGTGCCGATGGCTCGCCTCTATCCCGCCGTCTTGACGTCCGGTTCCGCCAGCAAGGCGGCCTCGGCCATGACCGTCTGGCGAAAGCGTTGGGCGAGCACACTCTGCTCTCGGTCACGGGTGGCGATGGCGAACGCGGCAACGGGTTGCGGCCCCACGAGTCTTACCAGCTTCAGGGCACCGGTTTGAACCCCCCGCATCGAGGCCGGGACGAAAGTGACCCCCGCGCCTCCGGCCGCCAGCATCATCGCC
>NZ_MSDO01000147.1 GCF_001937195.1 Salinicola socius | reverse complement strand
CCGGTGCTGCCGGTATCGGCGCGGGCCACCGGGGCGTCGTTGGTGCCGGTCACCTTTCCGGTCAGCGTCGAGGTGGCGGTGCCGCCCTGGCCGTCGCTGACGGTGTAGCTGATCTGCGTCTTGTCGGTCTGACCCGCGGCCAGGCGATCGAACGCCGTGCCCGGATTGAAGCTGTAGGAGCCGTCCGCGTTCAGCGTGAAGGTCCCGCCGTTGGAGCCGGTGATGGCCTGCCCCACGCTACCTGTTACGCCGTTGACCGCGCTGACGCTCAGCGTGCCGCCATCGACATCGCTGTCGTTGGCCAGCACGCCCTGGGCCGCGGCGATATTGAGAGTAGCGTTCTCGCCGGTGCTGCCGGTATCGGCGCGGGCCACCGGCGCATCATTGGTGCCGGTCACGGTGATGGTGACGGTCTT
>NZ_MSDO01000146.1 GCF_001937195.1 Salinicola socius | reverse complement strand
GGACTACCCGGGTTTCTAATCCTGTTTGCTCCCCACGCTTTCGTGCATGAGCGTCAGTGTTATCCCAGGGGGCTGCCTTCGCCATCGGTGTTCCTCCACATCTCTACGCATTTCACTGCTACACGTGGAATTCTACCCCCCTCTGCCACACTCTAGCCGTGCAGTCACAAATGCAGTTCCCAGGTTGAGCCCGGGGATTTCACATCTGTCTTGCAAAACCGCCTGCGCACGCTTTACGCCCAGTAATTCCGATTAACGCTTGCACCCTACGTATTACCGCGGCTGCTGGCAT
>NZ_MSDO01000016.1 GCF_001937195.1 Salinicola socius | reverse complement strand
CGAGATCGGCGAAGCGCTGGCCAGCGAGATCGGCATCGTGGCCGGTGACTGGGTGAAGGTGTCGTCGAAACGGGGCTTCATCAAGGCCGTGGCAGTGGTGACCAAACGGCTGCGACCGATGATGATCGGCGACAGGCAGGTCCACCATGTGGGGATCCCGCTGCATTGGGGATTCACCGGAGTGGCCAAGAAGGGATACCTGGTCAACGCCCTGACGCCGTTCGTCGGCGATGCCAATACTCAGACGCCGGAATACAAGTCGTTCACCGTCCGCGTCGACAAGGTCTAAGGAGGGCACATGAACAACTCCCAGAACATCATCGCCCGCTCCGCCACCACGACGACGCCTCCTCAGGTCCGGAGTCACGTCGATGAAGTGGCCAAGCTGATCGATGTCTCCAAATGCATCGGCTGCAAGGCGTGTCAGGTGGCGTGCATGGAGTGGAACGACCTGCGCGACGATGTCGGCGAGTGCCACGGTACCTACGACAATCCAACCGATCTGACCGCCAATTCGTGGACGGTCATGCGTTTCAGCGAACACGAGACGCAGGAGGGCAACCTCGAGTGGCTGATTCGCAAGGATGGCTGCATGCACTGCGCCGAACCGGGCTGCCTGACGGCATGCCCGGCCCCCGGTGCCATCGTGCAGTACGCCAACGGCATCGTCGACTTCAATTCGGAGCACTGCATCGGCTGCGGCTACTGCATTACCGGGTGCCCATTCGATATTCCGCGGATATCGGCGAAGGATCAGAAATCCTACAAATGCACGCTCTGCTCGGATCGGGTCAACGCGGGGATGGAGCCGGCCTGCGTCAAGACCTGTCCGACCAACTGCATCGAGTTCGGCACCAAGACGGACATGCTGGCTCGAGCGGAGAAGCGGGTGGGCGATCTCAAGGCGCTCGGTTTCCGTGATGCCGGCATCTACGATCCGGCCGGGGTCGGCGGCACGCACGTCATGTATGTGCTGCACCACGCCAACGACCCCAATCGCTACAGTGGCCTGCCCAAGGATCCGCGTATCTCGCCGCTGGTCGGCGCGTGGAAGGGCGTGACCAAGCCGATCATGTCGGCGATCATCGGCATCACCGCGTTCGCAGGCGTGATCCACTACATGACCAAGGGGCCGAAAGAGGAGCCGGAAGAGACGTACGCTCACGACGATACGCCGCCGCACTCGCTGGGCTACGATGCCACCCGTCCGCGGGGGGAAGACCGATGAAGATGCCACGCGATCGGCTGATTCGTTATTCGCCGCTGGATCGCGCCAACCACTGGACCATGGCGATGGTCTTCGTGCTGCTGGCGCTATCCGGGCTGGCGTTCTTTCATCCTGCCTTCTTCTTCCTGAGCCATACCCTGGGCGGGCCGGTATGGGCGCGTATCCTGCATCCGTTTCTGGGGGTGGTGCTGGTATTGCTGTTCTACGCCATGGCGGTGCGACACGTTCGCCGCAATCTGCTCGGTGAGAACGATGTCCAGTGGATGCGTCAGATCGGCGACGTGCTCGACAATCGCGACGACAAGTTGCCGCCCATCGGCAAATACAATCCGGGCCAGAAACTGGTCTATTGGGCGCTGGTGGTGTCGATCGCGCTGTTGCTGCTCAGCGGCGTGATCATGTGGCGGCCCTGGTTCGCCGGTTATTTCCCGATCCCGTTGATCCGCTTCGCCAGCCTGCTCCATGCCGTATCGGCGTTCGTGGCCATCGTCACCATCGTGGTGCACGTCTACGCCGCCATTTGGGTCAAGGGCTCGATCCGAGCAATGACACGAGGCTGGGTGACCCGCGCCTGGGCGCGTCATCATCACGGCCTGTGGGCCCGCGAACAAGAGGAGGCGCAGCGCCGTGAGCAGCAGCCCTGACGACGACAGCCCCGATAACCCGCGCAAGCCGAGCGCGACCCGCGAGCACGCCTTCGGCCAGTCGCCACCTTCGCCGGGGGCGCCGCCAATGGTCGGACTGCCGGGACGCAAGCTGTTTGCCGAGCGTGGCCAGCGCCTGCGGCAACTGGCCGAGAGGGTGCCGGCGATGGCGCCCTACCTCCAGTTCATGGCAATGATCGTCGAGGCGCAGCACCGGGTCGTTCAACAGTCTCGCCCCGGATTGACCAGCGGTGCGGAGTTGGCCATGCGTCATGGAATCCCGCCGCTTTCCGTCGAGGGATTGTGGCGCGACATGTCATGGTCCGACGATCTCGAGGCACTGCTGAGCGAGCTGGATGGACGAGTCGTGGCCCCTCAGCGTACCTGGTTCGAGGCGTTGTGCCGGCTGCCCGACGCGGATCGTGCCGAGCTGGCCCGCGCCGTGCTCGAGGGCCAGCCGTTGCCGCTCGAGCAGCGTGCCATGGCGCCACTGATGGGCGCGGCGCTGCAGGTGGCGTGGACGCGTCAGGCAAGAATGCTGCCGGCAACACCACCCAGACCGGCTGGCGCTGCCAGCGGGCTGTGTCCGTGCTGCGGCTCCCTTGCAGTCGGCAGCCTGATCCAGATCGGCATGGCGCGCTCCCGTGTGCGTTACCTGCAGTGTGGCTTGTGTGCCAGCGAGTGGTACGCCGAGCGTGCCAAATGCGCGCAGTGTGGCGACAGCAAGACACTGGATTATTGCAGCCTCGAGGATGAGCAGGGCAAGCGGGTGCTGCCGATTCAGGCCGAGACCTGCGATCACTGTCATAGCTACCTGAAGCGCGTCAATCGGGAGTGGGAAGCGGATGCCGATCCGCTGGCCGATGACCTCGCCAGTCTGGCTCTGGACATGATGATCGCCGATCGAGAACTGGAGCGGCGGGCGTTCAATCCACTGCTGGTGTTGGGCGAGCCAGCGCCCGCCTGAGGTGTTCGGTCCCTTCCCGGTACCCGAGGCGGCCGACGCCTCGGGACCTCCGCCAACGTTCTCCCCCCAGCGATCTCTCTTCCCGGGATCGCTTGTCTTGCGATCTCTTCGACGATTAAATCGAGGTCCCAGTCAGCGACCTCGAGTCCTTCATGCCCGACACGATCGCCTCATCGATGGATCTTCGCCGCCAGTTGCCGGGAGTGACGACGCTGCTCGACCATCCCGAGCTCCAGCCATGGCGTCAGCGCCATGGCGATCGTCTGCCGATACGCGCCATTCGCGAGACGCTCGCCCACTATCGCCAGCGCTTGAGCGAGGACGCGAGCGACGCCGCAGACGCGGCGGACGACATTGGTGACAGCCGGCCCGAGGAGATCGACCTGGTCGCCGCGATCAGGGCACGACTCGAGCTTTTGACACGGCCCAATATCCGGCCGGTCTTCAATCTCACCGGCACCGTCATCCACACCAATCTGGGGCGTTCGGCGCTCTCCGAAGCTGCCATCGAGGCCGTCGTCCAGGCTGCCCGTCACCCCGTCGCGCTGGAGTACGATCTGGAGAAGGGGGGACGCGGCGATCGTGACCGTCTGGTGGAGGATCTGCTGATCGAACTGACCGGTGCCGAAGCGGCGACTGTGGTCAACAACAATGCCGCGGCCGTGCTGCTGTCACTCACGGCGCTCTGCGCCGGGCGCGAGGCAGTGATTTCGCGGGGTGAGATGATCGAGATCGGCGGCGCCTTTCGGATGCCGGACGTGATGTCCACCGCCGGCTGTCGACTGGTCGAGGTCGGTGCCACCAATCGCACCCACGCGCGGGATTTTAGTCAGGCGCTCGGTGACGACAGCGGGTTGATCGTCAAGGCGCATACCTCCAACTACGCGATCACCGGGTTCACCAGCAGCGTGCCGGAGCGCGAGCTTGCCCGGATTGCCCACGAGCATGGCATACCGTTCATGATCGATCTGGGCAGCGGCGCGTTGACCGACTTCCGCACGCTTGGCCTGCCTCACGAGTCCCAACCGGCAGAAGCGATCGCGGCGGGCGCCGATCTGGTGACCTTCAGCGGCGACAAGCTGCTCGGCGGCCCGCAGGCGGGCATCGTCGTCGGCAACCGCGAGCTGATCGCCCGACTCAAGCAGCATCCGCTCAAACGGGCGCTGCGCTGCGACAAACTCACCCTGGCGGCCCTGGAAGCTACCCTCCGGTGCTACCGGGACAGCGAGGCTCCGTCGCGCTCCCTGCCGACGCTGTCGATGCTGGCACGTGACGCAACCACGATTGGTGATCAGGTGAGCAGACTGCAGCCGGTGGTGCAGGCGGTGCTGCAGGATATCGCCGAAGTCAGCGGCCAGGATTGCCGCAGCCAGCTCGGCAGCGGGTCCCTTCCGGTCGATCGGCTCGACAGCCGCGCGCTGGTGCTGCATTGCAAACGGAGTCGGGATCTTTCCCGGCTGGAGCGCGTGCTTCGCGGCTTGCCGCGACCCGTGATCGGACGGGTACACGAGGGCGCGCTGTGGCTGGACCTGCGCTGTCTGGATGGCGACAGGGAAGAGCGTCAGTTCGTCGAGCAGCTCGATACCCTTCGGCCGCTGTGGGATCGCACGGCGTGATCGTCGGTACCGCGGGCCATGTCGATCACGGCAAGACGGCACTGATTCGCGCGCTGACCGGTGTGGCGACCGATCGTCTGAAAGAAGAGCAGGTGCGCGGTCTCACCATCGAGGCCGGCTATGCCTACCCCGAGCCGCCACCGGAATATGCAGGGGCTACGCTGGGGTTCATCGACGTGCCGGGCCACGAGCGCTTCATCGCCAACATGCTCTCCGGCGCCGTGGGTATCCAGGCGATGTTGCTGGTGGTCGCGGCGGACGACGGCATCATGCCGCAGACGCGCGAACATGCCCGCATTCTGGAATTGCTGGGCGTGACGCAGGCCTGGGTCGCGCTGACCAAGGTCGATCGTGTCGACCCCGACCGTATCGCGCAGGTCATGCTCGAGCTGCAGTGCTGGCTGGCCGATACCGCCTTTGCGGAAGCACCGATATTTCCGTTGTCCAATGCCTCGGGCGAGGGCATCGGTGCACTCGGACACGCCCTGTGGACGGCGGCCGCCCATGTCGCGGAGGGCGTCGCGACAGCGCCTCCCGATTCGGGGCGCTTTCGACTCGCCATCGACCGTGTCTTCACCAAGCGGGGCGCGGGCATCGTGGTCACCGGAACGGTGCGCAGCGGTCGGGTGGCGCTGGGGGACAGCGTTCGACTGTTACCGACCGGTCTGGCGGCTCGCGTGCGGGGATTGCGGTGTCAGGATCGCGACGCGAAGACCGCGAGCCGGGGTGAGCGCTGTGCCATCAATCTCAGTGGGGCCGATATCGAAACGGGATGCCTCGATCGCGGGGATTGGGTCGTGGCCGAGGCTTCCCGGCTCGAAAACCGTTTGCGGCTCGATGTCGTGCTCCGTTTGCTGCCGGCGTCGCCGCCGCTCAAGCACTGGACGTCGGTGCATCTTCATCACGGCAGCGCCCATGTCACCGGGCGTGTCTCGCTGTTGGAAGCGGAAGTCCTGGCGCCTGGAACGTCGATGCTCGCTCAACTGGTGCTGGATTCGCCGTTGCAGGCGGCACACGGCGATCGCGTCGTGATTCGCGACCGCGGGGCCAGCGACACGTTGGGCGGGGCTCGCGTGCTGGATACCGCACCGCCACGTCGAGGCGCTCGCAAGCCCCGGCGTCTCGCCTGGCTGAATCAGCTGCGGGAGATGCTACCGGATGAGCGCGGCGTTCAGGATCTGCGAGTTCTGTGGCGCCGGACAGCTCTCGACGACGGCATCGTGGATCTGACCGCGCTGGCCGCCAACCTCGATCGCGATAGCCGCGAGCTCGAGAGCAGCGCGTCGCTTGCCGGTTGGTGGGTCATCACTCATCAAGGGGTCAGCTATGCGCTTCCGGAAGAGACGCATCGGCATCTGTATCGCCAGGCGCAGGAACGATTGGCGCTGATCCATGAGCAGGAGCCGGCCATGCGCGGCGTCGATATCGATCGACTGCGCCGAATGGTGGCTCCCCAGCTTGCGGCAGGGCTGTTCCGGCCGCTGCTCGAACGCTGGAAGGCTGGCAACGAAATCGTGCAGCACGGTCCGTTCGTGGCGCTGGCCTCCCACGAGGCGACACTGTCGCCCGACGAAGCCCTGCGCTGGCAGAAGGTGAAGCCGTTGCTGCAAGCCTCGCCCTACGATCCGCCGCGGGTTCGCGATATCGCGCAGCAATTCGAGTGGCCCGAAGGGGATGTGCGGCGATTGTTGAGAAGCTGTGCGCTGCTCGGCAGTGTTTACCAGCTGCGTCAGGATCATTTCTTTTTGACGTCGCATGTCGCCGAGCTGGCCGGAATGATCCGGGAACTGGATGCGATCGCGCCGGCTGGGGCCACGGCTGCGGATTTTCGCGATCGGATTGGCGGTGGTCGTAAGCTGGCCGTGGCGATTCTCGAGTTTTTCGATCGGATAGGGTTCACTCGCCGAATCGGGGATGGTCACAGAGTGATTCGAGACGATATGCTGTTCGACTGAACAGTCGGCTGCCGGTGGGCCGAATAATCGGGAAGAGAATCGTTCCCCGGTGGGACGCCAGGACTTCAACTCCTGTAGGGGCTGCCAGCAGTCCCTGGTGGGTTCGACTCCCTCTCTCTTCCGCCAGTTCTGGGTGCCGGAACCGGATGCCGGAACGATTCATCTCGAGTTCCCGAGTCGGTGTTGGATCGCCTTTTCAGGTTCCGTGCTCGCTACACCCGTTGGTTTTTATCGCATTTCAAAAAATTACAACTTTCATTGAAGAGTCAGTCACTTATAAGTCCATGATTAAGAACACTTAAGTTTTGCCATTAGCAAAAATGCTTGGCGCATCACGAAAAGTCTCTTGGATAACCGTGGGTTGCGGTCCATTCTGGAGTTGCCCACTTAGCCAAGTGGCTCTCACCGCGATGGATCGTGGGAGTGGGCTCTACCGGGTACCGGCGTGTGGCGATGCCTACCGCTCGCAGCCTATTGCTGACAGTGCACGCGCTCCGTGAACTCCCCCCCGAATTCCCGCTCTCTATTTCACCTTTCGAGTTTGCGACTTTCCAGTTCGCGACTATTTGACCTCGCGACTATTTGACGCCACGGCGGTTTTTGGCCCAACTTTCTTTGTCGATACTCCAATGCGCTGGCAGCTATCGCATGCCAATAGGTTCATCGCGTTTGCCACTGCGCTGATTGAGCGTGACGGCTACAATGATGCCGGCCATGTCGCTATCCACTGTCCATGGAGAGATCATGCAGGGTTCCCTGATAGGTATCGTGGTGGGGGTCGTCGTCTGGATGACGACGGCCGGGTGGGGTTGGGGTATCGGCGCGGGCATTGCCTCGGGAATCGCCTGGGATCTGTGGCGGCAGCGCTCGAATCGAGATGACTGATGCCGCTCTAGCGCCTGGCTGTCTCGCCACACCGGACAGCCAGGCGTTGTCTTCAGGTGCTGGTTCTCACGCCTTCAAGCAGCGATGCCATGTCGTCTGCGTGCTCTTCTTCCTGAGCGAGTATCTCCTCCATCACCCGGCGTGACGTCGGGTCCTTGTCGCCGAGATAGGTGATGATCTCGCGATAGCTGTCGATCGCGATGCGCTCGGCGATGAGGTCTTCCTTGATCATCTCCTCGAGGGTTTCGCCTTCGGCGTACTCGGAGTGAGAGCGGCTCAGCAGTCCTTCTGGAGAAAAATTCGGTGCGCCGCCCAGTTGAGTGATGCGTTCGGCGAGCTGGTCGGCATGCTGCTGCTCTTCCTGGGCGTGCTCCAGAAATTCACCCTTGGCGATGCTCGAACTGAGACCGTCGGCCATGTAGTAGTGGCGCTTGTAGCGCAGCACACAGACGATCTCGGTGGCCAGTGCTTCGTTGAGAATATTGATGACCGTCTCGCGATCGGCGCCATAACCTTCGGTGACCGCGCCATCCTCGATGTGCTGGCGTGCACGCTCGCGAATCGTTTTGATATCGGTCAGAAATGTCTGCTCGCTCATGTGCTGCTCCTTCATAGGAATGACGGTGCGACATCTGACTGCCGCGACTTAGCCCAACTGTGACTTCAACCCAGCGGCGGTCCAGCCGCGATGACAGCTCAACCATGGTCCGAGCTCGGCTGTCACTGCCACCTCGCAAGGGATTCCCACGGGACGTCGTTTCAACGTAGTCGATGGTGTCGGGTTGTCCCAGAGATATCGATCCGGACGAGGAAGGGCGTGTAATACAATAGCGTCGGGGTCCTAGGCTAAGATTCAAGGATATTCTCGTCAGGACACGTTTCATGGCCTCGCACGATCACTCGCATCACGTTTCTCCTGATGATCCCCACGATCATTCCCATGACCACGATCATTCTCACGGCCACTCGCACGATCACGCCCCAACCGTAACGACAGATAGTGTCAAACGGGTCAGGCTGGCGATGATCCTGACTGCCGGATTCATGCTGGCCGAGGTGGCGGGGGGCTGGATCTCGGGTTCGCTGGCGCTGCTGGCCGACGCCGGGCACATGTTCAGCGACAGTTTTTCACTGGGTCTGGCGCTGTTCGCGTTTTACATGGGCGACAAGGCTCCCGACAAGTTGCGCACCTTCGGCTACCAGCGATTCCAGGTGCTCGCCGCCTTCGTCAATGGTCTGACGCTGCTGGCGATCGCGGCGTGGATCTTCATAGCCGCGATCCAGCGGTTCACCCAGCCGGTCGATGTGCTGGCGGGACCGATGATGGTGGTGGCGATACTGGGGCTGATGATCAACCTCGTGGTGTTCAAGATTCTTCACGGCGGCGATCAGGAGAACCTCAATCTGCGCGGTGCCATGCTGCATGTGATTGGCGACCTGCTGGGTTCCGTGGCGGCGATCGTGGCTTCCGTCGTCATCATGCTGACCGGCTGGATGCCGATCGATCCGCTGCTGTCGATGCTGGCCGCTGCGCTGATTCTGCGCGCGGCGTGGAAAATTCTGCGGCGCTCGTCGCATACCTTGCTGGAGGGAACGCCGGAGGGGGTCGATGTGGGCCAGATTCGCCAGGCGCTGCTCGATGTCGAGGGGGTCAAGAGCCTGCATGACATTCATGTCTGGGGGCTGACGCCGCAGGATCCGTTGCTCAGCGTGCACCTGGTGATCGAGGCGCCGGAACTTCACGATGGCGTGATCGAGCGCGCCTACGACATGCTGCAGACCCGCTTCGACATCCAGCACGCGACGCTGCAGGTCGAAACGCGTGACTGTCTGACCGGTGGGGAGTGCAATCACGGTATGGTGGTGCATCCCTGAATCGGGCGCTAGGCATCAAGCATGACGATGCTCCATGTTCATGATGACGGCGGGAAAGTTTCATTGGCCGTTATCCTTCGAGGCAGGCAGAATCGCCAATATGCCGTCGTCAATCCACTATCGGGGGGCGTTCCGGACTGATCGTGATCCGGTAACGACACCTTCGACCGGCGCTCTATCGCGCTGGCCAGTATCGAAGAGAGTCATGTCATGAGCACGCAGCCTCCGCTGGGCGTCAGTTTCGAATTCTTCCCTCCCAATACCGACGCGGGAAGGGAGAAACTCGGTGGCGTTCGCGATGCCCTGGCCGCGCGGGAGCCGCGCTTTTTTTCCGTGACCTACGGGGCCGGAGGTTCCACCCAGGCTCGCACCTTCGACACCGTCAAGACCGTCCGTCGCAGTGGCGTCACCACGGCGCCTCATCTTTCCTGCATCGGTAGCGAGAAGGGCGCGCTCCGCGAGCTGCTTCAGTCCTATCGAGAGGATGGCGTGGACAGTCTGGTAGCGTTGCGCGGTGATCTGCCGTCGGGCATGGGTGGGGCGGGTGAGCTGCGCTACGCCAACGAGCTGGTCGAATTCATCCGTAACGAGACCGGTGATCACTTCGAGATCGCGGTGGCGGCCTATCCGGAAGCGCATCCGCAGGCGCCAAGTTTCGAACGGGACCTGGAGAATTTCGCCCGCAAGGCCAAGGCGGGAGCGGATATCGCCATTACTCAGTACTTCTTCACCGCCGAAGCCTATTTCCACTTCGTCGATCGGGTACGCGCGATGGGTGTCGAGACCCCGATCGTGCCGGGCATCATGCCGATCACCAACTACACCAAGCTGGCGCGCTTCTCCGATGCTTGCGGTGCCGATATTCCGCGCTGGATTCGTAAGCAGCTCGAAGCCTATGGCGATGATGGCAACAGCATTCAGGCGTTCGGCACCGAGGTGGTCTCGGATCTCTGCCAGCGTCTGCTGGATGGCGGCGCGCCTGGCTTGCACTTCTATACCTTGAATCAATCGGCACCTTCGTTGCGGGTGCTCGACAATCTCTCCCTTTAGCATCGACCGCGCTTTCCGCTGAGCCCGGGAATTCGCGTCCTGGTCATGTCGGGTCTAACTTGAAGTGTCACCCACGGACAGGAAGACGACATGCGACACAACGCACTATTGGCACTCGGCGCTGGGCTGGCGATGACGCTGAGCGTCGCCGCCCAGGCCCAGACCCACGTGGAGATGCACTCGATCTCCAAGGATGGGGTCGGCGACAGCGTCGGCACCGTGATGGCCGAAGACACCGATCATGGCTTGCTGCTGACGCCGGACCTTTCCGACCTGAACCCCGGAATTCACGGCTTTCACCTTCATCAGAACGCCAGCTGCGACACCAGCGAGAGCGATGGCGAGGTGACGCCGGCCGGCGCTGCCGGCGGCCACTTCGATCCGCAGGAGACCGGCACGCATCAGGGGCCTTACAGTGATGAAGGCCACCTCGGCGACCTACCTGCGCTGATGGTCGACAGCGATGGCAAGGCCACGACTCCAGTATTGGCCCCCCGTCTGAAAGCGTCGGATTTGAGCGGTCATGCCTTCGTCATCCATGAGGGCGGCGACAACTATTCCGACGAGCCCAAGCTCGGCGGCGGCGGAAGTCGCGTGGCCTGCGGGGTTATCGAAAGCCGCTAGCCTCTGCCGTACCGGCATCATCTTGGCGACGGCTCTGCCACTGGCGGGGCCGTTCTGCGTGAGGGCATGGCATTTACCATTGTTCATTGCTCGTAAGCTATTGTTTTCAAGATGCCCGGCGCGCCATAATCTGTTCATTTATCCAGTTATGGGGCGCCCGGGCCGATGGCCAATTTTCGAACGCATTTCGGCGTGGCGAGTGTCGGCGGAGCCGTCGTCGCCCAGGCCGGCTGCCAGGCGGGGCAATGGAGTGGCTGGCAGGCGATGATCGTGGCGTCGCTGGTGGCATTCGGCGGTATTCTGCCGGATATCGACGCCGACCAGTCGCAGGCGATTCGCCTGATCTTCAACATTCTGGCCGTCATTGCCGTGGTGCTGGCGGTCATGGTTCTGCAGCATAAAGTCACGCCGGCCTATCTGTTCATCGCTTGTGGCGGTGCCTATGTCGGCGTGCGTTACCTGGCGAGCGCATTGTTTGCGCGCTTCACCGTTCATCGAGGTCTGTGGCATTCACTGCTGGCGGCCGGCGTCAGCGGGCTATCGACGGCGGCAATCAGTTTCTCGTTGCTCGGTCAGCCCGAGCGGCAGGCCTGGGTTCACGGCCTGGCAATGACGCTGGGTTTCATCATTCATCTGACCCTGGATGAGCTATATAGCGTCGATCTTACCGGTGCCAGGCTCAAACGCTCCTTCGGCACCGCGCTCAAGCTTTTCAGCTGGCAGGCACCAGGTAGTGCATTGATGCTGGCGTTGGTGTCGGCACATCTACTGAGCTGGCTGCCTTCCTTTGCGGCGCTGGGCCAGCTGTTCACCCAAGGCCTGGCGCTGTGGCGCTGAGCCGGTGCCTCACCAGCTCGGCGCCACGCTTATCGACTCTGACAACGAGGTCGCGATGCATCTGATATTCGACGTCAACGAAACCCTGCTCGATACCCGCGCTCTGGACCCGCTGTTCCAGCGCTGGTTCGGCAGTGAAGCGACGCGGCCGGAGTGGTTCCTGACGCTTCAGGAAAGCTGGATGACGGCCAATCTGATCGGCCGGTTCGATCCCTTCTCGAGCCTGGCCAGAAGCGCGTTGCGCCAGCTCGGTGCCAAGCACGATGTCGCGATCTCGGCAGACGACGAGCAGGCGCTGGTCGACGCGATTCTCTCGATGCCGGCGCATGGCGATGTCCAGTCGGCATTGTCGACCTTGCGCAATCGCGGGCACACATTGACGGCGCTGACCAACAGCGCACTGAAGGCGGCACATCGGCAGTTGGAGCACGTTGGGCTGGAGGGCCACTTCGACGCCATTCTCAGCGTGGAGAGTGTCGAGCGTTACAAGCCGGCTCCGGAGCCCTATCGACACGCGGCCAGGCACTGGGGCGTGGATACCCGCGAGCTGGTGATGATCGCCGCTCATGGCTGGGATCTGATCGGCGCCAATGCTGCCGGCATGCGCACCGGCTTCATCGCGCGGCCCGGCAGGGCGATGGATCCGGCGCTCGCTGGCGTACCGGACTGGCGGGACGACGATCTGTCGCGTCTGCTCGAACGTATCGTCGCTGGCTAAGCTGACGTGACCGCCGTCGGGATCAATGCGGCTTGCGGGGATCGAGAATCCGTACCGGCGTGATCTCTTCGCTTGCGGGCCGCTGGCGTTCCCGAGGCTGATTGACCCGGGTGGGCACTTCCTGGATCGCGTCGTCCTCGATCGGCAGCTGTTCGAAGAAATCGCAGCTCACGCAGTCGCGATAGCGAATGCCGTTTTGCTCCCACGAGCGGATGCGATCCATGGCTGAACAGCGGGGGCAGATCGCGCCGGCGATGAAGCGCTTCGGCGTCTGGGTCATGGGTTACCTCGGAATCGGTGAGTGGACGCGCCGGTGCGTCCACTCGGATGACGGAAGACGCCGGAATCTAGGCCGCGTTGCGGGGCTCGATGCCGGCATGGCGTAGCAGTGGGTCGATACTCGGCTCGCGGCCACGGAAAGCCTCGAATAGTTCGGCCGCCTCGCGCGATCCGCCCTGTTCGAGAATCGCCTCGCGGAAACGCCGGCCGGTTTCGGGATCGAAGATGCCGGCTTCCTCGAAGGCGCTGTAGGCATCCGCGGAGAGCACTTCGGCCCACTTGTAGCTGTAGTACCCGGCGGCATAGCCTCCGGCAAAAATGTGCGCGAAACCGTTCTGGAAGCGGTTGAAGTCGACGGCGGTGACGACCGAGACCTTGGCGCGGACGTCGTCGAGCAGCGCCTGAACGTCGGCTGAGCTCGGCTTGTGGCACTCGTGGTGCAGGCGGAAATCGAACAGCGAGAATTCGAGCTGGCGCATCATCTGCATGGCCGACTGGAAATTGCGCGCGGCCTGCAGCTTGCCCAGCAGATCGTCCGGCAACTTTTCGCCGGTATCGACATGGCCGGCGATCAGATCGAGACCTTCGCGTTCCCAGCAGAAGTTTTCCATGAACTGGCTCGGCAGTTCGACGGCGTCCCAGGCGACACCGCTGATCCCGGAGACATCGGCCACCGTCTGCTGTGTCAGCATGTGATGCAGGCCGTGGCCGAATTCGTGGAACAGCGTCAGCACTTCATCGTGAGTCAGCAGCGCCGGTTTGCCCGCGACCGGTGGAGTGAAGTTGCAGGTCAGATAGGCGACCGGCAGCTGCAGCTCGCCGTTCTCGCGCTGAAGACGCGTTCGACAGACGTCCATCCAGGCTCCGCCACGCTTGCCCTCGCGGGCGTAGAGGTCCAGATAGAAGCCGGCGATTGGACGCTCGCCATCGAGCACGTCGAAGTACTGCACGTCGGGGTGATAACGCGGCGCTTCCGGATTTTCCGCCATGCGGATGCCATAGAGCTTGCCGGTGACGCGGAACAATCCCTCGATGGCGCGCGGCGCGGGAAAGTAGGGACGCAGCTGCTCCTGAGAAATATCGTAGCGCGCCTGACGAAGCCTCTCGCTGGCGAATCCGGTGTCCCACGGCTTCAAGGAATCCAGTCCCAGGGTCTCCCTGGCATAGGCTTCGAGCTCGTTGAACTCGCGCTGTGCCTGGGGATGCGCCCGCTCGGCGAGATCGTCGAGGAAACCCAGAACTTGCTCGGGGCTCTCGGCCATCTTGGTGGCCAGCGAATAATCGGCGTAGGTGTCGAAACCGAGTAGACGGGCCAGTTCCTGGCGCAGGACCAGCGTCTCTTCGATCACCGGCGCGTTGTCGTTCTCGCCGGCCTTGGGGCCCTGATCCGAGGCGCGAGTGACATAGGCGGTGTAGACCTCGCGGCGCAACTCGCGATCTTCGGCGAAGGTCATGACCGGCAGGAAGCTCGGCACGTCGAGGGTGATGCGGTAGCCCGACTTGCCCTTGGCTTCGGCGTTGGCCTTCAGCGTTTCCAGCGCGCTTTCGGGCAGGCCGTTCAGACGCTGGGCATCATCGAGATCCAGATACCAGGACTGGGTGGCATCCAGCAACTGATTGGAGAAGGTGTTGCCCAGTTCCGACAGTCGGGCCTGGATCTCGCCATAGCGCTTTTTCTCGTCGGCCGGCAGATCGACACCCGCCAGACGGAAGTTGCGCAGGGTATTGTCGATCGCCTTGCGTTGCGCGGTATCGAGCGTCGCGAACTCGTCGCTCTCGCGAAGACGTTCGAAAGCCTTGAATAGCGCCGTATGCTGACCAACCCAGGTGCTGTATTCGGAGAGCATGGCGAGACACTGCTGATAGGCGTCGCGCAGCGCATCGCTGTTCATCGTGGAATTGAGATGCGAAACCGGCGACCAGGCCTGGGAGAGGCGATCATCGAGCGCTTCCAGCGGCGCGGCGAGCGTCTGCCAGCTCACGTTCTGCTGCTGGGCGAGCGCCTCGGTCGCCTGACGGCTGTCGGCAATGATCTTCTCGATGGCCGGGACGACGTGTTCGGGACGAATTGCCTCGAACGGCGGCAGGGTATGATGCTCGAGCAGCGGGTTATTCGGCATGGTCACCTCGGACGATGGAATCAGTGGCATTCTATATGGGGGGAGCCGGTGCCGCTTTCAATCCGTATGGGCACCAGGTGGTATCCGATCCATGGGGCGTTGCGCGTTGGCTTTCAACGGATTGGCGCTCCGTCGCGGCCCTGATAGGCTCTTCGCGTTTTCGTGCCAGCCTTGCATGCCGTTTGGCGTGCCATCCGCGGCCGCAACCCGTTCGATAAAGGTCCCGAATGATGAGTGAAACTCTGGAGCGCTGGCAGTCCCGCCGGGCGTTCATTCTGGCAGTCACCGGCGCGGCCGTCGGCCTGGGCAATATCTGGCGTTTTCCCTACATGACCGGCGAGAACGGGGGCTCGGCGTTCCTGCTGCTCTACATCGTGTTCGTGCTGTTGCTGGGGCTGCCGATGATGATGGCGGAGATCATGATCGGGCGCGCCGGTCGCCGCAGCCCGATGCAGGCGCTGGCGTTCCTGGCGGACGAGGCCGATGTCAGCCGCCACTGGAAATGGTTGGGACTTTTCGGCGCGATTACGGTGTTCTTCATTCTATCGTTCTACTCGGTGGTCTCCGGCTGGTCGATCGAATATCTGGTCAGTGCGGTGAACGGCAGCTTCGTGGGTCGCTCGCCTCAACAGATCGGCGCAAGTTTCGATGCCTTTCTGGCCGACCCCTTGCGCATGACCTTCAATCACACCCTGTTCATGCTGTTGACGATGTCGGTGGTGGCGGCCGGCGTTGCCAACGGAATCGAGAAGCTCAACAACGTGATGATGCCGTTGCTGTACGGCATCCTGATCGTTCTGGGGGGCTACGCGGTGACCACTTCCGGCTTCGGCGCCGCCATGCACTGGCTGTTCACGCCCAATGTCGCCGCCATTACCTGGAGCGTGGTGCTCAATGCCATGGGCCATGCCTTCTTCACGCTGGCCGTGGGCGCCTGTGCGCTGATGGCATACGGCGCCTACATGCCGGAAGAGCAGAGTCTGCCGACGGCGGTCTTCGCCGTGGCGCTGCTCGATATTGCGGTGGCGCTGCTGTCCGGTATCGCGATCTTTTCCATTGTCTTCACCCACGGCCTCGACCCCAGCGAGGGGCCGGGACTGATGTTCGTCACGCTGCCGATCGCGTTCAGCGATCTGCCGGGCGGGCAGGTCTGGCTGGGTGCCTTCTTTCTGCTGCTGCTCGTCGCGACCTGGACATCGTCGATCAACCTGGCCGAGCCGATGGTGTCGATGCTCGTCGGCGCCGGGTGGCGGCGTAGCCGGGCTGCTATCCTGATCGGAATGCTGGTATGGCTGGTGGGGCTATTGTCGGTATTGTCGTTCTCCACGCTGGCGGACGTGCACTGGGTCGGGGAGATGAACTTCTTCACGCTGGTATCGACCATTCCTCCGGATATCTTCCTGCCGGTCGGCGGCTTGCTGATCGCCATCTTCGCGGCGTGGCGCATGTCTCCCGAAGCCGCTTCGGCGGCGCTGGACGTCGGCCCCGGCGGTTTCCGCCTGTGGCTGGGGCTGGTGCGTTACGTCTCGATACCACTGACGGTCGTCGTGCTGATGACTAGCCTCATGTAGCCAATGCCTTCCATCGGTCACCGAATTCTGGACAGCGACAGGAGTTGAGAACATGGCAATTCGAACGTTTCAGGGTGTCACGCCAAGCCTCGGCGAGCGGGTATTCGTCGATGACGCCAGCGTCGTTCTAGGAGATGTCGCACTTGGCGATGATTGCTCGGTATGGCCAATGGCGGTCATCCGTGGCGATGTCCATCGCATTCGTATCGGCGCGCGCACCAGCGTGCAGGACGGTTGCGTGTTGCACTGCACCCACGCCAGCGACTACAACCCCGGTGGTCATCCGCTGGTGATCGGGGATGAAGTCACGATCGGGCATCAGGCCACGCTGCACGGCTGCAAGATCGGCAATCGGGTGCTGATCGGGATGGGTGCCGTGGTGCTGGACGGCGTGGTTGTCGAGGATGAGGTGATCATCGCCGCTGGCGCCATGGTGCCACCGGGCAAGGTGCTGGAGAGTGGCTATGTCTACGCCGGTAACCCTGCCAAACCGCTGCGCGAACTCAAGGCCGCCGAGCGGGAATTCTTCCGCTACTCCGCGGGCAATTACGTCAAGCTCAAGGATCAGCACCTGGCCGGCGAGTGATCAACGTGGATGAGGATCGCCCAGCAGTTGAGAACGCCTTTCGGCGCGCCGGGCGCGAGACTCGGCGCGCTGCAGGTCCATCAGTCCCGTCTTGACGTAATCGAGATGTTCGTGCGCCAGCGTGCGTGCGTCTTCGGCTCTGCCATCCTGAATCGCCTCTAGCAGCCCACGGTGCTGCGCCATCAGTAGCTGGCGGGCATTGGGGCGCTCGAACAGGTGTGCCAGGTTGCCGACGATGCTCTTCTCCAGCAAATGGAACAGGCCGCGAATGGTATGCAGCATCAGGACGTTGTGCGCAGCCTCGGCAATGGACAGATGAAAAGCGGCGTCGGCCTTGGCTTCGCGTAGCGGGTCGCTCTGCTGATCCGGATCCCTGTAGCTTTTGTCCAGCGCTTCGAACCGCCGCTGCAGCATCTCCTTGTCCGCGGGAGTTGCCCGCATTGCCGCATGGTAGGCCGTAATGCCTTCCATGGCGTCGCGAAACTCCAGTACGTCCAGCTGAAATTCGTCGTGGCGCGACAGAATTTCCAGCATGGGATCGCCGTAGCTGTCCGCGAGGCGTTCGCTGACATAGGTGCCGCCGCCCTGGCGGCTGGTCAACAGTCCGCGCGCGGCCAGCTTCTGAATGGCTTCGCGTAATGACGGGCGTGAGACACCGAAACGCTCGGCCAGCTCGCGTTCAGCCGGCAGGCGATGGCCAGGCTTGAGGCTGCCCTCGAGGATCATCGCTTCGAGACGTTCGGTGATGACGTCGGCCAGACGGGGCTGCCTGACGGAGGGGTAGGCCACGAGATGAAGCTCCTGATACCGGTTCGTGAAATTGGTTTTACCAATACTGGTGCATTTATCAACGCTTCTTTGGTGGCGCTCAGAGCTACTTCGAGCAGACTGGGCCAAAGGTCTCTCTTTACGGCGATGTGCTGGCATGACGGCGGCTTAGAGCGATTCCAGTCGCTGGAGGGGAGGCCGTTGTGGCAACCGTCTGCTATCAAATTTGATTTTTTACCAATCAGGGCTTGCCAAGACGCGGGCGGGTCCGTAAAGTACGCATCCGCTGCCGCCGAGACAGGTTCTCGGAGGCGGTGAAGGAGAAAGCCAAGCGTTTGATTTGATTGAAGAAATCGGTTGACGCAAGGCGGTGAGGCAGGCACAATCGCTTCCCAGTTCTTCGCAGGGTCGGCACCACTGAGCAGCAACGGCGCCCGGCAGGATTCGACAGAAAAACGTTGACATCTTCGCTCAGATCCTTAAAATACGCCACTCCTTACGGCGAGCAAGAAAACAAGCGCTGACAAGCACTTGAAACCTTTCAGGCTCGTGGCGGAAGTCGCAAGACTCCCAAGTGGGAACGCTCTTTAACAATCGATCAGGTAATTGATGTGGGTGCTTGCTCTCGCGTGACGTCAGTCACGACATATCGAGGCAAGCGACTCGTCAAAGATTCGTTTGACCTTGAACCAAGTTTGGTCCGCTTTTTTCCTTTGTCTTCGGGCCTGGGAAAAGTAAGGACTATCAGACTTTAAACTGAAGAGTTTGATCATGGCT
>NZ_MSDO01000145.1 GCF_001937195.1 Salinicola socius | reverse complement strand
AGCTGAGGCTGCCGTTGCCGGTGCCGACATCCGTCGCCAGGTCGTAACCGGCGATCGTCCCATCGACATCGGTCGCTGCCGGCACCTGCCCGCTGAGAACGCTGTTCTCGCCGGTAGTCTGGGTATCGGCGACGGCCACCGGGGCGTCGTTGGTACCGGTGACGGTAATGGTGACCGTCTTGGGCGCACTGACGCCGCCATCGTTATCGGTGGCGGTGTAGCTGAAGGTGACGTCGCGACTTTCGCCTGCGGCCAGACCATCGAAGTCAGTGCCGGGGGCGAAGCTGTAGGAGCCGTCGGCGTTGAACGTCAGGCTGCCTTTGCCCT
>NZ_MSDO01000144.1 GCF_001937195.1 Salinicola socius | reverse complement strand
CCGGCGAGAACAGCGTTCTCAGTGGGCAGGTTCCGGCAGCGACCGATATCGATGGGACGATCGCCGGTTACGACCTGGCGACGGATGTCGGCACCGGCAACGGTAGCCTCAGCTTTAATAGCGACGGCAGCTACAGCTTCACGCCGGGTGCCGACTTCGACGGTCTGGCTGCCGGCGAGAGCCGCGACGTCACCTTCAGCTATACCGCCACCGATAACGATGGCGGCGTCAGTGCACCCAAGACGGTCACCATCACCGTGACCGGCACCAACGACGCGCCGGTGGCCGTCGCTAATACCCAGACCACCGGCGAGAACAGCGTTCTTAGCGGGCAGGTTCCAGCAGCAAGTGACGTCGATGGCACCATCGCCAGCTACGCGCTCGACACCGGCGTAGGTCAGGGCAACGGCAGCCTGACGTTCAATGCCGACGGCAGCTACAGCTTCACCCCCGGCACCGACTTCGACGGTCTCGCCGCGGGCGAGAGCCGCGACGTCACCTTCAGCTATACCGCCACCGATAACGACGGCGGCGTCAGTGCACCGAAGACGGTCACCATCACCGTGACCGGCACCAACGATGCGCCGGTGGCCGTCGCCGATACCCAGACCACCGGCGAGAACAGCGTTCTTAGTGGCCAGGTTCCGGCAGCGACTGATGTCGATGGCACCATCGCCAGCTATGCCCTCGACACCGGTGTAGGTCAGGGCAACGGCTCGTTGACGTTCAACGCCGACGGTTCCTACAGCTTCGCCCCCGGCACTGACTTCGATGGTCTGGCTACCGGCGAAAGCCGTGACGTCACTTTCAGCTATACCGCCACCGACAACGATGGTGGGGTCAGCGAGCCCAAGACGGTCACCATTACCGTCACGGGGACTAACGATGCGCCGGTG
>NZ_MSDO01000143.1 GCF_001937195.1 Salinicola socius | reverse complement strand
CCGAATGACCTCGTCGGATGGCAAGGTCGATGCCACGGGAGAGCTGATCACGCAGAAGGGGAGTTCACCGAAATCGTCGAGCTGCTGGAAACCGACCGGGAAGCGCAGCCCCCTGAACAAGCGCCCCAGGCCGCCAGCTCGGCTGAAGCAGTGAAAAAGCATCAGGTAGTGCACGACGAAGCGATGAAGTTCCGAGCCGCTACGGTTGGGATCGCGAATCACCTGGCGGAAGCGGCTCAGTTCGAATGACGAATTCGTCATTCGAACTGAGCCGCTTCCGCCAGGTGATTCGCGATCCCAACCGTAGCGGCTCGGAACTTCATCGCTTCGTCGTGCACTACCTGATGCTTTTTCACTGCTTCAGCCGAGCTGGCGGCCTGGGGCGCTTGTTCAGGGGGCTGCGCTTCCCGGTCGGTTTCCAGCAGCTCGACGATTTCGGTGAACTCCCCTTCTGCGTGATCAGCTCTCCCGTGGCATCGACCTTGCCATCCGACGAGGTCATTCGG
>NZ_MSDO01000142.1 GCF_001937195.1 Salinicola socius | reverse complement strand
GGCGACGGTGATCGGGTCACTATCGAGGTGCTGGCTCAACGCGATGAGCGCCACGTTCGAGGAATCGCCCTTACCCCGACCCAAGGCCTGTCGCGTGGGATGCCTGTGAAGGACAGCGGTGGACCGCTGAAGGCACCGGTTGGCAAACCCATACTGTCGCGCATGTTCGATGTTTTCGGTATACCGAAAACATCGAACATGCGCGACAGTATGGGTTTGCCAACCGGTGCCTTCAGCGGTCCACCGCTGTCCTTCACAGGCATCCCACGCGACAGGCCTTGGGTCGGGGTAAGGGCGATTCCTCGAACGTGGCGCTCATCGCGTTGAGCCAGCACCTCGATAGTGACCCGATCACCGTCGCC
>NZ_MSDO01000141.1 GCF_001937195.1 Salinicola socius | reverse complement strand
GGCACCGGAGGCCCCGACACCCGCGCTGGCGGTGGATACCGCCATCGACGGTGACGGCATCACCCGTGACCCCATCATCAGTGTCGGTGGCCTCGAAGGCGAGGCAACGTGGGAATATTCCACCGATGGCGGCGATAGCTGGACGCCCGGCACGGGTACCGCCTTCGAGCTGCCCGAAGGCGACTATGCCGCTGGCGCCGTGCAGGTGCGTCAGACCGATGCCGCCGGCAACACCAGCGGGGTGGGTAACCTCGGCGCGGTCACCATCGATGTCACCGATCCGGTGGCACCAGTTATCGACAGCGCCACCGATGACATCGATCCGACCGGCACCCTCGGCGATGGCGACAGCACCAACGACGCCACGCCGACACTGACCGGCACCGCCGCCGCCAATGCCACGGTGGCGATCCTCGCCAATGGTACCCAGATCGGCACTGCCGATGCCGACGATGATGGCAACTGGTCATTCACCATCGGCGACGCGAACGCCCTGCCCGATGGCGAGGTGAACTTCACCGCCACTGCCACCGATGCCGCCGGCAACGTCTCCC
>NZ_MSDO01000140.1 GCF_001937195.1 Salinicola socius | reverse complement strand
GGCGTTGGCGTCGTTGCTGGAACCCGTTTGCAACGGCGGATTTTCCTTCCTCCCTTTGAACATCATTCCAGGCATGAAAAAACCGGCTGCTGAGAGCCGGTTCTTTTCAATTCGGTGGCGGAGGGGGAGGGATTCGAACCCTCGAAGCCTTGCGACTTACACACTTTCCAGGCGTGCTCCTTCGACCACTCGGACACCCCTCCGCATTTTCGCTCTTCTCGTAACGGCTGTGCCGGTGCGTTCAGAACGGCGCACATA
>NZ_MSDO01000139.1 GCF_001937195.1 Salinicola socius | reverse complement strand
TCGGGTTTGCCGTGCCTACCTGTCATTGTTCCAAATGACGCACTTATCAGAAGGTACGGTAATCGGCGGTGTTAGCGTCACGATTGCGCGTAAAATCGCGCTGTGGCGTGGAATCGGCGGGTCTGGTGGGTCGTGTAGGATTCGAACCTACGACCAATTGGTTAAAAGCCAACTGCTCTACCAACTGAGCTAACGACCCCTTCCGACTGGGCGCACATATTACTCATAACCATCGGAGCAGGCAAGCGTTTTTTCCCGCCCCGAGGCGGCTGTCAC
>NZ_MSDO01000138.1 GCF_001937195.1 Salinicola socius | reverse complement strand
AACCAATTGGTCGTAGGTTCGAATCCTACACGACCCACCACTCTCCGACGGGTCGATGCTTTTGGCGCCGATTAGCGCCATGGATCAACAGCGCATGGGTCGTTAGCTCAGTTGGTAGAGCAGTTGGCTTTTAACCAATTGGTCGTAGGTTCGAATCCTACACGACCCACCAGACCCGCCGATTCCACGCCACAGCGCGATTTTACGCGCAATCGTGACGCTAACACCGCCGATTACCGTACCTTCTGATAAGTGCGTCATTTGGAACAATGACAGGTAGGCACGGCAAACCCGACAATGAATGACGCTGTTCTATTTTGCGACTCTTCATCCGCCGTGCCGATGGCTCGCCTCTATCCCGCCGTCTTGACGTCCGGTTCCGCCAGCAAGGCGGCCTCGGCCATGACCGTCT
>NZ_MSDO01000137.1 GCF_001937195.1 Salinicola socius | reverse complement strand
ATGGCGGGTATTGCCCTTCCCTTCCGGCGTCGACAGCATGCCCACTTCCATGGTCGCGCCTTCCACGTCGGACGAGATCAGCGCAAGACATAGCACCGTACCGTCGTCCTCGGTCAGCGCGAAAAGTCGTGCCGCCTCTTGCTCGAACAGCACGCTCTGTGTGCCGGCGAAAGTCACCAGCGGCGCCAGGCCGGCTTCCTGTCCGTAGACGCTGGCGCACAGCTTGGCGAGACACGCTTCACGGGTCTCGGGATTCTTGACGTGGACGACCTTCATCATGCTTCTCCTGACTGGTTGCCATTTGGCGCACTGCCGGCGGCTTCGGGCCGGTGTCATAAGCCGCACTGCCGGCGGCTTCGGGCCGGTGTCATAAGCCGCACTGCCGGCGGCTTCGGGCCGGTGTCATAAGCCGCGCTGCCGGCGGCTTCGGGCCGGTGCAATAAGCCGCGCAGCCTAGCATAATCTCCCCCGGTGGGCCCGCCGCGGCCCAAGCGAGATTCGAGTCAGCGGTTCATGCGGGG
>NZ_MSDO01000136.1 GCF_001937195.1 Salinicola socius | reverse complement strand
GGGCAAGTTCCAGCAGCAAGTGACGTCGATGGCACCATCGCCAGCTACGCGCTCGACGCCGGCGTAGGTCAGGGCAACGGTAGCCTGACGTTCAACGCCGACGGTTCCTACAGCTTCGCCCCCGGCACCGACTTCGATGGTCTCGCTGCCGGCGCGAGCCGCGACGTCACCTTCAGCTATACCGCCACCGATAACGATGGCGGCGTCAGTGCGCCCAAGACCGTCACCATTACCGTCACCGGCACTAACGATGCCCCGGTCGCTCTCGCCGGTACCCCCACCACCGGCGAGAACACCCTTCTCACCGGCCAGGTGCCGGCGGCGTCCGATGTCGATGGCACCATCGCCGGTTACGACCTGGCGACGGATGTCGGCACCGGCAACGGCAGCCTCAGCTTTAATAGCGACGGCAGCTACAGCTTCACGCCCGGCACCGACTTCGACGGTCTCGCCGCGGGCGAGAGCCGCGACGTCACCTTCAGCTATACCGCCACCGATAACGATGGCGGC
>NZ_MSDO01000015.1 GCF_001937195.1 Salinicola socius | reverse complement strand
CGGCGCGGATGAAAGCCCCCTGGCTGCACCTGGCCTCCCCGGCGGGCATCACCATGAGTACCCCGGAATCGACCCACCTGGCCCAGGGCAGATCGCTCAGCATCTCCAGCGGCGAAAACGTCAACATCGCCACCGGCAAGAGCCTGGTCGCCTCGATCTCCGAGAAGCTCTCGCTGTTCGTGCAGAAGGCGGGCATCAAGCTGTTCGCGGCGCGGGGCAAGGTGGAGATGCAGGCGCAGGATGGCGAAATGGCCTTCACCGCGGAGAAAGGCGTCAAGGTGACTTCGACCGAGGGCCGCATCGAAATCAATGCCGAGAACGGCATCCTGCTGCAGAGCGGCGGCGGCTATATCCGCATCGAAGGCGGCAACATCGAAGTCCACTGCCCGGGTGCCGCGGATCTCAAGGGGGCGCAGCACAACTTCGGCGGGCCGACGAGTCTCCAGATTCCGCTCGATGCGCTACCGCGTGAACCACTCTGCTACTCATGCCTGCTGGAAGCCGCCGAGAAGGGGGCGACGTATCTGCGTCGGTGATGCCCCATGAAAGATGCCCACCTCACACTGGCTGACGAGCGGCTGCAGCGCCTGTTCGAGCAGGCTGACGACGAAAAGCTCGTTGGCTATCTGCTGGTCGACCTGTCGATCGACCGGCGAACGCAGAACACGGTCTTGCCGATCCATCGCCGCGGCGCCTCGCGCAGCCTGTTTCAGAACACGCCCGAACAGGGTTTCTCCGCCATCGCTCCCCATCTGGTGCCACTGAACGGCCTGCGCGATGCCGAGTGCGCCACGCTGATCGAACAAGATACTGAGGTGGCCGCTTTCAGTTGGCTATGGGTCGACGAGAGCGCGACAAACGATCTCTTCGCGCATCTGCAAAAGCAGCTCGACATGCGCTTGCCCGATGGTGGCCTCGCGCTACTGCGCTACTACGACCCAAGGGTTTTCACCAAGCTGATGCAACTGCTGGACGACGAGCAACGGAAGACGTTGTTTGGCCCTATTCGTTATTGGAGCGTTCGTGTGACGGAGGAGCGACAGGTTTTCCAGCCATCCGATGATGCGGAAGATATGTTGCAGGGAGAAAGACCATGATCGAACTGACGCCGGATCAGGAGCGACGGCTGCGCCAGCCCGAACGGCAAGCGATGATCGACGAGGCGATGGCGTTTCTGCAATCTCGTCTGCCCTCACTCTACCGGCAACAGACACCCCAAGCCCATGCCGAGACCCTGGGCCAGGGTTACGACCGCGCCACCGGCTTTGGCATGACCCGAAAAGACCTGATTCAAAAGTACATGCTCTACGGCCTGAGCGCCCCGGCGCTGATCGACGGCGAGACAGTCGCTCGCTATTTCCGAGAGAGCGAGCAGTCGCCCGATCTGCTCGCCCAGGACCTGCTGGCGTTGATCGAGATGCCCCCGGCCAGTGCCACCAACCAGGGAGACGACTGATGGTATTGCCACTCATTGCATTGGGCGGGTACGAGGCGCTGGTCCTGCTGGGTGTCGTGGGGGCCGGCACGGCAGCCGCCACGATCGAATCGCAGACCGGCGCCTTCTCCAAGGCAGGCAACGCCATGGCGGAGGCCGGCAAGGAAGTCCTGACCACAGCCGTGAATTACAACCTCGCGATCACCCGCGAGGCGCTTACCGCGGTCGGTGTACTGAACGACACGACCTCAGAAAGCGACAGCGACACTCGTTCGCGGCCGGTCGCGGGTGAAGTCAGCGATACCGACACCAACGAAGACTGCAACGACTGCGAGCCCCGAAAAAGGGGAGGCACATTCGTCGCAGGCCGGCGATTCGAAACGGGGGACGGACGTTGGCCCGAATACCAGCTGAAGATCGCCAATATGGGCGGCGGACCGACCTTTGCTATCGTGGGGCCCAACCGGATCGAGGAGTGGCGATTCAGCGGCGTCGATTTCGATGGATTCTGGTCAGCCAGTTGCACGTTGGTCGAGGCCAAGTATGGCTATCGGCAGTTTCTGGAGCAGGATCTGGATGGAAACTGGGAGCCACGAGTCATCGTCAATAGCCGTGGACAGCGACTGGACTTTATGTCGAAAGCAATAAAGGGCTTTCCCACTCAAGCAAGCCAGCAATACGACGCCATCAAGAGCAACACTCCCCCAGCTCAGCTATCCTGGTATTTTTCGGACGATGTGGTGAGAGACTATGTCAGCCGAGTTTTTTTGGCTGCAAGGTTGCCAGTCCCGTGCATCTACGAACCCTTTTAAAAAATCAAGAGAGATCAGTCATGAGCTATGCTGGCGCAGTAATCAGCTTTATCGTTCCTCCTGCCGAAGATCCAATGGCCGCAGAAGCCGTGTATGACCGTTGGATTTCCATGCTAGATGCGATCAGCCAAGAAGACCCAGTGCTGAGTCAGTGGCGCTATGCTGATGATGATCGCGGGGTATTACTGGACGTACACGAACGAGCCAGGGTGGTTCAGCTTGCCATCAGTGATGTTCGCCAGTTCAATCATAACTACAAAGGAGTGGGGCTTATATCGTTCACCTCCTACGGAAATTTCAGCATGGAGGAAAAAAAATACCACTATACCGAGAACAGCTTTTCTTGGGGGGGGGGAGGCTCAGGAGTTTTCTCATTACGAAACACTCGACTCAAACAGACCGCCTGGCCAGATTACTGGCAGGCCTTCGCTAACTGCCTACGAAAATTGTCTGAAGTGATGCCGCCTCGCTGGGCGAATGTGGCGCCATTCGCTTATTTTGATTTGGCCGCTTTCCCCCATCGCGAGTGGGTCGGTTGGATGGCACTGGTGCCGGACGTCGATTTGAGCAACGAGATGCCCTTTGTCGCGCTGGCCGAATACTTGCCCGATATCGGCACCCTGATCGTGACCACCAAGGAGCCGTTCGACCCCGAGAATGAGGAGCATATCAAACTGGCCCGGGCGACCGAGGTGTTTCTGGCCGATAGAGGGCTGTTGCCAGAGCGAGGCATTTGATCGGTTTTTTTAGGCGCTCAAACCCGTCTGCCCCAGCACCCGCTGCACGATCTGGGCGGTGAGGAAGAACGCCAGTTCCTGCTGCTCGGGGTGACCGTCCACGCCGAGAACGCCCTGCCGGTCTCGGCCCAGCTCCAGGCGTTGCCGGGCAGCCTGCAGCCGCAGCTCGACGCTGCCAAGCAGGCGCATGGGGTAGAAGACGAGGGCGATAGCGACCGTCTCTCCGACTACATGAGTGGCGGCACCGGCCACTTTTTCGTCCCGCGCATCGGCCAGGAAGTGCTGGTCGATTTCCTCGAGGGCGATGCCGACCGGCCGCTGATCACCGGCCGGGTCTACAACGGCGAGCAGAGGCCCGACTGGCACAGCCACGGCCTGCTCTCCGGCTTCAAGAGCAAGACCTACCGCGGCAGCAAGTACAACGAACTCGTCTTCGACGACGCCATCGACCAGGAACGTGTTCGGCTCAACTCCGAAGCCGAGAAGAGCCAGCTCAACCTCGGCTACCTGATCCACCAGACCGGCAACACCCGGGGTGCCTTCCGCGGTACCGGGTTCGAGCTGCGCACCGATGCCTATGGCGCCATCCGCGCCAACCAGGGGCTCTACCTCTCAAGCTGGGGCCAGCTCGGCGCCAGCGGCGACCAGCTCGACCTCACCCCGGCCAGACAGCAGCTCGACAGCGCCTACCACCTCAGCGACAGCCTCAGCCAGAGCGCCCAGGACCACAACGCCGACGCCCTCGACAGCCGCCAGAACCTCAAGCAGGCCG
>NZ_MSDO01000135.1 GCF_001937195.1 Salinicola socius | reverse complement strand
TAACGATGGCGGCGTCAGTGCACCGAAGACGGTGACCATCACCGTGACCGGCACCAACGACGTTCCAGTGGCCGTCGCTGACACCCAAACCACCGGCGAGAACAGCGTTCTTAGCGGGCAGGTGCCGGCAGCGACCGATGTCGATGGCACCATCGCCAGCTACGCCCTCGACACCGGCGTAGGTCAGGGCAACGGTAGCCTGACGTTCAATGCCGACGGTTCCTACAGCTTCACGCCCGGCACCGACTTCGACGGTCTCGCCGCGGGCGAGAGCCGCGACGTCACCTTCAGCTATACCGCCACCGATAACGACGGCGGCGTCAGTGCACCCAAGACTGTCACCATTACCGTCACCGGCACCAACGACGCGCCGGTGGCTCAGGCAGGCACGGCCACGACGGAAGAGAACACACTACTGACCGGCCAGGTGCCGGCGGCAAGTGACGTCGACGGCACCATCGCCGGTTAT
>NZ_MSDO01000134.1 GCF_001937195.1 Salinicola socius | reverse complement strand
AAGCTGAGGCTGCCGTTGCCGGTGCCGACATCCGTCGCCAGGTCGTAACCGGCGATGGTGCCATCGATATCGGTCGCTGCCGGCACCTGCCCGCTGAGAACGCTGTTCTCGCCGGTGGTTTGGGTATCGGCGACGGCGACCGGGGCGTCGTTAGTGCCGGTCACGGTGATGGTGACCGTCTTGGGTGCACTGACGCCGCCGTCGTTATCGGTGGCGGTATAGCTGAAGGTGACGTCGCGGCTCGCGCCGGCAGCGAGACCATCGAAGTCGGTGCCGGGGGCGAAGCTGTAGGAACCGTCGGCGTTGAATGTCAGGCTACCGTTGCCCTGACCTACGCTGGCGTCGAGTGCGTAGCTGGCGATGGTGCCATCGACGTCACTTGCTGCTGGAACTTGCCCACTGAGAACGCTGTTCTCTTCCGTCGTGGCCGTGCCTGCCTGAGCGACCGGCGCATCGTTAGTCCCCGTGACGGTGATGGTGACCGTCTTCGGTGCACTGACGCCGCCATCGTTATCGGTGGCGGTATAGCTGAAGGTGACGTCGCGGCTCT
>NZ_MSDO01000133.1 GCF_001937195.1 Salinicola socius | reverse complement strand
TGCCGGCGCGAGCCGCGACGTCACCTTCAGCTATACCGCCACCGATAACGACGGCGGCGTCAGTGCACCCAAGACGGTCACCATCACCGTGACCGGCACTAACGACGCCCCGGTCGCCGTCGCCGATACCCAAACCACCGGCGAGAACAGCGTTCTCAGCGGGCAGGTGCCGGCAGCGACCGATATCGATGGCACCATCGCCGGTTACGACCTGGCGACGGATGTCGGCACCGGCAACGGCAGCCTCAGCTTTAATAGCGACGGCAGCTACAGCTTCACCCCCGGTGCCGACTTCGACGCTCTCGCTGTTGGCGAGAGCCGCGACGTCACCTTCAGCTATACCGCCACCGATAACGATGGCGGCGTCAGTGCACCCAAGACCATCACCATCACCGTCACCGGCACCAACGACGCGCCGGTGGCTCAGGCAGGCACGGCCACGACGGAAGAGAACACACTACTGACCGGCCAGGTGCCGGCGGCATCGGATGTCGATGGCACCATCGACAGCTACCAACTCGTGGACAACGTCGGTGACGGCAATGGTTCATTGACGTTCAATGCCGACGGCAGCTACAGCTTCACGC
>NZ_MSDO01000132.1 GCF_001937195.1 Salinicola socius | reverse complement strand
GTCAGCGACGGCCACCGGCGCATCGTTAGTCCCCGTGACGGTGATCGTCACCGTCTTGGGTTCGCTGACGCCGCCGTCGTTATCGGTGGCGGTATAGCTGAAGGTGACGTCGCGGTTTTCGCCGGCGGCGAGACCGTCGAAGTCGGTGCCCGGCGTGAAGCTGTAGCTGCCGTCGGCATTGAACGTCAATGAACCATTGCCGGTGCCGACATCCGTCGCCAGGTCGTAACCGGCGATCGTCCCATCGACATCCGTTGCTGCCGGGACCTGGCCGGTCAGCAGCGTGTTCTCTTCCGTCGTGGCCGTGCCTGCCTGAGCGACCGGTGCATCGTTGGTGCCGGTCACCGTTACGGTCAGCGTCGAGGTGGCGGTGCCGCCCTGGCCCTCGCTGACGGTGTAGCTGATTTTCGTCTTTTCGGTCTGTCCCGCGGCCAGGCGATCGAACGTCGTGCCCGGATTGAAGCTGTAGGAGCCGTCCGCGTTTAGCGTGAAGGTCCCACCGTTGGAGCCGGTGATGGCCTGCCCCACGCTACCTGTTACGCCGTTGACCGCGCG
>NZ_MSDO01000131.1 GCF_001937195.1 Salinicola socius | reverse complement strand
ATGGCACCATCGCCAGCTACGCACTCGACACCGGCGTAGGTCAGGGTAACGGAACGCTGAACTTCAACGCCGACGGTTCCTACAGCTTCGCCCCGGGCACCGACTTCGACACTCTGGCCGCCGGCGAGAGCCGCGACGTCACCTTCAGCTACACCGCCACCGATAACGACGGCGGCGTCAGTGCACCGAAGACGGTCACCATCACCGTCACGGGGACTAACGATGCACCGGTGGCCGTCGCCGATACCCAAACCACCGGCGAGAACAGCGTTCTCAGCGGGCAAGTGCCGGTCGCGACCGATGTCGATGGGACGATCGCCGGTTACGACCTGGCAACGGATGTCGGCACCGGCAACGGTAGCCTCAGCTTTAATAGCGACGGCAGCTACAACTTCACGCCGGGCACCGACTTCGACAGTCTCGCCGCGGGCGAAAGTCGCGACGTCACCTTCAGCTATACCGCTACCGATAACGATGGCGGCGTCAGTGCACCCAAGACGGTCACCATCACCGTGACCGGCACC
>NZ_MSDO01000130.1 GCF_001937195.1 Salinicola socius | reverse complement strand
TATCAGTGATCTCTGGCGTATCGAGCGGGCGCTGGTCGGCAGGAGTCTATCCGCGCAAACGGCGAGAAGGGTGCCGGGAGAGGCGCTCATGGCAGGAGCTGATACGGGATCGGGATGATGAAGAGGATGACGCCGGAAAAAGAGAAACCGTGCGCAAAGAGATCTTGCGAAGAATAGATCGTTGGGCAGTAACCGGCGTTGTGTCAGACAGTCGGTGCTTGTTCGATCGAAATGTTCTGCAGTACATGACACATGGTGCCCAGGAGAGGACTTGAACCTCCACGTCCATAAGGACACTAGCACCTGAAGCTAGCGCGTCTACCAATTCCGCCATCCGGGCTTAATCCGACCCTGTGGCTTTCATTGAATTTTCATTCTCGAAAGCGTCACCGCAAGAAGCGATGGTGCCCAGAAGAGGACTTGAACCTCCACGTCCGTAAGGACACTAGCACCTGAAGCTAGCGCGTCTACCAATTCCG
>NZ_MSDO01000129.1 GCF_001937195.1 Salinicola socius | reverse complement strand
CGTGAACCGGTGCCATCGGCAATATGGAGAAACGGAATGCTCAGTGCCGACTCGATCGCACCGGACACCCTGTGCATGGTATTGGTCGCCAGCAACAGACACTCTGCGCCAGCGGCCTCGATCTGACGGGCCGCTGTCGCCAGCGTCTTTCCCGCTTGATCCCAATCACCGCTCTGTTGCAGCGCCTCGATCTCGGCAAAGTCGACGCTGACCATGGCGATCTTCGCCGAGTGATACCCGCCAAGACGGTCACGCACGCCCTCGTTGAGCAACCGATAATAGCTCTGCGTGGATTCCCAGCTCATGCCGCCCAGTATGCCGATGGTCTTCATTGCGATTCCTGCTGACCATTACTCGAATTTTTATAGTACAGGCGTTGGCGTCGTTGCTGGAACCCGTTTGCAACGGCGGATTTTCCTTCCTCCCTTTGAACATCATTCCAGGCATGAAAAAACCGGCTGCTGAGAGCCGGTTCTTTTCAATTCGGTGGCGGAGGGGGGATGGGCGTCGCTACGCTCCGCCGCCCGTCGCTACGCGCCTTGGCTCGAACCGGAGGGTTCTCATCCACTCCCCCTCACCAATGCCTCATTCCAGGCATGAAAAAACCGGCTGCTGAGAGCCGGTTCTTTT
>NZ_MSDO01000128.1 GCF_001937195.1 Salinicola socius | reverse complement strand
GGCCAGCCCGGCGGGCGCTACCCCGATGCCCCGGCGCGCAACCCGGCGGACTTCGTAGAACGATGGAGCTAGCGCGGCGCCCCAGTCCTGGACGATGAACGTAAAAGGTCGCCGGGAAAGGAAAAACGGCTTGCGATCACGGGCTTAGCTCGATACTATGTGCGCCGTTCTGAACGCACCGGCACAGCCGTTACGAGAAGAGCGAAAATGCGGAGGGGTGTCCGAGTGGTCGAAGGAGCACGCCTGGAAAGTGTGTAAGTCGCAAGGCTTCGAGGGTTCGAATCCCTCCCCCTCCGCCACCGAATTGAAAAGAACCGGCTCTCAGCAGCCGGTTTTTTCATGCCTGGAATGAGGCATTGGTGAGGGGGAGTGGATGAGAACCCTCCGGTTCGAGCCAAGGCGCGTAGCGTCGGGCGGCGGAGCGTAGCGACGCCCATCCTCCCCCTCCGCCACCGAATTGAAAAGAACCGGCTCTCAGCAGCCGGTTTTTTC
>NZ_MSDO01000014.1 GCF_001937195.1 Salinicola socius | reverse complement strand
GCCCAGCGAGTGGCCGGTCAGCGATTTGGTCGAGCTCATCGCCGGCGTGCTGTCGCCGAACACTTCGCGAATCGCCTTGAGCTCGGCCACGTCGCCCACCGGCGTCGAAGTGCCGTGGGTGTTGACGTAGTCGACCTTGCCGTCGAGACCCGCGAGCGCCTGACGCATGCAGCGCGCCGCCCCTTCGCCGGAGGGGGCCACCATGTCATGACCGTCGGAAGTGGCGCCGTAGCCGGTGATCTCGGCATAGATCCTGGCACCGCGAGCCTTGGCATGTTCGAGTTCTTCCACCACCAGCATCCCGCCGCCGCCGGCAATGATGAAGCCGTCGCGATCCACGTCGTAAGGGCGCGAGGCCTTTTCCGGCGTGTCGTTGTAGTGAGTGGTCAGTGCGCCCATGGCATCGAACAGACACGACAGCGTCCAGTGCTCCTCCTCGCCGCCACCGGCGAAGACCACGTCCTGCTTGCCGAGCTGGATCTGCTCGACGGCACTGCCGATGCAGTGAGCCGAAGTGGCGCAGGCGGAAGAGATGGAGTAGTTGACACCCTTGATCTTGAACGGCGTTGCCAGACACGCCGAGACCGTGCTCCCCATGGTTCGGGTCACCCGGTAAGGCCCGACGCGGCGCAGACCTTTTTCACGCATCACATCGGCGGCTTCGACCTGATTGGCGCTGGACGCGCCGCCCGAACCTGCAATCAGTCCGGTACGCGGATTGGAGATATCGCTGGCTTCGAGCCCGGCATCCTCGATCGCCTGCTGCATGGCGATGTAGGCGTAGGCCGCCGCATCGCCCATGAAGCGAAGCTGCTTGCGATCGACCAGCGATTCGATATCGATATCGACGGCACCGGCCACGTGGCTGCGAAAGCCGAGTTCGGCATATTCCGGCTTGAAGCGAATGCCGGAGCGCCCCTGGCGCAGAGCATCGAGCACCTGCCGGGCATCATTGCCCAGGCAGGAAACAATACCCAGGCCGGTGACTACCACTCGTTTCATGGAAGCCTCCCGCTCAGAATTTCTCAGTATTGGTAAATAGACCGACGCGCAAGTCCTTGGCCTCGTAGATATCCTGGCCATCTACCGACAGCGTGCCGTCGGCGATACCCAGTACCAGGCGTCGAGTGATCACGCGCTTGATCTCGATATGATACGAAACCTGGCCGGCGCTGGGCAGGATCTGTCCGGAGAACTTGACCTCGCCACACCCCAGGGCGCGGCCTCGGCCGGGGTTACCCAGCCAGCCAAGATGAAAGCCGACCAGCTGCCACATGGCATCCAGGCCGAGGCAGCCGGGCATGACCGGGTCACCGGGGAAGTGGCACTGGAAGAACCACAGGTCGGGATGGATATCCAGCTCGGCGATGATCTCGCCCTTGTGATACTTGCCGCCGTCCTCGTTGATCCGCGTGATGCGATCGAGCATCAGCATGTTGGGCGCGGGAAGCTGGGCGTTTCCGGGGCCGAACAGTTCCCCCCGGCTGCATTTCAGCAGATCGTCTTGGCTGAAAGAGTGCTGTCTGGTCACTGGATGGTTCCGAGAATCGAAAAAGAGTTTGCCTTGTCGTCTCCAAGGCGCGGCCAGTCTAATGGCTGCGAGCACTGAATGCACGTCGGCCAAAGCCTAGTCGTGTGCGATCTGCCGCGCAATGATCCGCGCGACGCTTGCTCTGGCGAATACCGGCGGGGCATGATGCAAAAAGGGAACGGGGTCTTTGCAACGGCCGCCAGGCAAATGATAACGACGATAAAAGACGATCTATGTGGCCTTTCTTTACGCTGAATCGACCGCTGGTCTGGTTGGCGCTGGCGGCACTCGCTGGCGCTAGCGTGCTGCCGTTGCTGAGCTTGCGACTGGCGGCGCTGGTGGTCATCGCCATTGGCATGGTCGATGGCTGGCGCCAGATCCGGCTCGAGCATCAGCGGCGTCGCCTCGGCGAGCAGGCCCTCGAACTGTCCCAGGATGGCGTGATGATCACCAACGCCGCCAATCGAATCGTGATCGTCAATCCCGCCTTTACCCAGATCACCGGCTATACGCTCGAGGAGATCCGCGGCCTCGATCCTTCCGCCCTCTCTTCAGGTCGTCACGACAAGGCGTTCTACGATCGCTACTGGCAGACCCTGAAAACCACCGGGCGCTGGGAAGGCGAGATCTGGAACGAGCGCAAGCACGGTGATCAGTATCCCCAGTGGCTGCGGGTTCAGGCGTGTCATGACCACAAGGGACGGGTATCCCATTATGTCGGCCTGTTCACCGATATCACCCGGCACAAGTCACGGGAGCAGGATCTGCGTCGTATCGGTTTCGAGGATCCGCTCACCGGGCTGCCCAATCGGCGGCGGCTGCATGATCTGCTGGCGTCGCGTTTGCGTCATCTGCGTGCCGGCGAGGGACTGGACCTGGCGCTGATCGATATCGATGCGTTCAAGACGGTCAACGACAGTCTCGGTGTCGATAGTGGAGACCGGCTACTGGCACGTTTCGGTCAGCGCCTGGCCGCCCAGGTGGCTGGCGGTATCGTCGGGCGGCTGGGCGGCGACGAATTCATGGTCATTCGCACCACGACGTTCGACGATCATGACAAGTGGATCGCCACTCTGCGCCAGCATCTCAGCGAACCGTTCGAGATCGACGAGAGTTCGTTGCATCTGGGATTGACCATCGGCAGCTGTCGGGCGCCGGAAGACGGGGCCGATCCCAACGTGCTGTTCCAGCGGCTCGAATCCGCGCTCTACAGCGCCAAACGTCACGGTCGCAACCACGATCGACGTTTTCGCCCCTCGCTGGAAGTCGAAGGCGACCGCCAACTGACCATTCTCAACGAACTGCGCCAGGCTCTGGCTCAGGGCTCCCAGCTGGAACTCTACTATCAGACCCAGCATCGTCTCGACGACGGCGAAATGGTCGGCATGGAGGCGCTGCTGCGCTGGCATCATCCCGACCATGGTCTGATCCTGCCCAGCGAGTTCATTCCGCTGGCGGAGCGCCACGGATTGATGCCGGTTCTGGGAAACTGGGTCATCGACCAGGCCGTGGCGCAGCTCGCGACCTGGCGGGGACAGGGTCTCGACGTGCTGCCCGTCTGGGTCAACCTCTCGGCGCTGCAGCTGATCCAGGGCGACCTGGAGTCGCATCTGATCTCGACCTTGAAGCAGTATCGGGTGCCGGCTCGACTGCTCGGCCTGGAACTGACCGAATCGGTACTGCTCGACGAGCGCGCCGGCGACATTTCGCGGCGGCTGGAGGCGCTGCGGCGGGAAGGGCTGCAGATCGCGATCGATGATTTCGGTACCGGCTATTCCTCGATGGCCTATCTCAAGCGACTGCCGGTCGACAAGCTGAAGCTCGATCGTGAGTTCATCCGCGCCCTACCGCACGACCATGCCGATGCGGCGATCACCTCGGCGGTGCTGGCGATGGCCCATGGTCTGAATCTGGATGTGATCGCTGAGGGCGTGGAGACCGCCGAGCAGCGGGATTTCCTGCTGGCCAGAGGATGCCGCCACGTACAGGGCTATCTCTATGCCCGACCCCAGCCAGCCGGGGAAGTGGAAAATCGGCTGCGACAGGCCGTGGCAAACGTCTATTCCTGATTCTGCCCGCCGGGCTGCGACTGGGGGGAACCGCCCAGGCGCCACGCGACTCCACTGCAGATGATGGCCCAGACCATGGCTTCGACAGCGATGGCCCAAGGCTGGATATTGACACCGGCGAGCGCCGCGCCGGAAAGATAGCTCATCGGCCCGCCGATAATGCCGCAGGCCACCGCCAGGGCGCGGTGTGACCAAAGCCAAGCCAGACAGTGATGCAGCGTCGTGGCGAATAGTGGCCACAGCGCCCAGAGCCAGAATGGGGAGCCGTGTTCGATCTCGATCCCTCCTGCGATCATCAGCCCGCCATCGACGATGACGCCGGTCATTGCGAATCCAAGCCACCACCGCCACTCGCCGGCTCGGGCGAGCCAATGCCAGTGTGCCCAAAGAATCAGCGGCATGACGACGCTGGCCCATCCGGAACCGCCCAGTACACACGCGAACCAGCCCCCTTGAAACATCAGAGCATTGGCGATTAGTGCCAGGCGGCTGTTGGATGGCGGCATGATTCGCGAGCGCTAAACGCCGCCGGTCAAAGGGGCGCGTCGGGCCTCCGGTTTGGCCAGCAGCAGGTGGCAGGTGCCGATCGCCCGTTCCAGGAACGCCCCCTCGCAGTAGCATAGGTAGTAGCGCCACATGCGGATGAAACGCTCGTCGTAACCCAGCTCGCGTACCTGCTCGAGACTCGCCTCGAAGCGCAATCGCCACTCGTGCAACGTACGCGCGTAGTGGAGGCCGATCTCGTCGAGATCGATCAGATTGAGCTGAGTATGACGACTCAGCCCCGAGAGCAGTGCGGTGTGAGAAGGCAGAAAGCCGCCGGGAAAGATGTGGCGCTTGATGAAATCCATTTCGCGCTTGGCCGCCTCGAAGCGCTGGTCGCGAATGGTGATGCACTGCAGTAGCGCCAGGCCGTCGGGGGTCAGCAGGCGGTCGATACAGCTCAGGTAAGTGCCCAGATACTGGTGGCCGACCGCTTCGACCATCTCGACCGAGACGAGCCGATCGAAGCGGCCTTCGAGGTCCCGGTAGTCGTCCTTGAGCAGCGTGATGCGGTCCTGGAGCCCGGCTTCTCGCACGCGGGCCGCGGTGTAGGCGTGCTGTTCTTCGGAGATGGTCGTGGTGGTGACGCGACAACCCCGAGTCCTCGCCGCATGAATCGCCAGCCCTCCCCAGCCGGTGCCGATCTCCAGCAAGTGGTGATGCGGTTCCAGCGCGAGCTTGTCGAGAATGATATCGAGCTTGTGTGTCGACGCCTCCTCCAGCGTGGCCTCGGCGTGGGGAAACACCGCGCTCGAATACATCCAGTGCTGGCGATCCAGAAACGTGGCAAACAGTTCGTTGCCCAGATCGTAGTGCGCGGCGATGTGGCGTTTCGAACGCCGCGCTGTGTTGCGCTGTAGCGTATAGAGGGCGGCCAGCGCCCAGCGACTGAAGCGGGCGGTGCCGTTCTCCATCCGATCGTTGACCCGTTCGACGTTGCGCGCGAACAGGCGAATCAGCCCGACCAGATCGTCGACTTCCCAGGCTCCGTCCATGTACGCCTCGGCGACGCCCACGGTGCCGTCGAAAGCGAAGCGGCGCCAGACATCGGCATCGTGGATGGTGACCTCGACGTGGATCGGTGGCGTATTCGGCGTCGGCTGTCCCAGCTCGAGAACCTCGTCCCCTTCGCGCAATGTCAGATGGCCGCCTTGCAGCGCATCGAGCGCCTTGAGCAGGCGTGGGCGCAACCAGCGCGACAGTCGCGGGGCTTCCGGGGTGCGGTCGGCGGTGGAAGAGCGGGCGGTGGTCATGACGAAGGCGTCTCCCGTCCGGGGTGATCGTGAATCGGCGTGCGCTTGAGCCATAGCCTGAGCGCTTGCCAGTGGATGGTGATGAGGGTCTTGAGCGTCATGCCGGGATGCTTGATCAACTCTGCCACCAGGGCGGTGCGGGTCGCCGGCTTCAGCGTCAGTGTCAGCGTGGCGTCGAAGTGGCGCGCTTCTTCGTGCCACGTCTCCATGTGCATCATCAGGCGCCCGTTCGACTTGGCGGAATGCGACGAGGGGGAATGCGACGACGGGCAATGCGATGAGGCGGAGCGCGGCGTATTGAAACGCCAGTAATAACGCATCTCCATCGGGTTGAAGGGCGAAACATGCAGGCGCTTGTCGAACTCGGCCCGGTGCGAATGACGCTCGGGATCGACCCGGCAGGCGTAGACCTGGCGCTCGCGCCATGGGGTATTGGTGACCTCGGCAAGGACGGCCCGCAGCCTGCCGTGCGCGTCGTAGGCGTAATACAGCGTCAACGGGTTGAACAGCACGCCGAACAGGCGGATCTGGCTCAGCATGCGAACCGGGCCGGTCGGCGCGCTACCCAGCTCCGTCGTCAGACGGGCGCGGACGGCATCGGCCAGCGGCAGCTCGTGGGGCGCCAGATAATCCTCGCGGCGAAAGCGTGCCGGTGCCCCGCGACGGGTGCCGAACCCCGGGGTCCGGGCCAGTAGCGCCGGCAGCTCATCGAGATCGAGCCACAGCATCCACACGCGGTAATCGAAAGCGTGCCAGCGAGGCAGAAAACGGCGGTGACGCAAACGCCCCACGGCGAGCCGGCTGTGAAAGCAGGGGTCGCTCATGCCGGTTCGACCTGATGCCCGGCCGGAGCCGCTGATTGGGTCGAAGATGGCTGCGCAGGGCTCCCATCGATCGCTTCGACCACGCGCAGCGCACTCCAGACGCCATCTTCGTGAAATCCGTTGCGCCAGTAGGCACCGCAGAAATGCGTGCGCCGGGACGCGCTGGAAATATCGCCATGGCGAGCCTGCGCCTGCTGCGCCTCGAAGGTGAACTGGGGGTGTGCATATTCGAACCGGCCCAGCACCCGAGCGGGATCGATGCTGGCATCATCGTTGAGCGTTACACAGAAGGTGGTGTCGCTTTTCAGTTGCTGGAGGATGTTCATGTTGTAGGTGACGGGCACGCAGGCCTCGGCATCACGGCCGTCGAGACGATAGTTCCAGCTGGCCCACGCGCGCCGCCGTCGGGGAAGCATGCCGGTGTCGGTGTGCAGCACGACACGGTTGCGACGGTAACCGATGGCGCTCAGGACCGCCCGCTCGGTATCGCTGGCCTGGGCACCGAGAATACGCAGGGCCTGATCGCTGTGGCAGGCCAACACCACCTGATCGAAGCGCCGTTCGCCGACAGCGGTTGCGAGCGTCACGCCTTCGTCGTCGCGGTGCAGAGCCGTCACCGGCGTATCGAGATGTACATGTTCGCGGTAGGGCGCGACGAGGGGATCGATGTACGCCCGGGATCCCCCCTTTATCGTGCGCCATTGCGGGCGATCGTTCAGCGACAGCAGGCCGTGATGATGAAAGAAGCGCACGAAGAACCGAGCCGGAAAGTCGCGCATGCCCGCCTCGCTGGCGGACCAGATCGCGCCACCCATGGGCAGAAGGTAACGGCGATGGAAATCTTCGCCGTAGCCGCCGCTGGCCAGATAGTCGCCCAGCGACAGCGACGCGGGCAGGCTGCCGGACCGATGGTCGCGAGTTGCGCGCCGGTTGAAGCGAACGATGTCGCTGAGCAGGCGATGGAAGCGCGGGCGTAGCAGGTTGCGGCGCTGGGCGAACAGACTGGTCAGCGTGTGGCCATTGTATTCGAAGTCGCGACCGGTCTCGTGAACCGAAAAGCTCATCTCGGTGTCCTGGCCGGCCACCCCCAGCGAGGCCATCAGATTCTCGAAATGCGGATAGGTGCGATCGTTGTAGACGATGAATCCGGTGTCGATCGACTGCCGTTCCGCACCCGTGTCGACATCGATCGTTGCGGTATGGCCGCCCAGGCGTGAGTCGGCCTCGAACAGTGTGACCTGGTGCCGACGGGAGAGATAGTGCGCGGCGGTCATGCCGGCGATGCCGCCGCCGATCACGGCAATCCGCTGGGCGGGGGGCGTCATGACGATGCTCCGGCGCGATTCCGGTTGGCGACCCGCAGGCCGAGACGGAGGCGAAGCGTCGGCGGAAGAATCCCCAGTGCCTTGATCAGGAAGGTGAAACGTTTCGGGAAGTGAATGTCGAGCCGGCGTCGCTCGAGACCGTCGATGATGTAGTCGGCAGCCTGGTCGGCATCGATCTGCATCGGCATCGAGAAATCGTTGCGCGCCGTCAGCGGCGTCTTGACGAAACCCGGATGAATCACGCTGACATCGATCGCCTCCGCCGCGAGATCGAGCCGCAGCGACTCCAGAAAATGCGAGATGGCGGCCTTGGAAGCGCCGTAAGCCTCTGCACGTGGCAAGGGCAGATAGGCGGCCGCGCTCGATACGCCGGCCAACAACGGACGACGATCTCCGCCTTTCGCCTGGCGCAGCAGCGGCAGCGCTGCCTCGATGGCGTGGAGCGTTCCCCGGAAATTGGTCGAGAACACCCGTTCGACCAGCTCGACATCAAACTGGCGAACATCCAGATATTCGCAGGTGCCGGCGTTGAGCAGGGCGATGTCGAGACCGCCAAAGGCGTTGTCGATGGCGTTGCCGGCGCGGCGCGTGGCGTCGCGATCGGTGAGATCGGCCGGTACCACCAGCGCGTTGTCGTGGCCGGAGGCCAGCGCTTGTAGCGCCTCTTCTCCGCGTGCGGTCAATGCCACCCGGTGACCTTCGGCCAGCAGACGTTTGGCCAGCGCCTCACCGATTCCCGACGTCGCACCCGTCAGCCAGATGCGCCGGGTTCCCGATAGACTCGCCATGACCCTTCCTCGTTTGCTTGAAAATCCCGATCCGCTAGCGCTGGTGACCACTACAGGCGCTTCTTGACGCCCCTGACCATCCAGCCCATCACCGGCAAATGTTCGTACAGCATCGCTCCGACATCGAAATAATCCCGATGACGGCAGACGCGTTGCCCCCGCCACTGCAGATGAGAACAGCCGGCCACGGTAACGTTACGTCCGTTACGCAACCTTGGATGCGCCAGTTGCATGGTCCAGGTCAGAAAACTGGTGTCATCGACCGATTGGCGCGTATGAAAATCGAAATGACAATGTTGCACGCCCTCCATCAGCTTGGCGTAGTAGGCCATGAGATCATCACGGCCGACATGGTGATGAAGAGGATCGGTGAAATCGACGTCGTCGCTGTAGCACTCCGCCAGTGCCGGCAGGCCATCGGCCGTCAACGGCTGGAACAGGGCGCAGAAGTGCGTGACGGACTCGGTACTCGGAGTTTCGGGCGTGATCACCATGACCTCCTGGGTCGTCGCCGATGACGATGGCAAGGGAGCTTGTCAGCTCAGGTTCTTGAATGCCTCGAGGGCCCGCTCTCTGGCGCGTCGATGATCGACGATCGGAGCCGGATAACCTGTTTGATGGCGCTGTTCCGGACTGGGTTGATGGCGATGCTTGGCCGGCAGATCGGCCAGCTCCGGCAGCCAGCGGGCGATGAATCGAGCGTCCGGGTCGAAACGCTGGGATTGGGTGGTCGGATTGAAGATCCGGAAGTAGGGAGCCGCATCGGTGCCGGTCGACGCCGCCCACTGCCAGCCGCCGTTGTTGGAGGCGAAATCCCCGTCGACCAGCTGCTGCATGAAGAAGGATTCGCCGCGCCGCCAGTCGAGGAGCAGGTGCTTGCTCAGGAACATGGCCGTCACCATCCGCAGGCGGTTGTGCATCCAGCCGGTGGCGACCAGCTGGCGCATGGCGGCATCGACGAGCGGATAGCCGGTGCGCCCCTCGCACCAGGCCTCGAAATCCTTGTCACTGTAGCGCCAGTTCAGCTTCTCGGTCTCGAGCTTGAACGGGCGGCGCCGACAGACCCGGGGAAAACCCACCGCGATGTGCTGATAGAACTCGCGCCAGACCAGTTCGTTGGTCCAGCTTGCCAGGCCGGCATCACCATCGGCGAGATGACCGCCATTGTTGGCCATCACCGCTTGCAGGCACTGGCGGTACGAGATCATCCCGGCCGAGAGATAGGCGGAAAGCTCGCTGGTGCCGGCAACGGCGGGAAAGTCGCGGTCGTTGTCGTAACGGCGGGCACGCTGCTTCAGAAAATGGGATAACCGGTCGGCGGCGGCTTCCTGACCTGCTGGCCAGGGCTCGTCCTCGACGCGGGAGGATGACGTAGAGACAATGTCAGAGCGATCCGGTTCGGGAAGCTCGGGAATCGGGTCGCTGGCGATATCCAGCCGAGTCTGACGTCGGGGGGTATCACGCAATGCCAGCTGATCGGCATCGATACGCTGATGCCACGCTTTGGCAAAGGGAGTGAAAACCTTGTAGTACTCATCCTGCCCCGTCAGCAGCTCGCCCGGTTCGAAAGCGATGTGGTCGGCGTAGCTGAATGACGATATCCCAGCCTGCTCGAAGGCGTCGGCGACTTTCTCGTCGCGCACGCGCTCATCCAGCGGGTACTCGCGGTTGAAGTGCAGCGCTTCGGCATCGCAGCGTCGGGCAGCATCGAGTAGTGCCTTCGGAGCCGCGGCGAAATCGTGGATATCCGCATAGAGCAGGGGAATGTCGAGCGCGGCCAACTCTTTCTGCAGAGCGACGACCCCACGATGCAGAAACGAGATCTTGTTGGCGCCATGGTCGTGGCTGCGCCACTGACGCCTGCAGGCGAGATGGATGCCGACGACCGGACCTTTGGCGGCCGCTGCGCTCAACGCGGAATGATCGAGCGTTCTCAGGTCGTTGCGAAACCAGACCAGTTGCACGGAGGACATGGGCACATCCCTTGCCGGTAAGTGAGCGACGCGTCCCTGCGTCGCGTGGTGTTCATCGCGCTAATCCGCAACCGGTTGCCGATCGGTTGTCTCGACCAATGGTGCGAACGCCGGGTCCCGTCTCTGCAGACCGGATTCAGCCGTCGGCATCGAGCATCGCGCGCAATCGGCTCAATGCCTGGCTCATGTCCTCACCCAGCACGGCGACAGCGGTGTTCTCGAAATCGCCGACGCGAATGCGGGCAATGGGGCCGACTAGGCATACCGGCGCCCTGGACTGTTCGGCAAGGCGGGGAAGCTGGCGGCGAATGACGTCGCTACGCTCGGCATGGCCACTGGCGAGCAGCAGCGCCGTGACGCCGAGTCGTTCGGCGGCCAGTGGAAACTCGCTCAATGGCAGCTCGCCATCCATCAAATGTACCCGGTAGCCGGCGGCCGAAGCGGCCAGTCCCATCAGCATCGCCCAGAAGCCACTGCTGTCTTCCGGCAGCCGAGCGACCAGCACCTCACCGGCGTTGCTCAACTGATTGGCATGGTAGATGCGAGTCCCGATACGGGTGCGCAGAAACGATTCCAGCAGTCGTCGTTGAAGCGTCGCGCCGAACTGGTCGCCCCAGCGCTCTTCCAACTGCGAAATGACCGGCTGCCAGAGCTCGGCGATGCAGAGACTGACCGGATACAGCGCCAGACTCTGGTTGAACAGCACTTCCAGTCGCCCGGAGTCGAAAGCCTCCACTGCCTGAATCAGATGCTGGCGCTGGCTGGCCCAGTCGCCCATCTGCGGCGCAGGCGTCTCGACGGTTTCCGGCTGATCGATGAGTTCGCGCACCTGGCTTACCGGAACGCCCCGGTTGAGCCACTGCAGGATGCGCTCGACGCGTTCGATATCGTCACGGCCGTAGAGGCGGTGACCTTTCGGCGTGCGCTGGGGGCGAATCAGGCCGTAGCGGCGCTCCCAGGCACGCAGTGTGACGGAATTGACTCCAGTGAGTCGCGATACTTCACGAATCGGATAGAGCGGCGCGGCACTGGAATCCATGGCCTTGTAAGTCATGCAAATCCTCCTGCGAGGTCTCTGCGTGCGCCGTCTCGTCGAATGAGATGGTTCATGTCAATGTTGCGAGTCATCGCTGCGTGTGGCGGAGTGGCTGGGGCATCGGTCGCGCGTTCGTCTATCGCAGCCGGCAGTGTTACGACTTGAAGGTATGTTACGTCGTGAAATAGTGCCTTCATGATTTGCCGACGTCAGGTAGATCCAGCAACGGTCGCCACGGAGTCGATGACTTCGACGAGTCGTGACGAGACGAATGCTACCGTCTCGATTACCCAAGGATGGGTGAATATGTTGTACGGTTCAAGCGCTTTGTACAATCTTCATGCAATGCAACAGCGCCAGTTATCGGTCCTGTGCCCGCAATTCGACGATATCCGCGAGGGCACGACCAAGGCCGGATGCTGCCGACCGAATTCAGCGGTGGCAGGATGAGCGGATGGTGTCGGGCAGTCTCTTCGAGCTGGCCCGCCAGCCTTTCCGCCGTTGCCGCCCCGACGCGAGAAACAGTGGCAGTATCTCGATCCGGGTAACGCCCCGCGCGGCGAGCCCGGCCACGCCGGTTTCCAGCGGCGGTCCGATCAACGCCATGAGGGCGGCGGGCTTGTCGACCCGTGGCTGCCGCTACGCTCCAGCATCTCGAGGGGGCACGCCAGCGACATCGCTCTGACCATGGGTCAACAGGACCATGGCGGGCTGTGGCATGCTGCCTCCTGTCAGGTCACGCGAGATGCGCCCGTGTCGTGGGTTCGGATCGTCGCCTGGCCATCCGGCGGTGAACGGCACAGAGAACGCCGAGCGGCCACGCGACGGCCTGCTAGACTCAACGAATTGTACAATATTGGTATGACCGCATTGGTATAACTGGGAGCATCCATCATGCGTTTATTGGTCACGGGCGGTACGGGCTTCGTCGGGCGTCGACTGATCGAGCGGGCCCTGGCGGCGGGTCATGAGGTCATGGTGATCTCTCGTGATCCGGAACGCGCACGCCAGCAGCTGCCGCAGAGCGTGCGCATCGGTGACGATGCCACGGATTTCGTGTCGTCCCTCCCGGACGCCATCGTCAATCTCGCTGGCGAACCGATCGCCGACCGACGCTGGAGCGATCCTCAGAAGACCCGACTGGTCGAATCACGCCGCCACGCCACGCGCGATGTCGTGGCGCTCTGTGAACAGCTGGCGCAGCGGGGCCAGGCGCCGCGAGTGCTCGTCTCCGGTTCGGCCATGGGCTATTACGGCGATCAGGGCGAGCGCGACGTGACAGAGGAAACGCCACCGCACGACGAGTTCGCCCATCGGCTGTGTCAGGCCTGGGAAACGGAGGCGCTCAAGGCCGAGGCGTTTGGGGTGAGGGTGGCGTGCCTGCGTACCGGCCTGGTGCTGGATGCGGGAGGGGGAACGCTGGCCAAGATGATGCCGGCATTCAAGCTGGGGCTTGGCGGACGGCTGGGGGACGGGCGTCAGTACATGCCCTGGATCCACCGGGAGGATCTGATTGGCGCGATCGAGTTTCTGCTCGAGGAGGCGACCCTCAGCGGCGCCTTCAATGGCTCGGCGCCCAACCCGGTGACCAACGCCGAATTCACCCGCGCCATGGGGCGTCATCTGCATCGCCCGGCGGTGTTGTGCGTTCCCGCACCCGTGCTGAAACTCGGACTGGGCGAGATGTCCCGTCTGCTCTTGACCGGCGCCTGCATGCGTCCCAGACGCCTGCAGGAAGCCGGTTTCACCTTCCGCTACCCGACGCTGGACGAGGCACTGGCCGCCATCGTCTCGCGATGAGTGCTCTCGCGCCCCCGTGCCCGCGCGCGGAGGCAATGGAAACCGCGGCGATGGAGGCCGTCTAGCGGGCATCCTTGTCGACGGTGACGATCACCCGGACTGCGTCGAGGCGCAGCGAGGCGCCTTCGATGGCGACGTCGAGCGCCTGGCGTTCGTCGTTGAGCGCCTGAAGTTCGTCGTCCCGGATGGCGCCATTGTGCCGTGCCAGGGCTCTGAGTCGCGACAGTTCCAGGTCGAGTGCCTCCCGCATCTCCTGTTGCGCGCGTTCGATCAACGTCGGCAGCTCCCGCTGGGCCTCCTGCTCGCCCTTTTTCAGCAGTTCGCGCAACGTGTCATGGCGCGATTTCAGCAACTCCCGCGCAACGCCTTTCTTGACCCGTTGCAGATTGCGCGAGAGGCCGCTGAAGGTGACCTTGTCGGACAGATTGGCGCCACTCTCGTCGAGCAGTACCCGGACGCCTGTATCCGGCAGGAAGCGCCCCAGCTGCAGCCGCCTGGGCGCCGGGCAGTGGGTGCGAAAGATCAGCTCGAGCATCAACCGGCCGCCGGGGATGTTGGGATGCTTGAGCAGCGCAAGCGCGGTGTTGCCGAGACTCGAGTCGAGAATACGCTCCATCACGGTGGTCACCAGCGGATGCTCCCAGGAGAGGCGCTGAATGTCGTCACGCGCCAGCGCTCGGGTGCGCGAGTAGGTCACGGTAAACCCCTCGTCACCCTGAGCCAGCCCCGGCAGGCTGTCGATCATGTGCGAACCGGGGGTGAGGTGCATCTGACCGTTGCCAAGATCCCGGCTATCGACGCCGAAGACGTCCAGCGCCTGATCGACGTAGCGGGGTAACGCGCTGTCGTTATCCTGCTCCACCACTGCGTTGATCACCGCGTCGGCGCGCTCTGGGCGACAGGCGTTCCATTCCAGCAGGCGATTGCGGCCCGCTTCGCGCTCGGCCAGGCGGGCATCGTTGAAGGTGCGGGTCTCCTCGATCAGGGAATCCAGGCTCCCGTTTCCATCAAGACCGTCGTCATCAAGACTTTCGCGCAGCGCATCGCCGAACGCTTCGAGCACGTCGCCACCCGCGGCGTGCGGCGCTTCGAAGGCGGCCAGGCCGTCGTGATACCAGCGCAGCAGCGTGGCGCTGGGACTGCGCTCGATCACCGGCACGTGGATATCGATGGGGTGCAGCTGGCCGATACGATCGAGCCGGCCGATACGCTGTTCGAGCAGGTCGGGATGCCAGGGCAGATCGAACATCACCAGATGGTGGCAGAACTGGAAGTTGCGTCCTTCGGAGCCGATTTCTGAGCAGATCAGCACTTGGCAGCCGCTGTCGTCGTCAGCAAAGGCGGCGGCGGCGCGATCACGCTCGACCAGGCTCATCTCCTCGTGGAAGACCGGGGCCTGTATGCCGGCACGCACCCGTAGGGCCTCGGCCAGATCCACGGCGGTTTGACGCCAGTGGGCGATCACCAGCACCTTCTGGCGACTGCCCAGGGTGTCGAGCTGGCCGATCAGCCATTCCACGCGGGGATCGAATCGCCACCACGGCGTGTCGCTCTGTACGGCGGCATCATGAAGTGCGCGATAGGTCGCCTCGGGATAGAGGCGCGCGTCGCGGGTGCCCAGATCGGCGGCCGTGAGGCGGGCGGCAAAATGGTCGTTGCCCTGGCGCAACTCGTCGAACTGGTCGGCGTACACCGCCGGCATCGCCAGCGACGCGACATGCAGATGGCGCTCGGGGAAGCCGCCGACATGCCGCCGGCTGTTGCGAAACATGACCCGGCCGGTGCCGTGACGATCCAGCAACTGCTCGCGCAGTTGGCGCCGGACGCTGTCCTGCTGTGCAGCATCGCTCTCGGCATCCAGCAGCGTCTCGAGCAGCGCGCGGCTGTCGCTGTCATCGAGTATGGCGCCGAGCCGGTCATGATCGGCGGCTTCTCCCGGCAGCCGTTCGAGAGCCTCGACCGCTTCCGCCACGGCGGTGTAGCCGCTCTCTTCTTCGCGGAAACGTTCGAGATCGTGATAGCGGTCGGGGTCGAGCAGACGCAGCCGGGCAAAGTGGCTTTCCAGCCCCATCTGTTCGGGCGTCGCCGTCAACAGCAACAGGCCCGCGATGCGCTTCGACAGTCGTTCGATGCAGGCGTAGCCAGGCCCTTCGGCCTGAGGCGACCAGTCGAGGTGGTGAGCCTCGTCGACGATCAGCAGATCCCACTGAGCGCTTTCGACCTGCCGCTGGCGCTGCGGATTGGCGAAGAGCCACTCCTGGCTGGCGAGAATGCACTGGCCGCTGTCGAATGGATTGTCTTCGTCGAACGCTTCGCTCTGGGCTTCGTCCAGCAGCGTGACCGAAAGCGAGAAGCGCCGCAGCAGTTCGATCAGCCACTGATGCGTCAGGCTGGCGGGCACCAGGATCAGCGCCCGGCTGGCACGCCCGGTCAACAGCAGACGATGCAGGATCAGCCCGGCTTCGATGGTCTTGCCCAGGCCGACCTCGTCGGCCAGCAGCACACGCGGGGCGTGGCGGCGGGAGACTTCATCGGCGATGTAGAGCTGGTGCGGGATTAGATCGATGCGCGGCCCCGCCAAGCCCAGTGCCGGACTGCGCGCGATGCGCTGATGATGGTGCAGCGAGCGGTAGCGCAGCTCGAACCGATCATTGCGGTCGACCTGACCGGTCAGCAGTCGATCCTGAGCCTGGTGGAAGCGCATGCTGTCGGAGAGCTTGGCTTCGCTGAGCGAGACGGACGCGGTGTCGTCGGTGTGGCCGTGATAGATCACGCAGCCGTCGCGTTCTTCGATGCGCTCGACGGTCAGTCGATCGCCGTCAGCGGTATCGATGCAGTCGCCGGGGCCGAAGACCACCCGCGTCAGCGGGGCCTGACGCGCGCTGTAGGTGCGGGTTTCCTGGCTGGCGGTGAACAGCACGGTAACGGCGCGCGCATCGACAGTGAGAATGGTGCCAAGCCCGAGCTCGGTTTCGCCGTCGCTGATCCAACGCTGGCCGGGAGAGAAGTCGCTCATGGTGCCTCGGTCGTGTGTACGCTGCGGGAACGGATCGAATGGGCGACGCATTCTAGCGTAAACCGCGTGCGGCCTTAAGCACTGAACGATTCTGCGTGCCACGGCAATGGCGTTACACTGCGCCGGCGCGCGGCGGGATTTGGCCGGCAGGCCGTGGGCCAGGTGACGAGGAGACGATATGGCAGGAGCAGGGCGGAGGGACAATCTGCGTCGTATCGCGATTGCCAGTCAGGCGACGGGTTTCATCCTGATCCTGACGCTGGAGACGGTGATGGGCGATGCCGCCAGGCCGTGGCAGGGCGTGACGCTTGCCGCGATGCTGGCGACCGCGGCGTGGCTGGCGCTGGTGCGGCGCTACCGGCGTAATCGACAACGCCGCCGGCGCGAGGCGCGCGGCGACGTCTGACTGGCGCTGCGGCGCCTCGCTTCCACGATGAACCCTACGGTGCAGAGCCGCTACTGGGATTCCAGCACTGGCGAACACTGATCGAGCGTCTTGTCGAGCTCGGGTGGGCGGCTGTCGTCCTTGTCGCCTGGATCGTACTCCCGCTGCATCTTGCGAACCTCGGCCGCCGTGAAGCGAGCCTGGAGGGCGTCGGTGGCGCACTCGCAATAGCGTTCGACCTTGGGGCCTTCGATGCCGCTGGCAGTCATGTTGGCGCGACAGTGGGCCTGAGACGCGGCGACGGCCTTGGCCGACCATGGCGGGGGCGCTGGTTCGTCGTCTTGCGCCTGGGCTCGTGCCGTGATGGCGAGCGTGAAGCAGAGCGCGACGGCGGGGAAGGGACGAAGCCACATGAACATGATCGTTCTCCTGATGGGCAGTCCTCAACGGGCTTTTGCTAAAGTCGCTTTCTGAGGGGGCTCTTTTTCACTCTAGAGATTTCACCGGCGATTGCCATTAATCTTAGGTGTGACGGGCGCTTGCGTTGTCTAGTCAGCATTGCCGGGTTGCATCGGCGTGCGTCCGGGGAGCGAATCGCGAACGGGCGAGCTTCCCGGCAGCGAAGCGCGTGCTGGTCGGTTCCAGGAATAAAAACGCCCGCCAGGCAGAGCCTGAGCGGGCGTTTTGAAATTCTTGGTCGGAATAGCAGGATTCGAACCTACGACCTCTGCCTCCCGAAGGCAGCGCTCTACCAAGCTGAGCTATATTCCGATGGATCCGTCGAGTGGCTGTCTGTCCGGCTTGCTCGACGGAGGTGAATTATACGCATCGGCGGACGCGGTGCAACCCCGATCGTACTGCCTTTCAGACGTCGCGCTCTACGGCGACGCGGGTCAGCGTCTCCATGCTGTCGCGATAGGTGCTGGGCGCCAGAATCTCCAGCTGTACGCGAGCCTTCTCGGCCATCTCTTCGGCGCGGCGCTGGGTGTATTCGAGGGCGCCGGTATCACGCACGATGGCGAGGACTTCGTCCAGCCGCTCCAGACCACCGTCGCTGATCGCCTGACGGATCAGGGTGGCCTGTTCGGGTGACCCTCGGCGCATGGCATGGATCAACGGCAGCGTCGGTTTGCCTTCGGCAAGGTCGTCGCCCACGTTCTTGCCCATGGTCTTGGCATCACCCTGGTAATCGAGCAGGTCGTCGATCAGCTGGAAGGCGAGACCCAGATAGCGGCCGTAGAGTCGCAGCGCCTGCTCCTGCTCGGCGTCGGCGCCGGCGAGAATGGCGCCGCTATGGGAAGCTGCTTCGAACAGCATCGCGGTCTTGCCCTGAATGGTGTCGAAGTAGTCCGCTTCCTCGATGTCGGCGTTGCCGATGTTGGTCAACTGCTGGACTTCGCCCTCGGCGATGACGCAGGTGGCTCCGGAAAGTACCTGCATGATTCGCATCGAACCGACTTCGACCATCATCTGGAACGAGCGCGAATAGAGGAAGTCGCCGACCAGGACCGACGGGGCGTTGCCCCAGGTGTCGTTGGCAGTGGCCTTGCCGCGCCGCCGGCTGGACTCGTCGACGACATCGTCGTGCAGCAGCGTGGAGGTGTGCATGAACTCGATCAGCGTGGCCAGGGTGACATGTTTGTCACCGGGGGCGTCACCGTCTCGCGGATAGCCGAGCGCGCGCGCGGCGAGCAGCACCAGCAGCGGGCGCAGCCGTTTGCCACCACTCTCGATGATGTACTGACCGATGGTTTCGACCAGCGGGATTCGCGACGTCAGTTGATCGAGGATCGTGCGATTGACGGCGGCGAAGTCCTCAGCCACCGATGCATGGATGGATGCAGCGTTGGATTGCATGGTCGGCTTGTCAATGAATCGGGTGGGGTCGCTCGAAACCGGCCATGGACTGAAGAAAGCCTTGGGCCGCAGGAGGACGTGTGAGGGTATGCTAGGTGGCGCCTACAGGTGCGTCAACCGAAGCGGGGCGGAAGCGCACCGCACGGCCGCCACGCAGACGCGCTCCAGGTGCGGACATGATGCGCTAAAAGGTTGCCGGATGCTGGTGGAGTCGTTATAATCCGCCGCCCAACTCATCATGCTCCCTGTCAGATGGTTGCCAAAAGGGGCACCACTCGCCGCAGGTCGATGAAAGAGCGCCAACCCCGATGAGTGCCTGGAGAATCTTATGTACGCTGTTATCAAGAGTGGCGGTAAGCAATACCGCGTGCAGGAAGGTCTGACACTGAAGCTCGAGAAGCTGGAAGTGCCGACCGGCGACACCCTGGAATTCGACCAGGTTCTGCTGGTTGCCGACGGTGACGACATCAATGTCGGCGCACCGTTGATCGGTGGTGCCAAGGTGACTGCCGAGGTCGTCTCCCACGGGCGTGGCGATAAAGTGCAGATCATCAAGTTCCGCCGCCGGAAGCATCACATGAAGCGTCAGGGCCACCGTCAGTGGTTCACTGAAGTCAAGATCACCGGAATCTCCGTTTAAACGGAACATTCCCCCAGAGAGAGGTATTCGCCATGGCTCACAAGAAAGCCGCCGGTAGTACGCGTAACGGTCGCGATTCCGAATCCAAACGCCTGGGCGTCAAGCTGTATGGTGGACAGAAGGCGACAGCCGGCAACATCATCGTTCGCCAGCGTGGCACCAAGTTCCATGCAGGAACCGGTGTGGGTATCGGCAAGGACCATACACTGTTCGCACTGAGTGACGGCGTCATCAAGTTCGAGCAGAAAGGCCCGAAGAATCGCAAGTTCGTGAGTGTAGTCTCCGCCTGAGACGTCACGAACCTTGCATGAAAAGCCCCGCCCAGGCGGGGCTTTTTCGTTTTCCGGTCGTGCCTTTTCATTTTTGCGGTAGTGTCTTGCAGCATCCACGCGCGCGGCGCACGCCGCCGGGAGAGTGACATGCAGTTCGTCGATGAAACCTCGATCACCGTCGAAGCCGGCAGGGGCGGCAATGGCTGTCTCAGCTTCCGGCGCGAGAAGTACGTGCCCAGGGGTGGTCCCGACGGTGGCGATGGCGGCCATGGCGGCAACGTCTACCTGATCGGCGACGAGTCGCTGAATACCCTGATCGACTTCAAGTTCCAGCGCTTCTACAAGGCGCAGAGCGGCCAGCAGGGTCAGGGTCGTCAGATGAGCGGCAGGGCCGGCGACGACCTGCACGTCAAGGTGCCGGTGGGGACGACGGTGATCGACGAGGACACCCTCGAGGTGATCGCCGATGTTACCGCCGAAGGCCAGGTGGTACTGGTGGCCCAGGGTGGTCGCCGCGGGCTCGGCAACATTCACTTCAAGTCTTCGACCAACCGCTCGCCGCGGCGAACCACGCCGGGGACCGAAGGCGAGCGACGCAAGTTGCGTCTGGAGATGAAGGTGATGGCCGACGTCGGCCTGCTGGGGCTGCCCAATGCCGGTAAATCGACGCTGATTCGCGCGGTCTCCGCGGCCAAGCCGAAGGTCGCCAACTACCCATTCACCACGCTGGTACCCAATCTGGGCGTGGTCAAGATCGGCACTCACGAGCATTTCGTGATGGCGGACGTGCCCGGCCTGATCGAGGGAGCTTCCGATGGCGCCGGGCTCGGATTGCGCTTTCTCAAGCATTTGACCCGCACGCGGCTGCTGCTGCATGTGGTCGATGCGGCGCCTTTCGACGAGTCAGACCCTGTCGCGGCCGTCGAGGCGATCGCTCAGGAGCTGGAGCAGTTCTCGCCGACGCTTTCGGAGCTGCCGCGCTGGCTGGTGATCAACAAGCTCGATCTGTTGCCGGCGGAAGATCGCGAGGCGCGGGTCGCGGATATCGTTTCGCGTCTCGGCTGGCAGGGCCCGGTGTTCCAGGTTGCGGCGATCTCAAGCGACGGCACCGGTGAGTTGGTTCAGGCGGCACACCGCTGGCTGACCGAGCAGCGTCAGCTGGAGAACGAAGACGAGGAGGCTGCCGAACGTGAGCGCGACATGCGCCGGCGTATGGAGGCCGAGTCGGTGGAGCGGGTGGAGGCGCACCAGACCCGCCTGCGCGTCAAGCGGGGCGAAATCGTCGATGAGTTCGACGACGATGACGACGATCATGATGTCGAGATCGAATACACGCGGTAACGGCAACGTGGCTGGCGGAGGTTCGGGGCCGGCAATCAGGCGGAGAGAAAGATGACGGCGGATCGGCGGGTAGGGCGTGGCGTGCTCGAAGGCGCGAAGCGGGTCGTGGTCAAGATCGGCAGCGCCTTGCTGACCAACGATGGTCGCGGGCTCGACGAGTCGGCGATCGGCGGCTGGGTCGATCAGATGGCCGAGCTGCATCGGCGTGGCGTCGAGGTGGTGCTGGTGTCGTCCGGCTCGATCGCCGAGGGCATGGTACGCCTGGGCTGGCAGACGCGGCCGACCGCCGTGCACGAGCTGCAGGCCGCCGCCGCCGTCGGCCAAAGCGGGCTGTCCCAATGCTACGAAACGCATTTCGCCCGCCACCATCTACGCAGTGCCCAGGTGCTGCTGACCCACGACGATCTCTCCAATCGCAAGCGCTATCTCAACGCGCGGTCAGCGCTGCGCACGCTGGTTCAGCTCGGCGTGATTCCGGTGATCAATGAAAACGACACCGTGGTCACCGACGAGATCCGCTTCGGCGACAACGATACCCTGGGCGCGCTCGTTGCCAATCTGCTCGAGGCCGATGCGCTGCTGATCCTGACCGATCAGGAGGGTCTGTTCGACGCCGATCCACGGCACGATCCCGCTGCCAGGCTGATCGGCGAAGGTCAGGCGGACGACCCGCTGCTGGATGCGGTCGCCGGCGGGGGTGGCGCGCTGGGCCGGGGCGGCATGGCGACCAAGCTGCGCGCGGCGCGGCTGGCGGCGCGCTCCGGGGCGGTCACGGCGATCGCCAGCGGACGTCAGCCGTCAGTGCTGACTCGGCTGCTCGAAGGTGAATCGCTGGGCACGCTGCTTCACCCGGATCACGCCCCGCTGGCCGCCCGCAAGCGCTGGCTTGCCGGTCAGCTGCAGGTACGCGGCACGCTGACGCTGGATGCCGGCGCGGTCAACGTGTTGCGCTCGCAGGGCTCCAGCTTGCTGCCGGTCGGCGTCAAGCGGGTGCAGGGTACCTTCCGGCGCGGCGACATGGTGGTCTGTGTCGACGAGCAGGGCACGCGGGTTGCCAAGGGGCTGATCAACTATTCGAGTGTCGATGCCATGCAGATCGTGGGGCAGCCCAGCCAGCGCATTGCGGAAATCCTGGGTTACATGGAAGCGCCGGAGCTGATCCATCGTGACAATCTGGTGGTGATCTGACCTGATGGCACTCCAGTTGACGCTGGATCACCTCGGGGGCGTGTGATAGAATCCCGCATCCTCTCAGACATGGCCCGTTGAAGACTGCGCTAACGGCAGTCGAAAATGGTTCCCGAAACGCTTCACATTCGGGTGCCATTGAACATTCGGCCGAATCATTCAGGTTTGCCTGAAGCGGTTTCGAGGCTGGCCTGGGTGATTTAACTTACAGAATTGACTGTCAACATCTCCAAGGAGTCGACGGTGGCGAATACCAAACAGGCGCGCAAGCGCGCACGTCAGGCGGAAGACCGCCGCAAGCTCAACGCAAGTCAGCGTTCCATGGTGCGTACCTATATCAAGCGCGTGATCAAGGCCATCCAGGCCGGCGATCAGACGCAGGCGAACACCGAGTTCAAGGCCGCTCAGCCGGTCATCGATCGCATTGCCGACAAGGACGCCATGTCCAAGAAGAAGGCAGCGCGTATCAAGAGTCGCTTGAACAAGCGAATTAAGGCGCTGGCTGCCTGAGCCGGACGCGCTTGACGAAAAACCGGCTTCGGCCGGTTTTTTTGTGGCTGCCTTCCGTGGCCTCGCGTCGAGAGGGTGTCTCCTTGGCGACGATTTCGAGACGGCGATTGCGTGGCCGCTACACGGATGGCGAAGCGTGCAATGACGGATTCCCGTAGTGAGCGACAGCGCGTCATGAGCGAACAGCACAGTCCTGCAGACGACCCTGCGGACAATGAATCGGTAACCGAGGCGATGGCGGCGAAGACGGTGACTCCTGTCTCGCGCCGGGGATTGTTGCGCTCCGGTATGGTGGTCAGCACCATGACGCTGCTGTCACGCGTACTCGGATTGGCGCGGGACGTGGTGATCGCCGCGCTGCTGGGTGCCGGCAGCGGGGCCGATGCGTTCTTCGTGGCGTTCAAGATCCCCAATTTCATGCGTCGGCTATTCGCCGAGGGGGCGTTCAACCAGGCGTTCGTACCGGTACTGTCGGAATATGCCACCCAGCGCACCCGCGCCGAGGTCCGCGAGCTGCTCGATGCGGTGTCCGGCAGCTTGAGCGTAGTGCTGGCGCTGATCACGGCGATGGCCATCGCCGCCGCACCCTGGCTCGCGTGGCTGTTCGCGCCCGGCTTCCAGTCCGACCCGGGCAAGCTGGCGTTGACCGCTGAGATGCTGCGGCTGACCTTCCCGTACCTGCTGCTGATCTCGTTGACGGCGTTCGCCGGCAGCGTGCTCAACACCTGGGAGCGTTTCGCGATACCCGCGTTCACGCCGGTACTGCTCAATGTCTGCATGATCGGGGCGGCTCTCTGGCTGACGCCCTGGATGAGCGACCCGGCCATGGGCCTGGCCTGGGGTGTGCTGATCGCCGGCGCGGCGCAGCTGCTGTTCCAGCTACCCTTTCTGGTGCGCCTGGGGCTGATGCCACGTCCCCGGGTGGGATTCCGTCATCCCGGCGTCAGACGCGTGCTGCGCTTGATGACCCCGGCGCTGTTCGGGGTGTCGGTGTCGCAGATCAATCTGTTGCTGGATACGGTACTGGCCTCGTTCCTGGTCTCCGGTAGCGTTTCGTGGCTCTACTATTCCGATCGTCTGGTGGAACTCCCGCTGGGGGTATTCGGGATCGCGATTGCCACGGTGATTCTGCCGGCGCTCTCCAAGCGCCACGCCGATCAGTCGCGGGACCACTTCGCGCGCATGCTCGACTGGGCGCTGCGGATGGTGCTGCTGATCGGTTTGCCGTCGGCACTGGCGCTGATTCTGCTGGCCGAGCCGCTGCTGGTCAGCCTGTTTCACTACGGCGCGATGACCGATCACGACGTGATCATGGCCGCGCGCAGCCTGCGGGCCTATGCACTGGGGCTATTGGCGTTCATGCTGATCAAGGTGCTGGCGCCGGGATATTTTGCCCGTCAGGACACCAAGACCCCGGTCAAGATCGGTATCGTGGCCATGTTCGCCAACATGGTCATGAATCTGGCTCTCATCGTGCCGCTGGCTCACGCCGGGCTGGCGCTGGCCACGGCGCTGTCGGCATTTCTCAACGCCGGGCTGCTGGGGCTGGGGCTGCGTCGGCAGGGCGTGTTGCGCTTCCAGCCCGGCTGGGGGCGTTATGCACTGCAGGTCCTGGGCGGCTGCCTGCTGATGGGTGGCGGTCTGTGGTGGTTCTCGCCGGATTGGCATACCTGGGTGACCTGGAGCGCGCTGCATCGGGCCGGCATGATGGGAGCCCTGGTGGTTGGCGGCGCCGCCGTCTACTTCGGTTGGCTGGCGCTCAGCGGGATTCGGTTGAAGGACTTTCGCCTGCACGGCTGACACGAGCGGGGCCGCTTTGGTGATGGGACGAGCGCTTTGGTTATAATGACACCCTTTGAGGATGGCGAGTCGGTATGGAATTGATCCGAGGCTTGCACAATTTGCCCCCCGGAAACCCTGACTCGCAGGGCCGGACGTCGCGTGGCTGCGTGGCGACCATCGGCAACTTCGATGGCGTGCATCTTGGACATCAGGCCATTCTCGAGCAGTTGCAGACGCTGTCCCGTGCGCAGGATCTGCCGGTCACGGTGGTGATCTTCGAGCCCCAGCCGCGGGAATATTTCGCAGGCGACCAGGCGCCGCCGCGGCTGACCCGGCTGCGCGACAAGGTGGCGCTGCTCAAGGCGCACGGTGCCGACCGCATTCTGTGTCTGCCATTCAACGATGCCTTGCGCAGTCTGACCGCCCAGCAGTTCATCGAGCGCGTGTTGATCGACGGCCTGCAGGTCGAGCACCTGGTTGTCGGCGACGATTTTCGGTTCGGCTGCGACCGCGCCGGGGACTTCACGCTATTGCAGGCGGTCGGGCGCGAGCGCGGCTTTGCCGTCGAGCATACGCGGACTTTTGCCCTCGACGACGAGCGCGTCTCCAGCACGCGGGTGCGGACACTACTGGCCAGCGGCAACTTCTTCCAGGCCGCGCGCATGCTGGGGCGACCCTATGGCTATCAGGGGCGCGTCGTCCGTGATCGGCAACTGGGCCGTACCATCGGTGTGCCCACGGCCAACATCCCGCTGACGAGACGACCGATGGCGCTGCGTGGCGTATTCGCCTGCGCTACCCGGCTGCCGAACGGTGAATGGGCCGCCGGTGCCGCCAATATCGGCTGGCGGCCCACCGTCGGTGCCGATCGGCCCATGCTCGAAGTGCACCTGCTGGATCGCGAACTCGATCTTTACGGTCAGACCCTCACCGTCGTGCCCTGCGCCAAATTACGCGGCGAAACCAAATTCGACGAGTTCGACGCGCTGGTCAGCCAGATTCATCGTGATCTTGACGATGCCCGTCACTATTTTCTCCAGGCGCCCCGGCAGACGGCCGCGCAGGTTCCCGAAACGTCGCATGCCGAGATCTACGCGGCCAAGACCGGAGGGCTCTGCGCCGCCACCTTGCCTCAGGCGCAGTTTCCGCTCGCCTCGGCACCGCTGCCGCCGGACACCTCGAATACCGACGCGCCCGTGAACCCGGCGCCTCTCGAATGAATAGACGATTGATGACAGCCCGGTCGACCCGAACACAGCCCTGAGCGACCCGAACACAGCCCTGAGCGACCCGAACACAGCCTTGAGCGATCCGACTACAGTCCTGAGCGACCCGATTACAGCCCTGAGCGACCCGATTACAGCCCTGAGCGACCCGAACACAGCCTTGAGCGATCCGAACAGCCTTGAGCGACTCGAAACAGCCCTGAGCGACCTGAAACCAGCCTTGAGCGGACCGAAATAGCCATGAGCGACTACAAGCACACGCTGAATCTGCCATCGACCGACTTTCCCATGCGCGGCAACCTGCCGGCGCGGGAGCCGAGTCGAATCGCGCAGTGGAACGACATGAACCTCTACGCCAAGTTGCGCGAAGCGCGCCAGGGCCGCGAGCGGTTCGTGCTCCATGACGGCCCTCCTTACGCCAACGGCAGCATTCACATCGGTCACGCGGTCAACAAGCTGCTCAAGGATTTCATCGTCAAGTCGAAGAGTCTGGCCGGCTTCGACGCCCCCTACGTGCCGGGCTGGGACTGCCACGGGCTGCCGATCGAGCACAAGGTCGAAACCACCCACGGCAAGCATCTGCCGGCCGCCGAAGCTCGCGCGCTGTGCCGCGAATATGCTGCGGCCCAGGTCGAAGTGCAGAAGGAAGGCTTCGTCCGTCTCGGCGTTCAGGGCGATTGGGGCAATCCGTACCTGACCATGAATTTCGCCAACGAAGCGGGCGAGATCCGGGCCCTTGCCGAGATGGTCAAGGGTGGCTACGTGTTCAAGGGGTTGAAACCGGTCAACTGGTGCTTCGATTGCGGGTCGGCGCTGGCCGAAGCGGAGGTCGAGTATCAGGACAAGCAGTCCGATGCCATCGATGTCGCCTTCCCCAGTGTCGACGATGCCAAACTGGCCGCCGCGTTCGGGCTCGAATCGCTGCCCAAGCCGGCGGCAGCGGTGATCTGGACCACTACGCCCTGGACCATCCCGGCCAATCAGGCGATGAACGTGCACCCAGAGTTCGTTTACGCCCTGGTCGATACCGGCGAGCGTCTGCTGCTGCTGGCCGAGGAGCTGGTCGAGTCGAGCCTCGCGCGTTTCGGCCTGACCGGCGAGATCGTCGCCACCGCGCCGGGCGAGCGTCTCGAGAACCTCGCTTTCCGTCATCCATTGGCGGGGCTGGACGACGGCTACGACCGAATCTCGCCGATCTATCTGGCCGACTACGTCGAGCTGGGCGCGGGCACCGGGATCGTTCACTCCTCGCCCGCCTACGGCGAGGACGATTTCCATACCTGCCGCGCCTACGGCATGAGCTTCGACGAGATTCTCAATCCGGTCCAGAGCAACGGGGTTTACGCAGGCGATCTGCCGCTGTTCGGCGGCCAGATGATCTGGAAGGCCAATCCGCAGATCGTCGCCAGTCTGGAAGACGCCGGGGCGCTGATGGCCCACGACAAGATCACCCATAGCTACATGCACTGCTGGCGCCACAAGACGCCGGTGATCTACCGCGCCACCGCGCAGTGGTTCGTGGGCATGGACCTGGAAGGCGCCGACGGCAAGACGCTGCGCGACAAGGCACTGGCCGGCGTCGATGCCACCGATTTCATCCCCGGCTGGGGCCAGGCGCGGCTGCATTCGATGATCGCCAATCGGCCCGACTGGTGCATTTCACGTCAGCGCAACTGGGGCGTGCCGATCCCGTTCTTCCTCGACAAGGCGAGCGGCGAGCTGCATCCGCGTACCGTCGAGCTGATGGAGGCGGTGGCAAGCCGCGTCGAGCAGGAGGGCATCGAAGCCTGGTTCAAGCTCGAGCCGAGCGAGCTGCTGGGCGACGAGGCCGACGCCTATGAGAAGGTCACCGACACTCTCGACGTCTGGTTCGATTCCGGCACCACTCATTGGCACGTGCTGCGCGGATCGCATCCGCTCGGTCATGAACACGGGCCACGCGCCGATCTCTATCTCGAAGGCTCGGATCAGCACCGTGGCTGGTTCCACTCCTCGCTGCTGACCGGCTGCGCCATCGACGGCCATCCGCCCTACAAGTCGCTGCTGACCCACGGTTTTACCGTCGACGAGAAAGGCCGCAAGATGTCCAAGTCATTGGGCAACGTGGTGGCGCCGCAGCAGGTGATGGACAAGTTGGGTGCCGATATCCTGCGGCTGTGGGTCGCCTCGACCGACTACTCCGGCGAGATGGCGGTCTCCGATGAGATCCTCAAGCGCACCGCCGATGTCTACCGACGGATTCGCAACACCTCGCGCTTCCTGCTCGGCAACCTGACCGGCTTCGAGCCGAGCCGCGACGCTGTGGCCTTCGACGACATGCTGGCGCTGGATCGTTGGGCGGTGGATCGTGCCGCCGAGCTGCAGGGGCGTATTCGGAAGGCCTACAGCGACTATCGTTTCCGCGATGTCTATCAGCAGGTCCACGATTTCTGTGCGCGGGACATGGGCGGCTTCTATCTCGATATCATCAAGGATCGCCAGTACACCACCCAGCCCGATTCGCTGGCCCGTCGCAGTTGCCAGACCGCGCTGTATCATATCGTCGAAGCGCTGGCACGCTGGGTCGCGCCGATTCTGTCGTTCACCGCCGAAGAGATCTACGAGAACATCCCCGGCGAACGCGGCGCGAGCGTCCATCTCGAGACCTACTATGACGGCCTCTCCATGCTGCCCGAAGACGCCGCCATGGGGCGCCAGTTCTGGGAGCAGGTGATCGCGGTCAAGCAGGCGGTCAACAAGCAGCTCGAGGATGCCCGCAACGCTGGCACCATCAAGGGCGCGCTGGACAGTGAAGTGACGCTCTACGTCGACGATACGCTGAACGCGCTGCTGTCACGGTTCGAGGATGAGCTGCGCTTCGTGCTGATCACCTCCGAGGCGACGCTCCAGCCGCTGGCGCAGGCCGGCGACGCCAGGGCCACCGAGCTCGACGGTCTCAAGGTCGCGGTGGCCATGAGCCCGCATGAGAAGGACGAGCGCAGTTGGGAGCGCCGTGCCGACGTGGGGGCGAATCCCGACTATCCGACGCTGTCGGCCCGATCCATCGCCAATCTGCCGGATGGCCCGGGAGAGGTACGTCGCTTTGCCTGAATCCACGTCTTCCCAACCCATCGACCGGTCGCTGCCGATGCAGCGGCCGCTGCGCTGGCTGTGGCTGTCGCTGGTGGTCATCGTGCTCGATCTGGGCATCAAGGCGCTGGCGTCCGCCCATCTCGATTACGGTCGGCCGCTGGAAGTGTTGCCGATCTTCAATCTGACGCTTTTGCACAATACCGGCGCAGCATTCAGTTTCCTGGCCGAGCATGCGGGCTGGCAGCGCTGGCTGTTCGCGTTCATCGCCATCGGCGCCAGTATCGGTCTGACGATATGGCTGTCGAGACTGAAACGCGGCGAGACGCTCACCGCGATCTCGCTGACGCTGGTGATCGGCGGCGCCATCGGCAATCTCTACGACCGTCTGGTGCACGGCTACGTGGTCGACTACCTGTCGTTTCACTGGGGCGACTGGTACTACCCGGCGTTCAACCTGGCCGATACCGCGATCACGCTGGGGGCGGTCGGACTGGTGCTGCAGTCACTGTTCGATTCGCGCCGGCCGAAAGCCTCTCAGGCCGCCAGCAAGGACGAACCTTCTTTCACCAAAGGGGAATCCTCTTCAACCAAGGGTGACTCATGAACGAGAACGGCCAACAGGACGATCGCGACTATCGCATCGACGACGGCATGGAGATCACGCTGCATTTCACGGTCAAACTCGAGAACGGCGAAGTCGTCGACTCGACCCGTGACAAGCAGCCGGCGACGTTCCAGCTTGGCGACGGCAACCTGCCGCCGGGCTTCGAGGCGCCGCTCAAGGGCTTGGCGGCGGGCGATGCCGGTGCCTTCGAGGTCACGCCGGAACACGCCTTCGGCCAGCACAATCCACAGAACGTGCAACGCCTAAGTCGCGATGCCTTCGAGGAAGCGGTGGAGCCGGGCACCGTGATGTCGTTCGCCGATGCTGCCGGTGGCGAGCTGCCCGGGGTGATCGCCAGCGTCGACGAGCGTCATGTCGAGGTCGACTTCAATCATCCGCTGGCAGGGCGTACCCTGACCTTCGAGGTGGAAATTCTGGATGTGAGGCCCGCCACGACTCACTGAGGTCCGATCCGACTTCTCTACCGACATCCGAGCGCATCAAGCGAGGTCGCCATGTCAAAGGTTCCCATGCAAATCAAGCTGGCCAATCCCCGCGGTTTCTGTGCCGGCGTCGATCGTGCCATCGACATCGTCAATCGCGCGCTCGATGTCTTCGGGCCGCCGATCTATGTTCGCCATGAAGTGGTTCACAACCGCTTCGTGGTGGAGACGCTGCGCGAACGCGGGGCGATCTTCGTCGAAGAACTCGACGAGGTTCCCGATAATGTCATCGTGATCTTCTCCGCCCACGGCGTTTCGCGTGCCGTACAGCAGGAAGCCGAGCGTCGCGGGCTCAAGATTTTCGATGCCACCTGCCCGCTGGTGACCAAGGTCCATATGGAAGTGCTGCGCTACGCCAAGCGTGGCCAGGAGTGCGTGCTGATCGGCCACGCCGGCCATCCGGAGGTCGAGGGCACCATGGGGCGCTACGACGACAGCCACGGCGGGTCGATCTATCTGGTCGAGGACGAGCAGGATGTCGCCAAACTGCCGGTGCGGGACCCCTCGCGATTGGCGTTCGTTACCCAGACCACGCTGTCGATGGACGACACCGCCAAGGTGATCGATGCGCTGCGCGAACATTTTCCCGAGATTCAGGGGCCACGCAACGATGACATCTGCTACGCCACCCAGAACCGTCAGGATGCCGTGCGTGAACTCGCGACCGGTGCCGACCTGGTGCTGGTCGTGGGCAGCGTCAACAGCTCCAACTCCAATCGACTGCGCGAGCTCTCCGAACGTGTCGGCACGCCGGCCTACCTGATCGACGACGCCGAACAGATCGATTCGAACTGGCTCGAAGGTGTCGAGACCATCGGCATCACCGCCGGCGCCAGCGCGCCGGAAGTGCTGGTCAAAGGCGTCATCGACAAGCTCCAGGCGCTGGGCGCCAGCGTGCCGGAGGAACTTTCCGGTCGCGCCGAAACCATCACCTTCTCCATGCCCCGCGAACTGCGCGAACGCGTGATTGCCAGCGAAGTGTGACTGCCGCTCAATCTTCCTGATACCAGGCCGATAACAAAAAGTAACGAATGAAGCGCGCTGGCAGTTGACCAGCAGACTCGTTCTCAACTTTTGGGATTATCGGCCTTGTTGCATTCGCAGCGCGGACTCTCGCTGATCGAAGTCTTGATTGCCATCGTCGTGTTCAGCGTGGGCTTGCTGGGTGCGGCGCGGTTGATCGTCGAGCAACATCAGCTGGAACAGGAGTCTGGCTTTCGGGCGACCGCCACGTTGATGGCGGAGGACCTGCTCGAGCGTGTCAAGCTCGAGGACGCCGATGTCGATCGCTATCTCGGCGATTACGAGTTTGCCGATGCCGGGGCTAGCCCTGACGATGACGAAGGCGTTGAAGCGCCCGATGGGCTGCGCGACTGGGCGGCGACCTGGGTCCGTCGTCATGCCCTTCCCGGTGCGAAAGTGTGTTCCCGAAAAGTGTCTACCGGGGATGGAACAGGGAGTGAGATCGGCGTGACCGTGGTGTGGCGGTCTCGTCTCGAAATGACGCCGCCAGATGACCTTCCGACCTGTGTTTCGACCCGGGATTCGCGCCAGCAGCAGCGTTGGGTGGAGCTGACCACCTGGGCGGCCGCCATATGAGAATGCGACTGGAAGCGAACGCGCACCGCCAGTCAGGCGTGACGCTGATCGAGTTGATGATCGCAATGGTCATTGGCCTGATCATGATCCTGGCGCTTTCGCGGGTCTATCTCTCCAGTGCTGAAAGTGTCCGAGAGGCAGAAGCCCACGCGGCACTGACCGACAAGATGCGGCTGCTGCGTGAGCGTTTCGACTTCGAGTTTCGTCGTGCCGACTTCTGGGGGCGGGTGCCGGCAGACGCGGCCAGGCTCGGCGAGCTGACGCTGGGCGCGGATTGCGAGGGCGAGTTCGCTTTCGGGCGCAACGGGGAGAGTCAGCCGTATCAGCCTCTGGGTATCTGGGCCGCCGACGCGAAGCCTGATGGCTGCAACATCGATGAGGCGATGGACGATCAAAGCTACGTGGCGCTGCGCTACGCTGGCGATTCCTGTTCCTCCGGCTGCGATTCTCCCTCCGTGCGTAGTTTCTACCCTTCCATCTATTTCTTCACGGGCAACGCCCCCGCGCTGCCGGAGCGCGCCAACCGCGATGATAACTGGCAGTACGAGGGCAGCCTTTACTACTTGAAACGCGACAGCACGCTGTGGCGTCTTCGAATTTCCGGCAGCAATCTGAGAAACCAGGAAATTCTGCGCGGTGTCGAGGCGTTGAGCTATCGCTGGCACGACACCAATGAGGATGAGAATGGCGGCTGGGTGAACACCGATCAATTGAGCGTCAGCCGAATGCAGCAGGTCGACGGCGTCGAAATCGAAGCGGTCGTCTCGACCGAGACCCGCGCCACTTATCATGACTCGCGCTCCTATCCGTTGAGGGATGGTCGCGTGGTAGCGACGCAACCGGGCCAGCGCTACCGGCATTTCTCCTTTGTGGTTCCCCTGGAGATGCACCGGTTCGGAGACGGCGATGAGTAGTCGTCTCGGAGCCAGGCGCCAGCAGGGGGTGGTGTTGATCATGAGCCTGATCTTCCTGCTGCTGCTGTCGCTGGCGTCAACGGCGCTGCTGAACACCGTGACATCGCAGAACCGCCTCGGGGTTGTGCATCAGCAGGCGCGCAGCCTGTTTCACTCCCTCCATGGCCGACTGGAAGCTGCCAGTCATGACAACACCACGCTCCGCACGGTTACCCAGACCGCGCAGGCAGGCGAGCCGCTCGATTGGCCTCAGCGCGCCGAGGCCGGGCCCGACTTGCAACCGTCGGCGCCCGATGACCAGATGCTGTCGCTCTCGGTCGAGCTGCTGAGGCCCGGTTACGACTGTCTTGTCACTGGCTATTCCAGCGGTAGCTGCCTGCCGATGGAGCTGCGCGGGGAAGGCAAGCGGGCGGCAGGTCAGGCCGATTCGTTTCAGGCACTGGGTCTTGTCGTTGAAACGATCAACGTCTCCTCCGGGGGCGACAGTCGCGCCGGAATATTCACCGGTCATCGAGGAGAGCAGACACCATGAGGATCGTGCTCCGCGGCCTGCCGATACTGTTGCTGGCGGCTGTCGCCTGCGTCGCGGGGGCCGACGACACCGATATCTATCGCAGTCTTTATGACATCGAAGAGCGAGGCGGTAACCCGCAGGTGATGATCCTGTTCGATACTTCTGCCAGCATGCGTGACGTGATCGTCGGTGCGCGCACCGAAACCAAGATGGCGATCGCCAAAGAGGTGATCGAGAAATTGGTGAGCAATAACCCTCGGGTCGATTTCGGGCTGACGATCTTCAATGGCAATTATTACTACCAGCCCAACGGTGGCCGCGTCATTTCTACCCTGCCGGGCATGCGGAATATTCGCGACGACGATAGCGACACGCGGCGCCAGGCGCTACTCGATATGGTGGCAGGTCTGAGGCCCATTACCACGACGCCACTGTGTGAGACCTATTACGAGGTTTTCCGCTATCTCAGCGGCGAAAAACCCTGGAGTGGTACGCTGGATCGTGCCTCCGGTGACACCAACCCCGCGTACAGCCCGGAAGCGCTCTCCGAGGGGCGCTACGTCTCGCCGCTGCGCCCGTGCGAGCCGCTCTATCTGATCTACATGACCGACGGCCTGCCTTATCTCGATACCGATGCCAATGGCAGGATCCAGGCGCTGCTGAGCGAGCAGGCCAGGGGTTTGTCATGTCGCCGCTATCCCGCCGCGCAGTCACGGGGCGGTGAGATCAACTGCCTGCCGGAGCTGGCTTACTATATGCAGCAACTGGAGACCTTCTCTCAGGGTGAGACCCCACGCGGGCCGGTGACCACCTATACCATCGGTTTCGATACCGATCAGCGCCTGCTGGTCGACAGCGCCAGTCCGCTCAACCTGGCGCCGGGCAAGACCTGCCCCACACCGCGCCGGGACACCCGTTACCATGGCCGCGACGCCTGCGTGGGCTATTTCACTGCCGCCAACTCGGCCCAGCTCTACGCTGCCTTCCAGGGCGCGATCGACGACGTGCTCTCGCGCAGCACGACCTTCTCCGCGCCGGCGGTCTCCGCCGCCTTTACCAGTAACACCCAGAGCTTCGACAGGCTCTACCTGCCGCGCTTTTTGCCACGTAACACGCCGCGTTGGAGCGGCAATCTCAAGCGTTTGCGCTTCGTGGCGCAAGACTCCTGGACGGATCGGTTGGGCCGCGACGCCTTCAACGCTTCCACCGGAGACATTCTGGATACGGCTTCCACTTGGTGGAGCGACAGGCTGGATCTCGACGAGCCGGACGGCAATACGGTCGAGGCGGGCGGGGTCGGCGGACTGCTGCGCCAAACCGTCGACCGGGCGCTGCGAACCACCGACCATGATGGGCGCCAGATCGTTACCGACGTCGAGGGTGCCCTGGTCGATTTTCGCGCCGGGGAAGGATGGATGCGTGATCCCGCGGCCTGGGGCCTGGCGGCGGAGACCCCGGCTGCGGCATTGGCGACGCTGATCGACTGGAGTCGGGGCCGGGATACCGAGGACGAGGATGGCGACGGCAATCGCCAGGAGGCGCGTCCATGGCTTCTCGGCGACATCCTCCATTCAGACCCGATCGCGCTCAACTACGGCGGGGAGAGCCAGGACGCGGAGAAGCTGTATCTCGCCTTCGGGACGAATGCGGGCTACCTGCACTTCGTGGACGGCGATACCGGGGATGAACAGTGGGCTTTCACGCCGCGAGCACTCGGGCCGCTCCATGCGGTGCTGCGCGAGAACCGCGAGGTGATCTCCTCGGACGAGACCTTGCAGCACCCCTACGGCATTGATGGCCCACCGGCCTACGTTCGTATCGATGCCAACGGCGATGGGCGCATTCGTGCCAGTGACGGCGACCGAGTCATCCTGGCATTCGGTTTACGCCGTGGCGGAGATCGCTACTATGCAATCGATGTCAGCGATCCTCTCGCGCCCCGGCTCGCCTGGGAAATCGAGCCGAAGGGTGACTTCGCAGAGCTTGGGCAGAGCTGGGCGGCGCCGATCCCGACCCGCGTGCCGGGACATGCCAATCCGGTCTTCGTGATCACTGGCGGCTATGACACCGGACGCGACGACCCGACGCGGGATGCCAATGACCCGGACGCCATGGGACGGGCGGTCTATATCGTCGATGCCCTCGACGGCTCGCTGGTCTATCGCGCCGATGCGTCCATGCCAGAGCGGTTCATCGGCGACGGCATTTTTGGCCACGCCATGCCGGCAGCCCCCGAGGTCGTGGATATCGACAGCGACGGCGTCGCCGATCGTATCTATCTCGCCGATGTCGGCGGCAATCTCTGGCGGCTCGATCTCGATCCGACCGTGAGCGCCGATGCGTGGCACATCCTTCAGGTTGCGAAGCTGGGCGGCAGTGGGCGTAACAACCGTCGCTTCTTCAACAGCGTGGATTTCGTCAGCCAGGTGGCAGGAGGCCGCCGCCAGGCGCTACTTCTGATTGGCAGCGGGGATCGCGCCAATCCCAAATCCGGCGGCGAGGGCGGGCGTGGGGCGCCGGTACGTGATGCCTTCTTTGCGATACGCGATGCGGTCAGTGACGCGCAGTTTTCCACTGACGAGCCGGTCAAGCCGGTCGCCCCCGATCAGCTAGTCGACGTCACCAACGACGCCTACTGCAGCCACGACCGCAGCGACCGCGACCGCCTCTGTGCCGATGTCTGGGCGCGGGAGGCCGGGTGGATCGTGTACCTGGATAACGGTTATGCGCTGCCGCTCCCCGGTGCCAAGGTGCTTTCCGAAAGCGTGACCATCAACGGCGTGACCTACTTTTCCGCCTACGTGCCAGAAGTGCCAACATCGATCTGCGTGCCAGTCATCGGCCGCAGCTATCTGTTTGGACTGGCGCTGCTGACAGCCCATGGGGCGCGAAGGGTGAATCTTCCCGACGACAGGCTGGATCGCAATACACGGGCGGTCGAGGCAGGGGAGTATCTGCTTGGCCGGCCATCGCTGATCGTACGTGATGGCGAGCTTTTCCTGCAGGGAATCGGGACGGCGAATCTGGCTCAACTCGTCGGCGAGGACGCGCGTGGCGACGCCGGCGGCCTCGCGCTGCCCTATCGCACACGGCGGACCTACTGGTATGAAATGGAGGAGCCTTCACCATGACGCGGACGCAGCGCGGCTTTACGCTGATCGAGTTGATGATCACCGTCGCTATCGTGGGCATTCTAGCGGCGATTGCCATTCCCAACTATCAGCAGTACGTCGAGCGTTCGCGCCGCAGCGATGGCCAGGCGGCTTTGCAGAGTGCCATGGCACGCCAGGAGGCCTACTACAGCCAATACCTGACTTATGCGCCAAGCGTCGAGGTGCTGACGAGCGACGAGGCCGGCGCACTCGATACCGACGATTATCGAATCGAGGTCTGCGGCGATCAGGCAGGTTGCAACGATGCCGACGACGATCAATACGTGCGGATGACCGCCACGCCGTTAGCCGATAGCCCGCAGCAGGGTGACGGCATTCTATGGCTTGATTCGCGGGGTGATAGAGGGATCATCCGCAATGGCATGGAGTGGGGGCCATGGTGACACGATTTCGGTATCTTTTTATGGCGATGACCGTCATAAGCGCCGCGGCTCTCGCCGACGAGCAGAAGTGCCTGGTACGCCAGCCCGGTGGCGGGCTCGAGATCCGCCATATCGAGATTGCCGATGATCGCCAGGCGACGTTTACGCTCCAGCACTACTTGGATGCGCATGAGCGGCCGGGACAGATTGTGGAAAGTTGCATCGATCTGGGAAGGCACTTTGACTCGGCGAAGGCGCGTGAGAGGGACGCAAAGTCGCCACGCTGAGCCTGCGACCGCTAACCTATCAATGGCTCACGGCTCGGGGGCCACCACACAGCCCGCGCTATTGCCGTACTCCACTCTGATTCTGCCCGCGTCGTTGACGATGACTTTGTTGCTACCACTGTGATTACACAGTGTGAAGCTTGTCATTGATGTGTGAAGTTGCCAGGGGGCGCTGGGGAAGACGATGGCGCTGGAACTGCTTCGGCGCAGTTCAACCCCTTCTACTTCGTGCCTGCCCGACAGACGGTTGGCGTTGCCGTCCGCCAGATCCCACTGATAACCCGCCAGCCAATCATCGCCACAGCCCGCGATGCCAGACGCTGTAACTGGACACAGTTGCCATGAGCGGCGCGTCGAAGTCGATAGCTGACGTAGTCCCTCCAGCCGCTGCTGCAATGCTTGCGTTTCCACGCGAAGACGGTGAGCGTCTATCCATCCGCTGGCCGAAAGGGAGATCCCGGCCACGATTGCCATGACCGCCAACGTGACCATCAACTCGATAAGAGTGAAGCCACGCTGGCGGTGGAAAGCGCTCTTCGCGCCTTGGCTTGAGGGCATGATGCGGTCCGGGTGCCGGGCGAATGGTAGAATCGCCCTTTTGTCAGGATATCGACAGCATGCAGGATTTCTTGATCGTGGGCGGGGGTGTCATCGGCATGATGACGGCGCTGCAGTTGGCCGATGCCGGCCATTCGGTGGCGCTGGTCGAGCGCGGCCAGTGTGGCCGTGAAGCCTCCTGGGCCGGCGGCGGTATCGTCTCGCCGCTTTACCCGTGGCGTTACTCGAAAGCGATCTCGGCGTTGTCCAGCTGGTCCGAGGGGCGCTACCCCGAGCTGGCCGGGCGGCTGCTCGAGGAGACCGGCATCGATCCCGAATATCGCCAGAAAGGCCTGCTCTATCTACGAGTCGAGGATGTCGACATCGCCCTCGCCTGGGCGCGGGACGTCGCCAAACCGCTGGCGCGCATCGATGCCGAAAGGCTCTATGCCAAGGAGCCCAATGCGGCACCGGGCTTCGATGGCGCGTTATGGATGCCGACGCTCGGCAGCATCCGCAATCCGCGGCTGGGTCAGGCGCTGCGGGCACGCCTGCTGCAGATGCCGACGGTGAATCTGCACGAGCAGTGCGAGGTATCGGCGCTGATTCGCGAGGGGGATGCCATTCGGGGCGTGGCGACGCCCCAAGGCGCGATCCGCGCCGGCCACACCGTCGTCTGTGCCGGCGCCTGGTCGCGAGCGCTGCTGGCGGAGATCGGCGTCGAACTGCCAGTCCGGCCGGTCAAGGGCCAGATGATTCTGTTCAAGGCGCCGCCGGGGCTAATCGAGCGTGTCGTGCTCAAGGACGGACGCTACGTGATTCCCCGCGGGGACGGCAGGGTGCTGGCGGGGTCGACGCTCGAGGAGGTCGGCTTCGACAAGCAGACGACCGGAGAGGCCTATGCCTCGCTTCGTGCCAGCGCGCTCTCCATCGTTCCCGCGTTGGCCGACTGTCCGGTCGAGCATCACTGGGCGGGTTTACGTCCGGGCTCGCCCGACGGCGTGCCGATGATCGGGGCCGTGGCAGCGTTCGAGGGGCTGCATGTCAACGCCGGCCACTACCGCAATGGCCTGGTGCTGGCGCCGGCCGCCACCCGGCTGCTGGTGGACCAGTTGATTGGCTGTGAACCGATCGTCGACCCTCGCCCCTACTTGCCTGGCTCTTGTCCGCCCCATTCCGAGCGGCCGGCAGGTTGAGCATCGATGGGGTTTTGCCTCTATGGATCGCATGCGCGAAAATGGCCCAAAGGGTTGCCGCAGCGACGGTTTCCCGTTGGATGGTGGTTCCCGTTGAACAGTGATCAGCGCGCCGCTGCTTATCTGGAGGGCTTTCGATCTGTGGATACCGCGATCCGGAGAAGCCCACCTGCTTGGAGAAATCGATGGCGATGCAAGATCTGACCCTGGTGATGGCGCAACTGGACCCGATGGTAGGTGATATCGCCGCTAACACCGCGGCGGCCATCGAGGCAGTGCGCGAGGCGCGACTCGAACACGGTGCGGATGTCGTCGTGTTCAGCGAGCTGTTTCTGACCGGCTACCCGCCGGAGGATCTGCTGCTGCGCGAGGCGATGGAATCACGCCTGCAGGACGCGCTGGAAGAGATGGCACGCAAGATCGACAAGATCGCCCCGGAGACGCTGGTCATCATCGGCTACCCGGGGGTGCGTCGCGGCCAGCGCTACAATCTGGCGGGCGTGCTGCTGGGCGGTGAGTGGCGCGGCGAGTATGCCAAGCAGGCGCTGCCCAACTATCAGGTCTTCGATGAGGATCGCTATTTCGAGCCGGGGCACGAGCCGCTGATGATCGAGCATAAAGGCGCCAGGCTCGGCATTCTGATCTGCGAGGATCTCTGGGACGGTGCGCCGGTGCGTCAAGCGGCCGAGGCTGGCGCCGACATTCTGGTGACGCTCAATGCCTCGCCGTTTCATCTCGACAAGCCTGCCGAGCGCGAGCGTCTGTTTGCCGAGCGCGCGCGGGAAGTCGGCAGGCCGCTGGTCTACGTCAACGCCATCGGCGGGCAGGACGAACTGGTGTTCGATGGCGGCTCGCTGGTGCTTGACGCCGCAGGGGAGGTGGCCGTTCGCGCCCCGTTCTGGCAGGTCGGGCTGATGCCGGTGCGCTTCACGCGAGATGAAGCGAGCTGGGAGCCGCAAGGCGGCGAGCGAGAGCCGCTGCTTGGCGCCGAGGAAAATCTCTACTGCGCGCTGGTCACCGGGCTTCGCGACTACGTCAACAAGAGCGGCTTCAAGGGCGTGGTAATGGGGCTTTCCGGCGGTATCGACTCGTCGTTGTCGCTGGCGATTGCGGTCGATGCACTGGGGCCGGATCGCGTCCATGCGGTAATGATGCCGTATCACTATACCGCCGAGATCTCCCAGGCCGACGCCGCCGAACAGGCGAAGATGCTGGGTGTCGGTTATGAGGTGATGCCGATCGCGCCGATGGTCGAAGCGTTCACCGCAACGCTCGCCGACAGTTTCAGCGGTCTGGCGGCCGACACGACCGAAGAGAACCTGCAGTCCCGCGTGCGCGGCGTGCTGCTGATGGCGATCTCCAACAAGAAGGGGCTGATGGTTCAGACTACCGGCAACAAGAGCGAGATGGCAGTGGGCTATGCCACGCTCTACGGCGACATGGTCGGTGGCTACAACGCACTCAAGGATGTCTACAAGACTTGGGTCTACCGCCTGGCCAACTGGCGCAATGCTCAGGAGCCGGCGATCCCCGAGCGGGTAATCACGCGTCCGCCGTCTGCCGAGCTGGCGCCGGATCAGCAGGACAGCGATTCCCTGCCGGGTTATGACGTGCTGGATGCGATTCTCGAACGCTATATCGAACGCGACATGAGCGCCGAGGCGATCATCGAAGCCGGTTTCGAGCGCGACGACGTCTATCGGGTGGTCAAGCTGGTCGATCGCAGCGAATACAAGCGACGCCAGGCGCCAGTGGGGGTTCGGGTGACACTCAGGGGCTTCGGCCGCGATCGGCGTTATCCCATCGTCAACGGTTGGCAGCCGGGGGCTTAGATCACCGCGTGACCCACGAAAAGCGCCGCTTGCCATATCGGCAAGCGGCGCTTTTATTCCTGAGCTCGTAGCTCGTAGCTCGTAGCTAGTGACTCCTGGTGTCTAGCCGTTCAACGTCAGCGGCGGATTGACGTCGACATGCCTTGGCACGAAGGTGTCGCCATCGAGCTGGCTGTTGTCGGGATCGTTCTCGATCAGCGTCTGGAGCACGGTCTCGGCGCGGTCTCGCATGTTCAAGCCGAGGTAGCCTTCCACCATGACCGCCAGGGCGTCACGCGTTGCTGCGGCTTTCGGGTAGTGCTCGATGACCCAGCGACCGCGTTCGACCGCGGCGACGTAGGCGCCTTTACGAAGATAGAAGTCGGCGACTTGCAGCTCGTGGCGCGCCATGACGTTGCGCAAATAGATGATGCGCTGGCGAGCGTCCGGGGCGTAGGCGCTATCGGGGAAACGCCGCACCAGTTCGCCGAAATCGACGTAGGCATCGCGGGACGCGCCGAGATCACGCTTGGAAATATCGATCAGTGCCAGGCTCTCGAGGCTGAAACGCCCCGCCTGGTAAGCACCGAGCCCGCGCATGTAGTAGGCGTAATCGACCTGCGGATGATCCGGGTGAAGACGGATGAATCGGCTGGCGGCCGCGCGGGTCTTCTCCCAATCCTCGACCTCGTAATAGGCATAGATCAGTTCGAGCTGGGCCTGTTCGGCATAGCGCCCGAACGGGAAACGAGTATCCAGCGCTTCCAGCTGAGTCACGGCAGCGCTGTAACGGCCGGCATCGAGGGAGCTCTGGGCCTGCTGGTACAGATCCTGTTCCTGCATGTCGGGGGCGGGCTCGTTGCTGGCGCAGCCAGCGAGCAGGGCGCCTGCCAACAACAGGGCGGCCAGAGCGGAACATCGCGCAGAAAATCGCATCATCATCCTCGTATCAACCATTCCTTGGCGGCCGTGCTAGAATCCGCCGAATCCGGCTCACTATAAAGCAAACCCGTGTACTGACGAAACGTACTGACAAAACGTACTGACGAAACGCGCCGACGAAACGTACCGGCAAAACGTACCGGCGAACGGAACCGACCCCCACGTATGGCCGACATCCTAAAGCGTGACGAACGCGTACCCGAGCACCTGGCCGGGCGACGTCTCGACCAGACTGCCGCTGAAATGTTCCCTGAATTCTCGCGAGAACGCCTCAAGGGGTGGATACAGCAGGGGGAATTGACGATCGACGGGCAAAAAGCCCGGCCCAAGGATAAGGTGATCGGCGGCGAGCGGCTAGCGCTCGACACCCAGCTCGAGGAGGAAACTCGCTGGGAGCCTCAGGCAATTCCCTTGTCCATCGTCTTCGAGGATGACGACGTCATGGTGATCGACAAGCCTGCCGGTCTGGTCGTCCATCCTGCCGCCGGCAACCCCGACGGCACCCTGCTCAACGCCCTGTTGCATCATCATGGCGCGCTGGCGGCGATTCCGCGTGCGGGCATCGTCCACCGGCTCGACAAGGACACCACCGGATTGATGATGGTGGCCAAGACGTTGAGGGCGCAGACGGCGCTGGTGGCACAGCTGCAGGCGCGAACGGTGTCACGTGAGTACGACGCCATCGTGGTGGGCGCGATGACCGCGGGGGGCAAGGTCGACGCACCGATCGGCCGCCACCCCAAGGATCGTCAGCGCCAGGCCGTGACCGAGTCGGGCAAACCGGCGGTTACGCACTATCGGGTCCAGGAGCGTTTTCGTGGCCATACCCACGTTCGCTGTCGACTCGAGACCGGCCGCACGCACCAGATCCGGGTGCATCTGGCCCACGTTCGTTATCCGCTGATCGGTGATCCGGTCTACGGTGGGCGGTTCAAGCTGCCCCCCGGCGCTGGCGAATCCCTGAAGACGCTGCTGAGAGAATTTCCGAGGCAGGCCCTGCATGCGCATAAACTGCGCTTCGAGCATCCTGTCAGCGGCGCGCCGATCGAGTGCAAGGCGCCGTTGCCGGATGACATGTTTCTGCTGCTGGACGCGCTTCGCGAGGATCAGGAGGCCGATTGATGCATTCAGAATCGTGTTCGTCGACGCTGACGAACGAGCCCGAGACATCGGCAATGGACGCGCCGACGCTGCTGCTGCCTGACTGGTCCGCGCCGAGTACGGTCGGCGCTTTCGTCACCACGCGTGAAACCGGCCCCAGCCGCGGCGATTTCGCGGCGTTCAATCCGGCGGCTCACGTCGGTGACGATCCTGAGACCGTGGTCCGCTGTCGAGATCGGCTGGTCACCGAGATCGGCGATCAGCGGCCGCTGTTGTGGCTCGATCAGGTGCATGGCGCCGGCGTCGTTCAGCGCGACCGGCCGAGCTATCGTCGACAACCTCCGCAGGCCGATGCCTCGGTAGCGTTCGACCGCGGTCATGCCTGCGTCATTCTGACCGCGGATTGCCTGCCGGTCTTTTTCTGCGATCGCCAGGGGACACGTGTCGGACTGGCCCACGCTGGCTGGCGCGGTCTCGCCGGCGGCGTGCTGGAAGCCAGCGTGGCGGCACTGAACGTCGATCCCGAAGAGCTGATGGTATGGATGGGCCCGGCGATCTCCAACGCCCAGTTCGAGGTCGGCCCGGAGGTGTTCGAGGCTTTCGTCGCCATGCAGCCCGAAGCCGAAAACGCGTTCGAGCGCAGCCCCTATCGCCTGAACCATTACATGGCGGACCTCTATCGCCTCGCCCGGCTGCGACTGGAGCGCATCGGCATCGTCTCGATCAGCGGTGGACACTTCTGCACGGCCTGCGAGTCTCGCTTCTACTCCCATCGCCGCGATGATGGCCACACGGGGCGAATGGCCAGCGCGATCTGGTTGCGCTGAGTCGCCTGCCCTGTCGCTGGCCCGCTCTCTTTTCATGAATTTCATTCGTCTGTGGCGTTCTGTCGCGGCGAATTTTTCATTCGCCTCGCTTGAAAAGATCCAACATACCTCCATATAAGTGTCAACTAATGAAAACGACGGGCCGCCGAGAACTCTCGTGTCGGCTGCTGGAGGTAGACCTATGCGTATGGATCGCATGACAACCAAGCTGCAGAACGCGCTCGCCGAAGCACAGTCGCTGGCGGTAGGGCGTGGGCATAACCAACTCGACCCCGGCCATCTGCTGATGGCGCTGCTCGAGTCACGCGACAGCGGCATCAAAGGGCTGGTGCAGAAGGCCGGGGGCGAGGTCAGCCGGTTACGCGAAGGGCTGACCCAATATCTCGGCAATCTTCCCGAAGTGGGTCAGTTCGATGGCAATGTCGGCATGAGCCAGGATCTGGCACGGCTGTTCAACCTGGCCGATCGGGAAGCCCAGACCCGCGGCGATCAGTACATCGCCATCGAGCTGGTGCTGCTCGCCGCGCTGGACATGAAGAACGGGCTGACCAAGGTACTCACGCAAGCCGGGCTGGATCGTAAGCGTCTCGCCAGTGCGATCAGTGAGCTGCGCGGTGGGGCCAATGTCGATGACGCCAACGCCGAGGAGAAACGCGAGGCGCTGGAGAAGTACACGCTCGATCTGACCGCCCGTGCCACCGAAGGCAAGCTGGATCCGGTGATCGGCCGCGACGACGAGATCCGTCGTACGATTCAGGTGCTGCAGCGCCGGACCAAGAACAACCCGGTATTGATCGGCGAGCCCGGCGTGGGCAAGACCGCCATCGTCGAAGGGCTGGCGCAGCGTATCGTCAACGGCGAAGTGCCGGAGGGGCTCAAGGACAAGCGTGTGCTGTCTCTCGACATGGGCTCGCTGCTGGCCGGCGCCAAGTTCCGCGGCGAGTTCGAGGAGCGGCTGAAATCCGTGCTCAGCGAGCTGTCCAAGGAAGAAGGGCGCGTCATTCTGTTCATCGACGAGCTGCATACCATGGTCGGCGCCGGTAAAGGCGAAGGTGCCATGGACGCCGGCAACATGCTCAAGCCGGCGCTGGCGCGCGGCGAGCTGCACTGCGTCGGCGCCACCACGCTCAACGAGTACCGGCAGTATATCGAGAAGGATGCCGCGCTGGAGCGCCGTTTCCAGAAAGTGCTGGTCGACGAGCCGTCCGAGGAGGACACCATCGCCATTCTGCGCGGCCTCAAGGAGCGCTACGAGGTTCATCATGGCGTCGATATCACCGATTCGGCGATCATCGCCGCGGCCAAGCTGTCGACCCGGTACATCACCGATCGGCAACTGCCGGACAAGGCGATCGATCTGATCGACGAGGCGGCATCGCGCATCCGCATGGAGCTCGACTCCAAGCCGGAGGAGATGGATCGGCTCGACCGGCGCCTGATCCAGCTCAAGATGGAGCGCGAGGCGCTGAAGAAGGAGACCGACGAGGCGTCCAAGAAGCGGCTCGACAATCTCGAAGCCCAGATCGACGAGCTCGAGCGCGAGTACGCCGACCTCGAAGAGGTGTGGAAATCCGAGAAGGCCAGCATCCAGGGCGCGGCTCAGTACAAGGCCGAGCTCGAGCAGGTGCGGATCGATCTCGAAGCGGCGCGACGTCAGGGCGACCTGGGTCGGATGTCCGAACTGCAGTACGGCGTGATCCCCAAACTCGAACGACAGATCGCCGAGAGCAACGATAGCGAGGGCCCGGATCCCGCCAAGCACCAGCTGCTGCGATCCAACGTCACCGAGGAGGAGATCGCCGAGGTCGTCTCGCGCTGGACCGGCATTCCCGTCGCCAAGATGCTCGAGGGCGAGCGTGACAAGCTGCTGCGCATGGAGGACGCGCTGCACGAGCGGGTCATCGGCCAGGACGAAGCGGTCAAGGCGGTGGCCAACGCCGTACGCCGCTCGCGTGCCGGGTTGTCCGATCCGAACCGGCCCAACGGCTCGTTTCTGTTCCTCGGCCCCACCGGCGTGGGCAAGACCGAGCTGTGCAAGTCGCTGGCCAACTTCCTGTTCGATACCGAAGAGTCGATGGTGCGCATCGACATGTCGGAGTTCATGGAGAAGCACTCCGTCGCTCGCCTGATCGGTGCGCCTCCCGGTTATGTCGGTTACGAGGAGGGCGGTTATCTGACCGAGGCCGTACGCCGCAAGCCCTACTCGGTGCTGCTGCTGGACGAGGTCGAGAAGGCGCATCCGGATGTGTTCAACATCCTGCTGCAGGTGCTGGAAGATGGCCGCCTGACCGATGGTCAGGGGCGCACGGTGGATTTCCGCAATACCGTGATCGTGATGACCTCCAACCTGGGCTCCGACATCATCCAGCGCATGGGTGGCGAGGAAACGGAATACTCGGCAATGCGCGATGCAGTGATGACGGTGGTAGGCAACCACTTCCGGCCGGAATTGATCAACCGTATCGACGAGGTCGTGGTGTTCCATGCGCTGGGCCAGGAGCAGATTCAGGCGATTGCCTCGATCCAGCTCGATCGCCTGCGCAGCCGTCTCGCCGAGCGTGACCTCGAGCTCGAGGTCAGCAGTGAGGCGATGGCGCAACTGGCGGTGGTCGGCTTCGATCCGGTGTTCGGCGCGCGTCCGCTCAAGCGTGCGATCCAGAGCCGGATCGAGAACCCGCTGGCGCAGGATCTGCTGTCGGGCCGCTTCCTGCCTGGCGACACCATCCGTGTCCGCGCGGACGGCGATCACCTGGTCTTCGACAAGTAACGGGTCGGCCCGGCGATGCGCCGGGCCGATCATCGTTTCCAACGTTTCAAGTCAAACGGTCGCGTCCTGACCGTCTTACCGCCCGTGGCGTCCAACGTCACGGGTTTTTTACGAGCGTGGTTCGCCCCGCGGCGACAGCTTCTCCTGCATTTTCTCCAGCGCGACGCCCTTGGTCTCGGGCATCAGGAAGGCGACGAAGACGACCTGCAGCACCATCATGAAGGCGAAGAACGCAAACACCGGCCCGCCGTTGAATACGCTCAGCACCCAAGGCGTGACCAGGGTGATGACGGCGGCGAAAAACCAGTGGGTGAAACTGCCGAGCGATTGTCCGCGGGCGCGTTCACGGTTGGGGAATATCTCCGAGATGAAGACCCAGATCACCGTGCCCTGACTGATGCCATGGGCAGCCACGAACAGGCACAACTGCAACGGAATCAGCGCGCCGCCGAGGTTATCGGTAAAGAACGCATGCGAGATGATCGACAGCGAGATGATGTATCCCACCGAGCCGATGTACATCAGCGTTCGCCGCCCGAAGCGATCGATCAGCGCCATGCCGATCATGGTGAAGAGCACCATGATCAGCCCGATGCCGGCGGTGGAGAGCAGGGCGGCGTTGTCGCCCAGCTGCGCCGACTCGAGAATGCGGGGCGCGTAATAGAGCACGAAGTTGATGCCGGTGAACTGGTTGAAGAAGGCGATCAGGAAAGCCAGCGTGATGGGCAATCGGTAGCGGCGCGAGAAAAATCGCGACTGGACTTTGCTGTCTTCGCGATCGGCGGCCTGGATCTCCTCGATCTGGGCCTGGTTGTCGCGTTGCGGGTCGATCTGATCGAGCACCTTGGCAGCGGCGCGCGTGTCGTTGCGGTTGAGAATCAGCCAGCGCGGACTCTCCGGCACCTTGAGTAGTGCCAGCGTGTAGACGAGGGCCGGGACGGCTTCGATGCCGACCATCCAGCGCCAGGCGTCGTCGCCGAGCAGGCTGCCCAGAATGGCGTTGGAGACGTAGGCCATGAAGATCCCGAACACGACGTTGAACTGATACAGCGCGACCAGGTTGCCGCGACGTTCAGCCGGCGCGATCTCGGAAATGTAGGCCGGCGCCGCGACCGAGGACATCCCCACCCCGAAGCCGCCGATCAGACGGAAGAACGAAAACCAGAACGGATCGGTCGCCAGCGCCGATCCCACGGCGGAAACTAAATAGAGCACGCCAATGACGAAGAGCGTCGTGCGTCGGCCTAGCCGGTCGGTCGGCCAGTTGCCGAAAATGGCGCCGAGTACCGTGCCCCACAGCGCCATCGACATGATGAAAAGGCCATGCTCGAGATCGCTCAGCCCCCACAGCGCCTGGATGGGTTTGTCGGCACCGGAGATCACCGCGGTATCGAAGCCGAATAGAAAGCCGGCCATGGCCACGAACGCGGACCATTTCACAATGGGGGACATGCGCGTTACTCCAACGAGTGGGTTTGTCTGCCGATCATCATCGATGCTCACATCCAGTACAGCAGTGATGTCTCGTTGGCGCCGCGCAAAGCGATCCAACTTTAGTCGGCGTCAGCCGCGGTATTCAGACGATATTCCCGCCGAAGACTCGACTGGCGGCGTCGAAGGTTGACAGCCCCGGAGTGCTGGGGGAATCTATGCGATTCCTGATTGCGGGCGCAGCCAATGACGGGTGATCCCCGGCCGCTGCGTGAAGGGTAGGTTCCCAGTGACCTCTACCCGCCTGTCGAAGGAGACCTTTCTCAGCTTTGTTGGGAAACCAAGGGCGCGGGCCAAACGCCTGTTCCCCGCCAACCCCGATGCGGCGATCTGCCGTATCAGGAATCGCCAACGCCCAGGCGCGACCGATTCCTATGAGTGCGGGTCCTCACCCCGGGCCCAGGACGCCAGGATATGGCATCAGGCGTCGACCGCAGGTCGACAGCGGCTTACCGCCGTGATTGAGCTTCGTTTCCGTGTATCGCGCCAATCGTTCACGGATCGGGTTTTGTGATCAAAACCGCGAAGCGGCACTCGAACTTCCAGGGGAGACTCACCAGTGGAATTACTTTCCGGCGCCGATATGATCGCCCGCTTTCTGAAAGACGAAGGCGTCGAGCGTATCTATGGCTACCCGGGCGGAGCGGCGTTGCACATCTACGATGCCCTGTTCCGTCAGGATAGCGTTCAACACATTCTCGTTCGGCATGAACAGGCTGCGACCCACGCCGCCGATGGCTACGCCCGAGCCTCCGGCAAACCCGGCGTGGTGCTGGTCACCTCCGGCCCCGGCGCGACCAACGCCGTCACCGGCATCGCTACCGCCTACATGGATTCGATCCCGATGGTGGTGCTGTGCGGCCAGGTCGCCAGTCACCTGATCGGCGAAGATGCCTTTCAGGAGACCGATATCGTCGGCGTTACCCGGCCGGTGGTGAAACATAGCTTCTCGATCAGGCACCCCAGCCAGATTCCCGAGGTGCTGAAGAAAGCGTTCTACCTGGCCGCGACCGGTCGGCCAGGGCCGGTGGTCGTGGATATTCCCAAGGATATGACCGCGCCCACCGAGCGCTATGAATACGTCTATCCGAAGAAGGTCAAGATTCGTTCCTACAACCCGGTGACCCGTGGGCACAGCGGCCAGATCAAGAAGGCCGTCGACATGATGCTCAAGGCGCGCCGGCCGGTGTTCTACACTGGCGGCGGTATCGTCACCGGCCGGGCGTCGGAGGCGTTGACCGATCTGGTCCGGCGGCTCGGCTTTCCGATCACCACTACGCTGATGGGGATCGGCGGTTATCCGCAAGGCGACCGCCAGTCGCTGGGCTGGCTCGGCATGCACGGCAGTTTCGAGGCCAACATGGCGATGCATCATGCCGATCTGATCGTCGCCATCGGCGCGCGCTTCGACGACCGCGTCACCAACAACACCTCGAAGTTCTGTCCCACGGCCAAGATCGTGCATGTGGATATCGATCCCAGCTCGATCTCCAAGACCGTGCGCGCGGACGTGCCGATCGTCGGCGCGGCCGGCAGCGTCATCGACGAGATGATCAGCCTGATCCAGGGCCGCGAGGCGTCCAACGCAGAGTCGCTGGGCGAGTGGTGGAAGAGCATCGAGGGCTGGCGTTCCGAGCGCGAAGGCAAGCTCTACGAGCCTTCGAAGCCGGGCGAGGCGCTCAAGCCGCAGGAGGTGATCGAGGCGGTCTACCGCGCCACCCGCGGCGAGGCGTTCGTGACCACCGACGTGGGTCAGCACCAGATGTTCGCGGCGCAGTACTACAAGTTCGCCAAGCCCAACCGTTTCATTACCTCCGGCGGCCTCGGCACCATGGGCTTCGGCTTCCCGGCGGCGATGGGCGTCAAGCTCAGCTATCCGCAGGACGACGTGGTCTGCTTCACCGGCGAAGGCAGCTTCCAGATGATGATGCAGGAGCTGTCGACCTGTAAGCAGTTCGACGTCGGCGTCAAGATCGTCAACCTCAACAACCAATCGCTGGGGATGGTGCGCCAGTGGCAGGACTTGAACTACAAGTCGCGCCACGCCCACTCCTACATGGAGTCGCTGCCGGACTTCACCAAGTTGATCGAGGCCTACGGCTTCACCGCGATCAAGGTGAAGACGCACGACGAGCTGGCTCCGGCGCTGGAGCGTGCCTTCGCCGATACCAACGAGCTCGTGTTCCTCGATATCTATGTCGATCCATTCGAGCACGTCTATCCGATGCAGGTGCCGCTGGGCTCCATGCGTGACATGCTGCTTTCGAAGACGGAGCGGACCTGATGCGCCATATCATCTCGATCCTGCTGGAAAACGAACCCGGCGCCCTGTCCCGCGTGGTGGGGCTGTTTTCCCAGCGCAACTTCAATATCGAAACCCTCAACGTGGCGCCGACCGAAGACCCGTCGCTGTCGCGTCTGACCGTGACCACGGTGGGCGATGACCGGGTGATAGAGCAGATCACCAAGCATCTCAACAAGCTGATCGACGTGGTCAAGCTGGTCGACCTGACCGAGGGCAATCACATCGAGCGCGAACTGATGCTGGTCAAGGTCAAGGCGCTGGGCGCGGCCCGCGACGAGGTCAAGCGTACGGCGGACATCTTCCGCGCGCAGGTCGTTGACGTCACGCCGAGCGTCTACACCGTCCAGATTACCGGCGATGCCGGCAAGCTCGATGCTTTCGTTCAGGCGATGGCGCCGATCGGCATTCTGGAAGTGGCACGCACCGGCGTCTCGGGCATTGCCCGTGGGGACAAGCTGCTCACGCTGTAACTACGATCCATCGCCAGACCCACGCCCGGCAGAAGCGATTCTGTCGGGCGTTTTGCGTTTTCAGACGCGTCGGGGTCGGGTCAGTTAGGCAGCTGGGCCCATAGCGCCTCGATCAGCGCACTCTTCAAGCGGCGCTTGAGCACGCACAGGCCGACATCGTAATGAGGTAGCTCCGGCTTGACCGGCAGAATCGTGATCCGATCCAGCAGGGGGCTGTTGTCGAGCACGATGCGCGGCACGATACCGACTCCGAAACCCAGTCCGACCATGCTGACGATCGCTTCGTTACCGGCTACCTGGGCATAGATGCGGGGGCTGATGCCCATGGCTCGGAACCAGGTATCAGCATGATCCCGCGACAGGCCGGATTCGGACAGGATCATCGGGACGCCTTTCCACTGCGAGGGCGTTGGCGTTTCCGGCGTGGCGGGCAGCCAGTCGGCGCCATCACGCGGGGCAATGAACACCAGCGGCGAGGTGGTCAGCGGCTTGAAGGCCAGTGCGTCCGGCAGGCTACGGGGGCGCGCGGTGATGGCGATGTCCTCGTTTTCGGCCTGGACCCGGGCAATGGCGTCCGCGGGATCGCCGGTATGCAGCTTGATCTCGATACGCGCATGACGCTGGCGGAACTCGCTCAACAATCGGTAGAGGAAGCTGTAGCTGGCGGTGACCGAGCAGTAGATGCTGATCTCGCCGGCCAGCTCGCGGGTTTCCGCCATCAGCGTGGCCTGCATCGCCTGCCACTGCTCCAGGGTTTCCCGAGCGTAGGAGTGAAACAGCTGACCTTCCCGCGTCAGCGTGACATGACGGTTGTCGCGCTCAAACAGCGTGACGCCGAGCGTCTCCTCCAGCTGGCGGATCGAACGACTCAGCGTGGATGGACTGACATGGCAGGCATCGCTGGCTCGGCCGAAGTGAAGATGATCGGCCAAGGCGAGGAACTGGGTGAGGGGGCGGTAATCCATGCTCGTTTCATTTATCGAAATGTCGTGTTGCAAATATAGCGTTTTACGCAACACGTTGCCTGGCTTATCGTGGCGCCAGGCTAGAACGAAGCCCGTCGCGGCAGACGCCGGCGGCGGCCGTCAACGCTGTCACTTTTGTAAAGACGTCTGTTTTTCGACGATGACAGTTCCGAGCGCCACGCTCACCAGATTCGATTTCCGGAGTTCGATATGCACGTTTATTACGACAAGGATTGCGACCTTTCGCTGATCCAGGCCAAGCAGGTCACTATCGTTGGCTACGGCTCCCAGGGCCATGCCCATGCCAATAACCTGAAAGAGTCCGGCGTTGACGTGACGGTCGGTCTGCGCAAGGGTTCTTCCTCGGCGGCCAAGGCCGAGAGCGCCGGCCTCAAGGTGGCGAGCGTCGCCGAGGCGTGCAAGACCGCCGACGTGGTCATGATTCTCGCGCCGGACGAAAACCAGAAGGTCATCTATGAGCAGGATATCGAGCCGAACCTGAAAGAGGGCGCCACGATCGCCTTCGCTCACGGCTTCAATATCCATTACAGTCAGGTGGAACCGCGCGCCGATCTCGACGTCATCATGATCGCGCCCAAGGCGCCGGGCCATACCGTGCGCTCCGAGTTCGTCCGCGGCGGCGGCATCCCGGATCTGATCGCCATCCATCAGGATGCGTCCGGCCAGGCCAAGGAGATCGCACTCTCCTACGCGGCGGCCATCGGCGGCGGCCGTAGCGGTATCATCGAGACGACCTTCAAGGACGAGACCGAAACCGATCTGTTCGGTGAGCAGGCCGTTCTCTGCGGCGGCGCGGTCGAACTGGTCAAGGCCGGTTTCGAAACGCTGACCGAAGCCGGCTACGCGCCGGAGATGGCCTACTTCGAGTGTCTGCACGAGCTCAAGCTGATCGTCGACCTGATGTATGAAGGCGGCATTGCCAACATGAACTACTCGATCTCGAACAACGCCGAGTACGGTGAGTACGTGACCGGTCGCGAGATCATCAACGATCAATCGCGCGCCGCCATGAAAAAGGCGCTGCAGCGCATCCAGGACGGTGAATACGCCAAGATGTTCATTGCCGAGGGCGCCTGCAACTACGCCTCCCTGAACGCACGCCGTCGTCAGACCGCCGAACACCCGGTCGAACAGGTGGGTGCCAAGCTGCGCGGCATGATGCCGTGGATCACCGCCAACCAGCTGGTCGACAAGAGCAAGAACTGAAACTCGATCCGTGAGTTCCAGCAGGGGCGCGACGAGGGTCGCGCCCCTGTTTTTTTTGCGCATCCGTCGGTGGGGGACGCGGCTTTTTATACAGGCATCTGTCGAGATTCCCGCTAGGCTGTAGAATGAGCCGGCTTTTATGCCCGAGCGCACTCGCCACTAATAGGACTCGCTTCATGACGCAGGATGACCGCCACCACGAGCAAGAGCCCGAAACCATAACCATCGGTGCTACCTCCCCACTGTACGACTCTCCGTTGTATGACGACGAAGATGAAGTCATCGAGGAGACGGTCGAAAACGGCAAGCGGATACGCCGTCGCGGTATCTATCTGCTGCCCAACCTGTTCACGCTCTCGGCACTGTTCGCGGGTTTCTATTCCATCGTGGCAGCCATGAACGGGGACTACGCCAAGGCGGCCATCGCTATCTTCGTCGCCATGGTCCTCGACGGACTGGACGGGCGCGTAGCCCGGTTGACCAATACACAGAGCGCCTTCGGCGCCGAGTTCGACAGCCTCGCCGACATGGTCTCGTTCGGCATGGCGCCGGCTCTGGTCGCGTTTACCTGGATTCTGCAGGACGTCGGCAAGCTCGGTTGGATCGCGGCGTTCATCTTCGTCGCGGGTGCCGCCCTGCGTCTGGCGCGGTTCAACGTCCAGATCGGCAGTGTCGACAAGAAGTGGTTCGTCGGTTTGCCCAGTCCCTCGGCAGCGGCAGTCGTGGCGGCTTGCGTCTGGGTCTTTCACACCTTCGATGCCGAATCGCTGGGCTTCAAGGTGCTGATGATCATCGTGGTAGCCGCGGCTGGTGTGTTGATGGTCAGTAACGTTCGCTATCACAGCTTCAAGGAGATCGATTTCAAGGGGCCGGTGCCATTCGTCTTCCTGTTGGCGATCGTGCTGCTGTTCGTGCTGATCTCTATCGAACCCTCGGTCATGCTGCTGGCACTGTTCGGTTGCTATGTCGTTTCCGGTCCGGTTCTGGCGCTGGGACGCTTGAACAAGGCGCGTAGAGAGAAGCGGCGAAGCGAAGCGGGCGGCCAGAACGCCCAGGATGATTAAAATCTGAAATTGCTCTCGCATTGCTGAAACGCCCGCCCCGCGCGGGCGTCGTCGTTTTTGGCGGCAGGGGCTGGGGGCGAATGTCCAAAAAGTTGAGCGCGAGGGCTTGCCAAGACGCGGGCGGGTCCGTAAAGTACGCATCCGCTGCCGCCGAGACAGGTCCTCGGAGGCGGTGAAGAAGAAAGCCAAGCGTTTGATTTGATTGAAGAAATCGGTTGACGCAAGGCGGTGAGGCAGGCACAATCGCTTCCCAGTTCTTCGCAGGGTCGGCACCACTGAGCAGCAACGGCGCCCGGCAGGATTCGACAGAAAAACGTTGACATCTTCGCTCAGATCCTTAAAATACGCCACTCCTTACGGCGAGCAAGAAAACAAGCGCTGACAAGCACTTGAAACCTTTCAGGCTCGTGGCGGAAGTCGCAAGACTCCCAAGTGGGAACGCTCTTTAACAATCGATCAGGTAATTGATGTGGGTGCTTGCTCTCGCGTGACGTCAGTCACGACATATCGAGGCAAGCGACTCGTCAAAGATTCGTTTGACCTTGAACCAAGTTTGGTCCGCTTTTTTCCTTGGTCTTC
>NZ_MSDO01000127.1 GCF_001937195.1 Salinicola socius | reverse complement strand
AATGCCGACGGCTCCTACAGCTTCACGCCGGGCACCGACTTCGACGCTCTGGCCGCCGGCGAAAGTCGCGACGTCACCTTCAGCTACACCGCCACCGATAACGACGGCGGCGTCAGCGAGCCCAAGACGGTGACGATCACCGTGACCGGCACCAACGATGCGCCGGTGGCCGTCGCCGATACCCGGACCACCGGCGAGAACACTGTGCTGACCGGCCAAGTCCCGGCGGCATCGGATGTCGATGGGACGATCGCCGGTTACGCCCTCGCCACCGGTGTCGGTCCCGGCAATGGTTCGTTGACGTTCAATGCCGACGGCTCCTACAGCTTCACGCCCGGCACCGACTTCGACGCTCTGGCCGCCGGCGAGAGTCGCGACGTCACCTTCAGCTACACCGCCACCGATAATGACGGTGGGGTCAGTGCACCGAAGACGGTGACGATCACCGTGACCGGCACCAACGATGCGCCGGTCGCCGTCGCCGATACCGGCATCACGGGCGAGAACGCTACTCTCAATG
>NZ_MSDO01000126.1 GCF_001937195.1 Salinicola socius | reverse complement strand
GCCAAGTCCCGGCGGCATCGGATGTCGATGGAACGATCGCCGGTTACGACCTGGCGACGGATGTCGGCACCGGCAATGGTTCATTGACGTTCAACGCCGACGGTTCCTACAGCTTCGCCCCCGGCACCGACTTCGACGCTCTGGCCGCCGGCGAGAGTCGCGACGTCACCTTCAGCTACACCGCCACCGATAATGACGGTGGGGTCAGTGCACCGAAGACGGTGACGATCACCGTGACCGGCACCAACGATGCGCCGGTCGCCGTCGCCGATACCGGCATCACGGGCGAGAACGCTACTCTCAATGTCTCCGCGGCCCAGGGCGTGTTGGCCAACGACAGCGATGTCGATGGCGGCACGCTGAGTGTCAGCGCGGTCAACGGCGTAACAGGTAGCGTCGGGCAGGCCATCACCGGCTCCAACGGCGGCACCTTCACGCTGAACGCGGATGGCTCCTACAGCTTCAATCCTGGCACGGCGTTCGATCGCCTGGCCGCGGGTCAGACCGATACCACTAAAGTCAGCTACACCGTCAGCGATGGCCAGGGCGGCACCGCCACCTCGACGCTGACCGTAACGGTGACCGGCACCC
>NZ_MSDO01000125.1 GCF_001937195.1 Salinicola socius | reverse complement strand
TCTCCCCGGTGCTGCCGGTATCGGCGCGGGCCACCGGGGCGTCGTTGGTGCCGGTCACCGTTACGGTCAGCGTCGAGGTGGCGGTGCCGCCCTGGCCATCGCTGACGGTGTAGCTGATCTGCGTCTTGTCGGTCTGACCCGCGGCCAGGCGATCGAACGCCGTGCCCGGATTGAAGCTGTAGGAGCCATCCGCGTTCAGCGTGAAGGTGCCGCCGTTGGAGCCGGTGATAGCCTGCCCCACGCTACCTGTTACGCCGTTGACCGCGCTGACACTCAGGATGCCGCCATCGACATCGCTGTCGTTGGCAAGCACGCCCTGGGACGCGGCGATATTGAGAGTAGCGTTCTCGCCGGTGCTGCCGGTATCGGCGCGGGCCACCGGCGCATCATTGGTGCCGGTCACGGTGATGGTGACGGTCTTGGGTGCGCTGACGCCGCCGTCATGGTCCGTGGCGGTGTAGCTGAAGGTGACGTCGCGGCTCTCGCCGGCAGCCAGGGTGTCGAAGTCGGTGCCGGGCGTGAAACTGTAGGAACCGTCGGCATTGAAC
>NZ_MSDO01000124.1 GCF_001937195.1 Salinicola socius | reverse complement strand
GACAGCTACCAACTCGTGGACAACGTCGGTGACGGCAATGGTTCATTGACGTTCAATGCCGACGGCAGCTACAGCTTCACGCCGGGTGCCGACTTCGACAGTCTCGCCGCCGGCGAGAGCCGCGACGTCACCTTCAGCTACACCGCCACCGATAACGATGGCGGCGTCAGTGAGCCCAAGACGGTGACCATCACCGTGACCGGCACCAACGACGCCCCGGTGGCCCGCGCCGATACCGGCAGCACCGGCGAGAACGCTACTCTCAATATCGCCGCGGCCCAGGGCGTGCTTGCCAACGACAGCGATGTCGACGGCGGCACGCTGAGCGTCAGTGCAGTCAATGGCGTAACAGGTAGCGTGGGTCAGGCCATCACCGGCTCCAATGGCGGCACCTTCACGCTGAACGCGGATGGCTCCTACAGCTTCAATCCTGGCACGGCGTTCGATCGCCTGGCCGCGGGTCAGACCGACACCACCCAAGTTAGCTATACCGTCAGCGATGGTCAGGGCGGCACCGCCACCTCGACGCTGACCGTAACGGTGACTGGTACA
>NZ_MSDO01000123.1 GCF_001937195.1 Salinicola socius | reverse complement strand
CAACGGCAGCCTCAGCTTTAATAGCGACGGCAGCTACACCTTCACCCCCGGCACCGACTTCGACGGTCTCGCCGCGGGCGAAAGCCGCGACGTTACCTTCAGCTACACCGCCACCGATAACGATGGCGGCGTCAGTGAGCCCAAGACGGTCACCATCACCGTGACCGGCACCAACGACGCGCCGGTGGCAGTCGCTGACACCCAAACCACCGGCGAGAACACTGTGCTGACCGGCCAGGTTCCTGCAGCGACGGATGTCGATGGCACCATCGCCAGCTACGCGCTCGACACCGGCGTAGGTCAGGGCAACGGCTCCTTGACGTTCAATGCCGACGGCTCCTACAGCTTCGCCCCCGGCACTGACTTCGATGGTCTGGCCGCAGGCGAAAGTCGCGACGTCACCTTCAGCTACACCGCCACCGATAACGATGGCGGCGTCAGTGCACCGAAGACGGTCACCATTACCGTCACCGGTACCAACGACGCCCCGGTGGCCGTCGCCGATATCCAGACTACCGGCGAGAACAGCGTTCTCAGCGGGCAGGTTCCGGCAGCGACCGATGTCGATGGGACGATCGCCGGTTACGACCTGGCAACGGATGTCGGCA
>NZ_MSDO01000122.1 GCF_001937195.1 Salinicola socius | reverse complement strand
CGGCTTGCCGTACTCCTCCAGTCGTGCCAACAGATACTCACGACTGGGTACGGGATTGTCATATTTCTGGGTTTCACGAGCCGCGTGCGGATCGTCATTCAACGTCCAATGAGTCATGCAACCATCGTCCTTGCGTTGAGCCAGTTGGGCCTGAGTGATAAAGAAAATGCACGCGGCGGGCGGCTTGAGCCGTTCAGTTTTTTGGGATTCATGCGACAAGTATAGCGGCCACGCCTGTTCGACCCAACCATGCACTGACCTACAGGCCCAATTGCCACCTCGACACCCTGCTTGACGACGCCTGAGAAGCTGCTCGGAACGCGGCTTTCACACCGGCCATGAGACGCTTGCATTCGGTCGCAGAGTCGGTATCATGCATCGCGCCTTGGCCCAGATGGCGGAATTGGTAGACGCGCTAGCTTCAGGTGCTAGTGTCCTTATGGACGTGGAGGTTCAAGTCCTCTTCTGGGCACCATCGCTTCTTGCGGTGACGCTTTCGAGAATGAAAATTCAATGAAAGCCACAGGGTCGGATTAAGCCCGGATGGCGGAATTGGTAGACGCGCTAGCTTCAGGTGCTAGTGTCCTTATGGACGTGGAGGTTCAAGT
>NZ_MSDO01000121.1 GCF_001937195.1 Salinicola socius | reverse complement strand
ACATCGGTCGCTGCCGGCACCTGCCCACTGAGAACGCTGTTCTCGCCGGTGGTTTGGGTATCGGCGACGGCCATCGGCGCATCGTTGGTGCCGGTCACGGTGATCGTCACCGTCTTGGGCTCGCTGACGCCGCCGTCGTTATCGGTGGCGGTGTAGCTGAAGGTGACGTCGCGACTTTCGCCGGCGGCCAGAGCGTCGAAGTCGGTGCCGGGCGTGAAACTGTAGGAACCGTCGGCATTGAACGTCAGGCTACCGTTGCCGGTGCCGACATCCGTCGCCAGGTCATAACCGGCGATGGCGCCATCGACGTCACTCGCCGCCGGGACCTGGCCGGTCAGTAGTGTGTTCTCTTCCGTCGTGGCCGTGCCTGCCTGAGCGACCGGGGCATCGTTGGTGCCGGTGACGTTGATGGTCACCGTCTTGGGCTCGCTCACGCCGCCGTCGTTATCGATAGCGGTGTAGCTGAAGGTGATATCGCGGCT
>NZ_MSDO01000120.1 GCF_001937195.1 Salinicola socius | reverse complement strand
ACCGGGGCGTCGTTGGTGCCGGTCACGGTGATGGTGACGGTCTTGGGTGCGCTGACGCCGCCGTCATTGTCCGTGGCGGTGTAGCTGAAGGTGACGTCGCGGCTCTCGCCCGCGGCCAGACTGTCGAAGTCGGTGCCCGGCGTGAAGTTGTAGCTGCCGTCGCTATTAAAGCTGAGGCTGCCGTTGCCGGTGCCGATATCCGTCGCCAGGTCGTAACCGGCGATGGTGCCATCGACATCGGTCGCTACCGGCACCTGGCCGGTCAGCACAGTGTTCTCGCCGGTGGTCCGGGTATCGGCGACGGCGATCGGCGCATCGTTGGTGCCGGTCACGGTGATCGTCACCGTCTTGGGCTCGCTGACCCCACCGTCGTTATCGGTAGCGGTATAGCTGAAGGTGATATCGCGGCTCTCGCCGGCAGCCAGACCGTCGAAGTCGGCACCGGGGGTGAAGCTGTAGGAACCGTCGGCATTGAACGTCAATGAACCATTGCCGGTGCCGACATCCGTCGCCAGGTCATAACCGGCGATGGTGCCGTCGACGTCACTTGCCGCCGGCACCTGGCCGGTCAGTAGTGTGTTCTCTTCCGTCGTGGCCGTGCCTGCCTGAGCCACCGGCGCGTCGTTGGTGCCGGTGACGGTAATGGTGACAGTCTTGGGTGCACTGACGCCGCCGTCGTTA
>NZ_MSDO01000119.1 GCF_001937195.1 Salinicola socius | reverse complement strand
CGCTCCAAATTTTGGTAGCTCAGGCGCCAAATTGCGTCCCATTCGTCTAGTGGTCCAGGACACCGCCCTTTCACGGCGGTAACAGGGGTTCGAACCCCCTATGGGACGCCACTTTCATGATCGCCAGGTCATGTCGTCGTCGCTTCAAGCGTCGGCAGCGATAAGCGGGAATAGCTCAGTGGTAGAGCATCGCCTTGCCAAGGCGAGGGTCGGGAGTTCGAATCTCCTTTCCCGCTCCATATCGTGGTTTTCATTACGCCAGTAATCATCACTCGTGAAGCGGCATCCCCGTTCTCTCGGGATTTTTGCGTTGCATCCGTCGCGTAACCCCGCCACACGGCTCGCTATCCGTCGGCTCGACTGACCCTGTCATATCGAATCTTCTATTCGTCTGCTAAAGATTGAACCCGGTGGAATTGCCCCCATATCGACGGCACTTCGTCTCGATTGATTTTGCAAACCCTGATTTCGCGAATTTCGATTTCTCAAACACGGCAGGAATCCCTGATGGCAGAACCAGCACTGTCCATCCGCGGGCTGACCAAAGTCT
>NZ_MSDO01000118.1 GCF_001937195.1 Salinicola socius | reverse complement strand
CCATCGACGTCACTCGCTGCCGGGACCTGGCCGGTCAGTAGTGTGTTCTCTTCCGTCGTGGCCGTGCCTGCCTGAGCGACCGGGGCGTCGTTGGTGCCGGTCACGGTGATGGTGACGGTCTTCGGTGCACTGACGCCGCCGTCATTGTCCGTGGCGGTATAGCTGAAGGTGACGTCGCGGCTCTCGCCCGCGGCGAGACTGTCGAAGTCGGTGCCCGGCGTGAAGCTGTAGCTGCCGTCGCTATTAAAGCTGAGGCTGCCGTTGCCGGTGCCGATATCCGTCGCCAGGTCGTAACCGGCGATGGTGCCATCGACATCGGTCGCTACCGGCACCTGGCCGGTCAGCACAGTGTTCTCGCCGGTGGTCCGGGTATCGGCGACGGCGATCGGCGCATCGTTGGTGCCGGTCACGGTGATCGTCACCGTCTTGGGCTCGCTGACCCCACCGTCGTTATCGGTAGCGGTATAGCTGAAGGTGATATCGCGGCTCTCGCCGGCAGCCAGACCGTCGAAGTCGTCACCCGGCGTGAAGCTGTAGGAACCGTCGGCATTGAACGTCAATGAACCATTGCCGGTGCCGACATCCGTCGCCAGGTTATAACCGGCGATGGTGCCGTCGACGTCACTTGC
>NZ_MSDO01000117.1 GCF_001937195.1 Salinicola socius | reverse complement strand
CGACCCATGCGCTGTTGATCCATGGCGCTAATCGGCGCCAAAAGCATCGACCCGTCGGAGAGTGGTGGGTCGTGTAGGATTCGAACCTACGACCAATTGGTTAAAAGCCAACTGCTCTACCAACTGAGCTAACGACCCCTTCCGACTGGGCGCACATATTACTCATAACCATCGGAGCAGGCAAGCGTTTTTTCCCGCCCCGAGGCGGCTGTCACGACACCGGAATCAGGAGTCTTCGCGTCGCGGACGACGCGGTTTCTTCATCGCCGTCACCGGACGACGCTTGTTCTTGTCGCGGCTCCAGCGATTTTTCTCGTCAGGGGTCAGCTCCGGCACCTTGCGCGGTTCGAGGCCGGCCAGGGTCGACAGCTCGTCGATCTCGTCCTGGGTCATCTCGGTCCACTCGCCGGCCTTGGCCCGCTTGTCGAGGAAGATGTTGCCATAGCGCACGCGCTTCAACCGACTCACTGTCAGCCCCTGGGACTCCCACAGCCGGCGAACCTCACGGTTGCGCCCTTCCAGGATCACGACGTGGAACCAGGTATTGATGCCTTCACCACCGAACTCCTGCACGTCGGAAAAACGCGCCGGGCCATC
>NZ_MSDO01000116.1 GCF_001937195.1 Salinicola socius | reverse complement strand
GAATATGCGTCAAGACTGCGTCAACCAACTGTCAACCGCGTTGACGCTTAGAGACGGGCATTGACGGTTTCGGTTCTCATAACTGGCTGTTTTTACGGATAAAGACGGCCAGTGATAGGTTTTTTACAGCTCTCATAATCCCTTGGTCGTAGGTTCAAGTCCTACTGGGCCCACCATAAAATCAGTAACTTACTTCAATTTCCGACCCGTTTCAGGGTTCCATTTCTCGTCGGTGTCAACCAAGTGTCGACCGGGCATTTTCGGCCCGAATTTCAAGCTGTCGGCCAGGTGGTCGGGGGAGAGATGGGCGTAGCGCATGGTCATCTGAATCGTCTGGTGTCCGAGGATCTTCTGCAGCGTCAGCAAGTCACCGCCATTCATGATGAAGTGGCTAGCGAATGTATGGCGCAGGACGTGAGTACGTTGGCCCTTAGGCAGCTCGATTCCTGTTCGGTTCATTGCCTCAGAGAAAGCCTGATAGGCGTCCTGGGGGAACAGACGACCGCTTCGTTTTCCGTGATTCTTTAA
>NZ_MSDO01000115.1 GCF_001937195.1 Salinicola socius | reverse complement strand
CACCGGCGCATCGTTAGTCCCCGTGACGGTAATGGTGACCGTCTTGGGCTCGCTGACCCCACCATCGTTGTCGGTGGCGGTATAGCTGAAAGTGACGTCACGGCTTTCGCCGGTAGCCAGACCATCGAAGTCAGTGCCGGGGGCGAAGCTGTAGGAACCGTCGGCGTTGAACGTCAACGAGCCGTTGCCCTGACCTACGCCGGTGTCGAGTGCGTAGCTGGCGATGGTGCCATCGACGTCGGTCGCTGCCGGGACCTGACCGGTCAGCAGCGTGTTCTCTTCCGTCGTGGCCGTGCCTGCCTGAGCGACCGGCGCATCGTTGGTACCAGTCACCGTTACGGTCAGCGTCGAGGTGGCGGTGCCGCCCTGACCATCGCTGACGGTATAGCTAACTTGGGTGGTGTCGGTCTGACCCGCGGCCAGGCGATCGAACGCCGTGCCCGGATTGAAGCTGTATGAGCCATCCGCGTTCAGCGTGAAGGTGCCGCCATTGGAGCCGGTGATGGCCTGCCCCACGCTACCTGTTACGCCATTGACTGCCCTGACGCTCAGCGTGCCGCCGTCGACATCGCTGTCGTTGGCAAGCACGCCCTGGGCCGCGGCGATATTGAGAGTAGCGTTCTCCCCGGTGCTGCCGGT
>NZ_MSDO01000114.1 GCF_001937195.1 Salinicola socius | reverse complement strand
TCGGCACCGGCAACGGCAGCCTGACGTTCAATGCCGACGGTTCCTACACCTTCACGCCCGGCACCGACTTCGACAGTCTCGCCGCGGGCGAGAGCCGTGACGTCACCTTCAGCTATACCGCCACCGACAACGACGGTGGGGTCAGCGAGCCCAAGGCCGTCACCATCACCGTGACCGGTACCAACGATGCACCGGTCGCTCAGGCAGGCACGGTCACGACGGAAGAAAACACGTTGCTGACCGGTCAGGTCCCGGCAGCGACCGATGTCGATGGGACGATCGCCGGTTACGACCTGGCGACGGATGTCGGCACTGGCAATGGCAGCCTGACGTTCAATGCCGACGGCTCCTACACCTTCACGCCGGGTGCCGACTTCGACGGTCTGGCTGCCGGCGAGAGCCGCGACGTCACCTTCAGCTATACCGCCACCGATAACGACGGTGGCGTGAGTGAGCCCAAGACGGTGACCATCACCGTGACCGGCACCAACGACGTTCCAGTGGCCGTCGCTGACACCCAAACCACCGGCGAGAACAGCG
>NZ_MSDO01000113.1 GCF_001937195.1 Salinicola socius | reverse complement strand
TCACGCTGAGCGTCAGCGCGGTCAACGGCGTAACAGGTAGCGTGGGGCAGGCCATCACCGGCTCCAATGGCGGCACCTTCACGCTGAACGCGGATGGCTCCTACAGCTTCAATCCGGGTACGGCGTTCGATCGCCTGGCCGCCGGTCAGACCGACAAGACGCAGATCAGCTACACCGTCAGCGACGGCCAGGGCGGCACCGCCACCTCGACGCTGACCGTAACGGTGACCGGTACCAACGACGCCCCGGTCATCACCGGCACCGCTACCGGCTCGGTGACCGAAGACAGCAACGTCAATACCTCGGGTAACCTGACCGCCAGCGGCGCGTTGACGGCGACCGATGCGGATAATGGCCAGAGTGGCTTCGTGCCGGGTAGCGCCAATGCCGCCGCCGGCACCCTGGGAACGCTTGCCATCACCGCCGGGGGTAACTGGAGTTACAGCGTTGCCAATAGTGCGGTGCAATACCTGAAAGCTGGCGAAACCAAGGTCGAGAATTTCACTGTCTCCACGTTGGATGGCACCACGAAAACGATCGCCGTGACGATCGTCGGCACCAATGAGCTGCCGGAGACGCTGGATGTGAGTGTCACTGGCAGGGAGGATCCGTCATCACTGATCGCGGTCAATCTTGCCGGAACCGATGTGGACGGCAACATTGGCAGTTTCGAGATCTCGAGCCTTGGCGCCAACGGTACCTTCTATCGTGACGCGGCGGGAACTCAAGCGCTGACGCCCGGTGCCTCGATCTCCGCCAGCAGCAATGGCGCGAC
>NZ_MSDO01000112.1 GCF_001937195.1 Salinicola socius | reverse complement strand
CGTCGCGACTTTCGCCGGCGGCGAGAGTGTCGAAGTCGGTGCCCGGCGTGAAGCTGTAGCTGCCGTCGGCATTGAACGTCAGGCTGCCATTGCCAGTGCCGACATCCGTCGCCAGGTCATAACCGGCGATGGTGCCATCGATATCGGTCGCGACCGGCACTTGCCCGCTGAGAACGCTGTTCTCGCCGGTGGTCCGGGTATCGGCGACGGCCACCGGCGCGTCGTTGGTGCCGGTCACGGTGATCGTCACCGTCTTGGGCTCGCTGACCCCGCCCTCGTTGTCGGTGGCGGTGTAGCTGAAGGTGATGTCGCGGCTCTCGCCCGCGGCCAGAGCGTCGAAGTCGGTGCCGGGCGTGAAGCTGTAGGAGCCGTCGGCGTTGAACGTCAATGAACCATTGCCGGTGCCGACATCCGTCGCCAGGTCATAACCGGCGATGGTGCCGTCGACGTCGCTTGCCGCCGGCACCTGGCCGGTCAGTAGTGTGTTCTCTTCCGTCGTGGCCGTGCCTGCCTGAGCGACCGGCGCGTCGTTGGTGCCGGTCACGGTGATGGTCACCGTCTTCGGTGCACTGACGCCGCCATCATTAT
>NZ_MSDO01000111.1 GCF_001937195.1 Salinicola socius | reverse complement strand
TGCACCGAAGACGGTGACGATCACCGTGACCGGCACCAACGATGCGCCGATGGCCGTCGCCGATACCCGGACCACCGGCGAGAACAGCGTTCTCAGCGGGCAAGTGCCGGTCGCGACCGATGTCGATGGCACCATCGCCGGTTACGACCTGGCGACGGATGTCGGCACCGGCAATGGTTCATTGACGTTCAATGCCGACGGCAGCTACAGCTTCGCCCCCGGCACTGACTTCGATGGTCTCGCCGCCGGCGAGAGTCGCGACGTCACCTTCAGCTATACCGCCACCGATAATGATGGTGGCGTCAGTGCGCCCAAGACCGTCACCATTACCGTCACCGGTACCAACGATGCCCCGGTCGCTCAGGCAGGCACGGCCACGACGGAAGAGAACACGTTGCTGACCGGTCAGGTCCCGGCGGCAAGTGACGTCGATGGGACGATCGCCAACTATGCGCTCGACACCGGCGTAGGTCAGGGCAACGGCTCGTTGACGTTCAACGCCGACGGTAGCTACAACTTCACG
>NZ_MSDO01000110.1 GCF_001937195.1 Salinicola socius | reverse complement strand
CAGACCGTCGAAGTCGGCACCCGGCGTGAAGCTGTAGGAGCCGTCGGCATTGAACTTCAGGCTGCCATTGCCAGTGCCGACATCCGTTGCCAGGTCGTAACCGGCGATCGTCCCATCGACATCGGTCGCTGCCGGAACCTGCCCGCTGAGAACGCTGTTCTCGCCGGTAGTCTGGCTATCGGCGACGGCCACCGGGGCGTCGTTGGTACCGGTGACGGTAATGGTGACCGTCTTCGGTTCACTGACGCCGCCCTCGTTATCGGTGGCGGTGTAGCTGAAGGTGACGTCGCGGCTTTCGCCTGCGGCCAGACCGTCGAAGTCGGTGCCGGGGGCGAAGCTGTAGGAGCCGTCGGCGTTGAACGTCAGGCTGCCTTTGCCCTGACCTACGCCGGTGTCGAGCGCGTAGCTGGCGATGGTGCCATCGACATCCGTCGCTGCAGGAACCTGGCCGGTCAGCACAGTGTTCTCGCCGGTGGTTTGGGTGTCAGCGACTGCCACCGGCGCGTCGTTGGTGCCGGTCACGGTGATAGTGACCGTCTTGGGCTCACTGACGCCGCCATCGT
>NZ_MSDO01000109.1 GCF_001937195.1 Salinicola socius | reverse complement strand
GTTGGTACCGGTCACGGTGATGGTGACGGCCTTGGGCTCGCTGACCCCACCGTCGTTGTCGGTGGCGGTATAGCTGAAGGTGACGTCACGGCTCTCGCCCGCGGCGAGACTGTCGAAGTCGGTGCCGGGCGTGAAGGTGTAGGAACCGTCGGCATTGAACGTCAGGCTGCCGTTGCCGGTGCCGACATCCGTCGCCAGGTCGTAACCGGCGATCGTTCCATCGACATCGGTCGCTGCTGGCACCTGCCCGCTGAGAACGCTGTTCTCGCCGGTGGTTTGGGTGTCAGCGACGGCCACCGGCGCATCGTTAGTCCCCGTGACGGTGATCGTCACCGTCTTGGGTTCGCTGACGCCGCCGTCGTTATCGGTGGCGGTATAGCTGAAGGTGACGTCGCGGTTTTCGCCGGCGGCGAGACCGTCGAAGTCGGTGCCCGGCGTGAAGCTGTAGCTGCCGTCGGCATTGAACGTCAATGAACCATTGCCGGTGCCGACATCCGTCGCCAGGTCGTAACCGGCGATCGTCCCATCGACATCCGATGCCGCCGGGACCTGACCGGTCAGCAGCGTGTTCTCTTCCGTCGTGGCCGTGCCTGCCTGAGCGACCGGTGCATCGTTGGTGCCGGTCACCGTTACGGTCAGCGTCGAGGTGGCGGTGCCGCCCTGACCATCGCTGCC
>NZ_MSDO01000108.1 GCF_001937195.1 Salinicola socius | reverse complement strand
CCGCCATCATTATCGGTGGCGGTGTAGCTGAAGGTGACGTCGCGGCTCTCGCCGGCGGCGAGACCATCGAAGTCGGTGCCGGGGGCGAAGCTGTAGGAGCCGTCGGCGTTGAACGTCAGGCTACCGTTGTCCTGACCTACGCCGGTGTCGAGTGCGTAGCTGTCGATGGTGCCATCGACGTCACTTGCTGCTGGAACTTGCCCACTGAGAACGCTGTTCTCTTCCGTCGTGGCCGTGCCTGCCTGAGCGACCGGCGCGTCGTTGGTGCCGGTCACCGTTACGGTCAGCGTCGAGGTGGCGGTGCCGCCCTGGCCGTCGCTGACGGTGTAGCTGACTTTAGTGGTATCGGTCTGTCCCGCGGCCAGGCGATCGAACGCCGTGCCCGGATTGAAGCTGTAGGAGCCATCCGCGTTTAGCGTGAAGGTGCCGCCGTTGGAGCCGGTGATGGCCTGCCCCACGCTACCTGTTCCGCCGTTGACCGCGCTGACACTCAGCGTGCCGCCATCGACATCGCTGTCGTTGGCCACCACGCCCTGGGCC
>NZ_MSDO01000013.1 GCF_001937195.1 Salinicola socius | reverse complement strand
GCTTAGAAGGCCGTTGCTCTATCCGATTGAGCTATAGGCGCATTCCAATACCGGCTGCATTTTCATCAACATGAACGCGACGTCGTGGTCGGGGTAGAGGGATTCGAACCCCCGACATCCTGCTCCCAAAGCAGGCGCGCTACCAGACTGCGCTATACCCCGTAAGACGTCTGTCATGCCCGATGACTCTACGAGCCCTTCGATGCGCTGCGTATTCTACGGATCCTTTCTGTCGGGTCAAGCCTTTACGTGCACTTAACGTCGATTGACCCGATCGGCAGAAAGGCCAAAACCGGTACCAAATTCCACTTACGCTTCAGCTTACGTTGACTGCATCGCCAAGCGTGCGAAAATTGCCCGCTTCGTCGGTCCGCTACCGGCACCCTCAGGACTCAGAAAGGAAAGTCGATGACCGCTCAGTTGATCGATGGCAAGGCCATTGCCGGCTCAATCCGCAATCGGGTGAAAGTCGACGTGGAGCATCGAACCCAGCGCGGGCTCCGTCGCCCGGGGTTGGCCGTCATTCTGATTGGGCATGACCCGGCCTCCGAGGTCTACGTCAGCCACAAGCATCGCGCTTGCGAGAACGCGGGCATTGTCTCCTTCAGCCACCGGCTCGAGACCACCACCTCGCAACACGACCTGGAAGCCCTGATCGATCGACTGAATGCCGATCCGGCCGTTGACGGCATCCTGCTGCAGCTGCCGCTCCCCGAGCATCTCGATGCCAACCCGCTGTTGGAGCGCATTCGTCCGGACAAGGACGTCGATGGTTTCCATCCCTACAATCTGGGTCGACTGGCACAGCGACTGCCACTGCTTCGCCCGTGCACCCCCAAGGGCATCATCACGCTGCTCGAAGAGAGCCGGATCTCGCTGAGAGGCCTAGATGCCACCATCGTCGGCGCGTCCAACATCGTCGGTCGGCCGATGGCACTGGAGCTGCTGCTGGCCGGCTGCACCACCACGATCTGTCATCGCTTCACTCAGGGTCTCGAGGATAAAGTGCGGCAAGCCGATCTGCTGGTGGTCGCCACCGGCAAGCCCGGCCTGATCGACGGCCGCTGGATCAAGCCGGGTGCAATCGTCATCGATGTCGGCATCAACCGTCAGCAAGATGGCTCGCTGGTGGGCGATGTCGATTTCGCCACCGCGTCCGAGCGCGCCAGCTGGATCACGCCGGTGCCGGGCGGCGTCGGACCGATGACCGTCGCCACGCTGCTGGAGAACACACTGCAGGCGGCCGGGCTCCACGACGCCCAGTAACGTAGCGAGAATCGTCGTCAGGACCGCGGTCGATAGCGCGAATGTCCGACTGCCTCGCATCGCAAGCTCGGATCACCGATACCTCTCACCGACCCACGGAAGGACTGCCGCATGCAGACTCTCGGCATCATTGGCGCCATGGAACAGGAAGTCGCCCTGCTCGCCTCTCAGTTGGACGACGCCCGCATCGAACACCATCCGGGGGGCACTTTTCATTGCGGTCGGCGCCACGGTCTTCAGATCGTGCTGCTCCAGTCCGGCATCGGCAAGGTCAACGCCACCGTGGGCGCGACGCAGCTGATGACCCATTACCGCCCGGACGCGATCATCAATACCGGCTCCGCGGGCGGCTTCGGCGCGTCCCTAGAGGTCGGCGACGTCATCATCTCCAGCGAAGTCCGCCATCACGACGTCGACGTCACGGCCTTCGGCTACGAGATGGGCCAGGTGCCCGGCATGCCGGCAGGCTTCGCCGCCGATACCAGGCTGATCGAGACCGCTCGCGCGTGCATCGAGAAGCTCGGCGACCTGCGTGTTCACGAGGGGCTGATCTGTACTGGCGACAGTTTCATGTCCGACCCGGCACGCGTCGACGCCGTGCGCTCGCATTTCCCCCAGATGCTCGCCGTGGAAATGGAAGCAGCGGCCATCGCCCAGACCTGCCATCTGTTCGAATGCCCGTTCGTGGTCATCCGGGCGCTGTCGGACATCGCCGGCAAGCAGTCAGAGCTCTCCTTCGACGCCTTTCTGGAACGGGCGGCAACGCATTCGGCCCAGATGGTCGATGCCATCATCGCCAGGCTGGCCGCGCAATAACCTCCACGGTTCACTTGCCATTGTCCCTTTCAGAACGACAAACCCCGCCAGTTGGCGGGGTTTGTCATTTCGAGAACGTCGCCTCGAGAGTATTCCGAAGACGGGATCGCATCACGCCGGCGGCGCCTCGAACCCCCAGCGCGTCCCCTCGCGGGAATCCTTCAGCACCACGCCCAATGCCGCCAGCTCATCACGGATCCGGTCAGCCTCGGCGAAATCCCGGTTCTCCTTGGCCACCGCCCGCGCCTCGATTCGTGACTCGATCTCGGCCTCGCTCAGCGGCAGGTCGTTCGCGCCAGCCTTGAGGAAAACGGCCGGTTCCCGCTCGAGCAACCCCAGCACGCTTGCCAACCGCTTGAGCTCCTGGCCCAGCGCCCCGGCATGAGCCGGTTCGACATCGCGCAGCCGATTGATCTCGCGCGCCATGTCGAACAGCACCGACAGCGCTTCCGGCGTATTGAAGTCATCGCTCATCGCCGCCGAGAACCGTTCGGCGTAGATGCCTTCGACATCGCCATGAAGCAACTCGACCCCGTCGAGCGCATGATAGAAGCGCTCCAACGACTTGCGCGCCTCGCTCAGCGACTCAGGAGCGTAGTTGATCGGGCTGCGATAGTGGCTGGCAACCAGCAGGTAGCGCACGACTTCAGGGTCGTGCACCTCCAGCACCTCGCGGATCGTGAAGAAATTGCCCAGAGATTTGGACATCTTCTCGTGATTGACCCGCACTGCGCCGGCATGCATCCAAACGTTGACGTAAGGCTTCCCGGTCGCCGCCTCGCTCTGGGCGATCTCGTTCTCGTGATGCGGAAAGGTCAGATCCGGCCCGCCGCCATGGATATCGAAAGTCTCGCCGAGGCAGCAGGTCGACATCGCCGAGCACTCGATATGCCAGCCCGGCCGCCCTTCGCCCCAGGGAGAAGACCAACTGTCTTCGCCCGGCTTGGCCGCTTTCCACAACACGAAGTCGAGCGGATCTTCCTTGTGCTCGTCGACATCGACGCGCGCGCCGGCACGCATGTCGTCGAGATTACGATTGTTGAGCTTGCCGTAATCGGCGAAACGGCGGACGCGATAGTAGACGTCGCCATTGTCGGCGGCATAGGCATAGCCGCCCGCGATCAGACGCTCGATCATCGCCACGATCTCCGGGATATGGCCAGTCGCCCGCGGCTCCGCATCCGGCCGCAGCACGCCAAGACGCGCTTCGTCTTCGTGCATGGCGTCGATCATGCGCTCGGTCAGTGCCGATATCGATTCGCCGTTCTCCTGCGCGCGCTTGAGAATCTTGTCGTCGATATCGGTAATGTTGCGAACGTAGGTCACGTCCAGCCCGGTCTGACGCAGCCACCGCGTGATCACGTCGAACGCCACCATGACCCGCGCATGACCCAGATGGCAGTAGTCGTAGACCGTCATCCCGCAGACATACATGCGCAATCTGCCCGGTTCGATCGGCTCCAGCCTCGACTTGCGTCGCGTCAGCGTGTTGTAGATCTCCAGCGCGCTCATGCTCTACCCCTCAGCCCTGCTTCTTCTGAATCTTGGCCCAGCTATCCTTGAGCCCCACCGTGCGATTGAACACCAGCTTGCCATCTCGACAGGCGTGGCGGTCGGCACAGAAGTAGCCGACCCGTTCGAACTGATAGCGGGCCTCGGGCTCGATATTCGCCAGCGCCGGTTCGGCAATGCCGGTCACCGTGACCAGCGAGTCGGGGTTGAGATGATCGAGGAAGTCGGCGTCCTTATCGCGATCCGGAGCTTCATCCAGGAACAGATTGTCGTAAAGCCGCACTTCGACGGGGACGCCATGTTCCGCGCTGACCCAATGGATGACGCCCTTGACCTTGCGCCCTTCCGGGTTCTTGCCCAGCGTGTCGAAATCGACGCTACAGTGCAGCGCATCGATCTCGCCATCGTCGCCCTTGATCACCTCGTCGCAACGAATGACGTAGCCATTGCGCAGGCGAACTTCCTTGCCGGGCGCCAGACGGAAGAACTTCTTGGGCGGCTCTTCCATGAAGTCTTCGCGATCGATCCAGATCTCGCGGGTCAGCGGCAGTCGGCGTGTTCCCATATCCTCACGCGCCGGGTGCCCCGGCACCTCGAAGACCTCGTCGTGATCCGCCGTGAGATTGGTCAGAACCACCTTCAGCGGATTGAGGACACACATCGCTCGCGGCGCGTTGTCCTCCAGATCCGAGCGGATCGCGAAATGCAGCATCGCGATATCGACCACGTTGGCGGCCCGGCTGACGCCGGTCATGTCGCAGAACTTGCGCAGCGACGCCGGCGTGTAGCCACGGCGACGCAATCCGGAGATCGTCGGCATCCGCGGATCATCCCAGCCATCGACCACGTCCTGGTCCACCAGCAGCTTTAGCTTGCGCTTGGAGGTCACCGTATAGTTGACGTTCATCCGCGCGAATTCGGTCTGCCGGGGCTTGGACGGCACCGGCAGCTGGGCCAGGAACCACTCGTACAGCGGCCGATGGTCCTCGAACTCGAGCGTACACAGCGAATGCGTGATGCCCTCGATCGCATCGGACTGGCCGTGGGTGAAATCGTAGGACGGGTAGATCTTCCAGGCGTCACCGGTCTGATGGTGATGCGCGTGGCGGATACGGTAGAGAATCGGATCGCGCAGATTGATGTTCGGCGCGGCCATGTCGATCCTGGCACGCAGCACCTTGCTGCCTTCAGCGAACTCGCCCAGTCGCATGCGCTCGAGCAGATCGAGGTTCTCTTCGACGCCACGATCGCGATACGGGCTCGGGCGGCCCGGTTCCGTCAGGGTGCCGCGGTACTCGCGAATCTCATCCGGCGAGAGGTCGTCGACGTACGCCTTGCCTTCACGCACCAGATGCTGGGCCCAGGCATAGAGCTGATCGAAGTAGTCGGAGGCGAAACGTACCGCTCCGCTCCATTCGTAACCGAGCCAGCGAATATCTTCCTGGATCGCATCGATGTAAGCCTGCTCTTCCTTGGCCGGGTTGGTGTCGTCGAAACGCAGATGACAGCGCCCGCCGAACTGTTCCGCCAGGCCGAAATTGACCCAGATCGACTTGGCGTGGCCGATATGCAGAAAGCCGTTGGGCTCCGGCGGAAAGCGGGTCACGATCGTCGTGGCCCGCCCCGACTCGATCTCGTCACGAATCTGGTTACGCAGGAAATTCGGCCCCCCCTGCTGGGTCTCGGCACCTGGCTGGGCTTCGGAACTGGCGTTGGGGCTCTCGGCGTTCGTGTTGCTTTCGACGCTCATGGAATGCAGGCAACCTCTGTAATTCGGATGAGTGGGCAGCGGTACGGCCCTGATAACGGCAGGTTAACACGCGCGGACAGCGGTTTCTCCCGACGGCCCAAAACCGCTATTATAGCGCGACGCCCGCGGCCGGCGACAAGCCGGCCGCCATCTTACGACAGCCCAGAATCGCTCAGGATCTCCGATGATCGTTTTGCACACCAACCACGGCGCCATCACGCTCGAACTCGACTTCGAAAAAGCCCCCAAGACGGCCGCCAATTTCGAGCAGTACGTCAAGGAAGGCCACTACGACGGCACCCTGTTTCACCGCGTGATCGATGGATTCATGGTTCAGGGCGGCGGCTTCGACACCGACTTCGAACAGAAACCGACCCGCGCCACGATCGACAACGAAGCCGACAACGGCCTGACCAACCAGAAAGGCACGGTGGCCATGGCGCGCACGCAGGATCCGCACTCGGCCAGCGCACAGTTCTTCATCAATGTGGGCGACAACGATTTCCTCAATCACCGCGACAAGAGCGTGCAGGGCTGGGGTTACTGCGTTTTCGGTCGAGTCGTCGATGGCATGGAAGTGGTCGACAACATCCGCCAGGTCGCCACCGGGCGTCGCGGCATGCACAGCGATGTTCCGGCGGATGACGTCATCATCGAACGTGCCGAAGTCACGGCCTGATCCTTCAATACCGGTCAGGCTTCGACGAGAAGCCGGCGATCCTAGCCCGTCTGCGCGCCAAGCCTGACCACCGACAGGAACGATCTTTCGCATGCAACTGCTGATTGCCGACCTCCACCTCCACCCCTCTCAGCCCGACATCGCCAAGGGATTCATCGACTATCTGCGCGGGCCGGCCCGACAGGCCTCGTCGCTGACCATTCTCGGCGATCTATTCGAAGCCTGGATCGGCGACGACTACCGCGGGGATTTCGAGCAGCAGATCATTGCCGAGCTCAGGGCCTGCGCCGAAGCCGGCACGCGGCTGGCGTTCATGCATGGCAACCGGGACTTTCTGATCGGCGAGTCGTTCGCGGCCGACAGCGGCTGTGCGCTGCTCGACGACCCGACGGTGGTGGAGCTGGGTGGCCAGCGCGTCCTGCTGTTGCATGGCGACAGTCTGTGTACGCGTGACGAGGCCTACATGGCTTTCCGCCAGCAGGCGCGCAACCCAGCCTGGCAAGCCCAGATCCTGGCAATGCCGGTCGAGGAGCGTCTGGCGCTGGCCATGAAACTGCGGGAACAGTCCGGCGAGGCCAACACCAACAAGGCCGAAGACATCATGGATGTCACGCCCGATGCCGTCATCGAGCTCATGCAGACTCACGATGTCAGGATCATGATTCATGGTCACACCCACCGACCGGCCGTCCATGACCTGCGTGTCGGTGAAGAAGCTGCGAAGCGCTACGTGATCGGCGACTGGCGCCCTGGCGTGGGCTGGCAGTTGAGAGTGGAAGGCGACGAGTTGACGCTCGAGTCATTCGCGATCTGAACGTCCCGGCATCGATCGAGCGAAAACCGGTCATCCAATGCCAATAGCGCGGTTCGTCTGACACCAACGCCCGGCTCGAACATCGAGCCGGGCGTTATTGGTCACGGCCATGCTCGCCGTAACCCACCCCTCCGCTCGCGACGACGATGCTTTCCTCGGCCATGGTCATGGCTGTCGGCCGTGATCATAGCTGATAGTCCGGCGTACGAGACGTGGCGCTGACATTGTCCAGCAGCGTTCGCCAGCGAGTCAGAACCGGAGCATCGGACAGTGCCACTTCTCCCAGCCGATAGCGCAGCGCTTTCTGCTTCTCGCCATCGGTTGGATCGACCAGGGAGAGCCACATCTCCAGGCTTTTCAACTCCATGTGCGCACTGCCTGCCTCGAGGGACCAGCTTCTGGCTTCTTCGATCAGGTCCGCCACGCGCTGCATGTCATCCCCCAAGCGATGCCTGGCGCGAGCCATCTGCAACGCTATCTGCGGCATCATCAACGAACGCCGCGTCCGTGCCTGGTGGAGACACGGCTCCAGATACGCCACTGCGCGCGCAACGTCATTGAGCGCCAGGCAGGCGTCTCCGTACCACAGGAACGGGCGCTGGTGGGGCTCGCGACCGGTCAGCTCGCTCAGCCGGGCGACGCTGGACTCGATGCGCTGCAAGCCCTGGGGCTCCCCCGCCAGCGACTGACTCCATCCGAGAACGCAGTCGGCCTCCCAGTGCCAGCGCTGCAGGTCCGCCGTGCGGGTCATTTCATGGGCACGCCTGCCACGCTCGGTTGCGAGATGAATATGCCCGAGCTGACGATAGAGCGAGGCGGCAAAAATCAGGGCCATGGCCAGCGACCCAGGATGACGAACGGATTCCGCCAGCCGGATGGCGGCTTCCATCTGCTGTTCCGCGCGGCGGTAATCGCCACGCAGGCACAGTGCCCAACTCTGGTAGCAGGCTGCCGCCACCTGAGGGTGATCGGAGTAGGGCAACCACTCCAGTACCATCGGCTGGTTCAGCGGATCGATCTGATCGAGGTGTTCATAGGCCAGCGATACCTGACCGCTCCAGTACTCCCCATGGGCTCGGGCATAAAGCGCCAGGCGCTGATAGCGCACATCATCGATGCGCTGGGCGAGCTCGCGCAGCTGCGCGGCCAGAGATTCCGCGTCGCGATTGGCGTGACGCTGGCTCGCGCCCACCCACAGCCCCCAGGTCACCAGAAACGCCTGATCATCGGCCTCCTCGTCATCCAGCACCGAGCCCTGCCACATTTTCTGCGCCTGAATGAAGCTCTCGTGCGCCGCCCGCGAACCATGTCCTTCCAGCGCATAGCAGGCCTGCCCCTTCACTGTCAGCAGACTGATCTGACGCTCGGCGCCACCAGCGGAACCTTCGTTCAGGCAAGCCAGGCCGGATTCCGCCATCTTCAGGGCCGTGCGATTGGCGCTCACCTTGAGCCCGCCACGAGCCGCCATCTCGAAATAGCGGGCAGCGCGAGCCGGATCTCCCCCGCGTCGAAGATGCTCGGCGAAATCCCCCGGATGACGGCTGATCCAGGCGGGGTAGCGGGACTCGATCACTTCCACCACCCGCTGATGCAGCACGACACGGACGTCCTGCGGGCAGGAGAGATAGGCCGCTTCCTGCAGCAGCGGGTGGGTGAACTGAAAGTCGTAGGGATGGGTCTCGCAGGGTTCGATGATCTCCAACCGCCGCATCTGCTCCAGCGCGACCTTGAGCGCACCGTCGCTGGCTTCCAGACAGTCGCCCAACATGCCCGCTTCGAACTGGCGACCAAACGTTGCCGCCATGTGCGCAACCTGCCGATCACCCTGCAACTGATCGATGCGACTCGCCAACAGCCCCAGCAGCCCGCTCGGCAGACTGTCGACGTCCAGCCGCCGGCCCTCGCGCCGATCGATCTCCAGCCGACGACAGATCTCCTGCAGATAGAGGGGGACGCCTTCGCACCGTTCGATCAACTGTTCGCGCAGTCTTGGCCCGAGCTTGAGACGATGGCGTCGAGCCAGATAGTCCAGCATGTCCGCGGCCTGGCGTGCATCGAGGCGTGCCAGCATCACCTGTTGATCCCAGTTCAATCTGACCGATGGCACCTCCCGGTTCTGATGCGAGGCGATCAGCAACGAGGCGGTATGAATCGGCAGTCTGGCCTGGAGGTTCTGCAACACCTTGAGCGAGGGTTCATCCAGCCACTGCAGGTCATCGACGATGATCACCAACGGCCGGCGCGACGCGGTCATCTCGAGGATCAGCGCCTGGACCAACTGCGTGACCAGCTCCACGGCTTCGTCGGCATCCTCGCGCGCCAGCGGCTCGCGACCCAGCACATCGATCAGCAACTGCCGGCGCTCGCTCCCGATTTTCTTCAGCGCAACCGTCCGATCGATCAATGCACCGAGCGCTTCGCCGTCAGGCTCCCGCTCCAGATACCAGCGAAGCAGCGATTGGACCAGGCCGTACGAGCTCTGACTGGATAGCCGAGTCGTGGGACGCCAGAACACCGCGACGTCTTCATGCTGGAGAGACTCCCGAAAATGAATCATCAACGCGGACTTGCCGATGCCGGTATCCCCTAGCACCAGCAGGCTCTGACGCAACCCCAGGGAGACCCGAGCCAGCGCGTCTCGCAGCTGACGCAACTCCGACTCGCGCCCCATCAGACTGGGCGGCAAGGCCTCGCGTCCCGCCGATTCCACCCCAAGCACCAGGCCACGCCGCTGAACGCGTCCGTCGCTGCTGATCAAACGGGGCGTCAGCCGCGACTGAAGATCGAACGCGGGTGGCAGATGCTGACTGGCATTGAGTGAGATCACGAGTTCACTGCTCTGCGCGGCCACCATCATGGCCAACGCCACCTGAGTCACGTCACCAAATGGATCGATCGACTGCCGCTCGGGCAACCAGATCACGCGACCGCTATCCAGCCCCGCCGTCAGGGTGAAGCGCGGTGGCGAGTCGTCACCTTCCCAGACGCTATCGAGTTCACGCGCCAGACCCTGTCGGCAGTGCTCGAAAAGTGCCACCAACTCGGCCAACTGGTGGGTGGGCCCGTGGGTGCCGAAACAGGCCAGACCGACCCCGCTTCCCACGGCCGCCTGCCAGAAACCACCCAAGTGACGACACTGGGTTTCCAGCCATTGAAACAGCTGCCCCTGCGCTTTCAGACAGGCGAGCGCCCGGCCGAGATCGTTGCCGGCATCCACCGGTCGCAGCGCAATCGCCATCACCGTGATCTGCCGGTAGTCGATATCTTCCGCGGAGTAGCCCGCCGCCTCCCTCTGCGCCCCGCGTGAAACGGAGCAACCCGCCTGACTCAACCAGTCGGTGCCGGCCAATCCCTGCGCCGGCACTTCCGACCAGAATCTCGCCAACTGCAGAAAACCGGGCTCGGGCTGCTGTCCGGACAGCGCCAAGTGCTGAAGGAAGGCGTTGAACTGCTCGCGGGCGGCGGCGAACTGCCCGTGCTCGGCGAGCTGCCGAACCAGGCGCTCGTGAAAAGGGCCGTAGCCGGGGAGGCGATGGATCAGGGTCCGCAGCAGCGCCTCGGGTAATGCCGAGGCGGTCTCGAGCACTCGCTCGGCATATTCGATCAAGCGCTGGCGCCACTCGCCTCGCGTGCGCACCAGCCATTGCTGGAAAACGACGCACTGCCCCAGATGCAGCTCCTCCAGCAGATCGCCGCGATAATGATCGAGCAGCTGTTCCAGCGTCGCCACGGTCGGCGGCTGGTGAAGCAAGCCGTCTGCGGCGCGCAGATCCCAGGCCACGGACGTCGGCAGATCGAAGGCGATCGTCTGGCGGGTGACGGAGAGGGATGACTCGGCAAGATCGCCCAGGCTATGACGCAGGCAGTGCAAGGCATGGCGAAGATTGGTCCGCCCGGATTTGACGCCCTGATCCGGCCACAGCATTTCCGCCAGTGAGGCACGGCTGACCGGCGTTTCCTGCATCAGCAGGTAAACCAGCAGCGCCTTCACTTTATCGTAGCTGAACTGCGTCAGGGTCCGCTCATCCTGCTGATAACTGAAATGTCCAAAGAGCGCGATTGTTGTTGTGGCTCGACCTGGGTTCATGGGTTTCCATTGTCCGGTGAGAGTTGCAGCATCCAGTCAAGATGCAGCCGTCCGACGATCACTCGCGAGATGGCCGTACCCGACCCGCTCAGTCGATCGGTACGGCCGCAGCTCGGCAACGTGCAGTGGCGCGAGTCCGCGGCTCAATGATCCCGCGCTGCCGGCACGCCGCTATGGAAGCGAAACATGGCATCTTCGCCTTCAATCAACGCCTGCTCGTGGGTTGCGAAGCGGGCCACCCGCTCCGCGACGAAGGCCTTGCCGGCATAGCGCTCCGCGAGCCCCAGATAATCCTCGAAATGCCGTCCTTCCGATCGCACCAGCGAGCGATAGAACCTGGCAAGAGACTCGTCGAGATGGGGGATCAGCCTGGCAAAACGCTCACACGAGCGCGCCTCGATGAACGCGCCGACGATCAGGATATCGATCAGGCGCTGGGGCTCCTCGCGCGCCACGTGCTCGCGCAGCCCCTCGGCGTAGCGCGACGCCGGAATATGGGAATAATCGATGCCCCGCCCCTGCATCAGCCCGACGACCTGCTCGAAGTGCAGAAGCTCTTCACGGGCCAGCTGCGACATCTTGGTCAACAGCTCCGGACGGTCGACGTAACGAAACATCAGACTCATGGCGGTCGACGCCGCTTTCTTCTCGCACTGTGCGTGGTCGATCAGCAGCAGCGCCGGATTCTCCAGCGCCGCGTCTATCCAGCGCTGCGGGGTGTTACACGGCAGAAAGTCGAGCAGCTCGACCGGCAGCAGATCGTCGGTGGCGGGATCGGGGCAATTCGTCATGGGTTCGGTCGGCATGGGCGTTAGTCGAGCGGTCGACAGGTGACTGTCGAGCGCGTGAAGTGAGGACAGGAGACACCCGATAGCATCGATAGGCCGGGGCCGCCCCAGGGCGATTCGCGGCGCGGGGAGCGGTTCGCCTGGCTCGATGCGTTGAATCAGAGTGGATTCGATGAAGCATGGCGTCATGGTAGCGCCTGCAGGATCAGACTTCGATAGCCATTTTCCCGACCATGGTGGCATTGACTTGCTACGCACATACCCGCCGCAAAGCCGATCACCAGCGGCTTCTTAACATTGTCGACAGTTTCACGTAGACTTCGCTGCGCCCACCGCAGCCGATCTCGGTCGACGGGAATCCCCCCTTCCGGCGACCGGGAAAACGCATTGCTCATGCGGGCTCTAACACTAGATGAGGCTCTCCACCGTGCTTGAAGCTTACCGCCAACATGTCGAGGAGCGCGCCCTGGAGGGCGTGCCACCGAAGCCGTTGAACGCCGAAATGACTGCCCAGCTGATCGAGCTGCTGAAGCAGCCGCCAGCTGGCGAAGAGGCGTTTCTCCTCGAACTGATCACCGATCGCGTGCCGCCGGGCGTCGATGAAGCCGCTTACGTCAAGGCAGGGTTCCTCACCGCTATCGCCAAGGGTGAAGCGAGCTCACCGCTGATCGACAGAATTCACGCGGTCAAGCTTCTGGGAACGATGCAGGGCGGCTACAACATCGCCACGCTGGTCGAACTGCTCGATGACAGCGAACTGGCTCAGGAAGTCGGCGAACAGCTGAAGCACACATTGCTGATGTTCGATGCCTTCCACGATGTCGCCGAACGCGCCAAGAATGGCAATGCGATCGCGCAGCGCGTGGTCGAATCCTGGGCCGATGCCGAGTGGTTCCTGGCCAGGCCGGCACTGCCCGAGAAGATCAGCATCGCGGTGTTCAAGGTGCCGGGCGAAACCAACACCGACGATCTCTCGCCGGCGCCGGACGCCTGGTCACGACCGGACATCCCGCTGCATGCCAACGCCATGCTCAAGAACCCCCGCGAAGGCATCGAGCCGGAAGTCGCCGGTTCCAAAGGGCCGATGTCACAGATCGAAGCGGTCAGGGCGAAAGGCTTCCCGGTGGCCTATGTCGGGGACGTGGTGGGCACCGGCTCCTCGCGCAAGTCCGCTACCAATTCGGTGCTGTGGTTCTTCGGCGACGACATTCCGTACGTGCCCAACAAGCGCGCAGGCGGTTTCTGCTTCGGCGGCAAGATCGCGCCCATCTTTTTCAACACGATGGAAGATGCCGGCGCCCTGCCGATCGAAATGGACGTCGACAAGCTCGAAATGGGCGACGTGATCGACGTCTTCCCCTACGAAGGCAAAGTGACCCGTCACGATAGCGACGAAGTGGTTTCCACCTTCGCACTCAAGACCCAGGTCATTCTCGATGAAGTGCGCGCCGGCGGCCGTATTCCGCTGATCATCGGTCGCGGCCTGACCGAAAAGGCCCGTAATGAACTTGGCCTGCCGGGCTCGAACATCTTCCGCAAGCCGGAACAGCCGATCGATACCGGCAAGGGATTCACCCTGGCCCAGAAGATGGTCGGCAAGGCCTGCGGCATGGATGGCGTTCGCCCCGGCATGTACTGCGAGCCGAAGATGACCACCGTCGGTTCGCAGGACACTACCGGACCGATGACTCGCGACGAGCTCAAGGACCTGGCGTGCCTCGGCTTCCAGGCCGATCTGGTGATGCAGTCCTTCTGCCACACCGCTGCCTACCCCAAGCCGGTCGACGTCGAAACGCATCACACCCTGCCCGACTTCATCATGAATCGTGGGGGCGTGTCTCTGCGTCCCGGCGACGGCATCATCCACTCCTGGCTCAACCGCATGCTGCTGCCGGATACGGTCGGCACCGGCGGTGACTCCCATACCCGCTTCCCGCTGGGCATCTCCTTCCCCGCCGGATCGGGTCTGGTGGCCTTCGCTGCGGCTACCGGCGTCATGCCGCTGGACATGCCGGAATCGGTTCTGGTTCGCTTCAAGGGCGAGCGTCAACCCGGCATCACCCTGCGCGACCTGGTCCACGCGATTCCCTATCACGCGATCCAGAGCGGTCATCTGACCGTCGCCAAATCCGGCAAGAAAAATATCTTCTCCGGTCGCATCCTGGAGATCGAAGGTCTCGAGGATCTCACCGCCGAGCAGGCGTTCGAGCTCTCGGACGCCTCCGCCGAGCGCAGTGCCGCCGGTTGCACCATCACGCTGGGAGAGGATCGCGTCACGGAATATCTGAATTCCAACGTCACGCTGCTGAAGTGGATGATCAGCGCAGGCTATGGCGATCGCCGCACGCTGGAACGCCGCATTGAAGCCATGGAAGCATGGCTGGCCGACCCCAGCCTGATGCGCGCCGATGCCGACGCCGAATACGCCGCAGTGATCGAGATCGATCTGGCCGAGATCGACCAGCCGGTGCTGTGCGCCCCCAACGATCCGGACGACGCCCGCCTACTTTCCGAAGTGGCCGGTACACAGATCGACGAAGTCTTCATCGGCTCCTGCATGACCAACATCGGTCACTTCCGTGCCGCCGGGAAATTGCTCGAAAAACAGCCTCCTGGCAGCCTGAAAACACGGCTGTGGCTTGCGCCGCCGACCAAGATGGATCAACATCAGCTGACCGAGGAAGGCTACTACGGCATTTACGGCAAGGCTGGCGCGCGCATGGAGATGCCGGGCTGCTCTCTCTGCATGGGCAACCAGGCACGTGTGGCGCCGAAATCCACCGTGGTATCCACCTCAACGCGCAACTTCCCCAACCGATTGGGCGACGGTGCCAATGTCTATCTGGCATCGGCAGAACTTGCGGCGATTGCCGCCGTCGAGGGCCGCCTGCCAACGGTCGAGGAATACAAAGCTACCATGGGCGAGTTCAATGCCATGGCGGGGGAAATCTACCGCTACCTGAACTTCCATGAGATAGAGGACTTCCAGAAAGCGGCCGCTACCGTCATTCCGGTCGCCCAGGAAGCCTGATACGTCTCTTCCGATGCTCGCAGCTTCATGAAGAGGTCACCGAAACGCCCCGCTGATGTGGGGCGTTTTTTTGTGCTCGTCATAGCAAGTGGCGGTAATCCTTGCTTCCCTCGAAGGCTGAAATTAGAGTCCTATCCATCATCAAACGCTGTTCGCTATTCTCGTGGCGCTCTCTCGAGGGATAGCGGCAAGACATGTACGGCCGACAAGTCCCCACCCAGGCCCAACAACAGGAGATCGACCATGAGGATTCAAGCTTGGATGGCGCTGCCGGTCGCGCTATCGCCACTGGTACTCGCTGCGCCGGCGGCACAGGCCGCCAACGCCGACGGCCTCTATCTCGGTATCGGCGGCGGCTACGGCGAGGTACAGGGTAGCGACAGCGACATCGGCAAGTTCGCCGGCGCCGGCGGTGAAACCTACCGGGTCGATAATGATGACAGCGTCTACAAGGCTTTCGTCGGCTACGAGTACAACCGCTACTTCGCCACCGAGGCTTTCTACACCGACCTGGGCGAGGCCAACCTGATTCGCGGCGGCAACGTTGTCGATCTCAAGAGCAAGGCCTACGGTCTCAGTCTTGTCGGCAAGCTACCGGTCGGCGCCGGCTTCGAGCTTTTCGCCAAGGCGGGGATGGCCAGATGGGAAACGGATGCCAGCGGCAACCTCGGCGCCACCTCAGGCGATCTCGATGACAATGACGGTATCGATCCGGTCTATGGCGGTGGTGTCCAGTTCCATTACCAACACCTCCTGCTGCGCACCGAGTATGAACGCTATGATTTCGATAGCGACTATCAAATCGATACCTATACCGCTTCGGTGGGCTGGCAATTCTAGACGGCCCGTCTCGACTGTCGCCTCCAGGCCGCCCTCGGGCGGCCTTTCCGTTGCCGGCATGCGGCACCAACTTGCATATATGACGGGTTGAAGACAACACTATGACGCTCTGTCATGCGTCATCATTCACCGCCGAGACCACTCGATCCAGGAAGGAACGCCGCCTCGACGCCATGCTAGCTCCCCGACCGCTCATTCAGGATATCGCACGCCAGATTCGCGCCCACCTGCGCTCGCTGATCGCGTTCCATCTATTCTTTACCCTGCTGGCCTCGGCGGTATGGGTGCCGCTGTCGGCCAACACCCTCTCCGGCCTGCTCCATCGTATCGGCCGACCGGTGCTCAGCAACGGTCAGATCCTCGATGTCGCGCTGTCGCCGTGGGGTCTGATCTGGCTGCTCGCGGCCGTGGGGCTCAGTTTTCTGGTGATTTTTCTCCAGCAGGCCGGAATGATGCTCGTCGTCTCGAGTCCGGCCGGCAACCGCTATCGCGTGGCCATGGGCTCGCTGTGGGACGTACTGCGCCGTTTTCCAGCCCTGGTGACGCTGACTTTCCTTCAGGTCGGCAGTCACCTGCTGCTTGCCGCGCCGTTTGCCATCGGACTCGCGCATCTGTACCACGCGATGCTGGGCGATATCGAACCCTACATTCTGATTCATCTCAAACCGCCAGTGCTGTGGGATTTTGTTGCGATCGCCACGCCCATCCTCCTGGTTCTCGTACTGCTGAGCGCCGCCCTCTATTTTCGCTGGTTCCTGGCTCTGCCCTCGATGATGCTGGAAGGCTTGAAGCCAATTGCCGCCCTGGAACGTAGCCGCGAGCTGACCCAAGGCCGGCGTTTCCGCATGGCGCTGCTGGTGGTCGGCATCGCCCTGCTGGTGATCGCCATTCCGATCGTCTTCACCCTCGGCTTCAATGCACTGGGCAGTGCGCTGCTGGGTCAGCTGCCCGAGCGCAACAGCGTGCTGGTACCGGCCATGCTGGCTTATCTGGCGCTCTATATCGTCACCACGATCGCGCTGACCTTTCTGGGTATCGCGGCCAACAGCATGCTGGTCATCACGCTCTATCACCGTGCCATCGGACGCGTGGCAGTATTTCGCTCCGCTGCCATACCGCAACGCTCCGGGGTCATCGCCTGGGGCGCGGAAATCCTGCTACTGGTGTTCGCGCTGGGCCAGGCGGGATGGATACTGCACGGCTTCGAGATCAACGATCATGTCACCATTACCGCCCATCGCGGGAGTTCGCTGGTCGCGCCGGAGAACACGCTGGCGGCCATGAACCAGGCCATCGTCGACGGCGCCGACTATCTGGAGCTCGACGTGCGTCTGAGCGGTGACGGCGAGGTCGTCGTCTCCCACGACAACAACCTCAGCCGGCTGACCGGCGTCGATCGCAATATCAGCGACATGACGCTCGAGGAGATCGAGCAGGTCGACGTGGGCTCCTACTTCGGCGACGCCTTTGTCGGTGAACGCATTCCCACCTTCCAGCAGATTCTCGACAACGCGAAACATCGTATCGGGCTCTATGTCGAGCTCAAGCCGACGCCCGGGACCGCCGAGCAGCTGGCCCGCCAGGTTCTCGCCCAACTGAAAGCCAGCCGGATGACGGATCATGCCGTCATCGCGTCGCTGTCTCCCGGTGTCATAGAGATGGTCAAGGGACTCGACGACGACATGCGCACCACGCTCTTTCTGCAGTTCGTGCTGCCCGGCGCACTGAACACGACGGACGCCGATATCATCGGCTTGCGCCACACGCAGGCGACGCCGAGTCTGCTGCGAACCATCCATGACAGCGGCCGCGGTGTCGCGGTATGGACCGTCAACGACATCGGCGACATGTCACGCTATCTGGATATGGGCGTCGACAACATCATCACCGATCGCCCCGAAGCATTGACCCGGATTCTCGAGGAGCGCCGCGGGATGTCCGACGGTGAGCTGCTGCTGGTCAAACTGCGCAACTGGCTGCGTTCCTGACTATCGACGGCACGAAAAAGCCGGCGCGAATGTATCGCGCCGGCCGACTCGGAAACGTGTCGTGGGGGTGAGGCTCAGCCCAGGGTCTCACCCGCCAACATGAACCAGGTCTCGAGTACGGCATCCGGATTCAGGGAGACGGAATCGATACCCTGCTCCATCAGCCATTTGGCGAGTTCCGGGTGATCCGATGGACCCTGACCGCAAATGCCTACGTACTTGCCCTGCGCCTTGCAAGCCTGAATCGCCATCGACAGGAGCTTCTTGACGGCAGGATCACGCTCATCGAAAAGGTGCGCGATGATTGCGGAATCCCGATCCAGCCCCAGCGTCAGCTGCGTCAGATCGTTGGAGCCGATGGAGAAACCGTCGAAGTGCTCGAGGAACTCGTCGGCCAGCAGCGCATTCGAGGGCAGCTCGCACATCATGATGATCTTCAGCCCCGCTTCGCCGCTCTTGAGGCCGTTGGCCTCGAGCAGATCGACAACCGCCTTGCCTTCGGCAGGGGTGCGCACGAACGGCACCATGATCTCGACATTGGTGAGCCCCATCTCGTCGCGAACACGCTTCAGGGCCCGACATTCCAGCTCGAAACAGGCGCGGAAATCGTCAGAGATATAGCGTGATGCACCGCGGAAGCCCAGCATCGGGTTCTCTTCACCCGGCTCGTAGAGTTTGCCCCCGATCAGGTTCTCGTATTCATTGGACTTGAAATCCGACAGCCGCACGATCACCCGCTTGGGGTAGAACGCAGCCGCCAGCGTCGAGATGCCCTCGACGAGGCGATCGACATAAAAACTGACCGGATCGGCGTAGCCCGCCGTACGCAGGTCGATGGTCTGCTGCAGGTCGCTGGAGAGCTTGTCGTAGTCCATCAATGCTCGCGGATGGACTCCGATCATGCGGTTGATGATGAACTCCAGACGCGCCAGTCCGATGCCGTCGTTGGGCAGTCCCGCGAAGGCGAAGGCTCGGTCGGGGTTGCCGACGTTCATCATGATCTTGAACGGAATCTCGGGCATGCCATCGACGCTGGTCGTCTGACACTCGAACTCGAGCTTGCCCTGATAGACATGGCCGGTATCGCCCTCGGCACAGGAAACCGTCACTTCGACATCGTCTTCCAGCAACGTGGTGGCATCGCCACAGCCCACCACCGCGGGAATACCCAGCTCGCGAGCGATGATCGCCGCATGGCAGGTGCGCCCGCCGCGGTTGGTCACGATCGCGGAAGCCCGCTTCATGATCGGCTCCCAGTCCGGATCGGTCATGTCGGTCACCAGTACGTCGCCAGGCTGCACCTTGTGCATCTCTTCCGGCGATCCCACCAGCTTGACCTTGCCTTGACCGATGCGCTGCCCGATGGCGCGACCCTCGACCAGTACGCGACTCTTGTGCTTGAGCGTGAACCGCTCGAGGGAGCCCACTTGCTGATTCGACACCACCGTTTCCGGTCGCGCCTGAACGATATAGAGCTTGCCATCATCGCCGTCGCGGGCCCACTCGATGTCCATCGGCCGACCATAGTGCTTCTCGATGGTCACGGCCTGACGCGCCAGATCCATGACGTCGTCATCGCTGAGGCAGAAGCGCTGACGATCCGCGTGAGCCACGTCGACGGTCTTGACCGATCGACCTGCGGCGGCGTCATCGGTATAGACCATCTTGATTCTCTTGGACCCCAGCGTACGCCGCAGCACCGCCGGCTTGCCTGCCGCCAGCGTCGGCTTGTGGACGTAGAACTCGTCGGGGTTGACCGCGCCCTGCACCACCGTCTCGCCCAGCCCCCAGGCACCGGTCACGAAGACCGCATCACGATAGCCCGATTCGGTATCCAGCGTGAACATCACGCCGGCCGAGGCGGTCTCGGAACGCACCATCTTCTGCACCCCGGCAGAGAGAGCCACATTCTCGTGAGCGTAGCCGCGGTGCACGCGGTAGGAGATGGCACGATCGTTGAACAGCGAGGCGAAGACCTCATGAACCGCCCGTTTGACGTTGTCGAAACCATCGATATTGAGGAAGGTTTCCTGCTGGCCCGCGAACGATGCATCGGGCAGATCCTCCGCCGTTGCCGACGAACGTACCGCCACCTTGAGATTGGGATGCCTGGCTTGCAGAGTCTGATAGGCATCGGCCAGCGCACTTTCGAAAGCTGGCGGCAACGGCGTATCAATCACCCACTGACGCACTTTCGCGCCCACTTTGGCCAGCAACTCGGTGTCGTCGACATCGAGCCTGGCGAGCTCGGCGTTGATGCGATCATTCAACCCGTCATGGGCCAGAAACTCGCGATAGGCGTGCGCCGTGGTCGCGAACCCACCCGGCACGGTGACACCGGCATCCGCCAGATTGGAGATCATCTCCCCCAGCGAGGCGTTCTTGCCGCCGACGCGCTCGACGTCGGACATTCCCAGTTGCTCGAACGTGATGATGAACGGTTCCAAAGTCATCTCCTGGTGGTCTCGTCCGGCCAAGGTTCACTGGCCATCTTCTTTTGCCCATGGCGCATCCCGCTGCACCTCGATGGAGCCAGAAGCTAACAGGCGACTTTGGGCTTAGCCACAAGTTTAAGGGCGTAGGGTTTGGAGTATTACTACAGGAATTCCGCGTTTTCCGGGATTCCTGTAGTCGGCGAGACCGGCGCGGCGTCCGCAAAGTCAACGAGTTGCCCGCAGCGGAGATTTCGATCGACAATAGCCGTTCGACAAACACGGATGGAACGCCATGCCCCGCACCGCTTTCTTCATCTCCGACGGCACCGGCATTACCGCGGAAACCCTGGGTCGCAGCCTGCTCTCCCAGTTCGAGAATACAGACTTCATCCAGGTCACCAAGCCGTATATCGACACGCTCGACAAGGCACGCTCGCTGGTCGGCATCATCGAGGCCACCGCCGAGCGCGACGGCATTCGCCCCATCGTCATCGACACCATCGTCGACCAGGCGATTCGCGATATCGTTTCGCAGTCATCGGCGTTCAAGGTCGATATCTTTTCCACCTTTCTCGCTCCGCTCGAGGTGGAACTGGAGACCCATTCGACCTACACCGTCGGCCGCACGCATGCGATCGGCCGCGACGACGTCTACATGCATCGGATCGAGGCGGTCAATTTCGCGCTGGACAACGACGACGGCGCACGCACGCATCAATACGAGGAAGCAGACGTCATCCTGATCGGTGTCTCCCGGTGCGGCAAGACACCCACCTCGCTCTACCTGGCGCTGCAGTTCGGCATTCGCGCGGCCAACTATCCGCTGACCGAGGACGATCTGGACGAGAACGGCATTCTCAACCTGCCCCCGACGCTGTCCAGACATCGTCACAAGCTGTTTGGCTTGACCATCGACGCACGCCGACTGTCGGCGATTCGAACCGAACGCCGTCCCGACAGCCGTTACTGTTCGATGGACCAGTGCATGCAGGAGATCGGCCAGGCGGAAGCACTCTATCGGCGCCACAATATTTCCTACATCGACACCACGCGCTTTTCGATCGAGGAGATTTCGACGCGAATGATGAACGAGACCGGTCTTCAGAGACGATTCAGCCCGCGTTGAGCGGGCCGAAAGCGTGGCAGGCGGCTCGACCGGGATAGCCCAGGCAAGGGGCGAGACGCATGGCCACAAGCCTCTTGGTCACAAGTCCCTTAATCAAAGCCGCTTGGTCACAAGCCCCTGGTCACAGCCCCTGGTCACAGCCCCTTGGGCGCAAAGATGCCCGGCGCGTTGCGCCAATATCCCTTGTAGTCCATGCCGAAGCCGAACACGTAACGGTCAACGACTTCCAGACCACAGTAGTCCGCTTTGAGGTCGGGAGAAGATTTGCGATCGTGGCGCTTGTCGACCAGCACTGCGGTGGAAATGCTTGCCGCGCCGGCCTGGCGGCAATACTCGAGGATCGCCGCCAGCGTCGCCCCTTCATCCAGAATGTCGTCGACGATCACCACATGACGGCCCGCCATGGGCACTTCCGGCGACACGCGCCAGAACAGCTCGCCACCGCGAATGCCGCCGCGATAGCGAGTGGCGTGAAGATAATCGACCTCCAGCGGAAATCCGAGCCGCGTCAGCAGATGGCCCGTGGTAATCAGACCGCCATTCATGACGCAGTAGAAGACCGGCAGTTTGTCACCCAGGTCGCGCGTGATATCGGCAGCCATGCGATCCAGGGCTTGCTCGACCTGGGTCTGATCGATCAGGCAATCGGCGTTGTCCATGATATCCTGCATCGAGCTCAGCGCATCGATCGGTGAGACTTGAGTCATCGTTTACGATTCACCATGAAAAGAGCGGCGGCAGATTCATCGATCTGCCGCCACCGGAATAGACAGGAAACGGCGCCCGGTATCCATCACTCGGATTGGCTGAGCGCCTCGAGACGAACGTGGGCGCGTCGCCACCGGGCGATGGCGCCCAACGATTCCAGACTGGGACGCGCCCGCGCGTAGCGCAACTTGGCGATCCGCGGCGCCTGACGGCCTTCAGAGGCCGCGACGACCTCTCGGGCAGCCTCGGGGGCATTGCAGATCACGGCCATGTCACATCCCGCATTCCAGGCGGCCTCGGCCCGCTCGCTGGGCGACCCGGCAGCATGTGCCGCGGCCATGGTCAGGTCATCCGAAAAGATTGCGCCCTTGAATCCCAGCTCTTCGCGCAACATGCCGAGCCAACTGGGCGAGAAGCCGGCCGGGCGGTCGTCGAAGGCGGAATAGATGACATGCGCCGGCATGATGCCATCCAGCTTGCCGGCCAACCTGGCGAAAGGAACCAGATCGTGCTCGCGCAGCTCCGCCAGCGAGCGGGGGTCTTCCGCCACCTTGAAGTGGGAGTCCTGGCGAGCCCCGCCGTGCCCGGGGAAATGCTTGCCGATCGCGACCATCCCCGCTTCGTGAAGCCCTTCGATGAACGCACCAGCCAATGCCGTGACCACCTCCGGATCCGGAGAAAAACTCCGCGAACCGATGGCCGGAGAGCGGTCATCGTCGAGATCCAGAACCGGCGCAAAGGTCACATCGAAGCCACAGGCCGCCATCTCCATGCCCAGGAGCCAGCCCGTGTCCTGGGTCAGCGTCAATGCCGCTTCGGGAGACTCGGCGAATTGCCGACCCAGCGTTGCCATGGAGGGAATCTGCGTCACCCCCTCCTTCAAACGCTGTACCCGGCCACCTTCCTGGTCGATCGCCACCAGAATGTCGGGGCGGCATTCACGAATCTGCCCGATCAGCGTCCGGGTGGTGGCGACGTCCGGCGTATTTCTGGCAAACAGCAGCACGCCGCCGACCTCCGCGCGAGCAATCAACTGCCGCTCCTCATCACGCAGATGAGTCCCTTCCACATCCAGCATGACCGGACCGAGAGGTTGAGTCATAGCAAACACCTGAGACCATTGAGCGCCCGATTCTAGACGACACCGCTGCTGCATGACAGAGCCAGCCGGCCGCCAGAGGGACCGACTCACTCCACGGCCGCGTCGATCCCCTCCAGCGATGCCGGCAGCGGCGCCTGCATGCCGGCTACCACGACGGGCCGCAGATGCCGGATCAGCTCCCGAACCGACATGTGCTCCTGGTACTCGCTATCGGCGATATCTCGCAACGCGTCCAGGCCCGAAAGCGTGAAGACCACCGTGCCCAGCATGAAATGCAGACGCCAGAAACGCTCGGCATCCGGAAGATCCGGCGTTGCCAGGCGCAGGCACGCCACGAACCGGCGAAACGTTTCGCCGTAGTGCTCCTGGATATAGCGCCGGAGATGGCCCTGCGCCTGGGCATACGCCAGGCCCAGCAATTTCATGAAAACCTTGAGGCTGTTGCGTTCGCCCGGCACCTCCAGAACGCTGACGGCCAGTTGCTCCAGCAGCACCTCGAGAGGCACCTGTTTGCCCTGGTAGCGCGACTCCAGCCCATCGAGTGCCGCGTTCAAGCGCTGCGAGAACGGATCGAGATAGCGGGCGAACACCGCCTGGATCAGCGATTTCTTGGAACCGAAATGATAATTCACGGCAGCCAGATTGACCTTGGCTCGCGTCGTGATGTTGCGCAGCGAGGTTTCAGCGAAACCCTTTTCGGCAAAAAGGACCTCCGCCGTATCGAGAATACGAGTAACGGTGTCGGAATGGGCCATGTCTTACCTCGCGCCAGAGAACAACAACTTAGAACGATTATGATTCTAATCATTCCGTGACGAGAGGCACAATCCGCCAATTCGTCGGGTCGGGGTCACCACCCCGCCAACTCGAGCCGAAAGGCACTTCCCTCACCGACAATGACTGGATACAATTCCAGCCTGTATGCATGAACACGCCTGACCATTTGCCGGGCCCGCATGAACCTGGCAGACGGTCAGAAAGCGCCTGGCGATTCAAGCAGGCTCGCACCAATCAGATCGATGACACAGGCCCGGGAGAGACCCAATGGCGAGACCGCTCACCGCACGGCAGCAGACTGTCTATGACTTCATCGTCAAGACGATGGCCGAGTTCGGCTACCCGCCAACGCGAGCCGAGATCGCCCGAGCGCTGGGCTTTCGCTCCCCCAACGCTGCCGAGGAACACCTGCGAGCGCTGGACCGGAAAGGCGTCATCCGCATGATCCCCGGAACGTCTCGCGGGATTCGCCTGCCGGCCAGTGGCAACGAATCCGAGCCCGCCGAGCCTCAGTCGTCCGGTTTGCCGATCATCGGTAGCGTCGCTGCCGGCAGCCCGATTCTCGCGACCGAACATATCGACCGCTACTGCCCGCTGCCGGCCGACTACTTCTCCCCCAGCGCCGATTATCTCCTGCGCGTACGCGGGCTCTCGATGAAGGATGCCGGCATCTTCGATGGCGACCTGCTCGCCGTGCATCGGACCCAGCAAATACGCAATGGGCAGATCGTCGTGGCACGACTGGATGACGATGTCACCGTCAAGCGTTTTCAGCGCGAGGGCAGCCGCGTCACGTTGATCGCCGAAAACGCCGATTTCGAGCCGATCGTGATCGATCTCGAACTTCAGCATCTGGAAATCGAAGGATTGGGAGTCGGCGTCATTCGCGGTGGCAATGGCTCGGGCCTCCACTGAGTCGTCAGTGTCCGACCCCGTGCGCAAGATCCTGCACGCCGACTGCGACTGCTTCTACGCGGCCGTGGAGATTCGCGACGACCCTTCTCTGCAGGGTGTGCCGCTGGCGATCGGGGGAAGCGCCGATCGCCGCGGTGTGATCGCCACCTGCAACTACCCGGCCCGCAAGTTCGGCGTACACTCGGCGATGCCCACGGCGCGCGCCTTGCGCTTGTGTCCCCAGCTGAAGGTGATTTCACCCGACTTCGACAAGTATCGAGAGGTCTCGCGACAGATCCAGACCATCTTCCACGAGCTGACGCCACTGGTCGAACCGCTGTCTCTCGACGAAGCCTATCTCGACGTCACGCAAGTGTCTCGGTTCCAGGGCAGCGCCACCTGGATGGCCCGATGGCTCAAGGAGGAAGCGCTCGCGAGAACGGGAATCGTCATTTCCGTAGGTGCCGCGCCCAACAAGTTTCTCGCCAAGATCGCCAGTGACTGGGACAAGCCTGACGGTCTGTTCGTGATTCCGCCGGAACGGACGGAGTCATTCATCACCGATCTGCCGGTGAAAAAGCTTCACGGTGTCGGCCCCGCAACGGCGGCCAAACTCGACGCCCTGGGGATCGCCAGTTGCCGCGACCTGCGCATTCAGCCGCTGGACCGGCTGCTGGATCAGTTCGGCAAGTTCGGCCGAAGACTTCACGAACTCGCCCACGGCATCGATGATCGGCCGGTCAACGTCTCCCGCGAGCGAAAATCGGTCAGTGTCGAAACCACCTACGACCATGACCTCCCCCACCTTGCCGGCTGCCATCAGGCGTTGGCGCCGTTGATCGAGAAACTCCACGATCGCCTGGCGCGGCACGGAGATCCAGCCATCGCCAAACAGTTCGTCAAAGTCCGGTTCAACGACTTCGCCAGCACCACCCAGGAGACGGGAGCCACCGGCATCATTCACGCGCGCTTTCACGAACTGCTGGAGAGCGCCTGGCATCGGGGAGAACGTCCCGTCAGATTGCTGGGCGTGGGTGTTCGCCTGATGCCGGAACCGGATCATCACCAGTTGGGGTTGTTCGACGACCTCGATGCGCCCAGCACGCGCCTACCCTGAGCTCCGGTCGGCGCTGGTCAAGCAAACACGCTCACGAGAACACCACCGTCTTGTTGCCGTGAATGAGCACGCGGTCCTGCAGATGCCAGCGCAGGCCCCGTGACAGCACCGCCTTTTCCACGTCACGCCCCAGCCGCACCAGATCCTGTGGCGTATGGCAGTGCGACACGCGCTGGATGTCCTGTTCGATGATCGGCCCGGCATCGAGCTCTTCGGTAACGTAGTGGCAGGTCGCACCGATCAGTTTGACGCCACGCTCGAAGGCCTGATGATAGGGTTTGGCGCCGGCGAACGACGGCAAAAAGCTGTGGTGGATATTGATCACCCGCCCAGCATAACGCTGGCAGATATCCGGTGGCAGGATCTGCATGTATCGCGCCAGCACCACGCAGTCGGCTTCGGCCGCTTCGATCAGACGCTCGGTCCGGGCGAAAGCGGAAGCCTTGTCTTCGGGATCGACCGGCACGTGGTGAAACGGTATACCGTGCCACGCCACCAGGGCGCGCAGGTCTTCATGGTTGGAGATCACGCAGGGAATATCGCAGTCGAGCTCACCGGCGGACCAGCGATAGAGCAGATCGACCAGGCAGTGGGATTCCCGCGACACCATGATCACCACCCGCGGACGCCGGCCGGTGTCACTCAGTCGCCAGGTCATCTCGAACTCGTCGGCGATGGGAGCGAACGCCTCACGGAACGCGTCGGCGCTCAGCGCATTGGACTGAATGTCGTAGCGCATGAAAAATCGCCCCATATCCAGATCGGAATGCTGACTGGCTTCGACGATCGAGCCATCCTGGGCAGCGATGAATCCCGATACGCGCGAGACGATGCCCACGCGGTCGGGGCAGGAAACGATCAAACGGTAATTGTGCGGCATGGCTCTCGGTAACACTCTCTGACTCGGAAATACGCGGTGGCACGAACTTGTGCGGTGACTCGAAAACACGCGCTGGTTCGAAAGCCGCTCTAAAGGACGATTCCGGATGACGGATCATCCCCGGCATGACCCGGCGCGGCCCGCCGCTTCGACGAAAGCGGCATTGTAACGCAACCGCGGAGGCCAGCCACCGCCTCGACGAGTTTGAGCGGGTCGAGACGCATGACTTATAGTGAAACCAGATTTCACCCTTTAAGGATGCCGATGTTCCGTCCGCGCGCGCAGATACGCCCCCGCACCTATCCACCGTTGCTGTTCCATCCGCTGGGCGGCTGCGGAGAGATCGGCATGAATCTGTCGCTTTATGGCTATGACGGCGATTGGATCGCCGTCGACTGCGGCATGATGATCCGACAGGACCTGCCGGATCAGCCCCTCCAGATTCCCGATGTCGAACACCTCGCAGCCCACGCGATGAGCCCCTCCGCCGTCTTCATCACCCATGGTCATGAAGACCATCTGGGCGCACTGGCCTGGATCTGGCCCCGCTGGAATTGTCCGGTCTATGCCACCCCGCTGGCCATTGAGCTGCTGCGGGCCAAGTTCATCGAGCAGGGGCTCAGGACCGATGCGCTGAAGCCTGTTCAACCGGGCACTTGCGTGACGTCCGGCGCTTTCGAAGTCACTTTCTTGCCGGTGACGCACTCGATACCGGAAAGCTGCGCGCTCTCCCTCGTCACCCCACGCCATCGCGTTCTGCATACCGGCGACTGGAAACTCGACGAACGCCCGCTTATCGGCGCCCCGCTGTCCGCCAGCCAGTTTGAGACCCTGGCTCCGGTCGATCTGGTAGTGGCCGACTCGACCAACGCCGACGTCGAAGGCCATTCGCGCAGCGAGACGGAAGCTGCCAGCGCGCTGGAGGCGGTCATCCAGAACTGCCGGGGTCGCGTCGTGGTCAGCTGTTTTGCCAGCAATATCGCCCGTATCAAGGCGCTGGGCGGGATCGCCGAACGCAGCGGGCGCCGAGTGGCCCTGCTTGGCCGTTCGATGGAGCGGATGGTGTCGATCGCTCTTCAGCTGGGGTATCTCGATGATTTCCCGCCTCGAGTGCCGACGCACGATCTGGGCTACCTGTATCCCGAAGAGGTGCTGATCATCGCCACCGGGAGTCAGGGGGAGCCGCGCTCGGCGCTATCGCGGATGGCCCAGGGCAGACACCCCGCCTTGGATCTGCAACCACAGGACGACGTGATTTTCTCGGCCCGAGCCATTCCCGGTAACGAGCGCCAGATCGAACGACTCAAGGCCGGCTTCAAGCGGCTCGGTGTCAACGTGCACGATGAGCACACCGACCCGGCCCTGCACGCCTCGGGGCATCCCGCTCGAGAAGAACTGCGCCAGCTCTATCGCTGGTTAAAACCGAAACTATTATTGCCCGTTCACGGGGAAGCGTCGCATCAGGAAGCGCATCGTGAACTGGCGGCAGATCTCGGCATTCACGTGCCCCATCTGGTCAGGAACGGCACCGTTCTGGCCCTGGAGGCGGAAACGCTGGTTGTCAGAACCCAGCACCACCTGAGACCGCAGTTGATTGGATCGCGCGCGCGCGCCGGCGATCCCACACAACCCGTATCGGCTCGCAAGCATTCCCACTCGTTGTCGATTGCCCTGAATGTACTGCCCACCGAGACAGGCTGGACTCGTATCGGTCGACTGCTGTGGGACAGCGAAATAGCTCTTCCCCTGGATGAGGACTCGCTAGCCGATTGGCTGGATGAACGAATAGACACCATACCGGCAGAGACGCTGCTGCAACTTCGTCAGCAGCTGTTCGGCCCCTTGCGCGACTGGTTACGAGAGCGCCTGCCCGCGCTACCGGAAATTCACCTTCAGTTGATGCCCGCCGACCCCCAGCCGGAATACGAGGTCCGCTCGGTTCATTCTCGTTGAACCGTCGGCCAATGAAAAAGCGCGCCTGTTGGATGACAGACGCGCTTTTGTCACGAGGCCGACACCGGATCAGCCTGCCTTTCGCCAATATCGCACATGTCTTTCGACAACGATCTCGGACATGCCTTTCGACAACGATACCGGACATGCCTTGGCGCATGGATACCGGGTTCAGCCTTTGTTGGCATTCTTCGGCGGACGCCCACGACGCTTCCGGGGCTGCTCGCCTACCAGGTCGTCCATCGACAATCCGGCATTGTTCATGGCTTCCCGAATCTCGGCCAACTTCTTCTGCTTGTCAGCCTCTTCTTTGAGGCGCTCATGATCTTCTTCCTGCTTCTGCTCGATCACTTCGCTGATGACTTCAGAGAGCTTATGCAGCTGCTCCATGCTCAGCTGACGCGCAGCAGCCCGCGCGACATTCTTGTTTCGAGCGATGCGCTCCAATGATTCGGTGGACATCGTCCTCTCCTTCCCAGATTTCATTACGGCTCACACCGCTTGTTTTGATGAAAGTATATTCTCACCATCCTTTTTGGCAAGAAATTAAATCAAAAAGGCACGCGTCATTCGCGTGCCTTTATCCAGAACAAACTGGCGCCGGATTAGAGAAATAGCAATTCAACCACCTGTCATATTCATGAACCGCACGACCTGCACATCACCGTCGGTCGTAAAGTGATGACGTTCCGGCTTCAAATCCATGGCAGCGACAATCTGCTCCTTGAGCGGTGTCAGATCGCCAGGATAGCGGCGCAAAGTCCCACGTAGATCGACAGAATGCTCATTGCCCAGACACAGCAACAGACGCCCTTCGACGGTGACACGGACTCGATTGCAGGTGCTGCAGAAATTATGACTATGGGGGGAGATAAAACCGATGCGACTGGCACTATCCGCCATGCGGAAGTAGCGCGAGGGGCCCGCCGTTGTCTCCGTCGACGGCATCAGCGCATAGCGGGATTCGATCTCTTTCTGCACATCATCGCTTGAATAGAACGTCTCCCCCCGTGAGTGATCCGACACATCGCCCAACGGCATTTCCTCGATAAAGCTGATATCCAGATGCTCATCGCGAGCGAAGTCCACCAGATCCAGAACTTCATCGTCATTGCGACCGCGGAGAATGACCGCATTGAGCTTGATCTTCTCGAAGCCGGCATCCTGGGCTGCGTGAATACCATCGATGACCTTGTTCAGGTCCCCGGTCCGCGTGAGCTGGCGAAAGCGCTCCCCATTCAGGGAGTCAAGGCTGACGTTGAGACGCGTCATTCCGCCGCGATGCAGCGCTTCAGCATGCTTGCGCAACCCCGCACCGTTGGTGGTCATGGAGAAGTCCTTGAGCCCCGGCAGCGCCCCGATACCCGCAACCAGATCATCGATACCCTTGCGTACCAACGGCTCGCCGCCGGTCAGGCGTATCTTCTCCACGCCCAGTTCGGAGAACGCACGAGCGACCTGATGCAGCTCTTCCAGAGACAGCACCTGAGCCCTTGGCAAGAAGGTCATCTCTTCGCTCATGCAGTAGACACAGCGAAAATCACACCGATCCGTCACCGAGATTCGCACGTAGCGAACCTGGCGCGAGAACTTGTCGATCAAAGCGGTCATGAATGCTCCCAGCGATCCGCAGCCTCGCGATCGCTTTGTCGTTCGGACACCCAGTAAGAGCCATGGTCGGTATGCTCTTTTTTCCAGAAAGGGGCCCGCGTTTTCAGATAGTCCATGATGAAATCACATGCCTCGAACGCCGCGCGACGATGCGCGCTGGCAGTCATGACCAGGACAATGGCATCTCCCGGCTCGAGACGCCCGATACGATGAATGATAGTCACGCCCTGAAGCGCCCAGCGCTCCCCGGCTTCCCGGGCAATCTCATGCAGCGCCTTCTCGGTCATCCCGGGGAAATGTTCCAGAGTCAGTGCGGTGACATCCGGGCGCTCGTTGAAATCCCTTACCCGGCCGGTAAAGCTGACGACGGCACCGACATCGGACCGCCCTGCCGTCAGCCGCTGCTGCTCAACTTCGGCATCGAAGCGTGCATCGTGTACGTTGATGGCAATCCTCACGACGATCCCCTCTCGTTCAACCGCCGGTAACCGGCGGAAAGAATGCGATCCGATCCCCCCGCACAATGGCCGCCCCATCCTGGCACATGGCGTCATTGCGGGCGCAAAGCACACGCTGGTTCTGCAGCGCCTTGAACTTCGGATCCTGGTTGATCAGGGCTAGCTTGACCCCGGCGATATCATGAGACGGGAGCTGGTCCCAACTCAGCAAGATCTCGGGCATCTCGAATCTTTCACGCAGCTCGGCCAGAAACTGAACCTTGAGATCGCTTGCTGTCGATACCGCGCCGGAAGGATCGATCAACCCCATCGATGACGGTTCGATGGCTTCTTCCGGTGCCTCATTCTCTGGACGCTGCGTCGACTCGGGCGCCGTCTCGCGCAGCCATTCTCCCGAGCGTCCGCCGCGCTTTTCTTCCAGCCGAACCCCATCGATGGTCATGCCCTTGTCGACCGCTTTACACATGTCGTATAGCGTCAGACACGCCACCGAGACAGCCGTCAACGCTTCCATCTCGACGCCGGTCCGGCCATTGAGCCGACAGAACGCCTCGACGTGAACACAGTCGTGTTCCGCATCCAGGGTAAATTCGACGGTGACCTTCGACAGCGCCAGCGCATGGCAGAGCGGAATCAGTTCGTGGGTGCGCTTGGCAGCCTGAATCCCGGCGATCCTCGCCGTGGCCAGAACATCACCTTTCGGCAATCCGCCTTCGGACAGCAATGCCAGGGTCGAAGCCTGCATATGAACGGCACCGCGAGCTCGCGCTTCGCGCCGCGTCTCCTGCTTATCGGCGACATCGACCATGTGCGCTTCACCACGCGCGTTGAGATGCGTGAGCGTCATGTTGAATTCGCCTCGTTTCCGATCATTGAATCAAGCATAAAGTGTAGTGCGACCGTCGCATTCATGCCCGCCTTCCCTCGACAGAAGCGGACAAACGAGACGGAAGATTCGAACAAACATAGCTGGCGGTTCAGCGCTGTATATCTTGCTGGCGACTTGCCCAGTCGATCATCCAGTCGAGAATCTCTTCGAGATCATCCAGATTCAGCTGCCTGACCGTCGAAGGTAAAGTCTCGAGCGTCACGACAGACAACTCTGCAGGCTTGTAGGCCAAGGCCTGGACCCAGGGGTCGCCCCCCGCTGCCGGCGGCCGATCTTGACTGCCACGATACAACTCCAGCTTGGGAATGGGCCATGTCTTGAATCCCTCGACCAGAATCAGCGCGGGCTTCAAGGCCGCAACCTGTGCTACCAGCAGCGCCAGATCGGGTTCCTGCTGGCCAGGGGTTTCCATCATCAGCGCGAAACGACGGCCGGAAGCCACCACCATGGGGGTCGCTCCCGCCTCGCGCAAGCGATGGCTGTCCTTGCCAGGTTTATCGACATCGAAATCGTGATGGGCATGCTTGATGACCGCCGTCGGCCAGCCCCGTTCGCGCAGCCGAGGCAGCAGCGCCTCCAGCAGCGTGGTCTTGCCGGTCCCGCTCCAGGCGGCAATACCCAGGAGGGGGATGTCACAGACGATCGCGCTGGCGGCGTCACTCATCCAGATTCTCTCCGCCGCGCCCCGCGCTCCGATCCTGCGCGGGCGCCTCTTGCCTCGATATGATGGAACCCGGCCGATGTCGCTCGGCCCGCTCACACGCTTCCGGGGTGTTCAGATTGACGAACTGCGCGCTCCGATCGGAGAAATCGACCTGGCACCAGCGGTGACGCGCGTACCAGCCGACGACCTTGCCGCCCCCCGCATCCAGCCATTGCGCCAAATCCTCGACCAGCGAACTCCGTATCAGCGCGACCAGTGGCTGGAGACGTTCGCCGTCGTGGGCGACCGCAATATCGGACTCACCAAGGTCATTCGAGAGCCGGCTCAGCAGGTCGGCAGGCAGCCACGGCATGTCCACGGGTGCCAACAGTATCCAGGACGTGGCAACGTGGTGCAGTGCACCCAGCGCGCCGGCCAATGGCCCCGGATAGTCAGGCAATGAATCCACGACGACGGGATACCCCAGCCGCCGATAGCGATCGATATGGCGATTGGCACTGATGACGATACCGCCAACCTGAGGCGCGAGACGTTGCAAAGCCTGCTGAACCAGGGGAACACCGTCGAGACTCACCCAGCCCTTGTCGACGCCACCCATGCGCTGCCCGCGACCGCCGGCCAACAGCACGCCTGTCACATCGGAGCGGTCGATCACCGCGTACCGAATATCTTGTCGCCGGCATCACCCAGCCCTGGCACGATATAGCCATTCTCGTCGAGTCGCTCGTCGACGGAGGCCGTGTAGATCTCGATGTCGGGGTAGGCCTTCTGTACACGCTCGATCCCTTCCGGCGCCGCCACCAGCACGATGACCTTGATCTGCTGACAACCTCGCTCCTTGAGCATGTCCAGCGTCGCCACCATCGAGCCGCCGGTCGCCAGCATCGGATCGATGACGATCGCCAGGCGCTCGTCCAGATCGCTGACGAACTTCTCGAAATAGGGCACCGGCTCCAGGGTCTCTTCGTTACGGTAGAGCCCGACGACACTGATACGCGCGCTGGGGATCAGGTCGGTGACCCCGTCGAGCATGCCCAGGCCGGCACGCAGAATCGGCACGATGGTGACCTTCTTGCCCTTGATCTGCTCGACGGCGATCGGCGAGCCGTTCCAGCCCTCGATCGTCGCCGGTTCCATCTCCAGGTTCTGAGTCGCCTCGTAGGTCAGCAGCTTGGCCACTTCACAGGCCAGCTCACGAAAGCTCTTGGTGCTGATATCGGCGGCCCGCATCAGTCCAAGCTTGTGTTTGACCAGGGGATGGGAGATCGCATGCACACTCATGATCGGCGCCTTCGTAGAATGGAGGAAACGCCGATATTGTACGCGAGACGATGCCGATCAGGCGACGCTAGACGGCAATTGCCAGTCGATGGGCGCCGCGCCGCGCTGCTGAAGAAACGTGTTGGCCTGCGAGAAATGGCGCGTGCCGAAGAAGCCGCGATGCGCCGAAAGCGGTGACGGATGCGGCGCATGCAGCACCAGATGCCGGGTGCGGTCGACGAAACTCGCTTTCTTCTGGGCGTAGCTTCCCCACAGTAGAAAGACGACGCCGTCGCAATGCTCATTGATCACCTGAATGGCGCGATCGGTGAAGGTTTCCCAGCCACGATTGCGATGGGAACCGGCGTTGCCCTGCTCCACCGTCAGGACGCTGTTCATCAGCATCACGCCCTGGCTCGCCCAGCTTTCGAGAAAACCATGATTGACCGGCGCGGTGCCGACATCCGTAGCCAGCTCCTTGTAGATATTCTGCAAGGAAGGAGGCGTCGGCACGCCTGGGCGTACCGAAAAACAGAGTCCGTGTGCCTGATTGGGGCCGTGATAGGGATCCTGCCCCAGTATCACCACCTTGACCTGTTCCAGCGGTGTCAACTCGAAGGCACGAAACCAGTGGGAGGAGTGAGGATAGATGATCTTGTGCGCCGCTTTTTCTTCGGCGAGAAAGGCGCGCAGCGTCTGCATGTAGGGGGCGCTGAATTCTTCGCCAAGGCAGGCGTTCCAGCTATCGGGTAACGGTGACCGGGACATGGGCTCGCTCCGTATTCGATCAGGATTTCGGCGAGCGAATCTGGTTCACCAGCGGTTCGACATAGGCATGCCCAAGATCCCATGGGAACTCGATCCAGCAATCCTGAGCCACCTCGGTCAGATACTGGTCGACCAGTGGACGCCCTTCGGGCTTGGCGTAGACGGTGACGAAGTGCGCCTTGGGCAGCATCTCGCGCACCGCCCGAGCGGTCTTGCCGGTATCCACCAGATCGTCGACCAGCAACCAGCCATCGCCGTCGTGGTCGACGCCCTTCATCACATCAAGCTTACCCTGGGCCTGTTCGTCATAGCTCTTGATGCAGACCGTGTCGATGAGACGAATATCCAGCTCGCGGGCGATCAACGCCGCCGGAATCAATCCACCACGCGTGATTGCGACGATACCCTTGAAATCACGCTCGACGAGCTGGTGACAGAGCGACCGGACATCGCGATGAAGTTGATCCCAGGAAACGGTGAAGTGATGCTGATAACGATTGTCGGTCATGGCGGGTCCCACTCTTGGATCGGGCCGCCATCGGGCGATGGCGGCGGGCCTCTCGTTGCGCTGCGGGTGTTGGTGCAGAAGTGCTACTCGTCTTCGGTGAAGCTGCAGACCGAGAAAACGCTGTATCCGGCCTCCTGGATCTTGGCCGAGCCGCCCAGTTCAGGCAGGTCGAGGATGGTCGCCGTCTCGACGACATGACCACCACTGCGCTGAATCAGCGACGCCGCCGCCAGCATGGTCCCGCCGGTGGCGATGATATCGTCGATCAACACGATACGGTCACCCTCGCGGAAGGCGTCGGCATGCAGCTCGACCGTCGATTCGCCGTACTCCAGCGTGTAGGTTTCGCTGATGGTTCGAAACGGTAGCTTGCCCTTCTTGCGCACCGGCACGAAGCTGCAGCCCAGCTCGTAGGCCAGCGGCGCGCCGACGATGAACCCGCGTGCATCGATCGCGGCAACCGCGTCAACCTCCAGTTCCTGATAGCGATGCACGAAGCTGTCGATCAACTTGCGAAAGGCGGCACTGTTCTGGAGCAGGGGTGTGATATCACGAAAATTGACACCGGGCTGAGGCCAATCGGGCACGGTGCGAATGACCGACTTGATATAGTCGCCATAGATACTGCTGCTCATCGAAAAAACTCCATTGACCGAACACGGCGCACCGAAGAACGAGAAATCGCGGAGCGATAAATCCTGGCGCAAAGGCGCCCATGTTACCCAAGCCAACGCCACGGCGCGACCTGTGGCAATGCCTGCGATGTCGTGACGCCCGGGGCCGCTAAAGGTTCTTTCAGCCGCGATTGGCCAGCACGCGCTCCACGGTCTCGACGATGGCCTGAGTCTGTGGATCGATCTCGATGTTGACCCTATCCCCCGGCACCCGTTCACCGATCGTCGTTCTGGCCAGTGTTTCGGGGATCAGGTTGACGCAGAAGCGCCCGGCCTCGACGCCTCCCACTGTCAGGCTAATTCCGTCGATGCCGATGTAGCCCTTGTCGAACACGAACCGGGCCAGTTCCACCGGCAGCTCGAACCACAGCCGGCGATTGTTGGGCGCCTCGTCGATCTCGACGAGCTTGGCCATACCCATGATATGCCCGGACATCGAATGTCCGCCGATTTCATCGCCGAAACGCGCCGCCCGCTCCAGGTTGACTCTGCCGCCGGCGGCGAGATCGCCGAGATTGGTCAGGCGAAGTGTTTCACGCATCAGATCGAAGCTAACGTTTTCTCCCTCGATGGCCGTCACCGACAGACAGCAACCGTTGTGGGAGACCGAGGCGCCCAACGCGAGACCCTCGCGCATTGCCGGCGACATCGATACCACGTGGGTGTGCAACTGCTCACGTTCCTCGATCGCTATCACGGTTCCCACATCCTGCACGATCCCCGTAAACATCAACCGCTCTCCTGGCCTGGACGAATGGCTATCCACCGATGACAGACACGCTCGGCGGGCAACAAGAACGAGAATTCTAGCACGCCGCTGGCGTTTGCCATGACATTGACGCCCTCTTCGGCCGACCCTGGCTGGCCGCCATTCAATGCACCGATGGATTCCCGAAAACCGGTGCGCCGGTCTCCCGAGGCAGTCTGGCTAAAAGGGGGTGTTCAACGTTGATGGTCACCCGAGTGGGTGGCCTTTCTGCCTTTCAAGCCGCCGCCGCCAATCGGTCTGCGTATTCAACCCACCGAAGCGGAATCCGCGGTGTGGATGTCGCAGGGCGCATCACGCGAACGATCCAGCGTCTTGCCGGCGATGTAGTAGATCATTGCGCCCAACAGCGAGCCGGTAAACCAGCCGTAGTCGTAGAACCACTGCCACAGCCCCGTGATCAACGATATCAGTGTCAGCACCACCGGTACGCCGAAGGCGATGAAGCCGGCCACGTTGATCGTCGGATAGCGACCGTCATCGCGGTAGAGCGCGACCACGTCCAGACGCTGGCGCTTGATCAGGAAGTAATCCACCGCCATGATCCCGGCGATCGGCCCCAGCAGGCTCGAATACCCCAGCAGCCAATTGGAATAGAGACTTTCCAGCGTCACGTCGGAGACGATGACCCCTGCCTTGTGCAGCAGGTCATAACCCATCAGCAAGGTACCGACCAATCCGGTCAACAGCACGCCACCCGTGCGGTTGATCAACTTGGGGGCGATGTTCTGGAAGTCATTCGTCGGCGAGACGATATTACCCGCCGTGTTGGTCGAGATCGTGGCGATCACGATCAACACCATGGCGATCGATACCCAGACGGGGCTATCGATATGACCGATCAGCGTGACCGGATCGGAGACGGTCTCCCCGACCAGCGACGCCGACGCCGCCGTCATCACCACCCCCAGCGCGGCGAAGAAGAACATGGTCAACGGAAGCCCGATGATCTGGCCGACGATCTGATCCTTCTGGCTCTTGGCGAAACGGCTGAAGTCCGGAATGTTCAGCGATAGCGTCGCCCAGAAACCGACCATCGCCGTGAGTCCCGACAGAAAGTAGGTCGTCACCGATGCGCCTGCCGGTCGCGACGGTGGCTGCGCCATCAACTCGCTCAGCGAAACGTGCGGCAGCGCCCATACCATCAATCCGATGGCGACGAGCAACAGCAACGGCGCCGACAGTGTCTCGAGCCACTTGATCGACTCCGCACCGCGAATCACCACCCAGAGATTCATCGCCGCGAAGATGAAGAAACCGAGAACCTGCCCCCAGCCGCCCAGCGATTGCCACGGCGGCACGATCGCGGATAGCAGCAGATGAATCGCCAGGCCGCCGAACATCGTCTGGATGCCGAACCAACCACAACCGACCAGCGCGCGGATCAGGCAAGGAACATTCGAGCCGCGAATGCCGAACGACGAACGCAGCACTACCGGGAACGGAATGCCGTAGCGGGTTCCGGGAAAGGCGTTCAACGTCAGCGGAATCAACAGAATCACGTTGGCCAGCAGAATTGCGACCAAGGCTTCGAGCACACTCAGCCCGAAATAGGCGGTGAGTACGCCACCCAGGGTATAGGTCGGTACGCAGATCGAGAGCCCGACCCAGAGCGCGGCGATATTCCATTTCGACCAGGTACGTTCGCTGGCCGTCGTCGGCGCGATATCGTGATTGAAACAGGCACTATCGCGGACGTCATCGCCGAGGCTGAGCTCGATCCTGCCGTCACGTTCGACCATGCGAGAAGCGGATATTGTCATTGTGTGTCTCCGATCCCGTGGCGACCCCTGGGGGTCAGGAAGTTCCAAGTGGTTCATTAAGTTCCAAGTGGTTCATTAAGTTCCAAATGGGTCATGAGATTCCAAGTCGGTCATGACGCGCCCGATAACTCATGACGGTCTCGATAGATCATGACGATACGGTTGCCGCTCAGCCGCCGGGGGCCAGCCGCGGCAACTGGTGATACTGGCGGTCGAAATAGAGCAGGCATTGGCTCTCGTCGCAGGTCGACATCGCCACGATCTCGCAGAACAACACGTCGTGGGTGCCAACCGCCACGCGCTGGCCGATCCGGCATTCGAAATGTGCCAGCGCATTCGCCAGTACCGGAGCCCCTGTCTCGCGTGTCGTCCAGTCCGCCTGCGCGAAGCGTTCCGCCATGGGCGTCTTGCCACCAAAGGTATTGGAAACCTGTTGATGGTCGGCACTCAGCACGTTGACACAAAGCGCCGGATTGTCAGCAAAAGAGGGATAGGCCGAAGCGCGCCGGTTGATGCAGACCAGCAGCGTCGGCGGTTCGTCGGTCACGCTGCATACGGCCGACGCCGTGAAACCGGCGCGCCCGGCCGGGCCATCGGTGGTCACCACGTTGACCGCGGCCGCCAATCGCGACATCGCTTCGCGAAATGCCGATGGCAAAACGGCACTCAGCGCTTCCACGTCGTATTCAGGTTTCTGTAACGAGGTCATCATCAAATCTCTCCTCTCCCTCACCGCTGCCGCTCAAGCCATCAAAGCGGTGATCAGGTTGCCAGGAATCGCGCTACCGAGGCGTTGAACGAGTCAGGCACGGTCACCGTCAGCCCGTGTCCGCCGTAGTCGAATACCGCCAGCCGCGCGTCGGACAGCCCCTCGGCGAGCCGCTCCGAGCGCGGGTACGGCACCAGCAGATCGTCCCGGGAGGCGATCACCAGCGTGGGCGTGGCGATCTCCCCCAGCCTCGCGTCGATGTCGAAGGCCGACAGCGCTCCGATGCGTGCCAGCACGTTATGCGCGCCCGGAAAATGCGCGAGCGCGTGAGCCTCTTCGGCCAGCAGCCGCTCGTGGTTGGCGGACAGCCAGTCGGCGGGATAGAGAAACAGTGGCTGCGCGTGCAGATACGCTTCGGCCCCGCTGTCCTGGAGCAGCGCCAGGCGTACCCGAAAACAGCGCTCACTCTGGACATCGACACGACTCCAGGCATTGATCACGATTAGCCGACCCAGCCGGGCCGGCGCCAGCAGCGCCATCTGCAGCCCGACCAGACCACCCAGGGCATGGCCCATGAAATCGACGCGCTCGATGTTCAACCGGTCGAGCAAGGCCAGCGCTTCCTGTGCCATATCATCGATCGCGTAGCCGCTCGGCAGCTCGGCAGGGCTCTTGCCCGTACCGAGGTGGTCATAGATCACCACCCGGTGTGTCGTCTCCAGTGCAGCCAGTTGCGGCTCCCAGAAGCGACCGGCGCCACCCAAGCCCGCGGAGAGCAGAATCGTCGGGGCATCGGGCTCCGTGCGTCCCAGTATTTCGTAGTGCATTGACGAGTTCCTTCCGGCAAGGCGTCAGCCAACGAGTCAGTGAGGCAAATGCGCGATCGAGGCGATCTCGATCAGCGCATCCGGCTTCACCAGCCCGCACTGGATGCAGTAACGCGCCGGCTTCTCGCCGGGAAAGAATTCTGCGTAGACCGCGTTGATCGCCGCATAGTCTTCCCAGTTGCGCAGAAAGATCGAGTTGAAGGTGACGTCATTCATGCTGCCACCGGCGGTCTCGATCACGCTCTGAATGAGTTCCAGCACGTGACGGGTCTGGGCCGCAGCGTCACCGACGTAAACCACGTTATTGTCCTTGTCGAACGGCAGAGTGCCGGAAACGTAAAGGATGTTATCGGCCTGGCTACCCGGGACGAACGGGGCCAGAGGGGCACCGGAACCGGCGGGAATGACACTCGTCTTGGGCATGATCACTCTCCTGCTGCTGCTGAAGTCATGGGTGAAGCGTGTGGCTGCCGGGCGTCGGTTAGCGCCGCGCAGGCGTCCTCGAAGGCGTCGACGCTCGATACCCAGCCGAAAAAGGTTTCGATATTGAAGATGGCGCTGCTCTGTGCCGAAGGCGGGCCGGCTTGATAGGTCGCGTCCTCCAGCACGGTGCCGAAATATTCGAGGAAGAAGCCATCACGTAGCGTCGACTCGACGCACACGTTGGTGGCGATGCCGGTGAACAGCAGGTGGTGAATACCCCGCGAACGCAGGATGCTGTCCAGCGCCGTGTTGAAGAACCCGCTATAGCGCGGCTTCGGCAGCACGATGTCTCCAGACTGAGGCTTCAGTGCGTCGACCAGCGCGTAATCCCAGGTACCCTTGGCCAGCAGCTGTCCCTTCAACTCGGGTTGCTGACGCATGGTCTTCAGTGCATTGGACTTGTGCCAGTTGGGAGACCCCGGGCCGCCGGCCTCGACGTACTCGGCATCCCAGCCATTCTGGAAGAAGATCACCTGGATGCCCGCCGCGCGCGCCAGCTTGATCGCCTTGGCAATTCGCTCGATGACCGGCCCGGTGGTGGTGACATCGAAACCGGCCAGATCGAGGTAGCCACCCCGAGTGGCATAGGCGTTCTGCATGTCGACGACGATCAATGCCGTCTCGGAGCACGGCATCGCGATCGCCTCCGGCCGACCGGCCAGCACGATCTCGTCATTGACGCCGTCACCGCCACGACGCACCACCGGCGTCTGCTTGAGTCCGCTCATTTCGCCACCTCGGCCGTTTCGCCCGGCGCGTTGAGGACATCCATTCGAGTCTTCATCAACGGCTGCACGCGCCTGCCGAAGATATCCAGACCTGCCAGAAAGTCATCGAACGTCAGCATCACGCCGCCGACGCCCTCGACGGTGTCGATCTCGTCGAGCATCCGCGCGACATTGGCGTAGGAGCCGACCAGGGTGCCCATGTTGAAGTTGACCGCCGATGTCGGATCGGTCATCTGGCGCACGTTGGTATCCTTGCCCGAACTCTTGTCCTGACTGCCCTGGTCGGCCATCCAGTCGAGCGCCTCCTGATCGGCACCCGCCTTGTAATGCTCCCAGCGTGCCATGGCCGCTTCGTCGGTCTCGTCGGCGATCACCATGAACAGCACGTAGCAAGCGATATCGCGCCCGGATTCCCTGCCCGCCGCGTTGAGGCGCGCGGCAGTATCGGCGAACGCCGCCGGCGTATTCAGTCCCTTGCCGAAGCAGAAGCTGTAGTCGGCGTGCTTGGCGGTGAAGGCCATGCCGGCACTCGACTGGCCGGCGCAGACGATCTTGACGCCCTGCTCCGGACGCGGACTCAGGCGACAGTCATCCATCTGGAAAAAGTCGCCCTTCAGATCGCTGTGACCCGTTTCCAGCAGATCCCGCAGCACCGTGGTGTACTCGTCGAGATAGGCGTAGCGCCTGGCGAAGTAATCGTCCCCCGGCCACATTCCCATCTGGCTATATTCCGGTTTCTGCCAGCCGGTCACCAGATTGATGCCGAAACGTCCCGGGGCGATCGAATCGATGGTCGCCGCCATGCGCGCGGTAATCGCCGGCGGCATCACCAATGTCGCCGCGGTAGCGTAGAGATTGATCTTCGAGGTCACGGCCGCCAGCCCCGCCATCAGGGTGAATGACTCCAACGCGTGCTCCCAGAACTCGGTCTTGCCGCCGAACCCGCGCAGCTTGATCATCGACAGCACGAACTCGAAGCCGTAGCTCTCGGCCTTCTGGGTCACCGCCTTGTTGAGTTCGAAGCTCGGCATGTACTGCGGCGCATTCTCGGAAATCAGCCAGCCGTTGTTACCGATAGGAATAAAGAGGCCCAGTTGCATGAGTCATTCCCCGTCGTCATGGATATCGTTGTCGGTCTGTCGCTCACCGGGAGGTTGCTGACCAGCGGCGGCCCAACGCCTGATATCCCTCTAACAACTGTCGTGCCAACGCAACGTTCCTGATCCGCTTTCAACGACTTGGGACAAGACGATGAAACACCGGCAGACCAAATGGTCCACGTCATAAGAACAAGGTGCGCGAAAATGACGCAGGGAATGGCAGATTCGCGCAGATTCGGTGCGCCTTGCCAGGCACTCATCGCTGGCCGAAGCAGTGCTTTCAGGTCAATGACGTCAGCCTCGAACCGGCGTGGTAAAGTGCCGAACGATTGTTCCCCCCTGCAATGGCCGTGATCCAACGCCCTTGCAAGGCGGGTCGGCACGCCATTCAGGGATTCGTTTGTCAGGACGACCATGATGCCAATCACGCCCGCGGCTCCCACCGCCGTCTCCAACCCGGGCCGCGCCGCTGCCAGCGAAGCCCGCAAGCAACGCATTCGCGATGCGGCGCTGACGCTGTTTTCCCAGTTCGGCCTGCGCGGCGCCAGCCTGGACGCCATCGCCGACCAGGCGGGCGTCTCCAAGACCAATCTGCTCTATTACTTCCCGTCCAAGGAAAAGCTCTACGTCTCGGTCCTGCAACAGATTCTGAATACCTGGCTGGAACCGATACGCGCCATTGACGCCGACCAGACCCCGGAGGCGGCGATCGGTCACTACATTCGGATCAAGGTCGAGCTGTCGAGGGATCACGTGCAGGAGTCGCGCCTGTTCTGCCTGGAGATGATTCAGGGCGCGCCACTGCTGAAGGAAGAGCTGCAGCAAGACTTGCGCGCGCTGGTCGAGGAAAAATCGAAGGTCATCGAGCACTGGATCGCTGGCGGCAAGCTGCTGCCGGTCGACCCGCATCATCTGATCTATCTGCTGTGGGGTACCACGCAGCATTACGCCGATTTCGCCGTACAGATCGAGGCAATTTCCGGCAAGACGCTGGCCGACCCCGATTTCTTCGAAGCCACGGTCGACAATATTCAGCGCATCGTGCTGGGCGGTTTGCTGCCGCGACAGGCAGCAATCTGAAATGGCGTTGGACGGCACTTTGGGGGTTGCGATGGAACCCGCCCGAGGCCACCGGTCGAGCGGGTTCCATACGGCAGAGTCGATGCTTTGGTCCGCCGGTCAAGCCAGTTGGCAAGCGTCTTCGAACGCCAGACGCGGCAGGCGCGGCTTGACGCCGGACTCGTCACCGTAACCCAGGTTGATCAGCAAGTTGGCCGTCCAATCGGTACCGGCGAAAAAGGCATCATCCAGTGCCTCGGGGTCGAATCCGGACATGGGCCCGGTATCCAGTCCCATGGCGCGCGCCGCCAGAATCAGATAACCGGCCTGCATCGAACTGTTGCGTAGCGCTGTCTGTTCGGCGAAGGCTTCGCTCCCGGTGAACCAGCTTTTGGCGTCGGCAACCGGGAACAGCATCGGCAACTGATCGTAGAAGCGCTTGTCGTAGGCCACGATCACCGTACATGGCGCCGTCGCCGTCTTGTCGGCATTTCCGGAAGAGACGCAGGGTAACAACTTGTCCTTGCCCGCGGTCGAGCGGACGAAGACAAAGCGTGCCGGACAGCAATTGGCCGAGGTCGGCCCCATCTTGACCAGCGCGTAGAGCTGGCGCAGGGTCTCCTCGGTGATTTCCCGAGGTTGCCAGGCATTATGGGTATGCGCTTCCAGAAAAAGCTGGTTCAGCGCCTGGTCATCCAGTGATGGCAGCATCGCGTTTCTCCTTGTTGTCTAAAAAGTGTCGTTGAAACACAGTCTCGAGCCTTTGAAACAGCGTCTCGAGCCTTTGAAACAGCGTCCCGAGTCTTTGAGGCAGAGAGCTGTCACCGGGGAGAAACCGTGTGGCGGCAAGCTGCCATCGTCGCCTACGGTATCTCGCGACACGGCCCGGCGCCAGCGGTCGCTCTGACCCGACGAGATCCGTATACTAGCGCGCTCATCGACGCGGGGCCGTCGCCGATGACGCCCAGACGGCGCGCCGAACTGCCCCGCCGCCTCCCGAACCCAGACAGACGCTTCCGATACGCCCAATGATCTCACTGGACAACGTTTCCAAAACCTACGGCAGCGGGCCCGGTGCCGTGCAGGCGCTGAAAGATATCGACCTGCAGGTACCCAAGGGCACGATTCACGGCGTCATTGGCCTCTCCGGCGCCGGCAAATCGACCCTGATCCGCTGCGTCAATCTCCTCGAGCGCCCCTCAGCCGGCCGCGTCGTCATCGACGGGCAGGAACTGACTGCCATGGACGCCGCCGCCCTACGCCAGGCACGACATCAGTGCGGCATGATCTTTCAGCACTTCAACCTGCTGACCAATCGTACCGTCTACGACAACGTCGCTTTGCCGCTGGAGCTGATGGGGCAATCCCGTCAGACCATTCGGGAACGCGTGTTGCCGCTACTGGAGATGACGGGGTTGGCGGACAAGACGGCGCAGTATCCGGCCCAGTTGTCTGGCGGTCAGAAGCAGCGCGTGGCGATTGCCCGCGCCCTGGCCAGCCAACCCAAGGTGCTGCTGTGTGACGAGGCAACCTCGGCGCTCGACCCGCAGACGACGGCATCGATCCTGACGCTGCTGCAGGAGATCAATCAACGCCTGGGACTCACCATTCTGCTGATCACTCACGAGATGGAAGTGGTGAAGACGATCTGCCATCGCGTCGGTCTGATATCCGACGGACGCCTGGTGGAAGATGCCGACGTCGGCGACTTCTTTACGGCCCCCGGCACCCAGTTGGGGCGGGATTTCCTGAACGACTTCCTCAAGCTGGAAGCGCCGCAGGCCCTGATCGAACGCCTCGAACCGGAATCCGGCGAGAGCACGCATCCCGTGGTGCGGCTGACGTTCTCCGGCGATAGCGTGGCAACCCCACTGATTTCGCGGCTGGCCCGTGAACATGGCATCGATGTCAGTATTCTGCAGGCCAAGGTCGAGTCCATACAGGGCCGTACGCTGGGACTGATGATCGCCGAATTGATGGGCAGCGCCTCGCAGACCCGGCAGGCCCTGGCAACGCTCGAATCCTTTGACCTGCATGTGGAGGTACTGGGCCATGTCCAGCGCACTGATTGATCTCGTCTGGCAGTCCACGCTGGAGACACTTTACATGGTTGCCGTCGCCGGCATTCTGTCGGCGCTGGCCGGCGTCCCGCTCGGGGTGCTGCTCTACGTGACGCGGCCGCGCCAGATCCTGGCGCAGCCGGTGGTCAACACGGTGCTCGGGATCGTCACCAACGTCGGCCGCTCGGTACCGTTCATCATCCTGCTGGTGGCGATCATTCCCTTCACCCGCATGATCGTCGGCAGCTCCATCGGCACCAATGCCGCCGCCGTGCCGCTGACCATCGCCGCCATTCCGTTCGTCGCGCGACTGGTCGAGGGCGCGCTGAACGAGGTCTCGCCCGGCCTGGTCGAGGCTGCGCAGTCGATGGGAGCAACGCCGATGCAGATCATCATGAAGGTGCTGCTGCCGGAGGCCCGTGGCGGTATCATCAACGGCCTGACGATCACCCTTGTGGCGTTGGTCAGCTACTCCGCCATGGCCGGTGCCGTGGGGGGCGGTGGCCTTGGTGATCTGGGCATTCGCTATGGCTACAACCGCTTCAACCCCACCGTCATGCTGATCACCGTGGTCGTGCTCGTGGTCATGGTGCAACTGTTTCAGAGCCTCGGGGACTATCTGGTTCGCAAAAGCGATCACAAGTGAGCACGGTCCCCCTCCACGGATTAGACTAATAACCAGAATGAATTACCGTGATCGTCGTTATTCCGTTATATTTCGGCGATCATCGAGTGCGCCACGCGCGTCCTACCATCACTTCATCAGGGAGAAACTCGCCAAATGTCGATTTCATTGACCCGCACGCTGAGCGCCGCTGCACTGAGTCTCGGCCTGGTTTCCGGTTCTGCGCATGCCGCCGACGATGCCATCAAGGTCGGTACCATGGCCGGCCCCGAGACCGATGTCATGCAAGTGGCAAAGCAGGTCGCGAAGGACAAGTACGGCCTCGATGTCGAGATCATCGAGTTCACCGACTACGTCACGCCGAACGCCGCACTTGCCGACGGCAGCCTGGATGCCAACGCCTACCAGCACGAGCCGTACATGCGCTCGATGGTCAACGATCGCGGCTATGACTTCGCCGTGGCCGGCAAGACGTTCGTCTATCCGATCGGCGCCTATTCCGCCAGGTACGACAGCATCGACGCGTTGCCTGACGGCGCGACGATCGCGGTGCCCAACGATCCGACCAACGAAGGCCGCTCGCTGATTCTGCTGGACAAGCAGGGTCTGATCACGCTCGACGATGACGGGAATCTGGAAGCGACGCCGATCGACATCACCGAGAACCCGCATGACTATTCGTTCAAGGAGATCGAGGCCGCCCAGATGCCGCGCATTCTGCAGGACGTCGACATGGCCTTCATCAACAGCACCTTCACGCAGCCCGCGGGCCTGACACTGGATGATGCACTGATCAAGGAAGGACCGGACTCGCCCTATGTGAATCTGATCGTCGTGCGTGGCGGCGACCAGGATCGCAAGGAGATTCAGGAGCTGGTCAAGGCGTACCAGTCAGACGCGGTTGCCGACAAGGCCCAGGAGCTGTTCAAGGGTGGTGCCGTTCCCGGCTGGAAGTGATCGCGGCGGCGTCACCGACGTGACAAGCCAGACATCATGATCATCACGAAACCAGCGCCCAGGGCGCTGGTTTTCGTTTTGCAGTTGATCTTTTTCCGTTCATTTTTTCGAGGAGCCCACGATGACCGACTACGATTCCCTCGAGCGCCAGCTGACAGCGCTGCTGGATACGCGCGACTGGCTGACCAACGCCGCCCAGACCAGCGCCTTCCTGATGCAGACGCTCGAGAAGCTGAACTGGGTCGGGTTCTATCTCCAGCGCCAGCCCGAGACGCTCATCCTCGGCCCCTTCCAGGGGTTGCCGGCCTGCAATCCGATCCCGTTTTCCAAAGGGGTCTGCGGCGCCGCGGCCCGCTCGCGCCAGACGCAGCGGGTCGACGATGTCCACGCGGTGCCGGACCATATCGCCTGCGATGCCGCCTCGCGTTCCGAACTGGTGGTGCCGATCGTCGTCGCCGACGACCTGTGGGGTGTGCTGGATATCGACAGCCCCGTACCGGCACGCTTCAGTCGCGAAGATCAGGCCGGTATCGAGCGCCTGTGTCGGGTGTTCATTGATGCCAGCGACCTGACTGCGAGCGCTCCGCGCCGCTGAATACGACGAGGCCGTATCGGGGTGGCCGAGTGCAGAAGGTCAGGCTCAATCGAGGAACACGCCCAGCTCATCATCGGTGCGCATGATCTGCAGGATATCCTCGTAGAGCGAAAGCAGATCCAACGCCAGCGGACGACGGATCTCCCGCGGCATCTCCCCCAGGGCGTGCTCTTCCCGACGTCCGCTGGCGATATTGTGATAGAGACCGATCGCCAGATGGACGGCGGCAGCGTAGGGCGAAAAAGGGACCGACGCCAACGGCTTGCCCTGATACGTCAAGGCATGGCAGATGGTCTCGGGGAAACGCCAGCGACGTCCCAGCTCGGCGCCCACCTCACTGAAGGTATAACCGAACTGATTGGCTTCCAGCTCCGCTCTCGGTGCGCCCTGAGCGACCAGCACATCGATCCGCTGCATCGTGTCGGGATGACCGATATGCATCAACGCCGAACCCACGTGATGAAGAATGCCACAGGTAAAGGCAGTCTCCGGGGCCAGATCCGCCAACTGACTGTGCCGGACGATCGTGCGACTGAGGTTGGCTACCATGAACGACTCGCGCCAGAACGCCTGGCGGTCGAGACCCGGCACTTCCTTGAGCATGCCGACCATGCCCGAAGCGATGACCAGGGTGCGCACGCGATCGAAGCCCAGCAGCAGCAAGGCGTCGTCGATCGTCGCCACGTTTCGACCCACGCCGTATCGCACGGAATTGGCCGAGCGCAGCAGTTTCAGGCTCAGGCTGGGATCCTTGCGAATGGTGGTCGACACCCGGTGAACACTGATCCTGTCATTGTCCAGACTGGCGATCAGCTCGGTGACCACGGCAGGTACGCTAGGTAACTGATGAATGTGTTCGAAAAGCGAGTTCAGTGACATGTTTCACTCCAGCTATACGCCAATGTTATCTGTCGCTCCACGAAAAGTCCTGAGGCCGGCCCAAGTTAACCGAATAGCCGGAATGACACACAAAAAAAACCGCCGGAAAGCCGGCGGTGAAGTCGCCGCCCTGGCGACGCGAAACGTTGGTGTTACAGGTCAAAACCGAGGCGTCGTTCAGCTCTTCTGCCAGGATTTTACCATCTCGTCGTAAGGAACGGTCTTGCCCTGCGGTTTCTCGTTGTCGAGTTTGGGTTTGGGCGCACCGGGTTGATCGAGCCAGTATTGTGCATCGCGGGGTTCGTTCAGCTTCGGGCCGCATTGAGGCTGGACATTGGCCCGTTCCAGACGCTCCATCATGCGATCCTGGGCATCGGCCAGCCCATCCAATGCCTGCTGGGCGCTGGTTTCACCGCTGACCGCCTGGGAAATATACTGCCACCACAGCTGCGCCAGCTTGGGATAGTCCGGCACGTTGGTACCGGTCGGTGACCACTGCAGTCGCGCCGGGCTGCGGTAGAACTCGACCAGGCCGCCCAGTTTCGGGGCGGCTTCGGTCATCGCCTGGGACTGGATATCGGACTCCCGGATCGGCGTCAGCCCCACCAGCGTCTTCTGCAGCGAGACCGTTTTCGAGGTCACGAACTGCGCGTAGAGCCATGCAGCGAGACGGTTCTTCTCGGGCGTCGACTTCATGAAGGTCCAGGCCCCCACGTCCTGATAGCCCTTCTTCATGCCATCTTCCCAATACGGCCCCACCGGTGACGGCGCCATCCGCCACTTGGGCGTGCCATCCTCGTTGACCACCGGCAGACCCGGCTGGGTCATGTCGGCGGTAAAGGCGGTGTACCAGAAGATCTGCTGGGCGACATTGCCCTGCGCCGGCACCGGCCCCGCTTCCGAGAACGTCATGCCCTGGGCTTCCGGAGGCGCATAGGCATGCAGCCAGTCGATGTATTTCTGAGTCGCGAATACCGCGGCCGGGCCGTTGGTGGCGCCACCTCGGGTAACGTTCGAGCCCACCGGCCGACAATCCTCCACCCGAATCCCCCACTCGTCCACTGGCAGACCATTGGGGATGCCCTTGTCGCCGGCCCCGGCCATCGAGAACCAGGCATCGGTAAAGCGCCAGCCCAGCGAGGGATCCTTCTTGCCATAATCCATGTGGCCGTAGACACGTTGGCCGTCGATGTCGTGAACGTCATTGGTGAAGAAATCGGCGATATCTTCGTAGGCCGACCAGTTCACCGGCACGCCCAGTTCGTAGCCGTACTTCTCCTTGAAACGCGCCTTGAGGTCGGGATCGTCGAACCAGTCGGCGCGGAACCAGTAGAGGTTGGCAAACTGCTGATCCGGCAGCTGGTAGACCTTGTCATCCGGTCCGGTGGTGAACGAGAGCCCGATGAAGTCATCGAGATCCAGTGTCGGCGAGGTCACATCGGCAGCATCGCCTTCGATCATGTCGGAAATCGGCACCACCTTGCCGTAGCGAAAATGGGTACCGATCAGGTCGGAATCGTTGACGTAGGCGTCGTAGATGTTGCGACCGGACTGCATCTGGGTCTGCAGCTTCTCGATCACGTCCCCTTCCTGGATCAGATCGTGCTTCAGCTGAATGCCGGTGATCTCGCTGAACGCGCGGGCCAGCACCTCGGATTCGTATTTGTGGGTGGTGAGCGTCTCCGAAACGACGTTGATCTGCATGCCACGGAACGGCTTGGCGGCATCGATGTACCACTGCATCTCGGCCATCTGCTGTTCTGGCGTGAGTGTCGAGGTCGTGAACTCGTCGCCCAGCCAGCGTTTGGCAGCATCCTGATACTGATCGGCGATCGCGGTCCCCGATACGGCCATCAAACCGGCAAGGCTGACGCCGATGCTCAGTGGCATTCGGCGTCGCGAGCTGGCGTGCTTGATATCGAACATGGCGTTAACCCTCTTTGTTATCCTTCGTCCGTTTGCTGTCGTGGCGCTATCCGATGAAGAACGATGATCCCTGGTCGATGCGTTACCCCCATTTCATGATGATTGCCATGCCTGTCGCGCAGATCGCGGTCGCGACCCAGAGCGGCCAGTCGGTGAGTGCCAGAACCAGCAAATGGCCGTAGGCCGATGCGAGCAGGCCGATGAACAGCCGATCGCCGCGCGATGTCGTCAGCGGCAGGAAGCCCTTGCGTTCTCGCCCGGGGGATACGGTCTGCCACACCGTCATCGCCACCAGCAGCAACGCGATTCCCGCAAAGAACAATGCCGTCGGTAGTGTCCAGGCCATCCAGCCCATACGATTCCCCTCTCTCTGGCCAGGCGGATCAGACGCGACCCAGGGCGAAGCCCTTGGCCACGTGGTTGCGCACGAAATAGATCACGGCGATGCCGGGTAACAGCGCGACGACGCCCGCGGCCGCCAGCACGCCCCAGTCGATGCCTGACGCCGAAACCGTACGGGTCATCTGCGCCACGATCGGCTTGGCATCGACCGACGTCAGCGTTCGCGCCAGCAGCAGTTCGACCCAGGAGAACATGAAGCAGAAAAACGCCGTGACCCCGATGCCGGGCCGAATCATCGGCAGGAAGATCCGGATGAAGAACTTGGGGAAGGTATAGCCATCGATATACGCGGTTTCGTCGATCTCCTTGGGCACCGATGACATGAAACCCTCGAGAATCCACACCGCCAGCGGCACGTTGAAAAGGCAGTGCGCCAGTGCCACCGCGATCGGCGTATCGAACAGCCCTACCGCCGAGTAAAGCTGGAAAAATGGCAGCAGAAACACGGCTGGCGGCGCCATCCGGTTGGTCAGCAGCCAGAAGAACATGTGCTTGTCGCCCAGGAAGCGATAGCGCGAGAACGCATAGGCGGCCGGCAACGCGACCAGCAACGAAATCAGCATGTTCATCGAGACATAGCTGAGAGAGTTGAGATAACTCGTGTACCAGGTCGGCTCGGTGAAAACGACACGATAGTTGTCCAGTGTCGGGGCGGTGGGCCAGAGCGTCAGACCACCGAGAATTTCCCGATTCGACTTGAACGACATGTTGACGAGCGAGTAGATCGGCACCAGCACGAACAGCAGATAGACCAGCATCACCAGGCTCTTGCGCAGTCTCATGGCGGCGTCATTCCTTGTTGTCGTTATGCGTCATGGCGGTATAGAACACCCAGGTCACCAGCAGAATGATCAGGAAGTAGATCAGCGAGAACGCCGCGGCACGGCCCAGATCGAACTGGCCAAGCGCCATCTGGGTCAACGTCTGGCTGAGGAAGGTCGTGGCCGTGCCCGGCCCGCCACCGGTGAGCACGAACGGCTCGGTATAGATCATGAAGCTGTCCATGAAGCGCAACATGACCGCGATCAGCAGCACGTTCTTGAGCTTCGGCAACTGGATGAAGCGGAACACCGCCCAGTGGGAGGCGCGATCGATCCTCGCCGCCTGGTAGTAGACGTCCGGAATCGAGCGCAGCCCGGAATAGCACAGCAGCGCTACCAGCGAGGTCCAGTGCCAGACGTCCATCACCAGCACGGTGATCCAGGCGTCCCGCGGATTGGAGGCGTAGTTGTAGTCGAGCCCCAGGCTGTTGAGAATCCAGCCGTACAGACCGATATCCTCCCGTCCGATGATTTGCCAGATCGTTCCCACCACGTTCCACGGCACCAGCAGCGGCAGTGACAGTAGAATCAGACTGAACGGCACGCCCAACCCGCGGCGTGGCATCGACAGCGCGACGACGATGCCGAGCGGCACCTCGATGGCCAGTACGCAGAACGAGTAGATGAACTGGCGCAGCAATGAATCGTGCAGCCTCGGATCCGCCAGAATCTCCCGATACCATTCGGTACCCACGAAGTAGCGCGTGCTCGGATCGAAGATGTCCTGGACGGAGTAGTTGACCACCGTCATCATCGGAATGATGGCGCTGAAGGCGACCAGCACGAATACCGGCAGTACCAGCCACCAGGCCTTGTTGTTATAGGGTTTCATGCGTGATCTCCACCAGCCGGTCGTCGACGTAGAAGCGCTGCCAGGTTTCAGGGAAGTGCACGCCGGTGCGCCCCTCCGGAACGATCACTTCCTCCCCTAACCTCGCCTTGACCACCGGTGCCGAGGGCGTGTCCAGGCGCACGTCGACGATCTTGAAGGTGCCCTGGTCCTGAACCAGATCGACATATCCCTGCAGGACCGCACTCTCCGGCGCCACCAGCTGCACGAACTCCGGCCGGATGCCGAGCTGCAGGCGCCCGCCTTCGCGATCCCGAAGTCGAGCGACGATCGAATCGGCCACCGCAAGCGTTCGCCCGTCGAACTCGAGCCCCGTCTCGCCCAACGCGATGTCGAGCAGATTCATGCCGGGACTGCCGATGAAGTAGCCGACGAAGGTATGCTGCGGGTTCTCGAACAGCTCTCGCGGCGTGCCGAACTGCACGATCTGCCCCTCGTACATCACCGCGATCTTGTCGGCGAAGGTGGACGCCTCCAACTGGTCATGGGTGACGTAGACCATCGTCACGTTGAAGCGCTGATGGATCTCCTTGAGCTTGCGCCGCAGCCGCCACTTGAGCTGCGGATCGATCACCGTCAGCGGCTCGTCGAACAGGATTGCCGCCACGTCGTCACGTACCAGCCCACGTCCCATCGATACCTTCTGCTTCTCGTCCGCCGTCAGGTTCCGCGCCTTTCGAGCCAGCAGCGACTCGATCTCCAGAGCCTCGGCCACCTCTCTCACTCGGTCATCGATGCGCTCGCGGGACTGTCCCTGGTTGCGCAGTGGAAACGCCAGGTTCTCGTGAACCGTCATGGTGTCGTAGACCACCGGGAACTGGAAAACCTGGGCGATATTGCGATCCTGCGGAGTGAGATCGTTGACCGACTTGCCGTCGTAAAGCACGCGGCCCTCCGAAGGCGCCAACAGCCCGGAGATGATGTTGAGCAGCGTGCTCTTGCCGCAGCCCGAGGGGCCCAGCAGCGCGTAGGCGCCACCCTGCTCCCAGACGTGATCCATTCGTCGAAGCGCGTAGTCACCGGGTTGCGAAGGGGCGCGATGGTAGCTGTGCGCCAACTGCTCGAGGCGAATTTCCGCCATATAGGATTCTCCTCAAACGCTCGCAAGCGTTGGCCGCAACGAGAACGGCGACAACACCAGATCGCCACCCGGCTCGAATACGAACAGTTGTCGGCAAGCGACGTGAACATCCAGCGCCTGATCCACGCCGAACTCATGAATCCCGGCCAGGTGCGCGACCAGGTCGATCCGATCATGCGACAGGTGCAGGAAGGTTTCGGAACCGCTGATCTCGGCGATACGCACGACGACCGGCAGACGAAACGCCGCTTCCGGAATCGGCTGAAGCGACCAGTGATGAGGCCGGATACCGACCTGATAATCGCCGTCGGGTAGATTGCGCCACGCTTCAGGCAGCGGCTGGCGCTGATCGGCGATCCGGCACTCGCCTCCCTCGACCGTCATCGGCATCAGGTTGATCGGTGGCTCGCCAAACAACGTGGCGGCTTCACGGTTCCGCGGATGGCGATAGACGTCGCCGCTGGGCCCGCTCTGGACGATCCGCCCCTGGTGCAGCAGCGTCGTCGTGCCGCCCAGTGCCAGCGCTTCTGCGGGTTCGGTGGTGGCGTACACCGCGATGGTGTTGCGCGATTCGAACAGTTTGCGCATCTCGACGCGCAGCGCCTCGCGCAACTTGTAGTCGAGATTGACCAGAGGCTCATCGAACAGCACCAGATCCGCATCCTTGACCAATGCCCTGGCCATCGCCGTGCGCTGCTGCTGCCCACCCGAGAGCTCCTGCGGATAGCGTCCCAGCAGGTGCTGAATCCCGAGCATTGCAGCCGTTTCCTCGACTCGCCGGGTAATCTCCTGCCGGGACACCTTGGCCTGCTTGAGCGGCGAGGCGATATTGTCGAAGACGGTCAATGTGGGGTAGTTGATGAACTGCTGATAAACCATCGAGACATTGCGTCGGCGAACCGGCAGATGGGTCACGTCCCGGCCACCGAGATGTACCGACCCCTTGTCGGGCATGTCCAGGCCCGCCATCAGTCGCATCAAGGTCGTCTTGCCCGCCAACGTGTGTCCCAGCAACACGTTGAATGACCCCGGTTCCAGGGTCAGGCTGGCATCATCGATGTACGTCTCGCCCCGCACCGACAGTGTCACGTTATGGAGTTGTAATGACATGGGTGGCGCCGTTCCCTTTTCTCTTTCGAGCATCCTAGAACACCCGTTTCATAAAGATATACGACGAAGAAAGGAGAACGCCCTGGAGGGATTTTTAAAATTTTAATGATTTGATTTTACTGAGTTTAAAACGCTTAAAACCTTAGTCTTAGCCACTAATGTCCAACGCTGGACGCTTATCTCCCGGCAATAATGCCAATCATAAAAACCGGATCTACTGTATGTCCTGTTCGAAATCCAACATTACTCGCCAGTCCGGAAGACCGAGAAATCCCGCAAAGGTGATCCGGCGTTGGGCAGGGAGCCTCAAAGGGAAATGGGACAGGGAGCATCGAAAGGAAACTGACGAGCACAAAAAACCCCGAGACAAGGCTCGGGGTTCGAATCTGGTAGGACCAAGCGGATTTGAACCGCTGACCTCCACGATGTCAACGTGGCGCTCTAAA
>NZ_MSDO01000107.1 GCF_001937195.1 Salinicola socius | reverse complement strand
CAAGTGCCGGCGGCAAGTGACGTCGACGGCACCATCGCCGGTTATGACCTGGCGACGGATGTCGGCACCGGCAACGGTAGCCTGACGTTCAATGCCGACGGTTCCTACAGTTTCACGCCCGGCACCGACTTCGACGCTCTGGCCGCCGGCGAAAGTCGCGACGTTACCTTCAGCTACACCGCCACCGATAACGACGGCGGCGTCAGCGAGCCCAAGACGGTGACCATCACCGTGACCGGCACCAACGATGCGCCGGTGGCCGTCGCCGATACCCAGACCACCGGCGAGAACAGCGTTCTTAGTGGGCAGGTGCCGGCAGCGACCGATGTCGATGGGCCGATCGCCAGCTACGCACTCGACACCGGCGTAGGTCAGGGCAACGGCTCGTTGACGTTCAATGCCGACGGCAGCTACAGCTTCGCCCCCGGCACTGACTTCGACGGTCTCGCCGCGGGCGAGAGCCGCGACGTCACCTTCAGCTACACCGCCACCGATAATGACGGCGGCGTCAGTGCACCGAAGACGGTGACGATCACCGTGACCGGCACCCACGATGCGCCGATGGCCGTCGCCGATACCCAAACCACCGGCGAGAACAGCGTTCTCAGCGGGCAAGTGCCGGCAGCGACCGACGTCGACGGGACGATCGCCGGTTACGACCTGGCGACGGATGTCGGCACCGGCAATGGTTCATTGACGTTCAATGCCGACGGCAGCTACAGCTTCGCCCCCGGCACTGACTTCGATGGTCTGGCCGCCGGCGAGAGCCGCGACGTCACCTTCAGCTACACCGCCACCGATAACGAGGGCGGCGTCAGCGAGCCCAAGACGGTGACGATCACCGTGACCGGCACCAACGACGCGCCGGTCGCTCAGGCAGGCACGGCCACGACGGAAGAGAACACGTTGCTGACCGGTCAGGTCCCGGCGGCAAGTGACGTCGATGGGACGATCGCCAACTATGCGCTCGACACCG
>NZ_MSDO01000106.1 GCF_001937195.1 Salinicola socius | reverse complement strand
ACGTGTTCTCTTCCGTCGTGGTCGTGCCTGCCTGAGCGACCGGTGCATCGTTGGTGCCGGTCACGGTGATGGTGACCGTCTTCGGTGCACTGACGCCGCCCTCGTTATCGGTGGCGGTGTAGCTGAAGGTGACGTCGCGGCTCTCGCCGGCGGCCAGACCGTCGAAGTCGGTGCCGGGCGTGAAGCTGTAGGAGCCGTCGGCGTTGAACGTCAGTCTGCCTTTGCCCTTGCCTACGTCCGTCTCCAGTTCGTAGCTGGCGATCGTCCCATCGACATCGGTCGCTGCCGGCACCTGCCCGCTGAGAACGCTGTTCTCGCCGGTAGTCTGGGTATCGGCGACGGCCACCGGGGCGTCGTTGGTGCCGGTCACGGTGATGGTGACGGCCTTGGGCTCACTGACGCCGCCATCGTTATCGGTGGCGGTATAGCTGAAGGTGACGTCGCGGCTCTCGCCCGCGGCCAGAGTGTCGAAGTCGGTGCCGGGGGTGAAGCTGTAGCTGCCGTCGCTATTAAAGCTGAGGCTGCCGTTGCCGGTGCCGATATCCGTCGCCAGGTCATAACCGGCGATGGTGCCCTCGACGTCACTCGCTGCCGGGAC
>NZ_MSDO01000105.1 GCF_001937195.1 Salinicola socius | reverse complement strand
TTAGCTGCCGTCGCTATTAAAGCTGAGGCTGCCGTTGCCGGTGCCGACATCCGTCGCCAGGTCATAACCGGCGATGGTGCCGTCGACGTCACTTGCCGCCGGCACCTGGCCGGTCAGCAGCGTGTTCTCTTCCGTCGTGGTCGCGGCCGCCTGAGCGACCGGCGCGTCGTTGGTGCCGGTCACGGTGATGGTCACCGTCTTGGGTGCGCTGACCCCACCGTCGTTGTCGGTAGCGGTATAGCTGAAGGTGACGTCGCGGCTCTCGCCGGTAGCCAGACCGTCGAAGTCGGCACCCGGCGTGAAGCTGTAGGAGCCGTCGGCATTGAACTTCAGGCTGCCATTGCCAGTGCCGACATCCGTTGCCAGGTCGTAACCGGCGATCGTCCCATCGACATCCGTCGCTGCAGGAACCTGGCCGGTCAGCAACGTGTTCTCTTCCGTCGTGGTCGTGCCTGCCTGAGCGACCGGTGCATCGTTGGTGCCGGTCACGGTGATGGTGACCGTCTTCGGTGCACTGACGCCGCCATCGTTATCGGTGGC
>NZ_MSDO01000104.1 GCF_001937195.1 Salinicola socius | reverse complement strand
GTTCTCGAACAGCGGGGCGCCGCAGCAGATGCAGTGGTAGATACCCTGGACCGGCTCGACCTGATAGTCGCCGGTGAACGGGCGCTCGGTGCCTTTCTCGCGGGTCACGTGGTACTGCTCGGGGGTCAGCTTCTCGCGCCATTCGGCTTCAGTCTTCTCCACCTTGCTCATGTTCGGTCTCCTCATCATCACGTTGACACTATTCGTTGCAGCTCATGCCTTGCATTACAGGCCATTTGTCGGGCACTGACCAGCCTTGATTGGGTCGAGGTGAAAATCGGTGAAATCAACCGCTTGACACCTTTAGGTCGCCTCAGTAACATACGCGCCACTTCGACGGAGCCGAGACATTACGTCCCATTCGTCTAGTGGTCCAGGACACCGCCCTTTCACGGCGGTAACAGGGGTTCGAACCCCCTATGGGACGCCACTTGGTTCAGCGAAGTTTGTGTAGAAGGTTACGGTGCGGGAATAGCTCAGTGGTAGAGCATCGCCTTGCCAAGGCGAGGGTCGGGAGTTCGAATCTCCTTTCCCGCTCCAAATTTTGGTAGCTCAGGCGCCAAATTGCGT
>NZ_MSDO01000103.1 GCF_001937195.1 Salinicola socius | reverse complement strand
ATGAACCATTGCCGGTGCCGACATCCGTCGCCAGGTCGTAACCGGCGATCGTCCCATCGACATCCGATGCCGCCGGGACCTGACCGGTCAGCAGCGTGTTCTCTTCCGTCGTGGCCGTGCCTGCCTGAGCGACCGGTGCATCGTTGGTGCCGGTCACCGTTACGGTCAGCGTCGAGGTGGCGGTGCCGCCCTGGCCATCGCTGACGGTGTAGCTGATCTGCGTCTTGTCGGTCTGACCCGCGGCCAGGCGATCGAACGCCGTGCCCGGATTGAAGCTGTAGGAGCCGTCGGCGTTAAGGGTAAAGGTCCCACCGTTGGAGCCGGTGATGGCCTGCCCCACGCTACCTGTTACGCCGTTGACCGCGCTGACACTCAGCGTGCCGCCGTCGACATCGCTGTCGTTGGCCAGCACGCCCTGGGCCGA
>NZ_MSDO01000102.1 GCF_001937195.1 Salinicola socius | reverse complement strand
CTAGGGAAGCGCTGAATAGATCGATGAGCGCGAGGAAGCGCGAGGAAGCGCGAGGAAGCGCGAGGAAGCGCGAGGAAGCGCGAGGAAGCGCGAGGAAGCGCGAGGAAGCGCGAGGAAGCGCGAGGAAGCGCGAGGAAGCGCGAGGAAGCGCGAGGAAGCGCGAGGAAGCGCGAGGAAGCGCGAGGAAGCGCGAGGCGCATGGAACGAGACATAACATGAAGTCAGGCGAGTTTTCGCGTGCCACGCAACGAAGCGACTCGCTCGCGCAGGCATTCATGCAGCGTTCCCCAGGCGACGCTATCGAGGGTAAAAACCCATGCTCTGGCAGGCGCTGCGTCGCAAGACCAATGTCTCAGGTCTTGCGACGGCTCAACGCCGTCTCCAGCACTCTTGCCACGTGCAGCGCTTCGCGTCCGGCCCCATCGAGAATCTGATGGCGGCAGCTGGTGCCATCGGCCACGATCCAGGCGTCCTCGCCCGCTTCACGTATCGCCGGCAACAGCGACAGTTCCGCCATCTGTCGCGAGGCATCGATGTGTTCGACTTCGTAGCCGAAGCTGCCCGCCATGCCGCAGCACGAAGAGACGATCGCCTCGACGTCGAGTTCGGGAATCCAGTTCAGCACGGTCATCACCGGCGTGAAGGCATCGAAGGCTTTCTGGTGGCAGTGACCGTGAACCTTGGCTCGACCGACCGT
>NZ_MSDO01000101.1 GCF_001937195.1 Salinicola socius | reverse complement strand
CCTGTCACGCCGGAGGTCGCGAGTTCGAGTCTCGTCCGGTCCGCCATTCCATCAGTTTTCTCACGCCGTCAAGGTATGCGATATCATTGCAGGTGGGGCAGTTCGCTAGTTGCGTAGTTCGTATCAGGGGTCCTTGTTTCGACATGAATTCTTGATGCACAGAGTGGACCGGTAGTTCAGTCGGTTAGAATGCCGGCCTGTCACGCCGGAGGTCGCGAGTTCGAGTCTCGTCCGGTCCGCCACGCTTCGCACTGGTCGTATTTGTGGTATTGAATCGTTTGACGTTTGGGTGGTTAGCTCAGTTGGTTAGAGCACCAGCTTCACATGCTGGGGGTCACAGGTTCGAGTCCCGTACCACCCACCATAGCGGACCGGTAGTTCAGTTGGTTAGAATGCCGGCCTGTCACGCCGGAGGTCGCGAGTTCGAGTC
>NZ_MSDO01000100.1 GCF_001937195.1 Salinicola socius | reverse complement strand
CGGCACCGGCAATGGTTCATTGACGTTCAACGCCGACGGCTCCTACAGCTTCACCCCCGGCACCGACTTCGACGCTCTGGCCGCCGGCGAGAGCCGCGACGTCACCTTCAGCTATACCGCCACCGATAACGACGGTGGGGTCAGCGAGCCCAAGACGGTCACCATCACCGTCCCCGGTACCAACGATGCGCCGGTCGCTCAGGCAGGCACGGTCACGACGGAAGAGAACACGTTGCTGGCCGGCCAGGTGCCGGTCGCCACCGATGTCGATGGGACGATCGCCGGTTACGACCTGGTGACGGATGTCGGCACCGGCAACGGTAGCCTGACGTTCAATGCCGACGGTTCCTACAGCTTCGCCCCCGGCACCGACTTCGACGGTCTGGCTGCCGGCGAGAGCCGCGATGTCACCTTCAGCTACACCGCTATCGATAACGACGGCGGCGTCAGCGAGCCCAAGACGGTGACCATCAACGTCACCGGCACCAACGATGCCCCGGTCGCTCAGGCAGGCACGGCCACGACGGAAGAGAACACACTACTGACCGGCCAAGTGCCGGCGGCAAGTGACGTCGACGGCACCATCGCCGGTTATGACCTGGCGACGGATGTCGACACCGGCAACGGTAGCCTGACGTTCAATGCCGA
>NZ_MSDO01000099.1 GCF_001937195.1 Salinicola socius | reverse complement strand
CGGTTACGACCTGGCAACGGATGTCGGCACTGGCAATGGCAGCCTGACGTTCAATGCCGACGGCTCCTACACCTTCACGCCGGGTGCCGACTTCGACGGTCTGGCTGCCGGCGAGAGCCGCGACGTCACCTTCAGCTATACCGCCACCGATAACGATGGCGGCGTCAGTGCACCCAAGACGGTCACCATCACCGTGACCGGCACCAACGACGCGCCGGTGGCCGTCGCTAATACCCAGACCACCGGCGAGAACAGCGTTCTCAGCGGCCAGGTTCCGGCAGCGACCGACGTCGATGGCACCATCGCCAGCTACGCGCTCGACACCGGTGTAGGTCAGGGCAACGGCTCCTTGACGTTCAATGCCGACGGCAGCTACAGCTTCACGCCGGGCACCGACTTCGACGGTCTCGCCGCGGGCGAGAGTCGCGACGTCACCTTCAGCTATACCGCCACGGACAATGACGGCGGCGTCAGTGCACCGAAGACGGTGACGATCACCGTGACCGGCACCAACGATGCGCCGGTGGCCGTCGCCGATACCCAAACCACCGGCGAGAACAGCGTTCTCAGCGGCCAGGTTC
>NZ_MSDO01000012.1 GCF_001937195.1 Salinicola socius | reverse complement strand
TACCCCTTGCCCTCTTACCCCTTGCACCTCTTGCCCACGTCCCTTAAGACTTATGACTGATTCCTTTGCCACCGCCCCTCGGGACGCCGCCCGCCGCTGAGGTTTTATGCGCGGTCATATCCCGTGGGAAGCGAAGCTGATTTGGATTCATCTACCTGACATATGTCATACAAAATAGCCTCATTATTGATAAAAAAGTCAAAGAAATCGGGCACAAAAATTGCTCTCTCCTGTCGACAAAATTTGGTTAAGCTGAATGTAAGCAAATATTACTGAATCGAGCCACGACTTGAATGACTCAGGACCAGCATGCGGGGATCCGGTTTAATGAGCAAAAGGATGAGGTCCATCAGGCATCGTTTAAGGCAGGACTTCGTCCTTCGGGTAATCTCGCTCCTGGGGGTATGTGAGACACTGACTCTTCTGCCGTTCAGCGTTTACAGGTTCGCCCAAGGTAGCTTCGACAAGGGGCTTTTCGACGGTGTCACGCTCCTCGTTATCCTCTGCATCGTCGGCTATTCCTGGTGTGCCGATGACAGCCAACGTGGTGGTCTCATCCTGGCAGTGGCCAGCACCGTTTTTGCCGGCATTACCAGCAATGCCCTTGGCATCGTAGGCGTATTCTGGTTTTTTCCCATGATGCTGACCAATTTCTTTCTGACGGATGCCAAGCGTGCGCTGGTGATCAATATCGTCATGAGTATCGTGATGATTCCGGTATTGATGCAGCTTTCGCGGCCCGAGAGCATCTTCTCCTTCATCGCTTCCAGCATCACGGCAAATAGCTGTGCCTATCTCTACGCCAGAAGAAGCGACTTGCAGCAAAAATCCCTGGAGCGACTCGCCACCCACGACTTCCTGACCGGAGCCCGCAACCGCCGATCCCTTCAGAACTCGCTGGCAGTCGCCAGGGGCCGGCTGCTGAACGAGGGGCGTCCCAGCTCTCTCATACTTCTGGACCTGGACAATTTCAAAGGCATCAACGACCGGTTCGGCCATGCCTATGGCGATGAGGTGCTGGCGAAATGCGCAAACCTCATCCGCCGGAGTGTGAGGTTCGATGACTGCCTGTTTCGTTTCGGTGGTGAAGAATTCGTACTACTGCTGGCGGATATCGAAGAGGCCGATGCCGCCGCCGTGGCGGAAGATCTGCGTGCGATCATCGCCAGTCAGCTTGGCGATCCCTCCTATCCCATAACCACCTCTCTGGGTATCACAGGGCTGCACCCTTCCGACGACGTCAAGCGCTGGATGAAAAGGGCCGACGATGCACTCTACGAAGCAAAACATGGTGGCAGAAACCGTAGCGTTCTCAAAACCTTTCGAGAAGAGGACAATAAACAATCGGATTCTAATCAGGTTAATGCTATATAAGTGGAACACAGAACATAGAATAAAATCGAGACGATTTCGGCCAACAATAATAGCCAAAATCTTTTGATCACTTGCTTCCGATCAGTAAATTACAATCACTTACCAACGATTATTCTTGCTATCATTTACCCTCATGGTCTGATTTTTGCCCAGCTTCTGCTGGGCTTTTTTTTGAATTATTTCCCTCTCTATTTTCTTTCTCGAAGCATTCATTAAATCAATGAATACGGTGCATTATGGTGTCACTGATGTGCCGGGCCTTGCCTGACGAATATCAGCCTGTTCGAGGGGATCTTCCGTGCCAGGCGGGTCTCCGGCGGATAACGGGCCGCCGTCGGCCGCGTGTGGCGTGGCGGGACCGGCGTTCGCCAGCAACCAGGCGGCAGTGAAGGCGCCCTCGCTTGCCGCGGCCATTCTCAGTGCATGACAGGTTTCCCCGGTGTACTCCGTGCGGGGTAATCGCTCCCGTCGCAGCCACTTGCAGACAGCCGACGGCGAGACCCCGCAGACCCGGGCACAGCGTGATACGCCACCGAGTTGCTCGACCGCAAGACGGATCGCACTCATGACACCCCCTTGTACCTGTACTTCGAGTACATGATTATCAGGTACTGAAAGTACATTCAACCGGTGGGAACATTGAACCCATGGTTCACACCGGTAACAGGGATGAGTTCAGCTCCCGACTTCACAAGGCACTCCGTCGCGCAGGCAAGGACGGCTATGGGATGGGCGCGCGCCTGGCCCGAGCCATGCGTGTCACGCCCAAGGCCGCCAGCAAGTGGCTCAACGGCGAAGCGCGTCCGGGCCATGATAGGAAAGTCGCGCTGGCCCGCTGGCTCGGTATCCGCGAAGAATGGCTGGACTACGGCCGGGGGGAGATGCTGAGAGACGATGCGCCGACGCCCCCCGACGACGCCCGGCATATCGGCGAACCCTCCCCTACCCGCTCGCGGCAGCCTTCCCAAAGGTCAGCCGAGGCGCTGCGCCAGATCGAGCAGGCCGTACTGTCCGGCGACATGGATGAAGCGGATCTGCTGCTGCTCGAGCTGATCGCCAGACGCCTCTCCAGTCGCGGGCATCAGCAACATCGCAGCGAGGACGCCAGGGCGGAGTACCGGACCCCGACGGACACCCCGGCCCCATCCGACAGCGAGAATTGAACCCGCAGATAGCGGTGCCCCTCATCAGGTTTCGTATCCGGTATGAAGTTTGTACTCGAGGCACCTTTTATGTACATTTGGTACACAAGTTATCTGCAGCGTTCACGTATCGAGGATGAAATGCGTCGCTCCAGTCCCGATGGCCCGCCTCTGCCGGAAAACGGTGACAGCGCCCTGTGTCGCCACACGGCCCTGCAGCGGTTCTACTACGCCAGTCATCAGATCGCCATCGCCTACGATGTCCACATCTGCGAAGCGGGCGTGCCCGATGTGGAAACCAGCTACGGCGCCTGCCTCCGCCACGAGGGCGAGCGATTGGCGGCCTTTCACCCCTCGTTCCATGTGCCTGGCAAGAACCACACCATAGTCATCACCGATCGCCGGTTCGGCGAGGAGAACCTTGCCAAGGCCTGGATGGCTGACCGCATACGCCAGCTCATCCTCAGCCGGCGCTGCCAGCGGCTGCCACCGGCCAGATACCGTCGACGGTGCTAGGCACTGTCTGAAAGGTCGGCGAGCGTTGCCCAGGTCTTCACGGCCACGCCCCTCGTGGGGAGCGGGAGGAGCGATGCTGAACGCGACCGTCGTTCAGCCCTCAAACACCCGGTCGCTTCATCGCCAACAGCCCCAGGCTGAAGACCAGCATCAGGCTGCCACTGGCACGATTGAACCACTGCATGGCAGTTCCGCTGCGCAGGTATTTGCCGATCCTGCTGCCCAGGACGGCATAAATCGCGATCGCCAACACCTCCATCGCCAGAAACAGCGCCCCCACGACGGTGAAGCTCAAGGCGTAGTGCGCGGGCGTCACGAATTGCGGTAGGAAGGCCGTGAAAATCAGGATCGCCTTGGGGTTGCCGGCGGCGACCAGGAACTCCTGCCTCACCAGATGCCAGATGGAACGGGGCGCGGCATCCTCGAATGCCACGGCTCGTGGCTTGCCGAGCATCAGTTTCAGCCCCAGCCACGCCAGGTAGGCCGCCCCCACCCATTTGACCACGACGAAAAACCACATCGAGGTCGTCAACAACGTGCCGAGCCCGATACCGGCGATCGCGATCATGGGAATGAAGGCGGCGATTCGCCCAAGCGACGCGATGACCGCCTTGAGCGGACCCACTTGCGCGGCGTTGGTCGTCGCCAGCAGGTTGTTCGGCCCGAAGACCATGTTCAAGGCAAAACAGGCCGGCAAGAACACCGGCAGGAAATCCCAATTCATGTTGCCCTCCTTGTCGACGGACTTCGAGGCCTGGGCGGTACCGTCGTCTCCTCCACGCGGCCGGACAGTCGGCCGACAGGCATCGGGCGCGGCGGGTGGAACTGCCGATGGGTCGATCGACTTGGATCGAGGAGAACGACCGTTTGGAGAGCCTGTTCCTGCCGCCCATCTCGAACTGTCCGGACGTCTCACCGGCGACGTTCCCAGCCGGGGCGGTCGTCGCCTGCTGACGCCCGCACTACCCGGCTGGTGGGCCCAGCATGCCAACCTCCAGTTGGAGTTGCTAGCGGCTTGAACAGGTGAACATCGTCAACTGCGCCAGCCGTGAATATCTCTCCCGCCATGGCGGGCCCCAGATGCTCGATCAACTCCTTTGACTCAGGCCCATCGCCTGGTCGGCTATGCCGCCAGCGAAACGGCCAGCAGAGACGCCAGCACGTTCGACTACCGTAGGGCCCAGCAAGATTCTATAACGGTAGGTAGATATCTGTTTTAGTTAAAAATTCCTTAAGCTCGACAATCTGGATATACCACACGATATACCTCTCAGCTTCAAAAGCTGACCTTGTGGTTATCCATCGCACGATCCGTAGCCACGGCTCCCAACCGCCAAGCAAGATCGCCTGAGGACACTGCGTGCCCCAAAATGATCGCCCATGGTCTTTTTAATCACTGCCAAGCGCATCGATCCATGTCAATCCAGGTGAGAGAAGCGAGAGAGACAGACATCGGGGAAATCTTCGCCATTCGCACCAGCGTGGCGGAGAACCACCTTTCACTCGAGCAGCTCGCCGAAATGGGCATTACAACGGAGGCCATTGCCGCCATGCTCGCCCAAGAGTCTTGTCTTTGGGTTGCGGAGATTGACCGGGTACCCGTGGGCTTTTCGATGGTCCGTGACGAGACCGCATGCGTATTTGGGCTGTTCGTCCGCGCCGACCATGAAGGATGAGGTGTGGGCGGCTTCCTTATACCCTCTGGTTTAACTTTTGCTCTGATTGCCTATCGCTCTTGCTTTAAAAACGGAATGACATAGCCAAAGTATTCGTTTTGAGCTGTGCGTCGCACTTTCCAGTGTCCCGAATGCCCGGCTGGGCGCTCCCGTTGATCAGCATGCGTGAGGACCAAGCGATTCTTGGCGCGAGAAACTCCGACGAAATAGGCGCATCGGTTTTCATCCTGGTCACCAAAGAAAGTTTCATTTTCGACAGCCATGATGATGACCGAATCGAATTCAAGGCCCTTGCTCTTATGGATGGTCAAGATTCGTACGGCTTGGTCGTCTGAGAACCGCCCAAGAGCCTTGGGTAAGTCAGGTTCCAACTCCAGCAATTCCTCGATCCTGGCCTTAGTATCGCGAACCACCTCCTTCAACCGGTCGCGTGACTCGTAGTCTGGGGAGAGCGAGACCAGTGTTTCGACACTGACTTGCTTCAGAAATGCTCGAACCAACTCCCACCAGCCGGAGTAGTGCTCATTGACAAGCTTAGCAACGGCTATCTCTTCTCGTTGCTGCTTGACGAATTGATCAAGGTCCTTGCGCGCGCTCGACTGAATCTCTTCATCAGCAAAAGGAATAAGTTGATTCATGAGCCGAATCCAGGCTTGTGGCTCGCGTCTGCCGTAGAGGCAGGAGAGATAGTCCACAATCAAACGTGCCGCCGGCTCGACCGTGATGTCCTGCATCTGCTGCTCGTTACGGAACGGGAGGCATCGAGTCTCCAGTGCCGCCATCAGATGGTCGGCGTACAGGTGAAGCTGATTACGAACTAGGACTGCAATCTCCGCAGGTGGCAACTGCTCCGTCCTGATCCAGTCTTCAATCAAGTCTGCGAGGTGTTCAGCCTCCTGACGACTATCTTCGAAGCGCCAAGCGAATACCTCGCCTTCGTCACCGGCAAGCTGCTCATCAGGCATGACGGAAAGTGGGTCAAGCTTGCGAATGACCTCATTTTGCATACGAAGCAGTCGCGGCATTGAACGAAAATTACGGTACATATTGAGCGGGACAGCGGCAAAGTCGGCAACGAAAGTCGGAAAGGTGCCGTCCATGGCACCTGCCCATCCCATGATTTTCTGTTTAGTGTCGCCCACGGCAGTTAAGCGAATGCTCGTGCCTTGAAAGGCGAGCTTGAGTAGCTCGTACTGCAGGTTGGTGCAGTCTTGGAATTCGTCGAGGAAGACGTCGCTGTAGGTTTGACGGATGGCGTTCCGCGCGACCGCAGACTGCTGCAGAATCTCGATCGCAAACGGCACAAGATCGGAAAATTCGATCAAGGTCCGTGATAGGTTAGGCTTTTTATCCGTAATTTTGTACCCTGCATCTAGCGCATATTCGCCCGTCAGCACAGGGCGGAAGCGATCGATAATTCGCTTGGCGAAGGCATGAAAGGTATAGCTATCAAACCGTGTAGCAAGCTCGGAACCACAGCGCCGTTTGACCCGCTCTTTCAGATTACTACTAGCATCAACCTTAAACGAGATGGCCAGAATTCGTTTAGGATAACGACAGGTTCCTGTGCGCAATAAAAAGTCTGCCCGTTGCGCAAGCATTTCAGTCTTGCCAGCTCCAGGGCCTGCTGTAAGTGCGAGACTGCGAGTGCACTCCTTGGCTGCCAGTAATGCATTCGGTTCAAGAGTCAGCCCGTCTGCAGACGTCCAAGCATTGACAGAAATCACTCCGGCAGCTCCTCGAGTTTGGCGATGACGGCATCGGCCAAACGTCCGAAGGATTCGGGAATATTCGCGAGCAGGTCTGCATCGCTGAGATTGGCAAGCGCGTCAATGTGCGCGGCCGGCTTGCTTCCTAGCTTGAAGCTGCGGTGATAAGTGCTGAACAGTTGCTGTTCGTCCTCGCTATATTGGCTTGCATCCTGATGGCTCTTGCCGAGGACAGCCTTGATCGTTGACTCTTCGGGCGTTTCTTTCTCGGCATCGTAGGCAGCCGGGTAGGCCAGCAGCATGGAAAAATCGAGATCCATGGGCGCCGAGAAAAACACTCCGCGATTCTCCAATTCGAGGAATACGCTTTTCTCGTCTTCAAAATAGTGATGTGTTCGGACTGGTGTTTCGACTGCATCCCATTTAGGTAGATCCCAATCATCAGGGAGCGCTTTTGTCGGCTCAAACTTCACGAGTTGATCATTCACGTATTTGATCCGTCCCCAGCCGGCGGCATAACGAGCCACATCAAGATCCAGCAGTGTCAAATACGGAATCTGCAGTGAAGAGAGCAGCCGCCAAAAGTGATTGACATGACGCCCCCCCAAGGGCGCTATCGAAACTGCTGACTCATCAACCGGAGCCCCTTTGGCCTGAAGTAGCCGTGGCAACACGATTTCTTCACTATCACCCTCTCCCAGAACCACCAAGCGGGAGAAATAGACTTCAGGAAAGGCCTGTACGGCCTCACGCACAAATTTGTGTGCTTCGTCTCCGTTTTCCGGCAGTGGAATGTGCAAGACGCGTGATGTTCGATTCCGGGTCAGCCGTAGATAGCGGATACGTTCCGGAGCGACGCGCCGCAACATCGACGGCGCGTGGGTCGCAATCAGTGCTTGTGCGTCACCTTCGCTGGTCATCTTGTTGAGCGCATTGACGATCCGCCCAAGGTAGTGCGGAGAGAGGCTGTTTTCTGGCTCTTCGACCGCCACCAGCGTAAACACGGGCGGACGCAGTTTTTCTGCGTCGAAAGAATCGTCATCTTCAGCTAGGACAGCGCGACCAATGGCTTGCGAGGACAGCACGAGGGACAGATACAGCATCGACTTCTGACCATCGCTCAGTCTCGAGAAGTCCACCAACTGCTCGTCATGGCCCGGCGTGAATGATACCGACATATGTCGCAGCAATGCTTCAATCTCGGACGTAGCAAATGTGAGCTTGGGGTCGACAAAGAAGCTTCCCTTGTGCAAAGCACTCCATGTCGATTTCAAGCTTTTGCTGAACGCGTTGATTGATTGATTCGCCGCCAAGCTGTCGCTGATTTGGTCGGTCAGGCCCTTGATAACGGCTCGTTCTGCATCCCAGTTCACCGCACGCAGCATGCGTCCCAGCAGTGCATTGGCGCCATAGGCAATGTGATCGGCAGGATCACGGCGTGCGGGCAGGTAGTGAACGTGTACATGGTTGCGTTCAGATCGGGGAACTTGAGCTGTGCTTAGCGGCGAGCCATCTGCATCGATGTCCAGCACATAGGCCATGCTTTCTTCTATATCTCCATCCAAGCCCATGGTGGCAGTGAGCCTGAAACGCACTCGCGGTGTGCCGTCGATTTCGTCAAGGCGCATGTGGCCGAAATGAGGAGCTACCGTGCTGTTTTCGTCGTCATCGTCGCCGAGTTCCGGAAACAAAAAGTCGGCCTCGATCCATAGCTGACGCTCATCAGGCGGTTCTGCTTCGTTGAATGGAACATGAAAATCCGAGCGCAAGATCCGACGTAGTGACGGCTCAAAGGCAAATAGACGGCACAGGGCTTGGAGTGCGGCTGTCTTGCCCGAGCCGTTAGGGCCGATGAGATAAGTAATCTCTTCCAGCCGGATCTCGGTGGGCGCCGCTCCGAATGATTGGAAGTTTGCGAGCCGGATCGTTTGAAGCTTCATTGAACGTCCTCACCTGAGTTTGTCGTTATGGGGAGGTGAGTGGTCAATCTTCACCAAAGAGCGGTCGTTTGGCCGACACCCCCCGGCCGACAACAACCTCGGCGGAGCTGTCATCGGCCTCTCCTAATAGAACTTCCGCTTTGGGTCGGAACCTGTCAGCTTTCTCGAGGCCTGTTAGGAATACCTTTTGTATCAACCTGCCACATTCCGTTTCACTTCTCTATCTAACGCTCCCCGTCTTTCGTCGGGTGCGGCGCAAAATGCGTCATTTCGCATCGTTTTCAAGGACTCGAAATTGCCCAGCCGCCCCAGTGGTGGTGCGGCTTCGCGCCCCCTGCAACGCTGCATCAAAACCGACCCATTTAGCGCGCAGGCGGGGCGGGGAGTCGACAGCGCGCCAGCGGGTCGCAAGCGGATCGGGCGGCGAAATCTGGCCACGGGAACGCGACTCAGACTCAGCCGCTTCCTCGCTGCCAGGAGAGGGCTCGAGCAGCCACATCGAGCCTTACGCTGCCAGACCACTACAGCGCCTCAGAAACCTCCTCGAGAATATCTGTGCCATAGGAGTTATCGACGGTGCAGAGCCATTGCCCGTCCGCCGAGCGGCGAAAGACATACGTAGCCTTACGCCTCACTGGTATGAGCGCTCCACCGTCGCCATGCGGGATCTCGAGCAGTGTTTCCATGACTACCAGCGCGGTGTCGCTGCCTTCGATGATCTCCATGGCTCCCTGGGTCACGGTCAGCCGATGCTCGAAGTGATCGGCGATGGCTTCGAATGCCTGTCGAATGCGTGCTCTGCCGGATACGACTAGGCCGGGCTTCACCACTAGGGTGGCGTCCTCGTCATAGATCGCCAGTAGACGGCCAAAGTCCTCGGCGGTAATCAGACGGTCGGCCTGCCGAATGAGAGCGGCGACGGGATGTGATTCAGCGGAAGGGTTATCTGCCATGGGAGGCTCCTCGACTTGGCCACCTGGGCGGGAAATGACCACCCGCCGTCGGAGGCAGGTGGTGAAAGACGAACGCTACCCCACCCTACCGTGCAGGATGCAAATGATACGGATGGCGTTCGCGAGAAAAGTCGTCATGGATTCAATCTACCCCATTCGCTCGCCAGGGAGCGAATGATCGACCGCACGATTATGCAATTCGGCGCTCTCTCTCAGTCGATAACGTTTCTCATCTCCCCAATGCGTTATTACACACGTGATTTTTTAGTGGGAACAGTGGGAACACCGGGAACAAGGCTCAACCATGCGGGTTACAGGATGGGTACACCGTTCCCGGTTTTGGGAACAGTGGGAACAGAATCACCCTCTCTCAGAGGCAAACGACACCCGTACCCATTGTTGTACCCATTTGTCGCCCACGGCCAGTGTGAAACGTTTCATGCGCGGGCCTCCTGGGCGTTGTTGACGAAGTGGTGAATCTGGCGGCCGGCCAGCGTGCAGTTGCCGAGTTCGATCTGCGTTGTAGAACTCGCCTTCACAACCGAATGGCGGCCGACAGGTTCCGGAATCGGGATACGAAAAAGCCGCAGCCCTCAAGGAGGACTGCGGCTTACGCTGTAGTCGGATCGGTTAGGCGATCAATGCTCATCGGTGCACCATCATAGGACGGATGACGTTAATCGCTTTAATAACCAAGGTACAATTATTTACTTAATCGAGATAGCATGATATGTACATCCATATATTAGCAGAGGATATAAGCCATGCAAGATAAAGCAAGCAACATTTATGAACCCGCATCTATCACTAACATATTGGCTAGAATCACAATTGTAACCGGCGGTCTTTCTATAGCAGCGTTTTTTGCTTCAATGTTCACACACAATATTTATCTCACCGAAATTTTTATCAATATAGCTGCGCTATCCTTTTCAACACACTCACTCTTGTGGATATATTCAATAAGAGAGAAATTCTATTTTTTTAAGAAATTTAAGATCCTATACATAACTTTTCACGCCACAATTGTGGGCATTGCCATAATTGCTGCCAGAATAGACTTGTCCTCAAAGCTGGGGCTCCCCGCAGACGATTTCCCTTCAACTTTGGCAATAACGTCAATAGCTTGTTATATCCTAACAGCAATGGCCATCACGACACTGATAATACTGTCCGCTTATATCCTTGCGATGCTTGTCATGACAGCAAAAGCCATATTGCCACTAACACCCCTCGCTTTGTTTTTTCCCACCAAAAGTATAAAACAGAGTCAGAAAAGCATTTTTCTTACCTCTATTAGGGCGCTAGGAGCATTGGCCCTACTTTCTCTATCATTCGCTGCTTTTCAAGCAAGCTCTGAATACTATGAAACACTATCCAGATCTTGGGTCAAGAAAATAGCGTACTATTTAGATTACTCAGACAACTATCGATACCCAGGATTGTCTGGTATAAAATCGATAGTCCATAATGGCGGGATTGTAAGCGTAGCGAAAGTGAAAGAAGATGGGATAATTGATATACAAACCATCGAAATCTCAAATCGCGATATCAAACGCTAGTAGTTCCAAATAATTGATCAGCCCAAAACTGCATCATCGCCGGGCGTTGTTCGGGGGCCATGTGCTCAGCATGAGTGTAGACGCCCTGAATGTCCGGCAGTTTGTGCGAGAGCTGCATCTCGATCCACTCGCCGGGGTAGCCCAACTCCTTGAGCCCCGTGGCCACGACGTGGCGGCATCCGTGTGGCACGTGCCGGCCTTGGTAGCCCATACGCTTGAGCGCGACGCCGAAAGCAGCATCCGATAGGGGTTTGGTGGGATCGTTGCGACCGGGAAACAGTAGGCCGTACTGGCCCGTCATGACGTGCAGCCTGCGCAGCTCGGCGACGGCCTGGCTGGGCAAAGGGACGCGATGTGCGCGGCCCATCTTCATCCGCTCGGCAGGGATGCTCCAGATAGCGCGCTCGAGATCGATCTCATCCCATCGCGCCTGGCGCATCTCGCCCGGCCGTAACGCCGTCATCAGCAGCAATTTCAGCCCGATTCGTACCAGTGGGTTGTGGTAACTCTCAATCGCCTCGACCAGCTCCGGCAGCTCCTCCTGCGATACGTGTGGAAAGCTCTTCTGCTTATGAGGCGTGAAAGCGCCAGAGAGATCCGTGAGCGGGTTGTGGGAGGCACGGCCGGTAATAACGGCAAAGCGGTAGATGTCGCGACAGAACGAATAGACCTTGCGCCTCTGCTCAAGCTTGCCGGCGTGCTCGAGACGCTTTAGAAGCTCCAGCCACTCCAGCGGCTTGATCGTCTCGATGGGTTTATCCCCAACGGTCGGGAAGATGTAGTTCTCGAGCGACCGGATGCTCTCCTTGGAACGCTTGGAGTTGGCCTTCCACCTTGGCGCCATTGTCGCGTGCCACTCATGCGCGAGCGCTCGGAAGGTGTTCTGCTGGGAGAATTGCTGCTCCCGTTTCTCCTCCTTGCGGCGCTCGACCGGATCAATGCCCTGACTCAGCAGACGGCGTGCGTCCGTGCGCTTCTCACGGGCCTCAGCCAGCGTCACCTCGGGGTAGCTCCCCAGGCTCATCATGTTGCGCTTGCCGTTGGGTCGCGTGTAGCGCAAGCGCCAGCCTCGGCTCCCTGTGTTCGAAATCACAAGTTGTAATCCCGCCCCATCAATGAGGGTGATCGTTTTAGAGCCTGGCTTGATTGATTCGATTTTTCTGATAGTTAGCGGCATTGGGGTATAGCTAGGTTTTCCGAACAGGGGGTATATACCCTGATCTATACCACATTGCGGCTGGATTCGGTAGGAACGCTTAGGAAGATATGGGACTAAAAACAACTGATTTTTAAGCGTTTTTCTTTCTATTTTGGACTTTCTCGGAACGTTCAGGAAGTCCAGATGGCGCGCCCAGCAGGATTCGAACCTGCGACCCCTGCCTTCGGAGGGCAGTACTCTATCCAGCTGAGCTATGGGCGCGTATGACGGGAGTCATGCCGGTTTGCGTCGATGGCCATGGACGGCCCGCAAGCGGCGCGGCCATCCTACCCGCTCGGTCAATGGCTGTCCAGACATCCCACGCCAACCGGGGGGAGCGACGTTCGACGTTCTCAATTCGAATGATACCGGTTGGCGGTCGCGCCTTCGCACGTCTCGGCTGACAGGGCACTGAAGATAGGGTTGGGTTAAACCCTAGCCTAGCAGCGATCTCAGCCCGGCGATGGCGCTCTGGCCGCGTTCCTGCTTCTTCTCCGGGTTTTCCTTGTCGGCGCGCCCTTCCCATTCGAGATCGTCCGCCGGCAGTTCGTCGAGGAAGCGGCTCGGGGTGCAGTCGAGCAGTTCGCCGTAAGCCTTGCGCTGGCGAGCGAGGGTCAGGGTCAGCGTGCGCCGGGCACGGGTGATGCCGACATACGCGAGACGCCGCTCCTCTTCCACGGTACCGGATTCGATGGAGTTGCGGTGCGGCAGCAGCTCTTCTTCCAATCCCATGAGATAGACGTGGGGAAACTCGAGCCCCTTGGAGGCGTGCATGGTCAACAGCTGGACGCGGTCGGAGTCGTCCTCTTCGGCCTGCTGCTCGAGGATATCGCGCAGCACCAACCGCGAGATCGCCGACTGCACGTCGTCGGTCTCCTCCGAAGCTTCACCGTCTTCGTCGTCGCGGTGCATGGACTTCTCGAGCTGGTCGATCAGCGTCCAGACGTTGGCCATGCGGCGCTCGGCAATGGTTGGCGCGCTGGCGTTCTGATAGAGCCAGGCTTCGTAGTCCATGTCGCGGATCATCTCGCGAATGGCGGCGATGGCATCGCCCTGATCCATGCGCTTGCGCACGCCATCGATGAAGTGGGCGAAACGGCCGAGACGCTCGACGGCGCGCGTGGGTAGCACTTGCTCGAGCCCCATCTCATGGCAGGCGGAGAACATCGAGCCGCTGCGCTCACTCGCATAGTTGGCGAGCTTTTCCAGCGTGCCGGGGCCGATCTCGCGGCGCGGCACGTTGACGATGCGCAGGAAGGCGTTGTCGTCGTCCGGATTGATCAACAGCCGCAGATAGGCCATCGAATCCTTGATCTCGTTGCGCGAGAAAAACGAAGTGCCACCGGAAAGCTTGTAGGGGATCTGGTGATGCTGCAGCTTGAGCTCGAGCAATCGCGCCTGGAAGTTGCCGCGATAGAGCACGGCGAAGTCACGCCATTCGGCGCGCTCCTTGATCCGGCGTGTCAGGATCTCGCCGGCGACGCGTTCGGCCTCGGCTTCCTCGTGGCGGTTGACCACCACCCGGATCGGATCGCCCTGGCCCATGTCCGACCACAGCGTCTTCTCGTAGACGTGAGGATTATTCGCGATCAGCGTATTGGCGGCGCGCAGGATCGTCGCCGTGGAACGGTAGTTCTGCTCCAGCTTGATCACGTTGAGCCGCGGGAAATCCTCGCCCAGCGTCACCAGGTTCTCAGGCCGGGCGCCACGCCAGGCGTAGATCGACTGATCGTCGTCGCCCACCACGGTGAACGTCGCACGTTCGTCCATCAGCATCTTGACCAGCTGATACTGGCTGACGTTGGTGTCCTGGTACTCGTCGACCAGCATGTACTGGATGCGCTTGCGCCAGCGGGCCAGCGCCTCGGGATCGGTCTTCAGCAGCACCACCGGCAGCATGATCAGATCATCGAAGTCGACCGCGTTGTAGGCCTTGAGATGGCGATTGTAGGCTTCGTAGATCCGCGCGGCGTACTGCTCATCCTCGTCGGCGGCGTGCGAGATCGCAGGTCCTGGCAATATCAGATCGTTCTTCCACTGGGATATCTGGCTCTGCACGCCGTTGATCTGTTCGGCGTCGGTATCCGCTTCCTTCTGCATCAGATCGCGCAGCAATGCCTTGGCGTCTTCGGGGTCGAACAGCGAAAAGCCGGGACGAAAACCGAGCGCCTTGAGCTCGCGGCGGATGATATTGAGCCCCAGGTTATGGAAGGTGGAAACGGTCAGTCCGTGGCCCTCGCGGCCCTTGAGCATCTGCCCGACGCGCTCCTTCATCTCGCGGGCCGCCTTGTTGGTGAAGGTGACCGCGGCGATCTTGCGCGCGCTCATCCCGCACTCCTGGACCAGATAGGCGATCTTGGTGGTGATCACGCTGGTCTTGCCGGAACCGGCCCCCGCCAGCACCAGGCAGGGGCCATCGATGAAGCGCACCGCCTCCTGCTGACGCGGATTGAGCTTGGCAAGGCGTTGGCGAATATCGGACATGAGGGCAAAATCGCAGAAGTGAGAACGGTAGCAATCCAGAGAACGGCTGAATCAGCACGACGAAATCAGAACAACAGAAGAGAGAATGATACACCCCATGCGCATCGCAAGAGACGATTTACGCGGCCCCGAGATTGCCGCCATGCTGGAAGCCCATCTCAAGGACTTCGAGCCCCACTCCCCGCCCGAAAGTCGCCATGCGCTGGATCTCGACGGGCTGCGGCGCCCGGAGGTTCACTTCTATACCGCCTGGGAAAATAACGAGCTCCTCGGCTGCGGCGCGTTCAAGCGGCTCGACGATACGCACGCCGAGATCAAATCGATGCGTACCGATCCGGCTCATCTGCGCAAAGGCGTGGCGAGGGCGATCCTCGCGCACCTGATCGAGGAAGCGCGCGCCGCCGGCCTGCGGCGGCTAAGCCTGGAAACGGGTCCGATGGCGCACTTCGCCCCGGCAAGACGGTTGTATGAAGCGTTCGGCTTCGACTACTGCGAGCCGTTTGGCAGTTACCGCGAAGATCCGTACAGCGTGTTCATGACGCGAGCGCTCTAGTCTTTGCCTGTCCGCGGGTTTCCCACCGGTTTAAACGTCCACCGCGCCGGCGAAATCCATCTGCCGCCACGCCTCGAAGACGATGATGGCGCAGGCGTTGGAAAGATTGAGGCTGCGGCTGTCCGCGAGCATGGGAATGCGTAGACGCTGCGCCGGGGGTAGCGCTTCGAGCATCGATTGCGGCAGACCGCGGGTTTCCGGGCCAAAGACCAGGGCGTCGCCTTCGCGGAAGTGGATATGGTGGTAACCGTGGCGGCCGCGGGTGGAAACGGCGAATACGCGCTCGGGGCCGATGGTTTCGAGAAACGCGGCCCAGTTGGCATGGACCTGGACTCGGGCCCATTCGTGGTAGTCGAGCCCGGCGCGACGCAGCCGCTTGTCGTCGAGTTCGAAGGCCATCGGTTCGATGATGTGAAGGCGAAAACCCGTATTGGCGCACAACCGGATGATATTACCGGTATTGGGCGGAATTTCGGGCTCAAACAGCACGATATCAAGCATGGCGGCCGGCTCGTATGCGGGTAACTCCTGCATCATACGCAATCGGCGCAGCTTTCTACAGCGCCCCAAAAGCGGCGCCGCCTCCCCTGTAAAGCTGGGAGGCGGCGCGGCTTTCAACCGCGCCTCGAACCCGGCGCGGTCGTGGTTCAGTACCGTCTAGAAACCGACGCTGACGCCGAGCACCGGTCCGCTATCCAGCGTGTGGCCGTTGTCGTTGTCGAAATCGGTACGCATGTAGCGATAGCCACCATAGACGTAGGTCTGCGAGATGATGTTGACCCGCGCCTGGGCGCCGTACTCGTAGCTCTTTTCCACATCACCGCTGGTCAGGCCTTCCGGCGTGTAGAAGCCGTAGCCGCCGATCGAGGTCAGCGGAATCGGCGTATCGACGAACGCGGAGCCGCCGAGGCCCAGACCGCCGCCATTGCCGTAATAGGTGTCCTGATACTGGTAACGACCGCCAACCGACAGGTCGATGCCCGGCAGCCAAGGCGTGAACATCAGTGAACCGGAATAGGCCTTGGCGTTGTGACCGCTGTCATCGGTGTTCAGATAGCCGACGCCGGCCCGCAAGGTGGGGAAGATGGTCTGGCTGGCTTCGACACCGAAGGATTCATCGCCGCCGTTGGCGGATACGCTCAGCGCCATCGCCTGCTGACTGGCGAATACGAAGGTCGCTGTGGCCAGGGCAAAGCCCCAGGGTTTGATCCTGCTGCGGTTGATCATGATGCGTCTCCCGAAATTGGCGCCAAATCGCGTTGGACTAACGGCGTAAGCGTGGCATAATTTCCGAGATTATGAAACGGTGTTTTTAAACCTTTTGTAACCTGCCCGTCGACCAGCGCTGCTGCGGCAAATGGTAGCGGGCGTGACAGGGTCATCACCCGCGGCATCGAAGGTCAGTGGGCGTTGCGGACACCGTAGCGATCACGATAGGCGCGGATGGCGTCAGCCTGTTGGGCGAGGGAAGCGCCGTCCTCGCCACTGCGTGGCTGGCGGGTTTCCAGGTAGGCGAGGAGCTGATCGAGGTTGACGATGCTGACAACCGGCATATGATACGTCGCCTCGACTTCCTGAATCGCGCTGTGGGGCTTCAGACCGTCGGCGTCCTGGCCACGTTCCTGCCGATCGAGAGCGATCACGACGCCCGCGGCTCGAGCACCCGCATCGTGGATGATCTGCATGACCTCGCGGATCGCCGTCCCGGCCGTAATGACGTCATCGATGATGAGGATGTTGCCGCGCAGCTCGGCACCCACGATATTGCCGCCCTCACCGTGGGTCTTGGCTTCCTTGCGGTTGAAGGCAAAGGGCATATCGCGCTGGTGATGGTCGGCAAGCGCAACCGCTGCACTCGCCGCCAGCGGTATACCCTTGTAAGCTGGGCCAAATAGTACATCGGCCTCGATGCCGCTGTCGGCAATGGCGCTGGCATAGAAACGCCCCAGACGGGCCAGGGCGTGACCTGAACGGAACAGGCCGGCATTGAAGAAATAGGGACTGACGCGGCCGGACTTGAGCGTGAATTCACCGAAGCGCAGGACGCCTTCGGCAATCGCAAATTCGATGAACTCTTGCTGATACGGCTGAATCTCGACGCTCACCCCGGGTCTCCCTAAGTCTGATGCAGGTCCTGATGCAGGCCGCAATGTACGGCCTCGTGACGCTTAACCGACCGCTGCCGTTTTGGCCAAACACAGCGGCCATTTACCTAAATCTTTCAAGCTCGGGTATCATACACGCGCGACAAAGAAGGAACACTGTATGAAAATCGCCAGCATCAATGTGAACGGGATCCGAGAGGCCGTCGAGCGGGGCTTCCTCGACTGGCTGGCCGACCAGGATGCTGACGTCGTCTGCGTGCAGAACCTGAAGGCCAAGAGCTTCGAGCTCGATGACAGCATTCTCTACCCGGAAGGCTATGAAGGTTATTTCCTGGATGCCGAGCAGGACGGATTCTCCGGCGTCGGGCTCTACTGCCGCAAGATTCCCAAGGCCATCATGTATGGTCTGGGCTTCGAGCAGTGCGACAACGAAGGTCGTTTCCTGCAGGCGGACTACGACCGCTTCAGCATCGCAACCTTCCTGATGCCGGAAGGTGACGACCCGGCGATCAAGCAGACGTTCATGACCCAGTATCTGGAGTACTTGAACAAGATGGCTCGCAAACGTCGCGAGTACATCATCTGCGGCACCTGGCACATCGCGCACAAGACCCTCGATCTCGCCAACTGGACCGACAACCAGACGACGCCGGGTTTCAAACCCGAAGAACGCGCGTGGATGGATCAGGTATTCGGCCCGACCGGCTTCATCGACACCTTCCGCGAGGTCAACCGGGATGCCAACCAGTACACCTGGTGGCCCAGGCTCGACCAGGAAGTGTCGCGCTCCCGCCAGGAAGGTTGGCGCCTCGATTATCAGATCGTCGGTCCCAACTTCCGTCGCAACGTGAAAGACGCCTGGATCGATACCGACGCGACGTTCAGCGAGTTCGCTCCGCTGATCGTCGAGTACGATCTCGAGCTGTAATCGCGACACCACGCACGCCAGCGGTCCGCGATTCGTCTACGGAACACCCCGCCAACCGGATAACGGCTGGCGGGGTGTTCTGGTTTCTGCGAGACGTTCTGGTTTCTGCGAGACGTTCTGGTTGCTGAGGCCCGTATGGTTACCGAAGCCCGTGGGGTTGCTGAAATCCGTGTGATTTCTGAAGCAAGGCTGCAAGAGAGTTCCAGTCGACATTGCCCCCGGCAGCGGCGCCCAAGCGCCGTCGCTACAGATCGCCGAAGTGATGCTGCAGTAGCGTCAGTGCCACGACGGGGGCGGTTTCAGTGCGCAGAATGCGCGGACCCAGGGTGAGCGGCTGAAAACCGGCACGCCGGGCGTTGTCGACCTCGGTGGCGCTGAGCCCGCCTTCCGGCCCGATCAGCAGTGCCGCGGATTCGACCGAATCCGCCTGCTGCCAGCTGTCGTCGGTGGCGGGATGCAGCACCAGGCGCAGCGCCTCGTCCCGTTCGCCGAGCCATTCGGACAGGGATCGCGGCGGATGGATCGTCGGTACGCGGGCGCGTCCGCACTGTTCGCAGGCGCTGACGGCCACCCCCTGCCAATGGGCCAATTTCCTGGCCTCGCGATCGCCCTTCAGGCGCACGTCACCGTGCTCGACATAGAGCGGCGTGATGGTCGCCACGCCGAGCTCCACCGACTTCTGGATCGCGTAGTCCATGCGATCGCCCTTGGAGATCGCCTGTCCCAGGTGAACGGCCAGCGGAGATTCGCCGCCGCCCGCCGTCATCGTATCGATCTGGGCGACGACGCGCTTGCGGCCCACCTCGATCAGCCGGGCCTGCGCCTCGTGGCCCTCGCCATCGAACAGGGTCAGCCGTGCGCCTTCACGAAGTCTCAGGACCAGCGCGACGTGGCGCGCCGCCCCCTCGGGCAGAACGACGTCGCCGCCAACGACAAGGCTGACGGCGACGTGAATGCGCGGATTGGCCATGGCTGGCTTACTGCGTGGTTTCGCTGGCCTGGGCGGTGCGCTGCTTCTTCTGGGCGTACATCGCCTCGAAGTTCACCGGCGCCAGCATCAGCGGAGGGAAGCTGCCGCGGCTGACCAGGTTGTCGATGCACTCGCGAGCGTAGGGGAACAGCACGTTGGGGCAGAAGGCGCCCAGCGTGTGGTCCAGCTGATCACCGGCAAGGCCGGAGATACGGAACAGCCCGGCCTGCTCGACTTCGACCAGGAACGCCGTGGCGCCGTCTTCGTTGTTCGAGACCTGCGCGGTCACCTTGACCACGACCTCGTACAGATCTTCGCTGATCGACTGGCTGGTGGTGTCGAGGTCCAGGCCGACCTTGGGCTTGAACGGTTGCTGAAACACGCTGGGCGCATTGGGCGATTCGAACGAGATGTCCTTCACGTAGATGCGCTGCAGGGAGAACTGCAGCTGCGGCTTATCCTGGGAGCCGCCCTGAGAACCCTGCTGATTGTTGTCTTCCGCCATGGTGCGTTTCCTTTATGTTCCTGAATGACTGCCGGAATGATTGATCGGCGTGACTGGCCGACGCGATGCCCGAGCCGCGATCAGCGACGCACGACCGGTAGGCCGTCGGCCTGCCACTGTGCCATGCCGCCCTTGAGCTTGTAGACGCGCGAAAAGCCGGCCTGGGTGAGTTCGGTAACCGCGGCTGCCGATGTCTGGCCCTGCTTGCAGACCACGATGACCGGCGTGTCCTTGTGCTTCTCGATCTGCGTCAGTCGCTCCTTCAGGCGCGACTGCGGAATGTTCTTGGCCCCGGCGATGTGCCCGGCCTTGAACTCGCTGCTCTCGCGGATATCGATCACCACGCCGTCTTCGCGGTTGATCAGAGACGTGGTCTCGGTGGTGGAGACGCCGGAAGCACCGCCGCGTTTGGCCTCGAACGCCAACCACGCAAGCAGCACGACCAGAAAGGCGCTGACCAGCAGCGGATGGTTTTCGACGAATTCGAACAACTGATCGATCATGGGTCTGCCGGCACTCTAATTCTGGGGCCAATGGGATCGCGAAACGCCGTCATGGCGTGCGACTCCGCCCTTGGCGCGTCTGCGTCAAACCGCGTCTTGCAATCCGGCATGGAAGCCTTCGTTGCTAGGGGCGCGAACGGCTGAAAATCCTGGCCCGCCATTATACACAAGGGCGTCGGTGAAACGAGGCAAGCGCGAGGCGGACGGCTGACCCGACTCGCCCGGTGCGCTATCCTTTGAGACCTTCGTTTCAAAACGACGAATTCTAGAGCGACAGATTCCAGCATCTCTGGTGCCGAACGATAGGTTTTCGACACGACTCATCCCGTCCATCCGATTTTTCGAGGCTTGTCATGGCAGATACTTCCCGCACTCCGCGCCCCGTCGCACTGCTGATTCTCGATGGCTACGGCCAGAACGACAACAGCGCCAACAACGCTGTCGCCGCCGCCGACACGCCGGTGATGGATCGCCTCAAGCGCGATTACCCCAATACCCTGATTCATACCGATGGCAATTACGTGGGTCTGCCAGAGGGCCAGATGGGGAATTCCGAAGTCGGTCACATGAACATCGGTGCCGGCCGGATCGTCTACCAGGATTTCACCCGTATCACCAAGGCGATTACGGATGACGAGCTGAAAACGATCGAAGCGCTGACCTTGCCAATCGACGATGCGGTCGCCAACGGCAAGGCCGTCCATCTGATGGGCCTGCTCTCACCCGGCGGCGTACACAGCCATGAAGATCACCTGCTGGCCGTGGCAGCGCTGGCCGCCGATCGCGGCGCCAAGCGAATCTATCTCCACGCGTTCACCGACGGCCGGGATACTGCTCCCAAGAGCGCCGGTGCGTCGATCGAGCGTGCCAACGCCAAACTGGCCGAGCTGGTGGGCGCCGAGAACGGCTTCGTCGCCTCGGTGGTCGGTCGCTACTTCGCGATGGACCGTGACAACCGCTGGGATCGTGTCGAGAAAGCCTACCGCGTGGTGCGCTTCGGCGAGGGCGAGCACGTCGCCGAGAGTGCCGAGGCCGGCCTGAGCGCCGCTTACGAGCGGGGCGAAACCGATGAATTCGTCGCCGCTACCGCCGTGCGGCCCAACGGCGACAAGATCGTCATGGCCGAGGGCGATGCCGCGCTGTTTCTGAACTTCCGTTCCGACCGCGCGCGCGAACTGACCCGCGCTTTCGTCAATCCGGCATTCGACGGTTTCGATCGCGGCGAGCGCATCAAGCTGGCCGGCAACGGTCTGGTGATGTTGACCCAGTACGCGGACGACATCGATACGCCCGCCGCCTTCCCGCCCCGGGATCTGGTCAACACCTTGGGCGAAGTGGCAGAAAGCCATGGGCTGACTCAACTGCGCATTGCCGAAACGGAAAAGTACGCCCACGTCACCTTCTTCTTCTCCGGCGGACGCGAGGCCAAGTTCAAGGGTGAGGATCGGGCCTTGATCCAGTCACCGAAGGACGTCAAGACCTACGACGAGAAGCCGGAGATGAGCGCCTTCGAACTGACCGACACGCTGGTCAAGGCGATCGAGGACGACAAGTACGACCTGATCATCTGCAACTACGCCAACGGCGACATGGTTGGCCATACCGGCGACCTGGGCGCCGCCACCAAGGCGATCGAGGCCGTCGATACCTGTCTGGGACGCGTGGTCGAGGCGATCGAGAAAGTCGGTGGCGAATGTCTGGTCACGGCGGATCACGGCAACGCTGAAATGATGGTCGACCCCGAAACCGGCAATCCGCATACCTCTCATACCACCTTCATGGTGCCGCTGGTCTACGTTTGTCAAAGTCAGGGCAGCCGCGACAAGCCCGTCAGGCTCAAGCCGGACGGTCGGCTGTGCGATCTGGCACCGACACTGCTGCATATGCTGCGACAACCCGCTCCCGAGGAGATGACCGGTAACGTGCTGATCGACGATGCATGATGTCCGCTCGCCTGTCGCTGCCCAGCACGATGGAGCGTGCCCGACGTGATGCATAGGCAAGGCAGGCGACGCCCGCGGTGCCGGCTAGGCAGTGGTGGATACTCTCTCTTGCTGGCCGGCAGCCTGGTGCTGGCTGGCCCGGCCCTGGGTCAGGCCAACCCCCAGGAGGCGCGTGCCAGACTGGACAGCCTGGCGACCGACATTCAGGCGCTGCAGGGCAAGCTGGGCAATACCCAGGCGGCCCGCGGCGACGCCCAGGAGGCCTTGGAGCAGGTCGAGACCGCCATCGGCCAGACTCACAAGCGCCTGGATTCGCTGCAGGCCGAGCGCGGTCGGTTGGATGGCGAAGTCGACAAGCTCCAGCAGCAGCGCCAGACCCTGGCTGCCGAGCGCGAACGACAACGCGAGGCACTGGCACGGCAATTCGACGCGCTCTATCGTCTCGGCACCACGCCCCAGCTGAAGTTGCTGCTCAACCAGGACGACCCGGCCGAGGTCGATCGGCTGCAGCATTATCTCAACGCGCTGTCGTCGGCGCGTCGGGAACGGCTCGAGGCGCTGCGTGCGCTCAACCGAGAGCTGGATGACAATCTGGCGGCGATCGATCAGCGCCGCTCGCGACTGGATGAGGTGCAAGCCGACCTCGAGCAGCAGCGTCAGAAACTGGCCGCGAGCCTGAAGGACCGGCAGGCGCTGGTGGCCAAGCTCGACGGTCGCTATGACAGCGAACAGGCCCGTCTCGAGGATCTCAACCAGGATCGAGCGCACGTCGAACGCCTGCTGAGCCGCATGCAGAAAGAGCTCGCCAACCTCAAGAAGCCGCCACCCTCGACCGCCATCAGCAAGACGCGGGGCGATCTGCCGTGGCCGGTTCAGGGATCGATGCTGTCGAGCTATGGCAGCGGCGACGGGGTCAATCGCAACGGGATCCTGATCGGTGCACCGGCAGGAACCGCGATCAAGGCGGTGCACGCGGGCCGGGTGGTCTTTGCCAACTGGATGCGCGGCTTCGGCAACCTGCTGATTCTCGATCACGGCGACGGCATCCTCACCCTCTATGCCCATCTGCAGCAGATCGATGTCGATCCCGGACAGCAGGTCGCCAACGGCCAGACGGTGGGCGCCGTCGGCAATACCGGTGGCCAGTCGCGTCCGGCGCTCTATTTCGAGGTGCGCCAGAACGGCAATCCGATCAATCCCGGCAACTGGATTGGCAAACGCTGATCGGCAAGCTGGATCATCGCCCCGTCGAACCGCTATGCTGGGTTATCAAACGCCGTTCCTTCACGGGGGCGGCTCAGTGCCGTCAGATGTCTTCTCACCATTTTCTTCGTTGCTACCGTGCCGGGATCAGCGGATCAAGCTCAACGGCACCCACCAATCTACCCAGCTCGAGTCGCGGAGACTGCATGAATTCAAGCCGCCTGAACCAACGGCCTTTCGTCACAGGTCTCCTCGCCAAAGGGGCAACTGCCAGACGACTTCGCACACCGGTGGCCGAGCTCGCTCGCCCGAGCGTCGGCGCGCTGCTATTCGCGCTGGCACTGGCCATGGGGCTGGCTCCTACCGCCGAAGCACAAAGCCACAACGCTGGCAGCACGCCCAGTCAGGCCGAGCAGGATGCCGCCAACGGCTTGCCGGTCGAGGATGTCCAGACCTTCGCCGAAGTCTTCGAGCGGATCAAACGCACCTATGTGGAACAGGTCGACGACAAGACGCTGCTGCGCAACGCCATGCGCGGCATGCTCAGTCAGCTCGATCCTCACTCCGAATACCTCGATGCCGATGCCTTCCAGAATCTGCGGGAAAGCACCGAGGGGGAGTTCAGCGGCGTCGGCATCGAAGTCGGCCTGCGTGACGACCAGCTCACCGTGATCGCACCGATCGACGATACGCCTGCCGCTCGCGCCGGCGTCCAGCCGGGCGACCGCATCGTCGCCATCGACGGCACCCCGACCAACGATCTGAGCCTGCAGGAAGCCGTGGACCTGATGCGTGGCGAAGCCGGCACCGATATCGAACTGCTGCTGCTGAGAGACGGCGAACAGGAGCCTCGCAAGGTGACGCTGACCCGCGAGTCGATCCAGTCCGAGAGCGTGTCCAGCCGCCTGCTGGAGCCAGGCTACGGCTATCTGCGGATCAGCCAGTTCCAGAGTCGGACCGGCGAGCAGACCCGGGACGCGCTGGATTCATTGACGACATCGGGCCCGCTGCAGGGCCTGGTGCTGGATCTGCGCAACAACCCCGGCGGCGTTCTTTCCAGCGCCGTCGACGTGGCCGATCAGTTTCTCTCCAGCGGTCTGGTGGTCTACACCAAGGGCCGGCTGACCGACGACGACATGCGCTTCACCGCCCATGCCAGGACGACGGCCCCCGATGTGCCGCTGGTGGTGTTGATCAATGGTGGTAGCGCATCCGCCGCCGAGATCGTCGCCGGCGCACTGCAGGATCAGGGCCGCGCCGTGCTGATGGGCACGCGGAGCTTCGGCAAGGGTTCGGTGCAGCAGGTCATGCCGCTCGGCAACGGGGATGGCCTCAAGCTCACCACCGCGCGTTATTACACGCCCAGTGGGCGCTCGATCCAGGCCGAAGGCATCGCGCCCGATGTCCGCGTGGTTCGTGGACGCCTGGAAGTCGAGGACAACAGCGGCTTCCAGCTGCGAGAATCCAACCTTCGCGGCCATCTGCTGAACGGCGATCCCGACCAGGCGACGGACAGCATCGACACCCCGATCGCTGCCGACGACTATCAGCTGGGTGAAGCGTTGAACCTGCTCAAGGCACTCAACGTGGTGCAGCGGCCTCGGGCGGGGCAAGGCGCTGATACTGGCAAGCGCACTCAGACTGAAAAGAGTACCGATTCCGCTCCCTGATGATGTTCTCGTAACGGGAAAGGCGAAACGGCTGCCCAATGGGCAGCCGTTTTGACGAGACAGTGATGGCCGGCTCCGAGCTACCGACATCGCTCGGGCAGATCGCCGTATTCTCCCAGCGCCTGACGAATCAGCAGCCGCTTGATCGGCATCAGCCGATCGACGCCACTAAGGCCCCAGTTGCGGGCGAGCCGCAGCGCCGGCTGACGACTGCCGAACAGCCGCTGGAATCCCTGCATGGCGGCGAGCATGGCCGCATTTTCGCCGCGCCGGCGACGCTCGTAGCGAACCAGGATACGTCGGTCTCCCGGCGGGGCGCCCCGCTGTCGGGCGCGAATCCACTCCTCGGCGAGGACGGCGGCGTCCATCAACCCGAGATTGACGCCCTGACCCGCCAGCGGGTGCAGGCTGTGAGCCGCATCGCCGATCAGCGCCAGGCCCTCGTCGACATAACGCTGGGCATGGCGTTGGGTAATCGGGAAATGCGGTGCGGCGTCGATCACTTCGACGTCGCCCAGCCGTCCGCCCAACCCTCGCGCCAGCTCGATTCCCAACTGCGCCCGACCCTCGTCGCTATCGCCCAGCGCCGTCAGCCGCCGGGCCTCGCCGGGCGTGGTCGACCAGACGATCGAGCAGTGGTCGTCCCGGCCATCGATAGTCAGCGGCAGGAACGCCAGCGGGCCGGTGGCAAGAAACGCCTGACGAGCGACGCCACCATGACCGACATCGGTGCGCACGGTGGTCACCACGGCTGCCTGACCGGTGTCGCGTTCACTGACCGGAATACCGGCCATCGTGCGCAGCGGAGAATTGGCGCCATCGGCGCCGACGATCAGCGGTGCCCGTCGCTGCTCGCCATTGTCCAGCGTGATCACGGCATGGCCGGCGTTGCGAGCGCCTTCGCGGTCAACATCGTTGTCGCGCGTATAGCCGGTCAGTGTGGCTTCCCGCAGCCATTCCACGTTGGGCAACGACTCGAGACGTCGCGCCAGCGCCGCCAGCAGCAGCTCGTTCTCGACGATATGCCCCAGCGCATCGACTCCCACCTCGTCGGCGTCGAACCCGATCTCGCCGCTACCCTCGGCGTCCCAGACCTGCATGCCGTGGTAGGCCGACACGCGGCGCGAAGCGAGCCAGGGCCAGACGTCCAGCGCCATCAGCAGACGCTGCGAGGTCGCGGTCAAGGCACTGACACGCAGCGCCGGTTTCCCCTGGCCCACGGTTTCATTGCCTTCCGGCGCCGGCGAGGCATCGATGATCGTCACTCGCCAGTTGGCTTCACCCAGCAGCAAGGCCAGGGTCGAGCCGACCACCCCGCCGCCCACGATGAGTACATCGCTGTCATCCATAACGCGTCTCCTCTCTGATTCGGCCCGTGAACGCGCGTATCGCGCGGCCCAGCGTTCTTTGCAACGTCGGCGAGAAGGTCAGATCGAGGCCAGACTGGGCGTTCATCCAGGCCAGGATCTAACGTTCGATCCCCATGGCGCGCCTCGCCAACGTTCGCCGCAATGGTCCCACCGCATTGAGCCCGATCAAGCCGGCGGCGCGGGCATGCCCCAGGCCCGCATGATCGATGCCGAACAGCCGGATCAGACCATCGCTGAAGCGTACGATCTGGTGCGTATCGGCCGCCCGCCGCGCCTCGAAGCTTGCCAGGGTCCGTGGATCACCGGCCGTGCGCCCGTTCGCCCGGGCCTCTTCGATGGCAGCTGCCAGATCCATGACACCTCGCAGTGCCAGATTGAAGCCCTGGCCGGCGACCGGGTGCAGCGCGTGGGCCGCATTGCCCAGTATGGCCAGATGCGGGCGGATCGTCTCCCGCGCCGTGACCAGCGACAGCGGATAGGTGTGCCGCTGCCCCACCCGTCGGAAGCGGCCGGCGCGATCACCGAACGCTTGCTGCAAGCGCTCGAGAAACGCGCCGTCGGAAAGCGCCAGGGTGCTGTCGACCGCGCCCTGCTGGTGGGTCCAGACCAGCTCCATCCGGCGCCCGGCAAGTGGCAGCAAGGCCATCGGACCCTCTCGGGTGAAGCGCTCGAACGCCCAGCCGGCATGCGCCTGGCTGACCTCGACGTTGGCGATCAGCGCGGTCTGCTCGTAGGGATGATGGTCGCTCTCGATCCCCAGGCGCTCCTTGAAACCGGCCCGGCCACCGTCGGCCAGCACGGTCAGGCCCGCGTGAATGACCTCGCCGCTATCGAGCGTGAGGCGGTAGCCGCCGCTCTCGGCTTCCAGCGACTCGACGCGCGCCGGGCAGCGCCAGTCGATCGGCAGTGAGCCGAGCCGCGCATGCAGCGTTCGCCCCATCCAGGCGTTGGGAATGACGTAACCCAGCGCCTCGACACCAAGCTCCTCGGCATGCAGCCGTGTCGCGCCCAGGCGGCCACGCTCGCTGACGTGGATGTGTCGAATCGGCGCCGCTTCCGTTGCCATCGCCGGCCACACGCCCAACCGTGCGAAGTGGCGGCGCGAGCCATAAGCAATCGCGCTGGCCCGGGCGTCGAAACTGGGCTGGTAAGTGCTCGCGTCGTCCACGCTGGGTAGCGAATTGGGCTCGATGATCGCGACGCGCAGCGGCGCGCGCGGCTCAGCGTCAGATTCTCGCCCATCCACCCGTGCTCGCTCGGTCTCTATCAGGCCGCCTAGCGCACAGGCGAGGCTGGCACCCACCAGGCCACCGCCGATGATCGCCACGTCGACCGTGGTTGCTTGCTGTGTCTGAGACATCCGCATCCGCCATTGCGTTACGATTGAAAATTCAGAATCCAGCCATCACGCGACCTACATATCGGTTACACCGATTACGTAATATTTTGACCCGATTCAGAAGCGATCAAAAAATGATCAATTTTGGCCCTGCATCAACGCTTCGATCTCGGCGGTTGCTTTAGGCACCTGCGAGGTCAACACCTCCCCGCCAGAGTCGGTCACGACCACGTCATCCTCGATACGAATGCCAATGCCCCGATAAGCCACGGGAATGTCTTCAGCGTCGGGAATGTACAGGCCGGGTTCCACCGTCAACACCATGCCCGGCTCCAGCGGCCGTGGCTCACCGTCGACCCGATAGCTGCCGACGTCGTGAACGTCCAGACCGAGCCAGTGCGAGGTCGAATGCAGATAGAATCGTCGGAAATGCTGGGACTCGATGTTCTTTTCCAGCTCACCTTCCAGCAGGCCGAGTTCGATCAGGCCGGCCGTAAGATCCCGCACCACACCCTGATGGATGGCTTCCAGCGTGACGCCGGGCTTGACCGCCGCCACGGCGCGTTCTTCTGCTGCCAGTACAATGTCGTAGAGCGCGCGCTGGGCATCGCTGAAGCGGCCGTTGACCGGGAAGGTGCGGGTGATGTCGCCGGCGTAGAGATCGAACTCGCCGCCAGCGTCGATCAGCACCAGGTCGCCGTCTGCCAGTGGCGCCGCATTCTCGACGTAATGCAGCACGCAGGCGTTGGTTCCGCCACCGACGATGGTGCCGTAGGCGGGCGCCCGGGCGCCGTGCCAGACGAATTCGTGCTCGATTTCCGCCTGCAGCTGATATTCGAAGCGCCCCGGGCGGCTGGCATGCATGGCCCGCCGGTGTGCCAGCGCGCTGATGTGCGCTGCGTGGCGCATCAACGCCAGTTCGGCCTCGCTCTTGGTCAGACGAAGCTCGTGAATCAAGGCGCTGACATCGGCAAACCGGGTGGGAGCGACCGCGCCCCGCCGCGCTCGCGCACTCAGCTGGGCACGCACGCGCTCGGCAATCCCCATGGCGGTGGTGTCGGCCAGCGGCAGATAGAGGGCCTGCCGACCGTCAAGCAGTTCGGTCAGGTTGTGCCGCTGGGTGTTGTCGAACGCCTCGTCCATGCCGTAATCGCTCACGGCGCCTTCGGGACCGATGCGAATACCGGTCCAGGCCTCTTTCTCCGGATCTTTCTCCTGGCAGTAGAGAATGGCTTCTCCGGCGTCGCGGCCGGGCAGTAACAACAGCAGGGCGTCGGGTTCGGGAAATCCACAGAGATAGTGAAAATCGCTGTTCTGGCGAAAGGCGTATTCGCTGTCGTGATTGCGCGTCTTGAGCGCGGCTCCCGGCAGCAGCACGGCGCTGCCTTCCGGCAATTCGGCCATCAGACGCTCGCGGCGGGCGGCAAACTCTTCCGCCGAGATGGGGGCTGGGCGCGGTAACGGCTCGGGTAACATGCCTCTCTCCTTGAGCGAGGCGCCTCGAGAGTCGAGAGAGACGCCTGGGATATTGGCGATTCGCGTCGCGTCCGGTGGCTTTCGGCCCCGAGACGCGAGCGGCTTCAATGCAGCGACGACGGCTTTTCAGCGTCATTGGCGGCGGGATCACCGCTCTCGGCCTGTTCGCCCTCGGGCTGTTCTACCTGGGGCTGGCCGGGATGTTGCTCGGTGTAGAGCAGCATCGCCGCCATGCGGGCGTGCTCGGTCAACGCGAACAGGTCATTTTCGTTCTCGGGGTCGTCGGTGATCTCGACATCGATCGCCGACAGCTGGCCCAGATCCTCCAGCGCCTCTTTCAGGGGCGACGACCAGTTCTCGTAGGTTTCGCCGTCCACTTCGTTGACGATCTCGAGAAAACCGTGGGTCCACTCCTTCAGGCCCTGGGCCCGCTCGGAGAGCGAGAACAGCTCGTCCGGCAACAGCGGCTCGAAGTTGAGCTCGGCAGCTGACAAGGCGTCCAGCGTCTGGCGACGCCAGCCCAGCAGCACGTCGGCATCGTCACGGCTTTCCGGCTGTTCGACGTTGAGCGCCAGGCAGACTTCCTCCAGCCAGCCCTCGGCGCTTACGTCATGCAGGCCCAGCTCGGCACACAGACGACCGTCGAGAAACGCCGGTGACTGCAGACTGCCATGCACCAGGAAGACGTTGGCAACGGTGGAAAAATCGAGCTGGTCGTTGATGATCGACATGTCGGCATCCATGATTGGGTGATCGCGAGCGATTGCGGACGAGCAGCGCGGCAGCCAAGGCTGCGCATCGCGTTGACCGCCCATAATCGGCTCTCTATAGTGACGGATCAATCGCGGCGGCGAGCGGCCCGGGCGTTGTCAGGTTGCCCAGCCTGGTCGATCACCGACCGCAGGCAGAGTGTCGAATCCAGGCGATGGCCGCTCGGCTCACGACGCGAATGCCTGCCATCTTACCGCATCGATCTTCACCGCCCACCCCGGAGCGACACCATGAGCGACACGTCTCGCCCGACGACCGAAGTCACCCTGCTGGGCAAACCCTACGTGATCGCCTGTCCACCCGAAGAGCAGGAGCAGTTGAAGCGCTCCGCCCGCTACCTGGACCGGGCCATGCACGGCATCCATTCCCGCGGCAAGGTGCTGGGTGCCGACAAGATCGCGATCATGGCTGCCCTCAATATCACCCATGAGCTGCTGACCGCGCTGGACTCCCATCGCGCCGGCGAACAGAGCCTGAACGACTTGAGCGAAAGACTCGAGCGCGCGCTGGCCCGGGTCGGCGAACCCGGCCAGAACACGCCTTCTTCCTGATTCCTTCAACGCATATCTCAATCCGTCATTGGGCATGCAGGGCCGCTCTGCTACGATGGTGGTGTTTCCTGGAGTGTGCGCCAGTCATTAAAGTCCCTCGAGCCTATGCGCAGTACCCAGGGGGCCAAATGCTAGGCAGGCCCGTGTGCATGTCCGCGCGACGGAAAGCCTGAAGGCCTGCCTGCGGCCACCCACCTTGAACCAGTAGGTTCAGGGCCAGAATGACAGCGGCACTCTGGGGAACTCTCTTGTCTTTCAACGAGACCACCGCAACGATCACCACCGAATCTGCCCAGGCCGCGACGGCATCGTCAATCGCCGTATCCGGCGTCGATGGCAGCTTCGATAGACGCGAACTTCGGCGAGAATTGCGCCGACGTCGACGCGCACTGACCCCGCATCAACGACGCCTGGCCTCCCGGGAACTCTGTCGCCGCCTCACGCGGTTGCCTGAACTTCAACGTGCCCGACGCGTGGCGCTCTATCTGCCGAATGATGGCGAGATCGATCCCCGACCGCTGATCGACTGGCTGACGGCGCGTCGTGCCCAGGTCTATCTGCCGGTATTGCGGCCTCTTTCCGAGAACCGGCTGTGGTTCGTGCGCTATCACGCCGGCACCCGAATGACGCACAACCGTTTCGGCATTGCCGAGCCGGACACCCGATTCGGCGCCCGACGAGCCAACCGGCTGCCGGCCTGGGCGCTGGATACCGTGCTGATGCCACTGGTAGGGTTCGACGATGACGGTCAGCGGATCGGCATGGGTGGCGGTTTCTACGACCGGACCTTTGCCTTCGCCCGGCGCCGTCGCCCCAGGCCGGCACTGATCGGGCTTGCCCACGACTGCCAGCGCGTCGAGGCGCTGCCCGTGGCCAGCTGGGACGTGCCGCTGGATGCGATCGTCAGCGACCGGCGAGTCATCCAGCCACGACGCTAATGACCGCTGACGCCATAACGCCAGCCCGCGCCGGAAATGGAGTCCGAAACGACGACGGCCGGCAGCGTTTCCGCTACCGGCCGTCGTCAGCCACACCCCATTGGCTTTTCACTCTCTTCGCCACTCCCTGATCTCACGTCTGTCACCAGCCGGTGGATGCGGAGTGTTCGCGGGCCTCAGGCGCCCAGCAATGTCTGCGCGTAGCCCGTGGCCACCACGCCGACACCAAAGATCAATACCAATGCCATTACCAAGTCGGGCTTGCGTTTCATGTCGACTCCGCTGCGTTGGGTTCGGCCGCTGCCCCCCGCAGCGACGCGCACGACTATAGGGTCAGGCCAAAAACTTGACAAGAGCGTTTCCGGCCCAGATGACACCTTTTTCGTTACCCGATAGTATCGGCATTTACACAAAAAGATTTAAGTCGGTTTCAGACACTTTTACAGCCTATTTCACACTTTTGTAACCGCTATCGTACGCTGCTAGGCCATGAACAGCCGATACGCCATATTGTCGGTCTCCTTCCAATAACGGTAGCCGATGCGATCGAAATGCTCCTCGGCATGGGCGCGATCGCCATTGGGCATCTGCAGCCCGACCAGCACGCGCCCGTAGGCAGCGCCATGGTTGCGATAGTGGAACAGCGAGATGTTCCAGTCCGCCGGCAGGTGGGTGAGGAAGTTCATCAGCGCACCGGGCCGCTCGGGGAACTCGAAACGATAGACCTCTTCCTCGAAACGCTCCCGCGGTCGTCCACCGCCCAGGTGGCGAATGTGCAGCTTGGCCAGTTCGTTATCGGTGAGATCCTCGACCGGATAGTCCGCGTCGCGTAGCCGGCGAATGACCTCTTCGCGATCTTCGCCGCCCGGCTTGACCTGTACACCGACGAAGATATGCGCGCCGTCAGGGTCGGCGTAGCGGTAGTTGAACTCGGTCACCATTCGCCGCCCGATCACCCGGCAGAACTGCTTGAAGCTGCCCGGCCGTTCGGGAATCTGCACCGCCAGAATCGCTTCGCGCTGTTCGCCCAGCTCGGTGCGTTCGGCAATATGCTGCAGGCGGTCGAAATTGATATTGGCGCCGGAGTTGATGCACATCAGCGTCTGATCATGCGCCCCGGTCTGCTGGATATACTTCTTCAGCCCCGCCAGCGACAGCGCGCCGGACGTCTCCGCCATCGCCCGCGTGTCGTCGAAGGTATCCTTGACCGCGGCGCACATTTCATCGGTATTGACGGTGATGACACCGTCGACGTGATGGCGCAGGATCTCGAACGGCGCTTCGCCAACCTGAGCGACCGCGACCCCTTCCGCAAACACGCCGACCTGATCCAGCGTCACCCGTTCGCCCGCCTCCAGCGCCGCCTTGAGACACGCGGAGTCTTCGGCCTCGACGCCGAACACCTTGATCTCCGGGCGCAGATACTTGACGTAAGCAGCGATACCCGCCAGCAGGCCGCCGCCACCCACCGGCACGAAGATCGCATCGAGCGGACCGGTGTGCTGACGGAGGATTTCCATGGCCACGGTGCCTTGACCGGCGATCACGTCAAAATCGTCATAGGGCGGAATGTAGGTGTAACCGTGCTCGGCGATCAGCTCCCGGGCGTGGCTCAAGGCCTCACCGAAGGCATCGCCTTTCAATACGACCTTGGCACCCCAGCCACGCACCGCAGATACCTTGATATCCGGTGTGACCCGCGGCATCACGATCACCGCCTTGACCCCCATCTGCTTGGCCGCCATCGCCAGACCCTGGGCATGGTTGCCGGCGGAGGCCGCAATCACGCCGTTGGCCTTCTGTTCCTCGCTCAGCTGCGCCATCTTGTTGTAGGCGCCGCGAATCTTGAACGAGAAGACCGGCTGCAGGTCTTCGCGCTTGATCAGGATGCGATTGGAGAAACGACGGGAAAGCGCGGGCAGCGGGGAGATCGGCGTCTCCCGGGCCGCCTCGTAGACGCGGGCCTGGAGGATCTTCTTGACGATGTCTTCGAGTTGCATTCGGGTATGTCCTGGCGAACAGCTGGGGCGCAGCGCTCCCGCCTCGGAATCGGCGGGCACGAGAACGGTGTGTAATAATTGTGGACCCGTATTGTTAGCAGACCCCGACCCCGAGCGTCCAGCGCCATCGGCAGCGCGCCTCGCTTACTCTATACTGGCCGCACCTCGTGAAAATCCACATCTGTCTCCTCTTTCAGCCTGCCGGAACCGACATGACCCAGGACGATCTCAAACGCGCCGTCTCCGCCGCAGCCCTCGATGACATCGACAATCTACTGACACCGGACGCGGTGATCGGCGTGGGCACAGGTTCCACGGCCAATCATTTCATCGACCTGCTGGCCGCTCGCCGACACGATTTCCGCGGTGCGGTGGCCAGTTCCGATGCGACCGAAGCGCGGTTGAAATCCCATGGTATCGATGTGCTAGAGCTCAATCATGTCGGCACGGTACCGGTCTATGTCGATGGCGCCGATGAAATCGATGCCAGACTGCGCATGATCAAGGGCGGTGGCGCGGCGCTGACGCGCGAAAAGATCGTGGCGGCCTGCGCCGAGCGCTTCATCTGCATCGCCGATGCCAGCAAGCGTGTCGAGATACTGGGCGGATTCCCGCTGCCGATCGAGGTGATTCCGATGGCGCGTTCCTACGTCGCCCGCGAAATGGTCAAACTCGGCATCACCCCGGTTTATCGGGATGGCGTGCTGACCGACAACGGCAACCGTATCCTCGATGGCTACGACAGGCTGTTCGACGATCCGGAAGCGATGGAAGCCGCGCTGGACGCCATCGTCGGCGTGGTCACCAACGGGCTTTTCGCCCGCCGCCCCGCCGACGTGCTGCTGCTGGGTACCGGCGGTGGCGTGGAGCGCATGACCCGCTGACCCGACCCGCTACAGCCGATTGGGGCACTCGATGCCTTCGGCGAAGGCCATCAGGTTGGCCCGGGTCACCTGGGCGATCTCGCGCAGCGCCTCGACGGTGAAGAAACCCTGGTGCCCGGTGATCAGCACATTGGGGAAACTCGCCAGGCGCGCGAACACGTCATCGTCGATGATCTCCGCCGAGTGGTCGCGGAAGAACAGTTCGCTCTCCTGCTCGTAGACGTCGATGGCCAGCGCCCCCAACTGACGTGATTTCAGCGCACCGATGACCGCGGGGGTATCGATCAGCGCCCCTCGCGAGGTATTGACCAGCATGGCGCCCGGCTTCATCGCCGCCAGGGTCCCGTCATCGATCAGGTGATGGGTCTGCTCGGTCAGCGGACAGTGCAGCGAGACGATATCGGAGCGTGCCAGCAGCGCCTCGAGCGGGACCGCTTCCCCGTAGGCCTGGAACGCGTCGGCAGGATAGGGATCGTAGCCCAGCACATCGCAGCCGAGTCCCTTCAGGATACGTGCCATGCACAGTCCGATCCGCCCCGTCCCGATCACGCCTGCCGTCTTGCCATGCAGCGTGACCCCCAGCAGCCCATCGAGTGCGAAGTTGCCCTCGCGCACGCGGTTGAAGGCCCGGTGAGTCTTGCGGTTCAGGGTCATGATCATCGCCAGCGCGTGTTCGGCCACCGCCTCCGGCGAGTAGGCCGGCACCCGCGCCACGAACAGCCCGAGCCGATGGGCAGCCGCGAGATCGATGTTGTTGAAACCGGCGCAGCGCAACACGATCGCGCGGATCCCGAGGGCGGCCAGCATGTCGAGCACGGCGGCGTCGAGGCAGTCGTTGACGAATACGCAGACCGCATCACTGCCCGCCGCCAGCGCTACGGTGCCGGCATCGAGACTGGCCTCCTGATAGTGCCACTCGATGTCGTCATCGGCATCTTGCACGACAGCGAGTTCGTCGAAAAAGCGGCGATCATAGGGCTGGGCACTGAAAACGGTAACTCGCATGGCGAAAAACTCGCGGCATCGGGAGACATCTCCCAGCGTAGTGCCCCCTGGCACCGCCGCCAGGGACCAATTGCCGCGGCCCGGCAGCAACGGCGCTTCCATCGACCCAGCGGAGATCACTCGAGCGTGCTACCCATCGTTCATCACCCGGGCTACAGCATCGACTGGCCCGAGCGCCATCCGTTCCCGATGGCGAAATTCCGCGCCCTGCGGGAGCGCCTGTCGGCGCTGGGGTTCGATAGCCGCGATGACGTCCGCTGGATAACGCCGCACCCGGCCAGCAGTGACGCATTGCTGCGGACCCATACCGCCGACTACCTGCAGCGGTTCTATCTGGGCGACATCGCCAACACAAGGCGCACGCCCAGCGGCTTCCCCTGGTCGCCGGCGCTGGTCGAACGCACCCTGCTGGAAGTCGGCGGCACGCTGGCCACCGTGGAGGCAGCGCGGGAGAACGGCCTGGCGCTCAACAGTGCCGGCGGCACCCATCACGCCTATGCCGATCGTGCCAGTGGCTACTGCCTGCTCAACGATCTGGCGGTCGCGACGCATTACCTGCTGGCCGAACATCGTCTCGAGCGAATTCTGATCGTCGACTGCGATGTCCATCAGGGCGATGGTACCGCCTGGATCTTCCGCCACGAGCCGCGAGTCTTCACATTCTCGATCCATGGCGAGGCCAATTTTCCCTTCGAGAAAGTCCGGGGCGATCGCGACGTCGCACTTCCCAGAGGGACTGACGACGACGCCTACCTGCGCTGTCTCGCCCGGGAACTCGATCCGATCCTGAGCGATTTCCGACCGCAGTTCGTGCTGTTCGACGCCGGCGCCGACGTGCATGCCGGTGATCGGCTGGGGCATTTCTCGCTGAGTACCGCGGGGCTCTACCGCCGGGATCGCTTCGTCCTCGCACGGTGTCGCGACCTCGGCATTCCCGTCGCGGGAGTCATCGGCGGAGGTTACGACCGCGATCTCCAGGCACTGGCGGATCGTCACGCCCAGTTGTTTCTCGCCGCACTGGCGCTGAATCCCGAGTGCTGCCGCAGCGGCAAAGGCTGAGCCGCAAGCTGACCGGACAGCACGAAGTACTTGTGCATCACCAGCAGTGAAATCAGCCGTTCGCGACGCCCATCGAGAAACTGCGCCACGTGAGAGTTGGCATTGCGAACGATCGCTTCCGCCTCCTCGGGATGAGCGGTGTAGTAGTCCATCTTGGCCTCCAGATCGCTGCAGTCATCGGCCAGCGGTACGTAGTGGACATAGGGCTCGAGCGTTCCTTCCATGAACCAGGTCTCGTAACGCGGCGTCGGCATCAGGCAAAGCGAATTCGACGACAGGATCCACTTCAGGTTGGTGGCGACGTCCTTGCCTTCGAGACTGAGCACGAACTGGTACTGCAACTGCTCCTCGATCGAGAGATACGGCCGGTAATCGGGTTGATGGCGGCGCTTGGCGTGGCTCTGGCCGATATTCATGCGCGGATGATGGCGATACTCACGCAGCACTGCCGCGCGATGCTCGTGGAAACACTTGCCGCGCCAGACGACCGCCGGTTTCTTGTCGGCGAACGCGAGTTGATCGTCGACGAAATGGAAGTGGCGAACGCTGTTGAGTTTCAGCAGCAGGTTGTTGGCGTTCCGGGGCCGTGTTGACTGGCTGGGCAGCATCGACCGACCGGGCCGCGCCTCGCGGCAGATCGGGCGGCTCTTGACGACCGTCGGCGTGTCGGCCACCCAGGTCACGTCGCCAAAGCGATAGGCAAAGCGCAGATCGGGATCGAAATGGCGCATCACCTGCTTGGCGTCGAGATAGTAGGCGCTCCGCTTCTCGTAGCGGAAATCGTCGATGCGCACGGCAGTCTCGCCGGGATCGAAGGGGCTCGCCAGCCGGTTGTAATAGTCGACCCGCGCCAGGACGGCGTTCATCTCCTCGATAGACAGCGAGGCCATCAATCGATCCAGGCGTCGGCGATAGAGGCCATCGGGAACGAGCAGGCTGGCGATGCCGCCAGCGTAAAATCGCAGCTTGCGAGTCTTGAATCGAAGATCCATACGGGAATGTCCAGCAGCCAAAAGGTCCGTGCCCTGAGAAGAGTGTCGCAGTCATTTCTGACACTTCTCTGACAGACCGAGCTTTCGATCATTCCGTTGACGACGTTACGAATCGTTCAGCAGTGCAGCGACCTGTTCACGGGTCCGCGCCAGCGCACCGCGGTTGGCGGCAACGACCGCGCGCCCCGCTTCACCCAGCGCATGGCGGCGCTCGTCATCGCCCAGCAAGGCCACGAGAATCTCGCCCAGCGATCGACCATCGCCGACCTCAATCCGCGCATCGCTCTGCGCCAGCGTATCGGCTATTTCGCGCAGGTTATCGAGATGGGGGCCACTGACCACCGCGACGCCGAGCGCCGCCGGCTCGAGCAGGTTATGTCCCCCGATCGGCGTGAGCGAACCGCCGACAAAAGCGACATCGGCACAGCCGTAGAGGCGCATCAGATCGCCCATGGTATCGCCCAGCAACAGCGTCGTTGCATCGGTCAGCGTTGGCTTGGCGCTCAATCGCAGAACCTGCTCCCCGGCGTCGAGACAGCGGGCGTAGACCTCGTCGAAGCGCTGCGGGTGACGCGGCACCAGGATCAGCAGCGCATCGGGAATATGGCGTCTGAGCGCAGCGTGCGCGGCGAGTACCTGCTCGTCTTCCCCCGGATGGGTGGAACCGGCGATCCAGACCGGCCGCCCGCCCCAGCTCGCCCGCAGTCGCCGACTGGCCTGGCGCGTGGCGTCGTCCACATCGAGATCGAACTTCAACGCTCCGGTCACCGCCACCCGCGCCGCCGGTGCGCCCAGCGAGATGAACCGCTCGGCATCCACCGGCGACTTGGCCCCGATCCAGCTGATCGTCTCGAGCATGCCGCGGCTCAGGGCTCCGAAACGCTGATAGAGGCGAAAGGCGCCAGCGCTAAGACGCCCGTTGGCCACCACCACCGGCACGTTTCTTCGCCGACAGGTCGCCAGCAGATTGGGCCAGAGTTCGGTCTCGGTGATGATCGCCAGGCGCGGATTCAGCCGGGCGATGAAACGCCGTGCACTACCGGGGAAATCCAGCGGAAGGAAATGGTGGGAGACGCGGTCGCCGAAGGTCTGGCGCACGCGTTCGGCCCCGGTGGCGGTCATGGTGGTGACAACGAGATCGTGATCGGGGTGATCGTCGAGCAGGGCTCGGATCAACGAGGTCGCCGTGACGACTTCCCCCACCGAGGCCGCATGTAGCCAAAGCCGGGGGCGATCTCCGCTGGCCCGGATGAGCCCGAGTCGCTCAAGCCGCGGGTGAGTGGGTGCCCACTCACGCCACACCCGCCACCAGATCAGGGGCGACAGCAGGTAGATCGCCAGCGAGTAGAGCCAGCGCGCGAGGCGCGACGATAGTCCAGGTCGGGCACGCACCGTCGGTCAGCGCTCGCGGTCGAGAATGGTATTGATCATGGTGGTGGTCGACACGCCATCCTCGAAGCCCAGCACCAGAACTTCACCGCCGTTGGCGATGACCGCCTCGCCGCCGGCGATATCCTCGGGCCGATAATCGCCGCCCTTGACCAGCCGGTCCGGCAGAATCGCCTCGATCAGCCGCGCCGGCGTGTCTTCGCTGAACGGGACGACCCAGTCGACGGCCGCCAACCCGGCCAGCACCTGCGACCGTCGCGCCAAGGTGTTGATCGGCCGCTTGGGACCCTTGAGCCGCGCCACCGAGGCGTCGTCGTTGACCGCGACGATCAGGCGATCGCCGAGGCGCTTGGCCTGCTCCAGATACGCCACGTGACCGGCGTGCAGAATATCGAAGCAGCCGTTGGTCATCACCACGCGTTCGCCGCGGGCCTGCGCCGCACGCACCGCCGCGATGAGCGCACCTTCCTCGATGACGCCGTACTCGGCTAGGCTGTCGCCGTGAAGCGCGGTGTAGAGCTCAGCCACCGAGAGCACGGCCGTGCCGGGCTTGGCCACCACCAGGCCGGCGGCCAGGTTGGCCAGCATCACCGCCTCGCCAAAGCCGTGGCCGGCCGCCAACGCCAGACCCAGCACACCGATCACGGTATCGCCGGCCCCGGTGACGTCGAATACCTCGCGGGCGTGGGTCGGCAGATGCAGCGGGGCGTGATTCTCACGGATCAGCGTCATGCCGCGTTCGCTGCGCGTGACCAGCAATGCTTCGAGCTCCAGCGCCGCCCGCAGCGTCTCGCCCTTTTCGGCGAGCTCGGCATCATCCGCGCATGGGCCGACGATCGCCTCGAATTCGGTCAGATTGGGGGTGATCACGCTGGCACCACGATAACGGCTGAAATCGCTGCCCTTGGGATCGACCAGCACTCGCTTGCCGGCGGCGCGCGCGGCGGCGATCAGTGTCTCGACCCGGTTGAGGCTCCCCTTGCCATAATCGGAAAGGATCACGACGTCCGCGTCGCCCAATGCCGCCTGAACCTTCTCGATCAGTGGCGCGGTGTCGACGTTCCACAGCGGCGATTCGAAATCGAGGCGGATCAGCTGCTGATTGCGACTCATGACCCGCAGCTTGGTGATCGTCGGTATCTCGGGGCTGTGCTGAAAGTGAGCACTCACATTGGCCGCTTCCAGCGCGCGCTCGAGATGGCCGGCGTTGTCATCCTCCCCGACCACGCCGGCCAGGCTGGCCCGACCGCCCAGCGAGGCGATATTGAGCGCCACGTTGGCCGCCCCGCCCGGACGATCATCGGCGTCTTCCACCTTGACCACCGGTACCGGCGCCTCGGGGGAAATCCGTGACGTCGCGCCGTGCCAGTATCGGTCGAGCATGACATCACCCACCACCAGCAGACGGGCGTGCTCCAACTGCGAAAGATCAACCTTCATGCGACGGCTCCGTTGCGTCTTCGGCCAGGGCGGTATCGTCCGTCGCGGCCATCAGTCTGTCCAGGTGGTCGACCACGTCGTTCAGCGTGATCAGCGCCATGGCGTCGGCGTGTCGCACGCGGGTGCCCCAGCTGACGGTCTCGACGGTTTTCTTCAGATAGCGGCGTACGGCGTCAGGGTAGCGATTGACCACCTGATTGCGCCAGCAGTACGGGGCCGCACGATCCGGGTTGGTGGTGGCGTAGAGCCCGAGCGTCGGTGTACCCAGCGCGTTGGCCATGTGAACCGGGCCGGAATCCGGCGCGATCACGACGCGGGCCCGATCGAGCAAGGCCAGCAGCCCCTTGAGAGAAGTTCGGCCGATGGCGTCGATGATCTCGATGTCGGGGCACAGCCGTCGTATCTGCTCGCCCATGTCACGTTCCAGGGGGCTACCGCCGCCACTCATGACGGTCTTCAAGCCGTGGCGCTGCCAGGCATGCTCGATGATCGCCGCATAACCTTCCGCCGACCAGTTGCGAAAGTTGCGCAGCCGCGGGTTGGCACAGGGGCTGATGACCAGGTAGGGCTGATCGCCGGTCAACTGGCGGGCCTCTTCATAGGCGGCCTCCGGTACCGGCAGCGACCAGTCGAGACGCGTATCCTCGACGCCCAGCAGCCGCGCGAAATCCATGAAGGATTCGAGCACGTGGGCACGCGGATGCGGGGCCAGCTGGCGATGCGTGAACCAGTGCTGCCAATCCTTGGCCCGCGCCTTGTCGTAACCCACCCGTACGTCGCACTTGAGACCCAGCGACAGCACGCTGGCCCGCAGCGCCTGCTGCATGTGCAGCAGCACGTCGAAACGCACGTCCTCGAATTGACGCCATATCGCGCGCATGCCCTTGAGCCCGGTGGCCTTGTCGTAGACCACCAGGTCGACGCCATCGAGTCCATCCAGCAGGCTGTATTCCGCCTTGCCGACGATCCAGGTGATTCGTGCTTCGGGCCACTGGCGCTGCAACGCCCGTACCGTGGGGACCAGATTACAGACATCGCCCAGCGCCGAGAGGCGCAGGATGCCGATATGGCGCGGGCACGCTGGCAGAGAGTGCTTCATGGGCTTGACTGAATTCCCATTGGATAAAACGCGTAGTCTACCGGAACAGCAGGGGGATTTCGTCCAACGCTCGGCTCAGCCTACAACGACCATCGAGCCAACCGTCCGGCTGGCTAAGTCTGCTTTTTAGGAAACACCTCGATCATTTCCGGATTCAATCGCGCCGTCATTTGGCGCTCGAACTCCCAGGCATGACCATACCACTGCCGGCCCCCGCCGCCGTCGGTGAAACCGATCAGCGCCATGGAAAAGTCTAGACCCAGCGCCGTTTTCAGCTCCGCCAACAAGGCGATCATGTAAAAACCCGTGGAGGCACCGCCTCGCTCGGGCAGAGTATCGAACGGATAGTTTTCCAACAAAGAAAGCTTTCCAAGCATAGGGATACCGTAAACGTGCTTGCCATCGGCAGGCTCTGCCTCCCCATCCAACAGTAACGTGGTGGTATCTCTAGCGAAGCGTTCGAACAGGCGAACTCTCAATTTATGGGGATAACCAAAATAGTGTTTGTCCCTGACGCCGTAACGATGAACTAAATAGTGACTGGTATCGAAAGGCAGCTTGTGTAGCTGACGACACTTGTTGAAGCTAAAAACCAGGGACCGGGGAGTTATCTGTGCCTGGCGAATATGGCGTCTGGTGATATTGGGATTACTCGCCACCAGCACGACGCGGTCAGTCGCCTTGAGCCTGGCGATCAAGCTCTCGGGAACTCCGAGCGATTCGGCAAGCGCATCCGTCGTCTTCATGATCTATCCACACTTATGTCTCGAAAGAGGGAATACGCAGATCTGCCGACTCCCGGACGAACGATGAGATGGCGACATCGATCAAACATCATCCTACCGAGCGCCTCAACGCATCGAACGAGTCCCGCAGCTTTTCGGTTTGGCGTCGATAGGAGTAGTCAGTCACCAGGGTAGAGAGTTTCGATCCCAGGGCACCGAGACTATCGTCGTTCAACATCGTTTCCAGACGTTCGATCCAGGCAAGGGTATCGCGACTACCCAGAATCAGGTCGGCATGATTCGACTCGAGCAATTCGGCCGCGCCAGTGGTCGATGACAACACCACTGGCGTCCCGCAGGCCATCGCCTCGAGACAGACGCGCCCGAACTCCTCGATATGGGCTGGCAGCACGAACAGATCCAGCGCGCCGTAGAGCGTTTCGACATCGGCGACCGTCGTTTTCCAGATGAAGCTTTCGGCGATATCGGCCTGTTCGGCCTGGCGCTGGTAAGGCGAGAAATCATCCTTGCCCACGACCAGAAAGCGACACTTGCCGGGCAGGCGTTTTTCCACACCGACGGCGATGTCGACGAACCCGGCCACGTTGCGCTTGGTGAAGTTGCCGGACGTGATCAGGCCGATCAAGCGGGTATCGTCATCGACGCCGAGTTCGCGCCGACGCGCCTCTCGGCCTGCCGCGGCCCGTTCGAGATTGAAGATGTGCGGGTCATAGCCGGGATAACTGATTTCGATTGTGGACTCGTCGATGCCGTAGCGATCCCGGAAATCTTCCGCCATCATGCGCGAATTGACCGCAACTCGGCGGAATTTCCCGCTTTTGAGCACCTGGTCGTGAATGGCCGCGACTTCGTGGCCCGCGGGCAGATCCCGGCCGTGGATGCGCTGGCTGGCGAGGTGCACGCAGTTGTGCATGTAGACGACGTCAGGCGTCTCCACATCGCCGTGGCTGACCAGCATGGCGGGGTGATGGCGCCGACACCAGGCCTGCACCCGACGGTTGAACCAGAAGCGCCGGAAGGGACCCTTGAACGGCCAGCGTTTCAGCCGAACCAACTTGGCGCCGGCGGCTTCCGCGAGTTCGTGTCGCCCCCGCTCGGCCAGGATCGCCACCCGATAGCCAAGCGATTTCAGCGCCGCGGCCTGTTCGAAGGCGTTGCGACTGGCACCGGTGCTCTTCTCCACTTGGCGAATGGCAATCACGGCCAACGGTGCTTGCAAATCTTCGGTCACGACAGCTTCCTTGCGGTTAACGATGAATGCCGAGCGGTGAGTAGTGCCCGCATGCGGTGATGGGCTCGCCCGGTTACAATGCGATCCGGCGATCATCACCGTACGCCATGCCTCATTTGTCAGCCAGCACAGGCGGCGCAATCTGGCACAGCCCAATGTAAGGATCGGTCAATGTCGCTCACGACCTACCATCATCGGAACGCGCATATCTTATATGATCCTGCGCGTCTCGCTCAGCTCGACCTGCCGGTTCTGCCGGCGTTCGGTGAAGCGTGGCTCGATCCGGAAGCCTGGGACGAACGGGGCCTGGTAGTCGGCTCCGCACCCGGTCGCGGCGCCAGCCAGTTTCTCACGATCGATGCGCATCAGTGGGTGCTAAGGCCCTATCGTCGCGGCGGCATTGCCGCCAAGGTCAGTCAGGCTGATTATCTCTGGACCGGGCTCGAGCGTACCCGTGGCTTCCGCGAGATGCGTCTGACGCGAACCCTGTTCGAGCGAGGCCTGCCGGTACCGGCGCCAGTCGCGACCATCGTCGTGCGTCACGGCCTCACCTATCGCGCGGCACTGATCACCGAGCGCCTCGCGAGTAGCCAGGCACTGGCAGAACGCCTAGCCGACGCGACGCCACGATTGCTCGCCGATGTCGGCGCCACCATCCGGCGATTCCACGATGCAGGACTCGATCATGTCGACCTCAACGCGCGTAACCTCCTCGTTTCAGCCGATGATAAGGTTTGGCTGATAGATTTCGACCGCTGTCGGCTGCGCCCTCCCGGCGACTGGCGTCAGCGCAACCTGTCACGACTCAAGCGCTCTTTCGTTCGCTTCTCGCCTGCGAGTGCCCAAGACACCTATGATCTCGTCGTCGAGGGATATCACGACGCGCCCAACACTCATCCACGCTGAGGCTCTTCCTGTTCATGCATGACACGTTGAAGCGCCGTTGGCGCAGCACTCTGCTATTCGCCCTATTCCAACTGCCGCTCGTCTGGCTGATCGCCTTGCGCTACACGCCTTACCTGGCAATGCCGCACGATGCCATGGGGATCGCCTATCTGATCCTGACCTGGATCGGCCATTTCGGCATGCTGGTCCTGCTTGGCTGGCTACCGCTCGCCCTTCTGGCGCTGGTGATCAAGGCGCGCTGGCTTTGGCTGCCGGCAACACTGCTCGGTGCGCTAGGGCTGAGCGCGCTGCTGCTGGATACGGTGGTCTACGCCCAGTACCGCTTCCACGTGAATGCCTTCATGATCTCGCTGTTCCTGAACGACAAGAACGGCGAGATTTTCAGCTTTGCCCCCACGACCTGGCTGATTGTCGTCGGTTGCGTGATCGCCGCCCTGGCACTCGAAGGCTGGCTGGCGCGCCGCCTCATCGTGGGCGGCAAGGGACGACATCTACCGGCAGGTATCGCCTGCGGCGTCATTTTGGTGATGCTGATTGCCAGCCATGCGCTGCATATCGTCGCCGATGCCCGCTATCAGCGCAGCGTGACCCAGCAGGTCGGCATCTATCCGCTGCTGTTCCCGGCGACGGCCAAGGACTTCATGGAGGAGCACGGCTGGCTCGACCCCCGCGCCGCCCGCGCCGAACGTGCCGATATCGATGCCAAGCAGGCGCAGAATCTCGACTGGCCCAAGAATCCGCTCAGCTGCCAGGCCGACGACGCCCCCAATGTCATGGTGGTGCTGATCGACTCCTGGCGCGCCGACGAGTACGGCCCCGAAAACACTCCGAATCTCTATGCCGCCCTCAACGCAAGCGGACGTCGCTATCTCGATCACTACAGCGGCGGCAATGCCACGCGCAACGGCACCATGAGCCTGTTCTACGGCCTCACCGGCAACTACTACGCCTATCTGGACAACACCCAGACGCCACCGCTGCTGGTCACGCAGCTGCAAAAGCAGGGCTACGCGCTTGGCATCTTCTCGTCGGCCAGCATCGATGGTGTCGGCTTCGATCGCACGATTTTCTCGTCGGTCGATCCGCTGCGCTTGAGCACGCCGGGTGACTCGCCAGCGGGCCGGGATCAGAAGATGACCGAGGACTGGCTGAGCTGGCTCGATCGGCAGGAGCAGAAGGACGACGCCCCCTGGTTCGGCATGCTGTTCTACGACGCGCCCCACGGCTACGACGTGCCGGACGGGGCGGAGCAGCCCTATCAGCCGTCGGTCCAGAGAATGGACTATCTCGATCTGGGACCCGATACCGACCCGGTACCCTACGCCAATCGCCATCGCAATGCCGTGCATTACGACGACGTCCTGCTCGGTCGCGTGATCGACGATCTCAAGGCCAAGGGTGAGTGGGATAACACCATGCTGATCGTGACCGCCGATCACGGCCAGTCGTTCAACGATTTCGGCAAGAACTACTGGGGCCACAACAGCAACTTCGCCTCGCCTCAGACCCACGTGCCGATGATCGTCAACGGCCCCGGTGTCGAACCCGGGCGCGTCGAGGGCATGACCAGCCATCTCGACGTCGCACCGATGCTGATGCGTCATGCGCTGGGCTGCAGCAATCCGCTCTCCGACTACGCCCAGGGCGAGGATCTGCTGACACCGGGGATCGATCACCCCTGGGTCCAGTCCAGCAGCTACATCGACTACGGTATCATCGAACCGGATCGAATCACCGTGGTCGACGGCACCGGCCAATGGGATATCGTCGATCGCCAGCTCGATCCGATCGAAGGCGCCGAGTTCTCGCCGGCGGTGTTCGAGGCCATGCAGTGGTTTCGACAGTTTTATCAATAAGCCGACTCGACCCCGGCATGCTTTGCTTCGGTGTTCCGTTCGGGGCCGGGATTTTCGACTTCGTCGAATCTCCCGGCCCCGAAGATCATCGATCGAATGACACCTCGGGGAATCGCTTCTGAAAGTTTCGCAGCGCGATCCTGTAGGCGAGAACGCCACTGAAACTACGTTTCCACCGATTGCGCGGTAGCTTTCTCCAAGGTTTTTCCGCGCCATGGTAGTGGACTATCCTTGCCGGCTCCCGCTTGACCTCATCTCCCGAGTACCCCAGTTCTCGAGTCCAGCTGACCTGCTGCTTCTGACGCCCCCAGGACGCGTTCCACGATGGATTGAGATGCAAGATACGTCCTTTGAACAGCTCGTTGATGTAGTCCTGATCCACCAGCGGGTATCGATCGGCATATTCGAAGTCGAGCATCGCTTCCGCCAGGCCTCTCTCGCGTCGAATGGCGCCACAATCGATGAGCAACACACCCGAATTGATATAGCTTTCGACCGGAAGGGGCGCCACGATATCGCCCACCCGCGCGCGATCGACCCAAGACCGACCGGACTGGAATTTGACTTCCTTCTTCAACGTCGAAAAATCCCTGACGCCGGCGATGCAATGGCCATTCATCGACATGCGAAACGCGTCGCCGACATCGCGACGAACCAGCGTGTCGCCATCGATATAAAGGACGCGCCCATCGACGAGCTGAGGCAGATAAAGACGAGCCAACGCGGCGTTGGGAACGTGGCTTCCCTTGGCACCAACGCCTGCGAAGGCAGACTCGTTGATGGCATGAAACCGAATCGGAACCTCTCTATTTTCGGCAACGCGACGGAGAATCGATTCGGCGTTGGCGGTCAGGGATACCCCCAGGATCTCGATCTGCGAGATCGCGGTCGTCCGCAGGGCGGAATCCAACGCCAGAGCCGTGGGCGCCAGCAATCCCATATCGGTACCAAAGGCAATTCGGGCGTCATCGTTTAGCACAAGGGTTTCTTCCAAAGTTGACCATGAATGCGATGTCGTGGCGTCTATCGACGCCGTGAGCGAATTCGCCGACGAGAACCTCGGCCATGGACGCTAAGACCGTTAGGTGGTCCAATTGATTCAAAGTCATGTGACACCGCCTTCCTCCGTCCATAAGAGAACCCAAGCGTACCTCGACATGTCACAAATTAGCGGCGTGGTGATCACGCTCGACGAAGCCGATAACATCGAAGCCTGCCTGACTTCGCTCGCCCGAGTCTGCGAGGAATTGATCGTGGTCGACTCCGGCTCCAGCGACGATACCGTGGTCATCGCCGAGAGATTCGGCGCTCGCGTGATCCATCAGCCCTATCTGGGCGATGGGCCGCAGAAGAACGTCGGTCCGCAGGCCGCCAGCCATCGCTGGGTGCTGTCGCTGGATGCCGATGAACGGCTCACCGATGGCGCCGTGGCGGCCATTCAGGCGCTCGACCTGGATGCCGCCGCCAACGGAGAGCGCAGCCACGACGCTTATGCGCTGCGGCGACGCAATTTTGTCGGCAGCCGCTGGATCCGTCACTGCGGCTGGTATCCGGACTACTGCATTCGCCTTTTCGATCGCGAACGGACCGGATTCTCCGACAGCCGCCAGCATGCCTCCGTGCAGGCGCAAACCGCCAAGCGCCTCGATGCCGATCTGGAACACTACTCGTTCGCCAATCTGGGGGAGCTCTTCGGCAAGGCCAGCGGGCGCTTTTCGAATCGCGCGGCCAAGATCATGTATCTCAAGGGCAAACGCGCCAATGCCTTCTCGCCGTTTTTGCACGGCGCCAACGCGTTCGTGCGCAAGTACGTTTTCCAGCGCGGCTTTCTCGGCGGGCTCGACGGCGTCTCCGTGGCACTCTCGGCAGCCGTCAACGCTTACCTGAAGTACGCCAAGCTGCTCGAGCTTCAACGCGACCCCAAGGTTCGCGACGCTGAAGATTTCGACCGGATCTGGTGAAACGACGAAGGGTCGCCCGATGCATATTCGACACGTCAATCTGGCCCGCGGCTTTCGGGGCGGTGAGCGCCAGACGCTGCTGCTGATCGAGGCGCTGGCACGACTGGGAGAACCCCAGGGTGGTATCGATCAGAGCCTGGTGTGTCGGCGCGATTCGCCGATGCGCGCGGCGCTGGCGGGGACGGATGTCGAATTGATCGATGCCGACCATGCGCTGGCCGGGCATGGTCACCGCACCAGGGCGACGTTGACTCACGCTCATGAAGCCAAGGCGGTGCACTGGGCCTGGGTCGAACGCCGCCTGCATGGCACGCCCTACATCCTGACGCGTCGCGTCCCCCAGCCGGTCAAGGACAAGCGCTTCAATCGATTGACCTATCGTGGCGCCGCGACTGCCGTGGCGATCTCGTCGGTGATCGAAACCCATCTTCGTGATCGGCGCTGGTGCCCCGTCGTCCGCATCCCGAGCGTGCTTTCCGGCCAGCCGAGCGATCCGACCCAGGTCGCGGCGCTACGCGAGCGCTTTGCCGGGCGTCGTGTGGTCGGTCATATCGGCGCACTGGTGGATCGCCACAAGGGCCAGCGAGTGCTGCTTGCGGCAGCCCGACGGCTGCGCGAAACGCATCCGGACGTCTGCTTCCTGTTGCTGGGAGAAGGTGAGGACGGCGAGACACTGAAGGCCGAGAGCGCCGGGCTGGACAACGTGATCTGGGAGGGGTTTCGGCCCAACGTCGGCGACTATCTCGAGATCATGACGCTGTTCGCGTTCCCCTCGCGCAACGAGGGGCTGGGCTCGACGCTGCTCGACGCCATGGATCATGGCGTACCGATCGTGGCCAGCGACGTCGACGGCATTCCCGATCTGATCGAGCACGATGTCAGTGGGCTGCTGGTACCGACGGGCGATCCCGAGGCGCTGGCTGCGGCGCTTGCCGTCCTGCTGGACGATCCAGCGCACCGACAGCGGCTGGTCGCCGCCGCCAGACGACAGCTGGAAGCCTTCACGCCCGCGGCCATGGCGGAGGCCTACCTTGCCCTCTACCGCGGACTCCTCGACCGCTGAGCCACCGGACGGAAGCGCCGGACACCTCGGCGACGCCCGGCCCCGGCCAGCGAATGCCGTCAGGATCCGGCGGTTTCGAGGCAATACTTGCATGGCGTGAACGTGGCATCATGACGCCCGATGAGCCGCACCCGAGCGGCGTCGAGATCGTAAGCGAAGTGGAGCAGAACTATGAGCAAGATTCGGGTTGGCGTCATCTGTGGCGGCAAATCGGCGGAGCACGAGGTGTCGTTGCAGTCGGCCAGGAATATCGTCGATGCGCTGGATCGCGAACGTTTCGAGGTCACGGTCATCGGGATCGACAAACAGGGCCAGTGGCACGTCAACGATGCCGACAACTTTCTGGTTCATGCCGACGATCCCCGGCGTATCGCCCTCAATCCTTCCGATGGTGACATCGCCCTCGTGCCCGGTCGTGAACAGCGCCAGCTGATCGCCACCGAGACGTCTCAGGGGACCCTGGGCCAGTTGGATGTGGTTTTCCCCATCGTCCACGGCACCCTGGGCGAAGATGGTTCGCTACAGGGGCTGCTACGCATGGCCAATCTGCCCTTCGTCGGCTCCGGCGTGCTCGGTTCGGCCGCCGGCATGGACAAGGATGTCGCCAAGCGCCTGCTGCGCGATGCCGGCATCCCGGTGGCGCCTTTCGTCACTCTGACCCGCCGCACGGCAGCCAGCGCCGACTTCGAGGCCCTGCGTGCGGAGCTCGGCACGCCGCTGTTCGTCAAGCCGGCCAACCAGGGCTCATCGGTCGGTGTCAGTCGGGTGGAGAGCGCCGCCGAATTTCATCAGGCGCTGACACTGGCCCTGACGTTCGACCATAAGGTGCTGATCGAATCCGCCGTCGTCGGGCGCGAGATCGAGTGTGCAGTGCTGGGCAACGATAGCCCGGAAGCGAGCGTCTGCGGCGAGATCGTGGTCGAGAACGGTTTCTACTCCTACGACACCAAATATATCGACGACGAGGCGGCCACCGTTGCCGTTCCGGCCGCTATCGACGCCAGCGCCAGCGAGGCGATTCGCGACATCGCGGTTCGCACATTCCAGGTACTGGAGTGCGCCGGCCTGGCGCGTGTCGATGTCTTCCTCACGGCCGAGGGAAAGGTCGTCGTCAACGAGATCAACACCCTGCCTGGGTTCACCCGTATCAGCATGTATCCCAAGCTGTGGCAAGCCAGCGGCCTGACCTACTCGGCACTGGTGACGCGCCTGATCGAACTCGCGATGGCACGCCACGCCGAAGACCTGGGCTTGCGACATTCCCGCTAGTCCCCGGGAACTCGGCAGTAACCTGCTTGTCTTGGATTCGTCATGATAGAGTCATAACCACTCTTCATGCGGTGCCCGGAATTGGCACCGGTAGAACACGACGTTCACGGATCGAAGCACGGCATGCCCATTTCTCTCAATACTCGACGTTGGTGCGCACTCACTTACATCGGCCTCTGTATCGGCTACGCCATCATGGTGGTCTGGGTGCTGCCATGGTGGACCCCCATCGTGACCACCCTCGCCTGGCTGGCCGTCGGCTACCACTTCCACTGGGGCCATCCGTCGCAACGTGCCACGAAGCGCAAGGCGTGGCCCTGGTCGCTGGTGCCGTTGATCCTGTGGTGGGTCTACATCTATCTCGACGACAGCTTCGGCCAGCTCGATCTGGGGGCGGTGATCTTTCATCTGCAGGCCGGTATCGAGGAGAACGGCAGCACCGACCGCCAGATCGCCGGCGTGATCTACACCGTGGCCGCGATCGTGATGCTGATGGCGGTGACGTGGCTGGTCCGGGCGGATCACCGCTGGCGTTTGTGGGAGCGGGTCCTGAGCCTGTTTCTGCTCGCTTTCAACCCGCTGCTGTTCGGACTGTCATTGCGCGGCGCTTCGGTGATCGACGATGACGAGGCCTGGCTCAACGACCGCTATCGGCCACCGGAGATCGTGGCGGCGCCGCGTCGGCCGCCTAATCTGATCTATCTCTACATGGAGAGCACCGAGCGTACCTACAGCGACACCCGCCGCTTCGGTGACGCCTACGAGGATCTCGCTCAGTTGGGCAAGGAAGGCGTGGTCTTCCAGGGCGTCCAGCAGCTCGACAACACCGGTTGGACGATGGCCGGCATGGTGGCCAGCCAGTGCGGGGTGCCGTTGATGCCGGCGGGCCTGATGCACGACAACCAGTTCGAGCCGCTCTCGGACGTGCTCCCCGGCGTCAACTGCCTCGGCGATCTGCTGCACGAACGCGGTTACGATCTCACCTACATGGGCGGCGCCAGCACGAAATTCGCCGGCAAGGCGAAGTTCTACCGCGGTCATGGCTTCGATACCGTGCTCGGTCGCGATGAGCTGGAAGGCAAGGCACCGGCCGGCTATCTCAACGACTGGGGACTCTACGACGATACGCTGTTCGGTCTTGCCGAGAAGCGAATCCGCCAGCTGCATGCCAGTGACAAGCCCTACGCCTTCTTCGGCCTGACGCTGGCGGCACACCCGCCCTTCGGCCATCCATCGCAATCTTGTATCGACAATCAGGGCCCGTTCGATGGCACCGATATTCTCTACTCGGTCAAATGTACCGGCTGGCTGGTGAAGAATTTCGTGGAACGCCTTCGCGCCGAGGGGCTACTGGACAACACCCTGGTGGTGGTGGCCAGCGACCATCTCTCGATGAAGAACTCGGCGTGGGAGGATCTGATCGCCGAAGACCGCGAAAACACGCTGATGATGCTGGGCAACGGGCTGCGCCCCCGCGTCATCGAGCAGCCGGCGAGCATGGTGGACGTGCTTCCGACCTTGCTGGAGGCAATGGGCTACACCATCCCCGATCATCGGGCAGGACTGGGCGTGTCGCTACTCTCCGCGAAGCCGACGCTGGTCGAGCGCCACTCGCTCGAGGAGATGAACCAGCGCATGCGCAGCGAGAATGTCCTGCAGGAGCGACTCTGGAACGGCGTCAACTGAACCGCCAGACGTGGCCAGTGGCGAACTAACGCGGTGCCGGCCACTCGATGGGCCCCAGATCCTCGCCCGGATCCAGCTCACCCGGCAGGGTTTCCGGGGTGGTGTACCGCAGCGCGTCGGCTACCCGCGCCAGGGCAGCCTCACCTCTTGCCTTCTCGACTACGCGCGCCCACCACTGCCGGTGCACGGCGCGAACGACCACGGGTATCGAGCGCAGGCCCAGCCGTTGTGCCATCGCCAGGCGATGCAGGCCACGATTGATCTTGAGCAGATGCCCGTCGCGCGTGACGGCGACGCCGAGATCGTCCTTGCCCAGTTCGGCATCGAAACCCCGAGTCGCCATATCGTCGAGGAAGCCGAGATAGGTTCGCAGGTAGGCAAGTATCTTCTCTTCCGTATCCAGCAGAATACCCTGCTGGTACGAAGACCAGGGATGCCCGGACTCGAGCCGGGAGCGGTACTGGCGAAAGCGCTCGGTCTGAGTGAGATCGTCTCTATGCTCGTCGAGATCGCTGATGAAACGATAACGCGAGCCGCGGCGCAGATCACCGCGACTCCGGTCCCAATCGCCATCCCAGATGAAAGCAGAGGACGATGGGCGTTTGCCATCGATGCCCTTGGCATTGAGATCGCGGATCAACGCACGCGGATCGACCTGCACGACCAGCGCACGCCCTAACCGCGCCTCGATAGAACGCCGAGGCAGACCGTGGCGCTCGGCCCATTGGCCGCCCGCTTTCTCATGAGCCCAGCGCCGATAGAGCGCCTCTTCCAGGGGCATACCCACGCCACGTTGAAACCCGTCGCGCAGACTCGTCTGCCAGAGCGCACGCCGAATCCCCCATTTCATGCGAGGATCGAGCAGTTCGCTGAACGCCTCATCCTCGGCGGGCAAGCGCAAAGAGGCAGGCGACTGGGGATGTGAAGCGCGCGCCATGGGGAACCTACACATGGGAGTTCAGGAAAAGCGAAGTTATCAAACGCTGTTCGGATTCAACATAGCATAGCACATTAATGAGCATGCTATACAGTTTACCATCAACAGCTGCTGCCACTGACTCCTCTGTCCCCCGTTGACTCTTGTCTTGCAGTTCCTTGTCTCGCAGTCCCGCGTCTAGATCGTTGGCAGGTCGAGAAACTGCTGCATGATGCGTGTATCCCGAAACCGTTCAATCAACTCCGGGTCGGCTTCCAATCGCGGCGGATGCGCCAGTCCTTCGCGAATCTTCTGCGAAAGGCCGGATATGGAATTCTCGGCGATCAGCCGCGCCTGATCGTTGATCAGGACATTGCGAACGCCACCGGGGCAATCGACAGCGGCACAGGGCGTGCCACAGATCATGCTCTCCGCCAGCACGATTCCAAAGGCTTCGCTACGCGAGCTCAGCACGAAAAGACGGCCATGTTTCATCCATGGGTAGGGGTTGGGCCGGCTACCGATGAAGTGAATGCGCCCTCGGGCCCCCAGCTCGTTGACGAGCTGCTCCAGACTTTCACGCTTGGGACCGTCGCCGACGATGACCAGATCCTCGTCGATTTCCGCTTCGAGATACGCGCGAATCAGCCATTCCTGACGCTTGACGTCGGAAAGCCGGGAGACGTGAACGATGAAAGGCTTGGCGGGCAGTTCGACGGGCTCATCAGCCTGGCGGCGGATGGCGTCGATATCGCACGGGTTCATGATGGTTGCCCACTGACGGGGCCGAATCCCATGGTGGTCGAGCTGCTTCTCCAGCTGGGCGCGAACGTTGGGCGTATTGCAGATGACCTGCTTGCCCTCGTAGAGGCGCTTGAGATAGACGCCCTTCAGCCGCCCCCCGTACTCACCGGGCCAGGATACCGTCACCTGCCACAGACGCGGATCCCGCCAGGACCAGACCGTTTCGAACGCGCCCTGTCCGCGCATGATGACGCGGTCGATCGGGCCGCGTTCGCGTTCGAGCCTGGCCACGAAACGCTCGAGATAGCGGCCGCCGTACCAGCCTCGCCACAGGAAGCCGGAACCCGGCAGCAACGGCTTCAATAGCGCCCGCGTGAAGAGGTCGTACACCAACCCCAGCCCCGTCTTGCGAAAGGCCTTGTCGAAATCCACCCGGTGGACCGTAACGCCAGGATCCGGTGCCAGCTCTTCCCCTCCCTTGAGTACCAGCACGTGAACCTCGTGGCCTTCTCGCGCCAGCACGTTGGCAAGGTTCACCGTCACTCGCTCGATGCCGCCGATACTCAGCTTGCGTACGACCAGCAATACTCTCTGGGTCATGAAGTCATCATCCGTGTCATGTCGTTCACTCGCGCTCCGGTGGCCCACCGAAGATCAGCGGCTTGAGCTCGGGATAGCGGGCGAGACAGTTGGCGAACTGCACGTCGTTACCGCCGCGCTTGATATTGTCTTCGTGCAGCGCCGACTCCCCCGCTGCCGGGGTCGGCAGAAAGTCGACATTACGCGGGTTGATTCTGACGCAGCGCGTGCCGGCCTTGAGAGAGGCCATCTTGAACCAGATGTCGTCGGCGTTGGGCGCCAGCGCCCGAAAGGCCTCGACGTCGAAGACCATGGGGTTCAGTGCGCCAGGCGGGTACAGCACGCCTCCGCTTCCGGTGGGCATCAGCGCGAAGTTGGGATGGATGGCACCGGGGTCGCGACGACTCTTGACCATCTGATAGGAAATTTCCCCCGAGCCCGGCGCACTCTCGCAGAGCATATGACCGCGGTGGCAGACGATACAGCCGGGAAATCGGGTCACGCCGTCGACCAGCCGCCGCGCCCAATTCGGGGGATAAAGCATATCGTCGTCGGCGGTGATGATCGTGGCTTCCGGAAAAGCCTTCAGCGCGTGCACCAACTTGTCGTAGGAGCGGTAGTCTTCCTCGGTCACGACGATTCTCACTCCCCGTCGCGCCAAACGCTGCAGCGATGCTGGCAGGCTACCGATCGCCTCTCTGTCGCGCCGGGAAAGATAAAGGTGGATGTCGAAGGCGTCGAGATCCTGTTCGCAGAGGGATTCCAGCGTAGCGAAGACCTGACGAATACGCGGCGGGTGGGTGGTCAATGAAATGATGAGCCGATCACCGCTGGAAGGGACGCGGCGAGAGGACCATGGGTTCTTCATTCGATAGTGCAGGAAACGAAGCGCTGATCGCAGTTTGCGTTTTCGCTTGGCAGTCAGTAGCGGCATGCTCGCTCTCGATAGATATGGCGGAGGATCGACATCACGGACAGTGGCTAGCCGACCGGCTGCCGCTCTCTTCGTCAGCCCTGGATCGCCTGCTGAATGCTTGCAGGCGACAGCTGCTTGAGACAATTTCGATGCCCCAGTGGGCAGGTGCGTTCGAAACAGGGCGAGCATGACAGCGCCAGATAGTGGATATCGGCGTTGTCGGTCAGCGGCGGTGTATAAGCCGGCGAGGAGGAGCCATAGAGCGCCTGAATCCGCGTTCCGACCGCAGCAGCCACGTGCATCAGCCCGGAGTCGTTGGTGACCACTTGCTCACAGGCAGCGAGCAGGTCGACGGCGTCCGCCAGACGGGTCTTGCCGCACAGGTTATGGGCATGCGCCAGCCCTTCGGCGATGACATCGCCCGCGGCGGCATCCTTGGGGCCTCCGAGAACCCAGACGGCGTGGCCGCGGGCGATCAGCGTCGCGGCCAGCTCACGAAAATACTCGAGCGGCCACTGCTTGGCCGGACCGTACTCCGCTCCCGGCATCATCCCGATGGCGGGTCGCTCGCCCAGAGAAAGCTCGGCGCGCAGCGCGTCCTGACGCGCCGCGTCGACACGGAGCCGCGGATGAGGCGTGATCAGCTCGCCGCCGACTTCCTCGTCGGCATCCAGGCCCAGCGCGACGAAGCGCTTCACGGTCTGATCGAGCACCGTCTTGTCGAGTTTGCGCCGATCGTTGAGCAGCACGTAGCGCTGTTCGCCGGTAAAACCGGTGCGGTGCGGGATGCCGGCGAGAAACGGCACCAGCGCCGACTTCAGCGAGCGTGGCAGAACGATGGCCCGATCGAAGCGACCTTTCAGCGAACGCGCGACATCGCGCCGGGTTTTCCAGCCGAACTCGCCATGTTTCACGTCCAGTGCAATGGCCTCGTCGACTTCCGGCATACGCTCGAGAATCGGCAGCGACCAGCCCGGCGCCAGCACGCCGATCCTCGCGCCCGGATGACGTCGCTTGAGCGTGATGAACAGGCTCTGCGCCATGACCATATCGCCGACCCAGGAGGGGCCGACGACGAGGATACGTGGCGTGTTCCTTGCCGCGGTATCGCCCCGCTTGGCTTCACCCATTCAACCATTCCAGATAGGCCGAAACACCCTCGCGCACCGTCTTGAACTCGGCGGTGTAGCCCGCCTCTCGAAGTCGACCGATATCGGCGCGGGTATAGCTCTGATAGCGCCCCTTGAGCTCGTCGGGAAAGTCGATGTACTCGATCCCGACCTCTGCCCCATCCTTGTCGGAATAGAAATCGATGGCGGTCTCGGCGATCGCCTTGAACGGCTCGGCACGTCCGGTGCCCAGGTTGAAGATGCCGGAAACCTCGGGGTTGTCGAGAAACCACAGATTGACGTCGACCACGTCACCGACATAGACGAAATCGCGGCTCTGCATGCCAGCGTCATAGCCATCCCAGGCACCGAACAGCTTGGGGTTCTCGCCACGCTTGACCTGAGTGTGGTGGTGATAGGCGACGCTTGCCATCTTGCCCTTGTGCTGCTCGCGCGGGCCGTAGACGTTGAAGTATCGAAAGCCGACGACCTGGCTGTCGAAATCATCCCAGCGCGCGCGTACATACTGGTCGAACAGCAGTTTGGAGTAACCGTAGACGTTGAGCGGCTTCTCATGCGCGGGGTCCTCGACGAAGACTTCGCTACCGCCATAGGTAGCGGCGGAAGAGGCGTAGAGAAATGGAATGCGCCTGGCCTGGCAGTACTCGAGCAGCACCTTGGAGTATTCGAAGTTGTTTTCCAGCATGAAGCGTCCGTCCCATTCGGTAGTATCCGAGCAGGCGCCTTCATGGAAAATGGCGTCAATCGTGGGCAGACCGCCGAGTTCGCCGCGCAGTTCCGCTTTCACCCGGGCCAGAAAATCGTCCTTGTCGAGATAGTCGCCCAGCGTGCAGTCCGCCAGGTTCACGAATTTGGTGCCATCGCTGAGATCGTCGACCACCATGACGTCCTGATGGCCGCGTGCGTTGAGTGCCTTGACCAGATTGGCCCCGATGAAGCCGGCCCCGCCAGTGACAACGATCATGTCGTAACTCCTGTTTGATCGACTCGGTTATCTTGTGGCGCTTACGACCGTGCGACGCATCCGATGTTCGCTGACTCTTTAAAACAAGCCGGAGCGATGGTCGACGGTGCCTATAACCGATTGAGCGCTAATTGTATACTTGGCGGCTCACGAATTCATGGGCAACGGTGCGCAGTCAATGACAGTCTCGACGGCAGATGCGAAAACCTTTCAGGGGCTGATACTGGCCCTTCAGCAATACTGGGCGGAAAAAGGCTGTGTCGTGCTGCAGCCACTCGACATGGAAGTGGGCGCCGGCACCTTTCATCCGGCGACTTTCCTGCGCTCGATCGGCCCGGAGAGCTGGAACGCCGCCTACGTCCAGCCGTCGCGTCGACCCACCGATGGTCGCTACGGGGAAAACCCCAATCGCCTGCAGCACTACTATCAGTTTCAGGTGGTGATGAAGCCCTCGCCGAAAGACCTGCAGGATCTCTACCTCGGCTCGCTGGAGCGTCTCGGCATCAATCCACGGGTTCACGATATCCGCTTCGTCGAGGACAACTGGGAATCGCCGACGCTCGGCGCCTGGGGGCTCGGCTGGGAAGTCTGGCTGAACGGCATGGAGGTGACCCAGTTCACCTACTTCCAGCAGGCGGGCGGGATCGAATGCTTCCCGGTGACCGGCGAGCTCACCTACGGCCTCGAGCGTATCGCCATGTACCTGCAGGACGTCGACAGCGTCTACGATCTGGTGTGGACGATCGCGCCGGACGGTAGCCGCATCACCTATGGTGATGTCTACCTGCAGAACGAGCGCGAGCAGTCGACCTACAACTTCGAACACGCCGACGTGCCCTATCTGTTCGAAGCCTTCGACCACTGCGAGAGCGAATGCAACAAGCTGCTCGAGGCCAACCTGCCGTTGCCCGCCTACGAGCAGGTGCTCAAGGCCTCACACACTTTCAACTTGCTGGATGCGCGCCACGCGATCTCGGTCACCGAACGTCAGCGCTACATCTTGAGAGTGCGCACGCTGGCGCGAGAGGTCGCTCACGCTTACTACGCGTCACGCGAAGCTGCCGGCTTTCCGATGGCGCCGGAAGCGCTGCGCCGCGAGCTGTTGCAGAAAACGCCAGAAACCCATTCAGGAGACGCATGAGCATGGCAGCCAACACCCTACTGATCGAACTGGGCGTCGAAGAGCTGCCGCCGGGCGCCCTTTCCAGTCTCGCCTTTGCGCTACGCGACGGTGTCGTCAAGGGGCTCGTCGATGCCGAGGTGCCCCATGGCGAAGCCTACGCACTCGCCTCTCCGCGCCGTCTCGCCGTTCGCATCGAGGCACTGACAGACAAGCAGCCGGACCGTGAAGTCGAAAAGCGCGGCCCGGCCCTGGTCGCCGCATTCAAGGAAGGCCAGCCCACCAAGGCGGCCGAAGGCTTCGCCCGCTCCTGCGGCGTGACGGTGGAAGAGCTGATCCATCTGGAAACCGACAAGGGTACCTGGCTTGGCTATCGTGAACGGCAGTCGGGAGAAACGGTCGAGACGCTGCTGCCGGCGATCCTCAACGCTGCCATCAACGCCCTGCCCGTGCCCAAGAACATGCGCTGGGGTGCCTCGCGCATCGAGTTCTCACGCCCGGTTCACTGGCTGGTGCTGCTTTACGGCGATCAGGTCGTGCCGGCCAGCGTGCTCGGCCTGGCATCCGGTCGTACGACGCTGGGCCATCGCTTTCATGCCCCGACGCCGATCGAACTCCGTCACGCCGACGACTACGAGGCCGCGCTCGAAGACGCCTATGTGCTGGTGGATCTCGAGCGCCGTCGTGAGCGCATTCGTGAACAGGTCCTGGCCGAGGCGGAAGTCCATGACGCCCGGGCGGTCATCGATGAAGACTTGCTGGAAGAGGTCAACGGGCTGGTCGAATGGCCGGTGGCGCTGACCGGCACATTCGATGAACGCTTCCTCGAGGTGCCCGCCGAGTGCCTGATCTCCTCGATGAAGGCCAATCAGAAGTACTTCCACCTGCTCGATGCCGACGGCAAGCTCAAGCCGCAGTTCATCACCCTGGCCAACATCGACAGCGAAGATCCTCAGCAGGTCATTTACGGCAACGAAAAGGTCATTCGTCCACGACTTGCCGATGCCGCCTTCTTTTTCGAGACCGACCGCAAGCAGACGCTGGAAGCGCGTCGTGAATCGCTGGCCAGCGTGGTGTTTCAGCGCGAGCTGGGGTCGCTCGCCGACAAGGCCGCCCGCAGCGAAGTCGTTGCCCGCTTCATTGCCGGCAAGATCGGCGGTGACTCCCAGGCGGCCGGGCGTGCGGCCCAACTGGCGAAATGCGATCTGGTCACCGAGATGGTGCTCGAATTCCCCGAGCTTCAGGGCATCATGGGCACCTACTATGCCCGCCACGACGGTGAACCGGAATCGGTAGCGGAAGCCATTCACGAACAGTATCTACCCCGCTTCGCCGGTGACGAGATCCCTCGGACGCCCACCGGCCAGGCGCTCGCTCTGGCTGACCGGCTGGATACCCTGACCGGTATCTTCGGCATCGGCCAGCGCCCGACCGGCGCCAAGGATCCGTTCGCCCTGCGGCGCGCCACCATCGGCGTACTCAACATCCTGATCAAGGGTGAGCTGGATCTCGACCTGCGCGAACTGCTGGAGCTAGCGGCGTCCCAGCATCGGGAGCTGCCCAAGTCGGAGGGCCTGGTCGATGATGTCCTGACCTATATGCTGGACCGCTTCCGTGCCTGGGCTCAGGACGAGGGCCTGCCGGTCGACGTCTACCTGGCGGTGCGAGCGCGTCCGGTGACGCGACCACTCGACTTCGCCCGGCGTCTGCGCGCCGTCCATCGCTTCAGTCAGCGCGAGGAAGCCAGCGCCCTGGCTGCCGCCAACAAGCGCGTATCGAACATCCTGGCCAAGCAGCAGCATGATGGCGGCACCGAAGTGAACAGCGATCGACTCATCGAAGACGCGGAAGTCGCACTGGCAAACGCCGTTTCGGATTGTCGCGATCAGGTCGAGCCATTGTTCCGCGAGGCCGAGTATGCGCAGGCGCTGGACATCCTGGCGACACTGCGTGGGCCCGTGGACCACTTCTTCGATGAAGTCATGGTCGCGGTCGAGAACGATGCCATTCGGGCCAATCGCCTGGCGCTGCTCGCCAGCCTGCAGTCGCTGTTCCTCGAAGTGGCGGACATTGCCGAACTCCAGTCCTGATCGACAGGCACGTTTCACGTGAAACACTAGCCCGGCCATGGAGCCGGGCTTTTTTGTGCCTTTCAAAGCCTGTTAACTTTTAGCCTTCTTGCAATGCAATTTACCGTCACGAGCATGTTCCACGTGAAACATCGCCGGCTTTGCGTCCCTTGCGATGACGTTCGATAATCAGGCACGACTCTTTTTTTGGTATTCCCTCCATGGCCAAGCTCATCATTCTCGATCGCGACGGCGTGATCAACCGGGACTCCGATGCCTACATCAAGTCGCTGTCGGAATGGGAGCCCTACCCTGACGCGATCGCCGCGATCGCCCAGCTCCACCAGAACGGCTGGACCATTGCCATTGCCACGAATCAGTCCGGCATCGGGCGCGGCTACTATGACACTCGCACTCTCGAGCAAATTCATTGCCGGTTGCGATCACTGGTCAATGAAGCGGGCGGCGAGATTGCGATCATCGAATACTGTCCTCACTTGCCTGCCGACAACTGTGATTGCCGAAAGCCCCGAGCAGGAATGTTAATACGGATACGCAAGAGCCTGAACATCCCGACTCTCGACGGATGCTGGATGGTCGGAGATAGCCTTCGCGACATACAAGCAGGAATCGCGGGCGGATGCCGCACGGCACTGGTTCTCACCGGAAAGGGGCAGCGTACTCGACGCGAGCTGGACGAGGCGTATAGCGACACCTGGATCTGTGATGACCTCGAGGCGTTCAGCAAACGCCTTCTGAGCCTGGACGTGTGAGCAACGTCACCCAATAACGTGACGCCGACCCGACCTCTCATGTTTCACGTGAAACACGAGAACCCTTCCAATCACTACGATCGGTCACCACCCTGGCGCTCCGCTTGGACTACCCTTGGAGAGTCACTCCAAGGACGGGAACCGGGCCATGACATTGGGAAAGAAAATTGCGCTATGGGTGGTGGCGATCGTCTTGTTGCTGATGATCGCCCTCATCATCATCGTTGTGACATTCGATTGGAATCGACTCAAGCCCACCATCAATGAACGAGTCTCGAATGCGATTCACAGACCCTTCGCCATCGACGGAGATCTGACCGTCTCGTGGGAATCGCCGCAGGGCGAGTCCGGGTGGCGCAGCTGGGTGCCATGGCCTCACGTTCACGCCGAGGACATTCACCTGGGCAGCCCGGAAGCCGTCACTGACAGGGATTTACTCGAGCTCGCTTCGTTGGATGTGAAGCTATCGCTGATACCGCTCATGGGCAAGACGGTCTCCATTCCTCATATCGAATTTTCGGGAGCCAAGGCGGCACTGGTGCGTCTCGAAGACGGCAAGAACAACTGGACGTTCGATCTCGAAAAAGGAAGCCAGGGCGCAGACGAGCCGGTGGACGACGGCAGTGGCTGGACGATCGATGTCGGGGACATCGCCTTCGATCCGGTCGATGTCCATTATGAAGACGCCCCCTTGGCTGCCAATATCGATGCCACGATCGCGCTTCTCGGCAAGCCGATCGCGTTCAGCGAGCTCACCGAGAATGAAGGCGCCGCCGAACAGGCCGTCCACGACCAGGACATCGCTGATTACGCATTTGGCTGGAAAGCCGAGGGTGAGTACCAGCGCCAGAATGTTGATGGAGAAGGTAAGCTCGGCGGCCTGGCCGCCCTGAGACGTCGCGGTGCACCCTATCCGATCCAGGCTTCGGTGGAAGCCGGCGCAACCCGGGTTTCCGTCACTGGCACCTTGGTAGACCCCCTGGCACCCAAAAAGATCGACATGGATCTGAGCTTTTCGGGTCAGAACCTGGGCGATCTCTATGACATCATCGGCGTCACGCTGCCTGATACCCCACCCTACTCCACACAGGGTCATCTAACGGCCAATCTGGATACCCAAGAAGCACTTTCCTTTCGCTACCGGGATTTTGATGGCCGTATTGGTGACAGCGATATCCATGGCGATCTCACTTATCGGATGGGTGAACCACGACCTTTGCTCAAGGGCGAAGTCGTCTCGCAGCAGTTGCGCTTCGCCGACCTCGCCCCATTGATAGGCGCTGACTCGAATGCGGAAAAAAGCGACCGGGGTGAAGCCAGTCGTCAGCCAGAAGACAAGTTGCTGCCGGTCGAGGAATTCGATACGGCTCAATGGAAAACGATGGACGCCGACGTCAAGTTCACCGCACAACGCATCGAACACGGTGACTCCCTTCCCCTGGAAGACATCTATACGCATGTCACGCTGAATGACGGGGAGATCCTGCTGGACCCGCTGAGATTCGGCGTTGCAGGCGGCAGTCTGAATACGACACTACGTCTCGACGGCAGCCAGAGCCCGATGCAGAGCCGGATCGATATGCATATCCGCCACTTGATGCTGAGCCGTCTGTTTCCCGATGTGGAGCTGATGCAAAACAGCCGAGGAGAACTCAACGGAGACGCCACGCTGAGCGGCACCGGCAACTCGGTAGCCAGCATGCTGGGGACGAGTGACGGCAATCTTCAAATGCTGATCAATGATGGCCTCATCAGCCAGAACCTGATGGAGCTCGCCGGTCTCAATGTCGGTAACTATCTGGTTGGCAAGCTGTTCGGAGACGAGCAGGTCAAGATCAACTGTGCAGCCACTAATCTGGAAGTCACCGATGGGTTGGCCAGTACTCGCTTCTTCCTGATCGATACGGAAAACGCTCTGATCAAGATCGATGGTACCGTCAACTTCGCCAACGAAGCGCTGGACCTGACCATCGAACCGGAAAGCAAGGGTGCGCGCGTGTTCACCTTGCGCTCGCCGCTCTACGTGGAAGGTACCTTCAAGAACCCTTCGCCTGGTGTCGATACGGGGTCATTGCTCGCTCGGGGCGCGATTGGCGCTTTCCTCGGGACCGTTGCGACTCCCGCCGCGGCGCTACTGGCACTGGTTTCCCCTAGCGCCGATGAGACGACGCCATGCAATGACTTTCTGAGCCAGATTCAGACGGGCAACCAATGAGAAGTCATGTTTCACGTGAAACGACACGGTAGATTGTTTCACGTGGAACATTGTCCGCAAACACTGCGCCCACAAACACCACTGTCCGCAGACACTGTCGCGCTGGCAAGAATAAGCTGTGTTCGCCCACGTGGCACCATCCGAAATGGCAAGTACCGGAATCAAAAAGCATTTGACCCCGATGCGCCAGTGATGCGGTATCGGGGTCAAGGTAGTAAGAGGAAAGAGAGAAGGGATACCTAGGCTATGTTTGAACAGTACTGCGCTTGCCCCTACGGGGTTAAAAAATCGGCGGGTGCGCCAGCCCGGTCCGTCTTCGCCGATTTTTGCCTTAGTTACGCGTCCCGGTCTTGCCTTTGCTCGTCGACCTCTCAGACACAGCCTAGCGCGCGCCCCGTTTGTACTGCTCGCCAAGTGATTCCAGAGCGCCGATGAGCTTTTCGATTTCAGCATCAAAGCGCTGCTGCTGCTGGGAGTAGAAGTGACGGGTGTATGAGGCGCCTTTGTGCTTATTGACCAGGTTGGAGAATTGCGACTCAAGCTGCTCGGTGTGATAACGCAGACGTTCGGTCAAAAACGCCGCATGCCCCTGATGACAAGCCACATCCATCAGTGCCCTGACCTGCACCGTCAGCAGGTAGAGCTGAAGAACGTTGCGCTCCTGCACTTCCTTCTGCGTAGAGACACTGTCGTCCAGCAGGTTGATCGAACTCATCTGACAGCAACCGCTATCGTCGGTCATTGGGCGATTGTGAGCCGTTTCTTCTCGAGTCTGCCACATGATCAGGCCCTCCTTGTTTGATCGCTGATCTCTAGACCCATCGCTGATCTCTAAATTCATAGTAGCACTGCGGTTTTTGGTGACTGTTCGCCATTGGTCGAAGCTCGGTAGATCCCTGAGTGCGGGGTCGCCTAAAGCGTAATGGCGGGGGCGTGTCGGAGAGCGCAGATTGGTGGGGAAATCCAGCGATCTGGCATCGATCCATCAGGAGGTATCATCATGCGTTACGCCAACCCGAACACCTCGGACGCCATTACCCAGTTCGAGAAACGCTACGACAACTACATCGGTGGGGAATGGATACCGCCGGTCGAGGGAAGATACTTCGAAAACATCACGCCGGTGACCGGTGAAGTATTCTGCGAAGTCGCACGTTCCAGTGAGAAGGATATCGATCTGGCGCTCGATGCGGCCCACAAGGCAGCACCCGCGTGGGGCAGGACATCCGTCCAGGAGCGCTCGACACTGCTGCTGAAAATCGCCGATCGTCTGGAACAGAATCTGGAAATGCTGGCCGTCGCCGAAACCTGGGATAACGGCAAGGCCGTGCGCGAAACGCTTGCCGCCGATATCCCACTGGCGATCGACCATTTCCGATACTTTGCGGGCTGTATCCGCGCCCAGGAAGGCTCGACTGCCGAGATCGACGAAAACACGGTGGCTTATCACTTCCACGAGCCTCTGGGCGTGGTCGGCCAGATCATTCCCTGGAACTTTCCGATCCTGATGGCGACCTGGAAGCTGGCGCCAGCGCTGGCGGCTGGCAACTGCGTCGTGCTCAAGCCCGCCGAACAGACGCCGGTCTCGATCTTCAAGGTCATCGAGGTCATTCACGACCTGCTGCCCAAAGGCGTCATCAACATTGTCAACGGATATGGCGAGGAGGCGGGTCAGGCGCTTGCCACCAGCAAACGCATCGCCAAGATCGCGTTCACCGGCTCCACTCCCATCGGTTCGCACATCATGAAATGCGCAGCCGAAAATATCATTCCCTCGACGGTAGAGCTTGGCGGCAAGTCACCGAACATCTATTTCGAGGATGTGATGTCCGCCGAACCGGCGTTCATCGACAAATGCGCCGAAGGCCTGGTGATGGGCTTCCTCAACCAGGGCGAAGTCTGTACCTGCCCCTCCCGAGCCCTGGTTCAGGAGAGCATCTACGACGAGTTCATGGCGCGTGTCATCGAGCGAATCAAGAAGATCAAACGGGGTCATCCGCTGGATACCGACACCCAGGTTGGCGCCCAGGCCTCGCAGGAGCAGTTCGACAAGATCATGTCCTACATGGATGTGGCCCGGGATGAAGGCGCCGAGTTCCTCTCCGGGGGGAAACGGGAGTCCCTTGGCGATGATCTATCCCGCGGTTATTACATCCAGCCAACCCTGCTCAAGGGCAACAACAAGATGCGGGTCTTCCAGGAGGAAATCTTCGGCCCCGTGGTCTCGGTCACGACGTTCAAGGATGAAGAGGAAGCCTTGGCCATTGCCAACGATACCGAGTTCGGCCTGGGGGCCGGCGTCTGGACTCGCGACATCAATCGCGCCTATCGCATGGGGCGCGGCATTCAGGCCGGCCGCGTGTGGACCAACTGCTATCACGCCTATCCGGCGCACGCCGCATTCGGGGGTTACAAGAAGTCCGGCGTCGGTCGCGAGACGCACAAGATGGCACTGGAGCACTACCAGCAGACCAAGAATCTGCTGATCAGCTACGACATCAATCCCATGGGGTTTTTCTAATCCCCTGACCAGGCGTTCCGAGGCTATCGGAACGCCTGGGGTCGACGGCGACAGCATCGGTCATCGCCGTGGGCATTGCCCTGAGAAATCGACGTCAGGCGTGTCCGTCGCCTCGCGCTGCCCGTCACATGGCCGGTAAGAGGCAGTCAGCGGTGTATTTCATGCGGATTGCCCTCCGCGCTCTGGATCAGCTCGGCAAACCGGTTCAGGTCGACATTCCCCCCGGACAGAATGATTCCGACTCGACGTCCCTCGATCGCCACTTGCCCACTCAGGGCGGCAGCCGCCGCCAGACAACCGGTAGGCTCGACGAACTGCTTCATCCGCCCGGCCAGGAAACTCATGGCGTTGACGAGCTCGCCATCGCTCACCGTGACGATCTCGTCGACGTACTCGCGAAGCACCGGAAACGTCAGACTGCCCAGGGCCTGGGTCTGGGCGCCATCGGCGATGGTACGCGGCGTGGCAATAGAGACGATCTCGCCGCTGGCAAGGCTTCTCTGGGCATCGTTGCCGGCCTCCGGCTCGACCCCGACCACGTGGCAACGCGGATAACGCGCTTTGGCAACCGTGGCACAGCCGGAGAGCAGGCCACCGCCGCCCACCGGCACGAGCAGCAGATCGAGTTCGCCGACATCATCGAAAAGCTCCTTGGCCGCCGTTCCCTGACCCGCCATCACATGCGGATGGTTGAAGGGCGGGATCAGGGTCAGCCCTTCGGCCACGGCCAGTTCCCGGCCCAGCGCCTCACGATCCTGCGTATAGCGATCATAGAGCACCACCTCGGCGCCATAACCCCGAGTAGCGGCAATCTTGATGGCTGGCGCATCCTCCGGCATCACGATGACGGCACGGATGCCATGTAGCCTGGCCGAGAGCGCGATCGCCTGAGCATGATTGCCCGAGGAAAAGGCGATGACCCCGCCCGCTTTCTGTCTGGTGTCGAACTGGTTGATGGCGTTGTAGCCGCCGCGGAACTTGAACGCGCCGATGCGCTGAAGATGCTCGGCCTTGAAGTGAAGGCTCGCACCGGTGCGTTCGTCCGCCGTCGCCGAACGCAGCACCGGCGTGTGATGAGCGATGCCCTCGAGCCGTCGGTGCGCCGCTACCACGTCGTCGTAATCGATTGCCAGAGTGCTCATGCCGTCATCGTTCTCCCGTTGTCATGGCGTCATTGTCGCGGTTATCGCTTCCAGCGCTACATTGAAAGCCCTTCACAATGCTTAAATGAAGCCCTTGGACAGGGCTTCGATCATGATGGCTGAATGGCCGCGAGGAAAGAGACAGATGGCATCATACGACTGGATATGGCAGACGGGCCCCGAACTCGATCCTGCCGAACTTTATGCGCTGCTCTCGCTGCGTGAGGCCGTGTTCGTGGTAGAACAGCAGTGCCCCTATCAGGAACTGGATGGCCGCGACCTGTCGGCATCGACACATCACTTGCAGGTTCGGGCGGCGGGCCAACTGGCGGCCACCCTGCGGCTACTGGTACCGGAGCAGCCTGACCAGCCGGTCTCCATCGGCCGCGTGGTCATTCACCCCGATCACCGCGGTGGCGGTCTCGGCCATGAACTGCTGCGAGCCGCGCTGAGGCGCATCGAATCGCTGTGGCCCGGCCGCGACGCCCGGCTGTCCGCCCAGGCCCATCTCCAGGGCTATTACGGTCACCACGGCTTCGAAGCGGTCTCACGGGTTTATGTCGAGGACGGCATCCCGCATATCGACATGCAGCGCGAATCCAGCCTCGAGCGCCAGTAATCATTGTCGATCCAATAAAAAGCCGACGCTGATTCGCAGCGTCGGCTTGTCGTTGGCGTGTCTACCCGCCAAGCGGGGAAGAGATCATTCCGATCAGGCGCCGAATTCGCTCAGCATCTTCTCGATCAGGTCGAGCCCCTCTTCGAGCACCTCGTCACTGATGGTGACCGGCATCAAAAAGCGGATCGTGTTGGCATAAAGACCGCAGGAGAGCAGAATCAGGCCGCGCTCGCGAGCGGTCTTGCAGAGCTTGCCCGCCAGTTCGGCATTGGGCACGCCGCTCTTCTTGTCAGTGACCAGATCGAAGGCCGCCATGGCGCCCAGATTGCGCACGTTGGCAACGCCAGCGTAATCCTGCTGCCACTTGTCGAAGCGCACCCGGAGTTTCTCGCCCAGCGCCTGGCTCTTTTCCAGAATGCGCTCTTCCTCGAACACCTCCAGCACGGCCAGCACCGCGGCACACGAAACCGGGCTACCGGTGTAGGTCCCGCCCAGCGAATTGCCGCCGGAGGCGTCCATGACCTTGTCGGTCCCTACCACGGCCGAGATCGGCATGCCGTCGGCCATGCTCTTGGCCATGGTGATGATGTCCGGTTCGACGCCGCTGTGTTCGATCGCGAACAGCTTGCCGGTTCGCCCGAAGCCCGACTGCACCTCGTCGGCGATCAGCAGGATGCCGTGCTCGTCGCAGATCTCGCGCAGCGCCTTGAGAAAGCTTGCCGGCGCGGCGTGGAAACCGCCCTCACCCAGCACCGGCTCGATCACGATCGCCGCGGTGTCATTGGGATTGGCATCGGTCTTCAGCGTCATCTTCAAGTGGCGAAGCGCCTCGTCCTCGCTGACACCGATGGACGGCACCGGATAGGGCGCGCGATAGACCTGACCGGGCATCGGGCCGAAATCGTTGCGGTACGGCGCCACCTTGCCGTTCATCGCCATGGTCATGAAGGTGCGGCCGTGATAGCCGCCGGTAAAGCAGATCACGCTGGAACGCCCGGTGGCGGCGCGCGCCACCTTGACCGCGTTCTCCAGCGCCTCGGCACCGGAATTGGCCAGCATCACCTTGGCGTGGCCGCGCACCGGCGTCACCTCGCTGAGCTTCTGCGCCACGCGCACGTAGCCCTCGTAGGGCATGACGGTCTGGCAGGTGTGCATCACCTTGTCGAGCTGGGCCTTGACCGCTTCGACCACCTTGGGATGGCGGTGACCGATGTTGAGCACGCCGATCCCGCCGGCGAAATCGATGAAGCGCTTGCCGTCCTCGTCCCAGAGCTCGGCGTTCTCCGCCCGCGCGGCGAACTCGACCGCCGGGCTTGCCGCACCGTTGGCGACGTAGCGCTGCTTGAGTTCGTTGAGTTCTGCATTGGTCATGGATGCATTAGCCATGGAACACTCCTGCTGGCGCGGCACCGGGTGCCGCTAACGTGGATCGCGCGTCGTCGTCGAGTTCGGCAGGCGGCGCGCCATGAAATCGCGATCAGGATTTTTCGTAGGCAGCCCGAATGAGGCGATCGCCCATCTCTCGACCGTAGTGCCGTCGAGCCCATCCGTACAGTGCCAATCCGGCGATCATCCAGCCACCGAAGATGGACCACTCGATGGGCGTCAGCGCCGACGGGCTGCCGGGCAGGTACAGACAGGTCATGCCCAGCGACAGCAGCACCGCCAGCACGCCGACCAGTTTGCCGGCACCGACATGATAGGGGCGCGGCATGTCGGGTTCGCGATAGCGCAGAATGACGAACGACAGCGCCACGAACAGATAAGCGAGCACGATGCCCAGCCCGCCGGCATCGACCAGCCATACCAGCGCCGGGCGTCCGAAGAATGGCGCCGCGGTGGAGAGTACGCCGATCAGGATGATCGCGTTGGTCGGCGTCTTGTAACGCGGGTGCAGCTTGCCGAGGAAAGCCGGCAGCATGCCGGAATGGGCCAGCGCATAGATTGCGCGCGACCCGCCGATGTAGAACGCATTCCAGCTGGTGATGATCCCGGCGATGCCCGCCAGTACCATCAGATCGCCGGCCCAGGATGCATCGAAGACCGCGGTCATCGCATCCGGCACGCTGAGCGAGCTGCCCTGCAATGCCTGGTTGTCGAGCATCAGGCTGGTGCCGAGAATGATCAGGGTATACCAGCAAACCGCCATGATCACCGAGAGCACCAGCACCTTGCCAATGTCTCGGAACGGCAGATTGATCTCCTCTGCCGCCTGAGGAATGACATCGAAGCCGACGAACAGGAACGGGACCAGCACCAGTACCGCCACGATACCGCCGAAAGCACCATGCTCGCCGCTGGCGAACAGTGGCTGCATGTTGGCGCCGTCACCGGTGAACAACGCGCCGGTCACGAACATCACCCCGGCCACCAGAATCAATCCGGTAACGACTTTCTGCAGCAACGCGGCAGTGGAGATACCCAGATAGTTGACTGCCATCATCACGATCGAGCCGGCCACGCCGACAGCGACCCAGGTCGCCTTGACGTCCCAGCCGGCGATAGTCCATAGATCGCCGACGGCGTAGCCGGGGAACAGATGCTCGACCACCGTCGGCAGTGCCACGGCTTCGAACGATGCGACACTGACATAGCCCAGCACGATGCTCCAGGTGCAGACGAACGAGGCAAAATGGCCAAGCGCACGGTAGCTGTAGACATGCTCGCCACCCACCTGCGGCATTGCCGAGGCCAGTTCGGCGTAAGTCAGGCCCACCAGCAGTACGGCAATGCCACCGATGACGAACGCGAGGATCGCGCCCACGCTGCCACCGTCGAGAATGGCACTGCCGGTCAGGACGATCCAGCCCCAGCCGATCATGGCGCCAAAGGCCAGGGCGAGGACATCCGCCCGTGCAAGGACGCGCACGAACTCCGGAGGTTGAGAGGGGTTCGACATAGGGGATTCTCTTCAGGTTGTTGTTGATAAGCCGAGATCGTCGCCAGTGCATCGCGGGGCTCGGCCCTGATACCACGCTATCACTCCAACACGGCGTCGGGGCTAGACCACTTCCCTCTGACTGTAGACCACTCGATGAGCCCAACGCATAATCCGTGGATTCCCGCTACGTCTCTTGTGAGGTAGGCCATGGACGACCGTCGCCAGACGCTGGAGCGGATCGAACGGGGCTATCAGGCCCAACCCGACCATTTAACCAAGCGTTGCCGCCTGGAACAGACCCTGCTGACGCTGATCGCGCAGCAGTGGCAGGACGGCCAACGACTGCCCGGTCATCGAGCGCTATGCGTCACGCTCGGCGTGGCCCGCAACACGCTGGCCGGCGTTATCGAGAGCCTGACCCGACAGGGGCACCTGATCACCGATCACGGCCGGGGTACCTGGGTGTGCAAGCGCTTACTCTCGCGTCAGCGCGAGATTGCCGATATCGGACCGATATCGCGCCGTGCGGTCGGCCTGCTGGCCGACGTTGGCGCCAGCCCGCTGCAGAGCGGCGCCTTCGTCCCGGGCGTGCCCGATATCGTGCACTTCCCGATCGCCCGCTGGCGCCAGCTCTACTCGCGCATCACCGTGCCCCACAATACGCTGCTGCTCTCCTACGCCTCTGGCGGCTATGGGCCATTGAAACGAGCCATCGCCGGCTATCTGGCCCGGTGGCGAGGTATCGATTGCTCACTGGACCAGATCGTGATTACCGAAGGTGCCCACCACGGCCTGCAGCTGTGCGCCCTGACACTGGCCGATACCGGCGACCGCGTGGTCATGGATTCCCCGTTTTACTGGGGTGCGCGCAACGTCTTTCACGCCGGCGGCCTCGAGATCGAGCACGCTATCTGGGAACCGCAAGCCGGCTACGCGGGAACGCTGCCACGAACGCATCCCAGATTGCTCTACTTTACTGGCGCTCACCATTATCCGTTGGGCGTCAGGTCAGTAAGCGCCCACAAGCAATCGCTCGTTCGGGAGCTCGAACCGGATTGGATACTGGAAGACGACTACGAATTCGGTGACGGCTGCCACCGGGAGCTGGCGTTCGACCCCGACGCCGGCAACCGGATCCTGATCGGCTCGTTTTCCAAGCTCATGTTTCCCGGTTTGCGTCTGGGCTATCTGGTGGTACCGCGGGGCCTGAGCGACGCGATCAATCGGGTACGCACCGGTGTCTTTCGCGAAGGTCGGCTGCTCGACCAGGCGGTACTCGCGGCATTCATCGATGATGGCGATCTGGATGAGTGGTGTCGGCGCATGGCGAACGCCTATCTCCAGCGCCAGCAGCGGCTGCATGACCTGCTCATCGGGACCCCCGGCGTCATCGCCATCTCGCCGCCGGCCGGCAATATCAGTCTGAGTCTGGCGCTCTCGCCGACACTGGACGACGAGCGGCTGTCACAGGTCCTGCTGAACCGGTATCAGCTGATCGCCCGCCCGCTGAGCCGGGTTTGCAGCAAGGGCGATCACCGGCGCGGCCTGATACTGGGCGTCGGCATGGTCGAAAGCGAGACACTGGAGCGGCAAGGCCGCCGTCTGGCCGAGGGGATCGGCCAGTTCGTCGAGCAGCAGCGCTGACCCAACGCCTCGCGAAGCGACAGGCGTGACTCAGGCCGTCGCTTCCAGCGACGCGACGTCGGCAGTGTATGCGTCGCGGATTCGCTGCTCTGACTCGGGGTCGAACACCACCATGCGCGAGACGTCGAAGGCGAACCGGGTTCGCTCGCCCGCGCGTAACGGCGTGCCGGGGCGCATGCGGGCGTTGACGTTGGTCCCGCCCAGCGACGTCACGACATACAGATCCGCCCCGGTCGGCTCGACCAGCGCGACCGGCAGCTCCGCCTCATGAATATTGCCCTCGCCATGATTGGCACTGGCCGGGTCGGTGATCGCCTCGGGCCGAAGCCCCAGGATGACATCGCGGTCGCACCAGCCGCGCAGTGCGTCACGGTCGCGCACGATGGGCAGTGTCAGAGTGGCCCCATCCGTCGCCACCTGAGCCACCGGCAGTCCGCTCTGTTCGACGATCCGTGCCTTGACCAGGTTCATCGACGGCGAGCCCATGAAACCGGCGACGAACAGATTGTTGGGGTCGTCGTAGACCGCCTGTGGCGTCCCCAGCTGCTGCAGCTCGCCGCCGCGCATGACGGCGATTCGCGATGCCAGGGTCATGGCCTCGATCTGATCGTGGGTAACGTAGACGATCGTGGTTCCCAGCCGCTGGTGAAGCTGCTTGATCTCGGTGCGCATGTCGACGCGCAGCTTGGCATCCAGGTTCGATAGCGGTTCGTCGAACAGGAACAGTTGCGGATCGCGCACCAGCGCTCGTCCCATCGCCACGCGCTGACGCTGTCCACCGGAAAGCTGCCCCGGCTTGCGCTCGAGCAGATTCTCGATCTGCAGCAGCCTGGCGACCCGGTCGACCGCCTCGCGGCGTTCCTTGCGCGGGACCTTGCGCATCTCCAGCCCGAAACCGATGTTGCCGGCCACGGTCATGCTCGGATACAGCGCATAGGACTGGAACACCATGGCAATGTCGCGCCGCGAAGGATGGAGGTCGTTGATACATCGACCATCGAGCAGCAGCTCGCCCTCGCTGATCGAGTCGAGCCCGGCGATCATGTTCAGGAGTGTCGACTTGCCGCAGCCCGACGGTCCTACCAGCACCAGAAAGTCGCCCTGCTCGATCGCGATATCGATGCCCTTCAGGACATGGGTCTCGCCGAAGCGCTTGTGAACGTTGTTGATATGCAGAAAGCTCATGTGATCCTCAGCCCTTGACCGATCCCGACATCAACCCGCGCAGGAAATACTTGCCCGCGAGGATGTAGACGATGAGCGTCGGCACGGCCGCCACCATCGCTGCCGCCATGTTGACGTTATAGGCCTTCACCCCGGTGGAGCTATTGACCAGATTATTGAGTGCCACCGTGATCGGCGCACTGTCGCCGGAGGCGAACGAGACCCCGAACAGGAAGTCGTTCCAGACGTTGGTGAACTGCCAGATGATCGTGACCACGATGATCGGTATCGACGCCGGCAGCAGAATCCGGAAGAAGATGACGAAGAAACCCGCCCCATCGAGCTGCGCCGCCCGCACCAGCTCATCCGGAAAGCTGGCGTAGAAGTTGCGAAAGAACAGCGTGGTAAACCCGATACCGTAGACGATGTGGACCAGCACCAGGCCCCATGTACTGTTGGCCAGATGCAGGATCCCCAGTACCCGAGCCATCGGCAGCAGAATGATCTGGAATGGAATGAAGCAGCTGAACAGTATCAGTCCGAACACGATCTTGTGGCCGCGGAACTTCCATTTGGTCAGTACATAGCCGTTGAAAGCGCCCAACAGACCGGAGATCAATACCGCTGGCACCACGATCTTGATGCTGTTGAAGAAGTAGCCGTGCACGCCGTTGCACTCGAGACCGATACAGGCGCTGCCCCAGGCTTCCCGCCAGGGGGCCAGCGTCCAGTCGACGGGCAACGCCAGCATGTTGCCCTGATGAATCTCCTCCAGCGTCTTGAACGAGGTGGTCAGCATCACATAGAGCGGCATCAGATAGATGACCGCGAACACCAGCAGGATGGCGTAGAGCAGCGCACGCGTGGCAATGCCGCGACGTACGGTGGGAGGTGCGACACTCATGATCGGGACTCCCGCAGCTCGGAGTAGAGATAGGGGATGATCAGCGCCGCGATCACCGCCAGCATGAATACCGCGCTGGCCGCGGCAATACCCATCTCGTTACGCGAGAAGGCATAGGAGTACATGAAGGTCGCCGGCACCGCGGTGGCGTTGCCCGGACCGCCGCCAGTCATCGCCACGATCAGATCGAAGCTCTTGATCGCCAGATGCGCCAGTACCACGACCGCGCTCAGGAAGATCGGCCGCAGCTGGGGAATGATGATCCGCACGTAGATCTTCCAGACCGGCGCCCCGTCGATCTGCGCCGCCTTGATCATTTCGCCGTCGATGCCCCGCAGACCGGCCAGAAACATCGCCATGACGAAACCGGTCGCCTGCCACACCGCGGCAATGATGACCGTGTAGATCGCCATGTCGGAATCGATCAGCCAGTTGAAGCTGAAGCTCTGCCAGCCCAGGTCGTGCATGGTCTTCTCCAACCCCAGGCCGGGGTTGAGAAACCACTGCCAGGCGGTGCCGGTGACGATGAAGGAGAGTGCCATCGGGTAGAGATAGATGGTGCGCAGCACGCCTTCGGCCCGGATGCGCTGATCGAGCAGAATCGCCAGCAACAGGCCCAGCACGATGCAGGAGACGATGTAGAGGAGCCCGAAGACCCAGATGTTGTGAAGCGCAATCCCCCAGGTCCAGGAAGTCCACAGCCGGGACCACTGATGCAACCCGACCCAGGTGTAATCCGGCATCATGCCGGAGTCGCTGAACGAGATGTAGCTGGTCCAGGCGATGAAACCATAGACGAAGAACAGAACCAGGACGCAGGACGGCGACAACACCAGCTTCGGCAGCCAGCGTTGAAGGCGCTCCCGCGCTCCACCGTCCCGATCCGGAGAAGCATTGGACATCGGATCACTCTCGATTCGTGAATGAGAAGCCCCGCCGACGGGCGGGGCCGATCATCAGGACGTGGCGCCCTGCACCGCCGCTGCCAGCTGTTCGGCGGCGACATCGCTGGGCATGTCACTGTTGACGAAGGAGGAGATGATGTCGAAAACGGCATTCTTGACCGATGCCGGGGCGGCGTAGCCATGGGCCATACTGCCCATCAGCGTGTGGTTCTTCGCGGCCGACTTGACCTGCTCGTAACCGCGCTGGGCACAGGCATCCAGCTTGTCTGCAGAGAGGTCCATGCGTGCCGGCACCGAACCCTTGAACTGACTGAAGGTAATCTGGAACTCGGGTGAGCCGATGATCTTGGCCATGGTCTGCTGCATCTGCTGCTGCTGGGCGTCATCGGTATCGAACATGATCATCAGATCACTGTTGAAAGTCACGGCATCCTGCGTTCCCGGGGTGCGGAAGCACATGAAGTCGGTGCCCGGCTTGAGGTTGGCATTGAGGAACTCGCCCTTCGCCCAGTCACCCATGATCTGATAGAGCGCCTTGCCGTTGATCACCATCGCCGTGGCCAGGTTCCAGTCACGTCCGGGGGAGTTGTCATCCTTGTACTTCAACAGTTCGCGCAGATGATCGAACACCTGGGTCATGGTGGCGGAATCGAGCGCTTCGGGATCGAGCTCGATCAACGCCTTGCGGTAGAAGTCGGCACCGCCGGTGGCCAGTACCACGTTCTCGAACACGGTGGTGTCCTGCCACGGCTGGCCGCCGTAAGCCAGACCGGTGTAGCCGGCATCCTTGGCTTTCTTCAATGAGGCAATGAAATCGTCCCAGGTCTTGGGCTGCTCGATGCCCAATTCATCCATCAGCGATTTATTGGCCCAGACCCAGTTGGTCGAATGAATCTCGAACGGTGCCCCGATCCAGTGACCCTCGTACTTGGCGAACTGCTGAAGCGGCTGCGGGAAGACCTCGTCCCATTTTCCGGCCTTGGCCACCTCGTCGAGCGAACTCAAGCCATCGCGTTCGGCCCAGTCCTGGGCATCGTAACCGAGTACCTGGGCCGCCGTCGGCGGATTACCCGAGGTGATGCGAGAGCGCAGAACGGCCATCGCATTGGTGCCGGCGCCTCCGGCTACCGGCATGTTTTTCCAGCCGATACCCTGATCCGACAGCTCGTCTTTAAGTGCGCCCAGCGCTTTGGCCTCACCGCCCGAAGTCCACCAGTTGAGCACCTCGACCTCGCCATCGGGGGCAGTGTCGGCAGCCAGCGTGTTCGTGGATAGCGCCAGGGCAAATGGTAGTAAAGCCAGCCCCAAACGATTGATGACGGTCTTATTTCGATTGGCGTGCATCCCTTCGATCCTCTTCTTGTTGGGGGAGCGACATCTAGTTCTTTTACGAAACGACCCACATCGTTCGACGCTTCCGTGGGCTGATCGCGACTATTACCCAACCGCTTTTACCTAACAATACAACCATGGACGCACATCCACTTACTTCGAATCGGGTACCAGGAACTCGTTACACAGCTGGCGCGGGCTGGCGCTGAATCACGCTTGTGTCTAACCACTAAGTCGCATCGACCAATGGGCAATGTCTCGATGACTTATCTACCGCCCACTTGCCTGCCAATCACGGGATAATTGATCATTGACAACTAATCATTGATAAACAATAGCTAGTCGAGGTGCTGATAATGATGCCGATAGTGAAATAGCAGGGACCGATAGTGGGTGCTGATAGTGGGTGCTGATAGTGGGTGCTGATAGTTGATGCGAATAGTTGATGCGGATAGTTAAATTTGATGCGGAGAGTTGGTGCGGATAACAAATAGCCGGTGTTGTAGAAACTCGCATGTTCCGCTCGATGAGCGGCATACAAAAACGGCCCATCCAAAAGGATGAGCCGCTGGCTTCGTCAAGCCTTTCGCCGAACCTGTCCTATCCCGTCGAAGGGAATCAAACGTCAGCGTCGCCTTCCGTTTCGCGCCCCATCCTACACGTCGAGATTGGCCACCAAGGCAAAACGCTCGATGAAATCGCGTCGCGGTTCGACTTCGTCGCCCATCAGGGTGTTGAACATCTGATCGGCGGCGACGGCGTCTTCGATGGTGACGCGCAGCATCCGACGTGACTGCGGATCCATTGTCGTGTCCCAGAGCTGATCCGGGTTCATCTCGCCAAGCCCCTTGTAGCGTTGAATGCTGAGACCTCGCTGCGCCTCGAGCATCAGCCACTCCAGCGCATCATAAAAGCTTTCGACCGGTTTCTGACGTTCGCCGCGAGCGATGTAGGCGCCCTCTTCGATCAGACCATCCAGCGTCTCGCCCAGACTGGCCAGGGCGCGGTAGTCGACGCTACGGAAGAAATCGATGCTCCAGACGTAGTCCGAGGTCACGCCGTGGGCCTTCAGCGCCACGCTCGGTAACCACAGGCCACGTTCGGTATCCTCGTGAAGCTCGAAGACGTAGCGCGGGCCGCCTTCGTGGGCGATCAGCGAGTCCATCTCTCTCTGCAGCGCGTCGATCCAGGTCTGCATGGTATCGCGATTGCCGAGATCGCTCTCGTCGAGCTTGGTGGCATGGACCATCTTGCGCAGCACGGCGTTGGGGTAGACCCGCGACAGCCGGTCGATACGCTTCATCACGTCGCGATACTGGTTGACCAGCGACTCCAGATGTTCACCGGCAATACCCGGCGCGTCGGCGTTGACGTAGAGACGTCCGCCATCCAGCGCCGTGGCGGTGAGATAGTCGGTCATCGCCTGCTCGTCCTTGAGATACATCTCCTGCTTGCCGCGCTTGATCTTGTAGAGCGGCGGCTGGGCGATGAACACATGGCCACGCTCGATCAGTTCGGCCATCTGGCGGAAGAAGAACGTTAGCAGCAGCGTCCGGATGTGCGAGCCGTCGACGTCGGCATCGGTCATGATGATGATCGAGTGATAACGCAGCTTGTCCGGGTTGAACTCCTCGCGTCCGATCCCGCAGCCCAGCGCGGTGATCAGCGTTCCCACCTCGGCCGACGACAGCATCTTGTCGAAGCGCGCCTTCTCGACGTTGAGGATCTTGCCCTTCAACGGCAGGATCGCCTGGGTGCGCCGATCGCGGCCCTGCTTGGCACTGCCACCGGCCGAATCGCCCTCGACCAGGTAGAGTTCGGAGAGGCTCGGATCCTTCTCCTGGCAGTCGGCCAGCTTGCCCGGCAGCCCGGCGATATCCAGCGCGCCCTTACGCCGCGTCATGTCGCGAGCCTTGCGTGCCGCTTCACGCGCACGTGCGGCGTCGATCATCTTGCTGACGATCGCCTTGGCCTCGCTGGGGTGCTCGATCAGATAGTCGGAGAACTGCCGGCTCAGTTCCTGATCGACGGCGGTCTTGACCTCGGAAGAGACCAGCTTGTCCTTGGTCTGCGAGGAGAACTTGGGATCCGGCACCTTGACCGAGATGATCGCCGTCAGGCCTTCGCGGGCATCGTCACCGGCCGTCGCGACCTTGGCCTTCTTCTGGATGTCTTCCGCTTCGATGTAGCTGTTCAGCGTTCGCGTCAGCGCCGCGCGGAAACCCGCCATGTGGGTACCGCCGTCGCGCTGCGGAATGTTGTTGGTGTAGCAGAAGACGTTCTCGGAGAACGTGTCGTTCCACTGCATCGCCACTTCGACACTGATGCCGTCTTCGCGCTGCGTCTCGAAGTGAAAGACCGGGTTGAGCGCCGTGCGATTGATGTTGAGGTGATCGACGAACGCCTTGAGACCGCCTTCGTAATGGAACAGCTCTTCCCGACCGTCGCGCTCGTCGACGAGGCGAATGGCCACGCCGGAATTCAGAAACGAAAGCTCGCGCAGGCGCTTGGCGAGAATGTCGTAATGAAACTCGATATTGGCGAAAGTGTCGCTCGACGGCTTGAAGCTGATCTGGGTGCCGGATTTTTCGGTATCGCCGACGATCGCCAGCGGCGCCTGCGGCACGCCATGGTGATAAACCTGCTCGTGAACCTGGTTGTTACGCCAGATGACCAGCTTGAGCTGCTCGGAAAGGGCGTTGACCACCGAAATGCCGACACCGTGCAAACCGCCGGATACCTTGTAGGAGTTGTCGTCGAACTTACCGCCCGCGTGCAGTACGGTCATGATGACTTCCGCCGCCGACACGCCTTCGGCATGGATGTCGGTGGGAATGCCGCGCCCATCGTCGGAGACGGTAATCGACTCGTCCGGATGGATGACGATCCGGATTTCGCTGCAATGACCGGCCAGCGCTTCGTCGATGGAGTTGTCGACGACCTCGAACACCATGTGGTGCAGCCCGGTGCCGTCATCGGTATCGCCGATGTACATGCCGGGACGCTTGCGCACCGCGTCCAACCCCTTGAGGACCTTGATGCTCGATGAATCGTAGGCCTGTTCGCTCATTGCTCACTCCATGGTGAAATCATTCCGAATGCAGCCGTCCGCCGGCAAGTTGCGATGCCACCACATCCGTGCTTGGCTGCCACACGTCGGCCAGCGCCTCGTGATCGACGCTGGTGATGAAGACCTGACAATTGAGCTGTTCGAGCCACTGGCAGAAGATCCGCCGATGGTTGCCGTCGAGCTCTGCCGGCAGATCATCGATCAAGTAAAGGCAGGTGCGTCCCGTCAACTGCTCGAGCAGGCGCCCCTGGGCCAGTTTCAGCGCGCTGACCACCAGTTTCTGCTGGCCCCGCGACAGCACCTCCACCGCCGGATGACGACCGAGGCGGATGCGCAGATCGGCGCGCTGCGGCCCCTGCTGCGTGAAGCCCATCTGGCGATCGGTCTCGCGCCCGGTCTCGAATACCTCCAGCAGCGCCCGCTGGCGATCCCACCCCCGCGAGTAGCGCAAAGTCAGATCCGGCAACGGTAACAGCGCCGCCAGAGTCTCTTCGAACACCGGCGCGAAACGTGCCATGTAGCGTTCCCGCAAGCCATCCAGCAGCTCGCTCCAGTGGGCGAGTTCACGCTCCCAGACGCGTATCGACTGAACGTCGATTCTATCATGCCTGAGCAGCGCATTCCGATGTTTCAGGGCCCTTCTGACCCGCTTCCAGTTATCCAGGAAGTCCCGCTCGGCGTGGAACACGCCCCAATCGAGAAACTCGCGGCGGGCGGCCGGTGAGCCCTCGAGAAGGCGGAACGCATCAGGGTTGATCAACTGCAGCGGCAGCGCTTCGGCCAACTGGGTAATCCGCGCGGCGCGCTCCCCGTTGACCCGAATATCGAGCTCGGCGCTATCGCGGCGACGGCGAACGCCCAGCGGCAGCGGCGGCTCGCCGCCGAGGCGGCCAAACAGCGTGACCTCATCGCTGTCGTGGTCGATCAGCGACTTGAGCTTCTGGGTCCGGAAGGAGCGCGCCATGCCGAGGACGTGGATCCCCTCCAGCAGCGACGTCTTGCCGCTGCCGTTGGCACCGCTGATCAGATTGATATGCGGCCCCGGCGCCATTTCCAGGACATCCAGATTGCGCAGGCCGTGGAAACTCAACCGATCAAGCGGCATGGCACGTGACAACTCATGGCAAGAGACGAGAGGAAACGCCCGACCACCGCGGAAGACGTTGGCGAGCGATGATCGGCCACACCGCCGCTGGCGGGTAATCGACGAGCGCGATGAAGCGCGCGACGCAGGCCGCCCGAAAAGCGAGACATAACAACGGGGTTAGGCGAGCTTGACGGGCGGCCTGCAACAACGCGATTCGCGCGCGCAGCCATTACCGATTGTCAAAGGCGCATCGGCATGACGACGTACCGCGCATCCCCACCACCCGGCTCTTCCATCAGCGCACTGCTGTTGGAATCCGACAACGTCATCTGCATGCGGTCGGCATCCAGCACGTTGAGCACGTCGATCAGGTAGCCGACGTTGAAGCCGATCTCCAGCGCGTCGCCCGAGTATTCGATGCTGACGTTCTCTTCGGCCTCTTCCTGCTCGGGGTTGTTGGCCATCACCTTGAGGTTGTTCTCCTCGAGATGAAGCCGCACGCCACGGTACTTCTCGTTGGAGAGAATCGCGGTACGCGCAAGGTTCTGACGCAATTCGCCACGTTCGGCGATGAACACCTTGTCGCCACCCTTGGGGATGACCCGGTCGTAATCGGGGAACTTGCCGTCGACCAGCTTGGAGGTAAACGTGAATTCGCCGGTATTGGCCCGAATGTGGTTGGAGCCCAGCATCAGTTCGACCGGCTCGTCGCTGCCGTCGAGCAGACGGGTCAGTTCCAGCACGCCCTTGCGCGGCACGATCAGCTTGCGCGAGGTTTCCATCTCGATGTCGGCGCTGCGCTCGCAGACTGCCAGACGGTGGCCATCGGTCGCCACCGTGCGTACCAGGTGGTTGGCCAGCTCCAGCAGCATGCCGTTGAGATAGTAGCGCACGTCCTGCTGCGCCATGGCGAACGAGGTCGCGTCGATCAGATACTTCAGCGTGCCGCGCGGCAGCGACAGCGTAGTGTCGTTCTGACCGTCCTCGATGTTGGGGAACTCGGCTACCGGCAGCGTCGAGAGCGTGAAGCGAGAACGTCCCGCTCGCAGCACGACCCGCCCGTCTTCCAGCGAAAAACTGATATCCGACTGATCCGGCAGCGACTTGCAGATATCCATCAGCTTGCGCGCCGGCACCGTCACCGACCCGGGTTCGTCGACCAACGCCGGCGTCGCGCGACCGATCAGTTCCACCTCGAGATCGGTACCGGTCAACGCCAGCTGCTCGTTCTGCACTTCGATCAGTACGTTGGAGAGCACCGGCAGCGTCTGGCGGCGCTCGACCACCCCGGCCACCAGCGTCAGCGGGCGCAGCAAGGCTTCGCGAGAGATGGAAAATTTCATTGGGGCTCCGTAGTTGGAATGAATCTAAGCTGGACCAATAAGCCTAGGCACTGTCTGAAAGGTACTACGCTCGCCCATGCGGCGTTAAAAATCGGCTGGTGCGCCAGCCCGGTCCGCTTTCGCCGATTTTTGCCTTGCCTGGCCTTCGCTCGTCGACTTTTCAGACAGCACCTAAGCTGAGTCAATAAAACTGAGTCAATAAACCAAAATCGTCGGATCAATAGACCCGAGCCGGACTGGTGACGAAAGCTGCCGGATCGCACCATCCCATTCTTGCCTCGGCAGGCGCCGCCCGCAATCCCTGTGGTTGCGGAAATGACGCGATAGCGACTCAGCTCGTCAACAGGCGCATCAAATTCTTGTAGTCCTCGCGGATATCCGCACTCTCTTCTTTCAGCGCCACGACCTTGCGGCAGGCATGCAGCACGGTCGTGTGATCGCGCCCGCCGAAGGCGTCGCCGATCTCCGGCAGGCTGTGATTGGTCAGCTCCTTGGCCAGCGCCATCGCCACCTGGCGGGGACGTGCCACCGAACGCGAGCGGCGCTTGGAGAGCAGATCGGCAAGTTTGATCTTGTAGTATTCCGCCACCGTGCGCTGGATGTTTTCGATCCCGACCTGCTTGTCCTGCAGCGCCAGCAGATCCTTGAGCGACTCGCGGATGAAGTCCTGGGTGATCGGCTTGCCCATGAAGTGCGAGTCGGCAATCACCTTCTTGAGCGCCCCTTCCAGCTCGCGCACGTTGGAGCGAATCTTTTGGGCGATGAAGAACGCCGCGTCGTGCGGAAGATCGACTTCGGCCTGGTCGGCCTTCTTCATCAGAATCGCCACGCGGGTCTCGAGCTCCGGCGGTTCGATCGCCACCGTCAGGCCCCAGCCGAAGCGCGATTTCAGGCGCTCCTCGACACCGCTGATCTCCTTCGGATAGCGATCCGAGGTCAGAATCATCTGCTGGCCGCCCTCGAGCAACGCGTTGAACGTGTGGAAGAACTCTTCCTGGGAACGCTCCTTGCCGGCAAAGAACTGGATATCGTCGATCAGCAGGGCATCGACGCTGCGGTAGAAGCGCTTGAAGTCGTTGATGGCATTGATCTGCAGCGCCTTGACCATGTCGGCGACGAAACGCTCGGAGTGGAGATAGACGATCTTGGCGTTGTCGCGAAGCCCCGCCAGATGATTGCCCACCGCATGCATCAGGTGGGTCTTGCCCAGACCCACGCCACCGTAGAGAAACAGCGGATTGTAGGCACCGCCGGGATTCTCCGATACCTGACGGGAGGCGGCGCGCGCCAGCTGGTTCGACTTACCCTCGACGAAGGTCTCAAACGTGAAGTTGGGATTGAGACCGCTGCCATGCTTGAGGCTCCCCTCGACCTGGACCTGACGCTGGCCGCCACGCCGCCCACTCTCTTCCCGTTCGCGCGATCGATCGATATGCCTTTCCTCGGCTGCATCGTTGGAGCGCGAAGACGTCTGCACACTGGGCGACGATGGCCGTTGCGGTGGCCGGCTGGGGGCGGACACGGGCGCCCCCAGATCTCGTGGGGAAACCGCCGCGGCCCGACGACTACCCACCGTCAGCCGAACCTTGGGAGGCTTGTTGCTGGAGGCGACGTCCCGCAACAGTTCGTTGATCCGTTTCAGATACTTGTCGCTGACCCAGTCGCGGACAAAACGGTTGGGCGCCAATAGACAGAGTTCGTCCACTTCGCCGTCCTCTGCCTGCAGGGGACGAATCCAGGTATTGAATTGCTGAGAGCTCAACTCATCCTGCAGCGAGTTCAGACATTGTTGCCAGAGAGCGACCGACACACGACCTCACCGAACGTTGAGAGAAGAATGGAAAAACGGGCGCACAGTGTAGCGTCGACCCACGAGGTTATCCACACGGGGATAAAATCGAAAAATTGTGGATAACTGAGTGCGGAGCAGGCTCATCAAACTGTGGATTTCTTGGTGACAGCCTGGGATAACCTGTATCGAGCGGCCCATTCCCGTGCCCATCGTACCCAGTCTGTACACCGGTCACGCGCAACTTCCCCACAACCTTAGAATTACTATAAACCAATGTTTATAAAGGATTTAAATGGCTTATACACAAAGGTTATCCCCATCGTTAACCACATGGTGTGATTGACACCGTCAGTGAACTGCGATCTCACCTCGGGATTCGACCGCTGTCCGTTCCACGCGAGCCAGCGGGAATTCGGCACTCCCTCAGCATCCCACAAGATTCGTTTCGGCCGGCGACAGCCCCCGAACAGGGTGTGGATAATTCAAGGAAAAATTGCACCGGAACCGCGGATTCACTAGAATTCCCGCTCTTGAGTCGAGCGAGCCCGCTTCCCGCAAACGTATCGGGCATCCCGTTTCAACCCGTTTTCTTTAGAAATCAACTAATTGGGAATCAGCAGCTATGAAACGTACTTTCCAGCCTAGCGTTCTGAAGCGTAAGCGCGTCCACGGTTTTCGCGCCCGCATGGCCACCAAAAACGGCCGTCAGGTGATTGCTCGTCGTCGCGCCAAAGGTCGTAAGCGTCTTAGCGCCTGATCGGATACCGGGTGTCTGATCAGCGTTTTCCCCGGCAGCTTCGCTTGCTGAACGCCGGGGACTACAAGCACGTTTTCGACCACGCGCCTTACAAGGTCCATGGTAAAGGATTGCTCGCGTTGGCCCGACCCAACGCTCTGGGCCATCCGCGGATCGGGTTGATCTTCAGCAGAAAGAACGTGCGCCGTGCCGTCGACCGCAACCGTCTCAAACGCCTCGTGCGCGAATCCATTCGCCATCAACAGCATCGTTTACCGGCAGTGGACATCGTCATCCTCGCTCGACGAGGGGTACACGAGTTGGACAACGCCAGCTTCTCTCGCCAGCTCAATGGCATGTGGAAGCGCCTGGAAAAGTCCACCCGTCAGACGCGCCAAGACGCCTCGTCATCCTGATCGGACCTCCCTGCGCCGAAGGCCAGGACGCATCGGCGAGCTCCGCCGGTCGACCGTCGATGCCCGGCGCCCACTGACCCACTCCCTTACCGGGCAGACCTCTATATGGATTTGAAACGACTCCTTTTCGTGATTCCGCTGGCCGTACTGGCCTATCTGCTGATCATGCAGTGGAATCAGGACTACGGTCAGAACGTCGTGAACAACCCGGCGCCGGAGATGGCGGCCTCTGCGGGTAACAGCGACAGCAGCGAAGGCGGAACGCTTTCCGTACCGACGGACAGTGACGGCAACGCCAAACCGATTCAGGACGACATGCCCGCTGACGCCGATCCGGCTCAGGGCAGCAATCTGATCCAGGTCCAGAGCGACGTGCTGGATCTGCGCATCAATCCCAACGGCGGCGATATCGTCTACGCAGCGCTGTTCGGTCATGATCAGGCCCTCGACTCCAATACCCCTTTCGTGCTGCTCAGCGACAACAACGTGCGCAGCTACGTGGCCAAGTCCGGGCTGCAGATTGAAGGGCATTCGGGTCGCATTCCGTTCACCGCCGACCAGAACAGCTACCAGCTCAGCGAAGGTGAGGACTCGATCAATGTCGACCTGCATGGCAGCGTCAACGGCGTCGATATCATCAAGCGCTTCGTCATCAAGCGTGACGACTATGCGGTCAAGGTCGAATACCTGATCGACAACGAGAGCCAGCAACCGGTCACCGCCCGCTTCATCGGCCAGTTGGCCCGCGACCAGAGCCCCGATCCGACCAGCGGCCAGGGCGTCGGCATGCACTCGTTCCTGGGCGCCGCATTTTCTTCGCCTGAAGAGAAATACAGCAAGGTCGACTTCGAGGATATCCGCAAGGGCAACTTCCAGAACCGCGACGTGAAAGGCGGCTGGGTCGCGATGATCCAGCACTACTTCACTTCCGCCTGGGTGCCGAATCCCGACCAGCAGAACCTCTACTACGGCAACGTCGACAACCGCGATCGCACGGTTGCCGCATTTGCCGGCCCCAACCGGACCATCGAACCCGGCCAGCAGGCGACGCTCGCTGCCACCCTGTTCGTGGGCCCGAAAGTGCAGGATCGTCTCGAGGCCGTGGCACCCAACCTGGAGCTGACCGTTGACTTCGGCTGGCTGTGGTTCCTGGCCAATCCGCTGTTCTGGCTGCTGGAGAAGATCCATGGCCTGATCGGCAACTGGGGCTGGTCCATCGTCCTGCTGACCGTCTGCGTCAAGATCGTGCTGTTCCCGCTCGCCGCCAAGGCTTACAAGTCGATGGCGCGGATGCGCAAGATGGGCCCGGAGATGAAACGGCTCAAGGAGCAGTACGGAGACGATCGCCAGCGCATGTCGCAGGAGATGATGAAGTTCTACCAGAAGGAGAAGATCAATCCTCTGGGCGGCTGTCTGCCGATGGTCATTCAGATGCCGGTGTTCATCGCGCTCTACTGGATGCTGATGGAGTCGGTCGAACTGCGCCATGCACCGTTCATGTTGTGGATCAACGATCTGTCGGCCAAGGATCCGTACTTCATCCTGCCGATCATCATGGGCGGCACAATGCTGCTGCAGCAGTTCCTGAACCCGACGCCGCCGGACCCGATGCAGGCGAAGATCATGAAGATGCTGCCGGTTGTCTTCACCTTCTTCTTCCTGTGGTTCCCGGCCGGCCTGGTGATCTACTGGATCGTGAACAACAGCATCTCGATCCTCCAGCAGTGGTTCATCACCAACAAGGTGTTGAAGGAAGATGCCGGCGACAGCGGCAAGGCCGTGAAAGCCAAAGGCTGATATCGAGCTTGCCTGTGCTACTCCCAGACCCCCGCCCCGGCGGGGGTCTGGCGTTTCAACACCTGACCACGGACACTGTTTCGGCGAGATCGCAAAGCGGCATGACCCTGCCGCCCTGAACCCGCCCCCCGAAGTCACCGACCGGAGATTGCCATGAACGCGCCGCTTTATCGTCAGGACACCATCGCTGCCCTGGCCACGCCGCCCGGGCGCGGCGGCGTCGGCATCGTGCGCGTCTCGGGGCCGTCGGCGAGAACGCTGGCGGCGACCATTCTCGGCCACCAGCCGACGCCACGCTACGCCCACTACGGGGCGTTTCACGGTGACACCAACGTCATCGATGAAGGGATCGCGCTCTATTTCCCCGGCCCCCACTCCTTTACCGGCGAAGACGTACTCGAACTTCAGGGCCATGGCGGTCCGGTGCTGATGGATATGCTGCTGGAACGCTGTGTGCAGTTGGGGGCACGGCTGGCGCGTCCGGGAGAATTTTCCGAGCGCGCCTTTCTCAACGACAAGCTCGACCTGGCCCAGGCCGAGGCGATCGCCGATCTGATCGATGCCAGCTCCCGCGCCGCGGCTGAAAACGCGCTGCGCTCACTGCAGGGCGAGTTCTCGCAACGCGTGTCGCAGCTGGTCAGCGAGCTGATTCAGCTGCGCCTCTACGTCGAAGCCGCCATCGATTTTCCCGAGGAGGAGATCGATTTTCTCGCCGACGGCGTGGTTGCCGCCAGGCTGGCAACGCTGCGGCAGACGCTGGAAACCGTCCGTGCCGCCGCCAATCAGGGCTCGCTGATGCGCGAAGGCATGAACGTGGTGATCGCCGGGCGGCCCAATGCCGGCAAGTCGAGTCTGCTCAATCGCCTGACCGAGCGTGACAGCGCCATCGTCACCGAGATCGAAGGCACCACTCGCGATGTGTTGCGCGAACATATTCATCTCGACGGCATGCCGCTGCACGTCATCGATACCGCCGGACTGCGCGACACGCCGGATGCGGTGGAGAGGATCGGCGTTCAGCGTGCCTGGGCGGAGATCGAGAAGGCGGATCGCGTACTGCTGCTGGTCGACGGGCGCGAGACGTCGTCACTCGATCCCGCGGAGATCTGGCCGGAATTCGTCGAACGCTTGCCCGACCCCGGCCGGCTGACGCTGGTGCGCAACAAGATCGACCAGAGCGGCGAAGGCAGCGACTTCGATTTATCCACAACGCCTCCGGTGATCCGAATCTCGGCAGAGACCGGTGCGGGTGTGGATAACCTGAAGACGCATCTCAAGGCGGTAATGGGGTTCGATGCCACTACCGAAGGCCGTTTCTCGGCCCGCCGACGCCATCTCGATGCGCTGGAGCGCGCCGCCCGGGCGCTCGACAGCGGCGCGGCGCAGCTCGAAGGCGCCGCTGCCGGCGAACTGCTTGCCGAGGATCTACGCGAGGCCCAGCACGCTCTCAACGAGATCACCGGCGAATTCACCGCCGATGACCTGCTCGGCGAAATCTTCGGCAGCTTCTGCATCGGCAAGTGACTCGAGAATGAGCCGAATAGGATTTCTATTCGGCTCATTTTCTGAGCCGAATATGCTATGCTTTCGGCTCATCGAATAAGCGAGCAGCGCCATGATCGCTCCCTCAGCACCTTCATCGCCAACCTGGATTTGGCAACAACCGCAGTGGCCAACATTCCACTGGCAGTCAGAAATCGTAGCGCCAGTGCTGCGTAGAACCACGCTGCGCCAAGGAGAGCTGCTGGGTTTGAATCACCCCGCTGATCCAGCGCATCCGGCACAAGCGCTAGACACACTGCTGACCAATATCGTCAATTCTTCTGCCATCGAAGGCGAAAGGCTCAACGTACAATCGTTACGGTCCTCGCTGGCCAGACGATTGGGAGTGAGCGATGGATCGACTTATCCCGTCTCGCAGCGTTCCGAGGGACTCGCAGAGCTGATGATCGAGGCGGTTACCGCTCTGCAAAAGCCACTGACACTCGACACGCTACTGCGCTGGCACGCGCTGCTATTCCCGGAACCTGGGCTGTTGCAGCCTATCGCCGCTGGGCAATTACGCCAGGATGACGACAGACCCATGCAGGTGGTTTCGGGACGTATCGATCAGCCTAGAGTTCACTTCGAAGCGCCGCCGGCCTCGAGCCTCGGGACAGAATTGACGCATTTCGTCGAGTGGTTCAATACCAGTCTCGGCGACGACGCCCTGGATCCCCTGATACGCGCCGGGTTGTGCCACCTCCACCTGATCACCCTGCACCCGTTCGAGGACGGCAATGGCCGCCTGACCCGGGCGCTGACCGACCGTGCCCTGGCCCAGGCCGAGGCCCAGAGCATCAGGCTTTACGCTATGTCCGAAGCGATCATGGCCAGGCGCAGCGACTACTACACCGTGCTGGAGTCCACCCAGCGTGATGGTATGGATATCACCGAGTGGTTGGTCTGGTTCCTGGAAACCCTGGAAACCGCGATGCGCGAGGCCATCGCCAAGATCGAACGCACGCTCCAGCGTCAGCGATTCTGGCAACGACACGCCCAGACAGCGCTGTCGGATGCCCAGATCAAAGTACTCGAACGCCTGCTGGAAGGCGGCGAATGTGGCTTCGAAAATGGTATCAGTGCTTCTCAGTACCAGAAGGTTGCCAAGGTCAGTAAAGCTACCGCCACGCGCCACCTTCAGGATCTAGTCGAGAAGGGCTGCCTGGAACCGATGCCCGGTGGCGGGCGTAGTACGCGGTATCGAATCAATGGCGGAAAGCGAAGTGAGTAGATACCAACCCGCCAGTCGCCGTGGTGTGGTTAGGGCTGGTAATCTCGGTACTGGCACAGCTTCTGCTCTACCGCATGATCCGGCAGGGCAACCTGGTCAACGTCTCCAGCCTGTTCTATCTGGTGCCGATCGTCACCGCAGTGCTGGACTATCTGCTGCTGGGCAACGCGCTCTCGCCGCTGGCCATCCTCGGCATGGCCGCGATCCTCGGCGGCGTGGCGCTGGTGTTCCGCACGCGTTAGCCGCCCCCAGGGTACCGTGGTCTGCGTACCGCGTTCATACTGAACGCCACCGCATACCGGAGATCCACGATGACCACGCGTACCCTGCTCTGCTACGGCGACTCCAACACCCACGGTACCGAACCGGTCAGGGCGCTGGGGCCGCTTTCACGCTACCCCTTCGAGACACGCTGGACCGGGGTGGTGGCCGCGGCCCTCGGCAGCGAGTGGCGGGTGATCGAGGAGGGGCTACCGGCACGCACCACCCTGCACGACGACCCCGTCGAAGGGGTGCATCTCAACGGTCTGCGCTACCTGCGCCCGTGTCTGCTCAGCCAGCTACCGCTGGACGTGATGACGCTGATGCTGGGCACCAACGATCTCAAGGCGCGTTTTTCCGTCCCCCCCGACGATATTGCCCTGAGCATTCAGCGGCTGTTGTGGGAGATCGACACCGTCAGCACCCAGTTCGGCGTGGCTGCCCCCAAGGTGCTGCTGATCGCGCCGGCGCCGATCCGTGAGATCGGTCCCCTGGCCGGTATCTTCGCCGGCGGCGAGCGCAAGTCGCGCCAGTTGGCGAGCCGCTACCGCAAGATGGCGCGGGAGGCGGGGGTCGGCTTCATCGACGCCGGCACCCTGATCCAGGTCAGTGAAGTCGACGGCGTGCACTTCGAACCCGATCAGCAGCGTCTGCTGGGCGAAGCAATCGCCGCCGAAGTGACTCGCCTGATCGACTGAGCGCCAAGATCGGGCGCGGCAACCGAGCGGCCTGATCGAGGGCATAGGATCAGGCCGTCTCCGGCCGTGCGACGTCGGCCCGCTGCGCCAGCATCTCCGTCACACGCTGCCCCACGCGCATCACCGCATGGGCGATCTCGGCATCGAACACGGCGTGGTTCAAGCGCAGGCAGTGGCGGTACTTGCCGGTGGCGGAGAACATCACGCCGGGGGCGATACGAATCTCCTCCGCCATCAGCCGCTCGTTGAGCGCGACGGTGTCGATATCCCCCTCGCACTGCAGCCATAGCATGAAGCCCCCGGCCGGGTAGCTGACCCGGGTCGAGGCCGGAAAGGCGTCGGCGATCACGTCCAGCATCAGGTTGCGATTGCGCTGATACTGGGCCCGCATCCGGCGCAGGTGCGGATCGTGGTGCCCCTCGCGGATGAACTCCGCCACCGCCATCTGCCCGTGGGTGGCGGTGGCGCCGGTACCGACGTACTTCATGTGCAGCGCCCGCTCGTGATAGCGGCCTGGCACGATCCAACCGATGCGCAGCCCCGGGGCCAGGGTCTTGGAAAACGAACTGCACAACAGCACCCGGCCATCCTCGTCGAACGACTTGATCGTCGCCGGCCGTGGAAAGGCGTAGCTGAGATCGCCGTAGACGTCGTCTTCGATGATCGCCACATCGAAGCGCTGCGCCAGGGCGTAGAGCGCTCGCTTGCGTTCGAGCGACAGCGTATAGCCCAACGGATTGTTGCAGGTCGGCGTCACCTGGATGGCGCGGATCGGCCACTGCTCCAGGGCCAGCTCCAGCGCCTCCAGGCTGATTCCGGTGTCGGGATCGGTGGGGATCTCCATCGCCTTCATGCCGTAGGCACGAATCGACTGCAGCGCACCATAGAAGCTCGGTGAATCCACCGCGATGATGCCGCCGGGTTCGCACACCGCGCGCATGGCGATCGAGATCGCCTCGTGACAGCCGGTGGTGACCACGATGTCGTCGGGGTGCAGCCGGCAGCCGTGACCGGTCGCGAGTCGCGCGATCTGCTCGCGCAGTTCGGGACGGCCATGCAGCGTATCGTAGTTGAGCCCGATCAGATCCTGACGCCGGCTGACGCGGGACAGCGCCCGCAGCAGCGGCTTGAGTGTCGGCGCATCGATGTCCGGCATCCCGCGGCCCAGATTGTGCATGCTGGCATCCGGCAGCACGCAGGTGCCCTCACGGACCTGCTCCCACTGCGAGACTTCCACTGGCCGCTGCGCCGTTCGACCGGCCGGTGGCAGCAGCGGCCGCTCCCGCTGTGGCGAGACGAAGTAGCCCGACTTGGGCCGCGCCTCGATCAGTTGGGCATCTTCCAACTGGTGGTAGGCGTGCTGCACGGTGGATAGGCTGACGCCATGCGAAGCCGCCAGCGCCCGGACCGAGGGCAACCGATCAGCGGGTCGGTAATAGCCCGTCTGGATACGCTCGCGCAGATGATCGGCCAATCGTTCGTAGCGGTGCATGAGACATCTCCGTCAATCCGTGACTTCATTGTGTATGCCGGAAATCTCCAACACACGATACAGATCACGCGCAGATTCAGCATACAGAAGCCCAGTGGGCCAATCTGTATCATCGAATCTCGGTATTCTTGAATCTGTATGATCCAAGCGCGCCTCCGTAATCTGGACCCATCGTTCAGCGATCGGAGTTCCGTCATGCGCCTTGCTCTTCTCTCCTCACTCTCCCTGACTTTCGCCCGGTGGAAGCCGACACGGTGCGATTCGAGCGTCAGTCCAGACATGGCACCGCCCATCGAGCGTCGCAGCTATCGCCTGGGCCCTTGGCAGCGCTGGCGCACACGCCAGCAGCTGGCACAATTGGATGAACGGCAGTTGAAGGATATCGGCCTGACGCGCGCCCAGGTCGATAGAGAGATCCATCAAGCCTTCTGGCGCTGATTGGCGGAAGCACGCGCACAAGTATCACTCGTCTCGACCGCCGACCGACACTTCCCGTCATCCGCGAGCGCTATACTGGCGCTGAAAATGTCCAGGTCAAGGTGCGGTAATGTCGGAATTATCCAACGGTGGTGACAGCCTCTGCCACGGTGAATACAAGGTGCCGGGTGGCAAATTGCTGGTGGCGGATGTCATCGTCCGCGATGAACGGCTGGCCTCGGTGCAGCTGTCCGGGGATTTCTTCCTCGAGCCCGACGACGCGCTGGAAGCGATCGATCGCGCCCTGGAGGGCGCCCCGGTCGATACAGACGCCGACACCCTGATCGCGCGTATCCAGGCGGCACTTCCTCCCCGGACAGAGATGGTCGGGCTTTCGGTGCCCGCCATCGCCACCGTGATTCGCCGTGCCCTCTCTCGAACCTCGGATTGGCGCGATCATCGCTTCGGCCTGATTCATCGGACACCGGAGCCCCCTCATCTACACATGGCACTGGATGAAGTGCTGACACGGGAGGTGGCGGCGGGACGGCGCGGCCCGACGCTGCGCGTGTGGGAATGGGATCGTGCGGCGATCATCATCGGCGTATTCCAGTCGCTGGCCAACGAAGTCGATGGCGAGGCCGCCCGCAACGCCGGTATCGAGGTCGTACGCCGCATCAGCGGCGGCGGCGCCATGTTCGTCGAACCGGGCAACACCATCACCTGGTCGCTGATCGTGCCGGAAACCCTGGTCCAGGGGCTCACCTTCGTCGAAAGCTATGCCTTTCTCGATGACTGGGTCATCCAGGCGCTGGGCGACATGGGTATCAAGGCATGGTACGTGCCGATCAACGACATCACTTCCCCCGGCGGCAAGATCGCCGGCGCCGCCCAGAAACGGATCAACGGCGCGGTGCTGCATCACGTCACCATGGCCTACGACATCGACGCCGACAAGCTCACCCGGGTGCTGAGGATCGGCCGCGAGAAGCTCTCCGACAAGGGCACCGCCAGTGCCGGCAAGCGCGTCGACCCGCTCAAACGTCAGACCGGGCTCGCACGCGAGGCGATCATTCAGCGCATGATCGAATCGTTTGCCGCACGTTTCACGCTGGATCCGGATTCTCTCAGCCAGGACGAGCTGGCCGCCGCCGAGACACTGGCGAAGGAGAAATTCGCCAGCGAAGCTTGGCTACGGCGGGTGCCTTGATTTCTGGCGGCAGCATGGCATTTGGCTGCTAAGCTGAATCGGGTCAGCCTGACTGCACCTCCAGAGTGCAAGCATGGAATAACCTTGATTATGGTTATGCTTAAGAAACGATAATATCATCTTATAATAATGGCGGTTTTTCCGAATGCCAGGGGCTTCGGCACGCTTACTGCATGAATGAATTCAAGCCATGGCAAGGAGAAAGCTATGTGGTCGTTGTTACGACCCATTCGTGCGTTGCTGGGCAGCGTGGCGTTGCTGCTGCTCGGCAATGGTCTGATCAATACGTTGTTGACACTGCGCGGCGCCGACGAGGGTTTCTCGACCAGCCTGATCGGTCTCATCATGTCCGGGTATTTCATCGGGTTCATCGGCGGTACCTGGATCAGCGGCCGGCTGATCAAGCGCATGGGACACATTCGTACCTTTGCGTTCTGTGCCGGGCTCTGTGCCTCTGCCGCTCTGCTTCACCTGATCTTCATCAATCCCTGGGTGTGGCTGGGTCTTCGCGTGATCTACGGCCTCTCGTTCATTACCCTGATGACGGTGATCGAAAGCTGGCTCAACAGTCAGGCTGCCAGCCACCAGCGAGGCCGGGTTTTCGCGATCTACATGGTGGTCAACCTGGGGGCGCTGGCGATCGCCCAGCAGATCCTGCGGCTGGACAGCCCCGATGGCTTTCTGCTGTTCGCGCTCGCGTCGATTCTGATCAGCTGGGCGCTGTTGCCGATCACGATCACCAAACGCAGCCAGCCGGTCATCCCCGCCCGCCCCAAGAGCAGTCTCAAGGCGCTGTTGGGCTTCGCCCCGTTGGCGGTTGCCGCGTCGGCGATGTCCGGCCTCGCCATGGGCGCGTTCTGGACCCTGACACCGGTCTACGCGCGCAGCGTCGGGTTCGACGTCGCCGGCGTCGGCGTGGTGATGAGCTGCGCCATCATTGGCGGTGCGCTGCTGCAGATACCGATCGGCCGATTCTCCGATACCCACGATCGTCCCCGTGTCATGACCTACGTGGTGATTCTGGCCGCGATCGCTGCCGCCGCCATGCCGTTCGCGCCCAACCCGTTGACGCTGCTCGGACTGTATTTCCTGTGGGGCGGCTTGTCGTTCTCGATCTATCCAATTGCCGTGGCCCAGTTGATCGATCAGTTGCATCCCGACGAAATCGTTGCCGGCTCAGCTGATATGCTGGTCGTTCAAGGCGCCGGCAGTGCCGTCGCGCCGATTCTGGCCGGGGTGATCATGCACAGCGTCGGCGATCAGGGATTACCGCTCTACATCGCCGTGGTGATGGCGCTGCTCGCCGGCTACGCGATCTACCGCCGGCGTCACGTATCGGTCCTGGTCAGCGGCGATACGGCCCATTTCGAGCCCATGACGCCGACCAGTAGCCAGGCCCTGGAGATGATGTACGACGACGTTCAGAAGGATCTGTTCGCCGACCCCAGTTTCTATGAAGAGCACGAGCGCCAGCGAATCGTCGAGATGGCCGGCAAGGCTTGAGCCTGAATCCGAAGCCAAAGTCATTCGACGAACGCGCCAACCGCTCGCGCAGGGAAAATCGCGCCGGTCCTCAGAGGCCGGGCAGGAGGAACCACACATGCTACTTGCCACCGATCTCGACGGCACCTTTCTCGGCGGCGACGCCGAAGCCCGCCTCAGTCTCTATCAGACCATCGCCGCCCATCCGGATATCAAGCTGGCCTACATCAGCGGTCGCAGCCTGGAGGCGATCCTGCCGCTACTGTCCGATCCCACGCTACCGCAGCCGGACTATATCGTGGCCGACGTGGGTGCCAGCCTCTATCTCGGCGATACACTGCAGCCGATCCAACCGCTGCAGAACGAGATCGACACGAGCTGGCCGGGCGAGTCCCGCATTGCTTCCGCCCTGCAACGTTTTCCGGACGTGGTTCGGCAGGACGAGCCACAGCTGCGACGCTGCTCCTATTACTGCCCGCCCGAGCGTGCCCAGGATGACGCGCTGATCACGCTGGCCAGGGAGCTGGATTGCGAGATGCTCTACTCGGCAGGACGCTATCTGGACTTCCTGCCCAAGGGCGTCAACAAGGGCAGCAGTCTGGAGAAGCTGGTCGAGTGGCTCGGGATCGACAGCGAAGAGGTGCTGGTCGCCGGTGACACCATGAACGACCTCGCCATGCTCACCGCCGGTTTCAAGTCGGTCTGCGTCGGCGGATCGGAGCCGGCTCTGCTCGAGCAGACCCAGAACCAGACCCGAGTGATGCACGCCGAGAAGACCGGCTGCGCCGGCATCATCGAGGCGTTCGCCCATTTCGGCTTTCTCGGCGCCCACGGTGTCGCCGCCGAGAATCGCCGTGACGAGACGCAGACCGGCAAGGCCGAGCTGGTGATGGTCTATCACCGGCTGCCCTACGAAGAGTATCGGGTCGATGGCAAGATCCAGCGCCGCCGCCCGACCTCCCCCAACGGCATCATTCCGACGCTGTTGAGCTTCTTTGCCGACCAGCGCGGTTCGTGGATCGCGTGGTCGATCCATGAAGAGGACGACGAAGAGGATTTCGTTACCCATACCAGTGTCGACGCCAAGCAGTATCCGCTGCTGACCGCCGCCCGGGTGCCGCTGACCAAGGTTCAGGTCGATACCTTCTACAAGCGCTTCTCCAAGGAAGCGTTCTGGCCGACGCTGCACACCTTCTGGGAGCGCGCGCATTTCCGCGAGGAAGACTGGATCGTCTACTGCGAGGTCAACCGCGCCTTTGCCGAACGCACCGCCGAAGAGGCCGCCGAAGGCGCGCTGATCTGGATTCACGACTACAACCTGTGGATGGTCCCGGCCTATCTTCGGGAGATGCGCCCCGATCTGCGGATCGCCTTCTTCCACCACACCTATTTCCCTTCGGCGGACGTGTTCAACGTGCTGCCGTGGCGACGCGAGATCATCGGCAGTCTGTTGCAGTGCGACTACGTCGCTTTCCATATCCCGCGTCAGGTCGAGAACTTCGTCGATGTGGCCCGTGGCGTGGTGCCGCTGACCACGCTATCCAGACAGAGCTGCGCGCCGCGGTTTCTGACCTATGGCTGCGCCGTCGGCCTCGAGACCATGACCACGGCCGTGGATACCGGTTCTCGCGTGGTGCGTCTGGGCGCCCATCCGGTCGGGCTGGATCTCGCTCGGATCCGTAACGCGCTCGATCAGGAAGGTGCCAGCTCGCGCATGGCCGAGCTGCGACAGGAGTTCGGCGGGGTCAAGCTGATCCTGTCGGTCGAAAGACTCGATTACACCAAGGGCATTCTCGAGAAACTTCAGGCCTATGAACTGCTGCTCGACGAGAACCCCGAGCTGCGCGGCAAGGTGACCCTGGTCAGCATCTGCGTGCCTGCGGCACGCGAAATGACCATCTACAACGAGCTGCAGACCCAGATCGAGCAGACCATCGGTCACATCAACGGTCGCTTCGCCGATGTCGGCTGGACACCGGTGCAGTTCTATTTCCGCGGTTTTCCGTTCGAGGAAGTCGTCGCCTGGTACGCCATGGCCGACGTGATGTGGATCACGCCGCTGCGAGACGGCCTCAATCTGGTGGCCAAGGAGTTCGCCGCCACCCAAGGCATGACCCAGGGCTGTGGCGTGCTGGTGCTGTCGGAATTCGCCGGCGCGGCCGCCGAACTGAAAGGCGCCATCCTGACCAACCCGCACGATCTCCACGATCTGGCCCGAACCTGCTATCTGGGGCTCAATCTGCCTCGCGCAGAAGCCGAGGCGCGGCTACGTCAGTTGAACGATATCGTCAGCTACAACGACATCCGCCGCTGGGGCGACGAGTTCATCGCCGCCATTCGGGGCGAGGAACCCGAAGGCACCGAAAGCCCGGCCAATCCCACCTCCAACCTGGTCTAGCAACCGCGAGGCGTGATGGCGATGTTTGCCGTCACGCCTCGCCGGTCCACCACTCACTGCGATGCGTCGCGCCCTCGGCCAGCATCGGCGCCAGCGCGGAAAAGACCTGATCGAGCTCGCGATCGAGCTGCCACGGGGGGTTCATCACCAGCAGACCGCTGCCGTACATCCCCCGGTCGGCAATCGGCTCGCGGATCTGCAGCTCGCTGCGCCACAGCTTGGGAATGCCGGCGGCCCGCAGCGTTTCCAGCATCCTCCGGTGGCGATCTGCCGGCAGTAGCGGATACCACACCAGAACCACCGCATGACGCACCTTGCGCGAAACCTGACGCAGCGTTTCGGCGACCTCTTCGTATTCGGCCTTGCGCTCGTAGCTGGGGTCGATCAATACGCAGAGTCGCGGCGTGGATACCGGTACCAGTTTGGATAGACCCTTGAGGCCATCCGCATGCCGCCGCTGCACGGCGCTCTCCGCCGAAAAGGCCTGATCGACGAGATGCCGATGCTCGGCCGGGTGCAACTCGAACAGCGTCAGCCGGTCCTGGGGCCGAAGTGCCGAACCCAGCCACCAGGGCGAGCCGGGATAGCGACTCAGCTCGGCACCGGCTTGCAACGTCGCCAGCGCCGCCAGCCACTCGCCAATGGGAGAATCGGCGGAGAGACCGCGACGACGCTGCCACAGACGCTCGACACCCTGATGATACTCGCCCAGTTTCTGCGTTTCCGCCGCGGCCAGCGGATAGAGTCCGCGACCGGCGTGGGTATCGACGAAACTGATCGCGGAAGATTTTCCCATCATGGCCTGGATGAGCCGCCTCAAGCCAAGGTGCTTGTGGACATCGGCAAAATTGCCGGCATGGTAAGCGTGCTGGTAGGCAAGCATGAACGTGTATCCCTCTGCGGGAGCGCGACTATCGAAACCGCACGGTTATCAAAAAGCCCGACCATCAAAAAGGGCGTGACCCCTAGGTCACGCCCGCTCGAGATCGGCTTGCCGATCAAACCAACCTCAGGACTGCTGCGTCGGCGTCAGCGTAATTTCGACGCGACGATTCTGGGCGCGACCCGCATCGGTGTCGTTGCTGGCGACCGGATTCGTCTCGCCATAGCCGACGGCGTTGATCCGCCCGGCCTCGACGCCACCCTGCTCGAGGTAGGTCGCCACCGACTGTGCGCGGCGCTCGGAAAGCTTCTGGTTGTAGCTATCCGCGCCAGTGCTGTCGGTGTAACCAGCCACGTTGATTCGGGTTTCCGGATAGGCGCGCAGCACCGCATTGACGTCATTGAGAGCCTGGCGCGCCGGCGTCTGCAGATCGCTGGCATCGACATCGAACGTGACGCTGCTCGGCATGTTGAGGATCAGGTTATTACCATCACGCTCGACGCCGATACCCGTGCCATCCAGGCTTTTTCGCAGCTCTTTCTCCTGGGAGTCCATGTAGGCACCGATACCGCCACCGGCGGCCGCGCCGGCGGCTGCACCGATCAGCGCACGGTCCCGCGTGCTGCTGCCACCATCGCCGGTCAGCGCACCGGCAACCGCACCAGCCACGGCACCGATGCCGGCACCGCTCCAGGCTTTGGTGTTGCCGCCACCCTGCTGCTGATTATCGGCACCATTGGAAGCACAGCCGGTCATACCGACCGCCATGGCAACCGGAATGGACAACCAGAACGTCTTTTTCATCATCTTCATGCTCGAGAAGCTCCTTGCTTGCGAGTCGCCACGCCTGTGCCGGGACACGGGCTGGTGACGACGAATCCATCACTGTCCGGCTGTCGCGCGAGGTTCGACATCGTTTCTCGAATCCTCGTCATCCAACAGCGCGAGCAGATCATTCAAGAATAACAGCCCTTGGGGGGTCGCTTGCAGACGTGACGACGTGGTCATCAACAGACCTTGCTGTCGCGCCCGTTCCAGACGAGGCGTCAGTTCAGACAACGCCTGACCGGTATGGTTTTCCCAGTCATCGGTTCTTACACCTTCGGTCAGGCGCAAGGCATTCATCAGGAACTCCAACGGCAGCGCCCGGTCGCTCACTTCCTGACCACCGCCGATAAAGCCACGGGGGTCATTCAGACGACGCAGGTAAGCGTCGGGCTGGCGTGTCTTCCAGCGCCGCTCGATGCGCCATTGACCTGGCGAATCGATCCAGGACAGCTTGCCATGGGCACCGGCGCCGATGCCGAGGTAATCGCCGAAACGCCAATAGTTGAGGTTATGGCGCGCCTGTCGCCCCGGCCGGGCGTAGGCGGAAATCTCGTAGCGCGCGAACCCGGCCGATTCGAGCCGTGCATGGCCGGCATCCTGAATATCCCACAGCCGCTCCTCGTCGGGCAGCGGCGGCGGGTGGGAGAAGAATTCGGTGTTGGGCTCCAGCGTCAGCTGATACCAAGACAGATGCGTGGGCTCGAGCGCCAGCGCCTGCTCGATATCCTCAAGCGCCGTCGCCAGCGTCTGCCCCGGCAGACCGTGCATCAGATCCAGATTGACGTTGTCGAAACCGGCGTTCCGGGCGCTACGCATCGCGCGTACCGCCTCTTCGCCACTATGGATGCGTCCCAGCGCTTCGAGCTGCTCGGAGGCAAAGCTCTGCACGCCGATGGATAGCCGATTGATGCCAGCCTGGCGATAGCCTTCGAAGCGGCTCTGTTCCACCGTGCCGGGATTGGCTTCCAGCGTGATCTCGATGTCCGGGGCAAAGTCGAGTCGTTGGCGCAGCCCTTTGAACAAGCGCTGATACGCCGCTGCGGAAAACAGACTTGGCGTGCCGCCGCCAATGAAGATGCTGACGATCTCCCGCCCCTGAACGGCGGCGAGATCCTGATCGAGATCCGCCAGTAGCGTATCGACATAGCGGGATTCCGGCAGCTCCGCGCCATGGCCCACGCCATGAGAGTTGAAGTCGCAATAGGGGCATTTACGCACGCACCAGGGCACGTGGATGTAGAGCGCCAGCGGCGGCAAGGCCATCATGGGGTGAGCTGCCCCAATTCCTTGAGCTGGGCGGCCAACGTCTGCAGCGCCCGACCTCGATGGCTCAGTCGATTTTTCTCCTCGGCACTGAGCTCGGCGACGCTCATGCCGCATTCGGGCACCCAGAAAAGCGGATCGTAGCCGAAGCCGCCCTCACCCCTTGGATAAGCCAGAATGTCGCCCTTCCAGTCGCACTGAACGATCAGCGGCACGGGATCGTCGGCATGACGCAGGTAAACCAGAACGCACCAGTAACGCGCCGTACGCTGCCCCTCGGGAATGTCCCTGAGCGCGGCCAGCAGTTTGGCGTTATTGGCCTTGTCCCGGGACTTGCCATCTCCGGACGCCCCGGCGTAGCGGGCTGAGTAGATACCCGGCGCCCCGCCCAGCGCATCGACCGCCAGACCGGAATCATCGGCCAATGCCGGCAAGCCGCTGGCTGTGGCCGCGGCGCGCGCCTTGAGAATGGCATTTTCGACGAACGTCAGCCCGGTCTCTTCCACATCGGTCACGCCAAAGTCCGACTGCGGCTGGACGCGAAGGCCCAAGGAACCCACAAGCTGCTGAAATTCAGCCAGTTTTCCGCGGTTGCCACTGGCAATGACCAGGTTATCCATTTGCACGCTCATAGGGTTCCTGCCAAAAAACGTTCATTCTACGGGGCGTGGCGGTGGGGGCAAACTAAACCCTGTCAGTGAGACCATGAATATCTCACTACCGAACATGATGAGAAAACCCAACTATTCGCCTACTGGAAATTCTGGCGTCGAGAACAAGAAAGCGTGCTTTTTCTGGGAATGGAAACGGCGTTCTTTAATTTGACCTCGAAATTTCCTTTTCAACAGTATGATTTTCCAGGGTTATATTAAAATCTTACAGATTCCTTAAGTTTCCCGGACATGTGACGGTTTGAAAACCTGAACACGCTATATTTACAACGCATGGGTTTTATTAACACTATTGAGCTCCAACAAGCGAGGACAGGCAGTAGATTATCCAGCTGGGGATGGCAACGAAAATCTTAAAAGACTAATTAAAATCCTTCGAAGGGATCAGACCATGAACACCGAACACACCGACATCGTACTGGTTACGGATTGTAACTCCCAGTCCGTGCTATTTTTGGACTACATTCACCAGAAGACGGGGTGCCGCGTCTCGGCGCTCAGCCCGCAGGAGCGGTTTCCCGTGGCAGAAGGGCGCCGCGTCCTCGTACTGCTGGATGGGGACCACGTTCAGGAAAAGGACCTGCTTTCCTGGAACACCCGAGCCGAAGAAAACGACGCAATCATCCTGTCAGCCTTCAACGTTCGCGACAACAAACAGGTGATGGAACTGCTGATCGGCATTCACCTGCGCGGGGTGTTCTATCGCCAGGACAATCTCGAACTGATCTGCAAGGGTATCGTCAAACTGCTGGGCGGTGAGCTGTGGATTTCCCGACCGCTCTCCGCGATGTTGATCGACTTCTACCGACGTCAGCAGGTCAATACCTATCGCCCGGTATGCGGTTTGACTCGACGAGAGCTGGAGATCGTCACGCTGCTGGTTTCCGGTGCCAGCAACACGGAAATTGCGGAAAAGCTGTTCGTGAGCGAGCACACGGTCAAGTCTCACCTCTACAACCTGTTCCGCAAAATCAACGTCCACAACCGCATCCAAGCCACCAACTGGGCGCGACAGAATCTGGGCACGATTCCCGTCATGGCGTCCCGTTACGCCAGCGGACGCCGCTGAGACCAGCCAAAGGTCGGTCGGCAACCCCTGATTCGATCCCCGGGAAACCGCTGGAACGCGGTTTCCCCGGGGATTCTCAGTTAAGACGCATCCGTTCCTGAATCAACGATGCCAGCGTCAGATTGGCATCCGGCGCCGTGGTGTCCAGATGCACCAGATGCGTCGTCTCGTCGCTGGCGAACGGCTCGAAGCGCCCCAGTTGCTGCTCCAGAATCGACAGACTCCGCTCCGAAGGCTCCCCACTGCGCCTGGCACGTTTGACGATGCGGGCTCGCAGTGTCGCCCTGTCCGCTTCGAAACTGACGATCAACACCGGAAGCCCACGTTTTTCGGCCTCGAACCGAAGTCGCTTGCGCTGCTCCCGCAACAGCGAGGTCGCATCGATGCAAGCCGGTAAACCCGCTTCGAGGACGGTACCCGTCAACTCGGCGAGACGGCGATAGGTCTGGTCGGTAGCCTGTTCGCTATAGACGGCATCGGCTTCGTCGGGCGCTGCCGTGAAGTCGAAGAGCCGTTTCCGTTCGACATCGGAGCGAATCCGTACGCCACCCAGACGGCGCACGATCTCCTCGGTGAATCGGCTCTTGCCACTGCCGGAAACGCCGACCGCCAGAATCAGATAGGGGAAGCGGAATTCACTGTACGCCTGAGCCAGGCTCAGATAACGGCGGAAGACCTCGATCGGCTCGCCCCCGGGCAGGTCATCGATGACCCCCGCGTCATGATCCCTGACCAGTTCGATCCTGGCGCGCAGCAGGGCACGATAACGCTTGTAGAAATTGAGCAGACGAACCGCCTGATAATCCCCGGAAAGCTCGAGATATCGGTTGAGCGCGTAATGGGCAAACTCGTGTTCGCCACGGGCTTCCAGATCCATGATCAGAAAGGCGAGTTCGCAGGCGACGTCGCACCAGCGCAGGCGATCGTTGAACTCGATACCGTTGAACAGCGTCGCCTTGCCTTCGAAGCGCACGGCATTGCCGAGATGAATGTCACCGTGACTCTCGCGGATGAAACCGCCTTTCCAACGTTCTTCGAGAAGCGGTTCGAGGCGAGCGAAGCTCTCCAGCGTCAGCGTTCTGACCTGGGCCAGTTGCTCCCGGTCCTGCGGCGCTTCCAGTAGCGGTTCGATCGTATCGAACTCGTCGACCAGCATGTCGCGAATGCTCGGCGGCGAACCCAGCGGATTATCGCCGGAAGCACTGGCAGCCGACTCGTGCAGCGCCACGAGCTGATCGATCAAGTCGTCGATCAGCTCGGCCGAGAGCTCGCCGCTGGCCTGCAGCGAACTCAACAGATGGCGGCTGCTGAACTGGCGCATCTTGACGGCATACTCGATCGGCGCGCTGTCGTCATTGACCCGCGGCGACGTCTCGGACCCCGAGATCGCCACGTAGCCGAGGTAGAGCGCTGGCGCGACACGCCGATTCAGCGCGACTTCCTGCTCGCAAAGGCGACGCCGTTTCTCCAGGGTCGAGAAATCGAGAAAGCTGCCGTAATCCAGCGCCTTCTTGATCTTGTAGGCGTAGTCACCCGTCGATACCACCCACGAAATGGGGGTTTCGAACACTTCGACGGCGCCCACCGGATGATCGAACCCGTCACCCTCCTTGAGCGCCTGTATCAGCGTTCGGCTCATGCGTCGTCTCCCTGTCAGTCGCGTTCGTGTTTCATTGCTGACGCATGGCGGCGAACGCGCGTTCGCTGGCCAGTAAGGTCGTCTGAATATCGTCATGCGTGTGCGCGCTCGACATGAATCCGGCTTCGAACGCGGAAGGTGCCAGGTAAACGCCGGATTCCAGCATGTGCGCGAAGAAATCGCGAAAGGCCTGCGCGTCGCAGGCCATGGTCTGGGCGAAATTGTCGACCCGCTGCTGGGCGGTGAAGAATAGCCCGAACATGCCACCGGCACGCTGCGTGATCAAGTCGATACCGGCCTCGTGAGCCCTCGCCTCGAGGCCCTCGCACAGGGTTTCCACGCGAGTGGAGAGCGCCGCATGGAAACCGGGCTGGCGTATCTTGCCGAGCAGGGTGATACCCGCGGCCATGGCCAGCGGATTGCCCGATAGCGTGCCGGCCTGGTACACCGGACCGAGCGGCGAGATCTGCTCCATGATGTCGCGCTTGCCGCCGAAGGCACCCACCGGCATGCCGCCACCGACGATCTTGCCCAGGCAGGTCAGATCCGGCGTGATGGCGTAATGCGCCTGGGCCCCGCCCAGTGCCACGCGGAAACCGGTCATGACCTCATCGAAGATCAGCACGCTGCCGTGGCCATCGCACACCTCGCGCAGCGCCTCCAGGAAGCCGGGCTGCGGCGGAATGCAGTTCATGTTGCCGGCGACCGGTTCGACGATGATACAGGCGATCTGCTCGCCCATGGCCTCGAAGCATTCGTGCACGGCTTCGATGTCGTTGTAGGCCAGCGTGATGGTGTGCTCCGCCAGCGAGGCAGGCACGCCGGGGGAACTGGGCTCGCCGTGAGTCAGCGCCCCGGAGCCCGCTTTCACCAGCAGCGAGTCTGAATGACCGTGATAGTTGCCTTCGAATTTGACGATCTTGTCGCGGCCGGTATAGCCGCGTGCCAGACGGATCGCCGACATCGTTGCCTCGGTGCCGGAATTGACCATTCGCACCATGTCGATGGAGGGAATGATGTCGCAGATCAGATCGGCCATGGTGGTCTCGATCGCCGTCGGCGTGCCGAAGGAGAGGCCGTTGTCCAGTCGCTCGCGAACCGCGTTCAACACCTCAGGATCGGCGTGACCGGTAATCATCGGTCCCCAGGAACCCACGTAGTCGATGTAGCGCTTGCCCTCGACGTCGAACAGATAAGCGCCTTGCGCACGCTCGACGAAGACCGGCGGCTGCAACATGCCCTTGAAGGCACGGACCGGGGAATTGACGCCGCCGGGAATATGTCGGCAGGCGCGTTCGAACAGTTCGGCGGATGTCGTCATGGTGTTCTCTCTAGCATGGATCGATGACAGATGTGCCATCGATGGCAGAATTCGAGTGGGATGCGTCGGCAACAATGACATTGAGCTCACGCACCGCCCGGGCGATATCCGGCATACCGAAAATAGCATGGACCACCGCCAGCATCTCGGCACCCGCGGCGCGAGCCCGACCCGCGGTGGTGGCGTCGATACCGCCGATCGCCACTCGGGGTAGCCCCAACGGCGCTGCCGCATCGAGTATCGTCAACGACGCCGGCGGCGCCCCCGGTTTGGTTCGCGAGGCGAAAAAACGCCCGAACGCCAGATAACTGGCACCGGCGTCGGCCGCCGCATTCGCCAGGGCCAGGGCGTCATGGCAGGTAGCACCGATGATGGCACCTTCGCCCAGACGGTGTCTCGCGGTCGCCAACGACACGTCATCCTGCCCGACATGCAGGCCGATAATCGCGCCCCAGCGCTGCTGCAGTCGCAACGCCAGTTCGAGGTCATCGTTGACGATCAACGGCACCGCATGGCGTTGGCAGAGCGCCGCCAGCGCATCCCCCTGGCGCCAACGACGATCCGCGTCCGAGGACTTGTCGCGATACTGCAACAGCACGATACCGGCTTCCAGCGCCGTTTCGCAGGCCCCGAGCAGGGTTCGATCATCCGGCAGCAGGTGGTTGTCGGTGATCGCGTAAAGTCCCTGATTCATAAGCCGTTGCATCATTCCAGCGTGGCATCGAAGTCGGGCGCACGCCAGACCCGGTCCGGCAGGTACTGGCCCTGACCCAGCGCCAGACCGTTGTCGAGGGTATCCCAGGTAAATCGCTGAGCCTGGGCACAGGCCGCGGCCAGCCCTTCGCCAACGGCCAGCCGAGTGGCCAGCGCCGATGCCAGCGTGCATCCCGAGCCATGATAGTCGGCTGGCAACCGGGGCCACTGCCACTGACGATTGAGCTCCGGGGTATGCAAGGTATGCACCACGTTACCCGACATCGACTCATCGTCCAGCGGGTCGGTGCCGGTGACCAGCACGGCAGCGCAACCCAGTGACATCACCTCGACCACCTTCGCCACTTCATCGGTATCGCCGATGGCGGCAAGCAGCGTCAACTCGCGTCGATTGGGCGTCAGGATATCCACAAGGGGTAGCAGACGAAGACGAATGGGTTCGAGCAATCCGGGTGTGGATAACTCGGAGCCACCGCCGCTCCGGAGAACCGGGTCGACGATCAACGGCGTGCCCGGACTCATGCGCGCGACATCGATCACCGCCTCCAGCACCTCGAGATTGGGAATCAGCCCGACCTTGATCGCGGCAATGCGGAAATCGTCGAACAGGGCTCGCGCAGCCCGACGAATGAAATCCCCACGGGAAGGCTCGACGCTGATCACGTCGCGGGTCGACTGCACGGTCATCGCGGTAGGCACGGTCACCGGCCAGCCGCCGCAACCTCGAACGGCCTCGGCATCCGCGACCAGTCCCGCACCGCCAGTGGGGTCGTGGCCTGCCAGAACCATTACCACGGGCTTGTCGGCATAGCGAATCATGCTCCCCTCCCCGGGACGTCTGTCTCCGCCAGGGGCCTTGTGGCGAGGTAGCCGGTCATTTCTCGCATGGAAGCTCTCCTCGTCGATCGCTCGGTATGACGTCCGGTTCGGCCTGCAGAGCCGCTGCACGACGTGCATTCGGACGTCGCATCTGTGCGGCTGGAGCGTTGACGTCGATATCAACGCTTACGTCGATATCAACGCTTACGTCTATATCAACGCTTACGTCTATATCAACGCTTACGTCTATATCAACGCTTACGTCTATATCAACGCTTACGTCTATATCAACGCTTACGTCTATATCAACGTTTACGTCTATAATAGTTCTCGATCGCCTCGCGAGTGATGATACCGGAAATCTTGCGGATCATCGGCGCCGTGGTGTGCTCGACGTAGAGCGCGTCGAGGCCGGATTCATTGAGCGTGTCGTAGGCCTCGGATAGCGTCGCTTCCAGATGAACCGGCGCCAGATCGAGGCGCTGACCCGGAACCTCCTCGAGATCGATCTGCTCGTGCTCGGCAAGCCATGCGTCGTCGTGCAGCACCCGTGCCAGATGGGCGGCCTTCATCGCCAGCGGCGGCTTGTCCTTGCCCTCCTGGATGATCACCAGCCAGGTCGGCTTGGAATCGAGCAGCGCCTTGGCCCGGTCGTGATCGATGACTCGCGGTGTACGCACCAGATTGCGCTCCATCACGGCCGGCACGGCGACTCGTGACAGCGCCTGCATCAGTGGCTGCTGCAGCGGGTGAAGTCCCTGCTGATTGAGGCTGGACAGGAAAAATCCCTGGCAACGACAGAGCTGACGCGCCGTGAGTACCGCCACCACCACCGCCAGCATGCCGGGGAGCATGATCGCCGAATTACGGGTCAGCTCCAGCAGCGCCAGCAATGCGGCCAACGGTGCCTGCAATGCCGCTCCCATCATCGCGGCCATGCCGAGCACGGCATACAGGTCCGGCGTCGTGACCACGCTTGGCAGCAGCGTTCCGCCGATCATCCCCATCACCGCCCCCACGGCGGCGCCGGAGACCAGCATCGGTCCGATCACGCCCACCGGCACGCCGCCCGCCATGCAGAGCCCGGTCAGCGCCAGCTTGCCCACCGCCAGCACCAGCAGCACATCCAGCGCCATCGGCCCGTTGAGCATCTGTTCCAGGCTGTCGTAGCCGATACCCTGAACCTGGGGATACCACCACGCCACGGCGCCGGTCAGCAGACCGATGATCGCCAGGCGCAGGGCAAAAGGAATCCGAACGATCGCTGGATGCCCCCGCGAAAGACGAACGAATCCGCCGGCCAGCATGCCCACCACCAGCGCGGTCAGCACGATCCAGGGCAGATCCAGCAGCGAGTTGAGCTGCAGCGGCGGCACGCTGAACGCCGGCTCGGCCCCGTAGACCGCCCACGAGACCAGCGCACCCATGGTGGCGGCGAGAATCACCGGCAGGAATCCGGCAATGGTGTATTCCATCATCACCACTTCCATGGCGAAGATGACGCCGGCGATCGGGGTATTGAACGAGGCAGAAATGCCCGCCGCGGTACCGCACGCCACCAGCACGCGAAGACTGTTATGAGGCAGACGCAGGCGCGATCCGATCCAGCTCGAGGCCGCCGAACCGAGATGGATCGCCGGCCCTTCACGCCCGGCCGACAGCCCACCGATCACCGAGATCACCCCGACCCACCACTGATTGATCCAGTTGCGCAGCGGCATCTTGCCCTGATGGTAGGCCAGCCGCTCGATGACATGGCCGATTCCCATCTTCAGCGCGCGGCTGGGTTGCGGCCATAGCCAGATACCGATCAGGGTGACGGCGACCAGCGGCAATGCCGCACGAAACGCGGGCGACAGGGTCTCGAAGGCTTCCGGATTGTCGCCGGGGATGAAAAACAGCGCGCCGAATTCCAGCAACAGCCGGAAGACGACCATGACGGTGCCGGTCAGAATACCGGCAAGAATACCCAGCAGGCACAGCTGCGGCATGGCATCGACGCTCGCCAGCTGACGCCGAAAGCGTTCGAGGCTGGGACGTCGGGGGATGAACCGCGGCACGCGTGACAAACCCATCTCCTTGCCCGATCCGGATCGCTCGTCTTTCGTGCGCGATACATCGCCATGTCGTCCTTCGTGCACGACGGCCATCCAGACGGATAGCCATACCGTTCGAGCGGTTAACGGGAATGTCATCATACACCGATCGGGGTCGGGCGTTGCCAGACGGGGGACTGGCAAGACGGGAACGCAGGAACGATGAAAACGGCACTACCGAAACGACACTCGCCGTCAGGCAAGCGATTAGTTGACCCTTTTACTCGGTATTAACGATAATGGTCGCCAACCGGGTGGATTTCCGCCCCATTTCATTTTCGACAGATCGGTCGCATTCCAGGGCCGGCACGCACGGGAGCGTGACGATGAGCACAGTGGAGTCTTTCGCTCCAACCCCGATGTTCTTCACCGACGCCGCCGCCAGGCGGGTCAAGGCATTGATTGCCGAAGAGAACAATTCGAGCCTCAAGCTGCGGGTCTACGTCACCGGCGGTGGCTGTTCGGGATTTCAGTACGGCTTCGATCTCGGCGACCAAGCCGCCGAAGACGACACCGTGATCGACAACGACGGCGTCAGCCTGGTGGTGGACTCGCTCTCCTACCAGTATCTGGTCGGCTCGACGGTGGATTTCGAAGAAGGCCTGGCCGGGGCCAGATTCATCATCAAGAATCCCAACGCCCAGTCCACCTGTGGCTGCGGGGCCTCGTTCTCGGTCTAGGCACTGTCTGAAAACTGCCTGAGTTCGCCCATACGGGGTTAAAAATCGGCGTCAACGAGGGGTAAATGCGCCTCTCGAGTGGATTGCCGACGCGATCTGGCCGGGCGCAGGCATTGTCGAACGAAACCTAGGTCGACTTGACGTTCAGTAACAAGATTCCTCAAGGTAGTCGTCGATTGTCCTAATCGATCAGAGATCTGAGGAACTTATGAAAAACAACATCACCCTGAGCCATTGGCTCGCCATTCCCGCCCTCGCCCTCTCCCTGGGCGCTTCGAGCCTGGCCTTTGCCCAGGACACCACGCTCAAGGCCGTCACCGATCCCAGCTTCGTGCCGTTCGAAATGATGGATCAGGACAGTGGCGAGATGGTCGGCTTCGATATGGACATCCTCCACGAGATCGCCGACCGCGCCGGCTTCAAGGTCGACCTCAACACCATGGACTTCAACGGCATCATCCCGGCGGTGCAGACCGGCAACGTCGATCTGGCCATTGCCGGCATCACCATCACCGACGAACGTCAGGAGATCGTCGATTTCAGCGATCCCTACTACGATTCCGGTCTTCGCATTCTGGTATCCGATGGCAGCGACGTCGCCTCGCTGGATGATCTCGAAGGCAAGCGCATCGCCACCAAGATCGGTTCCACCAGCTACGACTACCTGCAGGAGAAGCTGGGCGACGACGCCGAGATCACGCCATACCCGGGCAGCTCCGACATGTACATGGCTCTGATGGGCGGTAGTGCCGATGCCGTCTTCTACGATGCGCCCAACGTCGGCTACTTTGCCCAGACCAAGGGCCAGGGCAAGGTCAAGACCGTCGGCCCGCTGTATGAAGGCCAGCAGTACGGTATCGCCTTCGCCAAGGGCAGCGAATGGGTCGAGCCTGCCAACAAGGCGCTGGAAGCCATGCACGAGGATGGCACCTACGACGAGATCCACGAGAAGTGGTTCGGCGCGGCGCCGGACGCCGAATGATCGATCATGTCTGATCGGGGGCCGGCGCCATCAGCGTCGGCCCCTGATGTTTTTGGATACCTTGACGGCAAAAACCGTCATGAAAGACCTCGGCGCGCGGCACTGAGGTCTTTGCTCTCGTTGCCAACGGAGACACCTCGTGGAGTTCAACTTCCAGTTCGACTGGCAGGCGGCGATCGACTCGCTGCCTTTTCTTCTCAAGGGCCTGCCCTACACCCTGCTCATCTCCTTCGCCGGCCTGGCCATCGGCTTTGTCGTCGGCATCGTCTTCGGATTGATGCGGATCAGCCCGACACGCTGGCTGCGATTCCCCGCCGTGGTCTATATCGAAGTATTCCGCGGTACGCCGGTGCTGGTCCAGGTGCTGTTCATCTTCTATGGCCTGCCCACGCTGCTCGGTGGCCCCATCAACGCGCTGACCGCCGGTATCGCGGCCATTGCTTTCAATGCCGGCGCCTACATCTCCGAAATCGTGCGCGGTGGCGTACAGTCGATCGAGCGTGGCCAGCGCGAAGCCGGCCTGTCGCTGGGGCTGTCCCCGCCCCAGACCTTTCGCTACGTGATCTGGCCACAGGCGCTGCGCCGCATGATCCCGGCACTCGGCAATCAAGGCATCGTCAGCATCAAGGATACCTCGCTGTTCTCGGTGATCGGCGTCGGTGAGCTGGTACGCCAGGGTCAGGTCTATATCGCCAATACCTTCACCGCGCTGGAGGTCTATTTCATGATCGCGCTGCTCTATCTGGCGATCACTCTGAGTCTGTCACTGGCTCTGAGTCTGCTCGAACGCAAGGGGTTGGTGGGATGAACGATCGCGTAAGCAACCAGGGCACCGCTCAGACGGCCGAGGCATCGCCGATCGTGCGGCTCGACAGGGTCAACAAACACTTCGGTAACCTGCACGTGATGAAGGAGATCGATCTCAGCGTCGCCCAGGGCGAGGTGGTCGTGATCATCGGTGCCAGCGGCTCGGGAAAATCGACGCTGATTCGCTGCGTCAACGGACTCGAGCCGTTCCAGTCCGGCCGCATCGAGGTCGACGGCAAGACGCTGATGCCCAATGGCGCCAGCGGCAAATCGCTGCAGGCCGTGCGCACCGAAGTCGGCATGGTGTTCCAGCAGTTCAATCTGTTCCCGCATCTGTCGATCCGCGACAACGTCACCCTGGCGCCCCGCAAGGTCCGTGGCATGACGCGTCAGCAGGCCGAGGTCACCGCCGACAAGCTACTCGAAAGGGTCGGCATCTCCGATCAGGCCGACAAGTATCCGACGCAGCTCTCCGGGGGCCAGCAGCAGCGCGTGGCGCTCGCCAGGGCGCTGGCGATGGAGCCGCGGCTGATGCTGTTCGACGAGCCGACCTCGGCGCTGGATCCGGAGATGATCGGCGAGGTTCTCGACGCCATGCGCGAACTGGTCAATGACGGCATGACCATGATGATCGTCACCCACGAGATGGGCTTTGCCCGGGAAGTCGCCGACCGCGTGGTCTTCGTGCATGAAGGCCAGATCGTCGAACAGGGGCCGCCCGATCGACTGTTCGATCAGCCCCAGCATGAACGCACTCAAGCGTTCCTCTCACGGGTTCTCAAGCACTAATCGATTAACCGGGCCGTGCGCGGCTTGAGGGTTCTCTTCAAGCCGCCTGCCCGCTGTACGCTGTTTGATGGATCGATCCTTCCATCGAGTTCCGCAAATACCTATTTGACGACCGAGTCACGACCGCTGCCTGCTCGCCGCAACGCTGCCTGTCTCGCTTCTCGCGCTCGCCTTTCCCTGGCGCTTTTCTCAGCGCCGTCCCCTGATGTCGATCGCCCTTCCGTTCCGTTTGCAGTCCGATTCGGACTCGAACCATTTTCCGTTCACATTTCCGTCTTTTCCTTCGACTGTCCGACTCGCCGTTCTTCATCGATTGGGCCGATTCTGGACCTTCCAGCCAACCCGGGATGCTCATTCCCGCTTTCCAGAACCAGAAAATCCGTTCGGAAAGATCGATATTTGTCGTTTCAGGTTATCCAGAACGGCTTTTTCCGCCTGTGGATAGTTTTTTTGACGATCTTGCTGCAGCCCCGACTCACGCGACGCTGGCGAACGATCGGGGGGGTGTTGACCACCGCGGTAACAGGTAACGTACGCAGCGGTGGATAACACGTGTGCAGACCGGGCTGTGCACAAAGCGAGCTTCTGTCCACAGGAATCAACGCCTCTGTCAGCAGCATGCCCCATGCTTGTCAAGCAATCGAATAACAATGCAAGCTTTCGGAATCTATAGAGTATTTCGACTTATCCACTGAAAATGTCCACACCATTAGTTACTACCACAACAGAACTTCTTTATATATTTCTCATTTATTAATAATGACTCTGTCGACCAGTGGCTCACAGCCAATCGGGTGTGGAAAACCCCTGACGGTTACCCACAGGAGGTTTATACTGGGCGGCTTTTCGAGATCCATTCCCTGTCGGGTGCCAGTTCGAGCTAATCGTTTCAGCACCTCGTGAGGTAAAACGTGGAATATCCAGACCGTTTTCAGGTCATCGTGATCGGCGGTGGTCACGCTGGCACCGAAGCCGCTCTGGCAGCGGCCCGCGGCGGCGCCCGCACCCTGCTGTTGACGCACAACATCGAGACGCTGGGCCAGATGTCCTGCAACCCCGCCATCGGCGGGATCGGCAAGAGCCATCTGGTCAAGGAGATCGACGCCCTGGGTGGCGCCATGGCTCAGGCAACCGATCTGGCCGGTATCCAGTTTCGCGTGCTCAATTCACGCAAGGGACCGGCGGTTCGTGCCACTCGAGCCCAGGCCGATCGGGTTCGTTACAAGGCCGCCATTCGCGGCATGCTGGAAAACCAGCCCAATCTCACGCTGTTCCAGCAGGGTGTCGACGATCTGGTTGTGGAAAACGAGACCGTCGTTGGCGTCAGGACCCAGACCGGGATTCGCTTCATGGCGGATACCGTGGTGCTGTGCACGGGAACTTTCCTGGGTGGCGTGATCCACATCGGACTGGATCATCATGCGGGTGGCAGAGCCGGCGATCCGCCGGCCAATGCGCTGGCAAACCGGTTGCGGGCAATGCCGTTCCGGGTCGATCGGCTTAAGACCGGGACGCCGCCGCGGATCGATGCCAAGAGCGTCGATTTCTCGAAGCTCGAACGCCAGCCTGGCGATACGCCTTTGCCGGTGATGTCGTATCTGGGCAGCCGCGACCAGCATCCGCGTCAGGTCGATTGCCATATCGCCCATACCAACGAACGCACCCACGAGATCATCTTCGCCAATCTCGACCGTTCGCCGATGTATTCCGGCGTGATCGAAGGCGTCGGGCCGCGTTACTGCCCGTCGATCGAGGACAAGGTTCACCGCTTTGCCGACAAGACCAGCCATCAGGTCTTCGTCGAGCCGGAGGGCCTGGATACCCACGAGCTCTACCCGAACGGGATTTCCACGTCGCTGCCGTTCGACGTCCAGCTGCAGGTGGTGCGTTCGATCGTCGGTCTGGAAAATGCCCATATCACGCGGCCCGGCTATGCCATCGAATACGATTATTTCGATCCGCGCGATCTCAAGCACTCGCTGGAAACCAAATTTATCCACAACCTGTTTTTCGCCGGTCAGATCAATGGCACCACAGGCTACGAGGAAGCCGGTGCCCAGGGGCTGCTGGCGGGACTCAACGCCGCTCGGCGGGCGCTAGGTGAGGATGCCTGGTGGCCGCGCCGCGACGAGGCCTATCTCGGTGTGCTGGTCGACGATCTGATCACCATGGGCACGCAGGAGCCCTATCGGATGTTCACCTCGCGCGCCGAATATCGCCTGCTGCTGCGCGAGGACAACGCCGATCTGCGGCTGACGCCGACCGGTCGCGAACTGGGTCTGGTCGACGATCATCGCTGGTCGGCCTTCGCCACCAAGCGAGACAGGATCGAGCAGGAGAGCGCGCGACTGCGTTCGACCTGGATTCAGCCGAAGACGCCGGCAGGAGAGCGCGTGGCCGAGAAGCTCGGCCAGCCGCTGTCGCATGAGTACAGCCTGATGGAGCTGCTCAAGCGTCCCGAGCTTACCTACGCCGAAGTGGCATCGCTCAAGGGCGAGCCCGTCAGCGAGGAGCCGGTTGCCGAACAGGTCCAGATCGAAGCCAAGTACGAGGGTTATATCGCGCGTCAGCAGGATGAGATCGACCGCCTGCGGCGCCACGAAGCGACACCGCTGCCGGCATCGCTGGATTACGCCAAGGTCGATGGGCTCTCCAACGAGATCCGTCAGAAGTTCGAACAGGTGCGACCGCAGACGCTCGGTCAGGCCGGGCGGATTTCCGGCGTGACCCCGGCTGCCGTCTCGATTCTGCTGATCCACCTCAAGAAGCGGCGGCTGATCGACGACAGCCAGGCATTGCGCGCATGACGCCGATCTGCGAACGCCTGCTGGACGAGGGTCTGGCGACGCTGAACGTCGATGTCGAGCGCCAGCAGCGTGAGCGGTTGCTTGCGCTGCTCGCGCTGTTGCACAAGTGGAATCGCGCCTATAACCTCACCGCAGTGCGCTCGCCCGAGGCGATGGTCAGCCGCCATCTGCTGGACAGTGCCAGCGTCGCGTTTGCGGTAACAGGGCCCACCTTGCTGGACGTGGGTGCCGGGCCGGGTTTTCCGGGCCTGGTGTTGGCGATTCTCGATCCCGAACTTCAGGTCACGCTGCTGGACAGCAATGGCAAGAAAGTCCGTTTCCAGCGTCAGGCGGTAATGGAACTGGGGCTCGACAACGTGCGCTGCGAGCAGGTTCGGGTCGAATCTTTCGATGCCTCGTTCGATCAGATCATCTCGCGCGCTTTCGCGGCACTCGGCGACTTCATCGGACTCACCGAGCCGTTGCTGGCCAGAGGCGGTGAGTGGCTGGCGATGAAAGGGGGGCTCGAAGCCCGCGAGCTCGAATCGCTGCCGGCCGCCGTCGTGGTCCATCAACGGCTCGCGTTGGCGGTACCCGGTGTCGATGACGTCGAACGTCAGTTGCTTCGCCTCGGGCGGGTCGATGATGCGGAGTATCGGCAGTAGGCTCGGCTTGGCACGCTCGTCACCCGCAAAGGGGTGATGAACCGCGGCGGCGACGCCATGCCGGATTAGCGCTAGCGGATCGCTCGCGATCCACAGGATCAGTCTCGACGAAGGGAGTCGCCAGTGACCAGAATCATCGCATTGACCAATCAGAAGGGCGGCGTGGGCAAGACCACGACCGCGGTCAATCTGGCGGCTTGCCTGGCGGCACTCGATCGCCGCGTGCTGCTGATCGATCTCGATCCGCAGGGCCATGCCACCATGGGCAGTGGCGTCGACAAGCATGATCTCGACGGCAGCGTGCTTGATGTGCTGCTTGGCGACAAGAGCGCCGCCGAGGTGATCGTCGACTGCGCCGTGGCCGGTTACGCGCTGTTGCCGGGCAACGGCGATCTGACCGCCGCCGAGGTCGATCTGCTCGATCGCGATGGCCGCGAGCGGGTGCTGCAGAGCGCGATCGAAAGCGTCGCCGACGATTACGACGTGGTCATGATCGACTGCCCGCCCTCGCTCAACATGTTGACGGTCAACGCCCTGACTGCCGCTCATGGGGTGCTGATTCCGGTGCAGTGCGAGTTCTATGCGCTCGAAGGGCTGTCGGCGCTGCTCGATACCGTCGAACAGATTCAGGAGAGCGTGAATCCTGCGCTCGAGATCTTCGGCATCGTGCGAACCATGTACGACCCGCGCAACAGCCTGACTCGAGACGTCAGCAAGCAGCTCGGTCAGTATTTCGGCGATTCCCTGCTCAAGACCACCATCCCGCGCAACGTTCGCGTGGCGGAAGCGCCCAGTCACGGCGTGCCGGTGACCAAGTATGCGCGACTCTCGCGCGGCAGCCAGGCGCATCGCGTACTGGCCAAGGAACTGATTCGCCGGCTGGCGCTGTAATGACGATGACTGCTGCGAGGAACACCCCATGACGACGCGCAAACGCCCCCTGGGTCGCGGCCTCGATGCCTTGATCGGTTCCAGTGCCCGTCGCCGCGACAGCCTGTCGTCGGAAGCCGGTTCGACGACGCCGTCACCTGCCCAGGTTCCCCCGGAATCCCAAGCTGCCGAAGAGCGGCTCGAACGCCTGCCATTGCGTCAGTTGACTCGAGGCAAGTATCAGCCGCGACGCGATATCCAGCCCGAAGCGCTGGAAGAACTGGCCGATTCGATCCGGGCGCAGGGCGTCATGCAGCCGATCGTGGTGCGACAAATTGGCGCAGAGCGTTACGAGATCATCGCCGGCGAAAGGCGCTGGCGAGCGTCGCAGCTGGCCGAGCTCGAGACGATCCCGGCGGTCATCCGCGACGTCAGCGACGAGGTCGCATTGGCGCTGGCCCTGATCGAAAACATCCAGCGCGAGAATCTCAATCCGGTCGAAGAGTCGATGGCGCTCAAGCGTCTTCTCGACGAGTTCGAACTGACCCAGCAGCAGGTCGCCGACGCAGTGGGGCGGTCGCGTGCCCAGGTCGCCAACCTGCTGCGCCTGCTGGCGCTGGATCCGCAGGTGCTGACCCTGCTCGAACGCGGTGACCTGGATATGGGGCACGCCCGCGCCCTGCTCAGCCTGCCGGCCCCCAAGCAGCGCCATGCCGCGCATGAAGTCGTGGCCCGAGAACTCACCGTTCGCCAGACCGAGGCACTGGTCAAGCAGATTGCCAGCGGCCAGAACCGGGCTGAAGGCAAGCGGCCGCCGGCGGATGTCGGACGGCTCGAGAATCGCCTGGCCGATCTGCTCGGTGCGCCGGTCAAGATTCATCACAACTCGTCCGGCAAAGGGCGCGTCACCATTCGTTACACCAGTCTCGACGAGTTGGATGGCATACTCGGCCACATTCGTTGAATCACCACTGACCGTTGGCGTTTCGAGCTGTCAAAACATTTAGCGCGTTAACGGAATTTACGCGCTTTTCGTGATCGTTTACTCGAAAAGACGCTTCAGTTCGGTGCAGGTTCGGTTGAAGCGACATGACCGCTTCTCTATAATCCGCCGAGATTTGCCTGGCTGACGCCAAACGCAGACATCGAATTAGCAACGACAAGAACGTTCCAGGAATCAACGGCGAGACCGACGCCATGCAACCAGCGGCACCGGCCAAGCTTCCAAGACCGCGAATCGCGGGGTTGATCCTGTTACAGTGCGGCGTGGTGATGGGGCTGACCCTCATCGGCTGGGGTGTCTGGGATCGAGGAACGGCGTTTTCCGCCGTGACCGGTGGCCTTGTTGCCGCTATCCCCAACGCCTTCTTTGCCTGGCGTGCCTTTCGCTATCAGGGTGCGGCGCAGGCCAGATACATCGTCAAGAGTTTCTACCACGCCGAGGCCGGCAAGTTCGGTTTGACGGCGGTACTGTTCACGCTGGTGTTCGTGGCCGTGCCCCCCTCAAACCCCGCTTTCTTCTTTGGCGCTTATGTGGTGACGCTGCTGGCGCATTGGATGGGGCCTTTGCTCCTGCGCCGTCCGTCACACATTCAATCTCGAGGCTGAACCATGGCTGGCAACAACATGACGAGTACGGAGTACATCCAGCACCATTTGCAGAACATGACGTTCGGTCTGCATCCGGAGAGTGGCTGGTCGATGGCTCATTCCGCTGCCGATGCCAAGGCGATGGGGTTCTGGGCCATCCACGTCGATACCATGTTGTGGTCGATCGGACTCGGGGTCGTATTCCTGTGGCTGTTCCGCTCGGTAGCCAAGCGTGCCTCCACCGGTGTTCCTACCGGGCTGCAGAACTTCGTCGAGATGATGGTCGAATTCGTCGACGGCTCCGTGCGCGAGACGTTCCACGGCAAGAGCCGCCTGATCGCGCCGCTGTCGCTGACGATCTTCTGCTGGATCTTCCTGATGAACATCATGGATCTGGTGCCGGTGGACTTTCTGCCGATGCTGGCGCAGAAAGTCGGTGCCTGGTTCGGCGCCGATCCGGCGCATGTCTATTTCAAGGTCGTGCCGACTACCGACATCAACGCCACGCTTGGCATGTCGCTGTCGGTTTTCGCACTGATTCTCTTCTATTCCATTCGTTCCAAGGGCCTGTCCGGTTTTATCGCGGAGTTGACGCTGCACCCGTTCAATACGCCCAACAAATTCGCCCAGATCTTGTTGATTCCGGTCAATTTACTGCTTGAACTCGTTACCTTGTTGGCCAAACCGGTTTCGCTGGCGTTGCGACTGTTCGGCAACCTCTATGCCGGCGAACTGATCTTCATCCTGATAGCCATGGTCGGACTGTGGCAGCTCCCGCTGCACTTCCCGTGGGCGGTGTTCCACATCCTGATCATCACGCTGCAGGCCTTCATCTTCATGATGCTCACCATCGTCTACCTGAGTATGGCGACGGAAGAGCAGCATTGAGTAGCGTTTCCCGTTAACCCCTGACCCTTGTAAAACTCGACTGAGCAAGACTCGACTGAAACTGGAGAGAACCATGGAAGCACAAGTTCTGGGCATGACCGCAATTGCCGTTTCTCTGCTGATCGGCCTGGGTGCCCTCGGCACCGCCATCGGCTTCGGTATCCTCGGTGGCAAATTCCTGGAAGGCGCTGCGCGTCAGCCGGAAATGATTCCGCAGCTGCAGGTCAAGATGTTCATCGTCGCCGGCCTGCTCGACGCCGTGACCATGATCGGTGTCGGTATCGCTCTGTTCTTCACCTTCGCCAATCCGTTTGTCGGTTAACGTCGCCTCCCGGCCCGCGTGGCCTCCGGTGACCCTAACCCCAAACCCGTGACGCGAGAGGTGCTGGCGTGAATCTGAACCTTACACTGATTGGTCAGGCCATTGCCTTTGCAGTCTTCGTCTGGTTCTGCATGAAGTATGTATGGCCGCCGGTCATGCAGGCCCTGCAGGAACGACAGAAGAAGATTGCCGATGGACTGGATGCAGCCAGCCGTGCGACCCGTGATCTCGAACTGGCTCAGGAAAAAGCCGACGAGACACTGCGGGAAAGCAAGGAGCAGGCGCAGCAGATCCTGGAACAGGCCAACAAGCGGGCCAATCAGATCGTCGAAGAAGCCCGTGACAACGCACGAGCCGAAGGCGAGCGCCTCATTGCAGGCGCTCGCAGCGAAATCGATCAGGAGATCAATCGCGCGAAGGAAGAGCTGCGTGCCCAGGTGTCGCTGCTGGCCGTGGCCGGCGCCGAGCGCATCCTGGAGTCCTCCATCGACGAAGCCAAGCATCGTGAGCTCGTCGACAAGCTCGCTGCCGAGCTCTAAGGAGGCGCACCATGGCTGAATCGTCTACCGTCGCTCGACCCTACGCCAAAGCGGCGTTCGAGTTCGCGCGCGATCAAAAGGCGCTCCAAGCGTGGTCCCAGAGTCTGTCGCTGGTTGCCCAGGTGGCCGGTGACATCGATGTCCGTGAACGCATTCTCGGCAACCCGCGGCTGACGGCTGACGACAAGACGCGTCTGCTGCTGGAAGTCTGCGGTGACGAACCCTTCGACGAGGGAGTAGGTAACTTCCTGCACCTCGTCGGCGAAAAGGGACGTCTGGCTGCGTTGCCTGACATCTATGACGAGTTCGAGGCGCTGCGCGCCCAGGAAGAGAAGCGGGTCGATGTCACCATCGTTTCCGCCTTCGAACTGGATGACGCGCAGCAGAACGTCCTCGTCGAGGCTCTGAAGAAGCGCCTGAATCGTGAAATCTCCATTACCACTCAAGTGGACCGCGAGCTGCTAGGCGGCGTGATCCTGCGTACCGGCGACACCGTCATCGACGGGTCGGTACGCGGTCGATTGCAACGTCTGCGCGAAGCGCTCACCGCTTGAGTTCGAGGGACATGGCATGCAGCAACTGAATCCTTCCGAGATCAGCGACATCATCAAACAGCGTATCGAAAAGCTGGATGTCGCGTCCGAAGCCCGTAATCAGGGCACCGTCGTCAGCGTCGCTGACGGCATCGTTCGCATCCACGGCCTGGCCGATGCGATGCTGGGCGAAATGATCGAGTTTCCCGGTGGCGTCTTCGGCATGGCGCTCAACCTCGAGCGCGACAGCGTCGGCGCCGTGGTCCTGGGCGACTACCTGGAGCTCGAAGAGGGCATGACCGCGCAGTGTACCGGTCGTATCCTCGAAGTTCCGGTAGGCCCGGAGCTGATCGGCCGTGTGGTCGATGCGCTGGGTAATCCGATCGACGGCAAGGGCGACATCGACACCAAGATGACCGATGCGATCGAGAAAGTCGCACCGGGCGTCATCACGCGTCAATCCGTCGACCAGCCGATCCAGACCGGCCTCAAGTCGATCGACGCCATGGTGCCGATCGGCCGCGGTCAGCGCGAGCTGATCATCGGCGACCGCCAGATCGGCAAGTCCGCGGTGGCGCTCGACGCGATCATCAACCAGAAGGGCAAGGGCGTCACCTGTATCTACGTCGCCATTGGCCAGAAGCAGTCGACCATCGCCAACGTGGTGCGCAAGCTCGAACAGCACGGCGCCATGGAGCACACCATCGTGGTGGCCGCCGGCGCTGCCGATCCGGCCTCGATGCAGTATCTGGCGCCGTATGCCGGCTGCACCATGGGCGAGTATTTCCGCGACCGCGGCGAAGACGCGATGATCGTCTACGACGACCTTTCCAAGCAGGCCGTCGCTTATCGTCAGATCTCGCTGCTGCTGCGTCGTCCGCCGGGTCGTGAAGCCTATCCGGGTGATGTGTTCTATCTCCACTCGCGTCTGCTCGAGCGTGCGGCCCGCGTCAATCCCGACTATGTCGAGAAGTTCACCAATGGTGAAGTGAAAGGCAAGACCGGTTCGCTGACCGCCCTGCCGATCATCGAGACCCAGGGTGGCGACGTCTCCGCGTTCGTTCCGACCAACGTGATCTCGATCACCGACGGTCAGATCTTTCTCGAGACCAGCCTGTTCAACTCCGGCATCCGTCCGGCGATCAACGCCGGTCTGTCGGTATCGCGTGTCGGTGGTTCGGCGCAGACCAAGATCATCAAGAAGCTGGGTGGCGGTGTCCGTCTGGCCCTCGCCCAGTATCGCGAGCTGGCGGCGTTCTCGCAGTTCGCGTCCGATCTCGACGAGGCGACCCGCAAGCAGCTCGAGCACGGTCAGCGCGTTACCGAACTGATGAAGCAGAAACAGTACTCGCCGTTGTCCGTGGCCGAGATGGGCGTCACGCTTTACGCCGCCAACGAAGGCTTCCTGGACGATGTCGCGGTCGACAAGGTGCTGGACTTCGAACGTGCGCTGCACGACTACATGAAGTCCGAGCACGCCGATCTGCTCGACAAGATCAACCAGAGCGGCGGCTACGACGACGAGATCCAGAAAGGTCTCAAGTCGGGTCTCGAGTCGTTCAAGTCCACTCAGACCTGGTAAGCGGCGCGACCCGTTCTTTCGCGATGCGATGTGAGCGGGTCGCCGTGCTCGACTGAGTGGCATGAATCAGGGTGATCCGAGATGGCAGCTGGAAAAGAGATCAAGTCCCAGATTGGGAGCATCAAGAACACGCAGAAAATCACCAGCGCCATGGAAATGGTCGCTGCGTCGAAAATGCGTCGGGCTCAGGAGCGCATGGCGGCCAGTCAGCCCTATGCCAAACTGATCCGCCGGGTGGTCGGCCACGTCGCCAAGGCCAACCCGGAATACCGTCACGACTACATGATCGAGCGCGACGTCAAGCGCGTCGGTTATATCGTCGTTTCCAGTGACCGCGGGCTGGCCGGCGGCTTGAACGTCAACATGTTCAAGGCGGTGGTCAAGCATGCGCGGGACTGGGACCAGAAGGGCGTCGGTGCCGACTTCGCGGCCATCGGCAGCAAGGCCGGTGGTTTCTTTCGCAAGCGCGGTGGCAATCTGCTGGCAGCCAAGAAAGGTCTCGGCGATGCGCCGGAAGCCCAGGATCTGGTCGGTAGCGTCAAGGTGATGCTCGACGCCTTCGATGAAGGCAGTCTGGATCGGCTTTACGTGGTGTACAACGAATTCGTCAACACCATGAGCCAGAAACCCGTCGTGCGTCAGTTGCTGCCTCTCGAGGCAGTCGCGGACGAGGGCGACGGGGAAGAACAACCGAGTCCCGGTGATACGCACAAGAGCTGGGACTACCTGTATGAGCCGGATGCCAAGACCCTGCTCGACCATCTGCTGGTTCGCTACGTCGAATCCCAGGTGTATCAGGCCGTGGTGGAGAACGCGGCCTGTGAGCAGGCCGCGCGCATGATCGCGATGAAGAACGCGACCGACAACGCCGGCGATCTGATTGACGATCTTCAACTGGTGTACAACAAGGCGCGTCAGGCGGCCATTACCCAGGAAATTTCGGAAATCGTCGGTGGTGCCGCGGCGGTATGACGACCTCGTCGCCCGATCGGCGGCGGTCTCGAGTACGGCTTGGCCAGGCGTTGCGCGAATGAAGTCACTTCACGCGGCGTCGTACAGGTTTCATTTGCAGGTATACGAGGAACCACTATGAGCGGACGTATCGTACAAATCATCGGCGCGGTGGTTGACGTAGAATTTCCGCGGGACAACGTTCCCAAGGTCTACGACGCGCTGACGGTCTCGGGTAGAGAGGCCGTTCTCGAAGTGCAACAGCAGCTCGGCGACGGCGTGGTTCGCGCCATCGTCATGGGCTCCAGTGAAGGGCTTCAGCGTGGCATCGAGGTGGTGAACACCGGTGCTGCCATCTCCGTGCCGGTCGGCACGCAGACGCTGGGCCGTATCATGAACGTGCTGGGCGAGCCGATCGACGAAGCCGGCCCCATTGGTGGAGACGGGGGCGCCGATGCCGTGCGCATGCCGATTCACCGTCAGGCGCCCGGCTACGCGGATCAGGCCGCTTCCAGCGATCTGCTGGAGACCGGCATCAAGGTCATCGACCTGGTCTGCCCGTTCGCCAAGGGCGGCAAGGTCGGTCTGTTCGGCGGTGCCGGTGTCGGCAAGACCGTCAACATGATGGAACTGATCCGTAACATCGCCACCGAGCACAGCGGTTATTCCGTGTTCGCCGGTGTCGGCGAGCGTACTCGTGAAGGTAACGACTTCTATCACGAGATGAAGGAGTCCAACGTTCTCGACAAGGTCGCGCTGGTCTACGGCCAGATGAACGAGCCGCCGGGCAACCGTCTGCGTGTCGCCCTGACCGGTTTGACCATCGCCGAGAACTTCCGTGACGAAGGTCGCGACGTGCTGCTGTTCGTCGACAACATCTACCGCTATACCCTGGCCGGTACCGAAGTGTCGGCGCTGCTGGGTCGTATGCCGTCGGCGGTAGGTTATCAGCCGACGCTGGCGGAAGAGATGGGCGCCCTGCAGGAGCGCATCACCTCGACCAAGACCGGCTCGATCACTTCCGTCCAGGCCGTCTACGTGCCGGCGGATGACTTGACCGACCCGTCGCCGGCGACCACCTTCGCCCACCTGGATTCGACCGTGACGCTGTCGCGTTCGATCGCCGAGCTGGGGATCTACCCGGCCGTCGATCCACTCGACTCCACCTCGCGTCAGCTGGATCCGCTGGTCGTCGGTGACGAGCACTACAACACCGCCCGCGGTGTCCAGAACGTGCTCCAGCGCTACAAGGAACTCAAGGACATCATCGCCATCCTGGGGATGGACGAGCTGTCCGACGAGGACAAGCTGGCCGTGGCACGAGCGCGTAAGATCCAGCGCTTCCTGTCGCAGCCGTTCTTCGTCGCCGAGGTCTTCACCGGCGCGCCCGGCAAGTACGTGTCGCTGCAGGAAACCATTCGTGGCTTCCAGGGCATTCTCAACGGCGACTACGACGACATGCCGGAGCAGGCCTTCTACATGGTCGGCACCATCGACGAAGCCGTCGAGAAAGCCAAGAACATGAAGTAAGCCTGCAGACTCCCGGGAGATATCGCTATGGCCACATTTCAGTGTGACATCGTCAGTGCCGAGAAGGAGATCTTCTCGGGCAGCGTCGAGCAGCTTATCGCTGCCGGCGTGGCCGGCGATCTGGGTATCCTGCGCGGTCACGCGCCGCTGCTGACCGAGCTCAAGCCCGGTCCGGTGCGTGTGATTCAGGAAAACGGTGAAGAAGAGCTCTACTACGTCACCGGCGGCTTCCTCGAGGTGCAGCCGGACGTGGTCTCGGTGCTGGCGGATACTGCCACCCGAGCCAGCGATCTCGATGAAGCGGAAGCCGAGCAGGCACGTCAGCATGCGCTGGCCTCGCTCAACGAGAAGCAGACCGAGCTCGACTACGCGCGAGCCTCGGCGGAGCTTGCCGAAGCCACCGCTCAGCTGCGCACGCTGCAGCAATTGCGTCGCAAGGGCGGTCGCGGCTAACGGCATCGCCGTGCAAGACCCGAAAGGCGACTCTCCGGAGTCGCCTTTTTTATGGTCGTCAGGAAAGCGCGTTCGAGGGATCTGTCCGTGACCTCCTCGCGCGCTAGAATGACGTCCGGTTTTCATTGATCAAAAGGATAAACGCCATGACCCTCGACGTCGTGATACTGGCCGCCGGCCAAGGCACCCGCATGCGCTCGAAGACGCCGAAGGTGCTGCACAAGCTGGCGGGCCGCCCGCTGGTTCGACACGTCGTCGACACGGCGGCGGGGCTGGAGAATGCCCGGCTGCACGTGGTGGTCGGCCACGGCGGCGAGACGGTGCGCGAGGCGCTTTCGAACGCCACCGGCCCCGGCCGGCAGCTGGGTTTCTGCGAGCAGGCCGAACAGAAGGGCACCGGCCATGCGGTAGCCCAGGCGCTCGACGGACTCGGTGACGGCAAGGTGCTGGTGCTCTACGGCGATGTGCCGCTGATCCAGGCACGAACCCTCGAGACGCTGCTGGACGGCGTCGACGATACGCACATGGCGCTGTTGACGGTGACGCTCGACGACCCCACCGGCTACGGTCGGATCGTACGCAATGACAAGGACGCCGTTGTCGCTATCGTCGAGCAAAAGGACGCCGACGCCGGCCAGCGTGCCATCCGCGAGTGCAACACCGGCATCATGGCGATGACGGCCGAGCGGCTGCGTCGCTGGCTGCCCGAGCTTTCCTCCGAGAACGCCCAGGGCGAGTACTACCTGACCGACGTGATCGCCATGGCCGCGGCCGATGGCATCGAGGTCAAGGCGACTCAGCCGAGCTCGCCGGTCGAGGTCGAAGGGATCAACGACCGGCGCCAGCTGGCGGCACTCGAGCGCGCCTATCAACGGCGCCAGGCCGAGCGTTTGATGACCGCGGGCGTCAGTCTGGCGGATCCGGCACGTTTCGATCTGCGCGGCGACGTCACTGTCGGTCGGGACATCCAGATCGACGTCAACGTGATTCTGGAAGGGCAGGTGACGCTGGAAGACGATGTCGTGATCGGCCCCAACTGCGTGATCAAGGACTCTATCCTGCGCCGCGGCGCGGTGGTGAAGGCCAACAGTCATCTGGAAGGCGCGGAGATGGGAGAGGGCAGCGACTGCGGCCCGTTCGCCCGACTGCGCCCCGGTACTCGCTTAGGCGCCAGAGCCCATGTGGGCAACTTCGTCGAGACCAAGAACGCCATCCTAAGTGACGGGGTCAAGGCCGGACATCTGAGCTATCTCGGCGATACCGAGATCGGCCGCGACACCAACATCGGCGCCGGTACCATTACCTGCAATTACGATGGCGCCAACAAGCATCGCACCCGGATCGGCGAGGCCGTCTTTATCGGCTCCAACAGCTCGCTGGTCGCGCCGGTCACCATCGGCAACGGCGCGACCATCGCCGCGGGTTCGACGATCACGCGCGAGGTGAAAGACGACGAGCTGGCCATCGGGCGGAGTCGTCAGGTCGTCAAGCAGGGCTGGCAGCGGCCAGTGAAGATGCCGAAGTCTTGATTCATTGTCTTTGGCGCTCATTCGAGTGAAAAGAGCTCACGACTGACGAGATCCTTACGACCCTTGTCGTCGTTATTGCGAGGGGCAAGCCCCTCGCGCTCCCCTTTTTCGCGCCACAGGCTCAAGAAATCCCGAGCGATTTTCGTCAGCGCTTCGGGTCGGCGCGCAAGGACGTCCCTGTCCCGGCGCGCCTCTAGCGTCCTGCTTCGCTAAAACATCCTGTCCCGCTTGCAGGGCCGGAGCTGGCCATCCATGGCCAGCTCGTTCGGCGAACCAGACATCACTCAGATGTCTGGTTCGCCTCACCCATGTCGCTAGACCCGGCTCGCCGAAGATCGCTCGGGTTGAGCCTGGAAGGCGCTATCGGGTGGTTTCTTTCCGGCGACTGGAGAAACTTGCCGTTCAGAATTCAAATATTGGACATCAACGCCCCATGCACTGCTGCCAGCGGTCGTCGACCCGCTTGGCGAACCACGCCGTGGTCAGGTTGCGGGTGATCTTGGGGCTCTCGAGCTTGATTCCCGGCAGGCGCGCGTAGGGAATCGGATGATTTTCCTGCCGAGCCGCCAATGAACGGATTTTCTCGTAGAGGGCGGTCCGTTCGAAGTCGAGGGCATCCTCTTTCTCCAGCGCACCGCGAATCTCGCCGTCGTCCATATTCAGTTGACGCTTCAAGGTGCGCACCGCCAGTTCGGTCTGACCGGCCTCGCGCGAGCCGGGAATGATCAGGTCGCCGTCGAGCGCCAGCGGAATGCCGGAAAGCTGGGTCACCGCGGCCTGGAACGCGGCGTTGCGGCTGGCATACCAGCCGGCGTTGAAGTCGGCGAAACGGTAGATTGGCTCGTCGTAATTCGCGGGATAGCCGAGCAGATGGGCGATGCCGAAATAGAGTCCGCCGCGCCGGGTGAACACCTCGTGACGGATCGAGCCGTCGATCGGGTAGGGATAGCTGTCGGCGTGTTTTCTGACATAGTCTTCGGCAAAATCGACGCTGACCTGCATCGGGCCGCCGGTGTGCACCGGGTTGAGGCTACCGAAAAGCTGTCGGCCCAGCGGCGCCATATCGATGAAATCCTCGAAGATCTCGCTCATCTCGCGCTCGGTGGTGAGGTGATCGAGGCGCTCCTCGTAGGTCTCGCCGGTGGGCGATTCGAGGTTCAGGCCGGCATCGACCAGAAAGCCCGGAATATGCAGCGCACTGGCGCGACGCTCGATCTCTTCCCGGGCGATGGTCGAAAGATTCGCCACGCTGGGATCGGCACGGTAAGTCGACTCCTGCTCGATCACCGCCAGCACCGAACAGAGATTGTCCCGGGTTGCGGGCAGATTCTGGGCCGAAAACGCGGCGGTGATATCCGTCGCCCAGCCGTCACGGTCCTCGGCGCTCGCCGGAATGAGTGTCACCAGCTCGCTTTTCACGCTCGCCGGGCGCTGCTCGAAGCCGGGCTGCGGTGCCTGGGTGCTACAGCCGACCAGCAGCGCCAGGCCCAATACCGGTGCCCAGCGAAGTCCGGCAATCATCGTGAATGTCCTCATGCGCTCAGATGCTCCACCAGCCGCTGCATCATCGCGTCGCAACGCTCGAGCTGTTCGATGGCGATGAACTCGTCCGGCTTGTGGCCCTGGTCCATGCAGCCCGGACCGCAGACCACGGTGGGGATGCCGGCTTCGTGAAACAGCCCGCCCTCGGTACCGTAGGGGACGGTGCCGAAGTCATCGCGGTCCGCCAGGATGGCAATCAAGCGCGCCACTTCGCTCGAGGCCTCGGTGGTCAACCCCGGATAGGCTTGCAGCGGTTCGAACACGATATCGGTGTTCGCCTCGACCGCGCGCATGCGGGGGAGCAACTCGCTGTCGGCGTAGTCACGCATTTCGCGCTCCACCTCGCCGGCATCGAAGCCCGGTAGCGAGCGCACTTCCCAGTCGAAGCGGCACTCCGACGGCACGATGTTGAGCGCGCGACCGCCCTCTATCACCCCGGTCTGAACGGTCGAGAACGGCGGATAGAAGCGCTCGTCATGATGGGCGGGATCGGCCAGGCGCTCGCCGATCTGGGTGAGCCTGGTGATCATCTTCGCCGCGGTCTCGATGGCATTGACCCCCTCCGGCGCGTAGGCGGAGTGGCAGGGCGCACCATGCACGCGGCAGCGCACGCCGAGCTTGCCCTTGTGACCCAGTACCGGCTTGAGCTCGGTGGGTTCGCCGATGATGCAGGCCAGCGGCTTGTGCGGTCTGTCCTCCAGCATCGAGATGATCGAGCGTACGCCGAGACAGCCCACCTCTTCGTCGTAGGAGAACGCCAGGTGTACAGGCGTCTCGAGTTCGGCCGCTTTGAGGCTCGGCACCGCCGCCAGCACGCAGGCAAGATAGCCTTTCATGTCGGTCGTGCCGCGACCGTAGAGCTTGCCATCGCGCTCGGTCATCTCGAATGCAGGCACTGTCCACGGCTGGCCGTCCACCGGCACCACGTCGGTGTGGCCGGAGAGCACCACGCCGCCACGGTCGGTCGGGCCAATGGTTGCCCACAGATTGGCCTTGCTGCCCTCGTCGTTATGAATCAGTTCGCTGTCGACGCCGTGCTGGCTCAAGTAATCGCGGACGAATTCGATCAGCGCGAGATTGGACTCGCGGCTGACGGTATCGAAGCTGACGAGTTTCCCGAGAAGTTCCTGACTGGTCATGATGCGGTCGGCCCACCTGTCACCGGATTGTCGTTGTCGCTGAGAGGGTGTTTACAAAATGTCTGCGCTCGACAATACGGCGTTGAAATCGACATCAAAATGCTCATTTACCCCTGGTAAACTCCGCTTTTTCAGCCGATTTCGCCTTGTCTTGCCTTCGCTCGCCGAATTTGTAAATACCCTCTGAATACGTGCTCATCGTGATGATGATGCCGACCCCCACCGCGCAATGCCACCACCGCCGTCGTCGATTCCCGCTTTTACGCTTTCTTTACGCCTTCGCGTGAATTTCCGCATCGCATTTTTACGCCCCTCGACTCGACACTGAGCGCCTCTCGAACGAGGAGGTGACTCATGTCCTACCTGATGCTGGCGATCGCCCTGGTGACCGCCGTCTACTTGCTGGCAACACTGTGCTGGCCGGAGCGATTCTAGCCATGAATGCGATGATGCTCTGCTATGCCCTGCTGATCGGATTGGCGCTGCCTCTGGGTCTCTACATGGGCCGCGCGCTGGATACGGATCGATCCACCGTGATGGATCGTCTCTTCGGGCCGGTGGAATCGGTCCTGATGCGCCTGGCCGGCGTCGACCGACGGGCGTCGATGACGTGGTCGGCCTATCTGCTGGCCGTGTTGAAACTTCACCTGCTGCTGATCGGGCTTGCCTGGATCGTCTTCATGAGCCAGGGCTTGCTGCCGCTCAACCCCGATGGCATCCCCGGCATGAACTGGGATACGGCGCTGCACACCGCGGTCTCGTTCGCCACCAATACCAATCAGCAGCACTATTCAGGCCAGGCACAGCTCTCCTACCTGAGCCAGACGCTTGCCATCGTCACGCTGCAGTTTCTGACCCCGGCGACCGGACTGGCGGTGTTGCTCGCCATCACGCGCACGCTGCTCAAGCGCCAGACCACCAACCCGATCGTTGGCACAAACACGACGATTGGCGCCAACGCGACCGTTATCACCAACGCGACCGTTAGCACCAACACGTCCACAACGTCCGCCGGGCGCGGGGTGGGACGCGACTCGGTCGGTAACTACTCGGTCGGTAACTACTACGTCGACCTCACGCGGATCGTGGTGCGGGTGCTGCTGCCGCTATCGCTGGTGGTGGCGCTGGTCCTGGTGTGGCAGGGCGTGCCGGCCACCTATCAGGGAGCGCAGAGCGTGACGATGCTCGATGGAGGCGCGGTACAGGTCATTCCACGCGGCCCGGTGGCGCCGATGGTGGCGATCAAGCAGTTGGGCACCAACGGTGGCGGCTGGTATGGCCCCAATTCGACCGTGCCGCTGGAGAATCCGACCGGATTGGCGAATCTCGTCGAGACGATCGCGCTGCTGCTGATTCCGGTCGCAACGCTGATCGCCGTCGGCGTCATCAGCGGCCGTCGCCGGCTGATGATGGGTATTGGCGCGGTGATGATCGCGTTCTCGTTGATCACCACCACCCTGATCGTGGTGTCGGAACGCCAGCCCAACGCCGCGCTGGCCGGACTCGCCGTCGCCGGCAGTCCCAATCTCGAAGGCAAGGAGGTGCGTTTCGGCAGCGATCTCTCTGCCCTTTGGGGCAGCTGGACGACGCAGACCTCCAACGGGTCCGTCAATGCCATGCATGACAGCTTCAATCCGTTGGGCGGGCTGGGCCTGCTGATGGACATGTTCGTCAATGTCACCTTCGGCGGCATCGGGGTGGGGATGATCGGCTACCTGCTCTATCTGATGCTGGCGGCGTTCATCGGGTCGCTGATGATCGGCCGCGCGCCGGAGCTGTTCGGCAAGCCGCTGGAGACCCGCGAGATGCGCTGGATCTCGCTGGCGATTCTGGCGCAACCCCTGATCATCCTCGGATTGACCGCCATCACCGTGGCGTTTCCCGCGCTGACCGGCAATTCCAATCCTGGCTTTCATGGGCTCTCGCAGGTGCTCTACGAATACACCTCGGCATTCGCCAACAACGGCTCCGGCTTCGAGGGACTCGGCGACGGTACGCCATGGTGGAACCTGGCCTGCGTGCTGGCGCTGGCGGTCGGCCGTTTCCTGCCGATGCTGGTGCCGCTGGCGGTGGCCGGATGGTTGATGGAAAAACGCACGGCGCCACAAGGGCGCGGCACCCTGTCGCTGGAGGGTGGTGCGTTCGTCGGCCTGACCGCGGGTGTCATCGTCATCGTCAACCTGCTCGGTTTCCTGCCCGCGCTGGTGCTGGGTCCGATCGCCGAGCAGTTGACCCTGCCCTGATGAATCGCGTCGACGGAAACGGAATTGACGGAGCGGGACTGGTGGAAACGGGATCGAGGAAAGAGACATGGCAATGATGCAAACACACGAAGCCTCCCAAGGTCTGCGCGTTCGACCGCTGACCCTGCTGGGGGAATCCCTGCGCCGGTTGAACCCGCGCAGTCTCGCGCGCAATCCGGTGATGGCGGTGGTCGCCATCGGCACCCTGGTTTGCGCGCTCTATACCGGCATGGCGTTTGCCGAGGATGGCGGTCAGGGAACGTTCGCGCTGATCGTGACCCTGGTCCTGCTGGCGACGGTGCTGTTCGCCAACGCGGCCGAAGCGATGGCCGAAGCGCGCGGCAAGGCCCACGCCGGTAGCCTGCGCGCCACCCGCGGTGCATTGAAGGCACGGCGTGTGACCAAGAGCGGCGAAGAGACGGTCGCCGCCGATCAGCTGCGCCGGGGCGATCGGATCCGGGTGATCGCCGGAGAGCTGATTCCTGCCGACGGTGAAATCATCCAGGGTGCCGGTTCGATCAACGAGTCCGCCGTCACCGGCGAGTCGGCACCGGTACTGCGTGAGGGGGGCACCGATAACAGCGGCGTCAGCGCCGGCACCAAGCTGCTCTCCGACGAGTTGCTCATCGAGGTCAGCGTCGACCCCGGCGAGTCGCTGCTCGACCGCATGATCGCGCTGGTGGAAGGCGCCAGCCGCCAGAAGACGCCCAGCGAACTGGCACTCTCCGTGCTGCTGTCGACGCTGACGCTGATATTCCTGATCGTCGTGGTCACGCTGGTACCGATGGCGCTGTTCGTGGGGATTGAGACTTCGACGGTGATGCTGGTGGCGCTGCTGGTGTGTCTCATCCCCACCACCATTGGCGGGCTGCTGCCGGCCATCGGCATCGCCGGCATGGAGCGTGCCATGCGTGCCAATCTGGTCGCCAAATCGGGCAAGGCGGTGGAGATTGCCGGCAGCATCGACACCCTGCTGCTCGACAAGACCGGCACGATCACGCTCGGCGATCGTCGTGCCACCGAATTCGCGCCGTGTCAGGGGGTCGACCTGACACGACTGCGGGAGATCGCCGGTGTCTGCTCGCTGCAGGATCCGACCCCGGAAGGGCGCTCCATCGTCGTGCTGGCGCGCGATCAGGGCGCGACACTGGATTCGCCGCAGAACGCCGAGGTCGTGCCGTTTTCCGCGATGAGTCGGGTGTCCGGTCTCGACTTCGCCGATGGTCGATGCTGGCGCAAGGGCGCGCCCAACGCCATCGCCCGGCTGGTACAGGAAGCGGGAGGCCGCGTGCCGGGGGGTTTCGAGGCGCTGGTCGAACGCATCTCGCGACATGGTGCCACGCCGCTGGCGGTGTTGGAGGGCAACGTGTTGCTGGGCGTGATCGCGCTGTCGGATGTGATCAAGACGGGGATCGCCGAGCGGTTCCAGCAACTGCGCGAGATGGGCGTGAAGACGGTGATGATCACCGGCGACAACCCGATCACCGCCGCCGCGATTGCCGCCGAAGCCGGCGTCGACGACTACATCGCCGAAGCGACGCCGGAGCGCAAGCTCGAACTGATCCGTGAGGAGCAGGCCGCCGGTCGGCTGGTGGCGATGATGGGCGACGGCACCAACGATGCCCCGGCGCTGGCCCAGGCCGATCTGGGGCTGGCGATGAACTCCGGCACCCAGGCAGCGCGGGAAGCGGCCAACATGGTCGATCTCGATTCCGATCCCGGCAAGCTGCTCAGCGCGGTGGAGATCGGCAAGCAGCTGCTGATCACCCGCGGGGCGTTGACCACCTTCTCGCTGGCCAACGACGTCGCCAAGTATTTCGCGATTCTGCCGGCGATCTTCGCCGCCAGCGTGCCGGCGCTGGGCGGTCTCGACGTGCTCCACCTGCACTCGCCGCAGTCCGCGGTGCTGTCGGCGGTCATTTTCAATGCGCTGGTGATACCCGCGCTGATTCCGTTCGCCCTGCGTGGCGTTCGCGTCCACGCGGCATCCGCCAGCGCCATGCTGCGACGCAACCTGCTGATCTACGGTCTCGGTGGCTTGTTGCTGCCGTTCCCTGCCATCAAGCTGATCGATCTGCTCATCGGTCCGCTGTTCTGAGATTTCTGGAGACTTGCCATGTCAGTCACTGATTCCCGTCACGACGTTTCCGCTCATGGTGCCCAGGGTGATCCCCATGAGGCCTCTCACGCTGCCCAACGGTCCGCCGGCAACGGCAGCTGGCTGACGGCAGTCCGCTTCAGCCTGCTCATGGCAGTGGTGCTCGGTCTGCTCTATCCGCTGGTGGTGGTCGGATTGGGCCAGTTGGGGTTTTCGCATCAGGCCAACGGCAGTCTGCTGGCCGATGCGGAGGGTCGGGTCATCGGCTCGTCGCTGGTGGGTCAGCGATTCACCAGCGAACGCTATTTCCAGGGTCGACCTTCGGCGGTGGATTACGCGGCCGGCGCGGTTGGCGGTTCCAACCTGGCGCCGAGCAACCCGGCATTGCGGGAACGCGCCGAGGCCGACGCCGGGCAGATCACCGCCCGCGACGGCGTCGAGCCGGGCCGGATACCGGTGGACCTGCTGACCGCTTCTGGCTCAGGCATCGACCCGGCCATCAGCCCCGAAGCGGCAGCCATCCAGGTCGATCGTGTCGCGCGCGCGCGCGGCCTGTCCCCTTCGGCT
>NZ_MSDO01000098.1 GCF_001937195.1 Salinicola socius | reverse complement strand
GCTTCACGCCGGGCACCGACTTCGACGCTCTCGCCGCCGGCGAGAGTCGCGACGTCACCTTCAGCTACACCGCCACCGATAATGACGGTGGGGTCAGTGCACCGAAGACGGTGACCATCACCGTCACCGGCACTAACGATGCGCCGGTCGCCGTCGCCGATACCGGTATCACGGGCGAGAACGCTACTCTCAATGTCTCCGCGGCCCAGGGCGTGTTGGCCAACGACAGCGATGTCGATGGCGGCACGCTGAGTGTCAGCGCGGTCAACGGCGTAACAGGTAGCGTCGGGCAGGCTATCACCGGCTCCCCTGGTGGCACCTTTACCCTTAACGCCGATGGCTCCTACAGCTTCAATCCTGGCACGGCGTTCGATCGCCTGGCCGCGGGTCAGACCGATACCACTAAAGTCAGCTACACCGTCAGCGATGGCCAGGGCGGCACCGCCACCTCGACGCTGACCGTAACGGTGACCGGCACCAATGATGCACCGGTCGCCGTCGCCGATACCCAAACCACCGGCGAGAACGCTACTCTCAC
>NZ_MSDO01000097.1 GCF_001937195.1 Salinicola socius | reverse complement strand
GACACCGCCCTTTCACGGCGGTAACAGGGGTTCGAACCCCCTATGGGACGCCACTTTCATGATCGCCAGGTCATGTCGTCGTCGCTTCAAGCGTCGGCAGCGATAAGCGGGAATAGCTCAGTGGTAGAGCATCGCCTTGCCAAGGCGAGGGTCGGGAGTTCGAATCTCCTTTCCCGCTCCATATCGTGGTTTTCATTACGCCAGTAATCATCACTCGTGAAGCGGCATCCCCGTTCTCTCGGGATTTTTGCGTTGCATCCGTCGCGTAACCCCGCCACACGGCTCGCTATCCGTCGGCTCGACTGACCCTGTCATATCGAATCTTCTATTCGTCTGCTAAAGATTGAACCCGGTGGAATTGCCCCCATATCGACGGCACTTCGTCTCGATTGATTTTGCAAACCCTGATTTCGCGAATTTCGATTTCTCAAACACGGCAGGAATCCCTGATGGCAGAACCAGCACTGTCCATCCGCGGGCTGACCAAAGTCTACGGTAATGGTTTTGAAGCCTTGAAAGGCATCGATCTCGATGTCGCTCAGGGCGATTTTTTTGCGCTGCTCGGTCCGA
>NZ_MSDO01000096.1 GCF_001937195.1 Salinicola socius | reverse complement strand
CCGGGCGCTTTGTCGGCCAGCGCGCCTCGCAGGCCGTGGTCGACGCCGGGCTGCAGACCGCCATCGCCGGCGGCGAGTTCGACGAGCATTTGCGGCAGACGTTGCAAGGGGCGGCCAGCACCGTGCTGGAAGCCACCCTGTTCCACCAGGTCGGCGACCTGGGAGAGCGCTACCCCGAGCTTCTGGCCGACGGCGAGGGCGGCAAGATCGCTCTGCACGCCCTGGCCGGCGGCCTGGCGGCGGAAGCCACCGGCGGCGACTTCAGCACCGGCGCGGCGGCGGCGGGCGCCAACGAAGCGCTGGTCAAGCAACTGGATACGCTGGTCGCCAACGACCCGCAACTGCTGGTTGCCGCCTCGAAGCTCACCGGGCTGATGGCGGCGGGGCTGGTGGATGGCGACGTGGCGCAGGGCGCTGAGATCGCAGGCAACGCGACGGCGTATAACTACCTGACGCACCGTCAGGTAGCGAAATATGTCGAGGAAGCAAAAGACTGCGAAGTGCGTGGAGATTGCGATCAGGTCCAGGAAAAGTATCGACAGCTCAGCCTGGACCAGCAAGATGAACTCATCGAAGCCTGTGCTGGTGATCGCCAGGGATGTGCGGCCCGTTATCAGCCATTGGTCGAGGATAGCCAACGCTTTAGGGAGGAGTTGGATAAGCTCGGTGGGAGTGAACTGTCATTGCAGATCAGCCTGGATGCCGGTCCGTTGCTGGGTCAGT
>NZ_MSDO01000095.1 GCF_001937195.1 Salinicola socius | reverse complement strand
CTATCATCAGCGGCCCTGCTGTTGGCAGCGTCGTGGAAGATAGCAACGTTAGCGGCGGGAAACTTGCTACCACGGGTTCGCTCTCGGTAACCGACATCGATATTGGCCAGTCGAGTTTCAAGCCGGGTAGCGTGACCTTCACGGGCGTCAGTGGAACGACTAATGGTGCCACCTCCTCGTTGGGCTCGCTCTCCGTTACGGCTGACGGTCTATGGACCTTCAATGCCGATAACAGCAAGGTTCAATACCTTGCTGAAGGTCAGGTTCGGACCGAGACCTTTGCAGTGAAATCGGCCGACGGTTCCGCGAGTCAGACCATCACGATCAATATTATCGGCACCAACGACGCCCCGGTGGCCCGCGCCGATACCGGTAGCACCGGCGATAACGCTACTCTCAATATCGCCGCGGCCCAGGGCGTGCTGGCCAACGACAGCGATGTCGATGGCGGCATCCTGAGCGTCAGCGCGGTCAACGGCGCGGCGGGCAGCGTGGGGCAGGCCATCACCGGCTCCAACGGCGGCACCTTCACGCTGAACGCGGATGGCTCCTACAGCTTCAATCCGGGCACGGCGTTCGATCGCCTGGCCGCGGGTCAGACCGACACCACTAAC
>NZ_MSDO01000094.1 GCF_001937195.1 Salinicola socius | reverse complement strand
GTCGGTGCTTGTTCGATCGAAATGTTCTGCAGTACATGACACATGGTGCCCAGGAGAGGACTTGAACCTCCACGTCCATAAGGACACTAGCACCTGAAGCTAGCGCGTCTACCAATTCCGCCATCTGGGCCAAGGCGCGATGCATGATACCGACTCTGCGACCGAATGCAAGCGTCTCATGGCCGGTGTGAAAGCCGCGTTCCGA
>NZ_MSDO01000093.1 GCF_001937195.1 Salinicola socius | reverse complement strand
CAAGGGCGGCACCGCCACCTCGACGCTGACCGTAACGGTGACCGGCACCAACGACGCCCCGGTCGCCCGCGCCGATACCGGCAGCACCGGCGAGAACGCTACTCTCAATATCGCCGCGGCCCAGGGCGTGGTGGCCAACGACAGCGATGTCGACGGCGGCACGCTGAGCGTCAGCGCGGTCAACGGCGTAACAGGTAGCGTGGGGCAGGCCATCACCGGCTCCAACGGTGGGACCTTTACCCTTAACGCCGACGGCTCCTACAGCTTCAATCCGGGCACGGCGTTCGATCGCCTGGCCGCGGGTCAGACCGATAAGACGCAGATCAGCTACACCGTCAGCGATGGCCAGGGCGGCACCGCCACCTCGACGCTGACCGTAACGGTGACCGGCACCAACGATGCACCGGTCGCCGTCGCCGATACCGATAGTACGGGCGAGAACGCTACTCTCAATATCGCCGCGTCCCAGGGCGTGCTGGCCAACGACAGCGATGTCGATGGCGGCACGCTGAGCGTCAGCGCGGTCAACGGCGTAACAGGTAGCGTGGGGCAGGCCATCACCGGCTCCAATGGCGGCACCTTCACGCTGAACGCGGATGGCTCATACAGCTTCAATCCGGGCACGGCGTTCGATCGCCTGGCCGCGGGACAGACCGAAAAGACGAAAATCAGCTACACCGTCAGCGACGGCCAGGGCGGCACCGCCACCTCGACGCTGACCGTAACGGTGACCGGTACCAACGACGCCCCGGTCATCACCGGCACCGCTACCGGCTCGGTGACCGAAGACAGCAACGTCAATACCTCGGGTAACCTGACCGCCAGCGGCGCGTTGACGGCGACCGATGCGGATAATGGCCAGAGTGGCTTCGTGCCGGGTAGCGCCAATGCC
>NZ_MSDO01000092.1 GCF_001937195.1 Salinicola socius | reverse complement strand
ACCCCATCACCACACGGTTGCGCAGCGTCAGCGAGCCAACTTGCAGAGGACGAAAGAGATTGGGAAAACGCGTCACGAATCGGATCCACTCATGTCGAGGCGCACACCGCCGGCAGCGGTTTCAAACGCGCGTATGAGGGCCAGTGTAACGAAAACCACGACGAGAGCCATTCCACCAAAGCGGTAGCACCGTACGGGTGATATCGAGCGCAAGGATAGGCGTGCAAAGACAGACAGGAGCGACGATTCGCCCGACAGACGGAGGCGGGACCATGGCAAAGGACAGCGGAGAGTATCGAGAACTTCAGAAGTCGAAGCGCAGAACACCGCGGTTATCGCGGTAGCGCCAGACTACGAGGCGTGAAACGTATTGAATGCAGCGAAGCGTGAAACGTATTGAATGCAGCAGAAGACGTCGATATGGCGGACCGGACGAGACTCGAACTCGCGACCTCCGGCGTGACAGGCCGGCATTCTAACCAACTGAACTACCGGTCCGCTATGGTGGGTGGTACGGGACTCGAACCTGTGACCCCCAGCATGTGAAGCTGGTGCTCTAACCAACTGAGCTAACCACCCAAACGTCAAACGATTCAATACCACAAATACGACCAGTGCGAAGCGTGGCGGACCGGACGAGACTCGAACTC
>NZ_MSDO01000091.1 GCF_001937195.1 Salinicola socius | reverse complement strand
TAACATCAGCCTGTGCAACGGTTTCTTGTTTCTCGGTCCGTTCCTCCGATCTCAAGTCCGTCAGAGCCATTAATAGGCTTGCACCGAACTATAGCGACCATGAACAGCGCTATTACCTAAACGACGTCCTGACTCGATCAGTTGACGCACCACTCGCCCGCACCGGCCTATGGCGCTACCAAGCCATATATCCAGTGCGGGTTTTTTGTAATCCTCTCATTACATATCTACAAACTTTTATCGCGATCTATCGCGCGATATTAGCTGCTCTTATTTATGCGACTAAAGTATCGTCAAAAACTGCGTTAATCTTGATTTCGCGGGTTTTTTTAATTGCCCGGGCGACGCTTATCGGCGACAATTTCCTTACTAGGCCTGAGTCATCATTACTCGATTCTGCCTTCATCGCGTTCATGGTCGCCTTCCACGGGAAGCGATCTTTTCCGGCCCCTAGGTCCCTCATCTCCACGATGACACTGACCGGGCCGTTTTTTTTGCCCCCGATTTCCGCCTCAACCGCGTTCCCTTTGGTCCGTGGCGCTTCCGCCTGCTCGTCTATCCCATCCCGGCAGGTTGCCCCAGCGTCACGGGCCTTTTTTATCCCCCAAGCGATGATGCGTTCACTCCTGAATGCGCATCGCAGCATTCCAGCAGCATCCACCACCACGAGGAACACCCAATGACCACCGCGAAGAAACAACCCGTTCGCGTGTTCCTGGAACAGACCGATCACTCTCGGTTTCTGGTTCAGGCAGGCATGAACCAACTCACACCTTCCGCCCTGGGCGAACGGCTCTTTCAGTACGGCCTTGCCCAACTGGAGCGCGGCGACCGCTCTGTCCTGGAAGGTGAACCTTCTCCGGCCCGCCCGGAACCGGGGCGCTAATCATGTTCCTGCCTGCCCGTCACCCGTCGCCCATCGGTCGCACGGCCTCCCAGGCCGGAACCGTGCCCCCCGTCATACCCTGCGCAGCACGGGTTGACGGGGGGTGCGGGATCGGCCGCCGTGCATCACGACCGATGGCGCGCGGTGTCGGGTGGGCAGACGCCTGCCCGGAGCCCCGAGTTCTGAGGGAGCGGGCCAAGCGGTGTCTCCAGGGTCGCGCCTACGGTCACGCCGCGCTCCTCTACGCCCAGGCGGAACACCTAACCCGGATGCTCGATCCCGAGTCATCCGACCTCACTGAGCTAGTCGTACTCGCTCGCCACTGCCACACCCTGGCAACCCAGTACCAACGCTAACAAGGAAATCACCATGTCCATGATCAACACCAT
>NZ_MSDO01000090.1 GCF_001937195.1 Salinicola socius | reverse complement strand
GATCGTTTTCGTGGTGCCATCCAACGTGGAGACAGTGAAATTCTCGACCTTGGTTTCGCCAGCTTTCAGGTATTGCACCGCACTATTGGCAACGCTGTAACTCCAGTTACCCCCGGCGGTGATGGCAAGCGTTCCCAGGGTGCCGGCGGCGGCATTGGCGCTACCCGGCACGAAGCCACTCTGGCCATTATCCGCATCGGTCGCCGTCAACGCGCCGCTGGCGGTCAGGTTACCCGAGGTATTGACGTTGCTGTCTTCGGTCACCGAGCCGGTAGCGGTGCCGGTGATGACCGGGGCGTCGTTGGTACCGGTCACCGTTACGGTCAGCGTCGAGGTGGCGGTGCCGCCCTGGCCGTCGCTGACGGTGTAGCTGATCTGCGTCTTGTCGGTCTGACCCGCGGCCAGGCGATCGAACGCCGTACCCGGATTGAAGCTGTAGGAGCCATCCGCGTTCAGCGTGAAGGTGCCGCCATTGGAGCCGGTGATGGCCTGCCCCACGCTACCTGTTACGCCGTTGACCGCGCTGACGCTCAGCGTGCCGCCATCGACATCGCTGTCGTTGGCCAGCACGCCCTGGGACGCGGCGATATTGAGAGTAGCGTTCTCGCCCGTACTATCGGTATCGGCGACGGCGACCGGTGCATCATTGGTGCCGGTCACCGTTACGGTCAGCGTCGAGGTGGCGGTGCCGCCCTGGCCATCGCTGACGGTGT
>NZ_MSDO01000089.1 GCF_001937195.1 Salinicola socius | reverse complement strand
GCTGGTCGAGCAACTGGCCACGCTGGTCGATAACGACCCGCAACTGCTGGTTGCCGCCTCGAAGCTCACCGGGCTGATGGCGGCGGGGCTGGTGGATGGCGACGTGGCGCAGGGTGCCGAGATCGCGGGTAACGCGACGACGTATAACTACCTGCGGCACGCACAGTTCCAGGACATCGCCGATCGGCTGGAACAATGCACCACGCCATCCTGTCGCGACAACATCATCGACAAGGCTCTCGCACTAAGCCAGCAACAGGATCTCGAAGCCCTGCAACTCTGCGCCAGCGGAAGTTCAGGCTGTGGGGACGCGGTTCTGGCCTCGATGACCACCCCTTTCGAAGGTGTCGAATTCAGCAAGCCGGAGACGGCGGCCTCATTGCGCGAACTGATGTGGGAGAACCCCGGGAAGAACGGCGCGTTTGCCATGGCTGCGGCAAATCAGGACGCAGCAACCGTGGTAGATGCATTGGACCCAGAGGACCGACTCTCGCCGGAGCAACGGGCACAGGCAGAAGAAACACTGGCCGGGGTAATGAGCAGTGGCGGTATCGGTGCGGATCGGGGTGGGTATACTGGTGGAAGGGGCGTGACCAAGCCGTCGACCGGAGCTTCTGGCTCGGGAGGTAAGGTCGATGCAGGTTTTCCTAAAGGCACATTCAGCAAGGTTGCTCCAGCTATAACGAAGCAATTACAGAAGAAGTTTAAGCATGCAGAAGATTTTGGAGTAAGTGGCAATTACAGTCCCGCTAATGCGAAGAAGTTTAACCAGGCAATTCAAGACCACCTGAATGCCTCTGGGACTAAGGAGATATCAGGTATGTACCGTGGGCACTCAGTGACGTTCCACACCGATTCGAACTCAGGGCTGACAGTGATTCAGAATCCGAACGGAAGCTTCCTGAGTGGTTGGAGGCTTAATTCGCAGCAACTCCAGCACGTACTCAAGGATGGAAAACTATGAGTGCGACTGAGAAGTACATCTTGCTTATAACACAGTTCGTTACAGGCAAGCTCACGGCGCCTCAATTTGAGGTGGGATATCTAGATATTTTTAAAAATGAATCGGAGATGTTGCCGCAAACGAGTTATGATGCGCTCAATGAGCTATTTCTTGATGTTGATGCGTACTGTAATGATCCGGGTTTGCGGGATGAGGAAGATTTAGATGACTTTGAACTGCTGGAAAGTGCAAAAAAAGCGTTAGCGAAGTTGGTTTAGTGTTGCAAAGGAACTGGAAGCCACCCTGTTCAACCAGGTCGGCGACCTGGGAGCGCGCTACCCCGAGCTTCTGGCCGACGGCGAGGGCGGCAAGATCGCCCTGCACGCCCTGCACGCCCTGGCCGGCGGCCTGGCAGCGGAAGCCACCGGCGGCGACTTCAGCACCGGCGCGGCGGCGGCGGGCGCCAACGAAGTGCTGGTCGAGCAGCTGGCCACACTAGTCGATAACGACTCGCAACTGCTAACGGCGGCATCGCAAATCACTGGCGTCATCGCTGCCGGCCTGGCCGACGGAGACGTGCAGCAGGGGGCTGAGATCGCGGGCAATGCGACGGCGTATAACTACTTGAGCCATTGGCAGGAGGCCAAGAAGGACGAGGAACTCGCGGCTTGTAAGGATGACCTGCTGTGCAAAGCGGGAACGCGGGCCAATTGGGCTATGGTGGATGCCCAGCAAGAGGCAGGGCTGCTTATCGGCTCGGCGGGTGGCATCGCGCTTTCCGCCAAGGAAGCGGCGGAAGGCGTCTATGCTCTGGTCACCAACTTCCCCGAAGTCATGGACGGCCTGAAACAGCTGGCCACTTCGCCCGAGTTCCGCCAACAGTTCGGGGAAAACTACCTGAACGATCTGCAAGTACGTGCCGACCGTCTGGCTGAAGCTTACGAAACCGCCGGCTGGGATGGCTCGATTACGGCCGGTGTCGAGGGAGGGCGCTTCGCGGCGGAGCTTGTCGGTGTGTTGACAGCGGTCAAGGGCGGGGCGCAGCTGATTGCCAAGCTGC
>NZ_MSDO01000011.1 GCF_001937195.1 Salinicola socius | reverse complement strand
GTCAGATCGACCGTCACGACACCGAGGTTGGCCGTCTCGCCGGTGTTGCCCGCGGCATCGGTCTGACGCACCTGCACGGCGTCGGCGGCATAGTCGCCTTCCGGCAGTTCGAAGCTGGCACCCATGCCGGTCGTCCAGCTATCGCCGCCATCGGTGGAATATTCCCACGTTGCCCCGCCTTCGAGGCCACCGACGTTGATGGTGGCGTCGCTGGTGATGCCGTCACCGTCGATGGCGGTATCGTCGGCCAGCGTTGCGGTCGGGGCATTGGGCGCAGCCGTATCGAGCGTGGTGGTATCGGTGACCGTGCCGGTGTTGCCGGCGGCATCGGTCACGGAGAGGGTGGCTGTCAGTTCGCCGTCGACGAGACCCGACAGGTCCACGCCGCTGACCGTCAAGTTACCGTCGGCATCGACGGCGATATCCGCGGGATCGACAGTAACGGTATTGCCGCTGGCGTCACTGATGATCAGCGAGCTCACGGTCGCATCGCTTTCGATGCTGCCGCTCAAGGTGACGTTGCCGGCCTCGTCGACGTTCAGGAAGCCGTCGCCGCCATCATTGATCGCGATGCCGTTATCACCCGCGTCTGGCGCCGTTTCGTCCAGCGTCAACGTGAAGCTCGGACTGTCCGGAGAGACGTTGCCGGCCGCATCGGTTGCTGTGGCAGTAAAGGTGACATCGCCTTCACCGAGAGTTTCCGGTATGTACGACCAGTTGCCGTCACCGTCCGCGGTGACGCTGCCGAGTACCGTGCCGTTGGCCGAGATCGTCACCGTGGCGTTGGCTTCGGCGGTGCCGGTCAGCGCCGGGGTAGTGTCATTGGTGCTATCACCATCGCCTAGCGTGCCAGTCGGATCGACATCGTCCGTAGCGCTGTCGATCGTCGGCTCGTCCGGTGGCGTCGTGTCGATGACGACGGCGTAGGGTGAACTGGCCTCCGATGTCTGACCGGCCGGATCGATCGACCTCGCCATGAAGGTCGTATTGCCTTCCGCCAGACGGCTGAAGATTCTGAAGCTCCAATTACCGAAGCCGTCGGCTTGAGTCGTGCCGAGCATCTGCATTCCATCGCCGGCGTCGGCCCAGATCTGGACGGTATTGGTCGCTTCGGCGGTGCCTACTAGCGTCGGGTTGGCATCATTGGTCGTATCGCCATCATCGACGCTTCCCGTTCCCGGCTCTATCGCATCGATCGAGGTAATGATGACGGGCTCGGAAGGCGGCAGCGTATCTTCCAGATCGGCGTCGACAACGGCACTGCCTGGCTCGCTGACGTTACCGGCGGCGTCCGTGGCGATCGCGGTAAAGGTGCTGTCGTCTGGTAGCGGCGTATCCGGGGCGAATGACCAGTTGCCATTGATATCCGATGTTACCGTAGCGATGGTGTCGCCCTCTTCATCGGTGAGGGTGACGCTGCTGCCCGCCTCGGCACTGCCAGTCAGAATTTCGCCATTCGTAGGATCGACAATCGGCGTGGCAGGGGGCTGGGTGTCGATGGTCAAGGTGAAGGGGGCACTTTCGTCCGACACATTACCGGCGCTATCGGTGGCTGTGACGGTAAAGCTGTACTCGCCATCGTCGAGCGCGTCAGGCGTATAGGACCAGCTGCCGTCATCGTCGGCGATGACGGTGCTCAGCTCGTCGTCCCCGGAATAGATCGTCACCACGCTGCGCGCTTCGGCACGACCGCTCAATGTCGGTGTGGCGTCATTGGTGCTGTCGCCATCATCGAGTTGGCCGGTCTGGGGGGCAACGTCGTCGCTGGCCGCCGCGATGGTCGGCGTGACCGGCGGCGTGTCATCGTCGAGATCGCCATCGACGGTGGTCGTCGCGGGTTCGCTGACGTTGCCGGCGGCGTCTGTCGCGGTTGCGGTCACATCCGTGCCGTCATCCAGCGGTTGCTCGGGCTGGAACGACCAGTTGCCGTTGTCGTCGGTGATCGCGGAACCGATCGGATCGCCGTCTCCGCCGGTCAGGGTGACGGTGCTTCCTGGCTCGGCGGTGCCGGTCAGGAGGGTGCCATCGGTTGGGGAAAGCGTCGGCGCATTCGGTGCCATCGTATCGATGCCGAGCGTGAACGGGGCGCTGGCATTCGACACATTGCCGGCACCGTCGGTGGCGGTCACCGTGAAGGTGGTATCGCCATCGTCGAGGTTGGCGGTCGTGAACGACCAGTTACCCTGGGCGTTGGCCGTGGTTGTTCCGATCTCTTCGCCGTCGGCGAAGATCGTCACCGTACTGCCGGCTTCAGCGCGGCCGGTCAGGCGGGGTGTGGGGTCATTGGTGCTGTCGCCATCATCGAGTTGGCCGGTCTGGGGGGCAACGTCGTCGCTGGCCGCCGCGATGGTCGGCGTGACCGGCGGCGTGTCATCGTCGAGATCGCCATCGACGGTGGTCGTCGCGGGTTCGCTGACGTTGCCGGCGGCGTCTGTCGCGGTTGCGGTCACATCCGTGCCGTCATCCAGCGGTTGCTCGGGCTGGAACGACCAGTTGCCGTTGGCGTCGGTGATCGCGGAACCGATCGGATTGCCGTCTCCGCCGGTCAGGGTGACGGTGCTTCCTGGCTCGGCGGTGCCGGTCAAGAGGGTGCCATCGGTGGGATCGATAGCGGGGGCATCGGGTGCCAGCGCGTCGATGGTCGTGGTAACCGGCTGGCTCTCGTTACCGGCGGCGTCTGTGGCAGTTGCGGAAACTTCCGTACCATCGGGTAGCGGCTCGCTCGGCGTGAATGACCAGTTACCCTCTCCGTTCGCGGTGGTATCACCAATGGCGTTGCCATCTCCGTCGGTCAGGGTGACGGTGCTCCCCGGCTCGGCGGTGCCGGTCAGCGTTTCCCCATTCGAGAGATCGATGGTGGGGGCGTCCGGCGCGGAGGCATCGATGGTGCCAGTCGTTGGCTGGCTGGTATTGCCGGCGGGGTCCTGGGCGACGACGTCGATGTCGGTGCCGTCGGGCAGCGGTTCCTCGGGTGTGAACGTCCAGTTGCCGTCGTCGCCGGTAATGGTCTCGCCGACGGGATTGCCGTCGCCGTCGGTAATGATGATGGTGCTGCCAGGTTCGGCTTCACCGCTGATGGTTTCGCCGTTGGATGGATCGAGTGTCGGCGCATCCGGTGCGGAGGCATCGATGGTGCCAGTCGTTGGCTGGCTGGTATTGCCGGCGGGGTCCTGGGCGACGACGTCGATGTCGGTGCCGTCGGGCAGCGGTTCCTCGGGTGTGAACGTCCAGTTGCCGTCGTCGCCGGTAATGGTCTCGCCGACGGGATTGCCATCGCCGTCGGTAATGATGATGGTGCTGCCAGGTTCGGCTTCACCGCTGATGGTTTCGCCGTTGGAAGGATTTATCGCGGGCGCGTCGGGTGGCGTCGCATCGTCCTCGTTATCGCTGTCATCGGCATCCTCCGGTGGGGTATCGTCGTCATCGTCGCTACCGCCGCCGCCACCGCCTCCAGCGGCGACGGCACCAGCGGCCAGCGCACCACCGCCGATGGCAGCCCAGCCCAACGGCGTGACCCCGAGGCCCTCTCCACCTTCTCCGGCAGCGGTAACCGGCTCGAATACGCCGAATTCATTTTGTGGAATGTAGTCGGCGGCAATGAAACCGTCGCTACTGGCTGGGCCGAGGTCAGCCCAGATCAGTTCCTGATCTTCGCCGGTCAAATAGAGTTGGCTCTCCAGGTTCCCGTCCGCACCGTAGAAATTTTCGATGCGAATGACCTGTCCATCAGTCGTTCTGACCAGGAGATCATCGCCATCTCGCTGCAGTGTCTGCACGTCGTCGGGAGAAAGACTCAGCAGCACTTTCCTGGGCTGCTCCAGGGCAATCGTACCGTCAGTTCCAACGGCGGAAGCAGGTGCTGCGGCAACGTCTTCGTTAAGCGCGCTGACTTTTGCGGAAATGGCCATGAGTCTCTCCCTGCCTGAACGTTCTATCGCTAGAACCAGGACGTTGTACGCGTATGGGTGTTTAAAGGTGATTATTCTGGTGTTTACGTATGAATAGGAGAGAAGGTTATTGATTGCAAATCGTTAACGCTGTTGACAATTGAATTTATTTTATTTTTCTAAAATATTTAAAGATATCAATAGCTTAATTTATCTGCATGATTGCATTGTTAGACTTTTTGTCTATCGCCCTAAGTGCATTTAGTGTCCTTAAGTTAATACTGGACAACTTTTAACAATACTGAAGATAGGGTCTGTGAATTAAATATATAAATGTCTAGGTGCATGAATGGCGCACCTCAGCCTTGCCTAGTTCCGCATTCAGGCGTTGCCTAATTCCGGTTCGAGCCGCCGTGACTGGGGAGGGTCGTGCCGCCGGACGCATGGCCCTCCTCCCATGGGCGAATCAGGCCGGCACCGGTTGGAATCGATCCGCGGTGCCGCAATAATGAGGCTCTCATCCGAAGGAGCCGCTCATGGATCGCAAGATTGCGCCGGTCAATCGCTTCGATGCCAAAGATGTCGATCGAATCGAAGATCAGCAGCTGTACTCAGGATTCTTCGATCTGGAGAAGCGCCGGCTGCGTCATCGGCAGTTCAACGGCGAGTGGAGCGAGCCTGTCGATCGCGAGGTTCACGTTCGCCGGAATGCGGTGGGGGTACTACTCTATGACCCGTCTCTGGATCGGGTCGCGCTGGTCGAGCAGATTCGCGCAGGCGCCCTCGAAGACCCGATATCGCCGTGGAAGCTGGAGCCCGTTGCCGGCCTGGTGGAACCCGGCGAAACCCCAGCGGACGTGGCACGTCGCGAGGCGTTGGAAGAAGCGGGGTGCGAAATCGGGGAGTTGATCGAGCTTCATCGCTACTATCCCAGCCCTGGTGCCTGTACCGAGCAGGTCACGCTGTTCTGTGGTTTGATCGACAGCACGGGACTCGGCGGCATACACGGTGTGGAAGATGAAAACGAAGATATTCTGGTTCACGTCATGTCGTATCCCGAAGCGTGGGATCGATTGATGGCGGGACAATTGGACAATGCCATGGCGTTGATCGGCTTTCACTGGCTGGCGCGAGAGCGTGCCACGCTGAGAGCCAGGGCCTGACACGAGAGGGCGGCAGTACCGTTGTTGTCGCAGGTCGTCGGTCATCAAGAGCGGCAGTTGCCCCCGATACTCGAGCTAGACTAGAGGCCGTCATGCGCCAGGAGAACTGCATGAGAAAGACCGCTTACGTTACGGATCTCAAGACGCTCCAGGCAGAATGCAGCAGTAACTATCTGCGGCTTTGCCGTCTGGTCATGGACATGGAGCCTGGTGAAATCAAGGAAGTGCCGCTCGCCGGTGAGCATGCGCGCTTCGGCACGCTGTGGTTCGAGGTCCTCGAGCAGGCGCCTTACACCACGGTCGCACGAGTTTCCCAGACCGGCGTGCTGGACAGTTTCGTCGATTCACCGCGAATGACGGTGCATCTGTACCATGATGCGGATATGGCGGAAGTGACCGATTTTCAACGCCAGCGCCATTTTCAGGGGCGTTATCGTTATCCCAACCCCCAGATGCACCAGCCAGACGAGAAACTGCAGATCAACCGTTTCCTGGGGGAGTGGCTACAGCACGGGCTGGCGCACGGCCATGCCGCCAACGTGCCGGAAACGCCCTGATGCGACTGGTTCAGATTACGGATTGTCATCTGCTGGCAGACCCTGAAGGAACGTCGCGCAAGGGAACGCCGCTACGCCAGCTGCATGCCATCGTCGATCGTGCAAAAGCGATTCGGCCGGACATCGTGCTGGTGACCGGCGACATTGCCCAGGACGAGACGCCCGCCGCCTATCGGCATGCCAGGCGGGCCTTTGCGACATTGGGGTGTCCGTGGTTCTGGATCCCCGGCAATCATGATCAGCCCGAACTCATGGATGAGTGTCATCCCTTCCATGAAGACCTCGACCTTGGCGATTGGCGGGTGTTGCTACTCAATTCTCGCATCAGCGGTCAGCCGGGAGGGGAGCTGGGGCAGGACCAGTTGCAGCGATTGGCATGGCAGTTGGAGGCGGATGAACGGCCAACGCTGATTGCGCTGCACCATCCGCCGCTGGAAGTCGGCTCTGTATGGATGGATGCCATCGGGTTGAAGGATCGCGATGCGCTGTGGCAGACATTGGCTCCCTATCCGCAGGTCAGGGCATTGTTTTGTGGCCACATTCATCAGGCGTTCGCTGCCTGGCAGGGTCTCGTGGCCGTTTATGGGTGCCCGTCGACTTCGGACCAGTTTCTGCCGAGAAGCCACGAATTCGCCACCGACGAGGCGTCCCGGCCCGGTTTGCGGGTCGTCGATCTACGCGGGAAGACTCTGGCGACCTGGGTCGAGCGGGTCGATCTCTAGCCGGTTATAACTAAAAACGCTTTTTGGATCATTTTTGATTCTTTGACGTTATTACCAATGTCTCGCTAGGGTTTGCCTTCAAAGAAGCCCATATTCTGTTCTGCCATCTGATTTCAGAGGGCGACCGTGAGACATCGATCATGACAGCTCCTATCGTCAGCGCTCAGCGCCAGACTCATCTCAAGCAGCTCGAGGCCGAGTCCATCCATATCATCCGCGAGGTCGCCGCCGAGTTCGGCAACCCGGTGATGCTGTACTCCATCGGCAAGGACTCCTCGGTGATGCTGCACCTGGCGCGCAAGGCGTTCTATCCCGGTCCACCGCCGTTTCCGCTGATGCACGTCAACACCACCTGGAAGTTCAAGGAGATGATCGAGTTCCGCGATCGGATGGCCGCGGACGTCGGGATGGAACTGATCGAGCATATCAACGAGGAAGGGCGAGCCGCCGGCATCAATCCGTTCGATCACGGTAGCGCCAAGTACACCGATATCATGAAGACCCAGTCGCTCAAGCAGGCGCTGGACAAGTATGGCTTCGATGCGGCTTTCGGCGGTGCCCGGCGCGATGAAGAAGCTTCCCGTGCCAAGGAGCGCGTCTACTCGTTCCGTGACAAGCATCACCGCTGGGATCCCAAGAACCAGCGTCCGGAGCTGTGGAATCTCTACAATGGCAAGGTCAACAAGGGCGAGTCGATCCGCGTGTTCCCGCTCTCCAACTGGACCGAGCTGGATATCTGGCAATACATCTATCTCGAATCGATTCCCATCGTTCCGCTCTACTACTCCGCACCGCGTCCGGTGGTCGAGCGCGACGGCATGCAGATCATGGTCGACGACGACCGGCTGCCGCTGGAACCCGGCGAGGTTCCCGAAGAGAAGTGGGTGCGCTTCCGCACGCTGGGCTGCTACCCGTTGACCGGCGCGGTGGAATCCAGGGCCGCCACGCTGCCCGAAATCATTCAGGAGATGTTGCTGACGCGCACCTCCGAGCGCTCCGGACGTGCCATCGATCGTGATCAGGTGGGTTCGATGGAGAAGAAAAAACGCGAGGGGTACTTCTAGATGTCTCATCAATCCACGCTGATCGCCGACAACATCGGACAGTATCTCAAAGAGCACGAGCAGAAAGATCTGCTGCGCTTCATCACCTGCGGCAGTGTCGATGACGGCAAGTCGACCCTGATCGGGCGACTGCTGCACGATTCCAAGATGATCTACGAAGATCAGCTGGCCGCGATTACGCAGGCTTCCAAGACCAGCGGTACCACCGGTGACAAGGTCGATCTGGCGCTGCTGGTGGATGGTCTGCAGTCGGAGCGCGAACAGGGCATCACCATCGATGTCGCCTACCGTTTCTTCTCCACCGACAAGCGCAAGTTCATCATCGCCGACACCCCGGGCCACGAGCAGTACACCCGTAACATGGCTACCGGCGCCTCGACTGCGAGCCTGGCGGTGATCCTGATCGACGCCCGCTACGGCGTGCAGGTACAGACCCGGCGTCACAGCTTCATTGCCGATCTGCTGGGAATTCAGCATCTGGTGATCGCGGTCAACAAGATGGACCTGGTCGATTACTCGCAGGCACGCTTCGACGAGATCGTCGCCGATTATCGTGAGTTTGCCGAGAAGCTGGACGCCAGAGACATCCGTTTCGTGCCGATGTCGGCGCTGGACGGCGACAACGTCGTCAACCGTAGCGAGCATATGCCCTGGTATCGCGTCGATGGTGCGCCGGGTCCCGCGATGCTCGAGCTGCTCGAGAGCGTCGAGGTCGTGCACGACAGCAACCTTTCCGATCTGCGGCTGCCGGTGCAGTACGTCAATCGGCCCAATCTCGATTTCCGAGGCTACTGCGGCACGCTGGAAGCCGGCATCCTGCGCCCCGGCCAGGCGGTGAAAGTGCTGCCATCGGGCAAGCTCTCCACCATCGATCGTATCGTGACTTTCGATGGTGATCTGGAGGAAGCCTACCCCGGCCAGGCGATCACGGTCACCTTGCAGGACGAGATCGATATCTCGCGGGGTGACTGGCTGGTGGCGGCCGATGCCGAGGTCGCGCAGTCCAGCGCGCTGGCAGCCGATATCGTCTGGATGCACGATAACGCTCTCGAACCGGGTCGCCTCTACGACTTCAAGATCGGCACCCAGGAGATCGCCGGCCGGATCGCCGCGATCGATTACCAGATCGACGTCAATACGCTCGAGCATCACCAAAGTGACAGCTTGCCGCTCAACGCCATCGGTCGCTGCCGAGTCGAGCTGACCGCCAGCGTACCGCTGGATGACTACCGCAAGAGCCCCGGTACCGGCAGCTTCGTGGTGATCGATCGGCTGACCAATATCACGGTGGGAGCAGGTCTGATTCGGGGAGCGATCGAAGGCGCCTCGTCCACTGAGGAAGTCGACTGGCAGGCATTCGAGATCGAATTCAATGCATTGATTCGAAAGCACTTCCCGCATTGGGAAGCGAAGGACATGGGCGAATTGCTGAAAGGCGTCACCCGCAAGGCCCGATAGGGGATAAACAGGAGAAAGTGGCGGTATCGGCGCGATGCGCGGCTGACGTTTGGCCCAGCCACCACCGGGTGTATCATGTCGCTCCGGCCCGACGCTTGCGTCAGCGATTGAAAGGAATTCCCCATGCAGCACGTCAACTGGCAGCTCGACGGTATCGTGTCCCAGCTACGCGCCACTCGCGAACAGTGGCGCGCCCAGAACGGTCGGGAAAAAGAGAAGGGCTGTCGTGAGCTGCCGTCGCGGCATCGCATTCGGGAAACCCTGGAGTGCCTGAGCGGGGCGATCTTTCCGATGCGGCTCGGTCCTTCCGATCTGCGCAAGGAGAGCGAAGACTTTTACGTCGGCCACACCCTGGACCGGGCGCTCAATGCGCTGCACGAGGAAGTGCTGCTCGAACTGCGCTACATGTCGCGGCTCGACGGCAGCCCGGATTCCGACCATCAGGCGGTGGCAACGCAGATCATTCAGGGCTTCGCGGACGGCCTGCCGAGTCTGCGCCGTCGTCTCGACGGCGATGTCATGGCGGCGTTCTACGGCGATCCTGCGGCACGCAGTGTCGACGAGGTGTTGCTCTGCTACCCCGGCGTCCACGCGGTGATCTATCACCGCATTGCCCACTATTTCTATCAGGCGGGGGCCGGGCTGGTGGCACGAATCATCGCCGAGTTGGCCCACTCCGATACCGGTATCGATATTCATCCCGGTGCCCAGATCGGCGAGGGCTTTTTCATCGATCACGGTACCGGCGTTGTGATCGGCGAAACCGCGATCATCGGCAATCGCGTACGGCTCTATCAGGCGGTCACGCTTGGTGCCAAACGCTTTCCGGCGGACGAGAAAGGGCATCTCGAGAAAGGCCTGCCGCGTCATCCCATCGTCGAGGACGACGTGGTCATCTACGCGGGCGCCACGATTCTGGGGCGTATCACGGTGGGCAAGGGATCGATTATCGGCGGCAATGTGTGGCTGATCTGCAGCGTGCCTGAAAATAGCAACATCACCCAGGCCAATATTCAGTCAGGGCCCTGCCCCTGAGACAGCAGTTACGAATCTGGAATCACGACGCGCGGCTTTTGCCGCGCGTCGTCGTTTGGGGCATCGCGTTCCGAATCGATCAGCGCATCGTCAAGTATGGTCGGGGTCGGTATAGTGAGCGCGCGCTCCATGTCGAGATGACTCATGCAGAACGATTTCATGACGAGAACGCGCTGGCAGCAGTGGCGTGAAATGAACCGGCAGGTCTGGCGTTTGGGCCTTATCGGTATCGTGACGCTGGCCCTGATGCGCTTGGCGTTGTGGCAACTCGAAGCACCACCTGCATTGGATGTGCCTGCGGGCGAAATTGGCAGCGCGTTCTGGATGGGACTGCGATTCGACGCCAAGACGATGGCAACGCTGCTTGGACCCTGGCTGCTGCTGGCAACGGCGCTGTTGCCGCTGCCACGAGTCTTCATCGCGACGTGGCGACGATTGTGGCTGGCCTGGGCCATCGTTGTCATGGTGCTGGTCAATCTTCTGGCGCTGATCAACCACTTCTACTTCAGCTTTTACCAGGGCCCGATCAATGTCTTGATCTTCGGCCTGTTCGAGGATGATACCCAAGCAGTCCTGCAGACTATCTGGCGCGATTATCCGGTACTGCTCCTGCTTATCGCGTTGATCGGCATGACGGGGACTCAGATGGCATTGATGCGCCGCGGTCACCGGCGCCAGCGGCGTCGGCTCGGCTGGCGCCGGGCGAGCTTTCTCGCTGTCCTGTCGCTCGTCGCGCTGGTCGGCCTGGGGCGAGGTAGTCTGGGCGCCTTTCCGCTGCGCGAGATGCACATGGCGGTATCGTCGAATGCGTTCGTCAATGATCTGGTGCCAAGCGGCCCGCAGGCATTCTATCTGGCCTGGGGAGAACGTGAGGTGAGTCAGATCGATGACGATCCGCGCTCGGGACTGAAGCGCTACGGGTTTGCCACGCCGATGGAGGCAGCTGCGGCGCTAGGCTGGTCCGGGCTGGAGACGCCGCAGGCGGTAACCGAGCACATGACCGAGAAGACACCCCGCGTCGCGGCCGCAGAGCACCGGTCGCCGCACGTGGTAGTGAGTTTGATGGAGAGCTGGGGACGCCCGCCGCTGGACTTCGACGATCCTGAAAACAACGATCTGCTGGGTCGGCTACGGCCTTGGCTGGAACACAAGGCCGACTACTTCCCCCGCGCACTGTCATCCGGCAACGGCACCCACCCAAGCCTGGAGGGACTGCTCTTCGACACGCCGATTACACCGCTGACGCAGGGCCGCTACGGCTATCGACAGTACTCCACTTCGGCGGTTGAGCCTTACGAGCGCACGGGCTATCGCACTGTCTTCCTGACGTCTGGCTCGGTCCACTGGCGCAATCTCGATGGCGCGCTCAGGCGTCAGGGCTTCGACGAGGTGTTGGGCGAAAATGCGATTCGAGAACGCTTTCCCGAGGCGCGCGGGAGCACCTGGGGGCTCTACGATGAGTGGATGTTCCGCTACGGTGAGGCGTTGTTGAAAGAGGCCGATGCCAAGGGTGAAAAAGTGTTGCTGGTGATGCTGTCGATCACCAACCATCCGCCCTACGAGATCCCAGAGAGTTACACCCCTGCGCCCCTGGATATTTCGCGTCTCGGCGACACCCTGGCGGCCTCGCCCGAACTGGGCGCATCGATTCTCGAGACTTACCAATATGCCAACGACAGCATGGGCGGCTTCCTCGACCACCTCGAGAAAGCCGGGCTCATGGATCATACGCTGTTCGCGGCGACCGGCGATCACAACACCCGGTCGCTGATGAGTTATCCGGACTCCCGGGATCTGTTCGATCAATTCGGCGTACCGATCCTGGTCTGGATACCGCCAGCGTATCGGCAGGGCGGCCAAGCGCAGATCGATGACTGGACCAGCCATCGTGACATTTTCCCGACGCTTTGGGCGCATTCGCTTTCGGAGGCCCAGGTACCCTGGGGCGGGCGTGATCTCTATACGCCGATCGCGTCGCCCATGGCGCTGACATTCAACTACCAGGATGGCGGGGAAGGCGTCATGGTGAGCCAGGCCGGCGCGGTGACGAACCTGACTCAGCCTACCTACTATCGCTGGTCGAGTGGGCTTCTAGAGGCTGAATCCTCGCCCTCAGACGCGCTGCGCGAACAGGCGTTGCGCGCTCGGGCTCGCGTGGGATTGGAAGACTGGCGAATTCGGCGCGAGGCGGTTGCCGCGCCAGAGACAGCGAGTCCCTGAGCGCGCTGGTCGACGCGCGATCGGCGCGCTACCGGGGTTTGCGGGCGATCAGCGTCGCTCTGCGAGGCGCGGGGTAGCCCTCGATCGTTTTCGTACGATCGTGCGGATCCAGAAACTCCGCCAGCGAGTGGAACGTCATCCACTCGGTCGAGCGCTGCTCGTCGAGGGTGGTGACCGTTTCGTCGACGCAACGGACCGATTCGAAGCCGCAGCGTTCGAGCCAGTGAGCCAGCGCTTTCGACGAGGGCAGAAAGTAGACGTTGGGCATGCTGGCATAACGTTCGCCGGGCATGAAGACCGTTTGTGCATCGCCCTCGACCACCAGGGTTTCCAGTACCAGCTCGCCGCCGGGCGCCAGCGCATCTTTCAGCTGCAACAGGTGCTCCAGCGGCGACGGGCGGTGATAAAGCACGCCCATTGAAAATACGGTGTCAAAAGCAGCGAGTTTCTCCGGTACGTCCTCGATCCCCACCGGCAGAAAATGGGTTCGGTAGGCATCGGCGTCACCCACGAAGTGTCGCACGGCGTGGAACTGATAGTAGAAACGCGGGGAGGGATCGATCACCAGCACGAAGGCGGCGCCTGCACCGGCCATGCGCCAGGCGTGATAGCCGTTGCCGCCGCCGACGTCGAGAACCCTGCGCCCGGCCAGCGGTGAAAGGTGCGGCGCGACGCGCTGCCACTTCCAGTCCGAGTGCCATTCGGTGTCGATGGCAATGTCGCCGAGTCGATAGGGGCCTTTGCGCCACGGCATCAGAATTTTCAGCAGGTTCTCGCAGCGTCGGCGATCGGCATCATCGAGTTCGAGTTGCACCGTGACGCTGTCGTCTTGCAGATCCACCGCACGCGTCGTCGGCAGCGCCGGCAATTTGGTCACGGCCTTTTCCCACGCCGGCAGATCGCCATGGCGGCGACGATCGAGCCCGCGCGACAGCTGTTCGGGAAGGCGCGCCAGCCAAGGGGTCAGCTCGTATTCCAGGAACGCGAGGTAGAGTCGGCGTTCGGCGTCCTTGAGCGTATCGGTCGGGGTATCAGCCATCCTTGATCGCGGCCTCGTCTCTGGACGTGGCCTTGTCCTTGAACGCAATCAGGGAGGCGAAGTTGAGGTACTGGAACCAGGTCGTAACTCGTGAAAAACCGGCCTGCGCCAGGCGCTGGTGATGCGCCGCCAGGGTATCCGGCACCAGCACGTTCTCCAGCGCGGTGCGCTTCTGGCTGATCTCCATGTCGCTGTAGCCGTTGGCGCGCTTGAAATCGTGGTAACGCTCGACCAGCCAGGCATTTTCCTGTTCGTCCGGGGCGACGATCTTCTCCGAGAGCACCAGGATGCCGCCGGGCTCGAGTGCTGCGTACAGTCTGGCGATCAAGGCATCGCGATCCGCCGGCGGCAGGAACTGGAGCGTGAAGTTGAGCACGATCATGCCGCTGGGGTGGTAGTCCAACTGGCGGATATCGCCCTCGACGAAGCTTATCCTGTGGTCGGGGCTTTCCGACGCGGCGATTTCGCGGGCCCGCGCGATCATCGTCGGCGAAAGGTCGACCCCGGTCAGTTCGAAAGTCTCGGCAGGCAGGCGTCCGGCCAGCGCCAGGCCCACGGCGCCCAGCGAGCAGCCGAGATCATAGACATGGGCGCCATGGCGCAGATGGCGCTCGGCGAGGACGCCGAACATGCCGAGGATCTGGCCGTAGCCGGGAATCGAGCGCCGGACCATATCCGGAAAGCAGGCCACGACCCGTTCATCGAACGAGAAACTCGCTACGCGATCGAGGGGTGTCGAAAAGATGGCGTCACGGTAAGATGCGTCAATCATTGCCGGAAGATATTCTTAATTGGGAGAGCGTGAAGCGAGCGGAACGCCTTTGATACGCCCGCTGCGACCATAGTGTACGTTTTGCGCCTCTTCGCTGCACGTGACAAGGAGAGCCATAGATGTCGATTCGTGAGACCCAGGCATGGAAAGCGCTCGAGCAGCAGCTCGAAGGGGGCATGCGGGATGTGCATCTGAAGACCCTGTTCCAGCAATCGCCGCGCTTCGAGACGTTCTACCTGGAAGCCGCCGGCATCCAGATGGATCTGTCCAAGCAGCGCTGGACGACAGAGGTGCGGGAGCAGCTGTTCTCGCTGGCACGGGAGGCTGACGTGCCGGCCGCCATTCAGCGGCTGCTGTCCGGCGAGCGGGTCAACCGCACCGAAGATCGCCCGGCGCTGCATACGGCGCTGCGTCTCCCCCGTGATGCCCAGCTCGACGTCGAGGGCGTCGACGTGGTCAGCGAAGTGCACGCCACGCTCGACAAGATGGAAACGCTGGTCAACAAGCTGCTGAACGGGCAATGGCGTGGCGCCACCGGCAAGCCGATCACGGATGTGGTCAATCTCGGTGTCGGCGGTTCCGACCTGGGGCCCTTGATGGTGACGTCGGCGTTGACCGATTTCGAGCCCGATGACGTCTTCGAGGTGTCGACCCATTTTGCCTCCACCATGGACGGCTCGCAGCTGGCGGACTTCCTGAGCTGGCTCAATCCCGAAACCACGATGTTCATCCTGTCGTCGAAGTCGTTCGGCACCATCGACACGCTGTCGAATGCCTCCACGGCACTGGATTGGATCGCGACCCGCCTGGGCGTCGACGAGGCGCTGATCAAGCGCTTCCATTTCGTCGGTGTTTCCACCAAGCCCGAGAAGATGACCGAGTGGGGCATCGATCCGGGTAACCAGCTGCTGTTCTGGGACTGGGTTGGCGGGCGCTACTCGCTGTGGAGTGCGATCGGGTTGCCGATCGCCATCCGTGTCGGCATGGAAAACTTCCGTCAGCTGCTGGCCGGCGCCCACGCCATGGACGAACACTTCCGTACCGCCGATCTGGCGGAGAATCTGCCGGTGCAGCTGGGGTTGATCGGTATCTGGAATGCCAATTTTCTCGATATCCGCTCGCACGCGGTGCTGCCCTACGATGGTCGCCTCAAGCACCTGCCGGGCTACTTCCAGCAGCTGGAAATGGAGTCCAACGGCAAGTCGGTCACCAACGACGACACCGTGGTCGACTACTCCACCTGCCCTGTGATCTGGGGCGAGATCGGGCCCAACGGTCAGCATGCGTTTTATCAGCTGCTGCATCAGGGCACGCAGCCGGTCGCCTGTGATTTCATCGCACCGGTGAATCGTTACAATGATGTCGAAGACGAACGTTTCCGGGACGACCTGATGGCCCAGCATCGGCTGGCATTGGCCAACTGCTTCGCGCAATCCAGGGTGCTGATGCTGGGCGACGATGCCGTGAAGTCCGAAGAGACGCCGCCCAGCTACATGCGCTACCGTGGCAATCAGCCCTCGTCCACATTGATGTTCGACAGCCTCAATCCGGCCACGCTGGGCGCTCTGATCGCGCTCTACGAGCACAAGGTGTTCGTTCAGGGCGTGATCTGGGACATCGACTCGTTCGATCAGTGGGGCGTGGAGCTGGGCAAGAAGATCGCCACCGAGACCGAGGAGATCATCGCCACGCAGAACGGACTGGACTCGCTGGACGACTCCAGCCGCGGATTGATCGAGGCGATCTGGAAAGGCCAGCAGTCCAGGTGAACGTCAGGGGTATCGGGAGGCGGCAATGTTGAACGAGCCGGCGTCTCTCCGGCCCGCCAGGGCGCTGCTGTATCTGCACGGTTTCAACAGCAGCAGCGCCTCCCCCAAGGCGCGCCTGGTCAAGGCGGCCTGCGAGACGCTGGCCCGACATGAGGGGCGGCCGTTCACGTGCCTGACGCCGGATCTGTCGTATCGTCCAGACGTGGCGTATCAGCAAGCCGAAGCGGCACTCGAAACGCTGGGGCGGGAAGAGACGCTACTGGTGGGCAGCTCCATGGGTGGCTTTCTGGCCACGCTGCTGGCGGAACGCCATGGCCTTCGTGCCGTATTGATCAATCCGGCGGTCCAGCCATCCCGCTTCGTGGGGCAATATCTGGGGCAAACGTTGCTCAACGACGCTTCCGGCGAGCATTTCACGATCGACAACAGTTATTTCGATCAATTGGCCGCGCTGCAATGGGACCGCATCGTGCATCCGTCACGCTATCTGCTGCTGCTCGGCAGCGCGGACGAAACGCTGGACTGTCGCGACGCGCTGCGAGCCTACGCGGGCAGCCGCATGCTGATCCACCCTGGTGGCGATCACGGTTTCGATGTTCTGCCCGAGTATCTGCCGACGCTTTTTGCGCACGGTGGCTGGCGGGTTCCTGCGTCGCTCGTGTTGCCTTGACGTCATCGCGGCGACGTCGGGTGGCGAAGCGATACTGTAGATTTGACCAGTAAAGTGTATCATCGGAACCCATTCTGCACGCGGTGGAGATGTCGCGATGTCGGGTCTTGTCTCATGCGACGACGTAGCGATCTCGACCCTGCGACTTTGACCATGCAACTTTGACCCTGTAACCACGGCGAGACCCTGCATGACGCAATACAGTGCCAGTTCCATCGAGGTACTTTCCGGCCTCGATCCGGTCCGCAAGCGGCCGGGAATGTACACCGACACGACCCGTCCCAACCATCTGGTGCAGGAAGTCATCGACAATAGCGTCGATGAAGCGCTGGCAGGACACGCCAACGAGATTCGCGTCGTGTTGCTCGACGACGGCGGGATCGAGGTTTCCGACGACGGCCGCGGCATGCCGATCGACGTGCATCCCGAGCACGGCGTGACCGGGGTGGAACTGATCCTCACGCGACTGCACGCCGGCGGCAAATTCTCCCAGTCGAGCTATCGGTTTTCCGGTGGTCTGCACGGGGTTGGCGTATCGGTGGTCAACGCGCTGTCGACCCGCCTCGAGGTCGAAGTGTGCCGCGAGGGCAATCGCTACGGTATCGCGTTCGAGAAGGGCGAGAAGGTCGAGGAGCTCTCGGTCATCGGCAGTTGCGCCAAACGTGCTACCGGCACCGTCGTGCGGTTCTGGCCGGAAGTGGAGTACTTCGACAGCCCCAGGCTGTCACTGCCGAAGCTGAAACACTTGATGCGCGCCAAGGCGGTGCTCTGTCCCGGCCTCAAGGTGGTGCTCAAGGAAACCGACGGCGCGGAAAGCGTCTGGCAGTACGAAGATGGTCTGCGCGATTACCTGGCTCAGGCGATCGATGGTTTCGAAGTGCTGCCGGCATCACCGTTCACGGGCCATTTCGAGGATGAGGAACAGGGCGTCGACTGGGCCATTCAGTGGTTGCCGGAAGGCGGCGAGCCGGTGCTCGAGTCCTACGTCAACCTGATCCCGACGCCACTCGGGGGCACTCACGTCAACGGCTTTCGCAGCGGTCTGCTCGAGGCGGTACGCGAGTTCTGCGAGTATCGCAGTCTGCTGCCGCGGGGCGTCAAGCTGTCACCGGAGGATCTGTGGGAGAAGGTGTCGTTCGTCCTCTCGATCAAGATGCTCGATCCGCAGTTCGCTGGTCAGACCAAGGAGCGGCTGTCGTCACGCACGGTGGCGGGTTTCGTCTCCGGCGTGGTCAAGGATGCCTTCTCGCTGTGGCTCAACCACCATGTCGACCAGGCCGAGCAGTTGGCCGAGCTGGTGATCAACGCCGCCCAGCGACGCCAGAAGAGCGCCAAGAAGGTGGCGCGCAAGAAGATCACTTCAGGGCCCGCCTTGCCCGGCAAGCTGGCCGACTGCTCCGGCCAGGATCCCGTCTCGAGCGAACTGTTTCTGGTCGAGGGTGACTCCGCCGGGGGCAGTGCCAAGCAGGCGCGCAATCGCGAGACGCAGGCGATCCTGCCGCTGCGCGGCAAGATTCTCAACACCTGGGAAGTCGAATCCGCCGACATCTACAGCTCGCAGGAAGTCCACGACATCGCCGTGGCGATCGGCCTCGATCCGGGCAGCGACGATCTCTCCAAGCTGCGCTACCACAAGGTCTGCATTCTCGCCGATGCCGATTCCGACGGTCTGCACATCGCCACGCTGCTGTGCGCGCTGTTCGTGCGACATTTTCCGGCGCTGGTCGATGCCGGCCACGCTTTCGTCGCCATGCCGCCGCTCTACCGCATCGACCTGGGCAAGGAGGTCTTCTACGCGCTCGACGAAAGCGAAAAGGCGGCAACGCTGAAACGTCTCGAAGGCAAGCGGGGAACACCCAACGTTCAGCGCTTCAAGGGTTTGGGCGAGATGAGTCCGCTACAGCTGCGCGAGACCACCATGGCCACGGATACGCGACGACTGGTCCAGCTGACCCGTGAGCGCGACGACGGCACGCTGGAAATGATGGACATGCTGCTGGCGCGCAAGCGGGCGGGCGACAGAAAGAGCTGGCTGGAAGATTACGGCAACATGGCCGACATCGAGGTTTGAAATGACCATGGATATTCAGGTGGCGGAGGGCGACGTCGAACGCCTTTCGCTCAAGGAGTACACCGAGAAGGCGTATCTCGATTATTCGATGTACGTGATTCTCGACCGCGCGTTGCCGCATATCGGCGACGGCATGAAGCCGGTTCAGCGACGCATCGTCTATGCCATGCGCGAACTGGCGTTGACCGCCAACGCCAAGTACAAGAAGTCGGCGCGTACCGTCGGCGACGTGCTGGGCAAGTTCCATCCCCATGGCGACAGCGCCTGCTACGAAGCGATGGTGCTGATGGCGCAGCCGTTCAGCTATCGCTATCCGCTGGTCGACGGTCAGGGCAACTGGGGTAGCCCGGACGATCCCAAGTCGTTCGCGGCGATGCGCTATACCGAGGCGCGGCTGTCACGGTTCTCCGAGACGCTGCTGGCGGAGCTGGGGCAGGGCACTGTCGACTGGACGCCCAACTTCGATGGCACCATGAACGAGCCGGCGGTGCTGCCGTCGCGGCTGCCGCACGTGCTGCTCAACGGCGGCACCGGTATCGCCGTCGGCATGGCCACCGATATTCCGCCCCACAACGTGGTGGAAGTGGTCGAAGCCACCTGCCATCTGTTGCGCCATCCCGACGCCAGCGTCGCGGATCTGATGCAGTACCTGCCGGCGCCGGATTTTCCCACCGACGCCGAAATCATTTCGCCGCCGGCCGATCTGCGCAAGCTCTACGAGACCGGTCGCGGTTCGGTCAAGCTGCGCGCGCGCTACGAGCGCGAAGACAGCAATATCGTGATCACCGCGGTGCCGTATCAGGTCAGCGGAGCCAAGGTGCTCGAACAGATCGCGGCCCAGATGCAGGCCAAGAAGCTGCCGATGGTCGCGGACCTGCGTGACGAGTCGACCCACGAGACGCCGACGCGGCTGGTGATCGAGCCGCGCTCCAACCGAATCGACGCCGATGGACTGATGGCGCACCTGTTCGCCACCACCGATCTCGAGAAGAGCGTCCGCGTCAATCTCAACGTGATCGCGCTCGATGGCCGGCCGCGAGTGCTGGCGCTGAACGACATGCTCGGTGAGTGGCTGACGTTCCGCCGCACCACCGTGCGTCGACGCCTGGAGCATCGTCTCGGCAAGGTCGAGGATCGTCTGCATCTGCTCGAAGGGTTGCTGATCGCCTATCTGAACATCGATGAAGTGATCCGCATCATCCGCGAGGAGGACGAGACCAAGCCGGCGCTGATGAGCGCGTTCGGTATCACCGAGCGGCAGGCGGAAGCGATTCTGGAGCTGCGGCTGCGCCATCTCGCCAAGCTCGAGGAGATGAAGATTCGCGGCGAGCAGGACGAGCTCGAGGCCGAACGCAAACGTCTCAACAAGCTGCTGGGTTCCGAGGCGGCGATGACCGACCTGGTCGAGAAGGAGCTGCGGGAAGCGGCCGAGGCCTACGGCGATCCCCGCCGCTCGCCGCTGGTCGAACGCAGCGAAGCCAGGGCCCTCTCAGAGGTCGAACTGGTGGGCGCCGATCCGGTCACAGTGGTGCTGTCCGAGAAGGGCTGGATTCGCGCGGCGCGCGGTCACGACATCGACCCCGCCGGGCTCTCCTACAAGGCGGGTGACAGCTTCCAGTTGGCGGCGCGCGGCAAGACCAATCAGCCGCTGGTGCTGCTCGACGATAGCGGTCGCAGCTATACGCTGACTGCCCACAACCTGCCTTCGGCACGCGGCCAGGGTGAGCCGGTGACCGGGAGAATCAATCCGCCGGCCGGCTCGAGCATGGTCGGGCTGATGCTCGACGTGCCCAGCGCGCACTATCTGCTGGCCTCCGATGGCGGCTATGGCTTCGTTGCCAGGCTCGAGGATCTGCTCGGCAAGAACAAGGCCGGCAAGTCGGTGCTCTCGGTACCCAAGGGATGTAACGTGCTGCCACCCAAGGCGATACCGACGGGTGACGGCGTGCGGGTGGCGGCGGTTTCCAACGAAGGGCGTCTGTTGGTTTTCGCGCTGTCGCAGTTACCCGAGATGTCGAAAGGCAAGGGCAACAAGATGATCGACATTCCGGGGGCCAAGGCCGCAAGCCGGGAAGAGTTCGTCCGCGATCTGGTGCTGCTGCCGGAAGGCGCATCGCTGGTCGTGCATGCCGGCAAGCGCAAACAGACGCTGAAGACGGCGGATCTCGAGTACTACACCGGTGAACGCGGTCGCCGTGGCAGCAAGCTGGCACGTGGGTTCCAGAAGGTCGATCGGCTCGAGGTCGAGTGCTGATCGACACTGGATGGCTGCCGGCTCAATCGATAAAGAGAGAGGGCGCATCGCTGCGCCCCGTGGGGAAATGATGTCACAACGTTTTGTGGTGCGTGCCACCGGACCCGCACGGCCCGGTCAGACGGCAGCACTGGGCACGGCGCTGGTCAGCGCCAATTGTCGTCTGCTGGACTTGAGCCAGCACGTCGCTTTCGGTGAAGTGACGCTGGAGGCGCTGGTAGAGACGGCGGACGATCTCGGGGCCTTGCTGCCGACTGCCGGCGACGTGTTCGGGCTGGATTGCCGAGTCGAGAAAGTGGCCGCCGAAAGCGAGGCACTGTGGGCGGACGTCGACAAGGATGCCCGCTGGATACTGACCTTGATGGCGCCTGCACTGTCTGCAGAGGTGATGGCGGAAGTCGGGGCGCTGACGGCAGAACAGGGCTTGACCATCCAGCAGGTAAAGCGGCTTTCCGCCAAGGGCCAGCTCGATGTGGTCTCGCCGACTGACGCCGGGGCCTGCCTCGAATGGCGGCTCAGTGGCGCGGTACACGACTCGACATCGCTGCGCGAGAAGATCCTCGCGCTGAGCGAACGCTTCCACGTCGATGTGGCCCTGCAGCCAGCGAATCTATGGCAGCGTCATCGCCGGCTGATCTGCTTCGATATGGATTCGACGCTGATCCAGGCGGAAGTCATCGATGAATTGGCGCGACGTCACGGCGTCTACGACGAGGTGGCGGCGGTGACCGAGCGCGCCATGCGCGGCGAGCTCGATTTCCAGCAGAGCTTCCGCGAGCGCATGAGCAAGCTCGAGGGTCTGGATGAGTCGGTATTGGCGGAGATCGCCGATTCGCTGTCGCTGATGCCGGGGCTCGAGCGATTGATGCGCTATCTCAAGCGACTGGGTTACCGGACGGCAATTCTCTCTGGCGGATTCACCTACTTCGCCCGCTATCTGCAGGAGCGGCTTGGCTTCGACGAGGTCCATGCCAACGAACTGGTGATCCGCGACGGCAAGGTGACCGGTGAGGTTCAGGCGCCGATCATCGACGCCGAGCGCAAGGCAACGATACTCAGGCAGATCGCCGAACGGGAAGGTTGGCAGCTGGCCCAGACCGTAGCCGTTGGCGACGGCGCCAATGATCTCAAGATGCTGTCGACGGCTGGCATGGGCATCGCCTTTCATGCCAAGCCTCTGGTTCGTCGCGAGGCACAGCAATCCGTGTCCGTCACCGGTCTGGACGGGTTGCTCTACTTGCTGGGGTATTCGGAAGCGGAGCTGACGGCCTTGTCGGCAGGGGAGTGAGAGATAGCGGGCTGGATCGTCGGGCTGGATCGGTCTGGGGATGTCTACCAGACCGGCGTCAGCGATGAACGGATGGAAATGAAGGCCAACAAGGGTTAAGTTCGCTTTGTGCGGGTCGATAACGAAAAGTTACATGGGGTGGGTGCCGGGTCGTGAACCGGTATTTTATTTCAGCCCCTGGTCACCCGCTCATTTTCCTAGCGTCTAACTTCAGCCTTGCGCCATGCGTTATCGGAATCTCCATGCCCGACACTGCTTCCACGGATGTCTTTCACGCCAAAGCCATATGGGAATGGCTCGAGCCATTATGCCTGCAGGGCGGCGTCAATCTCGAGTTCAAGCCTGCGGGCAGCACGTCATGGCCGGTACTGCTGGATGACGCCATTGTCGATCAGGCGTTGATCGTCGATGTATCGGCAGTGCCGACGCTCGAGGAGCCCCTCGCCCGGGGCGATCAGTTTCATCTCATCGGTCATGTCATGGGAGCCCTGGTTCGCACCGCACCGTTGACGGTGATCGAACGCCTGGCCGATGATCGGCGAATACAGTTTCGCTGCAGCTATCCCGAGTACGTCAGCACCATTCACCGACGTGGCACTTTTCGGGCTCCCTTTCGCGCCGAAATGGGAGTCACGAGCCGGCTCACGCCAACCGCGAATGGTCCTGCCGTCGACACCGAGATCCGCAATCTCTCGCTGGGCGGCTGCCTGCTCGCCATGCGGTTGGTAGACGCTGTGTCGCTGACGCCCGATCAGCGGATCGACGCTCTCGAATTGTGCTTTCCCAATCAGCAACGGCTCGAACTCAAGGGGCGCGTCCGGCATATACGCACCAATGACGACTGGACTCTGGCATTGGTCGGCCTCGAGTTCGATGAGCTGCCGATCGATAGCGAGCGATTGCTGTGGTACTGCGTCAAGGAGATCGAGCGCGAGGGCGCGCGTAGCGCGCTGACCAGTGACAAGCCGCTCGAACCGTCGTTGCTGTTCCTGCTGCCTCAGGGACGCCGGCCGCACCCGGTCAGCTCGATAACCAGCACGGCAACGCCCGCCACGGGGAGTGATAACGCGATCGCCCGGCGGCTCCGGAAAATTGCCGATTACCTCAACGCGCAGAGCCTGCAGCTCCAGAATGGTGGCTTGATGGCGTCGTCGTTGCTGTCTCGGCACGCGGATACGCTGGTCTCGCTCGGGGCCCAAAGTCGGGAGTCGCTGCTCTATGCTCTGGGGTATCTTGAATCCGAACCGGTCGGCGTACAGCATGCGCTGGCCGTGGCAGTCCGTGCCGTCGATCTGGCGCGCTGGCAAGGTCATGACAACGAGACTTTGAAGGCGATGGCTGCCAGCGCACTCGTGCACGATCTCGGCAAGGCGTCGCTACCGGCGGCACTGCTCGAGAGCCGAGTGCCGCTGAGCGAGGCCCAGCGAGCGCTGCTGCCGGCACATGTCCAGCGGGTCAGCGAGCGGCTGGCGGACTGCCGCTGGTTGTCGCCGGAGATCTCCACGTCGGTCCTGGAACAGGTCAATGAACGACTCGATGGCAGCGGTTACCCTCGTGGGCTTCGCGCCGAGGCGATCGGCGATCTGGGCCGGATGGTCGCGGTGGTCGACGTGATCGATGCGCTGACGCGCGCGCGCGCGGATCGCGAGGCCTGGGCGCTGGTCGATGCCTACCGTCATGTGCTGGGTCACGCCGACGTTTTCGATAATGTCTGGGCGCAACGCTATGTTCGTCTGTTCGGCGTCATTCCGGTGGGCTCGCTGGTGAAGTATGCCAGTGGCGCTCTGGCCTGGGTTCAACGTCTGGATGCGCAAGGTCGGCCGTCGCAGGTCCACATGGTGCTCAACGCCAACAGCCGTCAGCGGCGTCTCGATTTGGTGCTGGCGCAGCGCGGCCTCGATCAGCTGGGGCGATTGGAGGGCGTGGTCGAACCTCGCGAATACGGTCTGTCGTTGAGCGGCAGCGCGTCGCGTGCCTCAGCCTAAGGTTCGTTCTCGATAACCGATGCCGGGCGCTAACGCTTACGCTCTCTGGCTTGGCGGGGGGTGATGCCAAAGACGCGACGGAACGCGGTGGCGAAATTGGTGGCGTCATTGTAGCCCGCGAGTTCCGCGGCGGCGTTGACGCTGATTTGATCGTTCCGCAGCGCCCGGTTTGCGGCGTCCAGACGCCGCTTTCGCAGATGACGCTGCAGCGGCATGCCATAGCAGATTTGGCTGAGTCGCTGCAACGTGCTCACGCTCATGCCCAAGTGCTTGGCTATCTCCGTGAGCGTTGCGATATCGCCCTTTCCCGTGTCGATGAATTCCCACAATCGCCGCTGTTGACGCGTTTCCATGCTGCTCTCGTCGGTCCGTCGCAACAGCGGCGCCAAGCCTTCTCCCGCCATCGTCAACGCCAGCCCCTCGCGCTGCAGACGTGCAGCCAGTCCGACGCCAGCCGCTGCCGTCAACGAGCGAGCCATGGCCAGCAAGCCCGCGCCAGGTTGCCACTGGCGTAGCGCCAGATGGGGAAGCTCCTCGAGCAGACGCGCGGTCTCCGGAACTGCCTGCAGCCAGTCCGGCGATAAAGTCAGGGTCAGGCTCGATTCTCGTGTCCCGGCTTCGGCCACTCGCTCGAACGCCGTTTCTTCTCGCAGGTTGACCAGTAGCGCGGTCGGCGCTGCCGGCGCCATCGGCAGACGCATCCCGCCGAAGCGCACGTCGACGGCTCCCTCCATGACCAGAATCAGCTTGAGTCCAGGGGTCATTTCGGCGTGATTGCGCATTCCGTGGCGATTTTGAACCGCCGCGTAGCGTAGGGTCATGCCTTCATCGATGACATCGACGCCAAAGCGACCCTCGAGCAGCCTATCGTCCGCGACGCTATCGACACGGTAGCGCCGGCTCACATGAATGGCGTGACGTTTCAAGGCGTCGTGGCCCAACACCTCAGGGGAGTCGAGGGTCGTGGAATGAGAAGAGATCACGTTTGGATACTAGGCACAGGTATTTGAGGGTTTCGCACAGGTCGCCGGATGGCGCTTCTGGAATAATGCGTGTCGCCAATCTCGTTTGCAACTCATTCTCATTATCATAAGCGCTCGACACGCTGCGGCCACGGGCGCATGAGCAAGGAACGACACCATGATTCGCCATCCGCATTGCTTCCGCTACTGCGTACCGGTCGCTGTTGGTCTGAGTCTTTCCGCACCTTGGGCCTCTTTGCAGGCGCAGGAAACCCAGAGGGCCGACAATCCCGCTCTGAAGACGCTGACCGTCAAAGGCAATCGCCTCTACGAGATGCTGCCGTCCGAAGTGACCGGCGGATATGCGGTGGATGCGGCCACGGTGGGCACCAAGACGCCCGCCGCGCTGCGGGACATTCCGCAGTCGATCAGTGTGGTGACCCGCGAGGCGATCGAGGCGCAGAACTTCGACACACTCGATGAGATGGCCAGACGGACCCCGGGGATGCGTGTACTGCCCAACGACAGTGGCCGCTCTTCGATCTACGCCCGTGGTTACGAGTACGACGAATACAACGTCGATGGCCTGCCGGCGCCGATGGCCAGCATCGTCGGCACCGTGCCCAATCTGGCTGCGTTCGACCGCGTCGAGGTCATGCGCGGGCCATCGGGATTGTTCAACAGCACCAGCGAGATGGGCGGCATCATCAATCTGGTGCGCAAGCGACCGACCGAGGATTTCCAGGGCCACGTGATCGGTCGCTACGGCAGCTGGGACCAGAACTATCTCGAGACCGATATCTCGGGACCGATCGATGCCACTGGTCGCGTTCGCGGGCGCATGGTGATCAGCAACGACGATACCAACGGCTACGTCGACGACAACGAGAATACCAACCAGACCTTCTACGGTGCGCTCGATATCGATCTCGACGAGGACACCATGCTGTCGCTCGCCTATCTGCGTCAGCATCGGGATCTGGTACCCAACAACGGGCTGCCGACCGATGCCAATGGCAATCTGCTCGATGTCACCCGTTCTACCTTTGCCGGGGCGGATTGGAATGGTTTCGAGATGCAGAGCAATGATTACATCGCCGAGTTGACCCACCGGTTCGACAATGGTGGCTACGGTCGCATCGCCGCTCGCTATTCAACCCGTAATGCGGATTTCAATTATGCCTACGGCATTACGGGTGTTGCGGAGGATGGCACTTTCACGGCGCGAGGCCTTGGCGGCGACGTCGATCAGCAATCGCTCTCGATGGATGCCAGCTACAGTCAGCCATTCGCAGCCCTGGGCAACGTCAGCGAGTTCGTCGTGGGAACGGACTACAAGCGTTACGAGACCGAGACCTTTCAGGCCGTCTCGGTGCTGGGCAGCACGACTCTGGACCAGATCAATGACATCGCTTACGTCGATGTCTCCGACGTGGGTACGGTCAGCACGGACGATCGCGAGACGCTCGAGGAGTATGGTCTCTACTCCAAGCTGACTTTCCGACCGATCCAGCCGCTGGCGCTGATTGCCGGTGGTCGCGTCAGCTCCTATCAGGCTCGTGTCACTGACCATACTGATGATGACGCCGTTGCCAGCCGCAGCGATGACAGCAAGTTCACGCCCTATGCGGGGGCCGTACTCGATCTTGACGATCGTCATTCGCTGTATGCCAGCTACTCCGAAGTCTTCAATCCCCAGACTTACACTGATGCCAACGGCAGGCTGCTTGAACCCCGTGAAGGCAAACAGTATGAAATCGGGATCAAGGGCAGCTATTTCCATGGCGACCTGAATGCACGTGTATCTGCATTCCGCTTGTACGACGATAATCGAGCCGCCCCGTTAGTGGAAAACGGCGCAACCGTCAGCGGCGTCTACGCCTCCGTGGGTAAAACACGCACACAAGGCGCTGAGCTCGAACTGACGGGCACTCCCTTGCCCAACTGGGACATTATCGTTGGTTATACCTATCTCGATATCGATATCAGAAGTGAGGGATCGGAGGATACGGCCTTCGTACTGATGCCGAAGAATCAGCTCAATGTGTGGACTCAGTATGGCTTCGAAGGTGGCATCCTCGATGGCTTCCACATCGGCGGCGGGGTCACTGCACTGAGTGATTTTCAGACGGCCACCTCGGCAAGAGCGCCCATCAGTATCGAGGCGCCGGGTTATGCGGTAGTGGATGCCATGGTCGGTTACGACTTCACGTCCAACCTCAAAGGCCAGCTCAATTTCAATAATATCTTCGACAAGACTTACTATGAGCGGGTCGGGTCGATGGGGACTTTCAATATGTACGGGGCGCCGTCCAATGTGGTTGCGTCACTGCGCTATGACTTCTAATGCGTTACGTCTTTGGATCTTCGGCTGCCTGTCATGGGCGGCCGTTTTCATTCTGCCCGCTGCCGTCGCTCAGGAGCCAACCATGACCGCCGATTCTGCGACGCAGCCCGCTGATACACGGCCCGCCGGTACACAACCCGTCATGCTGCCTGATACGCAGCAATGGGAGCTGCATGGCGAGGCCACCGGGCGCGACTATCTCATTCAGGTTTCCCTGCCCGATGCGCCGCCACCGGCCGGAGGCTATCCGGTGCTCTACGTCCTCGATGGCAATGCACGCTTTCCGCTGGCGATGGTAGGGCGCGACAGCCTGACGCTGCGAGGCCCCGACGGTGGCACCAGCCCATGGCTGATCGTAGGAATCGGTTATCCCGATACCCGTCGTTTCGACAGCAGTGCGCGCAGCGAAGACTATACGCCGGCCGTATCGAGCATGCCGGCGGTCGACTCGCGTGGCCGCCCGGTCGGCGGCGCGGATCGTTTTCAGAGTTTTCTGCAGGATCAGCTGCTGCCGCAGGTCGCCGTACGATTCGATGTCGATGCTTCTCGACGCGCGCTGCTCGGGCACTCCTACGGCGGCCTGTTCGCGCTGTACACCGCATTGACCCGACCCAACCTCTTCAGCGACTACATCGCCATCAGCCCGTCGCTCTGGTGGGGAGACGGCTTCCTGTACGAGTTGCCGCCAGTCTCGGGTAACGTAAACGCCCGGGTGCTATTGGGTGCAGGCAACCAGGAACGGGGGCGCAAGCCGGCATTCGCAACGAATGCCGCCAGGCAAGGCGACGCCTCGCCGGCGATGTGCGACAACGTCGCCTGCTTCGCACGATGGCTGGAATCTCATCATCCCCAATGGACCATCGAGCACCAGTCATTCGTTGGCTCAAATCACGGCAACGTCATGTGGCCGGCGATGCAGGCGGCCTGGCGCTTCCTGGATGCGACCTCGTCCATCTCACGTTGACGAAAGGCGAAATTGCAGTGTTTGAGCCACACTAAGCGTGACCCCAATGCATCGCAGGAGACGATCGAATGGCTCCATGTCGCGACAGAGAGGCTTTCGCCAGATTCATGCCGCCCCATGTTCTCGAGCGCATCATGTCGCATGGCAGCGCGCGGCTACAGCGATGCGCGCGCATGACGCTGCAGGCCGACGCCCAGTTCCGGTTGCGCAATGCGTCTGCGCCGGCTGCGCGGCCCGCGGATAGCAGCCGACCCGGAGAAGTGGCGCGCTACATCTATACGGCGGGTAATCAAGAGGCGCTGCCCGGCAATCTGGTTCGTGAAGAGGGCGAACCGGATAGCGGTGATATCGCCGTCGATGAAGCGTATCGGTGGCTGGGCGCCACCCATCTTTTCTATTGGCAGATCCTCCAGCGTGATTCCATCGATGGCGAGGGGATGGCATTGCTCGGAACCGTTCACTACGGCGAAGACTACGACAACGCGTTCTGGAACGGTGCCCAGATGGTCTTCGGTGACGGGGACGGGGAGTTGTTCAATCGATTCACCGTGGCACTGGACGTCGTTGCTCATGAATTGACGCACGGCGTCATCGAACGCGAGGCCGGTCTCGTCTACGCCGATCAGTCCGGCGCGCTCAACGAGTCGCTGGCGGATGTCTTCGGCGCCCTGGTCAAGCAGCACCATTTCGAGCAGAACGTCGAGGAGGCCGACTGGCTGATCGGTGAAGGACTGCTGACCGATCGCGTCAACGGTCTCGCCCTGCGCTCCATGGCCAATCCGGGTAGCGCTTACGACGATCCGGTGCTCGGCAAGGATCCCCAGCCGGGTCACATGGACGATTTCGTGCGCACCTCCTCGGACAACGGGGGCGTGCACATCAATTCCGGCATTCCCAACCGCGCATTCTATCTTGCGGCAACTGGCCTCGGCGGCTTCGCCTGGGAAAAGGCGGGGCCGGTCTGGTTCGATGCGCTCACCGATCCACGTCTCGAGCGTGACGGTGATTTCGCCCAGTTCGCCCGACTCACGGTCGATTGCGCAGCCAAGCGCTTCGGCGCCGACAGCGAGGTGATGCAGGTCGTCAATCAGGCCTGGATCCAGGTGGGCGTTCTGTCATGAGCCACAACGGCAGGTTCGAGCTCGATTCCACCAGCGTCATTCTGGTCACCCGTGAGGGCGGGTTCGTGGTCACGCCGGGTTTGGCGGCGCCGCGGCGGATCGACTGCCGGGAGTTGAGCGCGCACCAGCGATTACGGTTGCAGACGGTGCTCGAGGAGCTCGATCGCCAGCGGGGGGGCTTGCGCTCGGAGGGCGCTGACCGGCGATCCTTCCGGGTGACATTGCAGGTCACGTCGGGGCGACCCGAAAGGGAGTGGGAGCTGGATGAGAGCGCTGCGCCTAGATCATTGATTGGGCTCTGGAAACACGGGGCCCAGGGGCTTGATGAAAGTGACGGCTAACCGGGGAGGCGTGACGAGAGCGAGTTTTTTTGTATTTGTGAGGAACTCTACCGAGGCATCGTACTCTGACCTAGTAGCCCAGGATGGGCGCACAGCGTAGGCCGGGCCTGAATTGGGTCCGGCTTCTTTTTGCCCGTCGTTTCTCCAATACCCGCCTCTCTTCTCGACTCTCACTGTCCCCGAATGCGATCCATTCTGGATGGACCCCGTCAGTGCGGGTGCTTCACGTGGGTCACACGCGGCGCCTGGCGTATCATGCGAGGGAAGCGGCGCCGATTTCACGGGTCGACGATTCGCGAACATCCCTTCACGGTAACGAAAGAAATGTCACAACGCTTCATCAAGACGCTACGTCGACCGGTCGTGGTGACACTGCTGGCCTTGGTGGTCGTCGCCCCTCTCATCACCAGACTGGCGGGCGGCTGGCCGGAGGTTGGGGGTGGCTCGCCCTCGACACAACGCGTGTCCGGTTTCTCGCAGAATCCCGTGACGCAGGCAGAGGCCGCAGAAAGACTCGAGCGCGCCTTCGATACGCATGAAGAGGGATTCTGGATCGAGGCAGCCGGGCGAGTCGTTCGCGTGCTGCCGGATGATCGACAAGGCAGTCGTCATCAGCGAATCATCGTTGCACTGGAGACTGGCCAGACACTGCTGATCGCGCACAACATCGATCTCGCGCCGCGCATCGAATACGTCGAACCCGGCGACCGTCTGCGCTTTCGAGGGGAGTATGTCTGGAACGCCCAGGGTGGGGTCATTCACTGGACCCACCACGACCCTGATGGTTCTGGCGCCGGGGGGTGGCTTGAGCATCGGGGCCGGCGTTATCGGTAAGACAGGTCGTGGAGGTGTCAGTCAAAGTGTAGGCACTGTCTGAAAAGTACTGCGCTTGCCCATGCGGCGTTAACAATCGGCTGGTGCGCCAGCCCGGTCAAGATGCTCATTTACATCCCGTAAACTGGTACGCCAGCCCGGTCCGTCTTCGGCGATTTTTGCCTTGGCTACGCGCCCCGGCCTTGCCTTCGCTCGTCGACTTTTCAGAGAGCACCTAGCGAGCGTAGCCGCGCACACGCCGTTTGCTCGATACGCGCTGCACATGCCAGCGACGGGACAGCCACCACATGCCCAGCCAGTCCCGGGCGTGCGCCGTGAGGCGGGCGGGAAGATACCAGGGCGAGAACCGGGACGACCGGGCCGCCTGACGCAGATTGACCCGATAACTGCCGATGCGGCCGCCGCCGCGTCGAATCAGTAGCGGCAGGAAACGATGCAGGCTTTCGACGGATGGCAAGGCAACCAGCACGTCGCGACGAATCAGGCGCAGGCCAGCCCTTTCGCTACCCGCCAGCTCGATCCCCAACTTCCTGGCACCGCGAAAAATGGCACGTTTCCAACGACAGCGAGGGTCGAGAGGAATGCCTTCGACCAGTGCCAGACCCTGATGCTGCGCCTGGCAGAGCATGTCGGGAATATCGTGAGGATCGTCTCGGCCTTCGGCATCGAGCGTGGCGACCCAGACGCCCCGCGCCAGATTGCCGGCCTGCCAGAATGCCGCGTCGGTGCCGATCGGCGTGGCTTGACGGTAGAGCCGAATCCGATTGTCGCCGGCGGCCAGCCGCGCCAGCTCCCCCTCGTCGTTCTCGCCCGAGGCATCGTCGATGACGATGAATTCCAGCTTCGCCGCGTGCCGCAGTGCGCTGGACGCTTCGGCCACGACGCGACCCACCTGGTGAAAGGTATCGTGGACGGTGACGACCAGTGATAGTTTGGGTAGTTCGAGCATCATGAAATCCCGTTGGTTTTCAAAGTGTCGACTTTGCTCGTCCTGTCGGAAGCACCACTATGACAGCCTATTCTTAACATCGGCTTAGTGACTGGTTTAATGATTGGCTCTGTGAGCGGCAAAGTGACGTGAGGTTCAGGCCACCATTCGTGCCGTCATTATCCGGTCAGGTCGTGACAACGGCATGGCAGCGGAGCGGGAACCAACGCTGCAGTGGCGTGGTATGGATAGGGTAGAAAATTTGAAAGCCGAGTTTCGCCAACGCCGGCGAGCGTAGGAACGATGGCGACCTTTAAGAGAGCGTGTCACAAGAGAGAGTGCCATGAGGGTAATGCTGGTTGAGGACGATCCGTTGCTGGGAGAAGGGGTCGTCGACGTGCTGCGGCGCGAGCAGATGGTGCCTGAGTGGCTCATGGAGGGCCGCGGTGTCTGCGAGGCGCTCGAAGGCTCCACCTTCGACGCCCTGATTCTGGACCTGGGGCTGCCGGACATCGACGGCTTCGAGGTGTTGAAACAGCTGCGAGAGGCGCAGAGTCAAATACCCGTGCTGGTGCTGACGGCGCGAGACGATGTCGTCAATCGGATTCGCGGGCTCGACAGTGGCGCCGACGACTATCTGATCAAACCGTTCGATAACGGCGAACTGCTGGCGCGCCTGCGGGCGCTGGTACGACGCAGCGCGGGCCGGGCTTCGCCGCAGGTCAGCTGTGGCCGGCTGACGCTGGATCCGGCAGCGCACGAGATACGCTTCGATCAGACGGTGGTGGCGCTGGGGCGTCGCGAGCACGATCTGCTGGCGTATCTGATGACGCACCCCGGACAGGTGTTCACCCGCGACCAACTGGTCGAAGTGCTTTACGGCTGGGATGCTGAAGTCGAGAGCAACGTCATCGAGGTTCACGTCCATCATCTGCGGCGCAAGTTCGGCAGCGAGGTCGTGACGACCGTGCGGAACGTCGGCTACCGGCTGGGAGTGGCGGGTTGATCTCGATCCGTCGCTATCTCAGGCGCGTTCTGCTGATTTCGGTGACGCTGATCACCTCGATCGCGGCGCTATGGAGCTATCACGACACGCGCGACCAGATCAACGAGCTGTTCGATGCGGAACTGGCGCAGACCACGCGGACGATGGTCGCGCTCTACTTCGAGTATCGCGGCGACCAGGGCCGCGACCCCGAACAGATGATCCGCGATCTGCAGATCGAGCCAGTCATGGTGCCGGATAACCCGACCGATGCGCCGACGCCATTGGGTCACCCTTATGAAAAGAAGCTCGGATTTCAGATATGGGATGATAATGGCCACGCCCTGCTGGGCATGAGAACGCCAGGGGTGCTGGAGACGATGATTCCGGCGCCGGGTTATGCGCAGGCCGAAGGTGGCGGTCACGACTGGCGGACGTTCACGCTTTATGACGAGGTTCACGGCGTCTGGGCCAGCGCCGCGCAGCGCGATGACGTGCGCGACGAGCTGACCTGGCAGATTGCACTGCGCAATCTGATGCCGCCGGTGATTGGCGTTCTGCTGATCGCGTTGGTGATCCCCTTTGTCGTCGCACGGGGCTTTTCCCCACTGCTGCGAATCAGCCGCCAGATCACCGCGCGTCGGCCGAGCTATCTGGAGCCCATCGATGGCAGTCAGGCGCCGGATGAAATTCGCGGCATGGTCGTCGCGCTCAATGGCCTGTTCGGGCGTCTGGCCGAAACGCTGGAAAAGGAGCGTCGCTTCACCGCCAATGCCGCCCATGAGCTGCGCACGCCGCTGGCGGCGATCAAGGTCCATGCCCAGAATCTGTTGGGTGATACCACCGAAGCGCGCTCCCAGCGCGGCGCCCGCTCGATCATCGACGGTGTCGATCGAATGACCCGCGTCGTCGAGCAGCTGCTGACGCTTTCCCGCCTCGAAAGTGGCGAGGGCCGGAACCGCCAGACAGTGGATCTGACCCGGCTGGGTCGCGAGTTGCTGCGGGACATGCAGCCGCTGGTCGATCGCCGAGACATTCGCTTCACCCAGCAGATACCGGCCGCTTCGAGCATTCTCAGCGATGAAAACGGCCTTTACGTGCTGCTGCGCAATCTGCTGGACAATGCGCTTCGTTACACCCCGGAAGGGGGCGAGGTCTGCTTGCAAATGTCGTCTGTCGAGGGAAGGCTGCAGATCGAGATCGCCGACAGCGGCCCGGGGATTCCGGTCGCCGAACGGGAGCGGGTCTTCGAGCGCTTCGTGCGTCTGGCGGGGCAGCGTACCAGCGGGTCGGGCCTCGGGTTGTCGATCGTCCAGGAACTGGTCGAAAGACTGGGAGGCGACATTCGGCTCGAGGAGACGTCGCTGCCGGTCGCCAGCGGGTTGAGCGTTCATGTGAAGCTGCCACTCACGGGATGAGTGCCCTCTCCCATTTACCGAACTATCAAAGGGGATTGTCGATGCTACGTTTTCTCGTGCCATTCGTGACGCTGATCGTCTTCATGGGATACACCATCTTCGCGATAGCGACCAGTGATCAGACGCTGGGCCAGTTCGCCGGTGATCTGATGCGTCGGCCGACCACCGCGCTGGTAGTGTTCGATGTCTATCTGGCGCTGCTCATGATCGCGACCTGGATGTTCTTCGATGCGCGCCGGCGTGGTCATGGTATCGGTTACCTGCTGGTGTTCTATGTCATCACCTTCTGTTTTGGCTCCGCCGGTCCGTTGGCGTATCTGACCCTTCGCGGCTGGCGAGACTATCGTCAGATGCGGGTCGGCAGCCGCGCGTCTGACACGACAACCTGAGGGGAGCCGAGCGAGGGCTGGATGGCGAACAAGTGTCACAGCGGGGTCTTGCTCTGCTCGCCGGGGACTTCGCGCACCAGCCGGGGCATCAGGAAACCGGCGAGACGCTGACGCAATGTCTCCACCAGCCGGCGCGCCTCGGCGTCGGGCACGTCGAAATGGGCGGCGCCCGATACCGGGTCGAGCACGTGCAGGTAATAGGGCAGGATACCCGCTTCGAACAGGCGCTCTGAAAGCGCCGCCAGTGTCTTTGCGTCGTCGTTGACCCCACGTAGCAGCACGCTCTGATTGAGCAGGGTGACACCTGCGGTCTTGAGTCGCGCGCACGCCGTGACCACGGCCTCGTCGATTTCCTGAGCATGATTGATGTGCAGGACGACCACTGTCTGCAACCGCGTGCCCTCGAGCCATTCGAGCAGCGCGTCGTCGACTCGATCCGGGATCACCACCGGCAGGCGAGTGTGAATGCGCAGCCGCTTGAGGTGGGGGATCGCGTCCAGCCGTTCGACGAGTACCGCCAATCGGCGGTCCGGCGAGGCGAGAGGGTCGCCGCCGGAGAGGATCGCTTCCTGGATCGACGTGTCTTCGCGCAGATAATCCAGCGTTCGATCCCATTCGCGCATCGACGGGGCATTGTCGGCGTAAGGGAAGTGCCGGCGGAAGCAGTAGCGGCAATTGATCGCGCAGGTGGGGCTGGCAATCAGCAGTGCTCGCCCCGGATACTTGTGAATCAGTCCCGGCTTCGGCGTGTGGTCGCGCTCTTCCAGCGGATCGTCGATGAAGCCCTGCACGGCGTGGCCCTCGGCGCGCAGGGGTAGCACCTGACGCAGCAGAGGGTCGTCGGGGTCACCGCGTCGAATACGCGAGAGATAGGCCAGCGGCACGCGCACGGGGAACAGTTCATGGCCGCGTGTGGCCGCCGACACTCGCTCGGGATCCAGTCCCAGGTGGCGGCAGAGCGCGGCGGGGTCGCGGATCACCTCGCGCAGTTGCTGCTGCCAGTCGCCCGGCGGGGTATCGAATCCCGGCGCTTCGGGGACGGCCTCTTCGCAATGCACAGCGATCGGGGTTCGGGTTATCATGCTGGCCACTCGACATCAGAGCGCATGCTGTCAGGCATCGCGCGGAAATGGGGTTTTTCGTCGCGGACGGCCCGCGAACGGTTACTAGTGAGGAATCATGGCGAACTATTCTACCAACGAATTCAAGGGCGGCCTGAAAGTCATGCTGGATGGCGACCCGTGCAACATTCTCGAGAACGAATTCGTCAAGCCGGGTAAAGGCCAGGCTTTCAGTCGCGTCAAGTTGCGCAACCTGAACACCGGCCGGGTCTGGGAGCGCACGTTCAAGTCCGGCGAGTCGCTGGAAGGCGCCGACGTGATGGATCTGGACATGGAATATGTCTACACCGACGGCGACATGTGGCACTTCATGAAGACCGATGGCTCCTTCGAGCAGTATGCGGTCGACAAGAAGGCCATTGGCGATGTCGAGAAGTGGCTCAAGGAACAGGCGGTCTACACGGTAACGCTCTGGAACGATAACGCCATCTCCGTGTCACCGCCCAACTTCCTCGAGCTCGAAGTGATCGAGACCGACCCGGGCCTCAAGGGCGACACCGCCCAGGGTGGCTCCAAGCCGGCGACGCTCTCCTCGGGCGCCGTGGTGCGCGTGCCCTTGTTCATCAACCGCGGCGAGATTCTGAAGGTGGATACACGCTCCGGCGAGTACGTCTCCCGAGCTTGAGAAGTTCTTCCTGCGAGCGCTCGGAGAGAACACGGCGTTCGCGGAAGAACCTCGATATTGCTTCTTCGAAAGCCACGCCCGCGCGTGGCTTTCTTCGTTAAAGTGACCTTTCTTCGTTAAAGTAACGGTCCGAGATGGCCGGGACGACATCGACTGCCGTTCGCCGATCGCATTATGTTTGCTAGATCGTTTTCTGGATGGTTTGCCGGATCGTGAACGGGAGGCAGGGAATGGCCAGATTGACGGGGCGCAAGGCGTTGGTCACCGGCGGTGCCAGCGGCATCGGATTGGCGACGGTCGCGCGTTTTCTCGCGGAAGGCGCCGATGTCGTGATGCTGGACCGCGATGCGGAGGGGCTGGCGCGCGAGTCGACAAGGCTCGATGCGCGGTTCGAGACGCGCTGTTTCGGAGTCGAAGCCGATGTGGCCGATGCCGTCAGCGTCGCTTCTGCCGTCGAGCAGGCGCTCGCCATGGCCGGACGTATCGATATCCTGGTCAACTCGGCCGGCGTCAACGTGTTCGGCGATCCGCTGTCGTTGCCGGAATCGGATTGGCGGCGCTGCCTGGCGATCAATCTGGAGGGCGCGTGGCACATGATCCAGGCCCTGTTGCCCGGCATGTTGACGGCCGGATATGGCCATATCGTCAATATCGCCTCGGTTCATGGCCACAAGATCATTCCCGGCGCTTTTCCCTATCCCATTGCCAAGCACGGCCTGATCGGGCTGACACGCTCGCTCGGCATCGAGTACGCGGATCGCGGCATCCGGGTCAACTCGGTATCGCCGGGACTGATTCGCACGCCCGCTGCCGAGGCCTGGCTGGCGCAGTGCGACGAGCGGGAGCGCCAGCGGCAGATCGAGCTGCTGCCCTGCAAGCGGCTGGGTGACGCCGACGAAGTCGCCAATACCGCGCTGTTCCTGGCCAGTGACGAAGCGCGATTCATCAACGCCACCGATATCCTGATCGACGGTGGCCGCAGCCAGGTCTATCACTCGTGACGAATACGCCTCGGCCAGACCACTGGCCGCCCGCCGCGACGATCGAGACGCTGCGCCAGCGGGCGCGGCTGCTGGCGACGATTCGCGCCTTCTTCACGGCCCGAGACGTGCTCGAGGTGGAGACGCCGGTTCTCGGCCACGCCGGCAGCACCGATCCGCATCTCGATTCGCTCTCGCTCGAGGCGACGACGCCAGCGGGTCGCGAACGCCTGTGGTTGCAGACATCGCCCGAATTCCACATGAAGCGGCTGCTGGCGGCGGGCAGCGGGCCGATCTTCCAGCTCGCCCGCAGCTTCCGTGACGGCGAGGTGGGGCGGCGCCACAATGTCGAGTTCACCATGCTCGAGTGGTACCGCCCCGGCTTCTCGCTGGCCGAGCTGATCGAGGAGTGCGAGGCGCTGATCCGAACGGTGCTGCCCGGCGATCCCGGTCCGCTGCGTCGGCGCCGCTATCGGGACCTCATGCGTGATCATCTCGATGTCGATCCTTTTCAATCGCCGCTGTCGGACTTGCGCCGACGCGCCGGTGAGATCGGCGCACTGTCGATGGACGATGCCGACCGCGACGGCTGCCTCGACCTGCTGATGAGTCTGGTCATCGAGCCGACGCTGGGAGGCGAGGGCATCGATGTGGTGATCGACTATCCCGCCTCCCAGGCGGCGCTGGCACGCAAGCGGATCGACCCCGAGGATGGGGTCGAAGTCGCCGCGCGCTTCGAGGTCTATCTCCACGGCCTCGAACTCGCCAACGGCTACGACGAGCTGACCGATGCCGCGGAACAGGCCTCGCGTTTCGCCGCGGACAATCGGCAACGTACCGCCCTGGGCAAGCCGGCCGTCGATGTCGACCGCCGGCTGGTTGCCGCGCTCGAGCACGGCCTGCCCGCCGGCAGCGGAGTGGCGCTGGGTGTCGACCGCCTGATCCAGCTGGCGCTGGGCAAGGAATTCCTTGCCGAGGTCATGGCGTTCCCGACGCCGCGGTGTTGACCGGCCGTCTCGCTGCTGCTACTCCACCCGTCGTCGTTCACCGAAGGGCCAAAGCGTCACGATCTCTCTTAGCAGCTGCTTGGCTGCCGGCGAGAGCGGCCGCTGGCGGCGCACGATGACGTGGGACTCGGCCTCCCGGAACACCGGATGATCGATTTCCAGCGCCACCAGTTGGCCGCGTCGCAATTCGTGCAATAGCGCCACACTGCCGATGAAGGTCACGCCGTTGCCGGAACTGACGTACTGCTTCAGTGTCGCCAGGGAGTTGCTGACCAGGCTGGCATGGAAATGGCGCTTGCTCAGGACCTCCACGGCATCGATCAGTTGCCGGATACCGTAGCCGTGACCCACCAGGCCCAGGGGCCATTCGAGTATGGCGTCCAGAGCGAGCGGCTGGGGCAACCGGGTGAGCGGATGCTGGGGGTGAACGATGGCGCAGAGGGGCTGACGGACGGCGGCGACCGATTCGATACCGGCAATCAGCCGGGGCGCATAGGCAATGCCGATGTGTGCCTGGCTCTCGTAGACCTGGCGCACCACGTCGTTGACGCTGGCCAGGTTCATTTCGATGGTCAACTGCGGATGGCGGGCGCAGAAGTCGTTCATCACGCCGCTCATCAGTCGGTCGCTGTACCCCTCGCTAATCGACAGGCTGATGTGGCCGCGCTGAAGGCCGTCCAGCTCGGCTAGCTGTCCGAACAGCGTCTGCTCGGCGACGTCTCGTTCCCGGTAGAAGTCGAGCAGAATGTCGCCGGCCTCGGTGGCGCGCACACCGCGACCGTGACGCTCGACCAACGTCAGGCCGAGCGCCTGTTCGAGCTGCCGGATCTGGCGGCTGATGACGGAAGGTTCGACATCCAGACGGTCCGATGCCGTGCGAATCGAGCCTGCGTCGAGCGCCTGCGAAAGGTAATAGAGCCAGCGGCTGTTCAGGTGTGTCGGGAACTTGTCGTTGTCATTGGCCACGGAGACGATTCCGAAAGGTCAGAGTGACAAAGCATGCTTTGAGTGTTGCTTTTCAAGCAACACAAACCTGTCGACGAAAGTATTGTTTTCCTCCCTAAGCGATCTACTCTCGGAGAGGAGCGGCATGGGTCGGGCGATCCTGCTCGTGGAGTAACAACAACAAACGCGTCCGACCGTATCGCCAACGACAATCATAAGATCGACAACGAGGTTTCTCATGGCGACTCCCTTATCGCGTCGTTTCTCCATGGCGCGCCGCCGTCTTCTGGGTGGCATGGCGATGATGGCACTTCTCTCCACTTGCGGTGCGATCTCGTCGCTGGCTGCGGCTCCAGCGGAGGCCAGTACCCTTCGGGCTGTCATGCATTCAGGCCTGCGGGTGCTCGATCCCATCACTACTACCGCGCATATCACCCGCGATCACGGCTACATGATCTGGGATACGCTGCTGGGCATGGACGACCAGTTCCAGCCACAGCCGCAGATGGCGGACTGGTCGGTCTCCGACGATGGCATGACCTACACCTTTACTCTGCGCGATGGCTTGAAGTGGCATGACGGCGGGGAAGTGACCGCCAGCGACGCGGTGGCCTCGTTCAAGCGCTGGGCCGCGCGGGATGGCGGCGGCCAGATGCTGATGGACCATGTCGCCAGCGTCGAGGCCACCGATCCACAGACCATGACGCTGACGCTATCGTCGCCGTTTGCCTATGTGCTCGAGCTGATGGCGAAGCCTTCGTCGGTGCCGCTGTTCGTGATGCCGGCGCGTATCGCGAGCAAATCTCCCGACGAGACGCTGACGGTGGAAGATCAGATTGGCTCGGGGCCGTTCAAGTTCGTTGCCGACGAGTACGATCCCGGTAACCGGGTCGTCTATGAGAAATTCGAAGACTACGTGCCACGTAAGGAGCCGGCCAGCTGGACCGCCGGCGGCAAGGTGGTCAACGTCGATCGAGTCGAATGGATCAACATGAGTGATGCCCAGACCGCGCTCAACGCTCTCAATTCCGGCGAGATCGATTTCCTCGAATCGCCCTCCGTCGATCTGCTGCCAGTGCTGCAGGCCAATCCTGATCTGACTATCGAGAAGATCAACGAGCTGGGTAGCCAGACCATCGGTCGCTTCAATTTCCTCTACCCTCCCTTCGACGATCCCAAGATCCGGCAAGCGGCGCTGATGGCCATGGATCAGGAAGACGTCCTGGCTTCGCTGGTCGGCAATCCGGAGTTCTATTCCACCTGTGACTCGATGTATGGCTGTCAGACGCCGCTGGCGACCGATGCCGGCGCGCCGGATTCGCTGGCGACCGGTGGCGGGACCGAGGCGGCCAAGAAGCTGCTGGAGGAGGCTGGCTACGACGGTACGCCTGTCGTGATGATGCAGCCGACCGATGCGCCCACGGTCAGCCCGCAGCCGGTGATCGCCGCGCAGTTGCTGCGCCAGGCCGGGTTCACGGTCGATCTGCAGCCGATGGACTGGCAGACGCTGGTGACGCGTCGCGCCAGCCAGCAGCCACCGTCGGAAGGCGGCTGGAACATGTTCTTTACCAACTGGTATATCCCCGAGGTATGGAATCCGCTGGTCAACCCGATGCTCAACGGTCGCGGCAAGGACGGCGGCTGGTTCGGCTGGCCGGACGACGCCGAACTCGAGTCGATGCGCAACGAGTTCGCCAAGGCCACCAGTGACGATGACCGCAAGGCGATTGCCGAGCGCATTCAGCAGCATGCCTTCGAACAGGTGACCTATATCCCGCTGGGCGAGTACTCGATCCCCGCAGCCTGGAATAACGATCTCTCCGGCATTCTGCATTCGCCGGTGCCGGTGTTCTGGAACATCACCAAGTCCGAGTGATCGAGGCGGGGCGCGACTGTCGTCGCGTCCCGTTCCTGCTGCGAACTGCAACGGAGTACGCTCATGTTCAGCTACTGTCTGCGTCGGACATTGGCGGCAGTACCGGTGATGGTGGTGGTCGCGCTGTTCGTCTTTCTGCTGCTGCGACTCTCGCCGGGTGACCCCGCTGCGATCATTGCCGGCGATATGGCTACGCCGGAGCAACTGGATCGCATCCGCGAAACCCTGGGGCTGAATCAGCCCATCTATATTCAGTTTTTCCACTGGTCCGGCGAGCTGCTGCGCGGCGATTTCGGCACGTCGTTGATGTCGAATCTTCCGGTGACGCAATTGATGGCGCAGCGTCTCGAGCCGACCGTCAGCCTGGCGCTATTGAGCATCGCGCTGTCGGTAGTCGTGGCAGTGCCGATGGGCGTCATCGCGGCCTGGAAACACGGCAGCCTGATCGATAACGCGATCATGTCCCTGTCGGTGCTGGGGTTCTCGGTACCGGTGTTCGTGACCGGCTACATCCTGATCAAGATCTTCGCCATCGATCTCGGCTGGTTGCCGGTCCAGGGCTTCAAGCGAATTTCTCAGGATGGCTTCGGACCTTTCATCCAGCATGCGATTCTCCCGGCGCTGATGCTGTCGACGATCTATATCGCGCTGATTGCGCGCATGACCCGCGCCAGCATGCTCGACGTGCTGGGTGAAGACTATATCCGTACTGCGCACGCCAAGGGCGCCAGCGAGAAGCGGGTCCTGTTCAAGCACGCGCTGCGCAACGCCGGCGTGCCGATTCTGGAGGTGATCGGTACCGGTTTCGCGTTGATGATCACCGGCGTGGTGGTGACCGAGAGTGTGTTCAACATTCCGGGACTGGGGCGGTTGACTGTCGATGCAATCCTGTCGCGTGACTATCCGGTGATTCAGGGACTGATCCTGGTGACGAGCGGGGTCTACGTGCTGATCAACCTGGCCATCGACCTCTCCTATGCGCTGCTTGACCCGAGGATTCGCTACCAATGAACCTGTCATCCCCCGACTCCCCCGCAGCGATATCGCCACAGCGTCGATGGCGATTATGGCCAGGCCATCATCGTCCAGGATGGGCGGTGATCGTCGCTGCCATCTGCCTGGCGTCGATCGTGATCATCGCCATTCTGGCACCCTGGCTGGCGCCTCACGATCCGCTCGACATGTCACCGGCCGATCGTCTGAAGCCACCCAGCGATACCTACTGGCTGGGCAGCGATGCCTATGGCCGGGATCTGCTGTCGAGAGTGCTCTATGGTGCCAGGATTTCCTTGATCGTGGGTATCGGCAGCGCGCTGATCAGCGTCGTCGTCGGCCTGCCGCTCGGCATACTCGCGGGTTTCTTTCGCGGCCTGGATGCGGTGATCATGCGAGTCATGGATGGTCTGATGGCGATTCCGAGCGTGCTGCTGGCAATCGCCATCGTCTCCCTGATCAGCGCCAACCTGTGGACGGTCATGGCCGCGATCACCATTCCGGAAATTCCCCGGATCGTGCGTCTGGTCCGTTCGGTGGTGCTGTCGGCGCGGGAAGAACCCTACGTCGAGGCAGCCGTATCGCTGGGAAGCAGCCTTCCCACGGTCATGTGGCGACATCTGATGCCCAATACGCTGGCCCCGTTGATCGTCATGAGCACCTACATCTGCGCCTCGGCCATTCTGACCGAAGCCATTCTCTCCTTCCTGGGCGCCGGCCTCGGTACCGAAACGCCGACCTGGGGCAACATCATGGCGGAGGGCCGAACCTACTTCCTGATCAAGCCATCGTTGATCTTCTGGCCGGGTATCGTGTTGTCGATCTGCATTCTCTCGATCAATCTGCTTGGCGATGCCGCGCGTGACCGTCTCGACCCCAGGCTGCAGAAGCGAGGAGCTGCGCAATGAGCGACGACGTCATTCATTCAGGATCCGCATCAGCGCTGGTGCTGGATATCCGAGGGCTCCAGGTCGCGACGCAATCGTCGCCTGCCAAGCCCATCCTCAAGGGTATCGATTTCGCGATCGCGCCGGGCGAGACGCTCTGCCTGGTGGGGGAGTCCGGCTCCGGCAAATCGGTGACTTCGCTGGCGGTGATGGGCTTGCTGCCCAAAGGCAGCTTGAAAGCGACCGGCGGGCGCATCGAACTGGAGGGCGATTCGCTGCTCGAGGTTTCCTCGACGCGGCTGCGGGACCTGCGGGCCAGCCGCATGGCGATGATCTTCCAGGAGCCGATGACCGCGCTCAATCCGTTGATGCGGGTCGGGGAACAGATCGAAGAGGTGCTGATCATGCACCAGAAAGGTCTCTCTTCGGCGCAGCGGCGCGAACGCGTGCTCGAGATGCTCGACCAGGTCCAGTTGCCGGATATCGAACGTGTCTTCGACAGCTGGCCACACCAACTCTCCGGCGGCCAGCGTCAGCGCATCATGATCGCCATGGCCTTGATTCTCGAACCCAAGCTGCTGATTGCCGACGAGCCCACGACGGCTCTGGACGTCACTACGCAGAAGCAGATTCTCAAGCTGATCAAGGCGTTGCAGGAGCGCCATGGCACCTCGGTGCTGTTCATCACGCACGACATGGGGGTCGTGGCCGATATCGCGGACCGTGTCTGCGTGATGCGCCATGGCGAGGTCGTGGAGACGCAACCCATCGAAGAGCTGTTGCGACGGCCCAGGACGGATTATACCCGCCAGCTGCTGACGGCGGTGCCGAGTCTGCGGCCGAGAGCGGCACGCGCCGTGACCGACCGCGAAATCGTGCTGGAGGCGATCGAACTCGAGAAACGTTATGGCGAGCGCTCGGCCTGGGCGCGCTGGACCGGCAAGGCGACGTCGCAGACGCTCGCGGCCAGCGATATCGACTTCGCCCTGACGCGCGGGCGGACGCTGGGCATCGTTGGCGAGAGCGGCTCCGGCAAGTCCACCGTCGCGCGTTGCGTGATGCGCATGATCGAGCCGACCGGCGGGGGCGTGAGGGTCATGGGCAAGGATATTGCCAGCCTGGGGAGAGCAGCGCTGAAGCCCCATCGCAAGCGTATCCAGATGATCTTTCAGGATCCCTTCCGCTCGCTCAACCCGCGTCTGAAGATTGCCACCAGTCTGGTCGAAGGTCCGGTCAATTACGGTACGTCTCGGGAAGAGGCGCTGGCGAAAGCCGCCGAACTGCTGGCGCTGGTGGGGTTGCCGAAAGATGCACTGGACCGCTACCCCCATCAGTTTTCCGGCGGACAGCGTCAGCGTATCGCCATTGCGCGGGCGCTGGCGATGGAGCCCGACGTGCTGGTCGCCGACGAAGCGGTCTCGGCGCTGGATGTCTCGGTCCAGGCCCAGGTGCTCGAGCTGCTCGACGACCTTCAGCGCCGGCTCGGCATCGCCGTGCTGTTCATTACCCACGATCTACGTGTCGCCGCCCAGATCTGTGACGAGGTGATGGTGATGCAGAAAGGCGTGGTCGTGGAATATGGCCCGGCCGAGCGCGTGCTGGGCTCGCCGGAACATTCCTACACGCGCTCGCTGATGCTGGCGGCGCCCGGACGGCACTGGGACTTTTCGGAATTCCGGCCTCTCGATCGCGTCTTCGAAGAGACCTCGACGGCCACATCGACCGCCATCATCTATCAGTGACTGGCCGGGTGCCACATGGCGAAGTCGCCGATTCTTCACGACTTATTGGACTCAAGGAACTGTTCATGTCACAGCCCCGGATTGCCGTCGGCGGTTTTCTCCACGAAACCAACACTTTTGCGCCCAGCCCGGCGACCTACGAGGACTTCTTGCGCGGTGGGGGCGCGCCCCCGCTGAGCGAAGGCGAAGCGATCTTCGACGCGGTGGCGAATAGCAATATTGGCCTTTGCGGTTTCATCGATGCCCCCGAAGCCCGGACATGGAGTCTGATCCCTACGCTCTGGACGGCGGCGAGTCCGTCGGCTCACGTCACGCAGGACGCCTTCGAGCGTATTGCGGCGCGTCTGCTGGCGGCCATCGATAGAGCCATGCCGCTCGACGGCGTCTATCTCGATCTGCACGGCGCCATGGTCACCGAGCACCTCGACGATGGCGAGGGCGAACTGATTCGTCGAGTGCGCGCGCTGGTCGGTGATGGTGTGCCGATCGTCGTGACGCTGGACCTGCACGGCAACGTCACGCCGACGATGGTCGAGCAGGCCGATATGCTGATCGCCTATCGTACCTATCCGCACATCGACATGGCGGCAACCGGCGCCCGCTGCGCCACTGCCATGGCGAGGCTGCTATCGGGCAAAAGCCGCCCGGCGAAGGCGTTTCGTCAGCTCGATTTTCTGATGCCGATCGCCTGGCAGTGCACGGCGCAGGAGCCGTGCCGCTCGCTCTATGCCGAGGTGGCGGCAATGGAGAGCGAGTCCTTGCCCTCGGTGTCGTTCCTGACCGGCTTTCCGGCCGCCGATTTCGCCGACTGCGGCCCTTGCGTCGTGGTGTACGGAACCGATCCTGAGAGTGCGGATCAGGCCGCCGGTCGGCTGGCGGCGAGGATAGCGGCGCAGGAGCCGGCGTTCGCGGGGCGAGTGTTCGAGCCGGAAGCGGGCGTGCGTGAGGCGATGCGGCTGGCGGAAAGCGCGGCAAGGCCAGTGGTGATCGCCGATACCCAGGACAACCCTGGCGCCGGCGGCAATTCCGACACCATGGGCATGCTGAAAGCGCTCATCGCTTGCGGGGCGGAGCGCGCTGCGATCGGCAACGTGTTCGACTCGGCAGCGGCCAGGGCCGCGCACGAGGCGGGCGTCGGCGCGGTGGTCCGGCTGGCGCTCGGCGGGCATTCCGGCGTGGAAGGGGATTCGCCGCTGGAGGCTGAGTTCACGGTCGAAGCGCTCTCGGACGGTCGCTTTGTCGCGCCCGGCCCCTATTACGGCGGTGGGCGTCTCGACATGGGCCCATCCGCCTGCCTGCGAATCGGCGACGTACGTGTCGTGGTGGTCAGCCGCAAGGCGCAGATGGCGGACCAGGCGATGTATCGTTCTGTGGGCATCGAACCCTTGGAGCAGGCCATTCTGGTCAACAAGAGTTCGGTGCATTTCCGGGCCGATTTCGCGCCGATCGCGGAGACGATTCTGGTCTGCGCCGCTCCGGGGCCAATGGCCGTCGATCCGGCCGATCTGCCGTGGCAACGCCTTCGCCCAGGCATCCGGACGTCGCCTCTCGGCAGGCCCTTCGTCCCTGTCGTCGAACCCGCCTGAGCGCGACTTTCGCCAATGCCGATGTTTCCCCTACCGAGGAGTTCTCATGACCACGTTGCCCCGTATCGATGGCTTTACCGACGAACTGATCGAGATTCGTCACGACATTCACGCCCATCCGGAAATCGGTTTCGAAGAGCAGCGTACCTCCGCGATCGTCGCCGCCTATCTGCAAGCGCTGGGACTCGAGGTTCACACCGGCATCGGCAAGACCGGCGTCATCGGCCTGATCGACGGCCAGCGAGGGCCGGGCAGGACGCTCGGGCTGCGTGCCGACATGGACGCGTTGCCGATGAACGAGGAAACGGAGCTGCCGTTCGCCTCGAAGCACCCCGGTCGCTTTCATGGCTGTGGTCATGACGGTCATACCACGATGCTGCTGGGCGCAGCACGCTACCTTGCCGAGACCCGGGACTTCGCCGGGCGCGTGATGTTGGTCTTCCAGCCGGCGGAGGAGGGGCTGGGCGGTGCGCGGGCGATGATCGCCGAAAAGCTGTTCGAGCGTTTTCCCTGTGACGAAATCTATGCGCTGCACAATGCGCCGCACCTCGATCATGGACAGGTCCGCGTGATGTCCGGCAAGGCGATGGCGGGCGCCGAGTTCTTCGATATCGTCATTCGCGGTCGGGGCAGTCATGGCGCGCAGCCTAACAACGCCCGCGATCCGATCGTGGTGGCGACGCAGCTCTCCCAGGCCATGCAGAGCATCGTCAGCCGCAACGTCAATCCCCTGGACGCAGCGGTGGTGTCGGTCACCCAGTTGCACTCGGGCTCCGCCTACAACGTGATTCCGCAGTCGGCCACGCTCTCCGGCACCATTCGCACCTTCGATGACACCGTCGCCGCGCTGATCCACGGACGCATCCGTGAGCTGGCCACCGGGCTTGCGGACGCCTACGGGGTCGAGATCGAGGTCGATATCCGCAACATCTTCTCGGTACTGGAGAATCATCCCGAGCAGACCGAGGCGCTGGCGGCCGCGGCCAGGGATATCGTCGGTGATGCCAACGTGGCCGATCTCGTCCGACCGGCGATGGGCAGCGAGGATTTCGCCGATATGCTGAAAATGGTGCCGGGTTCCTACTGCTGGGTTGGCCATGCCGGCGATATTCCGGTGCACAATCCGGCGTTCGTGCTCGACGATGGAATCCTGCCGATCGGGGCAAGCCTGCTGGCGCGGATCGCTGAACGTCGTCTCGACGAACGGGTGGAGATGAGCGCTACCCAGGCGATGAGCGCATGAGTCTCGCCGCCACCCTCGAGTTCGATGACATGCTGGCCGGGCTACAGCGCTGGGTCGAATGCGAGAGTCCGACCTTCGATATCGCTGCCGTCAATCGCATGATGACGCTGGCCTCGGACGATCTCGTGGCGATGGGGGCGAACGTCGAACGCGTTGCCGGGCCTGCGGGGCTGGGCGACTGTCTCAAGGCGAGCTTTCCGCATCCCAGGCAGGCCGAAGGCGGCATCCTGATCATGGCGCATCTGGATACCGTCCATCCGGTCGGCACGCTGGAGACATTGCCGTTTCGGCGCGACGGTGATCGCTGTTATGGCCCTGGAATCTGTGACATGAAGGGCGGCACCTATGCGGCGCTTCGCGCCGTGGTTGCGCTCCAGCAGGCGGGTGTCGACATGGCGCTGCCGATCCATGTGCTGCTGACCTGCGACGAGGAGATCGGCAGCCCCGGTACCCGCGAACTGATCGAGCGAGAGGCGGCGAGGCATCGTTACATCCTGGTTCCGGAACCGGCGCGTGCGGGCAATGGCGTGATCACCGGGCGCTATGCGATCGCGCGTTTCGAGCTGCTCGCTCACGGTCGGCCGAGCCATGCCGGGGCGGCGCTGGCGGATGGCCATTCCGCGATTCGTGAGATGGTTGCACGAATTCCGGAGATCGAGTCGATGACCAATGATGACTGCACCTTCAGTGTTGGCGTGGTACAGGGCGGTCAATGGGTCAACTGTGTCTCTACGAACTGCCGTGGCGAGGCGCTGAGCATGGCCAAGCGTCAGGCCGACCTGGATCGCGGTATCGAACGCATGCTGGCGCTCACCCAGCGCGATGCCGACGGGATCGGCTTCGAGGTCAAGCTCGGTGTGGTTCGGCCGGTATGGGAAGCGGGCCAGGCGACGCTATCGCTCTACGCCCAGGCCAGTAGGGTTGCCGATGAGCTGAAGATGCCGCTGCCGCACGCCAGCAGCGGTGGCGGCTCCGACGGCAATTTCACCGGCGCGATGGGACTGCCGACGCTCGACGGATTAGGCGTGCGCGGTGCAGGAATCCACACGCTGGACGAGCATATCGAGGTCGACAGTCTGATCGAGCGCGCTCGGTTGATGGCGGGATTGATGACGGCGCTGCGCTGATCGCTAGCGTGTGGAATTGTCGCTCGATCTAGTCATCGACGCGTCCGCGCAGGCGCTTTTTCTGCCCTTGACGGGTCTTGCTGTCGACGCGCTTGCGTTTGGCGCTGCGGCTCGGCTTGGTGGCCTGCCGCGGCTTGTCGCCGTAGAGCACGGGTTTGATCAGCTGTTTCAGACGAACGAGTGCCGCTTCCCGGTTGAGCTCCTGGGTGCGGTGCTCCTGCGACTTGATCACGACGACGCCGTCGCGGGTGATGCGTTTGTCACTCAGGGCCAGCAGCTTCTCCTTGAACCCGGGGTGCAGACTGGAGGCGCGGATGTCGAAGCGCAGGTGGATCGCCGAGGAGACCTTGTTGACGTTCTGGCCACCGGCGCCCTGGGCGCGTACGGCAATCAGTTCGATCTCGTTGTCGGGGATCGACACGTTGCGGGAGATTTCCAGTGGCATCGGCTGCTCCCTGAGTGTTCGAAAATGAAGGTAATGCCTCGCTTAGTCGACGCGATAGATACGCCAGCCTTCGGGGCAGGGCCTATCCTGCCACAGGCTGAGCATGGCGTCGCTGGCCGGAAACAGCGGCGTGGGGAGCTCCTTTTGCGGAAACCACGTCCAGCGATCGAATACATCCGGCTCGGTTACGCGGGGCTCGGCGATTTCTTCGCCGAGTGAAATCAGCGCCGCGCCGGTGATCGCGGTGCGGTCGCTGTCCAGTTGTTGCAGGAAGGCGAATATCTCGACCGGCTGTCGAGTGATGATGCCGGTCTCTTCGTGCAGCTCCCGCAGTGCCGCGGCCTCGAAGGTCTCCCCGGGCTCGACGTGTCCACCGGGAAGACACCAGGTGGGCGTTTCGCCGGCCTTGATACGATAGCCGAGCAGCAGGTCGCCGCCGGGGCGGGTGACGATGACACCGACACCCACGCGGGAAAGGGGGACAGCCATCAGAGCGGTTTCTCCTGTAGCGACGTTTCCGACAAGGTCGACAGCACTGCACTGGCCGCATAGTGGCCGCTGATGAAGGCGGCCACGATGCCCCGGAACAGCCCGCAGGCGTCGCCGACCACCCAGGTCGGTTGTCCGGGCAGACGCAGTTGGCCGTCGACGCCGGGATACCAGCCGACGCCCTCGAGGGTCGGGCCGATCAGGCGCGTCGCTTCATGTTCGATCCGGGGAAAGCTGCCGACGAGCTGGCGCAGCCCCTGCAGCATCGCACACGCCACGGCGTCGCCATAGAGGCGCCGCATCCGGGCCGTGGTCTCTGCGTCCTCTTCCAGCCATGCCGACAGGGGAATCTCGAAGTAGGCGTCCCGCTCGGCCATGGCGTCCTGTAATGCCGAAATCGCCTCCCGCGCCATCGACTCGTCGAGAATGCGCGTATTGAAACCGACATTGGAGCGCGCCGTGGGAGGGCCGTCCGAGTGTCCCGATACCGTCCACAGGCCTTGCGTTCGGGTCAGCACGGTCGTGCCGTTGCGGCAGGCGCAGAAAGTGCGCCATTCGATACCGTCTTCGGCCGTCTGCAGTGTCAGCTTGGGATCGAGATTGGAGAATGTCTGGAAGAAAGCCTGTTCGCTGGGCTGGTCGATACGGAAGCCGACTTCCAGGCGGCGGAAGACCTTTTCGATGTTGCCCATGTCCAGCGCACCGAAACGCCCTGTGGCCCAGATCAGTGTCCTGCTGACAAGCGCGCCGAGCGCTGGGTCGGGACCCTCCAATTGCAGGTGATGGCGCTGCTCGTTGGCGTCGTAGCGGTGGGAGATCACGCAGGTTCCGGTTAGGATGTCGATATCGACGCCATTGACCAGGCCGAAGACCATCTCTTCCCGCGCCTGCAGCGGCAGGTAGCGGGAGGGGTAGTCCTTGAGGTTCCAGCGGCCTTCCTCCGGCGAGTAGACGTCGGTTCTGTCCGGGAACGGTGGCGTCTGCATGCCATAGGATTCGAGCAGATCGCAGGTCCAGGCGTAGGCGCGATGCAAGGCCTCGCGTTCCGGCAATTGCCATATCCGCGTTGCGGATGGGAAGAACGAGAACTTGCCGTCCGAGTAGAGGCCGGCTCCGCCTTGGCCTTGGGTCAGATCGACTTCGTCGTTTCTGTTGCGCCTCGAGATATCCGGACCCCGGTCGATGAGAAGCACCCGGCGTCCCTGACCAGAGAGTCTTTGGGCGGCGGCCAGCCCGGCGGGACCGGCTCCGACGATGGTGACGTCATAACTCTCCATCATAACTCTCCATGATGAGGCTCGAGCAGCAATGCTTGTCGAACGACGATGGGATGCCCGTGACATCGGGGTCGGCGGGATCCGAGTCGCGGCGGCGGGTAACAGTTTTTTACTAAAAAATGATACGATACGCTGCGTATCCTATATTATCGTATCTTTCAGGAGCTGTTTTTGACAAGGATGTCTTCCATGCCCGTTGTTTCTCCTGCACGCCCTGGTCGGCCACGCAGCGCCACGGCGTCTGCCGAGGTGATGCGAACAGCCCTGGAACTGGCGCTGGAGGGAGGGATTCACCATGCCACCGTCGAGCGGATAGTCAGCGTCTCGGGCGTGGCCAAGTCGACCATCTATCGACGTTGGCCAAACGCGGTTGCCATCGTCATGGATGCCTTTCTGGAGGCGGTAGGGCCGAGCATCGCCTACGATGACGAACTGCCCGTCGTTGCCAGTTTCCGTCACAGCGTGCTGGCGCTGGCCGAGGTTCTCAACGGCCCTCATGGCCGCTTGCTGCAGTATCTGCTGGGCGCCGCCCAATCCGACCCCGTACTGAGCCGTGCCTTCGTCGAGCGTTGGATAGGACCGCGTCGCCAGATGGGGCGGCAAGCCATCGTCGGTGCTGTCGAGCGAGGCGAGCTTAGCCCGGAGATCGATCCGGACCTGAGCATGGATCTGATCTACGGGGCAGTCTACTACCGGCTGTCGGTCTCCTTTTGCGAGATCGACCAGGCTTTCGTCGAAGCGGTCATCGATCGGGCGCTGGGGCCCTACGTACGGGACCGGCCCGACTGATAGCCGGTGCCAGCCGGTTCACGCGGTCCCTGGCAGGGCGCCCATCGTCTGCCCCATGCTGATCGGGCTGCCTGCGGGGTCGAAAGCGCCGAACGCGGTGTCTCGCCCCATGCACATCACCACGGTGGAGCCGAGCTTGAAGCGGCCCATCTCCTGGCCTTTCTCGATCACGATCGGCTCGTCGAAGCGAGTCGTCTGGATGCGGCCGCTCAGCGGCGTGACCTGGCCGGCCCAGGTGGTTTCGATGGCGGCGACGATCATCGCGCCGACCAGTACCATGGCCAGCGGCCCGTGCTCGGTATCGAAGATGCAGACCAGACGCTCGTTGCGCGCGAACAGACCGGGTACGTAGCTGGCGGTGGCCTGATTGACCGAGAAAAGCCGTCCGGGTACGTAGGTCATCTCGCGCAGGGTTCCGGTCATCGGCATGTGAACGCGATGGTAGTCCTTCGGCGACAGGTAGACCGTGGCGAAGCTGCCCTGGCGGAAAGGAGCGGCCCGCGCGACGTCACCGCCGAGCAGGGCGCCCAGCGAATAGGTCTGACCCTTGGCCTGGATCAGAGTGCCGTGCTCGATACGACCGTAGCGCGACAGCACACCGTCGGCTGGCGATACCAGGCCCTCGCCAATGGGACGAGCGTCGGGCTTGAGTGCGCGGGTGAAGAAGTCGTTGAAGCAGGCGTAGGTGTTCGGGTCCGGCTCCCGAGCCTGGGTCATGTCGACGCCGTAGGTGCGTATGAAGCGACGAATGAACTGATCCTTGACCCAGGGAACCCGGCAGTCGGCGACTAGGCCGATCAGACGCGAGATCGCGTGGTGAGGTAGCGGGTACTGAATTCTGGCGAAGAGTTCCTGGCGATCCACGATGACGACCCCGATATTTGGAAAGGCGGACTAACTGAAAGACGGACGAGCGGGAAGGCGGACAAGGTAGCGAGACTACCCGGCCCGCGCAATAGACGGCACGATGTGCGCTACTGGTGTCAGTAGCGCGAGCTATTTCTCGACCGGAGTGTCGTCGCGGTTGCCCCACTCCTTCCAGGAGCCGGGGTAGGCGCGGACGTTGTCGTAGCCGAGCGCCTTGGCGGCAAGCCAGGTCAGGCCGCTGCGGTGATGGGTCTGACAGTGAGTGACGATCTCCTTGTCCTGAGTCAGGCCGCGAGCTTCCAGCTCGGTGACGAGCTCGGCGTAATCGCGAAGCCGCAGGTCGCGACCCTTGTCCATCACCTCCAGCCAGTCGAGATTGACCGCCCCGGGGATGTGGCCGAGTTGGCGGTTGTCGCCCTTGACGCCCCGGTACTCTTCGTCGGAACGGGCATCCCAGATCGCGAGCGCCGGATCATCGAGACGCTCGAGCAGTTCCTCGCGCCGGATCTGGACCTGGGGATTGAGATAGGCCGCCTCGTACTCGCTCGGGGTCGGCGAGGCTGGCGTGGTGGAAAGCGGCTGGCCATCGGCGCGCCAGGCGTGAATGCCCCCGTTGAGATACGAGTAGCGACGATGTCCGATCAGCTCCAGTGTCCACAGCAGCCGCCCGGCCCAGCCACCACCTTCATCGTCATAGGCGACCACGTGGGTTTCCGGCGTCAGCCCGAGTTCGGAAAACAGTGCGCTCAGTGCGGCTTCCGAGGGCACGTCGTTGGGGACTTCGCCCGAGCCTGCCAGCAGGCGCCGGGCGTCGAGAAAGACTGCACCCGGCACGTGGCCCGATTCGTAGCTTTCGGGCTTGAGAGGCACGTCGATGATCAGCAGATGGGGATCCTCGAGGTGTCGGGACAGCGTGGCCGAATCCAGAATCAGCGGCAACTGCGGGATTTCCGAACTCATGAGCGGTGACTCCTGTCGTGATCGTTGCTGCCGTCATCGTCATGCGGCGATGGGGACGATGATGGCACAACGATACTGGGTGAGGGTAGCGGATGGCGTCGCCGAGCGGATTCGCTATACTGCGCGCCGCTCGAGGGTGGCGTCTACCCGTCGTTTCGCCGAGCCCGGACCGGTTTTTTGACCCAATGGCGTCTCGGCACTTTTCACGGGGGCCATCCTCGGCTACAAAATTCACGGACGCGAGCGGCTCGCGTCACCAATAACAATCATGATTGCCAGGAGATTGCTGCGTGCTTGAAAAAATGTTCTCTCTACGTTCGCTGGGAACGACGGTCAAGACCGAAGTGCTGGCGGGCATCGCGACCTTCCTGGCGGCGATGTACATCATCGTGGTCAACCCCTCGATCCTCTCCAGCGCGGGTGTACCGTTTGCCGGCGCGCTGACGGCTACCGTGCTGATCAGTTTCTTCGGCAGCGTGATGATGGGTCTCTACGCGCGCAACCCGATCCTGGTCGCGCCGGGCATGGGGATCAACGCGCTATTCACCTACACCATGGTGCTGGGGGCCGGCATCGAATGGCAGACCGCGCTGGGCTGCGTGTTCTGGTCCGGGGTGCTGTTCGGACTGCTGGCGCTGTTCAACGTGCGTCGCTACGTGGTCGATGCCATTCCGGCGACGCTGCGCCATGCCATTGCCTGCGGTATCGGCCTGTTCATTACCGTGATCGGGCTGGTCAATGCCGGCATGCTGGTCTCCAATCCGGCGACGGTCGTCGGGCTCGGCGAGATGACGCCGACCCTGGTCACGTTTCTGATCGGTCTCGGCATTACCGCGATATTGGTGGCCAAGCGCATGCAGGGCGCGCTGATCCTGGGGATCATCGTCACCACGCTGCTCGCCATCCCCATCGGCCGTCTGTGGGGCGATGCCAGCACCATGTCGCCCACCGGTTCGCCGACGCTGGTCAATTTCCACGGCATCTTCGCCTGGCCCGATTTCGGCGCGCTGTGGCAGGTCGACTTCGTCGGTGCGCTGTCGGTGGCCTACTGGCCTTTCATCTTCGTGATTCTGTTCACCACCTTCTTCGACGCGATGTCGACCTTCATCGGCGTGTGCCAGGCGGGCAATCTGCTCGACCAAGATGGCGAGCCGCGCAACATTCGCCGTTCGATGATGGTGGATGCCTTTTCCGCACTGATTTCCGCACCGCTGGGTACCAGCCCGGCCAACGCCTACGTCGAATCCGCGGCCGGTATCAGTCAGGGCGGGCGTTCCGGTCTGGTTGCCGTGGTCGCGGGGCTGCTGTTCCTGCCGTTTCTGTTCCTGTCGCCGTTGCTGTCACTGGTTCCTGCGATTGCCACCGCGCCGGCGCTGATCATGGTCGGGGTGTTCATGCTTTCGCCGATCCGCACCATCGACTGGCAGCAGTACGACGACGCGATCCCGGCCTTCGTGGCGATGCTGCTGATCCCGTTGACCTATTCGATCACCCACGGCGTGGTGTTCGGCTTTCTGACGTTCGTCGTGGTCAAGGTAGGGGTCGGCAAGTCACAGGAAGTGCGCCCGGCGATGTGGGTGCTGTTCTTCCTCTCGATCCTGATGCTGTTCGAGGGCTGATCCAGACGGCCTGCGCTCAGGCCGCTCTTAAGCAATCGCCGCGTCTCAGGGCGCGGCGTTGCATTTCTGAGCCTAGTTGATTTGCTCGAAGTCTCGCACCCTGGACGCCTTCCAGAACGGCGCTGAACGCAGAGCGTCGAGCCGGGTCTCGCGTCATGGATGACGAGAGATTGCAGTGGAACTACGACTGCCGAGTCCAATCCAGCCTATGGCTCACCGTGACGAGGGGGCTTAACGCTCGCCCCCTCGTCGCTCCCCCTTTTTTTGCGCCACAAGACGACGAAACCCTGAACGACTTTCCGCTTGCGCCTGGGTCGGCGCACAAGGACATCCCTGTCCAGGCGCGCCTTTTGTGGCATCCATGCCACAAGACCCGGCGCAACGGGAGCCGTTCAGCGTCGTCTCGAAAGGCGCCTGGGGCGGCGGCTTCGATAAACCTTGGTGACTCTCAGGACGCGGCGATGTCGTCTCTGATGCGCTGGAAGCTGGCGAAACGCTGGGAATGGATCTCGCCGCGCTCGACGGCGTCGAGCAGGGCGCAGCCGGGCTCCTGGCGATGGCGGCAGTCGCGGAAGCGGCAGCGGCCGAGATAGGGGCGGAACTCGATGAAACCTTCGGCGAGCTCGCGCTCGTCGAGATGCCAAAGGCCGAATTCCCGGATGCCGGGCGAGTCGATCAGATCGCCGCGTCGCTCTCCGTCGACCGCCGTTTCCAACGGCAGCGGATAGAGACGGGCGGTGGTGGTGGTGTGCTTGCCCTTGCGGGTATCGGTGGACAACGCGCCGATCCGCAAGGTCTCGTCGGGCAGCAGCCGGTCGATCAACGAGGATTTGCCGACCCCGCTCTGGCCAACGAAGACGGAGGTTCGCCCCGCCAGTTGCGTCCATAGCGTTTCCAGCCCCTGCTCGCCACGCGCCGAGGCTTCGATCAGCGGATACCCCAGCTCGCCGTAGCGGGTCAGCATCGCGCGCAATTCCCCGCCTTCTTCCGGCAGCAGGTCGCTCTTGTTGAGCACCAGCACGGGGGGAATCCCGGTGCTTTCGGCGGCGACCAGGTAGCGGTCGATCAGGTTGGGATGCGGTTCCGGCTCGACCGCCACCACGATCAGGATCTGATCGATATTGGCGGCGACCGGGCGCATTTGACCGTGGACATCAGGACGCTCGAGCACGCTGTGACGCTCGCCGCGGGCGACCACCACGCCGCTGTCATCGTTGGCCTGGCGCCAGATCACCTGATCGCCGGTTACCAGGCCTTCGAGGGTGGCACGCAGATGGCAGCGGTGCAGTCGAATCTGGTCGCCCTCGACGGATTCGACCTCCAGCGAACGGCCGAAGTGGGCAGCGACCCGGCCCGGGCGCTCGGTGCCGTATTCACCGGCATCGAGACGTTCGCTGTCGCGCTCGTCCTTCTTCGACGCTCTTTCGGTGCGTTCGGCCTGAATCTTCTCGACGCGCCAGCGCTGCTGTCGGGTCAGTTTACGGCGGCTCATGGTTGGCGGTGACTCATATCGGGGTTTGCCTACCCGTCATGCCCTGGGGGTAGAATGGCGGGCATTGTAGCCTTTACCGACTTGCCGTGTCCGCCCGCGTCCCCGTGGCCAGCCGACACCGACTCTGGAGTTGTTCATGTCCGACCCATCCGCCTCCGGCGCCCGCAGTGATCTTCTGATCTGGATCGATCTGGAAATGACCGGTCTCGACCCTGATCGGGAACGCATCATCGAAGTGGCGACGCTGATCACCGACGGCGATCTGAACCTGATCGCCGAAGGGCCGGTGCTGGCCGTCCATCAGCCGGATGCGCTGCTCGATGGCATGGACGAGTGGAACCGGAAGACCCATGGCGAGTCCGGCCTGATTCGACGCGTCCGCGAGAGCACCATCGACACCTCGGAAGCGGAGCGGCGCACACTCGAGTTTCTCGGGACCTACGTCACGCCAGGCACGTCACCGGTCTGTGGCAACAGCGTGCATCAGGATCGGCGTTTCATGGAGCGGGAAATGCCGACGCTCAACAACTTCTTCCACTATCGCAACCTGGATGTCTCGACGCTGAAGGAGCTGGCCAAGCGCTGGAATCCGGCGGCGGCAAGCGGCTTCACCAAGCGCAATACCCACCAGGCGCTGGATGACATTCGAGAATCGCTGGCGGAGCTCAAGCATTATCGCGAGACGTTCCTGAAGCTCTCTACCTGAAGCTGTCTTCCCAAAGACCGGATCGGCATGTCGGGCACGAATCGCTTTCGCCAGAATTAGGTGCTGGCGATACGCGCTTCGCGCCTGGTGCGTTGCTCTTCCAGTGCCCAGCGTACGTGTTCGCGAACCAGGTCCGAGGGGTAGGCGAGGCGTGCGCGCAGAGCGCTCTCGACGCGTTCGCTCCAGGGCGCGTTGCCGAGCCCGATAGCGAGGTTGCGCAACCAGCGCTCGTAACCGATGCGCCGGATCGGACTGCCTTCGGTGCGCTTGAGAAATTCGGTCTCGCTCCAGGCGAACAGGTCGATCAGCTCGGCACGGTCCAGATCATGACGCGGGGCGAAATCCGGCTCGGTGCTGGCGCGGGTGAAGCGGGTGAAAGGACAGAATAGCTGGCAGTCGTCGCAACCGTAGACCCGGTTGCCCATGGCCCGGCGAAACTCGGTGGGGATGCTGCCGTGAAGCTCGATGGTCAGATACGAGATGCAGCGCCTGGCATCGATCACCTTGTCGTCGATGATGGCATTGGTGGGGCAGGCGGTCTGGCAGCTCGAGCAGGAACCGCAGTGCTCGCGCTCGAAGGGCGGATCCACCGGCAACGGGAGATCCGTATAGAGTTCGCCGAGGAAGAACAGCGAGCCGGCCTGAGGATTGAGCAGCATGGCGTTCTTGCCGAACCAGCCAAGCCCCGCTTTCTGGGCCAGCGCTCGCTCCATCACCGGTGCCGAGTCGACAAAGGCACGATAGCCGATCTGGCCGACTTCATCCTCGATCTGGCGGGCCAGCTGATCGAGCCGCTTGCGGATCAGCTTGTGATAGTCGCGGCCCAGCGCGTAGCGTGAAACGTACGCCTTTTCGGGTTGTCCGAGTATTCTGGTGGTCTCGACCTCGGGCGGTAGATAGTCCATGCGCGCGCTGATCACCCGTAGCGTTCCGGGTACGAGTTCCTGTGGCCGCGTGCGTTTGCTGCCGTGCTTGGCCATGTAGTGCATCTCGCCATGGTGCCCGGCTTCCAGCCAGCGTTGCAGATAGCGCTCATGGCTCGACAGATCGGTATCGGTGATACCGATCGCCTGGAAGCCGAGTTCTCGTCCCCACTGCTTGATGCGTGAGGCGAGCGCATTGAGATCGATGCTGGATGGCTGTGACATACCGCCGAAACGCTAACAGGGATAGGGGTGCGCTACCCTACACCACTATTCAGCTTGACGTCAGCCGAACGTCACCGGTACACCCGTGCTGGCGTTCGGCAGCGCCGTTCATCACGGATTGCGTTTACCCATGGCCTCCGGGGTCACCTCCCATTTTCGGAAGACGACAGGAGTCACGATGTCCGCCTCTTTCTCTCAGCGCCCGCTTTATCTCGCCGATCAGGTGCGCGAACTGGATCGCCGAACCATCGAGGCCGAGGGCGACAGCTTCGCGTTGATGCGGCGTGCCGGTGAATCCGCCTACGACACCTTGCGCGCCCGATGGCCGCAGGTGCGTCGACTCTGCGTACTCTGCGGCGGCGGCAACAATGGTGGCGATGGTTACGTCATCGCGGCGCTGGCCGCGGCCGATGGCCTGGTGGTCGAACTGGTCGCGCTAAAACCGGCGGCCGAGCTCGAGGGCAGCGCGCGGAAAGCGGCGGCGCTGGCAGCAGAAGCGGGCGTCGAACCGATCGATTGGGCGGACGAGTTGACCCTGGACGGAGAGCTGATCATCGATGCGATGCTCGGCACCGGTGCCCGGGGAGCCCCGCGCCCGCCCTATGCCGCGGCCATCGCCGAGGTCAATGCCAGCGGTCGTCCGGTGGTGGCCATCGACGTGCCGTCCGGCGTCGATGTCGACACCGGCCACGTCGAGGCTGCGGCAGTCCGGGCGACGCTGACGATCACGTTCATCGGTGACAAGTTCGGGCTGCATACCGGTGCGGCGCTCGACGCGGTCGGGGAGATCATCCATGCCACGCTAGGCGTGGATCCGCGGCGTCATGCCGATATCGTGCCGGTGGCCTGGCGCCAGACACGCGAAGACCTGGCGATAGCACTGCCGCCGCGAGCGCCCAACAGCCACAAGGGCAGTCATGGCCACGTGCTGGTGGTGGCCGGTGCGCCGGGCATGGGCGGCGCGGCACTGATGACCAGCGAGATGGTGGCGCGCGTCGGGGCCGGCAAGGTCAGTCTTGCCACCGATGTCGCGCATGTATCGGCCAGCCTGACCCGGTTTCCCGAAATCATGGCACGGGGCGTTCGCGGCGCGCCGGATATCGAGGCGATGGTAGAAACCGCCGATGTCCTGGCCGTCGGCCCCGGAATCGGTACCGGGGCCTGGGGCCAGGCGGCGCTGCAGAGTGTTCTCGCGGCCGGGAAATCCTGCGTGCTGGATGCCGACGCGCTCAATCTGCTGGCGGGGGATGACGGCCAGTCTCGCCGCGACGACTGGATTCTGACACCGCACCCCGGCGAAGCCGGACGACTGCTGGGGCTCTCCACCGGTGAGGTGCAGCGGGATCGACGCCATGCCGTCATTGCCCTGCAGCGGCGCTGGGGCGGCACCATCGTGCTCAAGGGCGCGGGGACGCTGGTCTACGACGGCGAACGGCTCACGCTTTGCCCGTTCGGCAATCCCGGTATGGGCAGCGGTGGCATGGGCGATGCACTGACCGGCATCATCTCAGGGCTCGTCGGCCAGCTCGGATCGCTCGGCGAGGCGGCGAGAATCGGAGTGTTGCTTCACGCACTGGCGGCCGATGCGGCGGCGCTGGATGCCGGCGAGCGTGGTTTGCTGGCGACCGATCTGGCATCCTATGCGCGAACTCTGGCCAACCCTCAATCTGTCTCGACTCATGCCGATCACGCTTAACGACGAAGCCGCCCAGGTAGCTTTCGGGGAATCTCTGGGCCGGGCGCTGGCCGGTCGCGGTCAGATCCACCTGATCGGCGACCTCGGTGCCGGCAAGACCACGCTGGCGCGGGGCATTCTTCGGGCCTACGGCCATGTCGGCGCGGTCAAGAGTCCGACCTACACATTGGTCGAGCCCTATGAGACCGCGTCGGCCCGGATATTTCATTTCGATCTCTATCGTCTGGGTGATCCCGAAGAGCTGGAGTTCCTCGGTGCCCGCGACATGCTGGGCGACGACGCACTCTGTCTGATCGAGTGGCCGAGCCGTGGCGCAGGGTGGCTACCCAGGCCGGATCTCGAGATTCATCTCGCGGTCTGCGCCTCGGGGCGCGTCGCCACGGGCATCGCTCACAGCGAACAGGGAAACACCGTGCTGGCTCAACTGCCGGCTGGATTGCGAGATTCAGTGAGTCACAAGGAAGATGAATGCCGATAGATGTACAAGAGACGCGCCATGACACCACCCAGCCCGGTCGTGAGTCGTTAGCGAAGCCCGTTGTCACCCTGCGTCATGCCACATCTCTGCTGTTGAGCCTGATGGCGCGCACCTGGCTGCGCATGCGCCGATGCAGTGGCCAGCGCCGAATGGCGGGGCTGATCGCAGCCTGTTGCCTTGGCGTCAGCGCCCAGGCTCAGGCCGTCGAGGTGGACAACATGCGGCTGTGGTCGGCGCCGGATCACGTCAGGCTGGTGTTCGACATGTCGGGGCCGGTCAACGCCAACGTCTTCACGCTCGATAACCCCGACCGCGTCGTGATCGACCTTGATAGCACCGATCTGGATTTCGATATCGGCAAGCTCGATCTGGATGACAGCGCCATTTCCAAGGTGCGGACCGGGGTTCGCGAGAGTGGCGGCTTGCGGGTCGTGCTCGACGTCAGCCGCGCCGTCGCGCCCAAGAGTTTCACGCTGCCGCCCAACGATCAGTACAGCGATCGTCTGGTGGTCGATCTCGACTATCCCGGGGCTAGTGCGGTCAAGGACCCCATCGATCCTATCGAAGCGATGATTCGCGACCAGGAGATCGCCGCGCAACGCGCACAGACCGAAGCCGTTGCCGAAGGCAACCCGCGGAAGGCCGAGGCGGTCGCCTCCGCGGTCGAGGCGCAGCCGCATCCCAGGCGCGACATCATCGTCGCCGTCGATCCGGGACACGGTGGCGAAGACCCCGGCGCCTCGGGCCCCGACGGTACGCACGAGAAGGATGTGGTGCTCCAGATCGCGCGCAAGGTGAAGCAGCGCTTCGATCAGACGCCGGGGTTCAAGGCCTTCCTGACCCGCGACGGCGACTACTATATCGGCCTGCGCCAGCGCACGCTGATCGCCCGACAGCAGAAGGCGGACTTCTTCGTCTCGGTCCACGCCGATGCGGTACGCAGCGCCCAGCCTTACGGCAGTTCGGTCTACGCCTTGTCCCAGGGTGGCGCGACCTCGGAAACCGCGCGCTGGCTGGCGGCGAGCGAGAACCAGTCCGACCTGATCGGCGGGGTCGACGGCAATTTGAGCCTCGACGACAAGGATGAGGTGCTTCGCGGCGTGCTGCTCGATCTGACGATGACGGCGACGATGAACGATTCGCTGGCCACCGGCGGTCAGGTGCTCGACCAGCTCGGACGGATCAACAAGCTGCACAAGTCCAGCGTCGAGCAGGCCGGCTTCGTGGTGCTGAAATCACCCGATATTCCGTCACTGCTGGTCGAGACCGGCTTTATCTCCAACCCCCGCGAGGAGGCCCAGCTCAAGTCGCCGGCACATCAGGCCGAGCTCGCCCAGGCGATCTACGAAGGGATCGTGGCGCATTTCCGCCAGCATCCGCCGCCCTCGAGTCTGCTGGCCTGGCAACGTGATCAGGGTCGCGGCAGCGCCAGCAACGAGTATCGGGTGCAGGGCGGGGATACGTTGTCCCAGGTGGCGTCCAGCCATGGCATCAGCATGAAGGTGCTGAAACAGGCCAATGGGCTGGATAGCGATATCCTGCGGGTTGGCCAGGTGCTGACGATCCCATGAAGCCGGGCAACGAACGGGAGTTCACCGATGACTGAATCGTCTCGCATCCGCATTCTCGATCCCCGACTGGCCAACCAGATAGCTGCCGGAGAGGTGGTCGAGCGTCCGGCCTCGGTGGTCAAGGAGATCGTCGAGAACGCCATCGACGCCGGCAGCCAGCGTATCGAGGTCGAACTCGAGGCGGGTGGCTCGCGGTTGATTCGGGTGCGCGACGACGGGATCGGCATCGGCGAGGGTGACCTGCCGCTGGCGCTATCCCGCCACGCCACCAGCAAGATCGCCTCCCTCGACGATCTCGAGGACGTTTCCAGTCTGGGATTTCGGGGCGAGGCGCTGGCATCGATCAGCTCTGTCTCGCGCCTCGAATTGATCTCCAACGCCGCCGACGATCCTTCCGGTGGCTGGCGAGTGGTCGCCGAGGGCCGCCAGATGGAGCCGCGGGTGACGCCTGCGCCGCATCCGCGCGGGACCTCGGTGCTGGTGCGTGATCTGTTCTTCAACACGCCGGCGCGGCGCAAGTTCCTGCGTACCGAGAAGACCGAGTTCGGTCACGTCGAGGAGGCCTTTCGGCGTCTGGCGCTATCCCGTTTCGATATTACCTGGGTGCTGCGTCACAACCAGAAGGTCGTGCATCAGCTGCCCGGCGTGGCCTCGGATCAGGCCGGCCGGGAGCGGCGAATCAGCGCGATGCTGGGCAAGCGTTTCCTGAACGAGGCTTTGCACGTCGAGCTGGAGGTCACCGGGCTCCGGCTGTGGGGGTGGGTCGGGCAGCCGACCTATTCGCGGGCTCAGGCCGATCAGCAGTATTTCTTCGTCAATGGCCGCATCGTCAGGGATCGCCTGGTCGCGCATGCCATTCGTCAGGCCTATCGCGATGTGATGTTTCACGGTCGGCATCCGGTGTTCGTGCTGTATCTGGAGCTCGATCCGCGGGTCGTGGACGTCAATGTGCACCCGACCAAGCATGAAGTGCGCTTTCGCGATGGCCGTCTGGTTCATGATTTCCTGTTCTCGAGCCTGCACCGCGCGCTGGCGTCGGTGAAGCCCAACGAGCCGGCGGCGGAGAGTGCAGAGGCGGGCGAGTCGATCGGCGGTGACATCGAAACGCCGGTTCGGCCAGACCTGGATGACCAGGCATATCCGACCTCGAACGACAGGCCGCCGGATTGGCAGCAGCAGCGCATGCCGCTGGCCGGCCAGCATTCGCCAGGGACAGGGCCGTCCGGGTCGAATCGTCCTGCCGCCCAGCGTATCCGCGAATTCATGGCCGGCTATCATGCGCTGCACCCGGAGCATGAATCGACGCTGCTGACGCCGCGCGAGAACGGTGCAGAAGCGCCGGGCGGCGAAGCGGCCGACACGGCCCTCAAGGAGCGTCCGACTGCCGCGGTGACGACCTTGCCGGCCACCGACGATACGCAGGCGCCACCGCTGGGCTATGCGGTGGCGCAGCTGCACGGCGTCTATATTCTGGCGCAGACCGAACGCGGCATGGTGATCGTCGACATGCATGCCGCCCATGAGCGGATTGTCTACGAACGCATGAAGCAGCAGATTCATGCCGGAGCGCTCGACGCGCAGCCGCTGCTGGTGCCGGTGTCGATGGCGGTCAGTGCCGGCGAGGCCGAAGTCGCAGAGCACGAGCGCGATGCCTTTGCCCGTTTGGGCGTCGTGCTCGATGCCGCCGGCCCGGAGACGCTGCTGATACGGCAGGTGCCGGCGCTGCTGGCGGATGCGGACATCGAACCGCTGATTCGCGACATGCTGGGCGATCTCGAACGTTTCGGACGCTCCGATCGCCTGGAGACCCGTATCAACGAGCTGCTCAGTACCATGGCCTGCCATGGCAGCGTGCGAGCCAATCGACTGCTGACGGTGCCGGAAATGAACGCGCTGCTGCGCGACATGGAGCGCACCGAACGCAGTGGGCAGTGCAATCATGGTCGACCCACCTGGACCGAGATGTCGATGGCCCAGTTGGACAAGCTGTTTCTTCGTGGCCAGTGAACGAGGGCGCCAGTGAACGAGAACGATGATCGCCTGCGCGACGACGATTCTGCGCTGTCACCGTCGGGTTCGCGCCGCGACGACCGTCCGCTGGCGGTCCTTCTGCTCGGGCCCACCGCTTCCGGCAAGACCGACAACGCGATCGCGCTGCACCAGCGTTTCGGCGCCGAGCTGATCAGCGTCGACTCGGCGATGGTCTATCGCGGCATGGACATCGGCACGGCCAAGCCGTCGCCCGACGAGCTGGCGCGGGCACCTCATCGGCTGATCGATATTCGTGATCCGGCCGAAGCCTACACGGCGGCGGAATTTCGCCGCGATGCGTTGCGTGAAATGGAAGCGATCACAGCCTGCGGCAAATTGCCGCTGCTGGTGGGTGGCACGATGATGTACGCCAAGCGTCTCATCGACGGGGTCGCCACCATGCCGGAAGCCGATCCGGCACTGCGCGAAAAACTTCGCCAGCGCGGCGAGCGCGAAGGGTTCGAGGCGCTGCATGCGGAGCTCGCCGGGTTCGATCCCCAGGCGGCCGAGGCGATCCATCCGCGTAACCGCCAGCGTCTGATTCGGGCACTGGAAGTCTATCGATTGAGCGGCGTGGCGCTTTCCGAACACTGGCGACGACAGCAGCGTGAAAACTTTCCGTGGCGGCTGTTGTCCATAGCTCTCGCGCCTGCCGAGCGTCACGTTCTGCATGCGCGTATCGCCCAGCGATTCGATATCATGCTCGCTGGTGGATTCGTGTCGGAAGTGGCTACATTGAAACAGCGGAGCGATCTTCATCCGGACCTGCCATCGATGAAGAGCGTCGGTTACCGGCAGGTGTGGGAGCATCTCGAAGGCGCCTATGATCACGTCGCACTGCGTGAGCGCGGTATCGCCGCCACGCGCCAGCTGGCCAAGCGCCAGCTGACCTGGCTGAGGCGCTGGCCGGACCTTCACTGGGTCGACAGCTGCGCGGCAAATGCTGGTGATCAGATTGCGAAAATCGTGCGTGACCACGGCAGTTAGCGTAAAATGGCGGGCTTCGTCGAGACCTATACTCGCGGCACGCGATGCCGCTGGTGTGATGCCGAGTCAGAACGAATCGCCGCCCAACTAAAACAGCATCACTCATAACAGCATTAGGGAGAGCAACATGTCCAAAGGACAGTCCCTTCAGGATCCGTACCTGAACATTCTGCGCAAGGAGCGCATCCCGGTTTCCATTTTTCTGGTCAACGGCATCAAGTTGCAGGGACAGATCGAATCTTTCGATCAATTCGTCATCCTGCTGCGCAACACCGTCAGTCAGATGGTTTACAAGCATGCCATTTCGACGGTCGTACCGTCCCGCAACGTCCGGTTGCCGCCGCAGGATCCCGCCGCAGCGCCCGGACTCGATAGCTAATCGAGAGGTAGTGATTGTTTTTCGAACGTCCCGACGCCGGCGAAACGGCGATTCTGGTCCATGTGGACTTTCAGGACGAGCAGGAGCGCGAAGATCCGGGTGAACTCCTGGAGCTGGTGCGCTCTGCCGGGGCGGAGTCGGCTACCCTGATTCAGGGCAGTCGGCGCCGTCCCGATCCTCGTTCCTTCATCGGCAGTGGCAAGCTCGAGGAGGTCAAGACCGCCCTCGGCGTCCACGGTGCTGAACTCGTCATTTTCAATCATGCCCTGTCTCCCTCTCAGCAACGCAATCTTGAGCGTGCGCTGGAGTGTCGCGTGCTCGATCGAACGGGGTTGATTCTCGATATCTTCGCGCAGCGCGCGCGGACCCACGAGGGCAAGCTCCAGGTCGAACTGGCACAGCTCGAGTACATGTCCACCCGGCTGGTCCGTGGCTGGACCCACCTCGAGCGACAAAAGGGCGGTATTGGTCTGCGCGGCCCGGGTGAAACCCAGCTCGAGACCGACCGTCGCCTGCTGCGTGGGCGGATCAAGTCGATTCACAAGCGCCTGGAGAAGGTCCGCAAGCAGCGCGATCAGAACCGGCGCGCCAGGGCGAGGGCGGAAATCCCGAGCGTCTCGCTGGTGGGGTATACCAACGCCGGCAAATCGACCTTGTTCAACGCGATCACCTCGGCGGAGGTCTATGCCGCCGATCAGCTATTTGCCACGCTCGATCCCACGCTGCGTCGCCTCGATGTGCCGGACGTCGGCGAGGTCGTGCTGGCAGATACGGTCGGCTTCATTCGACATCTCCCGCACAAGCTGGTCGAGGCCTTTCGGGCCACGCTGCAGGAGGCCACCGAAGCCAGCCTGATCGTGCACGTGATCGACGCCGCCGATCCGGACCGCGAGCTCAATGTCGCTCAGGTCGATAGTGTGCTGTCTGAGATCGACGCCGACGATGTGCCTCGACTGCTGGTCATGAACAAGATCGATCTGCTGGGCACCTCGCCGCGAATCGAGCGCGACAGTCATGGATTCCCGCAGGTCGTCTGGCTCTCGGCGCGTGACGGCGAAGGCCTCGAACTGCTGCGGGAAGCGCTCGGCGAATGGCTGGCCGAGGATATCCTCGATATCCGCTTGACGCTGACGCCCGAGCAGGGTCGACTACGAGCGGCACTGCACGAATCGCAGGCCGTACAGGAAGAAACGTTCGACGAGGATGGCCGCTCGAATCTGGAGATTCGCTTGCCCCGGCGAGAGTTTATGCAGATGATGGCTCGCTTGGGCGAACGCGCCGACGATTACTTGCCCACCTCCGAAAAAACGCCGGTTGCCGATTGGGAACAGGTTTGAGGTGAGGAAAACGACGCAGGGGAGCTTCGTGGTCCGACGATCGGACCCGAATGATGCAGGGTGGCAGGGATTGGGCCTCGGTCCGATCTAGCCTTGCCCTGTGCACACCGGTGCAACGCCACGGCGGCTCATGCTCCCGATGCCACGCGTAATGCTTTGGCCCGACGCAACGCTTTGACTGCATCTTGGAGACTAGGTATGGCTTGGAATGAGCCTGGTGGTGGCAACAACCAGCAGGACCCCTGGGGCGGTGGAGGAGGAAAGCGCCCGAGTGGTAATGGTGGCAATAACGGTGGTGGCAACAATGGCAGGGGTAATCAGGGGCCACCGGATCTCGACGAAGCGCTGAAGAAGTTTCAGGACAAGATCAGTCGTCTGCTCGGCGGTCGCGGCAAGCGTTCCGGTTCGGGCGGTGGGTCCGGCGGTGACGGCTCCGATGGCAGCAAGCGCAATCCCTTCATATTGCCGATCCTGGTGCTGATCGTTGCGGCCGTGATCTGGGCCGGATCCGGTTTCCACTTGATCGACCAGTCCGAGCGCGGCGTGGTCTTCCGGCTTGGAAAGTACACCGATACCTTGAATCCCGGTCTGCACTGGAATCCGCCGATCATTGATCGTGTGGATAACGTCAACGTGACCAGCATTCGCTCCGCGACCCAGACCGACTCGATGCTGACCAGCGACGAAAACATCGTCCGGGTCAGCGTCTCGGCACAGTATGTGGTCAGCGATTCACATGCATTTCTGGTCAACGTCAACGAGCCGGAAATGACGTTGCAGAATGCGATGGATTCCGCATTGCGCCAGGAAGTCGGCAACATGCATCTGCAGGAGATCCTGACTACCGGCCGTGACCGGTTGGGACAACGGGTCTTCGAGCGCTTGACGGCTTACATGGACGCCTACGGCACCGGCCTGCGCCTGCAGACCGTCAACGTCGAGTCGACCGCGCCACCGGACCAGGTCCAGAACGCCTTCGACGACGTCATCCGGGCCCGGGAAGAGCGGCAGCGCTCGATCAACCAGGCCAATGCCTATAGTCAGGCAGTCGTGCTCGAGGCCAAGGGTCAGCAGCGGCGTCTGATCGAGGAGGCCGACGGTTACAAGGCCGCTTCGGTATCCGATGCTACCGGCCAGACCAATCGTTTCAATTCGTTGCTGGGCGAATATCGCCAGGCGCCGGATGTGACGCGTGAACGCCTCTATCTGGAGACCATGAGCCAGGTGCTGAGCAAGACGCCCAAGGCGCTCGTCGATCTTGGCGACGGCAACGCCGTGACCGTGCTGCCGCTCAATCAGATGCAGTCCGGCGGCAAGAGCAGCCAGAGCGATTCGTCCTCGATGAGCATGCAGCAGCTCGAACAGATTTCAAAGCAGGTAGTGGATCACATGAACAGTGGCTCGCAGCAGCCGACGCGTAGCTCCGGCCTGCGGGAGGGTCGCTAATGTTTAACAATCGCGCCCTGATCGGGGTCATCATTCTGGCACTGCTGGCCTGGTTCGCCAGCGCCAGTTTCTACGTCGTCAATGAAACCGAACGCGCCATCAAGCTGCGCTTCGGTGAAGTGATCGAAAACGATATCGGCCCCGGCCTGCACTTCAAGCTGCCGGTGTTCAACACCGTGCGGATCTTCGATGTGCGCGTGCAGACGGTCGATTCCAGCGCCACGCGCTATTTGACCGCGGACTCCAAGGCGGTGATCGTCGACTCCTTCGTGAAGTGGAAGATCGCCGATCCCCAGCAGTTCTACGAGGCAACGCGTGGCAATATCCAGGTCGCCGAAAACCTGATCGCGCCGCGGACCGACGAGGCATTGCGCAACAAGTTCGGCCAGACCGAGATGTCCTCCATCATTCAGGAGCGAATCGCGGCCGAGAGCAACGCCAAGGGTCTCCCCGGCACGGACAAGGGCGCCGACACCGTCGAGGGCGCCCGCGAAGAGCTCATGGTCGAGCCGGTGCAGCAGCTCGATCAGGCGATGCGCGACGAGTTGGGGGTTCATATCCTCGATATCCGCGTCAAGCGAATCGAGCTTCCCCCGGAGGTGACCCAGGCCGTTTACGAGCGCATGAACTCGGAGCGGGAACAGGCGGCCAGAACCTATCGGGCCGAAGGCTCTCAGCAGGCCGAAGCGATTCGTGCCGATGCCGACCGTCAGCGTCAGGAAATTCTGGCCAACGGTCGTCAACAAGCGGAGACCACACGGGGTGAAGGTGACGCGCAGGCAGCGAAAATTTACGCCAGCGCCTATCAGCAGGCACCGGACTTCTTCTCGTTCTATCGTTCGATGCAGGCCTACCGTGACAGCTTCAACGGCGAGGGCAAGGATCTGCTGGTGCTGAGCCCGGATGACAGCGACTTCTTCCGCTATCTGAAAAATCCGACACCGACGGGGTCTTCGGCGCCATGAGGATCGGACCGGTGAATGCTACCGACATCTAGGAAATCGAACCCCCACGGGATTTCCCCGCGGGGGTTTCGTGATACCATCGTTCAGCCGGGTTTCGCCCGGCTTTTTTGTGCGGCCTGTTTATGCGCAATCCCGTTTTGACACGATCCGGTCTTCGCGCAAGGCAGCTGTACCTCGCGGCTCTGCGGCTGCGACTAACATGGGATGGCGAAGCTTTCCTTTGCTCCCGATCATTACCGAATCAACGCTGGGCAGGACAAGCTCATGACGATCGCTGACCGCTGGTTGCTACCCGACGGCATGGATGAAGTGCTGCCGCCGCAGGCAACCCGGATGGAGGAGTTGCGTCGGACGCTGCTCGACCTGTACGACCGCTGGGGTTACGACCTGGTCATGCCGCCGCCGGTCGAATTTCTCGATTCGCTGTTGACCGGCACCGGCACCGACCTGGATTTGCAGACCTTCAAGCTGACCGATCAGTTGACCGGCAGAATGATGGGCGCCAGCGCCGACGTGACTCCGCAGGTCGCGCGCATGGATGCACATTCGCTGAAGCGCCAGGGCCCGGTGCGACTTTGCTACTGCGCCACGGTGCTGCGTGCGCAGGCGGACAAGCATCAGGGCGGCCGAAGCCCGATGCAGGTTGGCGTCGAACTGTTCGGCCACGCGGGGCTGGATGCCGATATCGAAGTGTTGAGGCTGGCGCTGTCCAGTCTCGAGGCGGCGGGGGCCAGAGAGATCCACCTGGCGCTTAGCCACATTGCGATCTATCGCGAACTGATGGGTGCCGTCGTGTGGGAGGATGGCGTCGAGCGTGCACTTTTCGATGCCATCGAGCGCAAGGCCTATATCGTGATCGACGAGCTGGTGACTGCCAATGTCGCGGATCCCGAGCTTGCCCGGATGCTCTGCGAGCTGCCGCGGCTGCATGGCGGGGCGGAGATTCTGGAGCATGCCCGGCTGGCGCTGGCCGGTGCCCCGGACGCGGTGATGGATGCACTCGACCAACTGGTTCGGTTGCATCGTGGCGTCGTGGCCGAGCATCCCGAGGTGTCGTTCTACTTCGATCTGGCCGAACTTCGCGGCTATCAGTACCACACCGGGATGGTGTTTGCGGCCTATGTACCGGGGTACGGTCAGGCGCTGAGCAAGGGTGGTCGCTACGACGACACCGGTCGGGCCTTCGGTCGTGCCCGTCCGGCCACCGGATTTTCCATGGATCTCAAGCAGTTGGCGACTCTGGCCGAGCGAGAGCCGCCAACCAATGGTATCTGGGCGCCGAATCGGGAGAATGCCGCGCTCAACGATGCCATCAATCGCCTGCGGGCGCAGGGAGAGCGCGTGATCCAGGCCTTGCCCGACCAGCAGACCGGTCCGGGCGCACACCGCTGCAATCGCCACCTGGTGCTCCAGGATGGCGAGTGGCGTACCGAGCCGCTGAACTAAGCCGATGACGGCCACGCGCCGACATGGGTACAGCGAACGAATCGCGACGAATGACCGGATCGCGACGGGTTGATCAAGAGACGAGAGCAATGGGCAAGAACGTAGTCGTATTGGGTACTCAGTGGGGCGACGAGGGCAAGGGCAAGGTCGTCGATCTGTTGACCGAGTCCGCCAGTGCCGTGGTGCGATTCCAGGGTGGGCACAATGCCGGCCATACACTGGTGATCGATGGTCACAAGACGGTCCTGCACCTGATCCCTTCCGGCGTGTTGCGTGAAGACAAGATCTGCGTGATCGGCAACGGCGTGGTGTTGTCGCCGGAAGCGCTGATGGAGGAGATCAAGGAGCTGGAAGCCAAGGGCGTGCCGGTGCGCAAGCGCCTGCGTCTGTCGCCCGCCTGTCCGCTGATCCTGCCGTACCATGTTCGCCTCGATCAGGCGCGCGAAAAGGCCCGTGGAATTGCCAAGATCGGGACTACCGGACGGGGCATCGGGCCGGCCTACGAAGACAAGGTCGCACGTCGCGGCCTGCGTCTGGGCGATATTCTGCACCGTGAAAGATTCGCCTCCAAGCTGGGCGAAGTGCTCGACTATCACAATTTCGTGCTGACCCGTTATCACGGCGAACCGGCCGTCGATTTCCAGGAAGTGCTGGATCAGGCGATGGATTTTGCCGAAGAGCTGCGGCCGATGGTCTGCGACACGGTTTCGCTGGTCCACGATATTCGCAAGTCCGGCGAGAACATCCTGTTCGAAGGCGCCCAGGGCTCGTTGCTGGATATCGATCACGGTACCTATCCCTACGTCACCAGCTCCAATACCACGGCCGGTGGCACCGCCACCGGTTCTGGCGTCGGCCCGCTCTATCTCGACTACGTGCTGGGTATCACCAAGGCCTATACCACGCGTGTCGGCTCCGGCCCGTTCCCCACCGAGCTGTTCGATGAGTTCGGCCGGCATCTGGCAGAGAAAGGCCATGAATTCGGTGCCACGACCGGGCGCGCGCGCCGCTGTGGCTGGTTCGATGCGGTGGCATTGCGCCACGCGGTGCAGATCAACTCGGTATCGGGGATCTGCCTGACCAAGCTCGATGTGCTCGACGGTCTCGAGAACATTCGGGTCTGCGTCGGTTATCGCAGCAAGGATGGCGAGACCATCGATAATCCCGTCGACTCCGAAGGCTACGAGGCGATCGAACCGCTCTATCACGATCTGCCGGGCTGGAGCGAATCCACCATCGGGGTGCGAACGATCGATGGTCTGCCGGCCAACGCACGGGCCTATATTGCGTTCCTGGAAGAGGAGGTGGGGACGCCCATCGACATCATCTCCACCGGCCCCGACCGTAACGAGACGATCGTGCTGCGCAATCCGTTCGACTGATCCTGATGGGGTCGTGATCGAAGAGCTCGACCCGCTGCTTCCGGCAGCGGGTCGAGTCGTTTTGGAGAACCGGCCGTCGTGTACTCAGCGCCGACCTGATCGACCGATGCACGATCGCGGGCGGGCATGCCGTTCGCGCCGACGGTTAGGGTTCACAGCGTGTGTAAAGAGGACTAAAATGGTCCTATATGGCAGCTGTCAGGATCGAGAGGGCATCACCGCATGCTGAAGCTATCGAAATTGACGGATTACGCGGCCGTGATCATGGCGCAGATTGCACGGGACCCCGAGCAGGCGCACACCGCGACCGAGTTGGCAGGGCAGGTCAATCTTCCTCACCCCACGGTGGGCAAGACGCTCAAGATGCTGGCCAGGAGTGGGTTGCTGGAATCCCGTCGGGGCTCTCACGGTGGCTATGTGCTGTCCCGGTCTCCGGCGGAGATCACGGCCAGCGACATCATCGCCGCCATCGAAGGGCCGATCGGAATGACCGAGTGCAGCCACGCCGATGGCGAGTGTGACTTGCTGGATACCTGCGGTGTGGCGGACAACTGGCAGCGGGTGTCGCAGGCGGTGCGGACACTGCTCGAGTGCGTCACGCTGGCGCATCTCGCCCAGTCCAGCCCGCTCAAGCTGCCGGTGCAGTTACCGATTCAAAGCGTGACGTTGCCCTCTTCGATCGGGGCAGTGCGCGAACATTAAGAAGGCGTGGCGATGACGGTGGGAGGTGGCGGCTCGTTGCCACCCGCACTCGTCGGGACCGTGTCTTCGTCCTAAGACTCTCGGTGGAGAGGAGAGAAGACCATGGCTAGCGAAGAGATGGAGCAGTTGGTCCGTCGCGAATACAAGCAGGGATTCGTGACCGACATCGAAAGCGAGACCGTGCCGCCTGGGCTTGACGAAAGCACGATCGCCTTCATTTCCCAGAAGAAAGAAGAGCCGCGATGGATGCTCGAGTGGCGTCTGGAGGCCTATCACCAGTGGCTGAAGATGACGCCGCCATCGTGGTCGCATCTGGAGTACCCGCCGATCGACTATCAGGCGATCTCTTATTTCAGTGCGCCGAAGAAACCGGAAGATCGCCCGCAGAGTCTGGACGAGGTCGATCCCAAACTGCTCGAAACCTACGAGAAGTTGGGTATTCCTCTGCATGAGCGGGCTGCGTTGGCCGGTGTTGCTGTCGATGCGGTGTTCGATTCCGTTTCGGTGGCCACGACGTTCAAGGACAAGCTTCACGAGGCTGGCGTGATCTTCTGCTCCATCTCCGAGGCCATCCGGGAATACCCGGAGCTGGTGCGTCAGTATCTGGGCACGGTGGTACCGCAGTCGGATAACTACTTTGCCGCGCTCAACTCGGCAGTCTTTACCGATGGCTCGTTCGTCTACGTGCCGGAGGGCGTGAAATGCCCGATGGAGCTGTCGACCTATTTCCGCATCAACGCCGCCAATACCGGGCAGTTCGAGCGTACGCTGGTCGTCTGCGACAAGCGGGCCCAGGTCTCCTATCTCGAGGGTTGTACCGCGCCGATGCGCGATGAGAACCAGCTTCATGCAGCGGTGGTCGAGCTGGTCGCGCTCGAGGATGCGTACATCAAGTATTCCACGGTGCAGAACTGGTATCCGGGGGATGAGAACGGCAAGGGCGGGATCTACAACTTCGTCACCAAGCGCGGCGATTGCCGTGGCGACCGCTCCCGCATCAGCTGGACTCAGGTCGAGACGGGCTCTGCCATCACCTGGAAGTATCCCTCCTGCATGCTGCGCGGCAAGGAGAGTATCGGTGAATTCTATTCCGTTGCCGTGACCAACGGTCGTCAGCAGGCGGACACCGGCACCAAGATGATCCATATCGGCGAGAACACCCGTTCGACCATCGTTGCCAAGGGTATCGCCGCCGGTCGTAGTGACCAGGCTTACCGCGGCCTCGTCAAGATCGGGCCGCGCGCCAAGGGCGCGCGCAACTATACCCAGTGTGATTCGTTGCTGATCGGCGATCAGTGCGGTGCCCACACGTTCCCGTATCAGGAAATCGGCAACAGTACCGCCACTGTCGAGCACGAGGCGACCACCTCCAAGATCGCCGACGATCAGCTCTTCTACTGCCGCGCCCGCGGTATCGATGAAGAGGACGCGGTGAGCATGATCGTCAACGGCTTCTGCAAGGATGTCTTTCAGGAGCTGCCGATGGAGTTCGCGGTCGAAGCGGAAGCGCTGCTCAACGTGACGCTGGAAGGCTCGGTAGGCTGATCCGCCGCCACAGTCGAATTTACACGCCAATCCGGGAGGCTGCGTCGGCGGTCTCTCTCGTTTCAAGGGTGACACATGCTCGAAGTCAAAGATCTTCACGTCACGGTCGAGGACAAGGTGATCCTCAAGGGTCTCAACCTGACCATCAATGCCGGTGAGGTTCACGCCATCATGGGCCCGAACGGCGCCGGCAAGTCGACACTGTCGGCCGTGATCGCCGGGAAAGACGGTTATGAGGTGACTCAGGGCACGATTCTGTTCGAAGGCCAGGATGTGCTCGAGATGGAAATCGAGGAGCGTGCTCGCGCCGGCTTGTTGCTGGGCTTTCAGTACCCGATCGAGATCCCCGGGGTCAAGAATATCTATCTGCTCAAGGCCGCCCTCAATGCTCAGCGAGCCGCGCGTGGCGAGGGGGAAATTCCGGCGCCGGAATTCATGAAGCTGGTGCGTGAAAAAAGCACCGATATGAAGATGGATCCGAGCTTCCTGCAGCGTGCCGTCAACGAAGGCTTTTCCGGCGGCGAGAAAAAGCGCAACGAGATTCTGCAGATGCTGATTCTGCAGCCGAAGCTGGCGATGCTCGACGAGATCGACTCCGGCCTGGATATCGACGCCATGAAGGTCGTCGCCGATGGGGTCAATTCGCTGCGCAACGCCGACCGCGCGATCCTGCTGGTGACTCACTACCAACGCTTGCTCAATCATATCGTGCCGGATCACGTTCATGTGCTGGTCGATGGCCGCATCGTCAAGAGCGGTGGCAAGGACCTGGCGCTCGAACTCGAAGAACGGGGCTATGACTGGGTGCTGGAGGAGTCTGTCGCATGAGTGCACCGGAACGCTTTCTCGAGCGTCTGACTGCGCGCCGAGGCGGGGATCCCAGTTGGGTAGCGGCACGCCGGCAGGCTGGCGCGGCGCGCTTCGAGGCCATGGGCTTCCCGACCCGCCGTGACGAGCAGTGGAAATATACCGACGTGCGCCGTATAGCTGAGGGTGACTTCGCGCTGGCGACCGACGCCGAGTTCGATTCCGCCCGCTTCGACGAGCAGCGTCTGGATATCGATGCCTACCGGCTGGTACTGGTCGACGGTCTGTTCAGCCCGGCATTGTCCGAGCTCGACGGGCTGCCGTCCGGTGTCTCCATCGAGCCGTTATCCCAGGCGATAGTCGCCAATCACGAAGCGGTCGGAGGCTCGCTGGGCCGTCTGGCGGGCGTCGACTTCTCGCCCTTTACCGCCTTGAACACGGCCTTTGCCGACGAAGGTGCCATCGTGCGCCTGGCGTCGGGAACGGTAGTCGACAAGCCGATCTATGTGCTGCTGCTGTCGCGGGCCAACGGACAGCCGGTGATGAGTCATCCGCGGATACTGATCGAGGCGGGCGCACGCGCCGAGGCGACGATCATCGAGCACTACTCGGGTGAGTCCGAGGCGGCCAACTTCACCAACGTGGTGACCGAGGTGCTGCTCGACCGCGGCGCTATCATCGATCACTACAAGTTGCAGGAAGCCGCACTGACGGATCTGCACGTGGCCAGCATTCATGTCGATCAGGGGCGCGATAGCCGCTTCAACTCGTACAACATGAACCTCGGTGGTGCGCTGGTGCGCACGGATCTGGTGACGGATCTCAATGGCGAGGGCGCTGAAGCCGCCTATAACGGGCTGTTCTTCGTTCAGGGGCGTCAGCACGTCGACAACCATACGCTGGTCAATCACAACGCGCCGCGCACGTTCTCCAACGAGAACTACAAGGGCGTTCTCGATGATCGCTCTCGCGGTGTGTTCAACGGCAAGGTCTTCGTCAAGAAGGACGCTCAGCAGATCGAGGCGTATCAGAACAACGCCAACCTGCTGCTGTCCGATCGCGCCGAGATCGATACCAAGCCGGAGCTTGTGATCTACGCAGACGACGTCAAGTGCTCTCACGGCGCCACCACGGGCCAGCTGGACGAAGACGCGGTCTATGCGTTGCGCAGTCGCGGTATCGATGAGCCGATGGCCAGGGCATTGCTGACACTGGCGTTTGTCGGCGAGGTAATGGACAAGGTCCGTCTCAACGTCATCGCCGAGCGAGTCGAAAGAGCTGTCGCCGGTCGTTTGCCGGAGCGCTTCAATCTGGCGGATCTGGTGGAAACCGCCGAGGCGATTCAGGAGGCCTGAGATGACCGCGATTACCGATCTGACGCTGGACCTGGCGGCAGTACGACGGGATTTTCCGATTCTCGATCGGGAAGTCCATGGCCAGCCGCTGATCTATCTCGACAATGCGGCCACCAGCCAGACGCCGGTGGCGGTCATCGATAGCCTCAGCGACTACTATCGCCGCTACAACGCCAACATCCATCGTGGGCTGCATACGCTGGCGGACGAAGCGACGGCCGCCTTCGAGGGTGTGCGGAGCAAGGTGCAACGCCACCTCAATGCGTTCGAGCCGCGGGAGATCGTGTTCACCCGTGGCACCACCGAAGCGATCAATCTGGTGGCCAACAGCTGGGGACGAGCCAATCTGAAGGCCGGCGATGAGGTCGTGGTCTCGCTGATGGAGCATCACTCCAATATCGTGCCTTGGCAGTTGCTCGAGCGTGAGTTGGGTATCGCGATCAAGGTCATCCCCGTCGATGCGCGAGGCGTGCTGGATCAGGACGCCTATCGCGGGATGCTGGGCGAGCGGACCAAACTGGTCTGCGTCAACCACATTTCCAACGCCTTGGGCACGATCAACCCCATCGCCGAGATGGCGCGTGACGCGCATGCGTGTGGCGCGCGGATTCTGGTCGACGGTGCCCAGGCGGTGCCGCATCAGGCGGTCGACGTGCAGGCGCTGGATGCCGACTTCTATGCCTTCTCGGGGCACAAGGTCTACGGGCCGATGGGCGCCGGAGCGCTCTATGGCAAGGCATCCCTTCTCGAGTCCATGCCGCCATGGCAGGGCGGCGGGGAGATGATATCGAGGGTCTCCTTCGAGCGTGGCACCGAGTTTGCGGCGGTCCCGCACCGTTTCGAGGCCGGGACGCCATCGGTGGCGGACGTCATCGCCATGGGCGCGGCGCTGGACTGGGTCAATGCGCTCGGGATCGAGCGACTGTCGGCCTGGGAACAGTGGTTACTCGATCATGCCACCCAGGAACTCGAGCAGGTCGACGGGCTGAGGATCATCGGCACGGCACCGCAGAAGGCCGGCGTGATCTCGTTCGTCGTCGACGGCGCACATTCCCAGGATATCGGTCTGCTGATCGATCAGTTGGGCGTGGCGATTCGCACCGGACACCACTGTGCCCAACCCGTGCTGAATCATTTTGGTGTCGAAGCGACCTGTCGCGCGTCGCTGGCGGTCTACAACACGCCGGAGGAAGTCGACGCATTCGTCGAGGCCTTGCGGCGCGTGCTGGGCATGCTGCGCTGAGCCGGTTCCGGCTCCCGGCATGTCCGGGCCGGCAATTCTGTCAGGAGCAATGATGGATCCTCTCAACGAGGTCTACAAGGGCCAGGAAATGCCGCTGCAACGGGATGTCGATGTCATTTCGATTCCGTTCGGCAAGACCATCACGCTGACCGAAGACAGCACGGTGGTGGTGATGCAGGCCAAGGGCAGCTCGATCAGCGTCAGCTACGAAGGACGTCTCTACCTGATCGAGGGGCATGATCTCGACGCACTGGGACTCAAGGCGCTAGAACGTCCGACGCTGGATCCCGATGCGAACGAGGCGGAGATGGAAGCCTTCATCTGGGATCAGCTGCGGACCTGTTTCGACCCGGAGATACCGGTCAATATCGTCGATCTGGGACTGGTCTACGGGTGTCGCATCGAGCGGCTTCTCACTGGCGAGCGGATGGTGACCATTCGCATGACGTTGACGGCCCCCGGTTGTGGCATGGGAGATGTCATCGCCGAAGATGCACGGCGCAAGATTCTCGGGGCCTCGCAGTTCTCCAAGGTTCACGTCGAAATCGTTTTCGACCCGCCCTGGGGGCGTGAGATGATGAGCGAAGAGGCGCGCCTTGAGCTGGGGATGTTCTAGGCTTTGTCTGAAAAGTCGACGAGCGAAGGCAAGGCCGGGGCGCGTAGCCAAGGCAAAAATCGGCGCAGACGGACCGGGCTGGCGTACCAGTTTACGCGATGTCAATGAGCATCTTGACCGGGCTGGCGCACCAGCCGATTTTTAACGCCGTCTGGGCAAGCGAAAGCGATATGCAGATCGACACTTCTATTCCGTTTCCTGCTCGCCATTCGATTTCTGGCTGGAGCGTCTCATGCCTACCTTTCCCCCACGCTAACGGTGTCGTCGATTCATGCTTGGGGTTCTGAAAGCGCTGGTCAAGGCGGTGATGGCGGGCCTGTTGCTGCTGGTGATCGGTGTCGCGGCGATCAATCTGTGGATACTTCACAAGACCCAGGATCGCATCGAGCACGAGCTGCCACTGTGCACCACACAGCCGGTGGGCCTGGTCTTCGGCACTGCTCAGTGGCTGCGAGCGGGCGGCACCAATCCTTACTATCAGGCCAGAATGGAAGCCTCGGCAGAACTGCTGCGGCTTCACCGTGTTCGGCATCTGCTGCTTTCCGGCGACAACCGCACGCGCTATTACAACGAGCCCATCAGCATGTGGCGTTCTCTGCGTCATCGCAACGTGGACGATGCTCTGCTGACGCTCGATTATGCCGGCTTCAGTACTTTCGACAGCGTTGTCCGGGCCAAGGAGGTGTTTGGCGCGAATCGACTGATGCTGATTTCTCAGGGCTGGCACCTGCCGCGGGCACTGTTCATCGCCGACGCTCTCGGCGTCGAGGCCACCGGTTGCGCCGTGCCCGATGACGGCGTCGAGGGCGAATGGCGGCTTCGCCTGCGCGAGTGGCTCGCCCGCGCTGCGACCTTCGGCGATCTCTACGTCTGGGGGCGGGAACCCTATTTTCTGGGTCCTCTGGAGCCGATTCGGCTTTCACCGCCGTGAGCGGGTTGCTCCGTTTCCCGGTGATCCAGGGGGTCCGAATTGGCGAGGCTGGCGGGGTAGGGCGGTCCAGTAGACCGTAGTCTGCCGGTCAGCGCTGACGCTGCTGCAGCTTGTTGATCTCGCGAATCAGTGCGCGGCAGTTTTTCCAGCACCGTTCCAGGGTAGGTTCCAGCGCTTCCGGTAGCGGGTGGGTGAAGGCGTTGCCCAGCGCCTGCATCAGCACGCGTTCCTGCTCGAGCAGCTCGCCAAGCAGCACGGCACTGTCGTTACCTACGAAACTCTTGATGCGGCTCCAGAGCCAGAGATAGTCGTCGCGCTCGACGTCGGCATCGCGGGGCAGGATATCGAGGTGCTCGCGGACCAGTTGCTGTAGCTCGCGCATGGCCACCCCACGTTCCTCGTAATGGGGTTTCAGGGCATTACGCAGCGCCGGGCGCAGGCGATCGAGATTGTCCTGAAAGTAATCGAGACTGTCGGCCAGCGCCTCGAGTACGCTGTCCATCGCCACTTGGCGATTGTCGAGAAACATATGCGGCCACCTCCTGAGGTGACACAAATTGTGCGGCCGGAAACACTGTTTTGCTACCCCTGAGTGCAGAAAAATCTAGTATTTCCGGCTATTTGTTCAATTTTTCCTCAAACTAGCCTTTCGGCTTCTGCGGCGCTTTACGCGGAGGGGTGGCGTTTTTCTCCAGATGCTCCACGATCTGACCCGCGATGTCCTTGCCGGTGGCGGATTCGATGCCCTGCAGGCCGGGAGAAGAATTGACCTCCATGATCACCGGACCATGGTTGGAACGCAGCAGATCAACGCCTGCCACGCCAAGCCCCATCGCCTTGGCCGCGCGAATGGCGGTGGAGCGTTCTTCCGGCGTGATACGGATGACGCTGGCGGTGCCGCCTCGATGCAGATTGGAGCGAAATTCGCCTTCGGCAGCCTGGCGTTTCATCGATGCCACGACCTTGTCACCGATGACGAAACAGCGGATATCGGCGCCTTTGGCCTCCTTGATGTACTCCTGGACCATGATGTTCGCCTTCATGCCCATGAATGCCTGGATGACCGATTCGGCCGCCTGGTTGGTTTCTGCCAGTACGACACCGATCCCCTGCGTGCCCTCCAGCAGCTTGATCACCAGAGGTGCGCCCTTGGCCATGGTGATCAGATCGGGAATGTCATCGGGTGAATGAGCAAAGCCAGTGACCGGCAGCCCCAGCCCCTTGCGCGAGAGCAACTGCAGAGAGCGCAATTTATCGCGTGAACGCGTGATCGCGACCGAGTCGTTGAGCACGTAGGTACTCATCATCTCGAACTGGCGCAGGACCGCGCAGCCGTAGAATGTGACCGAGGCACCGATACGCGGGATGATGGCGTCGAAAGGCTCGAGTTCGGCGCCCTTGTAATGGATCGAGGGGCGATGCGAGGCAATGCTCATGTAGCAGCGCAGCGTGTCGACGACTCTGACACTATGACCACGCTGCTCGGCGGCTTCGATCAAGCGGCGCGTCGAGTAAAGGTTGCGATTGCGTGACAAGATGCCGATATGCATGCGCGGGGAGCTCCGGAGCGTAAGTGAGAAGGCGTGGCGAACAGCGGTCAGGGTTCACCGTGCAGGAATGCGGCACCCGGGGCAACCAGCAGGCGTCGCATGGCGCGCCTTCCCAGCAGCATGGGGTGACGCATGTTACTGCGATCGGTCAGTGTCAGTTCAATGGGAAAATCCAGGCCACCGAGGATGAGGCGCGTACGAATGACGTAGCGCCACTCCTGCTGGCCATTGGAACTTCTCACTCTCCGGCGGTCGTGCAACGGCAGCTGGCATTCGTGGTGGGTGCTCTGTTGACCACTCGAGCGAGTGATGAACCGGATCCACGGATGGCCGTCTTCTTCATAGGGTTCTATCTGTTCTGCATGCAAGGCCGAGGTTCGCGCACCGGTGTCTGCCTTGCAGCACAGCGTGAGGTGTAGATCCGGCAGCGTGATCATCTCGCGCCGGCCGATGACTGCCTTGGCCTGATAGGGTAGTGCTTTCATGGGTTCAAGCGTTCCATTCTCTGACGAGCCGTCCCACGGAAGAGTCCGCCGGTGCCTGACGCAGCATCATCAATATGGGCAGGCGCAGGCGAGGGATCAATGCCAAATCGCGCACCACAGGACGAAAGTTGGCGTCCTTGCAGTTTGCCAGCCGCTCCAGAAACCGTCCGAGTCGAATTTCATGCTCGAGATGTTGCCAGCCGCGCGCAGCGATGGCTGCAAGGCAGTCGGCGGCCATGAGATCATCATCGGCGAGAATATGATCGAGCCACTCGCCGACCTGGGGCGAATCACTGCCCAGCAAGGCTCTCAACAGCGCGCAGAATGCCTCGATGTCCTGGGCCTCGCGAGCGTTGGCCATGGCTTGCCACACGACGGGAAGCAGCTCGACCGGCGTATCGCCATGTTCCATCAGATAGCAGAGCGGCAGCGTCATGGCACGTGGCAGGGTGGTCAGACGGCTTGCCAATGCCTCGATGACGGCCGGCTCTTTGGCGACCACCTGATCGGCCAATCCCTGGAGTCCGAGCATCTGCCAATCTAGCGCGTCGTCACCGATCAGATAGCGGCGCGCCATATCCGAATGCATCGACGGCGGTTGCCCGAAATGACGAGACAGGCGAGCATGCAGCAGCGCTCGTTGATGCAGCTCCGGTTCGAACGCCAGCGGGTTGTCCTGCATCAGATTACGCGTTTCCAGCGAGTCCTGAGTGACATTATTATTCACTGACGGATCGGTGATTGGCGTATCCGAGGTCGGGGTACTCAACGTCTGCAGCAAGCGATCGAGAAATTCGTCGCGTGCGGCTGGAACCAGCAGACCCTGCTCATCGAGCGGTAGCGACAGAAACCAGATCGCTGGATCCTTGAACGTGGCCGGCCAGCGCAGGGCGCATGCGACCTGCGCCTGACCGTTCCAGGGCATTGGCCACGGCTCGCGCTGCTGTTCGAAAGCGGCGAAGGTGTCCTGACGCATCGGTTCCACGCGCCGGCCCAGGGTCGACAGCGCAAGTTCCGCGCCACTCTGCGTGAAAAAATCGCTCAGCGTTTGCATGATAGGCGGTCGCCGTGTTCCTCGAGGCGCGCACTGTAACTTGCGCCAGTGACGCTGAACAGGGTTTGACCAAAAATTGAACAGTCTTCGCTGAGGTACGGGCTGCGGCGCCCGGGACGAGGTGTCCCAAGTTTATCCACAGGCTCTTTCAGCGTTTCTGTGAGCAACCCTGAAGAGCCGCATCAAGCTATCAACAGGAGAAAGAATGAGTTCGCACGATGAATTGGCTCGTGCCCTGCGCGAGTTGAAAACCACTCTGATCGAAGCCGAGCTTTGGGAGGTGTCGCCACCGGATCCTCAGGCCTTCGACAGTCAGCAGCCGTTTTGCGTCGACACCATGGTGCTGCCGCAGTGGTTGCGTTACGTCTTCATGGCCCGTCTGCAGGCACTGGTCGATGCTCGTGCCACGCTACCTGCCAGCTGTGCCGTTGCACCGGCGATGGAGGTCTGGCTCAAGGACGTGCCTGCTTCCCGCAGAGAGCCGGTGGTGCGCGAGCTGGCGGCTGTCGACCGGATCGTCACCCAAGCATGAGAGAGGGACGCATTCGTCTTGAGTTCGCTGAACCAGGTTTCTCTAAACCACGTCTATTTAAATCAAGCCTCTCTAAACCATAGACACAAAAAACCGGGCCCAGGGGCCCGGTCATGACTACCTGTCGATGTTCGCTTAGAAGCGAGCCGTGACGCCGGCGCCAACGGTGACCGGATCGAGATCCAGGTCGCGGCCGCCACTGATGTCAGCGCTGACATCGGTGTACTGAGCAAAGGCGTTGAAGCCGAAGTTGTCAGTCACGTTCAGATCGACACCCAGTTGGCCAGCGGCGCCCCAGGAGTCATCGATGCTGCCAACGCCGCTCTCGTCAGAGAACGTGGTGTAGTTGACACCGACGCCAGCGTACGGCTGAACGCGCGAATCCATCCCGCCCAGCGGATAGTACTGCGCCATCAGGTTGATCGGCACCTGCTTGAAGTCCCCGCCTTCGGCGTGAACCTTGGTTTCGGTCATGGAGCTCAGCTCGACACCGATCTTGTCGTGGACCATGTAGCCCAGACCCAGGTAGGCACCTTTGTCGCTGTCGCCGGCATAACCGTCGTCGGTATCGGTCTTGGCAACACCCAGACGGCCGTAGAAATCACCAGCGCCGTAGGCGAAGGCAGCTTGGGCTCCGAATGCGCAAGTGCCGGCAACTACCATTGCAGAGAACAGTTTGGTCTTGGTCATGATAAGGACTCCTTTTCTTTCATCATGAAGCCGTGTTACCGGTCTTCACATTCTATGAGACAACGTCGTCATGATAGGAAACGCTGTTTTTTATGTCCAGTAAAATTTTGAAACAGCGTTTTTTTATGCCGGGGCAGGGTTTGCGCCTGTTTGTGCGCAACCATCGACGAGCAGCTAGGATTAACCTAGTCGGTGATGGCGCCGGTTGCCAATGCAAGTCGGGCCGAAGATCACAATTGCGCAGGAAGTGCTCGTGGATAGTCGTCGAAGGGACTGGATGTTGTCGATCGTGGTACCGGTCATGAACGAGGAGGCTGCCATCGAGCGTTTCCTCGAGGCGGTGGATCGTGCGCTGGGCGACGTCGTGCCGAGGCTGGAAATTCTGTTCGTCGATGACGGCTCCACGGACGAGACGCTCGTCAGGCTGCGGCAGAGGGTATCGCTGGATCCCCGCGTTCGGGTGATCTCGTTGACGCGCAATTTCGGCAAGGAAGCCGCTATGACGGCAGGCCTTGATCATGCTCGGGGCGACGCGGTGGTGCCGATGGACGTCGATCTGCAGGACCCGCCGGAGGTGATTCTGGAATTCATTCGCCTCTGGCAGGATGGCGGTTACGACATGATCTATGGCATTCGCGGGTCGCGGGATGAGGACACCCAGGCGAAACGCACCTCCGCGGGGCTCTTCTATCGTTTCTTCAACCGGTTGGCGGAGACGCATATTCCCAGCAATGCGGGAGACTTCCGGCTGTTGGATCGCCGCGTCGTCGAGGCGATCAAGCGCCTGCCCGAGCGCAACCGCTTCATGAAGGGGCTGTTCAGCTGGCCCGGATACCGTTCGATCGGCGTCTATTATGACCGGCCGGCGAGAGCGAGCGGAGCCAGCAAGTTCAACTTCTGGAAACTCTGGAACTTCGCTATCGACGGTCTGGTCAGTTTCTCGACCTGGCCCCTGCGTATCTGGATGTACTTCGGCGCCGTCATCGCGGGGTTGGCCTTTCTCTACATTCTGCTTCTGGTCGGCAGGGTGATCGTTGTCGGCAACGACGTACCCGGCTACGCGTCGCTGATGACGGCGGTCCTGTTCTTCGGCGGCATGCAGCTGCTGTCGGTCGGCATACTGGGGGAGTACGTGGGAAGATTATTCATCGAAACCAAGCAGCGGCCACTTTATCTGGTGGCCGAGGACAGTCTGGTAGCCGAGGACCGTCTGGTGGCGAAAGAGCGTGTGGCCGACGAAGAGTCAGGGGGCGCGGAAGGCCGGAAAAGGGACGGGGATGGCTCGATAGCCACCGCGCCCGACGCCTCATGAAACGGCGACTCAAACGAGAGGCCAAGACCGCGGCGCGGTTTGGACTGGTAGGTGGGGTGGCGACGGCATCTCATCTCGGGGTGGCTGCCATCCTCAGCGCCTCGTGGCCGACCCTGTCGGAATTCGTCGTCAATCTGTGCGGCTTTCTGGTCGCCTTTCAGATATCCCTGATTGGCCACCGGCGGCTGACCTTCCGCCGCCGCGGGCGGGCGAGACGCTTTTTCACGCTGGCAGTGCTGGGGTTTTTGCTCAACAACGGAGTGCTGGCAGTATTGCTGGCCTCCACGAAGATTGCCGGTTTCTGGGCCATCGGTATCGCCACACTCACCGTGCCGCTGATCACCTACGTCGGTTCGCGGGTATGGGCATTTCGCGAACCCAGGCACTCGTGAGCGTCGCGAGCTCCACCGGTAGTCGTATCAGGCTGCGAAAGGATGAATCGGTGGCATCGAAAAGGGCTCCCGAAGGAGCCCTTTTGGCGACGTCGACCACGTTGAATGCGCTACCTTAACGGGTGATCTGCTTATATTCACCGGCATCGGCAGTCATGCGGCTCACCACCAGAATGGCAACGAAGGAGGCGATGAATCCGGGAATGATCTCGTAGACGCCGGGGCCACCCAGGAACTCGTTGCTCCAGCCCAGCGCAATCCACGCCATGACAGTGAGCGCGCCCACGACCATGCCCGCGATGGCGCCGGCGCCGTTCGTGCGTGACCACATCAGGGACAAGATGATCAGCGGGCCGAATGCCGCGCCGAAGCCTGCCCAGGCGTTACTGACCAGGCCCAGAACCTGAGAGTTCGGATCGGACGCAATGATGGCGGCCACGACGCCGACCAGCACGACGCTGATCCGGCCCACGGCGACCGTTTCCTTCTCCGTGGCCTGCTTGCGCAGGAACAGGCGATAGAAGTCTTCGGTCAGTGACGAAGATGCCACCAGAAGCTGACTGGATATGGTGCTCATGATCGCAGCGAGCAGCGCCGCATAGAGGAAGCCGGTGATTAGCGGATGAAACAGCAGGTTCGCGAGGATGATGAAGATCGTTTCCGGGTCCTGGACCTCCATCCCGTTGCGGATCGCATAGGCGCGGCCGAATATGCCTAGGGAGATCGCGCCGATCAGAGAGATGAGCATCCAGCTCATGCCGATGTTGCGAGCCACGGGAACGTCTTTCAGCGATCGAATTGCCATGAAGCGCACGATGATGTGCGGCTGCCCGAAATAACCCAGTCCCCAGGTCACCGCCGAAAGCCATCCAATGAAGGTCAGGCCGTCCGTCCACGACAGCAGCGTCGGGTCGACTTCATTCAGCGTCTGGGAGGCCTGCGAGAAACCGCCGCCCCCGTCCCCGAAGATGACGACCGCCGGCATGATCACCAGAGCCAGCATCATGATGCAGCCTTGGACAAAGTCGGTCATGCTCACTGCCAGGAAACCGCCGACGACGGTATAGGCCAGCACCACGCCGAGCGTGATGACGACGCCGGCCGCGTAATCGCTCAGACCGCCAAGATTGATGACGCCGGAAAACGCGCTCTCGAAGAGCTTGCCGCCTGCCACCAGCCCCGACGCCGTATAGATCGCGAAAAAGATGACGATGACGATGGCGGAAACCGTCCTCAGCGACATCGCCCGAGAGGGGAACCGGTTAGCCAGGAAGGCAGGAATGGTGATCGCGTTGCCATAGTGCACCGTCTGCTCGCGAAGACGCGGCGCGACCAGCAGCCAGTTGAAGAAGGCACCAACGAACAGGCCGATACCGATCCATGCCGAGCCCAGACCGGAGACGAACATCGCTCCGGGCAGACCCAGCAGCAGCCAGCCGCTCATGTCCGAGGCGCCTGCTGATAGCGCCGCCACCTGCGGGCTCAGGGTTCGGCCACCCAGCATGTAATCTTCGGACGTGGATGTGGACGTGCGCATGGCATAAAGGCCGATGGCGATCATGAGCGCAAAGTAGGCAAACAGGCTTATCCAGACACCAATAGCCATAAAACGTCTCCTGTCTCTTAATTGTTAGGCCGGACGCGGCGCCGGCGGGTATGGGGGCGCAGGCGGGCCGCAGCGCTGATGTCGAGCATCACGATCAGAGAGCGTTCCCGCGTGCAGCCTGTATTGGCGTTGTTTTCAAACACTGTTTTCAACCACCGTTTTCAACCACTGTTGTCACCATGAGCCGCTTCCTGCGGTTTGCTGTCGCCGGGGACGAGCGGGAATCACTCGTCACCCATGGCGAGCAGCGAGGCGTTCCCTCCCAGCGCCGCCGTGTTGATGGTGCGCGTCTTTTCGGTGGCGAAGCGTAACAGATAGTGCGGTCCGCCTGCCTTCGGGCCAGTACCCGAGAAGCCTTGTCCGCCGAAGGGTTGCACGCCGACGACGGCACCGATGATGTCGCGGTTGACGTAGACATTGCCGACCCGGATGCGACTGGCGACGTGATTGGTGAAGTTCTCGTTGCGGCTGTGAACGCCGAATGTCAGCCCGAACCCCTTGGCATTGATGGCGTCGATGACGGCATCGATCTGATCGGCACGGTAGCGGGCGATGTGCAACAACGGGCCGAACTGCTCGGTCTGCATCGATTCGATGCCGTCGATGCGAAATGCCATGGGAGCGACGAAGGTGCCGTTGCCGGTCTGCTCAGGATCGAGCCGGGCCTCGGCGATCAAGCGGCCCTCGGCTTTCATCGTCTCGACATGCTCGAGTAGACCCTTGCGGGCGTCTTCGTCGATGACCGGACCGACATCGGTGCCCAGATCCCGGGGATCGCCGATCCGCAGCTCCTCCATCGCCCCGCGCAGGATCTCGATGACACGGTCGGCAATGTCTTCCTGCAGATAGAGCACGCGAAGCGCGGAGCAGCGCTGGCCGGCACTCTGGAAGGCAGAGTGAACCACGTCTGCCACCACCTGCTCGGGCAGGGCAGTAGAATCGACGATCATCGCATTCATGCCGCCGGTCTCTGCGATCAGCGTCGGCAGGGCGGCGTTCTCCCTGGCGGCCAGGGCCCGGTTGATGATCTGTGCGGTATCGGTGGAGCCGGTGAAGACGACACCGGTAATCCGAGGGTCGCTGCTCAGGACGCTGCCCACGGTCGGGCCGTCGCCGGGCAGGAGCTGTACGACATCGCGTGGCATGCCGGCTTCGTGGAGCAACTCGATGACGCGGTTGGCAATCAGCGAAGTCTGTTCGGCGGGCTTGGCCAGCACGGTATTGCCCGCGACGGCGGCCGCGACCAGTTGGCCGGTAAAGATGGCGACGGGGAAGTTCCACGGGCTGATCGCGGCGAAGACCCCCTTGCCGCTCATCATCAGTTCGTTGGACTCGCCGGTCGGCCCGGGCAACGCGGTTGGCTCGGCGAACAGCTCTCTTGCCCGAGCGGCGTAGTAGCGGCAGAAATCCACCGCCTCGCGAATCTCGTCGACACCGTCCGTGAGCAGTTTGCCACCTTCGCGGGAGCAGAGTGTCATCAGCTCCGCCAGATGCGTTTCCATCAGATCGGCATGACGCTCGAGGATGGCCGCGCGCGCTTCGACCGGCGTTTCGCTCCAGCGCGGGAACGCTTGCCAGGCGATGTCCACTGCCTGCTCTGTCTGCTCACGCGTCGTCCACTGTACGCTGCCCACAGCCTGACGACGGTCGTATGGACTGGTGACGCGCTGGCGCTGACTATCGTCGTCGGCGACATCGATGCCCAGCAGCGGCTTGGCGTGGTATTCCCGATCCATGAACGCTGCCATGCGATCGATGAGCGGCTGATATTCACTATTGATGTTCAAGTTGACGCCCTTGGAGTTCTTGCGTGCTGGACCATAGATATCTTGCGGCAATGGAATCCGGGTATTGGCGAAGGTCGGATAGGGCTTGAGCGCCGCGATCGGATGAACGCAGAGCGATTCCACGGGAACGCGCGGATCGACCAGTTGATGAACGAAGGACGAGTTGGCGCCGTTCTCGAGCAGCCGGCGAACCAGGTAAGGCAGAAGATCCTTGTGCGCGCCGACAGGGGCGTAGATGCGACAGTAAGTGCCTTGCGGGGCACGCTTGAGTGCGGCGTCATAGAGCGCCTCGCCCATGCCATGCAGGCGCTGGAATTCGAACGCACGGCCAGCGTTATTGGATAGTTCCAGGATATTGGTAATGGTGTGCGCGTTGTGGGTCGCGAACTGGGGGAAAATGCGGCCGCGGGTGTTCTCGGAGAGCAGAAACCGGGCGCAGGCGAGGTAGGCGACATCCGTGCAGGCCTTTCGGGTATAGACGGGATAGCCGTCGACGCCGAGCTTCTGCGACTCCTTGATCTCGGTATCCCAGTAGGCGCCCTTGACCAGACGCAGCGGAATCTCGTCACCCTGTTGATCGGCCAGTCGATTGATGTAGTGCAGCACCGGCAGGCAGCGCTTGGCGTAAGCCTGCACGACGAGTCCGAAGTGGCCCCAGCCGCGACAGACGTCGCTTTCGAACACGGCACGAAAGACTTCGAGCGACAGCTCCAGGCGATCGACCTCTTCGGCGTCGATGGTCAGTGCGACCTGGCGCTCGCGGGCCATCTCGACGAGCTGCTTGACGGTGCCAACGAGCTCTTCGAGTACCTGGGTGCGACGACCGAATTCATAGCGCGGGTGGAGCGCCGAAAGCTTGATCGACACGGACGGCGCCGGGGTTTTCGCATCCAGCTTCATGCTGGTGTCGCCGACCTGACGAATCGCCGAGGCGTAGTCGTCGAAGTAGCGCTGGGCATCCTGCCGGGTGCGTGCCGCCTCGCCGAGCATGTCGTAGGAGTAGGTGTAGCCCTTGTTGAATAGCGGCTTCGAGCGTTTGAGCGCCTCGTCGATCGTGCGCCCCAGCACGAACTGTTGCCCCATGATCTTCATCGCCTGATACATCGCGCTGCGGATGACCGGCTCGCCCATGCGATTGACCATGCGATTGATGAAGTTGGCCGGCTTGCCTTCTCTCGGCTTGTCCAGCTGGATCACGTTGCCGGTCATCAGCAAGCCCCAGGTCGAGGCATTGACGAACCAGGACTCGCTTTGGCCCAGGTAGCGCTTCCAGTCGGCGACCCCCAGCTTGTCTTCGATCAGTGCATCGGCGGTGGTCTTGTCGGGAATACGCAGCAACGCTTCGGCCAGACACATCAGCAGCACGCCTTCCTGAGTGTCGAGACTGTACTGCTGAAGCAGTTCATCGATGGAATCGACAGCGGTATCCATGGCGCGCACGTCGCGAACCAGCTGCGCGGTGTTGTCGCCAATGCGCGCAAAATCGGCCTCGCCGGCATTCAACAACGTGCAGAGCTCGGTCAGATAGGCGTCTTCGTCGACGATGTAATGATCGCTGACGCGGATGAACAGTTCATCCAGCGAAGTCTGCCAGGTGGCAGCGTCCAGCATTTGGTCGGCTCTTAGCATCGTTCAATCCCTGGGTATTCAGCGTTGGTGTCAGCGTCTGCGCGTGAAACACGCTGATGGCCGGCACCAAATGGAAAGTCTTGGCATCTGACTCTAGCGTGAAACAGCCTGGGGGTTCTTGCCAATTATCCGGGGAGATTTGTCAAAAGACCGGGATGACGGACAGGATAGTGGTTTATTACCGGGATAGTGGTTTATTACCGGGATAGTGGTTTATCAGGAGCGGCTGCTTCTCGGGAAAGACGGCTTATCGGGAGAGACGACGCAGCTGCATCGGCGAGTGGCCATAGTGGCGCCTGAAGGCGTGGCTCAGCGCGCTCTGGTTGGCAAACCCGGTACGTTCCGCGATATCAGCCAGCGGCATGTCGGTGGACGTCGTCAGTTCACGGACTCGAGTCAATCGCAGTCGCATCACGAACTGATAAGGCGTAATTCCCGTCTGATCACGAAAGCGCTCGGCGAAGTGCGCCTCGCTGAGGCAGGCGAGGTTGGCCAGATCGGATACGCTGAGGCGTCGATCCAGCCTCGCGATAACGAACTGCTCGAGTCGTGGAATATCCAGAGACCGGCCGGCTCGCTTGGTCAGAGTCGGCGGACACAGCGTGGCGCCAAGACGCGCATGTAGCGAACTGAGCAGCGTCGTGACCAGCAGATCCCCTGAGGCGTGATTGGCCCGAGTCATCTCCTGGATCAGAAACTGGAGATAGTGCTGCAGCGACTCGTCCAGCGAAAAATAGCCCGGGCGATCGAACAGGCTTCTCGATCGGCGATGCATGCCGGTCAAGGCACTGGCGTCGTCCGGTAGATCGATGATCAGCTGCCGATTGTCGCCGATCCCTTCGTAGTAGTGTTCGATATTGGCCGGTACCAGACAGCCGGAGAGTGGAGCCACGATCCCGCTTTGTCCGGCAATCTCGAATTCCGCATAGCCAGAGAGACCGATCACGATCTGATGATAGTCGTGATGGTGATGCTGAATGGCATTATCGAGCGGCGCCAGCCGAATCGTGTCGGTCATGCGCCCTGCCTCGGCCGACCCGGATCAGGCACGGTATTCGCGCCCTTCGAGCGCCTGATGAGTGGCCAGATGATCACGCAGCGCGGCAATCTCTTCACGGCCGCTGCGGGAAAAGAGCGATCCTCCCTGAGCGGCTTGCCATGGGCGACCGTGGGTTTCCATCAGATGCTGGCTCCGCCGACGCAGATTTTCCAGGAAGGCATCGTGGCGGATCGGATAACCGATCAGCGTATTCCAGCGCGCTTCGCTGGCACGGTTATCGAGCACGGCGTCGAAGAGATCCAGTAGATCCTGTGCCTGGGTGCGATAGCGCGGCGTTCGCGACAGCATCAACGCTGCCACGGTGGCCAGGCTGACCAGCAGGCAGACGGCGAAGACCAGAAGAAACAAGGACATTCAGGCGCTCTCTCCAGTGCGCGGCAACCGTGTCAGTCTACCATGCCGGTTGCCGCGTCTCCCAAACGGACGGGAAAGTGGGGCGCTAGCGAAGCATGCCCAGCTCGCTGCCGATCTCCCGGATGTCAGTGATCTGCTGGTCGACGAAACGATCCAGGTCGTCGCCTGATTTGTGGAATGGCAGTAGCCCGCTTTGCGTCATGATCTGCTTCCACTGCGGCGACGTGTAGAGCTCGTCCAGGGTCCGTTTCCACCAGTCGTAACTTTTCTGAGAAGCGCCCGCTGGCGTGTAGAAGCCTCGCCAGTTGGGGGCAACCACATCGATACCTTGCTCTCTCGCGGTCGGGATGTCTGCCAGATTGCCGGGCAGGCGCTCCTCGGCGAAGATCGCCAGAACGCGCAAATCCCCGCTGTCGACGAAACTCTTGGCTTCGCTGAGATCGCCGGTAAACGCATCGATATGCCCGCCCAGCAACTGGCTGATTGCGACCGATCCGGAATCGAAGGCCAGGTACTTGATGTCGCGAATGTGGGTAACGCCCGCTTTACGGGCCGCCATGAGGACCTTGATATGATCGAAGCCGCCGGCGACATCGCCCCCGGAGAACGTCACGCTGCCGGGATCAGCCTTGAGGGCATCCAGAAGCTGCGGCAGTGACTGATAAGGAGAGTCGGCGGGAACGGCGATGACGCCATAGTCAGCGCCCAGGGTCGCCACCCAGCGGACCTGGTCGGCATCGCCATCGGGATAGTTGCCCAATGCCAGTTGCGTGGTCGTGGCGGTCGATGCCGCCACGATCAGGTCATCATCGCCGGACCGCTTCGCCTGTACGTGACTGAAAGCAACGCCGCCGCTGGCGCCGGGCACGTTGATCGTCTGCATTGCGGCAGGAATCATCGACAGCTCCTGCAATGCCCTGGCCACGGAACGGCAAGTGAAGTCCCAGCCACCGCCCGGTTGGGCTGGCGCGATGCAATCGACCTTGCCCTGAGGGGCGGCGTGCACGGGCGTGACGAGCATGACTGCCAGCAGAGGCATCGTTCGGCAGACCCGTTTGACGAGCTTGGTCAGGGAGATAGAAGTCGTGCAGGCGGAAATGGCAAAAGGGTGCATGGGCAAGGATCCGTACGGTGTCTTCAGCGAAATATCGAATCTCCATCGAGCTATCGATGTCGTTATTCTGGGGCGCCAAATTCGTGGCATCGGCGATCGCGAGACAGTAACGGATTGGCCCCGCGTTCGCCATTGGCCTTTGGCGGGGGCTGACCGTGGGCAGCAACGGGATAGGTCAAAAGAGAGGGAATAGGGCGCTAACGTCCAGACAAAAAAACGCCGCGCAGAGCGCGGCGATAACGATCATTACAGTGAGCTCGAGAAACCGCATAGCAACTGCTGTGTCGAATCTCTTGCTTACTGAGAGCAGTCGGTGCCCGAAAAGTTCCTTGACCATGGAAATCAAGCTTGAAAGTCGGTGCTGGTTCGTGATCGCGTCCTGCTAGGGCAGGGCCCTGATGCCCTCGGCAAACCAGGCATCTTCGGCCCACTGCCTGACACGGCCGGTTTTCGCGACCCAGAATATCGTGATGCCCTGACGCAGGCAGAAGTCTTTCATTCCCGCCATCCGGCGACGAAATTCTGTCGTGTCGGGTAGTGCCAATGAGACCCGAGTCGACCCATCGGGTATTTCAGTGTCCTGGATGAGATAGAAGAATGCCTGCGTAATCTCCATCCAGGGATCGTGGCCCTCGCGATGGCTGTCTTCTCCGCGACAGTCGACGATCAGCCGACGCTGTCCAAATACCGGGGTGGCTTCGAGGTCGATTTGCGAGCGTGTACCCAGGCGGCTGCTGCCGCACTGATAGCCATTGACGCGGAGCCAGTCGGACATGGCGTTTACCACGTGATCATGAGTAATACTGTCGGTTGCCATAAGCCTGTCATAAATTTTTTTGATGTTATGAAATGACGCGGTACGTCTCGATCATGATACGGTCATGTTAAGGTTAACATAGCTCAATATGCCGATAGATGCGTAGTTGGTATAGGGCCGCGTCTATTTTGCATGATGAATGTTTTTTGGCTTTTTTGACTGCCTAGTGACGGTATCGGTGTGGATATTATCAGATAAATTATTGTTTTTAATGATTTATTTCGAAGGTTTCGAGTTTCGTTCTGTTTGTCGGCTTGATGGGGAGGGCTGAGTTGGCAGCTAACGGTGTCCAATGAGGCCAACCTTGTCTCGTGATATCTTTCATTAGTTAAGATTGTGCTTTTTTAATATTAAATCCAAGGTTTAATACGATCGTTTGTTTGTCAGTGATACCGCAGATCGGCATGGGGTGGGCTGTCGGCCACTGTTCGCCGCCATTTCGTCAGTTCATTTTTCCGGTTTTCCTGTGGCGTCGATTGCCGAGCGCAGAGGGAAAGTGGCCAAAAGAAGTGGTCTCAATGGTTCCATTCGCTGGCGAGGTGTGAATAATGACGACTTTTACGGTATTAGACTAAAGTAGGAGGGTTTCGTGGCCAATGCGTCCGGGTCCACTGCTGCGAAGCCTTCGCGGCGATATGCGTTACTGATCGAGCTGGCGCTGGCCGTGGGTGGGTTCGCCATCGGGGTTGGCGAATTCACCATCATGGGGCTGATGCCCAATGTCGCCGAAGCGCTGAACATTTCGGAGCCGCAGGTCGGTAACGTCATCAGTGCCTATGCGCTGGGTGTGGTAGTCGGCGCACCGTTGATAGCGGTCATGGGATCGCATTTCTACCGGCGTCACCTCCTGCTGATGCTGATGGCATTTTTCGCGTTGGGCAATATTGCCAGCGCTTTCGCTCCTGACTATCACACCTTGATGGTCTTCCGTTTCATCTCGGGGTTACCGCACGGTGCCTATTTCGGCGTGGCCTCTCTGGTCGCGGCGTCGCTCGTTCCTTCGCACAAGCGGGCGCAGGCCGTCAGCCGTGTCATGTCGGGCTTGACCATCGCCATGCTGGTGGGCAATCCCTTCGCCACCTGGTTGAGTCAACTGCTGAGTTGGCGATTGGCCTTCGCGATGGTCGGCGGTATCGCCATTCTGACCGTGATTCTAGTGTTCATTTACCTGCCGTTGAACCGGCAGGAGAAACGCAACAGCCCCGCGCAGGAACTGACGGCGCTCAAGCGTTCTCAGGTCTGGCTGACCTTGGGGGTGGGGGCGATCGGTTTCGCCGGCATGTTCTGCGTGTTCAGCTACCTGGCTCCGGTGCTGATCAACGTGACTCAGGTGTCGCCTTACTGGATACCCGTTGCCCAGGCGGCGTTCGGCGCGGGTGCCATCATCGGCAACATCGTCGGCGGCAAGCTCTATGATCGTATGCAGCTCAAGGGTGTCGGCTGGCTGCTGGTGTGGTGCATTGCGATCTTGCTGCTGTTCCCGCTCGCCGCGCAGTCTCTCTGGTCGGTACTGCTGATCTGCGTGGCGATCGGCACCATGGTGTCACTGTCTCCGGCACTGCAGACGCGCTTGATGGACGTGGCCGCGGATGCGCAGACGCTGGCCGCCGCTTCCAATCACGCGGCCTTCAATGTGGCGAATGCGCTGGGGCCATGGTTGGGCGGAATTGCCATCGGGGCTGGCTTCGGCTGGACCATTACCGGTTATGTGGGGGCGGCCACGGCGGCGGGTGGCCTGATCGTGTTCTTTTTCGCCTATCGCCAACAGCGGCGTCATGGCTGAATCCGATCGCCCGCGTATTGGTCGACTACTGGCGACACCAGCGGGCTCTGACATAACCGACGATGCGAAAGGGTGGGTGGCGAACGCTCTCGACGGTCACACCCTGAAGTTGCTCGCCGCTGACGCGCATTCGGCCGGAGGCGAGGTGTTCCAGGTACTGGATCTGCAGCAAGCCTTCGCGCTCCAGTAGATACAAGCCATCCTGCTGGAACCTGTCGCAAGTCGCGATCGCAGCCAAGTCTCCCTCGAACAGAAAATCGAATGACTCGTTCTCTGCCGGCGTCACCAGATGGCAATCCCGAGTCAGCATCTGCAGGGTAGACATCCCGCCTGTTTCGGTTTCCTGCTGTTCCCAAGGCACGCCAAGGTGCGCCTGAAGACTGAGCACGGCGGTGCTCGACGTCCGAGAAGTGGCCGATATGGCATTCAACGAGTCATCATCGAGCAGCTGTTTGATCGAGCAGTTCAGCGCCGAGGTCAGCGCGACCAGGCGCTCATGACCGATCTGCTTGATGGTGCCTGATTCCCAATAGGAAATCGTGACGTCAGAGACGCCCACCCGTCTTGCAAGCGCGGCCTTGCTCATGCCGGCCTGAAGGCGGAGTTGTTTGATTCGTGGTCCTAACCCGTCCATCCATGAATCTCGCCTGCGTAATTGGTGCAGTGAGGATATCCACTCGCTGCCGAAGTATGTTTCGGGTTACGACCCTGTCGTTCCGAAATCTCGTGGGAAATCGTGTCGTTGAAGAGAATCGAGGTTTTCCGAGTGCGTTATCGGACAGACGATCAGCGTCGCTGAGCCATGGCCGACTGCTTGAGCGTAGTTCGTCATCTGCAGCGACACCACCGAAAAGCCTGGAAGAGAGCTGGTCGGGCGCTGCAGCCCATCGCTTTGGGAGCGTATAATGTGGCGGCTCGTTCATCAACGGAATGGATTACATGACGGTACGCACGCGTATTGCGCCTTCGCCCACCGGCGATCCGCACGTCGGCACGGCTTATATCGCCCTCTTCAATCTCTGCTTTGCTCGTCAGCATGGCGGGCAATTCATCCTGCGCATCGAGGACACGGATCGCCAGCGTTCCACTGCCGAGTCGGAGCAGATGATTCTCGATTCGCTGCGCTGGCTGGGGCTGGATTGGGACGAAGGCCCGGATGTCGGCGGCCCCCACGGTCCCTATCGGCAAAGCGAGCGCGGCGATATCTATGCCGAGCACGCCGATCGTCTGCTCGAACTGGGCCATGCGTTCAAGTGCTATCGCACCAGCGAGGAGCTCGATGCGCTGCGGGATTCACGCAAGGCCGCGGGGCTCCATCTGGCGTTGAAGCCTCAGGATCTGGCGCTGGAACCGGAAGAGCAACAGCGTAGAGAGGCCGAAGGTTTTCCCTATGTCATCCGGATGAATGTACCTTCCGAAGGTGTGTGCGAAGTCGACGACATGCTTCGCGGTCGAATCGAGGTGGACTGGGCACAGGTTGATGCGCAGATCCTGATGAAGTCCGACGGGATGCCGACCTACCATCTGGCGAACGTGGTTGACGACCACCTGATGGGCATCAGTCATGTGCTGAGAGGCGAGGAGTGGATCAACTCCGCACCCAAGCATCAGTTGCTCTACGAATATTTCGGCTGGCCCATGCCGCGACTGTGCCATATGCCGTTGCTTCGCAACCCGGACAAATCGAAGCTTTCCAAGCGCAAGAACCCGACGTCGATCAACTACTACCGTCGCATGGGGTTCCTGCCGCAGGCCGTGACCAACTACCTGGGGCGAATGGGATGGTCGATGCCGGACGAGCGGGAAAAATTCGGGCTCGATGAAATGATGGCGAATTTCGATATCCAGCGGGTCTCGCTGGGCGGCCCGGTATTCGATCTCGACAAGCTGACCTGGCTCAACGGCGTCTACATCCGCGAAGATCTCGATGACGAGGCATTGCTGAAGGCGTTGCGTGACTGGGCTTTCAACGAGGCCTATGTCGGCCAGATTCTGCCGCAAATCCGCCCGCGGATCTCGACGCTGTCGGATGCCATGCCGCTGGCCGGACATTTCTTTGCGGGCCTGCCTGACGTTCGTGAGGCTAGCTTCGCCGATATCAACCTCGAGCGCGATACCCTGCTGGCATTGCTGCAATTCCTGGTCTGGCGCCTGGAGTCCGTGACGCGTTGGGAAAAAGAGGAGCTGCTGGCTCAGGTCAAGCGTCTCGCCGAGCACTTCGAGCTGAAGATGAAGGCTTTTCTCGCGCCGGTATTCGTCGCCGTCACGGGCAGCGCTCATTCGACCTCGGTGCTCGATGCCATGGAAATTCTCGGTTCGGACATGACTCGGGCTCGTCTTCGGCATGCCATCGAAGTGCTGGGCGGTGTGTCCAAGAAGCAGGCCAAGCGGCTGGAAAAGGCGTATCGCGAACTCTGAGGCAGGAGGGCGACGACGCTAGCCCTGCAGTCGCAATTTCTTCGCGTTAAAGCGTTGACTTATCAGTGAGATGACCGTATATTTCGCCCCGTTCTTGGAACGGGGCCTTAGCTCAGCTGGGAGAGCGCAACACTGGCAGTGTTGAGGTCAGCGGTTCGATCCCGCTAGGCTCCACCAAAGAACCGGCTTTCGGGCTGTTTTCAGCGTCCCATTCGTCTAGTGGTCCAGGACACCGCCCTTTCACGGCGGTAACAGGGGTTCGAACCCCCTATGGGACGCCATCTTCTTCCTCTCTATCCCTCTCTGATATCGATACCCACCCACTCGCGTGGTTGTTGATAACCTTTCTGTTCGGTGCTCACGACGCTTGACATTCGTCGCGCTTTTCCACCGATTGCTTTCTCTTTCCTTGTGATGCTTCTAACTCGCTGAAAAACCGTACGTGTAAAATAAAAACTATGTAAATCAAACATTTAGCATTGGTTAAAAATTAGACAATCTGTTGCCGAGGCGCCTCTGGAGGCGGTTTCGTGACATTATCGAAGGGTTTTTAACAGGCTTATCCACAGGAAGTGTGGAAATCTTCCGCGTCGCTAGTCAGGCACAAAAAAACCGCCGACGGGTGTCGGCGGTTTCGGAAGTCGGCATCGCGTCGGGAAGGCCTACTTCTGCGGGTAATCGCGCTTGTCATGGCCTGTATAGAGCTGGCGAGGCCGGCTGATACGGTAGCCGTTGGTGATCATTTCGTTCCAGTGAGAGATCCAGCCGACGGTCCGCGCCATCGCGAAAATGACGGTGAACATGTTGGTCGGGATGCCGATGGCCTTGAGAATGATGCCCGAGTAGAAATCGACGTTGGGGTAGAGCTTGCGTTCGATGAAGTATTCATCCTCCAGCGCGATCTGCTCGAGCCGTTTGGCGATCTGTAGCTGCGGGTCGTTACCCAGGCCCAGTTCACCCAGCACCTCGTCGCAGGTTTCCTTCATCACATTGGCGCGCGGGTCGAAGTTGCGATAGACCCGGTGACCAAAGCCCATCAGCTTGAACGGGTCATCCTTGTCCTTGGCCTTGTCGATGAAGCGCTGAATGTTCTCTTCCGAGTCGTCGCCGATCTCGTCCAGCATCGCCAGTACCGCTTCGTTGGCGCCACCGTGGGCCGGACCCCAGAGGGCGGCGATGCCGGCGCTGATGCAGGCGAAGGGGTTGGCGCCGGTGGAGCCCGCCATGCGTACGGTGGATGTCGACGCGTTCTGTTCGTGGTCGGCATGGAGCATGAAGATTCGATCCATGGCCTTGGCGATGACCGGGTTGACCTCGTAGTTCTCGCACGGATTGCCGAACATCATGTGCAGGAAATTTTCCGAGTAATTGAGGTCATTGCGCGGATACATGAACGGCTGGCCGATATTGTACTTGTGGCACATCGCGGCCAGGGTCGGCATCTTGGCAATCAGGCGGATGGCGCTGACATGGCGTTGATCGGCCTGCGTGATATCGAGATTGTCGTGATAGAAGGCGGCCAGGCCACCGACGACGCCGCAGAGAACGGCCATCGGGTGCGCGTCACGGCGGAAGCCCTTGTAGAAGTTGACGATCTGCTCGTGAACCATGGTGTGGCGAGCAATCGTGCCACTGAATGTCTCGTACTCCTCGTCGGAGGGCAGCTCGCCAAACATCAACAGGTAACAGAGCTCGACGTAGTCGGAGTTTTCCGCCAGTTGATCGATCGGATAGCCGCGGTGAAGCAGCATGCCGGCAGCGCCATCGATATAGGTAATGCCGGACTCGCACGAGGCAGTAGCAACGAAGCCGGGGTCGTAAGTGAACAGGCCTTCTGCGGTCAGGCTGCGGACGTCGATGACGTCGGGGCCAATGGTGCCGGGATAAACCGGTAGCTCAATGGCATTGTCGACACCATCGACCGATAATTTCGCTTTTCTGTCAGCCATGATGGCCTCCTTTATCGTGACATAAGCCTTTGTCTTTACTGCCGTGCGGACAAAAAATAGTTCGCCCACTATAGATTTCCGCAAGGGATTGTCAATTCGCCCAAATCCTCGTGATGCCGTGGCTGCGGCGCTGTTCCCCGTTTGCGAAAGGCTGGTGGCGTCAGGGCTTGCGCGAAAGGGGTACATTGGCCGGCGGGTCGAGTCGTCATCATACCCATTGAGTGGGGCAGGCTGACAGTAACGAAAGAATTTGAATCGACTGTCGACAACCTGGAGGGCGTGCCGGAGAGGGTTTCGCGGCTTTTTGGCCGGTTTCGCGTCGTGAGGCGATTTGTCATACGGTTACCCAAACCCTATAATCTGCTACCGCACGATTTGGCATCGTCAGCCGGTTTGGGCCGCATCGGAACTGCTTTTGCGACCGTGATCCTGCTTCTAAAAACCACCGCCCCTGAACGGGCATAACCCTTCAGGGTTAAGAGAGTGTTTAAGAGCCGTGAATAGCAAACGTCCAGTAAACCTCGACCTATCCACCATCCATTTTCCACTTCCCGCACTCACCTCGATCGCACATCGCATTACCGGCGTCATTCTGTTCGTCGGCCTGATTTTCGGCTTCTGGGCGCTGGACGCATCGCTGTCCTCCCCCGAGGGGTTCGAATCGGTGCGCGACGCGCTGGCGAACAATGTGCTGGCGAAACTGATCGCCTGGGGCCTGCTATCGGCGCTCGGTTTTCATTTTGTCGCGGGAATCAAGCACCTGCTCATGGATACCGGCTACGGTGTCGATCTTGAGGGTGGCAATCGCAAGGCGCAGATCACGGTCGTGATCAGTGCTGTCTTGGTGGTTCTGGCGGGAGTCTGGGTATGGTAACCAATATCACGAATCTGGGTCGCAGCGGGCTTTCAGACTGGCTCATCCAGCGAGTGTCTGCCGTCGTTCTGGCGCTCTACGCGCTGTTCGTCGTGGCCTATCTGTTGTTCCATCCCAACCTGGATTACGCCACCTGGAGTGGTCTGTTCGCGCAGACCTGGATGCGTATCTTCTCCTTGTTGGCCTTCATTTCCATGGCGGCTCACGCCTGGGTCGGCCTGTGGACGGTTTCCACCGACTATCTCAAGCACACCGGCGTTCGCTTCGGCTTTCAGGCCGTCGTGATTCTCGCCATCTTCGTTTTTCTGGTGTGGGGCGTTCAAGTCCTCTGGGGAGCCTGATCCATGTCTACCATGCGTAACCTGACATTCGACGCCATCATCATCGGTGGTGGTGGTTCCGGTCTGCGAGCGGCGCTCGAGCTGGCCAAGTCCGGCAAGAAGACCGCGGTCCTGTCCAAGGTGTTCCCGACCCGTTCACATACGGTTTCCGCGCAGGGCGGCATCACGTGCGCCATCGGCTCGGCCGATCCCGATGACGACTGGCGCTGGCACATGTACGACACCGTCAAGGGCGGCGACTATATCGCCGACCAGGACGCCGCCGAATATCTCTGCTCCGAAGGCCCCAAGGCCGTATTCGAGCTCGAGCACATGGGGCTGCCGTTTTCGCGCTTCGATAACGGCCGTATCTATCAGCGTCCGTTCGGCGGCCAGTCCAAGGATTTCGGCAAGGGCGGCCAGGCGGCTCGCACCTGTGCGGCGGCCGACCGTACCGGCCATGCGCTGCTGCACACGCTTTATCAGAACAACCTGAAAAACAACACCGTCTTCCTGGACGAATGGTACGCCATCGACCTGGTGAAAAACGCCAACGGCGACGTCGTAGGGTGCATCGCACTGTGCATCGAAACCGGCGAAGTCGTGCACGTCAAATCCAAGGCGACGGTGCTGGCGACCGGCGGTGCGGGGCGTATCTTTGCCTCGACTACCAACGCCCTGATCAATACCGGTGACGGTATTGGCATGGCGCTGCGCGCCGGCTTCCCGATGCAGGACATGGAAATGTGGCAGTTCCACCCGACCGGGATCTACGGTGCGGGAACCCTGGTGACGGAAGGCTGCCGTGGCGAAGGCGGTTACCTGATCAACAAGGACGGCGAGCGTTTCATGGAACGCTATGCGCCCAACGCCAAGGATCTCGCGGGTCGCGATGTGGTGGCGCGCTCCATGGTCATGGAAGTGCTGGAGGGGCGTGGCTGCGGCGAGAACGGCGATCACGTCATGTTGAAGCTCGACCATCTGGGTGAAGAGGTGCTGATGAAGCGCCTGCCGGGTATCGTCGAGCTCTCCAAGACCTTCGCTCACGTGGATCCGGTCAAGGAGCCGATTCCGGTCACCCCGACCTGTCATTACATGATGGGCGGGATTCCGACCAATGTGCACGGCCAGGCCATCACCCAGGATGGCGACGGCAACGATCAGATCGTCAACGGTCTGTTCGCCTGTGGCGAAGCCGCCTGCGTCTCGGTGCACGGTGCCAACCGACTGGGCGGCAACTCGCTGCTCGATCTGGTGGTGTTCGGTCGTGCCGCCGGTATCTATATCGACAAGGCGCTCAGCGAAGGGATCGACTATCTCGACGCCTCCGCCTCGGATATCGATCGGGCCACGAGTCGCCTGGCGCGCTGGAACGAGTCCAGTGGCGGCGAGTCGGTCTCCGAGCTCAAGACGGAGCTTCAGAACACCATGCAGAACGCCTTCGGCGTCTTCCGTCAGGAAGACAACATGCAGGAAGGCGTCAAGAAGCTGGCGGAGCTGCGCGAGCGTATCGGTCAGGCGCACCTGGGCGACAAGTCCGACGTCTTCAACACCGCGCGTGTCGAGGCTCTCGAGCTCGACAATCTGCTGGAAGTGGCCGAAGCCACCGCGGTCGCGGCGCTGGAGCGCAAAGAGAGTCGTGGCGCTCACTCCCGCTACGACTATCCCGATCGCGACGACGTCAACTGGCTCAAGCATTCGCTCTTCCATCCGGGCGACAAGACCGTGACCAAGCGGGAAGTCAACTTCACGCCCAAGACGGTCGATACCTTCGAGCCGAAAATCCGTACCTACTAAGGGGGGTTGTCAACGATGTCCAATCTTCAGGTTTCCGTCTATCGCTACAACCCTGAGACCGATTCCGCGCCGTACATGCAGGAATTTCAGATCGACACTCAAGGTCGCGATCTGATGGTTCTCAACATCCTGACCATGATCAAGGACCAGGACAGTTCGATGGCGTTTCGTCGCAGTTGCCGGGAAGGTGTCTGCGGCTCCGACGGCATGAACATGAATGGTACCAATGGCCTGGCCTGTATCACGCCGCTGTCGGCCGTGGTAAAGGCCAATAAATTGGTGCTGCGGCCGCTGCCGGGCTTGCCTGTCATGCGCGACCTGGTGGTCGACATGGGGCTGTTCTACAAGCAGTACGAGCGCATGCAGCCGTATCTGCAGAACGACTCCGCGGCGCCCGCCATCGAGCGTCTTCAGTCTCCGGAAGAGCGTGACAAGCTGGATGGGCTGTACGAGTGCATTCTTTGCGCCTGCTGTTCGACCTCCTGCCCGTCGTTCTGGTGGAACCCTGACAAGTTCGTCGGTCCCGCCGGCCTGCTGCAGGCTTACCGCTTCCTGGCCGATTCCCGCGACAACGCCACCCAGGCGCGTCTTGCCGAGCTGGAAGACCCGTTCAGTCTTTTCCGGTGTCGCGGCATCATGAACTGCGTTGCGGTCTGCCCCAAGGGGTTGAACCCCACCCGGGCGATCGGAAAAATTCGCGAAATGCTGCTGTCCAACGCGACCTGATCGTCAAAGGCGACATCTACGACTTAAATCGTAGCGCTTGGCTTGTTATCATGTCGCCACGCGATTCGGCTGCGGCGCGATGTCGCAGCCGATCGACGCTCGAGATTTTGGCCGGTGCCTCGTGCACCGGCTTTTAACGATCATGATGACGCCTTGAGTGGCATGGTCGTTGGCCGTCTCGCGACGGTACCGGAGTGACGCCGAGGCGCGCAGCTGCGACCGGCGCCGACAACACCCCATCAGTGTAGGGTGAACCAGAGATGCAAGAAGGCATAATGGAGTTGATGTGGCGCACTTCCCATATGAGCGGCGGCAACGCCCACTATGTGGAAGCGCTCTACGAGCAGTATCTGAATGACCCCGCGACTGTCCCCGATGAATGGCGCCAAGCGTTCGACCAGCTACCGCGCCTGGAAGGCACTCCCTCCCAAGATGTTCCTCTCAGTCCCATTCGGGAACAGTTCTATCAGCTGGCGCGCGAGCGTCGTCCTACCGTATCGGCCGCTACCGGCAGCAGCGAGAACCGCAAGCAGGTCAAGGTTCTTCAGCTGATCAATGCCTATCGGTTCCGAGGCCATCAGCGTGCGGACATCGATCCGCTCGGTCTGCGCAAGCCGGATACGGTCCCGGACCTCGATTTCTCTTTCCACGACCTGACCCAGGCCGACATGAGCACCGTGTTCCAGACCGGCTCGTTCTTTCTGGGCAAGGAAGAGGCACCGCTCAAGGAGATCGTCGAGGCGCTGGAGCAGACTTACTGCCGCTCGATCGGCTGTGAGTTCATGCACATCGTCAACACCGAAGAGAAGCGCTGGCTACAGCAGCGGTTCGAATCGGTGCGCTCCAAGCCGAAATACAGCCAGAGCGAGCGTGAGCATCTGCTCGAGCGATTGACCGCCGCCGAAGGTCTGGAGAGCTACCTCGCGTCGAAGTATCCCGGTACCAAGCGCTTCGGTCTGGAAGGTGGCGAGTCCTTCATCCCGATGATGGACGAAGTGATCCAGCGCAGCGGCAACTACGGCGTCAAGGAAGTGGTGATCGGGATGGCTCACCGCGGGCGTCTCAACCTGCTGGTGAACATTCTTGGCAAGAGCCCGTCGGAGCTGATCGACGAGTTCGACGGCAAGAAGCAGATCAAACAGGGCTCCGGTGACGTCAAGTATCACCAGGGCTTCAGCTCCAATGTGATGACGCCCGGTGGCGAAGTTCACCTGGCGCTGGCGTTCAATCCGTCGCATCTGGAGATCGTGTCGCCGGTGGTCGAAGGGTCCGTTCGTGCCCGTCAGGATCGTCGTCAGGACGACGAGGGCAAGCAGGTCCTGCCGATCGTTGTGCATGGCGATGCGGCCTTTGCCGGCCAGGGCGTGGTGATGGAAACCTTCCAGATGTCGCAGACCCGGGGCTACAAGACCGGCGGTACGCTGCACATCGTGATCAACAATCAGGTCGGTTTCACCACGTCGCGCGCCGATGATGCGCGCTCGACCGAATACTGCACCGACATCGCCAAGATGGTTCAGGCGCCGATTCTTCACGTCAATGGCGACGATCCGGAAGCGGTGCTGCATGCGACCCAGGTCGCCGTCGACTATCGCAAGGAATTCCAGCGCGACGTGGTGATCGACCTGGTCTGCTACCGCCGTCGGGGTCACAACGAAGCCGACGAGCCTTCCGGTACCCAGCCGCTGATGTACGCCAAGATCAAGTCGCACAAGTCGACGCGCACTCTCTATGTAGAGCAGCTGATCAAGGAAGGCGTGCTGACGGAAGATCAGGCCAAGCAGATGGGCGAGCAGTATCGCGATGACCTGCTGGCCGGCAATCACGTCGCCAACGCGCTGGTCAAACAGCCCAACACGGGTCTGTTCGTCGACTGGACACCATATCTCGGTCATGAATGGAGCGGCGATACCGATACCCGTTGCGAGCTCGAACATCTGACGCAGCTGGCGCAGAAGATGAGCGAGATTCCCAACGGCGTTGAGGTTCAGCGCCAGGTGGCGCGGGTCTATGAAGAGCGTCGCAAGATGCTGGCGGGCAATCAGCCGCTCAACTGGGGCTTCGCCGAGACACTGGCCTACGCCACCCTGGTCGACGCTGGTCATCCGGTGCGCCTGACCGGACAGGACACCGGCCGCGGCACGTTCTCTCATCGTCACGCCGTGGTTCACAACCAGGCCGATGCGTCGACCTACGTGCCGTTGCAGCACATCAAGGACGATCAGCCGGCCTTCGCCATTCACGACTCCTTCCTCTCGGAAGAAGCCGTGCTGGCGTTCGAGTATGGATACGCCACGACGGCGCCCAACTCGCTGATCGTCTGGGAAGCCCAGTTCGGTGACTTCTTCAACGGTGCGCAGGTCGTTGTCGACCAGTTCATCTCTTCCGGTGAGTCGAAGTGGGCGCGGCTGTGCGGCCTGACGTTGCTGTTGCCGCATGGCTACGAAGGGCAGGGTCCGGAGCACTCCTCGGCGCGCCTCGAGCGCTTCCTGCAGCTGTGCGCCGAACACAACATGCAGGTTTGCGTGCCGACGACCCCGGCTCAGATATTCCATCTGCTGCGGCGTCAGGTGATCCGTCCGCTGCGCAAGCCGCTGATCGTGATGTCACCCAAGAGCCTGTTGCGTCACAAGGATGCGACCTCGACCATGGAAGAGCTGGCCGATGGCCGCTTCCAGATGGTCATTCCCGACATTGGCGAGCGGGATCCTCAGCAGGTCAAGCGAGCCGTGCTCTGTTCAGGCAAGGTCTACTACGATCTGGCGACCTATCGCGCCGAAAACGAGCGTGACGACACGGCTGTCATTCGTGTCGAGCAGCTCTATCCTTTTCCCAAGGACGAGCTGTGGGAAGCGCTCAAGACCTATCCGAATCTGGAGCAGGTCGTCTGGTGTCAGGAGGAGCCGCTCAATCAGGGCGCCTGGTATCAGAGTCAGCATCATCTGCGCCTGGTGGCGGGCATGGTGCGCGAGGGATTGGATCACAGCCTCAAGTTCGCTGGCCGTCCGGCATCTGCCGCCCCAGCTGCTGGCTACATGTCTGTCCATGTGGCGCAACAGAGCCAGCTGGTCGACGACGCTTTCAACGCGTAAGGCGCCTTGCCGCTGAGACAGGCGCGAGAGAATAGAGACTAAGGATACGACATGGCTACTGATATCAAAGCGCCGACTTTTCCCGAATCCGTTGCCGAGGGAACGGTCGCCACTTGGCACAAGAAAGTGGGCGACAGCGTCGAGCGCGATGAACTGATCGTCGAGATCGAAACCGACAAGGTCGTCCTCGAAGTGGTGGCACCTGAAGCGGGTACGCTCTCCGAGATCAAGGTCGAGGAAGGCGATACCTGCGAATCCGAGCAGGTACTGGGTGTTCTCGGGGCTGCCTCCGAAGGTGGCAAGAGCGAAGAGAAGCCGGCCAGCGACGCCAAGAGCGAAGGCAAGTCGGGCAGCGAAGGCGAGTCCGGCGACAAAGAAGACGCTGGTGGCGAAGCTGAATCGGCTGCCAAACCCGCCGCCTCGGGCAAGAGCCATGAGGTCAAGGCGCCGAGCTTCCCGGAATCCGTGCAGGAAGGTACCGTTGCCAGCTGGACCAAGAAAGTCGGCGAAGCGGTCAAGCGCGACGAAGTCCTGGCCGAGATCGAGACCGACAAGGTCGTTCTCGAAGTCGTGGCGCCGGCCGACGGCGCGCTCTCCGAGATCAAGGTCCAGGAAGGCGACGTCGTCGAATCCGAGGCGCTGCTGGCGGTCTTCTCCGAAGGCGCGGGCGGCGAGGGCGACAGCGGTGCCTCCAGCGACTCTGCCGGCGGACAGGACAGTACGACCGACAGCGAGCAGGATGCCAAGGTCGACGGCAAGATTCTGGCACCCGCCGCGCGCAAGCTGGCCGCCGAGAACGATCTCGACGTCAGCAAGCTCGAAGGCACCGGCAAGGGCGGTCGCGTCCTGAAGGAAGACGTTCAGAAGGCACTCAAGGACGGCACGGCGAAGAAATCCGCCAAACCGGCCGCCGCGGCGCCGAAGGCGGCTTCAGCACCGGCGGTCGAAGGCGAGCGTCCGGAGCAGCGCGTGCCGATGAGCCGTCTGCGACAGACCATCGCCAAGCGTCTGGTCCAGGCCCAGCAGACAGCGGCCATGCTCACGACCTACAACGAAGTGGACATGAGCGCGGTGATGTCCCTGCGTAGCCAGTACAAGGACACTTTCCTCCAGGCGCACGACGTCAAGCTTGGCTTCATGGGCTTCTTCGTCAAGGCGGCGACCGAGGCGCTCAAGCGCTTCCCGGACGTCAACGCCTCCATCGATGGCACCGACATCGTCTACCACGGATACCAGGACATCGGTGTGGCCGTTTCCACGCCGCGCGGGCTGGTCGTCCCGGTACTGCGTGACACCGACAGCATGAAGCTGGCAGACGTCGAGAAGGCGATCGGCGACTTCGGCAAGCGGGGCCGTGACGGCAAGCTCGGCATCGACGACATGCAAGGTGGCACCTTCACCATCACCAACGGCGGCATCTTCGGCTCGTTGATGTCGACGCCGATCCTGAATCCGCCGCAGACCGCGATCCTGGGCATGCACAAGATTCAGGAACGTCCGATGGCGGTGAACGGCAAGGTCGAGATTCGTCCGATGATGTACCTCGCCGTCTCCTACGATCACCGCATGATCGATGGCAAGGATGCGGTCCAGTTCCTGGTGGCCATCAAGTCGCTGCTGGAAGATCCGGCGCGCCTGCTGCTGGACATCTAAGCGCATTCGACTCAACCATCCGACTGTCGATTCGCCGGGCTTGCCCGGCGAATGGCAAACGAAGCGAACAGGAAATTTTTCATGGCCGATAAATTCGATGTGATCGTCATTGGTGCGGGCCCTGGAGGCTATGTTGCCGCCATTCATGCGGCTCAGCTGGGCCTCAAGACCGCCTGCGTCGAGAAGTGGGTCAACAAGGAAGGCAAGACGGTTCACGGCGGCACCTGCCTCAACGTGGGCTGTATCCCCTCCAAGGCGTTGCTGGAAACGTCGCACAAGTTCGTCGAGACCCGCGATCATTATGCCGAGATCGGCATCAACGTCGGCGATGTCTCGACCGACGTGAAGAAGATGATGGAGTTCAAGAACAGCGTCATCGCCAAGAACACCGGCGGTATCAGCATGCTGTTCAAGTCCAACGGCGTCACGGCCCTGGAAGGCACCGGCAAGCTGCTCGACGGCAAGAAAGTCGAAGTGACTGGCCACGATGGCAAGGCTGAAACCTATGAAGCCGACAACGTCATCATCGCCTCCGGCTCGGTGCCGGTGAACATTCCGCCGGCACCGATGACCGACGACATCATCGTCGATTCCGCCGGCGCGCTGGAATTCGCCCAGGCGCCCAAGCGTCTCGGCGTGATCGGCGCCGGCGTCATCGGTCTCGAGCTTGGCAGCGTGTGGAGCCGTCTGGGCAGCGAAGTCACCGTTCTCGAAGCGCTCGATACGTTCCTGCCGATGGTCGATCAGGCGATCGCCAAGGATGCCCAGAAGCTGTTCAAGAAGCAGGGGCTGGATATCAAGATGGGCGCGCGCGTGACCGGGTCCGAGATCAAGGGCAAGGGCGATTCCCGTGAAGTCGTGGTCAAGTACACCGACGGTAACGGTGAACAGGAGCAGACTTTCGACAAGCTGATCGTCTGCGTCGGGCGCAAGCCATATACCGAAAGCCTTCTCGACGACTCGGCCGGGATCAAGCTCGACGAGCGCGGCTTCATCTTCGTCGACGATCAGTGCCGCACCAACGTCTCCGGCGTCTATGCCATCGGTGACGTCGTGCGTGGTCCGATGCTGGCGCACAAGGCGTCCGAAGAGGGCGTGATGGTCGCCGATCTCATCGCCGGCCAGAAGCCGGAGATGAATTACGACGCCATCCCCAGCGTCATCTATACCGCGCCGGAAGTGGCGTGGGTGGGGATCAACGAGCAGCAGGCCAAGGAACAGGGTATCGAAGTCAAGACCGGTGCCTTCCCGTTCTCGGCCAGCGGCCGTGCGCTCGCCAACAACGCGCCGGAGGGGATGGTCAAGGTCATCGCCGATGCCGAAACCGATCGCGTTCTCGGTGTCCATATTCTGGGTCAGCACGCGGGCGAACTGATCGCCCAGGGCGTGATCGCGATGGAATTCGGCTCCAGCGCGGAAGATCTGGCACTGACCTGCTTCGCGCACCCGACGCTGTCGGAAGCCGTGCACGAAGCGGCACTGGCCGTCGATGGACACGCCATTCACATGGCCAACCGCAAGAAGCGCAAGTAAGTCACTCTCTCGCGTTTCCTGCAATAGGTGCCGTTCCCTGGCGGAATGGCACGGGGGTGACGCGCCGATTTTCGGCGCGTTGCCATTCGAGTCACATGCAACCTAATGGCATGAATCGATGAACCTTCACGAGTATCAGGGCAAACAGCTGTTTGCCGATTACGGTCTTCCAGTCTCCAAGGGTTTCGCCGTCGACACGCCGGACGAAGCCGCACAGGCCTGCAAGAAAATCGGTGGCGACAAGTGGGTCGTCAAGGCACAGGTTCACGCAGGTGGCCGCGGCAAGGCCGGCGGCGTCAAGCTGATCGAAAGCCCGGAAGCCGCCAAGGCCTTTGCCGAGCAGTGGCTGGGCAAGAACCTGGTGACCTATCAGACCGACGAGAAAGGTCAGCCGGTTGCCAAGATCCTGGTCGAGAACTGCACCGATATCGCCACCGAGCTGTATCTGGGTGCCGTGGTCGATCGTTCCACACGCCGCGTCGTCTTCATGGCCTCCACCGAAGGTGGTGTCGAGATCGAGAAGGTCGCCGAGGAAACTCCCGAGAAGATCCTCAAGGCCGAAATCGATCCGCTGGTCGGTGCACAGCCGTATCAGGCGCGTGAACTGGCGTTCCAGCTGGGCCTGAACAAGGAACAGATCAAGCAGTTCACCAAGATCTTCCTGGGCCTGTCCAAGCTGTTCCACGACAAGGATCTGGCGCTGCTGGAAATCAACCCGCTGGTGATCACCGACGAAGGCAATCTCCATTGCCTCGACGCCAAGATCAACCTCGACGCCAACGCCATGTATCGTCATCCCGATCTGCAGGCGATGCGCGACCCGTCCCAGGAAGACGAGCGCGAAGCGCACGCTCAGGAGTGGGAACTCAATTACGTCGCGCTCGACGGCAACATCGGCTGCATGGTCAACGGCGCAGGTCTGGCCATGGGCACCATGGACATCGTCAATCTCAACGGCGGCAGCCCGGCCAACTTCCTCGATGTCGGTGGCGGCGCGACCAAGGAACGCGTGGCGGAAGCGTTCAAGATCATCCTCTCCGACACCAACGTCAAAGCCGTGCTGGTCAACATCTTCGGCGGCATCGTGCGTTGCGATATGATCGCCGAGGGCATCATCGGAGCCGTCGAGCAGGTCGGCGTCAACGTGCCGGTCGTGGTGCGTCTGGAAGGTAACAACGCCGAGCTGGGTGCCGAGAAACTGGCTTCCAGCGGACTCAACATCATCGCTGCTACCAGCCTGACTGACGCGGCTCAGCAGGTCGTCAAAGCGGCGGAGGGCAAGTAATGAGTATCCTGATCGACAAGAGCACCAAGGTCATCTGCCAGGGCTTCACCGGTGGCCAGGGGACGTTTCACTCCGAGCAAGCGATTGCTTACGGTACCAACATGGTCGGCGGTGTCACGCCGGGCAAGGGCGGCCAGGAGCATCTGGGCCTGCCGGTGTTCAACACCGTCAAGGAAGCGGTCGAGAAGACCGGCGCGGAAGCGTCAGTCATCTATGTGCCTGCAGCCTTCTGCAAGGACTCGATCCTCGAAGCCGCCAACGCCGGCATCAAGCTGATCGTCTGCATCACCGAAGGCATCCCGACGCTGGACATGCTCGACGTCAAGGTCAAGTGTGACGAGCTGGGCGTCCGCCTGATCGGTCCGAACTGCCCTGGCGTGATCACGCCGGGCGAGACCAAGATCGGCATCATGCCGGGTCATATCCACAAGCCGGGCCGTGTCGGTATCGTGTCGCGCTCCGGCACCCTGACCTATGAAGCGGTCAAGCAGACGACCGATCACGGTTTCGGTCAGTCCACCTGCGTGGGCATCGGCGGCGACCCGATCCCGGGCTCCTCCTTCATCGACATCCTGGAGATGTTCGAGAAGGACCCGCAGACCGAGGCCATCGTGATGATCGGTGAAATCGGTGGTAACGCCGAAGAGGAAGCCGCAGCCTATATCAAGGCCAACGTTTCCAAGCCGGTGGTCTCCTACATCGCCGGTGTCACTGCCCCTCCGGGCAAGCGCATGGGCCATGCCGGTGCGATCATTGCCGGTGGCAAAGGGACCGCGGACGAGAAGTTCAAGGCGCTGGAAGATGCCGGCGTCAAGACCGTGCGTTCGCTCGCCGAGATCGGTGATGCGCTGAAGGCCGCCACTGGCTGGTAAGTCTTCTCGCTGTACCGCTGGAGACGATATGTCTCGCTCATCGCCCCGTCTGGTTCGCCTGACGGGGCGATCTGTTTCCATGTACCTGCCAGTTTTCCGCCTTTCCTTTAAAAATGTTCTGGCTCAGCCTCGACCAGGCCGATGATTGACGCTGTCTGTCGTTTCGATGTCAGCGTTTGCCCGCGGCCCGCTGCTTGTTCATCATGCGCAGGAAGGCCTTTCCCGCGGTGGCGACGAATATCGGAAATCCGGCCAGCAGATAGAAGTAGTAGGTAACGAAGCGCCAGATCAGCACGGCGGCGGCGGCACTCTGCGCGCCGATCAGCGGCGTCAGCAGAGCGGATGATGTCAGCTCGGCGCCTCCCGCGCCCCCCGGCAGGAAGCTGAGCTGGCCGGCAGCCATCGATACCATCTGCACCAGGAACGTCCACGCCCAGTCGATATGCTGCCCCAGTCCCTGGACGACCAGGTAGAGAATGCTGTAGCGGATCAGCCAGTGAGCGCAGCAGAGCAGGAATACGGCGAGCAGCAACCAGCGCGGTAGCCGCAGGGTTTCGATCAGCGAGTTGCGAAAATGCAGCAGACGACGGGCGAAGCCGAATCGCGAGCGGCGCTTGACGTTGAGCCTGGCCAGCCAGCGCCCCGTGACATGCATGACCCGGGCGTAATGGGTGAGCGTCAGCCATAGCATCACCAGCGCGGTCAGTAGCAGCAGAGTGGGAAGACCCACCAGCCAGCCCAGCTTCAGATCGACGGCCTCGATCAATACGTAGAGAGCCACGCCAATCAAGCCGGACAGGAAGAACAGCAGATCGGTGAGCTGATCGACGGCAAAGATGGCGGACGCCTGAGCCGGCCGGATGCCGCGTCGAGCCAGCAGGCCAAGCAGGGTCAGCGGGCCGCCGGTCCCACCGGGTGTGGCGCAGATGGCGAACTCGGTGGCCATGACGATCGAAAAGGCGCGGGTCTGGGAAAGTTTCCCGGCACGCCCGGCCAGCAACAACCTCAGGCGCAGGGCGTTGAGGTTCCAGCAGACGAGGATCATGCCCATCATCAGCAGCAGCTGGGAAGTGGGGAATCCCCGCAGTTCGGTGACGATGCCACGCCCACCAATCAGAATCGGTATTGCCAGCGCTGCCACCAGGCCCAGCGCCAATAACCACAGGATGCGCTTCATGCCGCGGAGCGATCCTTGTTCGCCCGTTGGGCGAGATTGTCCGAGGCAATATCGGGGGCAGCGTGGTTCAGCCAGCTCTGTTTCGTCACCGGCTGTCGTCCCGACCGCATCAAATGCTCGACCATCTGCAGCCAGTAGTCGTAGGAGGGCTGATAGCGCATATCCACGGGGTGCAATGCCAACCGCAGCATCCCGGCGTGCTGGAAACGGCGATATTGAATGGCGCTGACCACTCGCGACATGCCGCGTCGCCAGGCGCTGCGGGCGCTCCACACGATGCTCGGCGCTTCCAGCGGGGAGAAGGCCGGTAGCCGGTAGAGCTGTTGGGGATCGCTGGTGTAGGTGAACGGACGCTCTTTCAGTGCTTCACGCGTTCCCTGGCTCATCAGCCAGGCCGGTGCCACGAAGCCGCCATGTGGCCAGCCGCAGGACTCGAACTGAGCCATTCCTTCGTCGAGCAGGGCCCCGGCTCGAGCGCGATCGAGGGAATAGAATTCCCCCTCCCAGGTGTAGATCCGGCGCATGTAGAAATCGCGCAGCGAGCGGGGCGCCGGCGCATCATCCCGATGGTAATAGCCATGTAGCGTCAACTCGTCGCCCAGCGCCAGACGCGTATCGAGTACCCGGCGCAGAGTATCACTGTCGCGGCATTCGCCACGCCCGTGGAAATTGGGTACGACGAGCCAGGTGATGGGGATGCGCTGGCCAAGACGTTCACCGAGACGATCGACGGCTTCGACGAAACCGCGATAATCCGGCCAGGTCTCCGGCGCGATATCGTGGAGCACCAGCGAAAAATGGCGATCATCCATGCTGCGAGCCCTGCTGGGCCTCTCCCGCGCCTTCGGTGGCGCTGGTGAGGCGACGATAGTGTGACAGCAGGCCGTCGATGACGATGTCCCAATCGTGATTGCGTTCCACGTAACGGCGGGCGCGGCGTCCGGCCTGCGCGGCATCGTGGTTGGAGAACAGCTCCCTCACGGCGCGCGCCATGTCCGCCGGCGAGTGCGGCTCGCTGAGCAGCCCGCAGCCCAGCGGCACGTTTTCGGCCAGGGCCCCGGCTCTCGCGGCAATGACGGGAATACCGCTGGCCATCGCTTCGAGCGCGACCAGGCCGAAAGTTTCCTGAGTACCGGCGTGCACCAGCGCGTCACTGGATGCCAGCCAGCTGGCGACCTCTTCGGTTGGCGTGTAGCGATCGATCACGCTGACATTATCGGGAACGTTGCTGGGCATGCTCGGTCCGACCAGCAGCAGATGGTAGCCTTTGCCGAGCAGCCGTGCGGTTTCCAGCAGGTCGTGGAGATTCTTTTCGCGAGAGCCACGCCCGACGAAGATCAGCAGCTTGGTGTCGTCGTCGAGATTCAGCTGTCGACGTAGAGTCGGATTCAGGCGGCTGGGATGAAACGTTTCCAGATCGACGCCCAGCGGCTGAATGGCGACCTGCTCGATGCCGAGGCGGGTCAACCGCTCCGCCATCACCCGGCTTGGCGCCAGCACCTGATCGAAGCGGCGGTAGAGCTGATAGACATATCGCTCTACCAGCTTGTCGGTGCCGCTTCCCATTCTGTTGCTGATCAGCCGTGGCAGATCGGAGTGATAGAAACCGACCACCGGCACGTCGAGCTTGCGACCCGCTTGCAGCGCTGCCCAGCCGGTCACGTAGGGATCGCCGGCTTCGATGATGTCGGGAGCCAGGCGAACGAGCTCCCGCTCCCAGCCGCGGCGACGAAGCGGAAATCGGTATCCCTGACTGAACGGTAACGGCGGTGATGGAATTTCGTGAATGCCGTTGTGGGAAAACAGCTGCGAGCCAGGAATCAGCAGGCTGCAGGTGATGCCCGGCAATTTGGCGAGGCGCCGATGCTTGGCATCGAGGTAAGTACGAACCCCGCCGCTGGCGGGGGCATAGAACATCGTGACGTCGGCAATATGCAACGAGCCGCTCCTCTAAAAGACTTTCCCTGTCAAGACCGTCGCTGTCGATAAAAGCACATTCCCGAGAATGGCGATGACTGACGATATCGATGACCGACTACATTGCAGTATATCGTTTTACTGCCACAGGGCGTTCACACCATAGTGGTAGCCCGGCGGCGCCGTCGTCAGCGCTGCCGGGCCGTTGCGTCGCTCACTCGGCGGGAGTGGCCACCAGCGAGCGTGTCGCTTCACGCGCTTCGACCAGCTTGACGCGCAGGGAGCCACCGAGCTGATAGCGCGGCTCGCCGGCGATCTGGATGCGGCCTTCCTTGTCGTCGATGGCGACCTGAGTGCGGTCGCTGTGGATCAACGGTGCCGGCACGAAAGCGGTCGCCCCGTTGGCGATCAGGCGGACCCGCATGCCACCACGGCGGATATCGATGATATCGGCATCGTACACTTCGCCCTGGTCGAGGGTGGCGCCCAGATAGCGCACGTAAAGCCAGTCTTTGACGTCACGTTCGGCCATTCGGTTCAGTCGACGGCGTTCGGTCAGTTGCTCGGTCAGCTGCTGGCTGGCTTCCACAGGGGCCACTTCCGACTTCAAGACCCGCTTGATCAGGCGATGATTGACCATGTCGCCGTACTTGCGGATCGGCGATGTCCAGGTGGCATAGGCCGGCAGTCCCAGGCCGAAGTGAGGCCCGGGGCGGGCCGACATGCTGGTGTAACCCTGGAAGCGACGGAGGCGCACATCCAGCCAGGCGTCTTCGCGAGCGTCCAGCGCCCGGCGGAATTCGCGATAGCGAGAGAGTTCGGAAAGCTGCTCGCGCTCTGCCGGAATCTCCTGTGCGGCCAGGAATTCCAGCGCCTGATCGATCTTTTCCGGTTCGAAGGCGTGGTGCACGTTGAAAATGCCGTGGCCGACTTCCTTGGCTAGCAGGTCGGCGCAGCAGGCATTGGCAACGATCATCGCCTCTTCGATCATGCGCTGGGCAATGCGTCGCTCCTCGACCCGGATGCCCAGCACGTTACCGGCGTCGTCGAGATCGAACGCGTAGTCGGGGCGATCCTTGAACACCAGCGTGTTGGCTTCGCGCCAGGCGGCGCGAGCGCGGGAGAGCTCGGCCAGCGCCGTCAACTGCTCGGCGATCGGTGCCGCCGGCGCCTCGGCGTTCGGTTCGCCGTCGATCCAGTCGGAGACCGCGTCGTAGACCAGCCGTGCCTGGGAGCGAATCGTGGCGGCGAAGAAGCGATATTCCCCCAGCGTGCCGTCGTGGCCCACCTGGAGGCGGCATGCCAGTACCGGACGCTCCACATCCGGCTTCAGCGAGCACAGATCGTCGGCCAGCGCTTCCGGCAGCATGGTGATGTTCTGACCCGGGAGGTAGACCGTGAAGGCGCGGGTACGCGCTTCCTTGTCCGCCGGGTGGGACTCGTCCACATAGGCGGTGGGATCGGCGATCGCCACCGTCATGGTCCAGCCGTCGTCGGTGGCTTCGACCCGCAGCGCGTCGTCCATGTCGCGAGTCTTCTCGCCATCGATGGTGAAGAACGGCTCCGCGGTGAGATCTTCGCGGACCAGCCCTTCGTCCTTCAGCGGCCAGGCATCGGCGGCCGGCGGACACTCCTGCTCCAGCGCGTGGCGTGCTAGCGTGACGCGCCAGGGAACGGCCGGGTCCTCGCTCTTGACCACCAGCTCGTCGATCTGGGTAAAGAAGGCGCGGTCGTCCGGTCGCAGCGGATGGCGGATCAGGCGGGCGACGACCCAGTCGCCGTCGGCGATGTCGGACTCTTCCAGCGAGCGCTTGAGGCGTGCCTTGAGCGAAAGATTGATCGAGGGGTGGTCAGGGACCACCGCCAGGCGTCCGTCGCGCTTCTGCACGCGCGCCACGAAGCGATCCAGCGATGCCTCCAGCAGCGTCTCGGGGTCCGCCTGTTTCTTGTCGCCGTCCTCCTTGATGACCGCTTCGATGCGGTCGCCATGGACGACCTGCTTCATGGCGGGCGGCGGGATGAAATAGGACGTGCCGTCTTCGGCTTCGAGAAAACCGAAACCCTTGTCGGTCGCCTTGATGGTGCCCTGGACGCGCGGCGTGCTGGCGCGAATGTTTTGCTTCAACTGGGCCAGAAGAGAGTTGTTCTGCAGCATCGGATCGGATCGGTCGGTGGACGAGAGCGACACTATACGGATTCCGCGAGGGGCACGCCAATCGCGCGGCGGCCCGGGGCATTCGTCGTCGGGCCAGGTTCGATCCGGCCGAACCGATCGCGCTCCGGGTTCGACCAAAGTTGGTCGTCGCGGGTCTGGTGGATTGGTATGCGAGTGGTTATGTTGGTGGTATTGAAGTGGTATTAGCGACGGATATCGATCACAGCGACGCCGGAGCCGGCTTGCCATGGAATCAACGCTATCGCGGCTCAGGCTGGATGCCGATCGGTCGACCCCGCTTTATCGTCAATTGGCCCAGCAACTGGTCCAGGCGATCGAAGCGGGTGACTGGGAAACCGGCGAGGCCCTGCCTTCGGAGCGAGTGCTGGCCGAATCGCTCAATATTTCCCGCATTACCGCACGCAAGGCGCTGGATCGGCTGGTGGCACTGGGCCTGATTCAGCGAACCCATGGCTCCGGCACTTTCATTGCCCCGCGGCTCAATCAATCGCTGACACGATTGACCAGTTTTACCGAGCTCTTGACCCAGCGCGGTCATCGCCCCAGCTCGCGCTGGCTGAGTCGGAGTCTGGGAACGCCGACGGTGGAGGAGAGCCTGCGGCTGGGGTTGAACGCGGATCATCAGGTGTCACGGCTCAAGCGCCTGCGGCTGGCCGATGACGTGGTGGTCGCGGTCGAGGAGAGCTGCCTGCCGAGCCGGGTACTGCCCGATCCGCAGGGCGTCACCCATTCGCTCTACCGCCACCTCGACCATCTGGGCACGCCGATCGTGCGGGCCCTGCAGCATGTGTCGGCGGTCAATGCCGATGCCGAGCTGGCGACGCTTGCCCAGGTGCCGCAATCCTGCGCACTGCTGATGATGACGCGGCTCGGCTATCTCGCCGACGGCCGGCCGGGGGAATTGACGGTGACCTACTGCCGAACCGATTACTACGACTTCATGGTGGAACTGACGCAATGAGATCGCTCGAGCAGGAGGCAGCATGCTTTACGGCAATATTCTGACCCCCGAAGGATGGCGCCTCGGCACGCTCCACTGGCGCGATGGCCGAATCGCCGCCATCGAGGGCGAGGCGGTCGATCCCGGCACGAACGAATATCCGCGGCTACTGCCGGGATTCGTCGATCTGCACGTGCATGGCGGGGGCGGAGCGGACGCCATGGAAGGGGGCGACGCCGCCGCGACCATGGCGCGAACCCACGTCCGTTTCGGGACCACCAGCCTGCTGGTCACCACCATGACCGCACCGGTATCGGATATCCAGCAGGCGTTGCGGGATATCTCTCGACTGATCGCCGCGCCGCCATCCTGCGCTTCACGGCTCCTGGGCGTGCATCTCGAAGGCCCCTATCTCAACCCCGGCAAGCTGGGCGCCCAGCCGCCCCATGCGCATCCCGGCGTGATCGACGAGGTCGAAGCGCTAATGGCGCTGGCACCGATCCGGCTGCTGACGCTGGCGCCGGAGCTGTCGGGCCATGCCGAACTCATCGGGCAGCTGCGCGAGCGTGGCGTGCGGGTGCAGATGGGCCACACCCTGGGGAGCTACGAGGAGGGCGTGGCCGGGCTCGAGCATGGCGCTCACGGCTTCACCCACCTGTTCAACGCGATGACCGGGCTCCATCACCGCAAGCCCGGCATGGTCGGCGCGGCGCTGGCGCACGCCGACTATGCCGAGATCATTCCCGATCTGCTTCACGTTCATCCCGGCGCCATCCTCACGGCGCTGCGCTGCATTCCCCATCTCTTTGGCGTGACCGACTCCACGGCCGCGGCCGGCATGCCGGACGGGGAATACCGTCTCGGCGAGCAGCATGTGACCAAATGCCTCGGGGGCGTGCGCCTGGCCGACGGCACGCTGGCGGGCAGTACCCTGACCATGGACCAGGCACTGCGCAATCTGGTCCAGATCGGTCTCGGTCTGGACGACGCCTGCCGGCGACTGTCCCAGTATCCCGCCGATTTTCTCGGCGAGACCGAGATCGGTCGGTTGGATATCGGCTGTCGCGCCGATGTCGTGGTCATGAACGCGCGACTCGAGATCGACGCCGTCTACGTGGGGGGCGAGCTCGCCCACCACGCCTCGTCGACGGGACAGGGACAGACGGGCTCGCAACAACGGACGACACCACAGGCGGCGGCTGCGCCGCGGGAGAGGCACTGATGTCACTGATGCTGGAAGAGGCGCAGAGCGCGCCCGGATGCCTGCGGGCGCAATGGCAGGCCAATGCCGCCCACCTCGCCGGGCTTGGCAGGACGCTGCGCGAGTCGGATCTGCGTGGCGCGCTGACGGTGGCGCGGGGCAGCTCCGACCACGCCGCCGCCTACTTCGCCTATCTGGGGATGAAACATCTCGGCTTGCCGATGGCGTCGGTGCCGCCGTCATTGACCACTGTCGCCAACGCGCCCTGGCGGGTCCGGGGGCAATTGGCGGTGGCCATCTCGCAGTCTGGCGCCAGCCCCGATCTGGTTGCGACGCAGAAGGCACTGATCGTTGGCGGTGCCCGTAGCGTGGCACTGGTCAATACGCCGGATTCGCCGCTGGGGCAGGCCTCCGAGTGCGAGATCGCGCTGCAGGCGGGCGTCGAAAAAAGCGTCGCGGCGACCAAGAGCTATCTCGCCACTCTGGCCGCCTGTGCGCATCTGATCGGCGCCTGGGCCGAGGACGAAACACTGCTGACGGCGCTGGAAGCATTGCCGCCGACACTGGAAGCCGCGGCGCGGCTGGATTGGCAGCCGGCGGTGGACGCGCTGATCGATGTCGACCGGCTGCTGGTGATCGGCCGGGGTGCAGGACTCGCCGTGGCCCAGGAGGCGGCGCTCAAGTTCAAGGAAACCTGCGCCATCCAGGCCGAGCCGTTCAGTGCCGCCGAAGTTCGTCATGGCCCGATGGCGCTGATCGGGCCGGGCTATCCGGTGCTGGTGTTCGCGCCGCCGGGGCCGGATCAGGCCGGGCTGCTGGAGCTGGCCGTCTGGCTGGAGAGTATCGGCGCCAGGGTGCTGCTGGCTGCCGACGATAGTGTCGGCGCGCGCCAGCTGCCGCTGATCGACGCCGGTCACGACGACCTGCAGCCGCTGTCGGTGATCCAGAGCTTCTACGTGATGGCCGCCAGGCTGGCCGTGGCCCGAGGTGGCGATCCGGATCGGCCGCGTCACCTGCAGAAGGTGACCCGTACGCTCTGAATCGCCGACGCTATCTTGCGGTCGCGGGTCGCGCGACCAGGTGTCCGGAATTCGGCGCATGCCGGACCGGAGCAGGAGTGGAACAACAACAAGCCGGGAGTCTTCATGTCATCCACATTACGGTTTCTCAGGGCCCCGATGCGCGGGGTAGTGGTTCCGCTGACAGAAGTGCCTGACCCTGTCTTCGCCGAAGGCGCCATGGGGCCAGGCATCGCCATCGATCCGTTGGGGGAGACGCTGCATGCGCCCTGCAACGGAGAGATCATTCAGTGCGCAAGAACCGCGCACGCGATCACGCTGCGAGACGATGCCAACCATGAATGGCTGCTGCATATCGGCCTCGATACCGTCGATCTCGATGGCGATGGGTTCGAGCTGCTGGTCGCGACCGGGGAGCGGGTCTCTGCCGGTGACCCGCTATGCCGGTTCGATGCCGATCGCCTGGCGCAACGTGCCAAGGCGCTGGTCACCCCCATCGTGCTCACCAACGGACCAGACACCACGCTCGAGGCGCTGGTCGCACCGGGCACGATCGTCGAGATGGGCGAGGATCTGCTGCAGTGGCAGGCGACCTCCGCCGCCGTGGCGACTGCCGGGCTCGATGACGCGGGCAGCGAGGCGTCGGCGAACGGAGAATTCGCCAGCGGTGAAGCCGTGATCGCCAGTGCCAGTGGCCTGCACGCCCGTCCGGCGGCGCGGCTGCGAGCCATCGCCCGGCAGCACGCGGTGGAACTGACGCTGATTCGGACCGGCGAGGACCAGTCCGCCGAGATCGACATCGACATTGGCAACGACAACGACAACGATAACGATAACGCCAAGGCCAGCGCTGCCAGCCTCAGCGCACTGCTCAATCTGGGCCTGGTTCAGGGGGATCGCGTTCGGGTTGTCGCTCGGGGTTCGAGCGCCCAGGCAGCGGTCGATGCGGCAACGACGCTGCTGGAAACCGCCGAAGCGGATGCCACGCAGCGTGATGTACCACCGCAATCGCAGGCCGAGGGTCAGCGGCAGGCGTCACGGACGTCCGGCGGCGGCGGCTTGACCGGCCTGGTCGCGAGTGCGGGATTGGTGGTGGGGCCCTTGGTTCGCTACGAGATGGCATTGCCTCCGGTGCCCGATAGCGCCGCCGACACCGAGCAGGAGCGCGAGGCGCTGACGTCGGCGTTGCGGGACGTCGACACGACGCTGGTCCAGGCGATGCAGGCCGCCCAGGCAGGCGGACAGCAGGCCGAGGCGGAAATCTTCGAGGCGCACCGCGCCTGGCTGGACGATCCCGATCTACGCGGGGCGGCCGAAGCGGAAATTGATAACGGGCGCAGCGCCGGACGCGCCTGGTTCCTGGCGCTGGAGCGCGAGATTCAACGCCTGCGTGATGGCGACAATGCGCTGCTGGCGGCGCGGGCCGATGACCTTCGCGATCTGCAGCGTCAGGTCATGCAGCTCTTCGCCACCGAGGCGGCGGCTATCATCTCGGGTCTCGACGGCGCGATTCTGGTCGCCCGCGAGCTCACCCCTTCGCAGTTCGTTGCGGTGGCGGATCGGATTGCCGGGCTATGTCTGGCCTCCGGTGGATTGACCTCCCACGTGTCGATTCTGGCGCGAGCACGGGGATTGCCATGCCTGGTGGCCATGGGCGACGGGCTGCTGGAAGCCAGAAGCGACAACGCCTGTCTCGATAGTCGTGGCGACGGCCGTCACGGTGTACTCGAGCTCGCGCCCGACGCGCAGCGTCTGGCGGCGATCGATGCCGAGCAGGTCAGGCAGCGGCGACAGACCGAGTCGGAGCGCGCAGCGGCCTTCGAGCCCGTAACGACGCTAGACGGACGCCGGCTTCACGTCGCGGCGAATATCGCCACCCGTGCGGAAGCGCGGTCGGCGGCACGGTCGGGCGCCGACGGTGTGGGGCTGATGCGCAGTGAGTTCCTGTTTCTGGAGCGGCAGACGGCGCCGACGCTCGCCGAACAGCAGGCCGAGTATCGCGCCGCCGTCGAGGCGATGGACGGCAAGCCGGTGGTCGTCCGCCTGCTGGATATCGGTGCCGACAAGCAGCTTCCCTATCTGCGGTTACCGGCGACGCCCAACCCGGCGCTGGGAGAGCGGGGCGTGAGGCTGTGGCAGACGCAGCCGGCGCTGTTCGAGACCCAGCTCGATGCGCTGCTCGAAGCCGGGCGCGATCTGCCGCTCTGCGAAGATGGTCTGACGGCGCTGCGACTGATGGTGCCGATGGTTGCCGATGTGGGCGAGCTGCGTTGGGTGCGGCAACGACTCGCGTCCCGGGCGGCCAGCCTGGGTATCGAGCGGTTGCCGGCGCTGGGCGTGATGATCGAGGTGCCGACGGCTGCGCTGTGTGCCGACGATCTCGCGCGCGAAGCCGATTTCCTTTCCATCGGTACCAACGATCTGACCCAGTACGCGCTGGCGATGGACCGAGAGGTGGCGTCGCTGGCGCTGCGCAGCGACGTTCTCCATCCCGGCGTGCTGCGGCTCATCGCCTCGTGTCTCGACGGCGCTTCCGGTCAGTGTCCGGTTGCCGTGTGCGGTGCGGCGGCGGGGGACCCGCTGGCGGGCGCTCTGCTCGCGGCCATGGGCGTCGACGAGCTCTCCGTCGAACCCGGGCGTATCGCCGCGGTCAAGGCGGGCCTGCGTCGGCTGGATGCCGGCGCGCTGGCCGCACGACTCCCGTCGCTGCTCGCGTTGGCCGACGCCGCTGCCGTGAGACAGGCGCTGCAGGAGCTGTCGGGAAGCCTGCTGGAAGAAGCGCCGGCAGGTGACGATGGCGTGACGGGTGCAAGCGGCCAGCGCGTCGAAGCAGCGCATTCGAGTCCCGGCGAGGCAAAACCCGGCACCGGCTCAGCGGATCCCGACGCCAGCCATACGACAACAAGATCTTGAGGAGCGCGTCATGACCACGACCTTCGGTTCCCGGCTGATGGCCGGTCTTCAGAAACTCGGCCGTTCGCTGATGTTGCCCATCGCAGTGCTGCCGGTGGCCGGGCTATTGCTGCGCATGGGCCAGCCCGATCTGCTCGATATCGCCTTCATCGCCAACGCGGGCAACGCGATTTTTTCCAACCTGGCGCTGATCTTTGCCATCGGCGTGGCGGTCGGCTTTGCCGACGACGACAACGGCGCTGCCGGTCTGGCCGGGGTGATCGGCTATCTGGTGCTCACGGCAGTGCTGGAAACGCTGAATCCCGACATCAACATGGGGGTGCTCTCGGGCATCATCATCGGCAGCGTGGCCGGATTGCTCTACAACCGTTACAAGTCGATCAAGCTGCCGGACTATCTGGCCTTCTTCGGCGGACGCCGTTTCATTCCCATCGTCACCGGGCTCTCCGCCGTGGTGCTCGGGGGTATATTCGGTCTGATCTGGCCGCCGATCCAGCAGGGCATCGATCAACTGGGTCAGTGGCTGATCGATGCCGGTGATCTCGGCCTGTTCGTCTACGGCGTGCTCAACCGAGTCCTCATCGTGACCGGGCTGCATCACGTGCTCAACAGCTTCGTGTGGTTCGTGTTCGGTAGCTACGACGGCGCCACGGGCGATCTCAATCGCTTCTTTGCCGGCGACCCGACGGCCGGCAGTTTCATGGCCGGCTTCTTCCCGGTGATGATGTTCGGTCTGCCGGCGGCCGCACTGGCGATGTACCACACGGCCGCCAGGTCTCGCCGTGCGCAGGTCGGCGGCCTGCTGCTGTCACTGGCGTTGACCGCGTTTTTGACCGGCGTTACCGAGCCGATCGAGTTTTCGTTCATGTTCCTGGCACCCGCCCTGTATGCGATGCATGCGGTTCTCACCGGCATCTCGATGGCGTTGATGAACATGCTCGACGTCAAACTGGGTTTCACCTTCTCGGCCGGGGCGTTCGACTACGCGCTCTCCTACGGTCTCTCGACCAACGGCTGGATGATGATCCCGGTAGGGCTCTGCTATTTCGCGCTCTATTACGGCATCTTCCGTTGGGCGATCGTCCGCTTCGATCTGCCGACGCCGGGTCGCGAACCGGAAGCGGCAACGGCAACCGTCAGCCACGACCCCGGCGAGCGCGGGCCCGCCTTCGTGACGGCACTCGGCGGGGCGACCAATCTGGTCAGCATCGGCGCCTGCACCACGCGCTTGCGGCTGGTGATGCAGGACGATGCCGCCATTGACGAGCCGTCGCTCAAGGCGCTCGGCGCCAGGGGCGTTCTGCATCTGCGCGGCGGTGGCCTGCAGGTGATTCTGGGCCCGATCGCCGATGCCGTCGCAGACGATATTCGAGCGGCGGTCCGCGATCAGGGCAAGACGCTGACGGTCCCGGCCGCGACCGAGAGCGATGCGGCCCTCACCGAGGCCACGCTCGATGACGCCTCACGTCATGCGTGGCTGGCGGCACTGGGCGGTGCGGAAAATCTTCGCAACGTCGCCGCCGTGGCGACGACCCGGTTACGGCTGGAGCTGAAGGATCGGGGGCAGATGGACGACGCCGCGCTGCAGGGACTGGGAGCCGCCGGCATCCAGGAAGTCGGGCAAGGCGTCGTGCACCTGGTGATGGGGCGTCAGGCTGGTGCGGTCGCCAATAGTCTCAAGGCTTGAGTCGGCCGCGGGTGCCAGCACCGGATGGTCTGTCGGGTCAGCGGGCGATTGACGCCCGTTGCCCCGCCCGTGACACTGAACGTCCATGCGCTCAACAGGCGGTCGAAGGTTCCAGGCTGTAAACTGGCCGTGAGGCGTTCGTCACGGCGCGTCTCCCGCCCAGCGTTCGTTGCCCAGAGCCCACTGCCACGAGTTCGTCGCAACCGGTTCGTCGCGAAGGGCTCGTCGCGAAGGGCGCATGACAAAGAGTTCGATGCCGTTCCCCAAGGAAGACTTCATGTCCCAGTACCTGATCGCCAGCGATCTCGATAACACCCTGTTGAATGCCGAGCACCGCGTCGACGCCTTGACCCGGGACACGCTGCGCACGCTGTCCGCCCAGGGGCAGGTGATCGTGCTGGCCTCCGGGCGCCACTACCACGATATCGCGGCCATTCGGCGTCAGTTGGAGATCCCGGCCTGGATCATCAGTAGCAACGGCGCCCACCTCCACGATTCCGAGGATCGGCTCGTCAATGAAACGTTGGTGCCGACCGCGCTGGTTCAGGCGCTGGTGGACATGCCGCGTCCGCCAACGGTCAGGCTCAACCTCTACACCCAGGATCGGTGGCTGATCGATGCCGAAGCGCCGGAGCTGCTGCCGCTTCACGCGATGTCGGGGTTTACCTATCAGGTCGATGACATGCAGCACCTGGAACACGAGCACGTCGGCAAGGTGCTCTACATCGGTGAGCCGGCACTGCTGGAGCCGTTGGAGCGCATCCTGCGCGAACGTCATGGGGAAATGCTGCACATCACCTACTCTGCAGCCAACTCGCTCGAGATCATGTATCGGGGCGTGAACAAGGCGACTGCGTTGAGCCGCGCTCTGAAGGCGCTCGACATCCCCATCGAGCGGGCACTGGCCTTCGGTGACAACTTCAACGATATCGAGATGCTGACGCTGGCGGGCAACGCCTATGTCGTCTCCAACGCGCACCCCGAGGTCATCGATCAACTGCCTCGGGCCAGGACCATCGGCGCCCATCACGAATCGGCGGTGGCGCGTGCGCTACGCCAGTTTTTCGTCCTCGACTGACGGACGGCGCTTTCGCCCGAAAGCTCGTCGGAAAGGTATCGCCTCACTCCGCTTTCGAGCCATCGTCCAGTCTGCGTAGCTGCTGCCACACTTCGCGCCGAAGATCGGCGAGACGCGGCTGTTCGTCGCGCGCGAAGGCGATCGGCCGGGTGGTGCGCATGGCGCGAAGGCCCAGGCGTGCCGTCAGCAACCCGGCGCCCAGACCCTGCCCCGCGCGCGTGGATAGCTTGGCGGCCAGGTTCATCGACAGCAGATCCATGCCGGCGTCGCTGATCATTTCGCTGGCGCCCGCAAACGCCATGTTGCGCAGTACTTCCCTGAAAAGCCGCAGACGGCTGGCATAGCCGAGCTGCAATCCGTAAAGCGCGGCAATCCGATCGAGCATGGCGATGTTGCGCCACGCCATCAGCAGCATGTCCACCAGTGTCAACGGGCTGACGGCCACCATGACGGCGGTCTCGCTGGACATCCGGGTCACCAGTCGCCGTGCCGCCTGATCGCGGGGGTTGAGAATGTGATACGCGATCAGTTCGCGTGTCTCCTGCGCGGTGTGGTGTGCCTCGTGGGCATGCAGGAAGGATTGCCAGTGCGGATGATCCTTGGAAAGCCCCATCTGGCTGCGGAGCTCATCGGCCAGTGCAGCAGGGTCCTTGTGCGCATCCGTCGTGTCGTCGACCCACTCGTCGTCCAGTTGCTGACGCAGGCGTGCATGCCGGCGCAGCTTGCGCAGCCGCCACAGTTCGCCGCATAGCGCCTTGGCGCCCAGCCCCACTGCGAGTAGCGCAACCATGCTCCAGGCGCCTGAGAGCCAGTCACCGCCAAGAGCCGAAGTGTAAAGCGACTGCACCGCCTCGATCGTGCCCAGGCCCAGCGTGGCACCCACGATCGCCATCAACCCCCAGCGCCGTTTGCGCGGTGGTTTGACGGCGGCGTCGAGAGCGGGTGATTCCTGGTCGTCGGCTGCGGTATACGGATCGCTGGCCTGAGTGGGCAGGTAGACCTGGGCGCCGTGGAGCGAGGTGTCGTCGGCTGGCGTCGGCGGCTCGTCGAAGGCGAAGCGTTGTCCGGGGCGTGGATCGCTCATCGCAGTTTGTCTCCTATCAGCCATTCCATGGCGGCATCCATACGGATATGGGGCAGCGCGGCCGCTGTTGACGGCGGCGGTCGGAAACCCGTGAAAGCGAACCCCTGGCGTTGCCAGAACGTCGGCTCCGGCAGCTTGGCCGGGACGTCGCCGGGATAGACCAGCAGTGGCTCTCCGTCGAGACCATGGCCACGCAGTGCCGGCTGGCGCTTGCCGTCGTTGTCGACTTCACGCGGTTCGGTGGCTCGGATCGAGGCCAGCGAAAAAGCGCGTACCGGGACATCGGCATAGCGCAGATCCTTGATCGGGTCGGCTAGCAGCGATTCGAGCAGCGTGACCAGATTGGCGTGCTGGTCCGGCGTGACGTGGTCCGCCTTGGTGGCGGCTATCGCCAGGCGATCGATGCGCGGCGAGAACAGCCGGTTCAGCAGACTGCGCTTGCCGTAGTCGAAGCTTCGCATCAAGGTCGCGAGCGCCCGCGACAGATCCTCGAAGCGCTCCGGCCCGGCGTTGAGCGCGCCGAGTACGTCGACCAGCACGATCTGGCGATCGAAGCGGCGAAAATAGTCGCGATAGAAGGGTTTGACCACATGCTGCTGGTAGAAGCGGAAACGCGTCTTCAGTGTCTGGTAAAGGCTGGAGGCGGGCAGCGATTCCAGTCTCTGGCGGTCACTTTCGCCGACGCCGGGTAGCGGAAAGAACTGCAGCACCGGCGCCCCCTGCAGATCGCCTGGCAACAGAAAGCGGCCCGGTTGCAGATGAGAGAATCCGGCCTCTCGCGCTTGGCGCAAGGAGACGGCGTAGCGCTCGGCGAGTTCGGCCAGACGCGACTCATCCACCGTTTCGTCGGCTGAATGTTCGGCGACGGATTTTTGCCAGGTCTCGGCATACTGCCGACGTTCCGGGCCCATGCTGGCAAGCTGGGCTGCACTCCAGCTGAGGAAATCGTGTTCCAGCAGCGGCAGGTCCAGCAGCCATTCACCGGGGTAGTCGATCAGATCCAGCGTCAGCGTCGCGGTATCGCCCAATAATCCACGCACGCGCCGCGTCTTGTAGCGTAGCTGCAGGCGCAGCTCGCTGATGCCGCGGGTCGGCTCCGGCCAGCGCGGCGGTGTCGACCCGAGCGAAGTCATGGCTTCATCGTAGGGAAAACGCGGGATGCCGAGATCGGGTTGCGAGACTCGCTGGGCGCCCAGCAGACGCTCGTCGCGGGCGGACTTGAGCAGATCGAGACGGGCGTCGATACCCGCATGACGCAGCTGATTGACCAGCGAGGTCAAGAACGCCGTCTTGCCGGCACGCGACAGGCCGGTGACCGCCAGGCGCAGCTGACGATCCCGCCCGCGGTCGATCAGGTTCTGAACTTCATGTGTCAGTTGTCTGCGCATCGCTTCTTCCCGAATGAAACCTGATCGTATGGTAAACGATATGTGCGGGCGGAAGGGGGGCGGGGCAAGAGCGCGAATGGAAATGAAGCCGCCCCGCAGAAGCGGGGCGGCGGTCATGCGCAAGGTCGGTCTAGCCGGCGAAGGCGAAGTAGATGGCGAAGACCAGGATCAGCAGCACGATCGCTACCGGCACCGCTCCTTTCCAGGGCGTCAGATCGACCGCCTTGACGTCCTCGTGGACCCAAGCTTCGCGGCGCGGCGCGATCCTGCCGATCACTAGCATGCCGAGCACCAGCACCACGAAGACGCCGGCCACGAAATGATACTGGTTGGTGATCTCCAGAATGCCATTGAAGGGCGGTACGAAGTAGCCAGCCGCAATCATCACGATGCCGCCGATCAGGCCAAAGATGGCAGCGGACTCCGGCACTCGCTTGGTCAGCAGACCCACGATCACCACGGCGAGAATCGGAATGAAGTAGATCGCATTCATCGTTTGCAGGTAGTCGAAAAGACTGTCCTGACCGGCCAGCAGCGGGGCGATCACCATGGCTGCGACAGCCATCACCCAACCGAAGATCTTGCCGGCGTTGACCACCTGCTGCTCGCTCGCTTCCTTCTTGAAGATCCCTTTGTAGATACCCAGGCTGAAGAGCGTCGTGGTGCTGTTCAGGGCCGAATTGAACGACGACAGGATGGCGCCGACCATGACGGCGGCGAAGAAGCCGGTCAGCCAGGGCGGCAGCAGATGGAAGACCAGGTAGCCATAGGCCTGATCGCCGGCGATGCCTTCATCGGCATAGAGCTGGTAGGCGATGATGCCCGGGAGCACCAGATAAAGCGGACCGAGCAGCTTCAGGAAACCTGTCAGCAGCACGCCTTTCTGGCCTTCGGAAAGGCTCTTGGCGGCGAAGGTACGCTGAATGATCTGCTGGTTGGTGGACCAGTAGAACAGGTTGATCAGGAAAACGCCGGTAAACAGTGTCGGCCAGGGAACCTGCTGATCCGGCCGACCCAGGGAGTTCAGGCGTTCAGGCTGGGCCTGCTGGATAGCCTGCCAGCCGGCAGCGATACCGTTGCCGTCGCCGGCGGCGTTGAGACCTAGATAAACGATCAGGAAACCGCCAACCAGCAGGCCGATGGCATTGATGGTATCGGAGACGGCGACCGTTCGCAGGCCGCCGAACAGGGCGTAGATCGCGCCGATGATGCCGACACCCCAGACCGTCAGCCACAGCAGCGTGGTGCTGGACTCGATACCTGTGAGTACCGGCAGATCCAGCATGCCCTGAAGACCGACGGCACCTGAGTAGAGAATGATCGGCAACAGGATGACCGCGTAGGCGACCAGGAAGATGACGTTGCAGATCAGTTGCGTCGTCGGGCCAAACCGTTCCTGCAACAGTTGTGGAACGGTGGCGATACCGCTGCGCAGGAAGCGAGGCAGAAAGAACAGCGCCAGCAGCACCAGAGCGACGACGGCAACGACTTCCCAGGCCATGACGCTCAACCCGTCGGAGAAGGCTGCGCCATTCAGCCCGACCATCTGTTCCGTCGAGAGGTTGGTCATCAGCAGAGAGCCCGCGATCAGCGGGAAACTGAGGCTGCGCCCGGCGAGAAAGTAGCCGCGCGTATTGCTGAGATCGTCACGGTGAGTGATACGCCAGGTGATCAAGGCGACCAACCCCGTAAAGAACAAAAACGAGATCAGAGTCCATGCATGCATTGGAAGGTGTCCTTGTTGAATGCATCCCGGTGGCGGCTCTCCAAGACGCCGCCGCCACATTACCCCGGCAGTTTCAGGTAACTGGCGTCAAACCGCTATTCGCCATTTGTCTGACATAGCTCGTCCAATGTTTAGGCGTTTGTGGATTTTGAGCTTGGGCGTTTGTGGATCCCTCGAGGTCAAGGCACGTCGAGAGACCAGCTATCGCTGATGGCGTGGTCGAGAGATCGATCATCGAAAAGATGACGCTGCCAGGACCGGCTCAGTCGTCGAGCGGGAGTTCCGTCGTCGTCAGGGTGTGGTGACAGGGGGACTCGAAGGAGACCACGTAGCTCTGCTCGAACCGATAGAGCGTGTACCAGGCGCGCCGGGCCAGCGGCGTCAAGTCTCGGCATTGAACTTCGAAGCGTCGGCGCAGCGCCGGATCGTCCCCCAGTTCGAAAGCGGAGGAGAGTCCGCGACGATAGAGATCCTGATAGCCCCACCAGTAGCCGTTATCGAGATAGGGGCGAATCAGCTCGCCGAGCAGAGGATGTACGGTGATCGCGCTGCGCGTCGCGCGCGTGAGGGGCAAAGACCCTTCGATGATCAGCGCTGCGGGAGAAGGCTGCGTGGCGAGATCGTCGATCAATCTCATCGAGACGTCGTCGGCGAAGAGCGCCTGTTGGCGCTGTGCGTTGCCGTAGGCGTAGGCGAGAGTCAGAGGCGTGCCGAGCGCCACCACCACGAGCGGCCAGCCCAGCAGCGACCATCCGGCGGTGGGTCGGCGTGATCGCCACAGCCAGTGCAGCGCACAGAACAGCAGGCCGGCATATACCGCGCCGAAGCCCATCATCACCCGGGGTTGCCAGATGGGGCTGGCGAGCGCCGTGAGAAAACCCAGTCCGCCCAGGGGCAGACAGGCCAGCACCAGGATCATCACCGCCAGTCCGACAGCGTTGCGCTGTCGAACCGCGGCGATCACCAGGCCGAGCGGCACCACGACAGCCAAGCCGAGGAACAGCCACCCGGTCGGCGGATCCAGCATGCTGGCGACGTAGTGCCAGAACCGTCCGGTCTGAGCGACCAGATGCAAGGGCAGCTGGTCGAGCGGCGCCAGTTTGCTGTGCTGCACGCTGTAGTCGCCGGCAATCAGCAGCGCGGAGACGAATTTCGATATCATCAGTGCCATTAACCCCGCGGCCAGGGCGCCCAGGTGTCGGGGCCAGTCCGGTCGGCCCTGATGGGAGACGCTCAAGAGGACGTGAAACGCGAGCAGGACAAAGTAGACGTTGGCCGCGGGCTGGTAGAAAAACAGCGATGCCAGGATACCGGCCCCACCGGCCAGCCAGCGAAATCGTGCCTGCCAACGCTGGTGCTCGCGGGGATTCAGGGCGCAGGCAATCCCGGTGATGGCGCACGCCAATGCCAGCGCCATGGGCATCGCGTCGAAATGATAGGAGAGGTTTTGTAGGAAAAACGGCTGTACGACCAGAATCAACATCGCCAGCCAGGCATAACCCGTATCAAATGCCAGCAGGCGGCGGCGCCACAACAGAATCGAGGAGGCAACGGCAGCCAGCCCCAGCCATAGCGGCAGCGGCGCGATATCGGCAAGGCGCGGGCCACCATTGACGAGCAGGGCGAACAGGCTGGAGAGCGGGCGACCATTGGAGACCCACCCCATTTCCCCATGAAAGCTCCGCCAGATATCATCGCGATAGAGGCGTTCAGCTTGGGTAAGGGGGTAGCTGAAAATGACCAGATACGCCATTATGCCCAGCCAACGACGTACCCCGGCCGCCATGATCGCTTGATTGAGGTACGATTCGATACGCATTCGTCGGCCTCGTCCATCGGTGAACCGGGTCTGCACTAGCGGAGCATGAGTGAACAGCGCGTCAGCGCAATCCGAGGCCGGCACGGTGGTCTTTCCGTGTCCGTAGTGTAGCGTATGCTAGACTGCGGCAGTACGAAGCACGGAGGCTTCGCTATCTCGTCGTCTTTCATCGTGAGTAGCGTCCGCGCGCTGGGTTCCAGTGACGTGGTCAAATTGGCTCAGTACGGCTAATCATCTCAGTATCGGTATGTACGGCCTTGAACGCTTCGAGCTCGTCGATATCGGCCAAGATAGTTATGACAGGAGTATGAGTGTGAGTGCATCGATCCGGCGGAGTAACCTTGAAAAACGCAAGGCGCTTCTTCCGGTAGTAGCCCTGACCGGGTTGCTGCTCAGCGGTATCGCCCAAAATGTGTTGGCTTTTGGTTTCGATGATGTCGCGAAGAAAGCCGAGGACCTTTCAAAGCAGGGTTATAGCGAACCCGAAAAAAACCTGCCGGACGCGCTGCGTAATCTGGATTATGGCCAGTACGAGCAGATCCAGTACAAGCGTGACCGGGATGTCTGGAGCGGGGACGGGGTGCCTTTCACCCTGAGCTTCTTCCACGAAGGCATGCACTACGACAGCGCTATCCAGCTCCACAGCGTCGACGATCAGGGCGTGCACGATTTCACCTACAAGCCTGATGATTTCACCTACGGCAATCTCGATCTGCCGGATGGCGTCAACGATGATGAAAACCTGGGTATCGCGGGCTTCAAGGTCAATTACGCCCTCAATCAGGCGGATCGTAAAGACGAGACGATGGTTTTCCTCGGCGCAAGCTATTTCCGCGTCATAGGTAAAGACCAGGTCTATGGGGTTTCCGGGCGCGGTCTTGCCATCGATACGGGTTTGCCCTCCGGCGAGGAGTTCCCGCGGTTCAAGGAATTCTGGGTCGTGAAGCCGAGCCAGACGAGCCAGTACCTGACGATTTTCGCGCTGCTGGACTCTCCCAGTTTGACCGGCGCCTATCGATTCGTCCTGCGCCCCGGCGCCGATACGGTCGTCGACGTCAAATCCCGAATCTTCCTGCGCCGTTCCGTCGAGAAGCTCGGTGTGGCGCCGCTCACCAGCATGTACCTGTATGGCCCGGAACAGCCTTCGGAGACGGTGAACTACCGCCCGGCCATTCATGACTCCAACGGCTTGCTGATCAGCGACTCCCAGAGCGGCTGGACCTGGCGTCCGCTGGCCAACCCGGCGAAATTGATGATCAACGAGCAGGCAACGCCACGCCTCCGTGGCTACGGCTTGATGCAGCGCGGTCACGATTTCGACAGCTATCAGGATCTGGACAGCCGTTACGACCTGCGTCCGAGTGCCTGGGTCGAGCCGCAGAACGAATGGGGTGCGGGTAAGATCGAGTTGATCCAGATTCCGACGCCCAACGAAACCAACGACAACATCGTCTCGATGTGGTTGCCGGAAACCGCGCCGCAGCCTGATCAACCGTTGGACTACGATTATCGCTTCACCGTGACCAAGGACGAAAGTCGCTACCTCGACCCATCGCTGGCGTGGGTCGATCAGACCCGTCGTTCTCGCGGCGAGGTGCGTAAAGACAACCTGGTTCGAGAGGCCGACGGTTCTCTGGCTTTCGTACTGGATTTCGAGGGTCCCTCGCTCTCCGGACTCGATGACGATGCCAACCTGAGCGTCCAGGCCAGTGTCGGCGACAACGGCGAGCTGGTAGACAGTCACGCCGAGCGCAACACCGCGACCGGCGGCTGGCGCGTCTTCGTCAAGATCAAGCGCAGCGACAACGCGAAGCCGCTGGATATTCGCGCCTATCTGAATCAGGGCGAGAAGCGGGTATCCGAAACCTGGTATTACCGGCTGCCTGCCAATGGCTGAAGCGACGCCCGCCTCACGGATGGCGTCGGCCGAACACTACCTGGAACGGCTGGCGCTGGAAGCCCAGAGTCGTGACGAGCGGCGTAAGCTGCTCTCCAGCGACCTGGACACTCACGACATGGCGTCGCTGCATGCGGCGTTGGGCGGTGGCGAGGTCGATGACGACGACCCGGCCGCCAGTTCGGTAGGACGCCGGCTGGCTCTTGCCTATGCGGAACCGCCGCTGGCACCGCCCGAGATCCTGAGCACCGATGCGCACGGGGTCACGCGCGTAAAGACGGCCCCGCCGCTGAAACGGACGCCCTTGGCACCGGAAGCATGGTCGACCAACCCCTTCGTGCGGTTCGGTCAGCGCTCCAGGAGCTGGGCTGGCCGCGGTTTCCGGCGTAAACACCGCGAGAGCAAACCGGCGCCACGCTGGCAGATGATCGCGAGTGCCAGGCGCTGGGTGCTGCTGGTGCTGATTTTTGGCCAGAGCATCATCGCCGCCAACCAGATGCGAACGGTGTTGCCGGGACAAGGGCAGCAGTGGCTCGAGATTGCCATTCTCTCGTTGTTCGTCCTGCTGTTCGCCTGGGTGTCCGCGGGGTTCTGGACCGCGTTGATGGGCTTCTTTCAGTTGCTTCGGGGGCGTGACCGATACGCCATCGATTCCGAGGTCGGCGATGAACCGATCGCGGAGGAGGCGCGCACGGCGTTGCTGGTGCCTATCTGCAATGAAGACGTGCCACGCGTCTTCGCCGGTGTCCGGGCGACCATCGAATCGATTCGCCAGAGCGGCAACGGCCGGCATTTCGACGTGTTCATCCTGAGCGATACATTCGACCCCGATATCGCGATCCAGGAAACCCACGCCTGGTTGGCTTTGTGCCGGGACATGGAAGCTTTCGGGCAGGTGTTTTACCGCCGACGTCAGCGTCGCGTGAAACGCAAGAGCGGCAATCTCGATGACTTCTGCCGGCGGTGGGGCGCGCTCTACCGCTACATGCTGGTGCTCGACGCCGACAGCGTCATGAGTGGCGCCTGTCTGACTCGTCTGGTCCAGATGATGGAGGCGCATCCGGATGCCGGCATCGTGCAGACGGCACCACGTGCCTCCGGACGCATGAACCTGTACGCACGGATGCAGCAGTTCGCCACCCGTGTCTACGGGCCTCTGTTCACGGCCGGCCTTCACTTCTGGCAGCTGGGTGAATCGCACTATTGGGGGCATAACGCCATCATTCGCATGGCACCTTTCATGCAGCACTGCATGTTGGCGCCGTTGCCCGGCAAGGGGTCGATGTCCGGGGAGATTCTTTCTCATGACTTCGTCGAAGCGGCGCTGATGCGGCGTGCCGGCTGGGGTGTGTGGATCGCCTACGAGCTGGAAGGAAGTTACGAGGAGATGCCGCCGAACCTGCTCGAGGAGCTCGGCCGCGATCGCCGTTGGTGTCACGGCAACCTGATGAACTTCCGGCTGTTTCTGTCCAAGGGAATCCATCCGGTGCATCGGGCCGTGTTCCTGACGGGGTTGATGTCCTACATCTCGGCGCCGCTCTGGTTTCTGTTCTTGGTGTTGTCGACGGCACTACTCGCCGTCCACACCCTGAGTACGCCCAACTATTTCCCGGAGCCGGGGATGATGTTCCCCGTGTGGCCGCAGTGGAATCCGACGCTTGCCGTCGGGCTCTTTGGCGCGACCGCGACGCTACTGTTCCTGCCCAAGGTGCTCAGCGTGATCCTGGTGTGGGTTCAGGGGAGTCGCCAGTTTGGCGGACCGTTCAAGTTGCTGGCGAGCATGGTGCTGGAATCCCTGTTCTCGATGGCCTTGGCGCCGGTACGCATGCTGTTCCACACCCGCTTCGTGCTGACCTCGATCATGGGCTGGGCGATCCAGTGGCGATCACCGTCCCGTGAGAACAGTGACACGACCTGGGGGGATGCGATTCGCAATCATTGGAGTCAGACCGTCATCGGTGCCGTCTGGGCCGTGGGCGTCTACTTCATGGAGCCAACCTTTTTGTGGTGGCTGTCACCGATCGTGGGCGCGATGATGATATCGATCCCGGTGTCGACGCTATCGAGTCGCGTGTCTCTGGGTAGCGCCTGCTTCCGAGCCAGGCTGTTCCGAATTCCCGAAGAGACTCATCCGCCGCGGGTGTTGCGCCGGATGGTGCGCTACTTGGGGAGAATGAACGCGGCCGCGCCGACGCCGAACTTCATTCAAGTCGTGGTGGATCCGGTATCCAATGCCTTGGCGACGGCGCTGGGCACTTCGCGTCATGCGCAGGCTGCCCCGCTGAAGCGCAGGCGCCACGAGCGCGTGACACGGGCCGTCACGCAGGGACCGGCATCGATGAACAATCTCGAACGCCTGGCATTCCTGGACGACCCGGTCATGCTGTCTCAGCTCCACTGGAGAGTTTGGGAAGATGGCGATGCCCATCGCTCCTGGCATCAGCATGGCCTGCCGTCGCGGGCATCCCTGCGGGTACCGGCATTCGGTTGATCATGAACTCCGGGAGCACGTGACTGGAGAACGGGCCGGCAACATCCGGCCCGTTTTTCGTCGCAGTCTTCGAAGATTCATCGATTGGTGACTACGCTTAAGCAAGGCAGCGTTAACAACGCATTGTCGACTGTTCACCCTGAAGGGAATCAAGGAGTAAGACTATGGGCTTTATCTTGTGGCTGATTATCGGTGGCATCGCTGGCTGGATCGCCGGGAAAGTCATGCGTGGCGGTGGTTTCGGTATCCTGGGCAATATCGTCGTCGGCATCGTCGGGGCCGTGATCGGCGGTTTCCTGTTCAGTCTGCTGGGACTGTCGTCGAACGGCCTGATCGGCTCTCTGGTCGTTGCGACCATCGGTGCCATCATACTGTTGTGGATCGTGGCCAAGGTCAAAAAAGCCTAGGCGAGTGCCGTATCGATCGACGCTCAACACAGAAAGCCGCGCGATTGCGCGGCTTTCTCGTGAAGAAAACGTACTCGACGATACTGTTGAAGGTCGGCGGCACGTTTAACCAACGGAATCAGGTACACTAGCGCCTTTTGACGGCCAGAGATCTGCAACGGATGCCTGATTCAACGACCGCCACGCGCAAAGAACGCTTCATTGGGCTCGAATGGCTGCGTTTTCTGCTCGGCCTTTATATCGTCATCTTCCATACGCTTCATAACTATCCTTCCATACGCGATTGGTCTCACTACGTGACCGATATCGGGTTTTTCTCGACCAGTGCCTTCTTCGTGCTGTCAGGCTTTCTACTGACGCACGTCTATCTCGATTCGTCGTATCAGATGCGCGAACCGCCCAGAAGCTTCTGGCTGAAACGTTTCTCGAATCTCTATCCCATCCACATCGGGTCGCTGGTTCTTGCCATGACAGTCTCGGCGCTGGTCGGCTATCTGGCGATTGCGCCGGGGGACAGTGATATCTCGCTGCAATTCGTGGTCTACGACGTCAACAACGACATCGGGCAGCTCGACTGGAAAAGCCTCAATCACACTATGGGGTCGCTGGAAACCGGCATCAATCTGCTGCTCAACCTCACATTGTTGCATGCGTGGAATCCTCTTTACCTGACCTTCAATCCGCCCTCCTGGTCGATATCGGCACTCTTTTTCTTTTATCTGACGTTCCCGTGGCTGGCGCCTCGACTGCGCCGGATAGCGCACCCGCGTCGCGCCATGGTGCTGGTCAACCTGATCTACCTGATCCCGCCGCTGTATGTCATTCTGACGACGGATTACGGTGTCCCGGAAACCGGCATCCTGCATCGCAACCCCCTGATTCGACTGCCCGAGTTTGCCGCCGGTATTCTGCTGTGCACGTTCTACGCGCAGCGCAAGGCGCAAGGACGGCTGATGTCGTTCTCCCAGTGCTGCCTGACGCTGGCGGTGGTGGCGGTCAGTGTCGTTCTCGCGGTCTACTTGCTGGGGTTGGGCCACGCCTGGTACTACGCGTTGCACAATGGTCTGCTGCTACCGGCCCAGCTGGCGTTGATCTATGTGGCGGCACATTGGGGTGAGCCCCGTAGTCCTCGGTTGATGCGTTGGGCGTCCCGGCTGGGGGGCGCCTCGCTGCCGATGTTTGCGCTGCATGTCCCGCTTTATGCGGTGTTCTCGCGCGTCGAGCGGGTAATGTCCGGCGATCCTGAACTGTGCTTGACGGATTTTCAGGGCTGCCTGGCCGCGGCGGGGGAGTTGCATCTCTGGCTGTATCCGCTGTTCCTCTTGATGACGGTATGCTTCTGCGTGCTTTTCCAGGAACAGTTCGTGGTACGCGTCAGAAAATTCCTGTTACGTCATCTGCTCGGCAGCACATCGCGTTCCCATACCGAGAAGTTGAGCTAGATCTCCCCGCCGTTCCGCCGTGCGCCGAGCCATCGGCGCACGCCGACCTTTCCGGTATACTATGCCGCCGCACGCGCCCTGCCACTGAATCATTCCGGCAGGTAAGCGCAAGCCGTTTCTCCTTGCACGAGGTCTCTCTTGAGCGAACTTCTCGTCCCGTGGTGGGCTCAGCAACTGACGCTTTGTGGTTGGCCCCTTGTCAGCGATCCACGCTTCGCACTCAGCGCCGATCAGGCGTTCGAGCGCTTGCTGTCGCTAGGCGTCGGTGGGCGTGACGAGTTTGCATGGCGCTTGTGGGAGGAGGCTGCGAGTGCGGACGGTCTGCCGCTTTCGCGCTTGGCAGGGCTCGAACTGCTTGCGCTGGGCAGTGTGGTCGGATGGGTTCCTGAGCGTACCGATGAAGCCTGGCTTCTCGCCTTGGCGAGCGACATCGTGAAGAGCTTTTCGACGCTCAAGGCCTGGCTGCAGGCGCTGGCGCCTCTGAACGACCCGGCACTGGACGCCGCCGGGCAGGAACTGCTGGTTCGGGAACGTCAGCAGCGAGGCGTTTCCTGGCTGAAGCTTCGACACCGTCTGGGATCGATCGAGGCAGTGGTTCCGCTCTGGCCCACCGATTTGTGGCGGGCCAGGGCCGCCATGGCACCCGTGCTGGCCTGGCCAATCGAATCTTCCTCTGATGAACGCCGGCAGCATCAAGCGTTGCTGCGTGAGCAGGGAGAGGTCAATGGTCGGGATGAGCTCAAGTCCCTGCTGTTCTGGCTCGCCGGCCAGGGTCACCGCTATGGCTGGGAGATGGATGCAGTTCGAGTCGCGCGGCAGGGCCCTGAAACTCGTGCAGAGTGGTTGTCCGGGTTGAATGACCAGCAGGATTACGGCCGGGTGTTGCTACGTTTCCTGGATGATCAGGAGCCGTCGGACTGGGCCGCGTGGGACTGGCTTCGGCTGGTCGATCAGGCTTATCTCGGCTACTGCGCCGGTTGGCTTTCGGCATCGGAGGCGGAGAGTTTTGCGGCCCATGCGATCGATCTTTTGCAGCAGCGCTATGCTGACTGGGAAGCGATTGCGCAGGCTTATCAACGCGGCCGCAGCCTGTTCGAAGGTCGCGACCTGCGAGACAGTTTCGAACGGGATTGGGCCGATCTGCTCGGCGCTGCTGTCACTCCTTGGAAGATGCCATTGTCCCGGATCCTGGGAGATGAACAGCGCCAGGCAGCGCGTGAGCTCGTCCGGCAGCATCGTGAAGGGGCCGGCAGTTGGGTTTTGACCGTTGCCTCGATTCGCGATCCCGATCTGATCCATCGTCGACATCTCGATGAGCCGCTGGGACAGGCGCGAATCCAGGATGCCGAACGCTATCTCGAGGATGTCCTGGGGTTGCGTCGCGAGGAAGGGGCCGCGGGGCTGGCCCGATTCTGGATGCCGGCCCAGGCCCACCATCTCAATCAATTGGCTGCCGATTCTCGTCATATCGCAGGCCGCAAGCTCCCGCGGGGCTCGTCGCAGCGACTGGCCGCCTGTGCCGATCATGCGGCGACGATCTCGATGGCGGAAAAATATGCGTTCTATCTGGTGATGGCGTCCGACAGCGGCCGCTATCCGGCTACAGAGATCGAAGCGTTGGCGCAGTCGCTATGTGACGTGCTGAGTCGCTTCTACAGCGATCCGTTGCGCATGCTGTCGGCGTGGCATGCCTGGGAAATCGTATTGAGTCAGGATGAGACGCCAGACGAGGTCTCGCTGGCGGACGACATCGCCTGGCATCGTCGCGATCCGGGATCGCCGTTCCACTGGCTGACGCCGTCTCGGTCACTGACTTGGCTGGAGCCGGGCGTGAGGCCGACACTGAGGCGGTTCACGGCGATATCGCTGGCGGGCCCGCTCAACGAGGCTCTATGGCAGGCGCCGCAGCCTCTGGCGCCGCAAGATCAGGAGGCGCTGGGAGAGTGGATAGAGCATCAGTATGCGTTGCAGGGGGCTCGCGGCCTCGTCGACTTTCTGGACTTTCTCGTTGAAGCGGGCGATCGCCAGGACTATCAGGTCAACTACGCGCCCTACACTCTGAACCGAACCCGGCTGAAAGCGGAAATCGCGATCCTCGAATCGGGTGAGTGCGCAGAAGAGGATCGGGTGCATCTTTTGCGGCTCAAGCATGTAAGGGATAACGCCTGTCACTGTAACGATCAGGACATGACGGCCTGGGATATCGCCCAGTTGGTCGATCTGGCCTTGGCCGGGCGTCAGCTCGACTGGCTCGACGAGGCGCGGCTCTCCCGCTATCTGGATACGGCATTGCAGCTGGCGGAGCGCCACTACAGCAGCTGGCAGGACTATGCCGAAGGACTGTACAGCGGGTTCGGATTTTTCATGGACGACACCCCCGAGCGCGAGGCGTTTCTGCTGCGTTTTCGGGAGGCGTTGACTGCGTGGCTCGAGGCATCGCCTCTGTTGGCCGGTGCCTGGGCAAGCCTCGATTTCCCCGGCTGCGCCATGACTCACTGGACATCGTTCCATGTCGATATCCTGCCGGGTGAGTCCCGCCAGCTTCATTGACGCGGTTTGTTGATCAACAGCTCTCGCCAAAGCGGTTTTAATGACATATGATCCCGCTGTGCTACGCCCGCTGCCAAGTGAGGTCGTGGCTTTTTTCTGTCCGATTATCAGAGCCGAATACAGGCCGTTCTGGCGGTGACACCTCGTCGAGGTGTGTCACCACCACAGCGACTCCATTTCGCCAGGTGACTCCCCATGAGTTGCCGTGAAGTTAGGCGGTGCCCGTGACGGCTCACAGGCGAACGAGGCTCGCTGAATGCTAAGACGCACAGCCATGGGGCTGGCACTGGCGATGGTCATTTCCGGTTGCACTGCTCCTGTAAAACAACAACAGGTAAACGCTCAGTATTCACTTCCACTGGTCAAATCTCGAACCGTTGCGGTCAGTATCCCTCGGGATGTTCCGCCGCCCCCCCAGACGCTGCAGGACTTCCGGCCGCAGGTTGTCTCTCCAACGGTGATTCGTCGGGCGCTGCTGGATGAGCATCAGCGCTGGGTCGGGACGCCCTACGTGCTTGGCGGAACGACACACCGGGGTATCGATTGCTCCGCGTTGATGCAACATGTGTTCGGAGAAGCCTTCTCTTTCGAGTTGCCGCGTACGACGGAAGAGCAGGTGCTGGAAGGAAGTCGGGTGACGGAAACGAATCTCAAGGCCGGTGATCTGGTCTTCTTCCGACCGCCGGGGCCCTACAATCATGTTGGCGTCTACGTGGGGGACGGCTACTTCCTTCACGCCTCGGCGTCACAGGGCGTGAAGTTGTCCCGTCTGGATAACGTCTACTGGAAGCGATATTACTGGCAGGCGCGGCGCCCCGTTGAACGCACGCAACTGGCTCAGCGGGTGATGCTGGCCAGCGAAGGCTGAAGGGATTCGAGGCGACGAGCGGTGTTGGCGGAAGTTCGATGGCGACGACGGCGTCGTACCGGTGAATTTTCACCACCGCGTAACATGAAAAGGGCAGCCGCTAGGCTGCCCTTTTACATGACGGTTGCATGGCGATCAATGACGCCAGGCAACGAACCCCGCCCGGGCGGGGTTCGCTTTGATCAGTGCTCGTGACCACCTTCGCCATGAACGTGACCGTGAGACACTTCTTCTTCGGTCGCTTCGCGCACTTCGGCGATCTCCACGTCGAAGTTCAGCTTCTCGCCAGCCAGCGGATGATTGCCGTCGACAGTAACGGTATCGCCTTCGACCTTGGTGACCGTGACCATCAGCGGACCTTCCTGGGTCTGCGCCTGGAACTGCATACCCGGCTCGACATCGTCGACACCCTGGAAGGCATCGCGGGGAACTTCCTGGACCAGCGCCGGCTGCACTTCACCGTAACCTTCTTCCGGTGCGACGGCGACCTGGAGCTTGTCACCGCTACCGTGGCCCTCGAGTTCTTTCTCGAGCCCCGGAATGATGTTGCCCGCACCGTGTAGGTAGGTCAGCGGATCCCGACCTTCGGAACTGTCCAGTACTTCTCCCGCATCATTGGTCAGTTTGTAGTGGAACGCGACCACGGAGTTCTGGGCAATCTGCATCTTGAAACCTTTGCGTTTGTGCATGTCTGTCCCATCCTAACGTGCCATGACCTTTCTGTCAGGTCGCAATGGGTCGGATATTGACCTTATCGGGGGTATTCGCGCCCGCCAGACGGCATCTGTGGCGGTTGCACCGCCTGACGGGGGTGGTTACCCTGATCCGAGCATAGACCACCATGATTCCCGGTTGAGGAGAAGTTCGTCATGACCGTTTTTGTCGTTTGGCTCGTTGCCTTTGCCGTTCTACTGTTTCTATTGCTCAAGGCGTGGGATGGCGGGCTTGGAGGGGCGGTCAAACGCCGGTTGCCGGTTCAACTGCAGGGAGACCCCGCTCAGGATCGCTGGATCATGGCGGTCGCGCTGGCGGTGCTGGGGGCGACCTTCATCGTGAAACCCGTTTCCATGCTGTTGACGTTGATCCTGCTGGCAATCGGGATCTGGGTCGGCAAACGAGTCGCCTGCTGGGGCATGCGCAAAGCCAAGTTGCACTGAGTCCGATATCGGTCGTTTTGGCCGACCTGGAATGCGGGCGATGCCTCGAGCATCGCCCGTTTTGCGTTTGACACCGACTGAAGGAAAGCTGACGAGGACGCCTGGCTGCGCGTGAAATTGCCGTTATAGCCAGGTCGAAAGCGTGATGGAGCCGAACTGGTCGCCGCTGTCCTGAGTTTCGAACTCGTGGGTGCGCCAGACCGAACTGTAGGTCAGCTGCCAGCGATTCCACGAGACAGCCAGGCCGGCCTGCGCGTCGCCGACCCAGGGGCGGCGATCGACGGAATGGCTGTCTTCGAATGTATTGCCGTCCAGCAACATGTTGTAGGCCATGAGTCGACCCTCGACATTGGCGAAGAGGTACCAGTTGAAGCCACTGTTGGCTTCGAAGAAGATTCGGCTGCCTTGAGAGGGTGCCACGGCGGGGACACCAAAACTCTTGTCGAGACCTTGGCCGAGGCGTAGCCCAAGACCCGTTGCGGCGTAGGTGTACAGATTGCCGATGGCCAGGCCGGCTGAAGGGCCGTACTCGGCTTCCAGTGGGCCCAGCTGACCTTGCTTCCACCAGGCGGTCTGATAGGCAACGTTGACGAATGGTTCGTTGTGAAGCTGATTGTGCCAGCCCTTGGGCTCGTCACTGTCGATCAGGTGGTGGAAGTTCTGCTGCACCGTATGGCCGCCGGAACCCGGGCCGACGAGACCGACGTCGACATACACGCCGCTGGTGCGGCGCCATCCGACCAGTTGCTCATCATCGAATAGCGAAAGACCGGCATAGAGAACACCCGCGTAGGGTCTATCGTCCTCGATCAGTTTTCGCTGATCGATGTCTTCGGGGGTATAGATCTGCTGTCCGAAGCGGTAAGCGGCACCATCCAGCGATGCCGCGCTCCATCCGGGTATGGCGTCGGCAAGTGCGCGTGTCCAGTGGTCGCGGTCGGGTCGGAAGGACCAGTCCGCTTCCAGGCCGTTGGTATAGTGGCCGTCACCGCCACTGGCAAAAATATCGTTTTCCGATTTCAGCGTCAGGATGCCATCGGCCCAGACCGAGCCTGAAATGCTTGCCAGAGCGATGGCGACGCTGGTTGACGCCCACATGAGTCCCTTCATGAATCGTATTGTTCCCTTCGACGAATGACCTAGCCTACGCAACATACAATAACGTATGTAAAGCGTCTACGACATCTGAAATTAGTATCACACTAACAAAAACGGCGCCTCGAGGGCGCCGTTGACAACGATGTGACGGAAGGGCAACGCTTCTCCGTCTTCATGCCTTCGCTCAGTAGGGAGCGACGCTCACGCTTGAACCGCTGGCGACGAGCTTGACGCGCTGGCCAACCTGCCAGTTGCGATCGGCCTTCTGAACGACCACGACGTTTTGTCCGCTGTCCTGACGAATCTCGAGCTCGTAGCCGTCGACGCGATCGGTCGCTTGCTGAATCTTGCTGCCGGCAACGGTCCCGCCAAGGGCGCCCGCAGCGGTGGCGATGGTGCGACCTGAGCCGCCGCCGACCTGGTTGCCCAGCAGGCCCCCGATCACCGCGCCGCCGAGACTACCGAGAACGCTCTCGCCATTGCCGCCCTGAATCTGGACGGGACGAACCGATTGAATGGTGCCGTAGCTGACAGATTGTGCCGTACCTGCCTGATCTCCACGATAGACATCACCTGAGTAGGTCGAGTTGTTGGTACAGCCGGCCAGGGCCAGCAGGCTCATGACGAGGGCGGGGGCGATGAGTCGTTTCATGATCGATTCTCCTTAACATCCAGATATGGCTTCTTGCCCGGTACATCAAACCACTACATTAAAACAGTGTTCTAAAACGAGTCCAGTCATTCGGGGCTTTGTCGTTCGCGGGCCTGTCGTCGACCACTGCGTTCGGCAGGTCTGTTCGACAGGTTGGGTGGAAGCGACCGGCTGGTTGCATGCGCCACCGTCAACCCTGGTCGTCCTCATCGGGGCGACTCAGGCTACCACTGTCGACAAGCGCCGCAAGCAGGCGCTCGCTATCGGAATAGCCGAGCACATCGGCGTCGATGAGGGGATTCTCGGCCAGGTGGTGGGCCAGTCCAAGGTCGCAGACGACGGCGTCGCCATCGGCGAACAGCGTGGCCTGAGCGTCGCTAAGCCGACGCCAGGCAAAGCGCGATCCTGGCGTACGGCGCAATTCTCCACCCGCTTCCAGCGCAATGCGCAGCTCGGCCGGGTCAGTCGGGGACTCCGAGGGAAGCAGCTGATCCACATACTTGGGTTGCGTCATGGCTCGGCCGAACCACTGCGCGATCTGCTCGGGCCTGTCGATCGCCTCCATCAATAGCCGGCGAACCCGCGCAATGGCCTGATCGTCCAGCTCGCCAACGGCGGCGGGTGGCTGAAGATCGGCGTCGCCATAGCGCTGTCGATCGCCTAGCTGTTCGCCGATATAGTCGGCGAACGAGGTCACGATTTCATCGGCGGACGGCGCCCGAAAGCCGATCGAGTAGGTCAGGCAGTCGTCGGAGTCGCTGACGCCGTGGTGGGCGACGCCGGGAGGCAGATAGAGCATGTCGCCCGGTTCCAGCACCCAGTCATGATCAGCGTCGACCGTGAAGTTCTCCAGAATGCGCAGGTCGATCCCGGGGATCAGGCGCGCGTCGTCCCCGGGGCTGCCCCCCAATTGCCAACGCCGCCGACCGCTGGCCTGCAGCAGGAAAACGTCGTACTGGTCGATGTGAGCGCCCACGCTGCCTCCGGTCGGGGCGTAGCTGACCATGACGTCGTCGAGTCGCCAGCTGGGAAGGAAATCGAACGTTTCCAGAAGTTCGGCGATCTCGGGTACGTAGTGATCCACCGCCTGCACCAGCAGCGACCAGCCGCTGGTCGGCAGGCGCGAGAAGGTATCCTCGTCGAACGGGCCATGGCTCACCTGCCACGCCTTGTCGGGACCGTTCTCCTCGACCAGTCTCGCTTCGATCCCCTCTTCGCAGGCCAGACCTGCCAGATCGTCCGGTTCCAGCGGGGAGACGAAATCGGGCAGGGCGCCGCGGATCAACAGCGGCGATTTCTGCCAGTGCTGACTGAGGAACTGGGCGGGCGTGAGACCGCCCAGCAGTGTGCGGGGCGTGTTGGCCGACGTCATGTCGATCTCCTGCCTTGGCGTGATTGGGGGATTAAAGCGCTCTGGCCTGATCGGCGGCGTTACCGATATAGCTCGCCGGCGACAGCGCCTTGAGCTCGGTCTTGACCTCATCCGGCAGGGCGAGCGTGTCGATGAAGGCGGCAAAACCGGCCTGATCGATGCGCTTGCCGCGGGTCAGTTCCTTGAGCTTCTCGTAGGGTTTTTCGATTCCGTAGCGGCGCATGACGGTCTGGATGGGTTCGGCCAGCACTTCCCAGCTCTGATCCAGATCGTCATTGAGTCGCTGTGGGTTGGCTTCCAGCTTGCCGATGCCCTTGAGTGCCGCTTCGTAGGCAATCAAACCATAGGCCAGCCCGACGCCCAGGTTGCGCAATACGGTCGAGTCCGTCAGATCGCGCTGCCAGCGGGAAATCGGCAGTTTACGCGCCAGATGATCAAGCAGCGCATTGGCCAGGCCCAGATTGCCCTCGGAATTCTCGAAGTCGATCGGATTGACCTTGTGCGGCATCGTCGATGAGCCGATCTCGCCGGCAACGGTGCGCTGCTTGAAGTAGCCAAGCGAAATATAGCCCCATACGTCGCGGTCGAAGTCGATCAAGATGGTATTGAAGCGGCTGATGGCATCGAACAGTTCGGCGACGTAGTCGTGCGGCTCGATCTGGGTGGTGTAGGGATTGAACGTGAGGCCGAGCGACTCGACGAACGTGCGGGCGTTGTCGGCCCAGTCGATCTCCGGATACGTTGCCAGATGCGCGTTGTAGTTGCCCACGGCGCCATTGATCTTGCCCAGCAATGCGACCGATTCGATCTGCCTGAGCTGGCGCTGCAGGCGGTAGGCGACGTTGGCCATCTCCTTGCCCAGCGTAGTGGGGCTGGCGGTCTGGCCGTGGGTTCGCGATAGCATCGGCTGTTCGGCGTGCTCGTGGGCCAGCCTGGCGATCGCATCATGGACCTTGCGCATCGTCGGCAGCAGGGCAGTGAGCCCATCGCGCATCATCAGCGCGTAGGAGAGATTGTTGATGTCCTCGCTGGTGCAGGCGAAGTGCACGAATTCGGTGACGGCATGCAGCTCGGCCTGATCGGCAATGGCTTCCTTGATGAAGTACTCGACGGCCTTGACATCATGATTGGTGGTGCGCTCGATGGTCTTGATGCGCTCGGCGTCGGTCACGGAAAACGTCTTGACCAGATTGTCCAGAAAGGCCTGGGCCTCCACGGAGAGCGGCGGCACCTCGGGGATGCCCGGATGCGCAGCCAGTCTTTCGAGCCAGCGAACTTCCACGGTCACGCGCGCGCGGATCAGGCCGAATTCGCTGAAATGCTCGCGTAGCGGCGCTGCCTTGGCGGCGTAGCGGCCGTCGACGGGTGAAAGGGCGGTCAATGCGGAGAGTTCGATCATCTTGGGTTCCCGAGGGCTCGCACGAGCACGGGGCTCGCGGTTAACGAATTCATGGGTTCGACATCAATTGCCGTCGAGCTCGCGCAGCGTGCGCTTGATGGCGCCACGCTGAAAGATCAGGCGCCAGCGCCGCCCACCTTGCTGATGCCACAGCAGGGCGAAGCGAACGCCGGCGAGCAAGGCAGTACGGATGCGTTCCGGCATGTGGCGGCTCTGCAGCAGGCTGGGTTCACCCTGCACCACGATCCGATAACGGAAGGTCGACAGGGTCTCCTGGTAGAGTTCGCCGAGGCTGGCGATCACGTTCTCGTGCGTTTCGCCGAAATGTTCGGCCTGGCCCTGGACTCGGCCCAGCCGCTGTCCGAGCGTGCTCATCATGGCGTCGTCCTTGCGCAGCCGCTGCATCAGCAGAACCATCGAGAAGCCGTAGCGCATCACGGCCGGCTGGGCGTGCTGACGAGACATCACTGCCAGCAAGGTATCGATCCCCAGGCGCAGGTTGTTGTGATGGCCGCCGTAGATCGATTCGAAGCTGGGCGGATCGGTCTCCAGCGTGGCGCGAAGCAGGGTGTTCCAGGCGCGTTCGTCGCACTGGCCGGTGCGGGCGAGCTGATCGACCACGGAGGCTGCCTGGAAGACGCCTGCCAGCGCCAGCGCCTGGCGACCCTGACTGTCGAGTGGTGCCGATTGAATGGGCGTTGGATTCATGCCGAACGCTGACTCCCCGTCGTGGCGTTAAGGGTGGCGGCGTCGGAGAGGGTATCGGCAACCGCGGCGCCGGCCGCCGCCTCGGCCGTTGCCGTGGCACGAATGACCGCGCCGCCGAGACAGATATCGCCCTCGTAGAGCACCAGCGACTGGCCCGGCGTGACGGCGCGCTGCGGCCGATCGAAGCGAACCTCGAGTTCGCCCTCGGCCAGTAGCGTGACCTCGCAGGGAACGTCCTGCTGGCGATAGCGAGTCTTGGCACGCAGGCGAGTGCTTGCCGGCGGCTTGCCGGCGACCCAGGTCGCCGGCTCGCAGTACACGACATCGCTGTAGAGCAACGGATGTTCGCCCTGAACCACGACCAGCACATTGCGCTCGAGATCCTTGGCGGCGACGAACCACGGGTCCTCGCTATGATCCTTGAGGCCGCCGATACCCAGACCGCGCCGCTGTCCCAGGGTGTAGTACATCAGCCCCATGTGTTCGCCGACCCGATCGCCTTCCGCGGTTTCGATGGGGCCGGGCTGGGCCGGCAGATACTGCCTGAGAAAATCGCTGAAACGGCGTTCTCCGATGAAGCAGATGCCGGTGGAATCCTTCTTGCGTGCCGTGGCCAGGCCGTGACGCTCCGCCAACGCCCTGACCTCGGGCTTTTCCAGTTCACCGACAGGGAACAGCGTGCGCGCGATGGCATCGCCGGGCACCGCGTGGAGGAAATAGCTCTGGTCCTTGTTGCCATCAAGACCCTTGAGCAATTGGGCCTGGCCGCTGGCGTCGTCGATGCCTCTACGGACGTAGTGCCCGGTGGCGATGAGATCCGCGCCGAGTCGCTCGGCGTAGTCGAGAAAGACCTTGAACTTGATCTCGCGGTTGCAAAGAATGTCCGGGTTGGGCGTGCGACCCGCCTGGTACTCCGCCAGGAAATGCTCGAAGACGTTGTCCCAGTATTCGGCGGCGAAGTTGGCCGTGTGCAGCTTGATGCCGAGCGTGTCGCTCACCGCCTGGGCATCGGCCAGATCCGCCATCGCCGTGCAGTATTCGGTGCCGTCGTCTTCGTCCCAGTTCTTCATGAACAGGCCTTCGACCTGATAGCCCTGCTGGAGCAGCAACAGTGCGGTCACGGAGGAGTCGACGCCCCCCGACATGCCGACGATGACTCTCCGAGCCTCCTTGGATGACAAGGCGTCTTCGCGGGAGGAACGCACGGTATCGCTGGGCAAGCTGGCTGTGGTCATGGCGATTTCCGAGGCAGGTGGGGGCGGGCGATGCAAATGGATTCGCCAACCGCTGGTGCAACGACGTTGTAGTCGACCGAATAAATGACCCCGGATTATAGCCGAAAGCGGACCGCGGCATCGAGCCCGGTCGTACTTGACGGCGGAGTAGGCTGGGGGCCGCCCGTGGCGAGTCGCGTCAGCGTTCGCGGATGACGTCCAGCGGGTAGCGACGACCATCGCGGGCATCGCGCAGTCGCTGCATCACGACCGGGCTGCGCAGGCGACGGTTGCGGTTGAGATCGTCGATTTCGTCATAGGTTAGCCAGTGGGCGCTGATGATGCCCTTGTCGAGAGAGTTGCCGAGGTGAGCCAGCGGCAGACTGAGGAAGGCGTGGCTATGGAACGTGATGCCATCCGAGGTCTGGTGAACGTAGAGTCCCAGATAGTCGGTGATGGCAACCTGCCAGGCCGACTCTTCACGAACTTCCCGTTCGGCGGCGGCGATCAGGCGCTCTCCTCTCTCCAGGTGCCCGGCGGGCTGGTTGAACAGACTGAACGGCCCGCCGCGATCCTCTTCCACCATCAGGTAACGACCGGCCCGTTCCACGACCACGGCAACGGTCACGCGGGGTGTCCAGCGATTCATGTCATTATTCTCCCGACTCGATACGCCCAGCTCGATACGTGTCTCCCCGACCTCGGGGCGCAGGGCTCAGGCCGATCATACCCGGTCTGGGTCAATTCGAAAGCCCGCTACCCGAAATGCCGTGGTCGGCGCGACCTGCCTGGACGCGTCGTTCAGTGGTTGCGACGTGGCTTTGAATGCTTGTCCGAGGCCGTCCGCGGCGGTCGTGCGGGGACATTGATGGTCTCGCTGCGCCAATCGCCTGGTGCCAGGTCGTCGAGTCGCCACGGCCCTATCGCGGTGCGGATCAAGCGTAGCGTTGGGTGGCCGACATGCGCTGTCATTCGGCGGACCTGCCGATTACGCCCCTCGCGCAGTTCGATCGCAAGCCAGGTCGTGGGTATCGATTCGCGGTAGCGCACCGGGGGAGTGCGGGGCGCGGGCTCCGCCCCGGTCAGGCGCCGAACCCTGGCCGGCCGGGTCGGGCCGTCCTTCAGCGTAACTCCCTCGCGCAGCGCCTTGAGCGCGTTCTCGTCCGGTTCGCCCTCCACCTGGACCCAGTATTGCTTCGGCAGTTTGTGCCGCGGGTCGCTGACACGATGGATCAAAGCGCCATCGTCAGTCAGCAGCAGTAGCCCTTCGGAGTCATAATCGAGTCGCCCGGCCGGGTAGATGCCGGGTATCTCGATGTGGTCAGCCAAGGTGCCTCGCCCGTTGTCATCGGTGAACTGGCAGAGCACGTTGTAGGGCTTATGCAGTAGATAGATTCGACTCATGTCGATCGTCGACGCGCCTCCGAGCTAGTGGGGTGGTGGCTTTCGACAGCGACATCGTGGCGGTCGGGGCCTGTCGTGACTATTTTGAATGAGGGCTTGCATACGAACCCCGTCGGCCGCATCTTCAAGGAACCTCGGGCCTCCGATGGTATCCAATACCTGACCTCAGTCCCAACTTGTACCCGAGCCGATGCATCCAGGGATTCATCCAGATTGTGCCAAGAACCGTATGTCAGAGATCGCAGACAGAGTGTCGACCTACCTTTCCAGGGAGCCGGTGCGTCTAGGAATGACGCGTCCTCCCGACCCCGATCATGAAGATCAGGGATATGTCGCCGAGCAGGTGTCGGACCCGCAACTGGTGCCGCCACCCATGTACAAGGTCGTGCTGTACAACGACGACTACACGCCGATGGAATTCGTCGTCGAAGTGCTACAGCGGTTTTTCGCCATGGATAGCGAGAAAGCCGTACAGATCATGCTGGCCGTCCACACCCAGGGCCGTGCGACCTGTGGCATCTTCACCCGCGACATCGCAGAGACCAAGTGTCATCAGGTCAATGAATACGCGAAAGAGTGCGAGCATCCGCTGATGTGTGACGTGGATGCCGCGGAATAAGTGGCGGACACACATCGTCAACGCTTTTGTCTTTGAAGACTTGCGGAACCGCTGATTGTGCCCGATTGTGAAAGTGCCGACCGATGCCCTCAGTGGCTAAAAGGGGACTGCCATGTTGAGTAAAGAACTTGAACTCACCCTGAACACGGCCTTCACCGTGGCGCGTTCCAAGCGACACGAGTTCATGACCGTGGAGCACCTGCTGCTGGCACTTCTCGATAATGCCTCGGCAGCCGATGTGCTGAATGCCTGTGGGGCGAATCTGGAAAAGCTTCGTGCCGATCTGCAGGATTTCATCAATTCCACTACGCCGCTGATTCCCGAAGAGCAGGAAGATCGGGAAACGCAGCCGACGCTGGGTTTCCAGCGCGTGCTTCAGCGTGCCGTTTTCCATGTCCAGTCCTCCGGCAAGAGTGAAGTGACCGGTGCCAACGTGCTGGTGGCGATCTTCTCCGAGCAGGAGAGCCAGGCCGTCTACTTCCTCAAGCAACAGAGCGTGGCGCGGGTAGACGCGGTGAACTACATCGCCCACGGCATCTCCAAGGTGGCGGGTCATGGTCAGTCTCAGCAGCCTTCCCAGGAGTCCGAAGAGGGCGAAGAGGCGGCCACCGAGAATGGTCAGAGCCCGCTGACCAACTATGCCACCAACCTTAACGATCAGGCGCGGCTGGGCAAGATCGATCCGTTGATCGGCCGCGACCACGAACTCGAGCGCGTGGTGCAGATTCTTGCTCGTCGGCGCAAGAACAATCCGCTGCTGGTGGGTGAAGCCGGTGTCGGCAAGACCGCCATCGCCGAAGGCCTTGCCAAGCGCATCGTCGAGGAAGACGTGCCAGACGTGATCGCCGACGCGGTGGTCTATTCGCTCGACATGGGTGCATTGCTGGCGGGCACCAAGTATCGCGGTGACTTCGAGAAACGGCTGAAAGGGCTGTTGGCCGAACTGCGCAAGCAGGACAATTCGATTCTGTTCATCGACGAGATTCACACGGTGATCGGGGCCGGTGCAGCGTCCGGTGGCGTCATGGATGCGTCCAACCTGCTCAAGCCGCTGCTCTCCTCCGGTGAGCTACGCTGCATCGGTTCGACGACTTTCCAGGAGTTCCGTGGAATCTTCGAGAAGGATCGCGCGCTGGCGCGTCGATTCCAGAAGGTGGATGTGCCTGAGCCGACCGTCGACGACACCATTCGCATCCTCAAGGGGTTGCGGGGCCGGTTCGAGGAGCATCACCAGTTGAAGTATACCGATGCGGCGCTGGAGAGTGCCGCTCGGCTGGCGGATCGCTACATCAACGATCGTCACCTGCCCGACAAGGCGATCGATGTCATCGACGAAGCGGGTGCGCACCAGCGTCTGCTGCCGCCGGAAGCGCGAATCGCGACGATCGATGTCGAGCAGGTCGAGGCCGTGGTGGCCTCCATTGCACGAATTCCGCCGAAGAGCGTCTCCAGCTCGGATCGCAAGTTGCTCTCCAATCTGGAGCGCGATCTGAAGATGCTGGTGTTCGGCCAGGATGAGGCGATCACCAGTCTGTCCGCGGCGATCAAGCTGTCCCGGGCCGGGCTCAAGTCGCCGGACAAGCCGGTCGGCAGCTTCCTGTTCGCCGGCCCGACCGGCGTCGGCAAGACCGAGGTCGCACGACAGCTGTCCCATCTGATGGGAATCGAGCTGGTGCGGTTCGATATGTCGGAATACATGGAGCGGCATACGGTATCGCGCCTGATCGGTGCGCCGCCGGGATACGTTGGTTACGACCAGGGTGGCCTGTTGACCGAGGCGATCACCAAGCAACCGCATTGCGTGTTGCTGCTCGATGAGATCGAGAAAGCGCATCCCGAGGTCTTCAATCTGCTGTTGCAGGTGATGGATCACGGCCGCCTGACCGATAACAACGGCCGCGAAGCGGATTTCCGTCATGTGATCGTGATCATGACGTCCAACGCCGGTGCCGAGCAGATCTCTCGTCGCTCGATCGGTTTCCAGACGCAGGATCATTCTACCGATGGTATGGAAGTGATTCGGCGGACGTTCACGCCGGAGTTCCGCAACCGTCTCGATGGCATCATCCAGTTCCATGGTCTCGAGCCGTCCATCGTGCGCAACGTCGTCGACAAGTTCCTGGTCGAACTACAGGCCCAGCTGGATGAGAAACGCGTACAGCTCGATGTCGATGACGACGCTCGCGCGTGGCTGGCCCAGAAAGGCTACGACCGGGAGATGGGGGCGCGGCCAATGGCTCGAGTCATTCAGGAGCAGCTCAAGAAGCCATTGGCGGAGATGATCCTGTTCGGCGATCTGGCCGACAATGGCGGCACCGTGCATGTTCGGGTCGAGAACGACGAACTGCAACTGGAGACCGAGGCCGAGGTCGCCTGACAAGGTCAGCGCCTTGCGGTGGAACGGAAACGACAACGCCTCGCCATGGCAACATGGCGAGGCGTTTTTCGATTCTTTGCATCTCTGCTCTCGTCTGCCTGACGCCCGACCAGGAGGTCAGGTATTTTCCCGGAAGGCGGGAGATCGCCGAGACAGGGTCACGCCGAGATGGGCCGCGGAATTAGCGAGAGCGGTAGACGATGCGGCCTTTGGATAGGTCGTAGGGAGTCAGCTCTACCTTGACCTTGTCACCAGTCAGGATGCGGATGTAGTTCTTGCGCATCTTGCCGGAAATATGGGCGGTCACGACGTGGCCGTTTTCCAGTTCAACGCGGAACATGGTGTTGGGAAGCGTGTCGACGACGACGCCTTCCATTTCGATATGATCTTCTCGTGCCATATAGGCGATCCCTCTTGAACGTTTGAGCATGGGGCTTGGTGTGAGGGCCTGGCATGGCGCCTTGCGGTCGGCAATCAACGTAAATCAACGCGAACGGCAGTGTCGCCATTCACGTCGGCATCGAGCCGGCCCGCCCTTGAGCCTCTGAAGTGCGCGATATTATGGGCCATCTCGTCGGGGAAGGCAAAAATACGCTTGAAATCGGGCCAGAATTCGTCCGCGGGCATGAGTGTCGTGACGTTTGCGACCTCTCCTGCCGAGCCGGTTGCGCTAGCGCAGGGCTGTCGCCGGGACCATGCGTTGCCAGCGCCCGCCGTTGAGATATTCGAGCGGCTGGTAGTCCTGCTTGTAACGCATTTTCTGGCAGGCACGGATCCAATAGCCGAGATAGACATGGGGCAATTGGCGCTCACTGGCCAGTTCGATCTGACGGAGGATGGCAAAGCTGCCCAGCGAACGTCGCTCGAAGATCGGATCCGGGTCGAAGAACGTATAGATCGCAGAGAGTCCATGGCCGAGCAGGTCCGTGGCGGCAACGGCCATCAACTGAGTGCCCAGCCGAAATTCCAGCAGATTGGCAAAGGGATGCGATTGGGTCAGGAACGTTCGGTACTGCTCCCGGCTGGGGGGGAACATGTCGCCATCCGCATGTCTGGCGTGAATGTAGCGCGCATAGAGTGCGTAGTGCTGCTCATCGAACTCGGTTGGCCGTACCTGCAGGGTAAGGTCGCGGTTGCGGTTGATCAGCTTGCGCTGTGTTCGCGATGGCACGAACTCTTCGACCGGAATTCTGACCGATGTGCAGGCATTGCAAGCCTCGCAATGGGGGCGATAGAGATTGCTGCCGCTGCGCCGAAATCCCAATAGCGTGAGGGCGTCGTAGACGTCGGAAGCTACGGTTTCCTGTGGGTCGAGAAACAGCGTCGTGGCTTCACGGCCAGCCAGATAGCTGCAGGGGTGGGGCACCGTCAGGAAAAAACGAAGATCGCGTGCCTGACGTTGCGGGTTGTTCGCATTGCCGCTGCTCACGTTGACTCCGTTGACCAGGGATCGGCCGGGTTGAGGGCAGTGAGATCGTTTTCGAGAGAAGCCTTGTTGACGAGGCTTTCGCTCCCGAGTCCGAGACTGTTCTCAAGATAGTCGAGGAACGTATCCCGGGCGATGTCTCTGGCGCCCATGCTGGCCAGGTGGGGCGTATGCATCTGGCAGTCGATCAAGGTGAAGCCGTGACGCTGGAGGCGCCGGGCCAGATGGACCAGCGCCACCTTTGAGGCATCGGGGACGTGGCTGAACATCGACTCCCCGAAAAAGATGCGGCCGATCGACAGCCCGTACAGCCCGCCGACCAGAACTTCTCCCTGCCACACCTCGACGCTATGCGCATGGCCCAGGTGATGAAGATCCACGTAGGCCTCGCGCATGGCGTCGTCGATCCAGGTCCCCTCGGCCTCGGCGCGGGTTTCGGCGCAGGCGGCGATGACGCGCTCGAATGCGTGATCGAAGCTGACCTGAAAGCCGCCGTTGCGCAGGCGTTTGGCCAGGCTTCGGCGAATGCGGATCTCCTCGGGGAACAGCACCATGCGCGGATTCGGCGACCACCACAGCACCGGCTGGCCCTCGCCATACCAGGGAAAGATGCCGTGACGATAAGCGCTCAATAGCCAGTCGGGCGTCAGCGCGCCGCCCGCGGCCAACAGGCCGTCAGGGTCATCGAGCGCCTGGGCGGCGGGTGGGAAAGCGACGATGTGAGGCGGTAACCAGGGCAGCATGCAGATGGCCGGATGAGAAAGCGGCCCCCAGCATAGCAAACCCGGATGGCGTCTTGCCCGGACACGATTTTGTCGTGACCGTCATCAAGATTCTCTTTGCGGCCGCCGATAAGCTCCTCGACTCCATAACTCGCGGAAAGATCCATGGCTGCACTCCGACAGCGCTTTCGTCACGCCAGTATCGGTACCAAGCTGGCCCTCATCGTCGCCTTGTTGCAGGTCGCCGTGCTCATGGGGTTGGCTTTCGCCATGGCCCAGAACAGCACGTCACAGCTGCGCGCGGCCACTGCGCATGAACTGCAAACGCAGCAGGACTCCATCGGAGACATGCTGTCGCTGTTCGATTACAGCCTGCAGCAGCAGGCGGATCGGTTTCTGAACATCTTCTCCGACCAGTACTCCGGTCGATTCGCCCTGAGCCCGGATCAGCTCGTCGAGGTTTCCGGACGTCCGACGCCGACGCTCAAGGACGGGCTGGAAGTCCTCAACGACAACACCTGGAAGCTGGATCGCTTCACCGCCCAGACGGGAACGCCGGCGACGATATTCGCCCGTGACGGCGACGATTTCGTGCGGATTTCCACCTCGCTGAAGAACGAGAAGGGCGAGAGGGCGATGGGAACCTTGCTCGACAGAGGCTCGAAGAGCTACGCCAAGCTGATGGCAAATCAGCCGTACATCGGTCTCGCCACGCTTTTCGGCATTCCCTACATCACCAAGTATCAGCCGATTCAGGATGGCGATGGCCAGGTCGTCGGGGCGCTGTTCGTGGGCGTGGACGTCAGCGCCGAGATGGCCCAGGTTCAGGACCGCATTCGGGAAATGGGGATCGGCGAGGCGGGTTACACCATGTTGATCTCTGCAGCCGGCGATCGCGCTGGCGAGGTGATCGCGGGCGGACCCTACGAAGGGCAGAATCTGTTGGACAGCGATAACGGAGCTGTCTTCAGGCCGATGTTCGACCAGGACTCCGGCGAGATCGACTACGCCGCCAGGAGCGGCGAAGAGCGGCTGGTTCTCTATTCGCGCTATCCCGAATGGCAGTGGGTCGTGGCCGGATCGGTTTCGGTCGATGAGATTCAGGCCGGCGTGGTCGCGGCGCGGAACCGGTTCCTGCTGATTGCGCTCGCCCTCGCGGCGGGCTTGAGCTTCACGCTCTACTGGGTCGTTAAACGGGTGGTGACACGACCCATGAATCGTGCCGTGGGTCTGGCGCAGGCTCTCGCAGAGGGCGATCTGTCGCAGCGCATAGAGACGCGTCGCGGTGATGAGATCGGCCAATTGGTCGGTGCCATGAACGGCATAGGCGATGGGCTCGAGCGCATCGTGGGCCAGGTGCGTGGCGCCGTTGCGCAGACCGAAAGCCATACCCGCGAACTGGCATCGGGCAATGGCGAGCTTGCATCGCGCACCGAATCCCAGGCCGCGAGCCTCGAGGAAACGGCTGCCAGTACCGAGCAGATCAATGCGACGGTGCGGCAGAATGCCCAGCGGGCGCAGGAGAGCGATGAGCAGGCCCGACGAACCGCAGTGGCGGCGGGTGAGGCGCAGGGTACCGTCGAGGCGACGGCCGAAGCGATGCAGCGCATCGTCGGCATGGCGAAGCAGATATCCGAGGTGGTCGGCGTGATCGATGGCATTGCCTTCCAGACCAATCTGCTGGCGCTGAACGCCTCCGTCGAAGCGGCACGGGCGGGCGAACATGGTCGAGGGTTCGCAGTGGTTGCTCAGGAGGTCCGCAGCTTGGCGGAGCGCTGCGCCACATCGGCCCAGCAGATCAAGGCGCTGATCGGAAAGACGGTGAACGAGGTCGACGGCGGCAACCTGCGTGCGGCGGAGGCAGGGCAGCGGGTCACCGAAATCGTGTCTCAGGTCGAGCGCATCAGCACGCTGATCTCGGAGATCCGTCTGGCGTCGGAAGAGCAGTCCCACGGGATCGAGCAGATCAATCTGGCGATCTCGCAGATCGACGAGACGACCCAGAGCAACGCGGCGCTCGTGCGCCAATCCAGTGCTTCGACGCAACAGCTGAACGAGCAGAGTCGCCAGCTGGCGGACACCGTCTCGCTATTCCGGTTGCGCAGCACGGTACAGGCCGAGCCGGAGTCGCCCGTTGGCGCCTTGCCGTCCTCCCGGGGTGCTCTGGCGCGAACGACGGCCGACGAAACGCTATCGGCTTGAGTGGATGCATGACAGATGACGGGTCTGGCGACCTGTCGGCGCCCCCTGTGATGTCGGCGCGCCCCCCGGTATGATGGCGGGTCGAAGAGGCCGGACCCGTTAACGGGTTCGGCTGTTGATCGCCAACGCCGTGAGCGGAATGGAATGCCGCCAGCGGTGTGGCCGTTGATTGCGCTACGCCACGCCAGACCAGGCGCGAGGGGGTTGATCAGTTGAGTGCCAAGAGTTCGGCCAAGAAGAGCCGTCGTTCATCTACGCAAGCGCAAGCCAAGGAGCAGGCCCGCCACGTGATCATGCGCCTACAGGGCGTGACACGTGAAGGTGCCGTGATTCTGCTGCTCGCCATTTGCGTCTTTCTGCTACTGGCGCTATTCAGCTACACGCCGACGGACCCCGGGTGGTCTCACAGCGGGCCGGATCAGTCGGTTTCCAACTGGATGGGCCGGATCGGCGCCTGGTTGTCGGACGTGCTCTATTCCCTGTTTGGTGCCAGCGCCCTCTGGTGGCCTGGCATGTTCGGTCTGGGTGCCTGGCGCCTGATGCGGCAGTCCCAGGTCCAGATTGCCTGGGACCCCATGGCGCTGGCCGTGCACACCGGTGGGCTGGTATTGCTGCTGATGAGCACGACCACCCTGGGCGATCTGCATTTCTATAACGCTTCCAGCGATCTGCCCAATCAAGCTGGCGGTATTCTCGGCCGAGGCATCGCCGGTTCGCTGACGTCGCTGGTTGGCGTGCGGGGCACCACGCTGATCGCGATCGCGGCCTTCATGTCAGGCTTCACGCTGTTCTCCGGGATGTCCTGGTTGACGGTAATGGATGAGCTTGGCAGCTCGCTCAACCGATTGTTCCAGTGGACGAAAGCCAAGGCGGGCGAGCAGCGCGAAGTGCGAGCTAACCGCCGTCTCGATAATGCCGAGGCACGTCGTGTGGCGGCTGACCATGATCGTGTCGACGACGTGGCAATCGAGGACGACGACAACGTGGCGCTGGAGGAAGCGTCGTCCGGCAAGACCGCATGGTGGGCCAGGTGGTTGCCCTGGAACAAGGCGCCGGATCTGGAGCGTTGGGAAGACGACGAGGGTGGCGCCCATGCCACCCGTCAGGAACCGGCGTGGGAGGATGCCGTCGGTGCTGCCGTCGACGGACACGAACAGCGCGGTAGCTCGATGTGGCGACATGACGGTCGCACCGACATTCCCTGGGACGTCCCGGCACGTACACCGTCCGCCAAGCGTCCCGAGTCTTCTTACACCGCTCGTCAGCAGCGTGACGAGTCTCGCGAACCCACTTTGGGTCGGACGCCGGATGAAGCCCCCGGCGTGTCGCCGCGGACGACACCGCCGACACGGTTCGCGGAACCGACATCGGCTCGGCATTTCTCTCCCGCTCAGCGCGCTTCCGACGAGCGATCCATCGACACGACGCCGAACAGAATCTCCGCGACCGATGGCGCCGAGAGTGTGGTCGCTGGTTCCTCCGCGATCTCCGCCGTCGAACCGGAAGGCAGGCCCGTTATCGAGTCGGATGGCAAGGCGGAACGGGCACCGTTCCGCGCCGACGTTACCCGGCGGCGTATCCCCGATGCTTTTCAGGCACCGGCAGGCGAGTTCGCCTCCGAGCCGTTCACCGATCGTGATGATGCCCCCGAGCCCACGCTCGTCGAAACGCCGCCAAGTCAGTACGAGCGTCGTCAGCAAGCTCCCGCTTCGGGGGTTGCCAGCGACGAGTCCGAGCGTGCTGCCCGCGAATCCGGGCTGTCCGCAACCGACGAGGACGCGCCGACGCATCAATGGGGCATTCGTGCCGAACGTCAGGAACCGATCGCCGAACGGCCTTCGGCAACGGCCACCCATGACCACGGGGCGATCATCGATACCGGTGAATCGACATTCGATACCGAGGAACCGGAGATCGATAGCGACGATTCGAGAGTCGCATCGCGGCAGGCGTTCCCGACCGAACCGGCAGACGATCAGCGCCGTCACCCGCGTGTGAACTGGCGAGAAGTCGAAGCGGACAGTGGTGAAATGCCTTCGGATCCGGGGTTTGCGTCCGGACCGGCGCAGGAGTCGGCAGGGGTGTCGGTCGAGCGAACCCAGCGTCAGGAACCGCGTTTCGACATCGCCGACGGCGATCGGGCTGCGGTGGAGGAAAGTCGCGGGGGCGCTAATGGTCTCGCGACGCCCGCCGCGACGCCCGCCGCGACGCCGCAGTATGCGCCCACGCCCACGCCCACGCCTACGCCTACGTCGAGCGAGGGGGGGCAGTTGGCGACGGCGGCTCAAGCCAGAGCGGCGGCTGACGACCAGCCGACGCTGTGGACCGTCGAGCATTTGCAAAGTCAGCGCCCGGTCATGGATGACATGCCGGAGCCGAGCGGCAATCTGCCCTCGATTCGGCTGACCACGCCCGCCGACCCCGAACAGCCGAACTACACCCCCGAGCAGCTGGCGGATATGGCCGATCTGCTCGAGATGCGACTGCGGGAGTATGGCGTCAAGGCGGAAGTGGTCGAAACCTGGCCCGGGCCGGTGATCACCCGCTTCGAGATTCGTCCGGCGGCCGGGGTGAAGGTTTCCAAGATCAGCAACCTGGCCAAGGACCTGGCGCGCTCGCTGATGGTCAAGAGCGTGCGCGTGGTCGAGATCATTCCCGGCAAGCCGACGGTGGGGATCGAGATTCCCAATCCCAACCGGGCGATGATTCGCATCCGTCAGGTGCTGGACTCGGACGTCTACCAGAATGCCGAATCGCCGGTCACTTTGGCCTTGGGTCAGGACATCGGCGGCAAGCCGGTGGTCGCCAATCTCAACAAGATGCCGCATCTGCTGGTCGCCGGCACCACCGGCTCGGGCAAGTCGGTGGGTATCAACACCATGCTCGTGTCGATGTTGCTGAAGGCGACGCCGGACGAGGTTCGCATGATTATGGTCGATCCCAAGATGCTCGAGCTTTCCGTCTACGATGGGATACCGCATCTGCTGGCGCCCGTCGTCACCGACATGAAAGAGGCCGCCAATGCCTTGCGCTGGTGTGTCGCCGAGATGGAGCGACGCTACAAGCTCATGGCGGCGATGGGCGTGCGTAACATTGCCGGCTTCAATGCCAAGCTCGACGAGGCCGAAAGCCACGGTGCCCAGGTTCAGGACCCGATGTGGGAGCCGCAGCCGTGGGAGATGCATCAGCCGCCACCGGTGCTCGGCAAGCTTCCCTACATCGTGGTGGTGATCGACGAATTCGCCGACATGTTCATGATCGTGGGCAAGAAGGTCGAAGAGCTGATTGCGCGCCTGGCCCAGAAGGCACGAGCGGCCGGTATTCACTTGATTCTGGCCACCCAGCGGCCATCGGTCGACGTGGTGACGGGGTTGATAAAGGCCAATATTCCGACGCGCATGGCGTTCCAGGTCTCCTCCAAGATCGATTCTCGCACCATTCTCGATCAGGGTGGCGCCGAGAACCTGCTCGGCCACGGCGACATGCTCTATCTGCCGGCCGGTGCCGGCATGCCGCAGCGCGTCCACGGCGCGTTCGTCGACGATGATGAAGTGCATCGTATCGTCGAGGACTGGAAACGCCGCGGCGAGCCGGAATACATCGAGGAGATTCTGTCGGGCGGGGTCTCCGCCGACGCGCTTGCCGGGCTCGAGGCCGACGGCGGTGACGGTGACGATGCCGAACAGGATGCCCTCTATGACGAGGCCGTGCAGTTCGTCACCGAGACACGGCGGGCTTCCATTTCCGCCGTCCAGCGTCGTTTCAAGATCGGCTACAATCGCGCCGCGCGGCTGGTCGAGGCGATGGAGCAGGCCGGTGTCGTCTCCTCGATGGGCAACAACGGTTCGCGAGAGGTGCTCGCGCCGCCGCCCCTCGGCCACTGATCGGGTGCCAGCGGCCGCAGGGTGAGATTAAACCCTACGGCCGTTTTGCTGTCTCATCACCACGATGATTCCACGCCATTGAGTCAAGATCGTCGATGCAAGGTCGTCGATTCACGATAAGGAATGCGCATGCGCAAGATGAAGATGTTGGCCGTTGCCGGTTCGTTGCTGTTGACGCCGGTGTTGATGACCCAGGCGGCGCTGGCGGATCAGGCCTCCGCCGATCGCCTGACCCATCTGCTCGAGCCGCTGAAGACCTATTCGGCGGACTTCACGCAGCAGATCCTGGATGCATCGGGTTCGAGTCTGCAGGACACCAGCGGGCATATGTGGCTGTCTCGTCCCGGACATTTCCGCTGGGCCGTGAACGAGCCGTATCGCCAGCTGGTGGTTTCCGACGGTGACGAGGTGTCGCTTTACGATCCCGATCTCGAGCAGGTCACCATCCAGCCGCTGGATGACCGCGTCACCCACACGCCAGCGCTGCTGCTCTCCGGGAGCGCCTCGGAGCTCTCCGACAATTACGACGTGTCGCGGCAGCAGCAGGGCGCCAGCGAGACCTTCACCCTGGTGCCGCAGGCCAACGATACCCTGTTCGAGCAGCTCAAGCTGACCTTCTACAGCGAGAAACTCGATGCGCTGCAGATGACCGACAGCACCGGACAACGCACCGCGATCGACTTCGACAATGCGCAGACCAACGTCGATATCGATCCCGCCCAGTTCCAGTTTCAGGCCCCCGAGGGCGCTGACGTGATCCGAGAGCAGTCGCCCGCGACGCCGTAACGCTTTCGTCCGTCAGTCGACTCGCCCCCGCCGTGGTTGCCACGACGGGGGCGAGTGCTTTTGGCAGCCATCACACACGAGCGGCTCTTGCTGATAGTCCCTGCCGCTCCGAACGTGGCGGATCAGGCGCCGCCGTCAGCCTGCCGATCCAGTTCCTCGCGCCACGCCTGCATCTGCTGGAAGCGCTTCTCCTGGCCGTAGTCGCTGGGTTCGTAGAAGCGGGTTCTAGGCAGCTCTGGAGGCCAGCAGTCGTGTTCGGCGCCGGCGGGATAGCCGTTGGGTTCGCTGTGGGCATATCGATAGCCGTCGCCGTAGCCCAGCGACGACATCAGCTGGGTCGGTGCATTGCGCAGATAGACCGGCACTTCCAGGTCGGGATGCTGGGCGACGAATGCCTTGGCCTGGCTCCAGGCCTGATCGATGCGATTGCTCTTGGGTGCGATCGCCAGGTGGATTGCGGCATGGGCAATGGCACGCTGACCCTCGTAGTCGCCCAGGCGTAGGTAGGCATCCCACGCCGAGATGACCAGAGGCAGCGCGCGCGGGTCGGCGTTACCCACGTCCTCCGATGCGATGGCGGCCAGTCGCCGGACGATGTCCAGCGGATCGCCGCCGCCACTGATGAACTGGGCAATGTAAAGAAGCGCCGAATCGGGGCGCGACGAGCGCACCGACTTGTGAATCGCCGAGAGCAGGTCGTAATAGTGCTCTCCCTGTTTGTCGAAGGCGGCGCCCTGATGGCCGATCACTTCGACCACGGCATCGCGATCGAGGTGTTCGCCATGTTCGTCGCTCTTGGCGAAATCGCAGGCGGTTTCCAGCAGGCCCAGGGCGCGGCGTGCGTCTCCGGAGGCTGCGCGAGCGAGAATCGAGAGCGTGTCGTCGCTGGCGCGAATGTTGCGTGCGCCCAGCCCCAGCGTCTCGTTGCCGAGGGCGCGTTTCAGGACCGTGATCAGCTCGCTCTCGTCGAGCGTCTTCAGCACGTAGACCCGGGCCCGGGACAGCAGCGCCGAGTTGACCTCGAACGAGGGGTTCTCGGTGGTGGCACCGATCAGGGTCAGCAGGCCGGATTCGACGTGAGGCAGCAGGGCATCCTGCTGGCTCTTGTTGAGACGGTGGATCTCGTCGAGAAACAGCAGCGTCTGGCGCTCGCGCATCTGGCCTTCCCGCGCTCGCTCCACCGCCGCGCGAATGTCCTTGACCCCGGCCATCACGGCAGAAAGCTGCTCGAGTCGTGCGCCGGAGGCCTCGGCCAGGATCTCGGCCAGCGTGGTCTTGCCCACGCCCGGTGGCCCCCACAGAATCATCGAACGCACGCTGGCGGTTTCCGCCATGCGTCGCAGCGGCTTGTCGGGCCCGACCAGTGCCTGCTGACCGATGTAATCGTCAAGCGTGCGCGGTCGCATACGGTAGGCGAGCGGCGCGTTGTCCGTGCGGGATTCGCCTCGGGAGGCGTCGTCGGCAAAAAGGTCCATGGCATCTTCCGGGCTGGCTGTCGGCAGCGAAAGCGTACATTTCGCTACAGCGATTCAGACGTTAGGCGTAGAGCGTTTATCGAAAAACCCGCTAGGGTAGGAAATTCTAGCGCGTCGCTGGAGGTAGACCCAATCGATCGTGGGAAGGGATGCTGGGCGCAACCGACCTGTTCTGGCTGCAAAGGCGCCTTGCTGGCGGTCGTTGTCCGATCTCCGGAGCGCGGACGATGCATTCCGGCACCGCCGTGCGCGTTCCGGATTCACGGTCACGAGTTCCAGAGCCAACTCCGAAGACAGACGCTACACTAGGCGGACACGGCGGTGTTACCCGACATCGCGCTTCACGGACAGGAGACTCACCATGCCCATGCTGACTCAACTGCGTCAGGACCATGCCAACATGGCGCGCCTGCTGCATGTGTTGCAACTCAAGCATAAGACACTGGCCGATGGCGAACGCCCGGACTTTCGGCTGATTCGGGAAGTCGTGGATTACATCCTCGACTACATGAGCGGTTTCACCATTCCGCTGGAACGCATCTGCAGCGATCGACTGGTGGCGCGGGAGTCGGAGATCGGCGATCTGAGCAATCGCCTGGCTGATGACTACCAGCATCTCCATCAGCAGCTGATGCAGCTGTCTCAAAACATCGACATGATCCTGATGGATGGGGTGATGCCGATGGACAAGTTTGCCGATGATCTCAAGTCCTATCTCGAGGCGCATCGAGCCTACCTGCGTGCCGAGCGTGAAGAGCTGTTTCCGCTGATTCGCGAACATTTCGACGAAGAGGATCTGGCGCGGCTTGCCCAGGAGCTGCCGCCTCAGGCGGGCGCCGAGCTGGCGCGTTTGCAGGAGGCCTATCCGGAGCTCTACACGGAATTCCGAGAGGCACCGTCACCGCTGTAGCCTGAACGTCATCCACCGCCGAACCTGTCATTCTCCCGACGACGATCGCCACTGCGCGATCGTCGCCGCTTGCGTAGAATGAGCCACAGGAACGGGGACAGGAGGCAGGATGGATCGACTGCAGGCGATGCAGGTATTTCGTGCGGTCATCGACGCCGGTAGCTTCGCCGGTGGAGCTCGGCGTCTGGGCGTCTCCAACGCCATGGTCAGCAAGCAGGTGTCCCGGCTGGAAGAGGCCCTCGGAGTGCGGCTGCTGGTGCGCACCACGCGGCGCCTACAGCTCACCGCGGAAGGAGAGCGTTACCTGACGACGGCCAGTCGCCTGCTCGACGAGTTGCAGGAACTGGAAGCGGGGATCGGCGAACAGCGCGGCGAAGTGCGGGGTCGTCTACGGCTCTCGGCACCGGTGGATTTCGGCGCCCGTTCGCTGATGCCGGCACTGCAGGCTTTCGAGGCGGCACATCCGGCGGTTTCGCTCGATCTGGTGCTGGAGGACCGGCGAGTCGATCCGCTGGCCGAGGATTTCGATCTGGTCGTGCGCATCGGCGAGCTGGAGGATTCCTGCCTGATCGCACGGCCGCTGATGCGGATGCCGATGCATCTGTACGCCTCGCCGGGCTATCTCGAGCACCATGGTACGCCGCAGCATCCCCGGGATCTCAAGGATCATCGCTGCCTGTACTACACCCTGTCCCGACACGGGCTTCACTGGCCGTTCATGGTCGATGGCGAGCTCCATCGCTTTCGGCTGCAGCCGGCGCTCTCCTGCAATAACGGCCGCGCGCTGGTCGAAGCGGCCGTGCTGGGCATGGGGCTGACACTAAAGCCCGCATCGCTGGCGGCAGCGGAAGAGAGGAGCGGACAGCTGGTTCGTGTACTCGAGGCATTCGAGATGCCGCCGCTCGACGTTCACCTGTTGTACGCCGAGCGCGATTACATGCCAGCTCGCCTGCGTGCGCTGATCGACGCCCTGCTCGACTATTTCGGTGGCGGCACGCCATATGATTGATGCGCTGATTTTCGATTCGGGGGCGGGGGGGCTTTCGGTCAGCGCCGATATTCGTCGTCGGATGCCGTGGCTATCCTTGGGCTACGTCTGTGACAATGCCGCACTGCCTTACGGTACAAAGGACGAGGTCTGGTTGTTGGCGCGGATCGTTGCCGTTTGCATCCGCGCCTGTCAGCAGGCTCGACCCCGCGCCTTGGTAGTGGCGTGCAACACGGCCAGCACCCTGGCGCTGGAGGCGCTCAGGGCTCGGCTGTCGATACCGGTCATCGGTACCGTTCCGGCGATCAAGCCTGCCGCGGAGATGACCCGAAGCCGCGCGATCGGCCTGCTCGCTACGCACGCAACCGTTCATCGCCCTTATCTGGATAGGCTGATCGCCGACCACGCGCCTGACTGTCGGGTTGTCCGCGTGGCCGCTGACGCACTGGTCATCGAGGCCGAACATCGGCTTCAGGGGCGGGCGGTGGATCTCGAGCGGCTGCATCAGGCCGTCGAACCGCTCAGGGTCGCGCCAGACGTCGATGTCGTGGTGCTGGGCTGCACGCATTTCCCGCTGCTGCGTGACTGCCTGGCGCCCTTGATGCCGCCGGAGGTCGCCTGGATCGACTCGGGGCAAGCCATCGCCAGGCGTCTCGAGTCCGTGCTCGCCAACGGGCCGATGACTGGTGTGACGACGGCTGCGACAGGGGGGGCGGTCGAAGAATCCAGGCTCGGTAGAGGCGTCACGCGCATGGGTTTCGATTTCAGCTGGGCCACGGCTGCCACGGTCCAGGGATTGGCGGCGGCGCTGGCGCGCTATGGCTATGCGCCGCCCGCCGCGCTCGAGGTGGCATCACCGAAGGTGCCGTAGCCGCGAGGCCGGGATCTCTCCTGTCGACTACCGATTGGCCCGGTTGCCGATGGCCTGATTCAAAGACTTCTTGTTAAGGACTGATGGTTTGGTGATCTTCGATATTGATCCTTCTGGTTACGACGCGCAGCTCGAGGCCAAGCGCGAACGCATCGAACGACAGTTCGCTCGCTTCTCGCCGCCGCCGCTGGAGGTGTTCGCGTCGCCGCCGTCGCACTACCGGATGCGGGCCGAATTCCGGATCTGGCACGAGGGGGACGATCTTTTCTACGCGATGTTCGAGGCCGACCCGGAAGCGCCGCTTCAGCGAGGGCGCGTCGCTCAACGCATCATCCGTGTCGACCGGTTTCCGGTTGCCGGCGAGCGCATCAATGAATTGATGCCACAGCTTTTGGACGCGATCCGGGACGAGCCACTGATGCGGCGAAAGCTGTTCCAGGTCGAGTTCCTCACCACGTTGAGCGGTGAGTCGCTGGTCACGATGATCTATCACAAGCCGCTCGATGACGCTTGGGAAACCCGGGCTCGCGAGCTGCAGGCCGAGCTTGGCGTAGCGCTGATCGGGCGCTCCCGCAAGCAGCGTCTGGTGCTGGACCGTGACCACGTCTGGGAGCGCCTGGAGGTGGAGGGTCGCGAGTTTCGCTATCAGCAGGTCGAGAACAGCTTCACCCAGCCCAATGCCGAGATCTGTCGTTCGATGCTGAGCTGGGCGCGGAGTGTGACCCGCGAAAGCGAGGGCGATCTGGTCGAGCTCTACTGTGGCAATGGCAACTTCACGGTGGCGCTTGCAGAGAATTTCCGACGTGTCGTCGCCACCGAGATCTCGCGGACCTCGGTCGCCTCTGCACAGGCCAACCTCGAGGCCAACGGTATCGACAACGTGCATGTGGCGCGGATGTCGGCCGAAGAGTTCGCTCAGGCGTTGATCGGGGAAAAGCAGGGGCGCCGAGTGGCGGCCATGGATCTCGACGAATGCGACTTTTCCACCGTACTGGTGGATCCGCCGCGGGCCGGTCTGGACGCGGAGAGCTGCGCGCCGCTGATGCGCTATTCCCGCATCGTCTATATTTCATGCAACCCCGATACGTTGGCGGTCAATCTCGAACAGTTGAGTCAGACGCACCGGGTGGTCCGGATGGCGTTGTTTGACCAATTCCCCTGGACCGACCACTGTGAGTGCGGGGTATTGCTCGAGCGTCTGCCCAACGCGTGATTCGAAGTGCCATGTCGCCAGCGACATGGCTCAACGACGAGACTTGTCAACCGTTGGCGTGCTCGCGAAGTGCCGCCGGTGATGCATAACCGACATGCGTCATGACGAAGCTTCAACTGAGTAGGGCGCCATGCGGCGCTGACGTAAGCTTCCAGCCTATTGAATGCGGCCGCCATGTTGACGGTCGATGCCAGCCGAGGTGATAGATGCAACACGTCGCGATCGAGGGAAAAACGGAATTTCTGGAACAGCTGCAGGAAAAGCTGTCCAAGCGACTCCCCGAAGATAAGGTCAAGCGGATCACGGCATTCGCCGAGGATCTCTATGCCACCGCGCCTTTCGAAGAGGCAGCGGACCGGCAGCTCGACGATATCTACGGCGCGACGCTGGCGGCTTGGCATTTCATGCGCACCTTCGATCCCGACGAAGCCAAGGTGCGTGTCTTCAATCCCAATTTCGAAACCCACGGCTGGCAATCGCCGCATACGGTGGTGGCGGTGCTGCATCGCGACATGCCGTTTCTGGTCGACTCGGTCCGCATGGAGCTGAATCGGCGCGGTCTGACCCTGCATGCGATCCACAACGCGGTGCTGGCGGTCGAACGTGATTCCCGTCACCACGCGGTGCGGATCACCGGCACCCGCGCCCCGCAGGCCCCCGAGGCCCGCGAGTCGATCATTCTGATCGAGGTGGATCGGCATACCGATAGCGAGACGCTCTCCGATCTCGAACAAGGGCTGCGCGACGTACTGCTCGACGTGCGTACCGCCGTCGCTGATTTCGACCCGATGTGCGATCAGGTTCGCGAGGTCATCGGCGAGCTGGAGAATCAGCCGGCGAACGCTATCTCCGAGGCGGATCAGCAGGAAACCGTCGCCTTTCTCAAGTGGCTGCTGGACGAACACTTCACGTTTCTCGGGTACGCCGAGAGCCGCTTCGTCGGCAGCGGCAAGAAGGCCCGCAAAGAGCGGGTCGACGGTAGCGAACTGGGGGTGCTGAAGCTCGACCAGCCGCGCTACCAGGAGCCGGTGCGATTCGAGCAGGACGAAGGTTCGGCGCTGCTGCACTTCGCCAAGAGCGCCTATCACGCTCGCGTCCATCGCCCGACCTACCCGGATTACATCGCCATCACCCGCCACGACAGCAAAGGCAAGGTGATCGGCGAGTGGCGCTTCTTCGGGCTGTTCACCTCGCTGGTCTACAACGAGTCGCCGCGCACCGTGCCGATCCTTCGCCGCAAGGTCCAGGCAGTGATCGATTCCGCGGGAGTCAATCCCAAAGGTCACAATGGCAAGCTGCTGTTGCAGGTGCTGGAAGTGCACCCGCGTGATGACCTGTTCCAGAGCTCCACCGAAGAGCTCAGCCGGACCGCGTTCGGTATTCTCAATATCCGCGAGCGTCGCCGGGTGCGACTGTTCATCCGCGAGGATCGTGCCGGGCAGTTCTATTCCTGTCTGGTTTTCGTGCCGCGTGACATCTTCTCGACGGACCTGCGTCTGCGTATTCAGAATCTGCTGTGCGAGGAGCTAGACGCGACCTTCGCCGATTTCAATCCGTACCTCTCCGAGTCGATTCTGGCACGGATCCAGTTCACGCTGAGATTCAACGGCGACAAGCCGGTCGCGTTCGACGCGCGTGCGCTGGAGAAGAAGGTGATCAACCTGGCCCGCAACTGGCGCGAGGAGCTCCACGGGGCGCTGATCGAGGCCCTGGGGGAGGAAGCGGGTAACCGCCGTGCCCAGGCCTTCCGCGACGCCTTCCCGGGTAGCTACCGGGACGATTTCTCGGCGCGAACCGCCGCCAATGACATTCGCCATCTCGAAGCGCTCGACGATGGCTCCCCGATCGGCGTCAGCCTCTACCATCTGGCCGAAAGCGCCGCCGACAGCGTCAATCTCAAGCTTTATCATCAAGATACGCCGATTCCGCTCTCCGACATGCTGCCGGTCCTCGAGAACCTGGGGCTGCGCGTCATCAGCGAGCGCCCCTATCGCATCGCAAGCGGCCAGCAGACCTACTGGATCCACGATTTCACCTTCGAGTATCACGGCGTGGGTGAGGTCGACCTGGGCGACATGCGCGACAATTTCATCGATGCCTTCACCAAGATCTGGGTGGGAGACGCGGAGAACGATACCTACAACCGGCTGATCATCGGCGCCGATCTGGACTGGCGTCAGGTCGCCGTGCTGCGGGCCTATGCACGTTACATGAAGCAGCTGCGCATCGGGCTTTCGCAGGCCTACATCGCCAATACGCTGGCGACCCATGCCGATATCACGCGGGGGCTGACGCGGCTGTTCACGCTGCGTTTCTCGCCCGAGACCCAGTTGCCCGAGACCCAGTCGCGCGAGGCGCAGTGCCAGAGCTGCATCGACGAGGTCAATGCGATGCTCGACCAGGTTGCCAGCCTCAACGACGACCTGCTGCTGCGTCGCTATGTCGATCTGATCCAGGCGACCGTGCGGACCAACTTCTTCCAGCCGCGTGAAGATGGCAGCGCCAAGGAGTACATCTCGTTCAAGCTCGAACCGAGCAGGGTGCCGGGCATGCCCAAGCCGCGGCCGATGTTCGAGGTCTTCGTCTATTCGCCGAGGATGGAAGGCGTGCATCTACGCGGTGGCAAGGTCGCGCGCGGCGGCCTGCGCTGGTCGGATCGCAACGAGGATTTCCGCACCGAGATTCTGGGTCTGATGAAAGCGCAGCAGGTCAAGAACTCGGTCATCGTTCCGGTCGGCGCCAAGGGTGGCTTCATCTGCAAGCGGATGCCGGAGAACGCCGACCGTGACGCCATTCAGGCCGAGGGGATCGAGTGCTATCGGATCCTGATTCGCGGTCTGCTGGACATCACCGACAATCTCGACGGGACGACCGTCGTGCCGCCGCGCACGGTCGTGCGTCACGATCCGGACGACCCCTATCTGGTCGTTGCCGCCGACAAGGGCACGGCCACGTTCTCCGATTACGCCAATGCGATCTCGATCGAGTATGACTTCTGGCTGCGCGATGCCTTTGCCTCCGGCGGCGCTCAGGGCTACGACCACAAGGGCATGGCGATCACGGCCCGTGGCGCCTGGGAGTCGGTCAAACGCCACTTCCGCGAGATGGGGCTGAATACCCAGAAGGACACCTTCAGCGTGCTGGGTATCGGTGACATGGCCGGTGATGTCTTCGGTAACGGCATGCTGCTGTCCGACAAGATTCAGCTGGTGGGAGCCTTCAACCACCGCCACATCTTCGTCGATCCCAAACCCGACGCCGCCAAGTCCTTCGCCGAGCGCAAGCGGCTGTTCGCCCAGCCGCGCTCGAGCTGGTCGGATTACGACGAGAAGACGATCTCCGAAGGCGGCGGTATCTTCTCCCGCGATGCCAAATCGATCCCTCTCTCGACGGCGATGAAGAAAGTCTTCGGGATCAAGGAGGACAAGCTCTCGCCCAACGACCTGATCAACGCGATGTTGAAGTCGAAGGTCGATCTGATCTGGAACGGGGGTATCGGTACCTACGTCAAGGCCTCCAGCGAAAGCCATGCGGATGTCGGCGACAAGGCCAACGATGGCCTGCGCATCGATGGACGCGAGCTCAACTGCCGCGTGATCGGCGAGGGCGGTAATCTGGGGCTGACCCAGCGCGGCCGCATGGAAGCGGCGGAAAGGGGCATTCGGGTCAACACCGACTTCATCGACAACGCCGGCGGGGTCAACTGCTCGGATCATGAGGTCAACATCAAGATTCTGCTGGACGGCATCGTTCAGCGCGGCGACATGACCGAAAAGCAGCGCAATCAGCTGCTGGTCGAGATGACCGAAGAGGTCGGCGAGCTGGTCGTGCGCGACAACTATCGTCAGACCCAGGCGCTGTCGCTCTCCGAATTGCAGTCGAAAGAGGGGCTCGGCCCGTACCGTCGGTTCATCAATGAACTCGAAGCGGCCGGCAGTCTCGATCGTGAACTCGAGTTCCTGCCCAGCGACGAACAGCTGATCGAACGCGGCAATGCCGATGGCGGTCTGACGCTGCCGGAGCTTAGCGTACTGATCTCCTATGCCAAGAGCACGCTCAAGAGCGATCTTATCGCGGCCGAGCTGCCGGCGGATTCGCAATTGCAGCAGCACGTTGCCAAGGCGTTCCCGGCGACGCTGGCGGAGCGCTATCCGGACGATCTGTATCAGCATCGTCTCAACCGGGAGATCGTGGCGACTCAGATTGCCAACGATCTGGTCGATCACATGGGCATCACCTTCGTGCGTCAGCTGCGCGATTCCACCGGTGCCTCGCGGGTCGAGATCGCCCAGGCGTACGTCATCGCCCGCGACAGCTTCGGTCTCAACCCGCTGTGGGAGCAGATCGAGGCCCTGGACTATCGTGTCGACAGCCAGACCCAGTACACCATGATGCTCGATCTGATGCGGTTGCTGCGCCGGGCGACGCGCTGGTTCCTGCGTCATCGGGGTTCGCTCGGCGTCAAGGAGTGCGTCGAACAGTACGCGCCGCAGCTGGCCCAGCTGCAGGAAGATATCGGCAACCGTCTCAGCGGCGACGAGCGGGAAGCCTGGAGTCAGCGCCGCGATGCGCTGATCGAGGCCAAGGTGCCGGAAGCGCTGGCGTCGATCGTTGCGGCGGCTTCCAGTCTCTACGCGGGGCTCGGCATCATTCAGGCCGCACGGACCAGTGGCGACAAGATCCAGCGGGTGGCCGAGACCTACTACGCTATCGGCCAGCGTCTGGAACTGCCACGCATGATGCAGCAGATCAACACGCTGGAAGTCCGCGATAGCTGGCAGGCGCAGGCGCGGGAGACGTTCCGCGACGATCTCGATCGTCAGCAGCTGGCACTGACGGTCAGGGTGTTGGGCATGTCGGACGCCCCGCGGGAAATCGAACCCCGAGTCGAGCACTGGCAGGAGCAGCATGCGCCGCTGTTCGACCGCTGGAATGCGTTGCTGGCGGAAATCGGAACGGGGGCGCAGATCAGTTTCCCGCTGGTTGCCGTCGCCATCCGTGAACTGGTCGACCTTGCCGAGAGTGACAGCGAGGGCTAAGGTGGCCTGCAGACCGGGCGGCAGCGATGTCGCCCATGTTGGATGGTGCCATTCGGCAACGCTAAGGGCTGCCGGGTGAGCACCGTCAGGTCATGCGTTTATTCAGCTCAGAGGGGTTCGCCGGCCAGCCTTTAAGGTGCTCCGGCGGGCGTCTCTGGTATGCTTTGGCTCCGATTCGGTCGCAGAGTGCAGAGAGGCCCCATGAAGTATCGCGTATTTACCACCTTATTCGTGGCGTTGAGTCTGGCCGGCGCCAGCAGTCAGGCTCTGGCTCAGAGCGAGGCATTGAAGGATGCCCAGGAAGCGGCCAGCAAGGTCGATCTGACCAAGTTCTTCAAGTCCAGTTCGGACGCGCGCAGCCGCAGCTTCTTCTTCGGTGGGCTCCACCAGCACCCATTCAGCGTCGACAAGGCGGGCCGGTATCAGTTCTCCAGTTCGACTCTGCCGGGCGAATCGGACGATTACAAGATCTCCGCCAAGCTCGTGGACGGCAATGGCAACGTACTGGCCAGCGGTTCGGGGTTGGGGAACACCGGTGGCCTCAAGATGACGGAAACGCTCGAGCCCGGCGATTACTCCCTGCAAGTCTCCGGACAGAAGTTCGGCACCACCAAGACCGGTGGCAACAGCTTCAATATCGACGTGGCGAGACTGGACGCCAGCGGCAACGTGGTTACCAGTGATGAAGGTGGCGTGGACAATGGCGGAGGCATCATGTTCGGTGGCCCCGGTCCCAGCGGCCGGACGACGGCGTTCGTCGACGAGGGCGATCAGGTCGCAACCTTGAGTGCACCGGGCCGTCAGGCTGCCAGCAGTGTTGCCGCAGGTGGCGGCACCGCGCCTCGGACCGGATCGGCAGGACAGGACGATGGAGACGCCACCTTCGGTACCACCAACACCGGGGCCGCTGCGACGCCGAGTTCGGGCGCCGAGGCCACTGCCGCAAGCGGCCACAGCGCCTCGGCCCGCGAGCAGCCGCAGATGCCGGACGCGTTCGACGAGATCGTGGCCGACATCATGATTCGCCAGCAAGGCGAGGTCCTGAGCTTCGATGTCGCCGAAGCGGGCACGGTGTCGATCGAGAGTTCGACCTTCCCCGGCAACGAGGGTACGTATCGCCTTCAGGCCAAGGTTCTCGACGCCAATGGCAGGACGGTGGCCAGTGACGAAGGCTCGCTCGCCAATGGCAATTTCGATATCGAGAGCGTGCTGCAGCCTGGTCGCTACCGCGTCTGGGTGAAGGGCCAGCGGTTCGGGTCGGCAATGAACGGCGCCAACAACTATACGCTTCGGGTTCAGCAACTCGACACGCAGTAAGTCCTGAAAAGACCGACAGGCCCGGCGCTTGAGCGCCGGGCCTGTCGGTCATGGCACCGGATTTTACCACTCGCTCTAACCGTTCCTTCGGCACCTTCGTCCCAGAGTATTCCGCTCAAGCGCTTCTGGCCTCGAAGCTTCTGGTCTCGAAGCTTTCGTCTCCAGGCCTCGACTTTCGGGTTCGAGCGCGCAGGGTTCGTTCCGAGGTACCAGGTTGGGATATACTCCCCCGCCGCGACAGACTTCTTTCGTTACCGACGAGATCCATTCATGTACGCCCTCGTTCGCTCGCTGCTGTTCCGGCTAGAGCCGGAAACCGCACACCGCCTGACCCTGACCGCGCTGGATACGGCACATCGTGCCCGACTTTCCGGCATGCTCGGCGATGCCTATGTGGCATCGACGTCCGTGGACCTGATGGGCTTGACCTTCCCCAATCGAGTGGGACTGGCGGCTGGTCTCGACAAGAACGCCGACCATCTGGACGCGCTGGGTGCTCTGGGCTTCGGTTTCGTCGAGGTCGGTACGGTAACCCCCAAGCCGCAGCAGGGGAACGCCAAGCCGCGCCTGTTCCGGTTGACCGGCCCCCAGGCGATCATCAACCGGATGGGATTCAACAACGCGGGTGTCGATCACCTGGTCGCCAACGTGCGCAAGAGCCGCTACAACGGCGTCATCGGCATCAACATTGGCAAGAACCTGACGACCCCGGTCGAGCGCGCGGTGGATGATTACGTGACCTGTCTGCGCAAGGCGCACGGTGCCGCGCACTACATCACGGTGAACATTTCCTCGCCCAACACGCCGGGGCTGCGCAATCTCCAGTTCGGTGATCATCTCGATGGCCTGCTGAGCGCGCTGAAGGCCGAGGTGTCCAAACTCGACGCCGAGCGCGGCCATCGTGTGCCGCTGGCGGTCAAGATCGCCCCGGACATGACGCACGACGAGATGGCGCTGGTCGCGAACACGCTTCAGGCGAACGATATCGACGGTGTCATCGCGACCAACACCACGGTGTCCCGCGAGCACGTGACCGGCATGCCCCACGCCCATGAAGCCGGAGGACTGTCGGGAGCGCCGCTGTTCGCGAGCTCGACGGCAGTGGTTCGAGAGCTGCGAAAATTGTTGCCGACGATGCCGATCATCGGCGCGGGCGGTATCGACAGCGGTGTTCGGGCGAGCGAGAAGTGCCAGGCGGGCGCCGACCTGGTGCAGCTCTATACCGGTTTCATCTATCGCGGACCGGAGCTGATTGGCGAGTGCGTGCGAGCGACGCAGCTCGATAGCGCCCAGGCTTGAGCATGCCGACAACGTCAGAGCGCCGGTGGTCGGTCAAGCGGCTTGACGAAGACGACCGCGACAGTCGCTGAAACCGGCGTCAGAGCCAGAGCAGTGATGGAAGAGCGGTGATAGATCGGAAATGAAGCCGGCCGCAGCCGTGTCCGGGCGTGGATTGTACTATGCGGGCATCACAAAAAGGCCCGCCGGTGGCGAGCCTTGAGGGTATTGAAATCAGCGCCAGCTACGTCATCACCGTCGGGTTCTTGTGGATGCCCGAAACGCCCGTCATTCCGGCCCATTGGTCGCCGCGACCTTCACGCCAACCGCTCATCCAGTTTTCGCGCAGATTCACGTCCTGGCTGGGGCATTCGTCGCGTGAGCGACCGACGATCCCTGCCTTGTAGCCGTGAAGAAAAGCCCGCTGGTTACGATCACGTTTCTGTCGTTTCATCGTGTAGTAGCCTCTTGTCAGAGCCAGTGCATCTTCTGAGGAAAACCACAGTCCATCGAGTGGCCCGGGGCCGAACTCGACGGACTGCCCGCAAAAAAGTCCGGACAGGCAAACCGCATGCGTTGTTTCGTAGCTACGTCTGATAGCTTTAGTCGAAATGAGAAACGATGTCGATAGGCGTTTCGTCATAAAACGGCTTCTTCACTGAACACACTGGAATATGACCGCTATATAACGGTCGGATGACGCTGCCATGAAAGATGATAACTCCCTGTTAAGCCTCTACATCACCTGCCCCTGGGGTATCGAATCCCTGCTGGCGGAAGAGATCGCCGATCTCGGGGGCGAGATACAAAAAACTACCGTCGCCGGACTGCATGCGACCACCGACCGCCAAGGGGCGTATCGGATCTGTCTCTGGTCACGTCTGGCCAATCGGGTGATCCTGACCCTGGGTCGGGAAACCGGTTGCGAGGAACCGGCGGCGATCGTGGCGATGGTCAAGGCAGTGCCCTGGGCCAGTATGCTGAAACCCGGACAGACACTCGCCGTGGACTTTCATGGCCACTCCGCAGCCATTCGGCATACGCGGTTCGGAGCCCAAGTGGTCAAGGATGGCGTGGTCGATGCGCTACGCGAGGCCGGATGGGAGCGACCCGCCATCGATCCCCGCGAGGCCGACGTGCGCCTGTATGCCCACCTCCACAAGGGCCAGCTGCTGGTCGGTATCGATCTGGTGGGGGCGAGCCTTCACCAGCGCGGCTATCGTCGCGATGCCGGCCACGCGCCGCTGAAGGAGAATCTGGCCGCGGCGCTGCTGGTGCGGGCGGACTGGCCGGCGAGAGCTCGCCGCGGCGAACCGCTGGTCGATCCGATGTGCGGTGCCGGTACGCTGTTGATCGAAGCGGCAATGATAGCGGCCGATGTGGCGCCGCAGCTGAACCGTGAGAGCTTTGCGTTCGAGACGCTGGCCGATGTCGACGCCGAGGGCTGGCAGGAGCTGCGTCGCGAAGCCCGAGCGCGTGCCGATCTCGGCCGGCGTCGCGCCAGGTCGCGGCTGTTCGGCTTGGACCAGAGCCCCCAGGCGATCGCTGCGGCCAGGAGCAACGCCATGCGGGCGGGCATTCCTGCCCTCATCACGCTGTCCGGCGGGTCGGTCAAAGCGCTCGAACGTCCGGCCGAGCTCGGCGAGGACGATGCCGAATCAACCGGCATGGTCATCACCAATCCGCCTTACGGCGAGCGGCTGGGGGAACTGCCCGAGCTGGTGGCGCTCTACAGCGATCTCGGCGAGCGCATGCGTCAGCAGTTTCCGGGCTGGCAACTGGCGCTGTTCACCGGTAATCCGGACCTGGGCCACCGTCTCGGCCTGCGCGCTCACAAACAGTACGCGTTCAAGAATGGCCCGCTGGACTGCAAGCTGCTGCTGATCGATATTGCCGTAAGGGCGGTCCCGGAAAGCGACGAAAAGCGATCGGCCGCTGGGCCGCGGGAGGCAACGCTGAGCGAAGGCGCGCAGATGTTCGCCAATCGGCTGCAGAAGAATCGCAAACGGTTGAACAAGTGGCTCAAGAAGTCCGGCGAGTCCTGCTATCGGCTCTATGACGCCGATATGCCGGAGTACGCGCTGGCCATCGATGTCTACGGTCATCAGGTTCACGTGCAGGAGTACGCGGCGCCGAAATCGATCGAGCCCAGCAAGGCGCAGCGTCGTCGGATGGATGCGTTGAGCGCGATTCCCGTCGCGCTGGACGTCCGTCCCGAGCAGATTCACTACAAGCAGCGTGAGCGCCAGAGCGGCAAGGCGCAGTATCGCAAGCAGGCCGACAGCGGCGACCGCTTCGTGGTCGACGAGGGAAATGCCAGGCTGTGGGTCAACCTCAAGGATTATCTCGACACGGGGCTGTTTCTGGATCACCGCCCGGTACGCCGTCTGCTGGCTGAAAGGGCCAGCGGCAAACGCTTCCTCAACCTGTTCTGCTACACCGGCACGGCGACGGTTCACGCCGCGCTGGGCGGGGCGAGCGACAGCGTCAGCGTGGATCTGTCGAATACCTACCTGGAATGGGCGCGGGACAATTTCACGCTCAACAAGCTCGATCCCAGCCGGCATCGGGTCGTGCGCGACGATTGCCTGCGCTGGCTGGAGACCGCGGGCAGCGAATTCGATCTGATCTTCATGGATCCGCCCACGTTCTCGAATTCCAAGCGGATGGAGGGCACGCTGGATATCCAGCGCGATCATGCTCGGCTGATCGCGCTGGCGATGGCGCGCCTGGCACCGGAAGGGGAACTGATCTTCTCCAACAACCAGCAGCGGTTCAGCCTGGACGCGGCGGTGGCGTCACGCTATCAGGTCGAAGAGATCACCGCGCAGACCTACGATCCGGATTTCACCCGGCGGGCCAATCTGCATCACTGCTTCCGCATTCGGCACCTTGGCTAGGCGCTCGAACGGACCCGTCAGAGCCCAGGTTCTGTCTGAAAAGTCGACGAGCGAAGGCAAGACCGGGGGCGTGGCCAAGGCGAAAATCGATGAAGACGGACCGGGCTGGCGTACCAGTTTACGCGGTGTCAATGAGCATGCGACTCGCTCCGCTCGCCCTTCGGACGTTCTGAACGTTGTTCAGTGAGCCGATTTTTAACGCCGTATGGGCGAGCGCAGGCAGTTTTCAGACAGTGCCTAGTCCAGCAGCGACAGCTGGGCCATGGCCTGCCGCCCCTCGGGGGTATCGTCCTCGGCGTCGAGCACCTTGCGGTAGCCACGCGCCGTCTGGATATGGGAGAGGTCGTCGATCCACATCATGGCCTGATCGTAGCTGTCGGCGACGGCATGCTTGAGGCCGCCATACTGGGTGCCGATCTGGCCCCAGGCGCGGCTGTAGATCCAGTCGCCAAACATGTCTTGGTGCAGATGGACCAGGACATAGTCATGTTCACTTTCCCAACGGACGATCACGCGGACTCCTGCTGCTTGTTGCTCTTCGCTTGTTCATCGCGAATGGCCGGCCTAATATGGCTGCGCCGAGCGTCGCGATTCCGCGACCCCGCGTCGCACCCGACGTCAGGCGCCATTGTAAAGCAAGCCCCGCAGAAATCGACGCCGGTGTCGACGCTTGAGTTCGACATCGGGGCTCACCGAGCCGGCTCGAGGCTGGGCTGAACGACATAAGTCGGCGTTGAACGAGACAAGAGGGTAGTCATGCGCATCCTGGTGGATGAGAACATTCCGCTGGCAGAAGAATTCTTTGGTGAGCTGGGGGAGGTCACCCGCCAGCCCGGTCGCGAGATGACAGCGGCCAGTCTCCGTGGACACGATATCCTGGTGGTCAGGTCGATCACTCCGGTGAATGCCGCACTGCTTGAGGGTGCCGACAAGCTGAAGTTCGTCGGCACCTGCACCATCGGCACCGATCATATCGATACGGGCCTTCTGACCGAACGTGGCATCGGCTTCGCCAGCGCGCCGGGCAGCAATGCCGAATCCGTGGTCGACTACGTGCTCTCCAGTCTGCTGCTGCTGTCCGAAGAAGACGGCTTTTCCTTGTCCGGCAAGACGGTGGGTATCGTGGGCGCCGGTAACGTCGGCGGACGCCTGGCGACGCGTCTCGACAATCTGGACGTCGACTGCCTGATCTGCGACCCGCCGCGCGCCGAGGCCGAGAACCGCGAAGATTTTCTCGATCTGGACACGTTGATCGACCGTGCCGACATCATCTGCCTGCACACGCCACTGGTGGCCGATGGCGAACACGCCACTCATCATCTGATGAATCGTCAACGTATCGATGCGCTCAAGCCGGGTACGGTGTTGATCAATGCCGGCCGCGGAGACTGTCTCGATGGCGATACATTGCGCGAGCGGCTGGAACGTCAGGCCGATCTGCGTACGGTACTCGATGTCTGGGAACATGAGCCGGGCGTCGACGAGGCGCTGTTCGAGCTGGTCGATATCGGCACGCCGCATATCGCGGGCTACAGTGTCGACGGCAAGATGCTGGGCACCGAAATGATCTACCAGGCGGCCATGCGTCATTTCGGGTTGCCGGCGCGCAAGAAGCTCGGTCAGCTCAAGCCCGACCCATGGTTGCGCAAGATCGTGCTGCACAGCTGGACACCGCCGCTGGAAGCGCTGTCGCTATGTGCCCGCGCCTGCTATGACGTTCGCCGCGACATGCTGGCGTTCGATCGCTACCGGCGGCGTCTGGGAATGGCGGCGGGCTTCGATGCCTATCGTCGCGAGTACCCGTCACGGCGGGAGTTTCAGACGCTGCGGGTCGAGCTGAAAAAGAACAAGGGCGGTCTTCGCGACGCCATGGAAGGGTTCGGCTTCAGCGTCAAGCTGGGCAAATAGCCCAGTCTTGCCCCGCCAGAGAGCGCCCGTGCCGACATCCTCGGGGCTAGGCGCTCTCGATTTCCTCTCTTTCCGCGTCCTCGCGCTTGACGGTGCGATGCCCATCCTCGCTGCTGCCCAGTTTCCAGTAGCTCGAAATGTACATGTCCCGCTTGCCGACGCCGCGCTCATCGATCAGATGACGACGCAGCTTGCGCATGGCCGAAAACTCGCAGGCGACCCAGATGCCCGGCGTGCCCGGGATCCAATCGAACTCGCGCAGCGCCGTGACCAGACGATCGCTGTCACTGCCGGGATGCGGATTGATCAACCAGTTGATCCGCATGCCCGCGGGCAGGTCGAACCATTGAATGTCCGCTTCGCTGGTCACTTCGATGATGGCGTAGCCGCTGGCGTCTGGAGGCAGCCGTTCCAGGTTGGCACCGATCGCCGGTAGCGAGGTCATGTCGCCTGCCAGCAGATACCAGTCGGCTGCTGCCGGCAGGCGCTTGACCGGTCCCGGGCCGCCGATCAGAATCGTGTCGCCCGGTTGTGCCGATGCGGCCCAGGTCGCGGCGGGGCCACCATCTTCGTGCAGCACGACGTCGATATCGATGCTGTCTTCGCGCTGATGGCGGACCGTGTAGGTGCGCAGCGTGTCGCGCGCGTCGTTATCGGTCGGAATGATCAGCTTGACGTAGGCGCTTTCCTGGTCGGCTGGAAACTCGGCCATGCCCTCGCCGCCGAACGTCAGTCGCAACATATGGGGCGTGACGAGTCGTCGGTTCAGCACGGTATAGGGTCTGGGTGCGGGTTTTGGCATTGAAACTCCCGATCAATTCAGGTTGGAAATCATCAACCTCGACAGGCGCAGGAAGGCTTCGAGATCGGCCTGGGTCATGCCGCGCGACAGCTGCGCGTGGGCCTGGCGTTCGCAGGTATCGACCTGCTTCATCACGGCTTGGCCATGGGCAGTCAGCGACAGAATCAGGCTGCGCCGGTCATCCGGATGCGGCGATTTGGCGATAATGCCCGCGTCGAGCAGATCGCGAAGTAGCCGAGTGATCTGGGCCTTGTCGCGCTGGGTCCGATGCGCGATATGCTGCGCGGTGCAGGGCATCTGGCTACGAATCGCCTTGAGCGTGCGAATGTGCGAGACGGTGAGGTCCAGCTCGGCTTCGGCATATGCCTGGCGCAGCGCGCGCTTGTAGGCATGCATGAGCTGATGCAGGGGCTCGCCGACCGTCATGCCTGGCATGTGGCTGCCTTTTCGGTTGATAGTGTCAACCAATTAGGCGCGCGAAGGACGTTATTGTCAACCATTCTCATCAAGTGTCGGAAGGTGTCCTGCAGCGGCCCACGCCGCTGCAGAGTTGCGATGCGCTACAGTTCGACGGCACGACCGATGAACTGAATCGGGCCGGTAGGGCGATCGAGCGGGGAGCCCGTGGCGTCCTCCAGCGTCAACTCGAACAGCTGGTTGTCTTCCAGCGGTGGCAGGTTCTTCAGCGAAAGCTGCTGGGACTCTCCGGGTTGAACGAGACCCAGCGAGACCGGCCCGCTCCAGTCGTCGGCCTTGGTCCAGAATTCCAGCGCCTTGCCCGGTGGCACCTCGAAAGTACCGACCGGGATCAGACTGAGCTGCTGCGATGAGCTCGCCTCGACTACCCAGCCGGCTTGGGTGTGCTGGGGTGTCATCAATACCACCAGATAACGGGACGACGGCGCAGATGACGGAGCCAAGGCCAGCATGGCAGCGAGGCCAGCGACCGCCAGCACGCTGGCGAAACTCACGCCTCGCCACACCGTGACGCTGTCCCACAGCCGTTCCCAGAGCGTGTTCCTGGATGGCGATCGATCCGCCGGGAGCGTCGAAACCGGCCCATCCTGGTGGTCGAGGCTTCGCTCGATGCGCTGCCATAGATGAGGCGTCGGCTCTACCGGCTCGGCCAACGCCGTGTAAGGCTGCAATCGCGATTCCCAGCTCCAGACAGCGGTTCGAAGCGCCGCGTCATGGGCTAGACGATGTTCGACCGCGTCGCGCCGTTCGGCGCTCAGCGTACCCAGAACGTATTCGCCCGCCAAGTCGTCGGTCTCGTCCGGTCCGAGAGGAGACAGTGGCTCGAGATGGTCGGTCATGACAGGCACTCACGCAGCGCCGCCAGGCTTCGCTTGATCCAGGCCTTGACGGTCCCCAGGGGACGATCCAGGCGCGCGGCGATCTCCTGATGGCTGAAGCCGTCGACATAGGCGTGGAACAGGCAGTTGCGTCGCTCCGGCGCCAGTTGCCCGAGACAGCGATCCAGCTCTCCATGGCCGAGCCAGTCGAAATGATCCTGGGTATCCGTAGCCGCCTCCTGTGATCGCTCGGCATCGAGCCTTTCGGCCGTATCGTCATCGACGGTCACTTCCCGATGACGGGTTCTGACATGATTGAGTGCCAAGTGACGCGTGACGCTGAATATCCATGTCTTGCCCGAGCCGCGTTGGGCATCGAACGTATGGGCCTTGTTCCAGATGCTCACGAAAGCGTCGTGGATGATGTCTTCGGCGATGCCGCGATCGCCGACGATACGGATCACCACGCCCAGCATGCGGGATCCCTCCTGCGCGTAGAGCCGCTGAAGCGCGTGGCGGTCCCCTTTGGCACAGGCTTCGAGCAGAACGCCATGATCGGACGTCGACTGATTGAGCGCTGCTGTGTCGTCTGTCACACGCACTTTCCTTGAAGCGCACCCCGGTCGGGGCTGATGAGTCTCATACTACGCAACACGGACTCGTCATGGCGAGCCCGTGTTGGCCTGTGGATGAGCGTGGAGTCATCCACTGCGTTGGCAGATCAGCCAGCATTGTCGATCAGTCGGCATTGTCGGTCAGCTGGCATTGTCTGCCGATCAGCTGGCTTTCCAGAACAGATAGTCAGCCTGATACTCGACCACTTCCTCGGCGCCTTCGTTGTCGGCGCTGCAGGCCATGTCCGGAGCCACGCCGCCCTGAGTGTTCAGGCGCTGGACGTAGCTGACGCCGGTCATGTGTCCTTCACCCTCTGCCGGGTTGGCTTCGACCAGCTGGAAGGGGATGTTGCCCTCGCCACCTGGCGCGGTAGCCAGCTGAGTACCGGTGATCTTGGAGCCGTCGCTGGATTCCCAGGTGGCCGGCGGGCCGTAGTAGCTGCCGACCTGATTGCCGTCCGCGTCGTTGAGCTTGGCATCCGGTCCCTTGAACACCCATTCGTGCGCGCCATCCTTGATCTCGCAGGCGTAGGTGATCTCGCCGACGCCTACCGTTTCCATGGCGACCTTGTTGCCGTCCGGTACCTGTACGTCTGCCGGTACTCCATCCGCATTTGCCACGAGGCTGAAGGAACCCAGCAGGGCGGCGGTCAGGGTAACGCTGGCTAGCTGTCGAGTTTTCATTGGCGTCTCTCCAAGCGTGAATAGGGCAGAACTTCATGTCCTGCACCGGGGATACACGCGGGCCAGAGATATGGATGCAGACGATCTCGATGCCGCTGAACGGGCCTGGGCCTGGGCCTCGCTGGAGCGGATTATAGTACCGGCTTCATGGATCGTTGGCCCAGACAGCGACAGCACAGGGGGTAGAGCGCCAGCGCCAGCGCGATGCCGACCAGCGGGGGCACCCATGGAGAGAACCAGGCGCCCAGGGTTGCCAACGCATAGGCGCCGAGCCCGGGAAGATGAAACGCCGGCAACCTGGCAGCGTCGAGTCTGGGATAGTGGCCGCGACGCAGGAAGACGTAGTCGGCAATGATTATGCCCCCCAGCGGCGGGATGCAGGTGCCCAGCGCGATCAGAAAGGGCACCAGCAGCGTATCCATCCCGGCCAGCGCCAGCAGCGTGCCGATCGCCGCGCCGCCAAGCGTCACCCAGCCACGCTGGCGCGTTCGCAGCAGGTTGCAGCCGGCGGCGGCGAAGTTGTAGATGGTGTTGTCCTGAGTGGTCCACAGGTTGAGGAACAGCATGGCCAGCCCGACGACGCTCAAGCCTTGCAGGATCAGTACCTCGACCACATCCGGTTGCTGGTAGACAAACGCTCCCACGGCGCCGATCAAGACCATCAGGCCATTACCGATGAAAAACGCCAACAGGGTCGCCGTGATCGCCTGACGCGGGGTGCGTGCGAAACGGCTCCAGTTGCTGGCCTGCGTCGCGCCGGATACGAAGGTGCCGAAGATGATGGTGATACCGGCTGCCCAGCCCAGCTCGGCACTGGGGGCGTTGGCGGCCAGTCCGGTCCAGCCGCCGCCATCGCGCCAGGCGATGATCATGCTGATGGCAATCAGCAGCGCCATCGCCGGTACCGCCACGTTGGAGAGCAGAGCCAGGCCGCGGTAGCCGATGAAGGCCGTGAGACAGAAACCGAAGCCGAACACCACCATCAGCGGAGTCGCCCAGTCTGGTGCGAGTCCCAGCGTCGAGACCAGCACGTTGGCGATGGTGGCCACGCCCCAGGCGTACCAGCCGACCTGGGTGATGCCCAGCAGCAGATCGGATAGCGCGCTGCCGCGCTCGCCCAGCGCGAATCGCGACATCAGCGCTGTGCTGAGACCGGAGCGCGCGGCAATGCCGGCGATCGCCGCGGCATAGATGCCCAGCAGCAGATTGCCCACCACGATCAACGCCAGCAGCTCTCCCAGCGGAAACGCCGCACCGAGCTGGCCGCCGGCGAACATGGTCGCGGTGAAGAAGGTGAAGCCCAGCAACAGCAAGGTCAGCGATGCGAAGGGTTTGCGCGCATCGTCAGGCACTTCGCTCAGGGGGTAGTCATTGTCGGCTTGGGGTAGGGGCATGGTTCGATCCTCGCTATGGCAGTCGGCACTGACCAAGCAAGCTGTATGCCGCGGCGCTGAAAAGGGTTATCCATCCGCGTCCTCCACCGGTCGACGGCCCGGCCTGGGTGCCAGGTCTGCACATCTTTGGCGCAGAGCGTGCCGAATCGAGTCGTCGACTTGCCGAAAGGGGGCAGCGCGAGGTAACACTGGCCGGATAGGGGGCGGGGTAGGCCAACGCCCCGCACAGGGCGGGGCGTTGGGAGGGGGCCTGTAGCGTCTCGGGCATCGTCCCGAATGGACGTCAATCCCGGTAGGCGGACTCCTTCAGCGCGCGGATGCGCTCGTCCAGCGGCGGATGGCTGGCAAACAGTTTTTCCATGATCTTGCGCGTTTGCCCGGTAGTGATGGCGAACGCCGTCAGCGAGTCGGGCATCTGGTCCGGCTGGCCGGTTTCGGCTTTCAGTCGGGCCAGTGCATTGATCATGGCGCCGCTACCGGCGTATTTGGCACCGGCGGCATCGGCGCGATACTCGCGGAAGCGGGAGAACCACGCCACGATGATCGACGCCACCAGTCCGAACACGATCTCGGCGACGATCACCACCACGAAATAGCCCATGAAGCCGAGGCCGCCGCCGTTGTCGCGACCGCGCAGAAAACTGTCGACGACCTGGGCCACCACCCGCGCGAAGAACATCACGAAAGTGTTGAGCACGCCCTGGATCAGCGCCAGCGTAACCATGTCGCCGTTGGCGACGTGGCCGATCTCGTGGGCCAGCACCGCACGAATTTCCTCGGGACGCATGCGCTCGAGCAGTCCCTGCGAAACCGCCACCAGCGCGTCGTTCTTGTTCCAGCCGGTGGCAAAGGCGTTGGACTGCTGGGCTGGAAAGATCGCGACTTCCGGCATCTGAATGTTGGCCTGCTGTGCCAGCTCGCGGACGGTGTCGAGCAGCCACTGCTCGGTCGAATTTCCCGGCTGCTCGATCACCTTGGCTTTGGTGCTCATTTTCGCCATCCATTTGGAGATGAACAGCGAGATCAGGGAACCGGCCATGCCGAACACGAAGCAGAAGATCAGCAGGCTGTTCATGTTCAGCCCGTTGGCATTGAGATAGGGCTCGACGCCCAGTAATCGCAACGTGATGCTGGCGACGAGCACCACCGCCAGGTTGGTCGCCAGAAACAGGATGATTCGCATCATCGGTCTTTACCCTCGGTCGTGGAAAGGTGCTGCCGACGCTTTGCGCGCCGGTTGATTGGTCTGTTATTCGTTATCGCCCGGTAATCAGGCGGTTATGAACCGTTAGATACGGCTTTCGCGAATAGGTTTCAAGAGGGAGATTTCAGGAGGGCGGTCGGCCGCGCGATGACGCGCGGCCTTTTCAATCATTGGCGGTAGCGTGACAGAAAGCGCGCGAAACGATCGATGGCATCACCCAACTGGTCTGCCCACGGCAGTGTCACGATGCGCACGTGATCCGGGGTCGGCCAGTTGAAGGCCGTGCCCTGGACCAGCAGGATGCGTTCCTGCAGCAGCAGGTCGAGCACCATCTGGGCGTCATCGTGAATCGGGTAGACCTCCGGGTCGAGCCGTGGGAATGCATAGAGCGCCCCCCTGGGCTTGACGCAGGAGACGCCCGGAATGGCGTTGAGCTTTTCATAGACCACATCGCGCTGTGCCAACAGACGACCGCCGGGCAGGATCAGATCGTTGATCGACTGATAGCCACCCAATCCGGTCTGGATCGCGTGCTGCGCCGGCACGTTGGCACACAGGCGCATCGAGGCCAGCATGTTGAGGCCCTGGATGAAATCCTCGGCGTTCTGCTTGCCCTGGCCGCCGGAGAGAATCATCCAGCCCGAGCGGAAGCCGGCACAGCGATAGCTCTTGGAGAGACCGTTCATGGTCACGACCAGCTGGTCGTCCGCTGCCAGGGCGCCGGTGGAGACGTGCTCGACGCCGTCATAGAGAATCTTGTCGTAGATCTCATCGGAGAACACCACCAGGCCGTGCTGGCGAGCGACTGCGAGGATCTCCTTGACCACCGCCGGTGGATAGACCGCTCCGGTCGGATTGTTGGGGTTGATCAGCACGATCGCGCGAGTACGCGTGGTGATCTTGTCGCGGATATCGGCAAGGTCCGGTGACCAGTCGGCGGCCTCGTCGCAAAGATAGTGAACGGGATGACCTCCGGACAGGTTTGCCGCCGCCGTCCACAGTGGATAGTCCGGTGCCGGAATCAGAACTTCGTCGCCGTCGTTCAGCAGCGCCTGCATCGCCATCACGATCAGCTCGGAAACCCCGTTGCCGATGAACACGTCCTCGACGCCGACGCCGGGGATGCCCTTGCGCTGGCACTCCTGCATGATCGCCTTGCGCGCCGAATAGAGCCCCTTGGAGTCGCAATAGCCCTGCGCCGTCGGCAGATTGCGCATCACGTCCTGAAGAATCTCTTCCGGCGCTTCGAAACCGAAGGGTGCCGGATTGCCGATATTCAGCTTGAGAATGCGATGACCTTCGTCCTCGAGCCGTTTGGCGTGATCGAGAACGGGGCCACGGATGTCGTAGCAGACATTGTCGAGCTTATGCGATTTCCGAATGGGGCCGTTCATGGGGCTTCCGTAAGCTGCACAGCCTAAAGAGTCAGGCGGATGAGTAGGATCAAGAGTCGGTGGCGCACGGCGTGAAACGCAAGGCGCCGCTGGCGAACACGCTGAGTCAGTTCTGCTCGGCGGGCTGCGTCGCCGATATCTCAGCATAACGCCGCGCAGGCGCGGCGCAAGGGGCAGAAAAGACACAATTTTCAGGTCATCTGTATGGCGAGAATCAGCTTTCGGATTCGTCGGCTGCTGCCTCGATGGGCTCGGGAATGTCCTCGGGGAGTTCCAGCGTCAGCCGACCCAGCTTGCCATCGCGGAGTTCGTGCAGCAGGACTTCCGCCCCGCGATGAAGATTGATCACCCCGCCGGCCTTCAGTCCGCCACGCTTGCGCGCGATCTCGTTCATGATCGCGTGACCGTCGAAACCGGCCCTGGCCTGGAAATCGACCAGCTTGGGCCCATCGGCGTCCACCGCATCGGCCTCGGAAGGCGCCACGTAGACGGGGAGTTCGGCGAGTTTGTAACGCTCGCGCAGGCCTTGTGGATAGCGTTTGGCCAGCTCGGCGGCACAGACGATGGCGACATCGACGTACTCGATCGCGGTATCGCGGATCGCGCCGCTGGCGGCGAGCCGATAGGCGCTGACCTGATTCTCGATCTTCGGCCACAGCACGCCTGGCGTGTCGATCAAGGAGACCCGGCCGTCGATCCGAATCTTCTGCTGGCGCTTGGTGACCGCCGGCTCGTTGCCGGTCTTGGCAATCTTGCGCCCGGCCAGCCCGTTGATCAGGGTCGATTTTCCCACGTTGGGGATGCCCATCACCATCACGCGCACGTCGCGGTCGGCACGTACCTGGCCGGCCAGTTCGTGGCATAGCGCGGGAATCTGCTTGAGCTCGCGAGCCTGAGTCGTGGTGACGGCGATCGCGCGGCTATTGGGCTGGGCGTCGAAAAATTCGATCCACTGTTGCGTGGCTTCGGGATCGGCCAGGTCGGCGCGGGACAGGATCTTCAGTACCGGCTTGTGCTCGGTGAGCTCCGCCAGCATCGGGTTGCCACTGGAGTAGGGCAGGCGGGCGTCGAGGACCTCGATCACCACGTCGATTTCCGGCAGCGCCTCGGTGATCTGGCGCCGCGCCTTGTTCATGTGTCCGGGATACCAGCCGAGCATGAGGTTCTCCTGCCTGTTCTTCGAATCGAATCGTGCCGCGCCCAACGGCAAGCGGGCGGACATTCTAGCAGAATGCGGCACCCGACGGCTGCAGCTGGGGCGCGTCGGCGTCCGTGGCGGGCGCGATCGTCAGCCGGCGATGGCATTTCTTTGCATCCACTCGTCGACGGGCTGCGTAGGGGAGTCTGATCATCAACAGCAGGGAAAGGAGCCCCGCATGAAACCACTCGCATCAATCGCCGCCGGTCTGCTGCTCGCCAGCGTCGCGAGCGTCTCACTGGCCGCCGGCAACCCGATCAGCGTCCACGTCCTCAACACCCAGACCGGCAAGCCCTCGGCGGGGGTGGCGGTGAAGCTGGAGCATCGGGCCGACGGCCAGTGGGAGACCATCGCCACCGGGACAACCTCCGAGGATGGGCGGATCTCGGCGCTCTATCCCGAGAGCGAGACGTTCGAGTCCGGTGTCTACCGCGCCGTCTTCGAGACCGGCGACTGGTACCGCGCCCGTGGCAGCGCAACCTTCTTCCCTGAGATCACCGTGCCTTTCGAGGTCGCCGATACCCAGCAGCACTACCATATTCCGCTGCTGCTGAGTCCCTACGCCTACTCCACCTATCGCGGCAGCTGAGTACGGCCCGACGGGCGGCGACGGTCGCCACGACAGCGCCCCGATCCAGATCGGGGCGCTGTCGTCCTGGTGCTATCGTCTGGGTGCTATCGTCTGGGTGCTAGCAGGGAGCTACGTGCCGCAGGATGGGCCGAACGGCCCACGGGCGCGCTCACTCGCCAGCGTGGAAGGTGATCGCCACGGAGTTGATGCAGTACCGCTGACCAGTGGTGTCCGCCGGGCCATCCGGGAATACATGACCAAGGTGCGCGTCACAACGGCGGCAGGTCACCTCGATCCGGCGCATGCCGTGGCTATCGTCCTGATGCTCTTCGACCGAGGCCGCCGCCAGGGGCCGATCGAAACTCGGCCAGCCGCAGTGGGCCTCGAACTTGTGCTCGTTCTCGAACAGCGGGGCGCCGCAGCAGATGCAGTGGTAGATACCCTGGACCGGCTCGACCTGATAGTCGCCGGTGAACGGGCGCTCGGTGCCTTTCTCGCGGGTCACGTGGTACTGCTCGGGGGTCAGCTTCTCGCGCCATTCGGCTTCAGTCTTCTCCACCTTGCTCATGTTCGGTCTCCTCATCATCACGTTGACACTATTCGTTGCAGCTCATGCCTTGCATTACAGGCCATTTGTCGGGCACTGACCAGCCTTGATTGGGTCGAGGTGAAAATCGGTGAAATCAACCGCTTGACACCTTTAGGTCGCCTCAGTAACATACGCGCCACTTCGACGGAGCCGAGACATTACGTCCCATTCGTCTAGT
>NZ_MSDO01000002.1 GCF_001937195.1 Salinicola socius | reverse complement strand
CCTACCACCTCAGCGACAGCCTCAGCCAGAGTGCCCAGGACCACAACGCCGACGCCCTCGACAGCCGCCAGAACCTCAAGCAGGCCGGGGATGACGCCGACGACCGCTACGGCAACAGCGAGCAGCGCGTCGATTCACAAGGTCAGGCCAAGCAAGACAGCGCCAGTGGCGCCACCGACAGCGGCGGCCGGGGCGAAGCGGCACGCATGAAAGCCCCCTGGCTGCACATGGCCTCGCCCGCCGGCATCACCCTGAGTACCCCGGAATCGACCCATCTCGCCCAGGGCCGCTCGCTGAGTGTCTCCAGCGGCGAGGACGTCAATATCGCCACCGGCAAGAGCCTGGTCGCCTCGATCTCCGAGAAGCTGTCGCTGTTCGTGCAGAAAGCCGGGATCAAGTTGTTCGCGGCCCGGGGCAAGGTGGAGATCCAGGCGCAGTCGGACAATCTGGAAGCCACCGCGCGGCGGGATCTCGGCGTCACCTCCACGGAAGACAAGATCGACTTCGCCGCCGCCGAGGAGATTCTGCTGGTCAGCGGCGGCGCCTACGTGCGTATCAAGGGCGGCAATATCGAGCTGCATGCGCCGGGCAAGGTCACCGTCAAGGGCGCGACGAAGAGTTTTGGGGGGCCGACCAGCATGTCGCACACCTTCAATGACTTCCCGACCACCGCCTATCAGGAAACGTACAAAGCCACGCGCCCCGATGGAACGCCTCTCCCGAATGTGCCCTTCGAGTTGCTCCGCGATGGCAAGGTCATCCATACCGGTACGACGGATGCCCAGGGCGACACCCAGGTTCAGAAAAGCGAATTCGTCGAAGGCATGACCATTCACTTCCGGGGACAGTCGGCATGAGCCAGTACGATATCTACGACATCTTCGATATGGCCACCAGCTTCATGCGGCCCAGTGCGGAAAACCATGTCACCCCGGTGATCGTGCATGAAGGCGTGATCCCCATCGTTTTCGTGCCGGGGGTGATGGGGAGTAATCTGAAAAATACTAGCCAGGGAGAAGGCTGGCTCGTCGACGATAGCGCTTCACTGGCCAATTGGATTTTCAAGGATGCGGAGCAACGCAAGAGCATCCTCAATCCCTCCGACACAGAAGTCGACCCCGAAGGCCACGTCCCACAGGATATTGCTCGTCGCTATATCGACCGCGTCAGCGGAGACACGATTCCGACGGATGAGCTACTTCGAGAGCGCGGCTGGGGCGAAGTGGCGAACATGTCCTACGGCGACTTTCTGGTGTGGCTCGAAAACCAGCTCAATATCGAAGCCAGCAGCGCGTTCAGCACGCTCGAGAGCAACCTGACTCGCCACTATATCGGGACCCGAGGCCTGAGCGAGGAACAAGCCCAGGCGCGAGCCAAACGCAACGCCCAGACCTTGGGGCGCTTCAACTTTCCGGTCCATGCCTGCGGCTATAACTGGTTGCAGTCCAATTCGGATTCGGCGGCCGAACTGGCTCAACGAGTCGATGAGATCATCGCGGGCTATCGCCAGGCACGCATGACGTGTAGGCAAGCCATTCTCATCACCCACTCCATGGGTGGCTTGGTCGCGCGGTACTATTCGGAGGTTTCCGGGGGTAACGCCAACCTGCTGGGCATCGTCCATGGCGTCATGCCCACCACGGGCGCGGCGGTGTTCTACCGGCGGATGAAATCCGGCACCGAAAGCCAGGCGTTCAGTCCATCATCGTGGGCCACCAGCCAAGTGTTGGGAGCCTCGTCACGGGAGATGACCGCCGTGCTGGCGCAGGCCCCGGGGCCGCTGCAGCTGGTGCCGACACCGGAGTATGGCAACGGCTGGCTGCGTATCGAAAAACCTGGCGAGTCAACCTTGACGCTGCCGACGGCTAACGACCCTTACACGGACATCTATCTCGAGCGCGACCACTGGTGGGGCATGATGGATGAGACCCTGGCCATGCCGGAGCTGGGGTTGGGCGCGCCTGACCGGCAACGGGAATTGCATGAAGCATGGGAGTCTTACGCTAAACTGGTCTCCCATGATGTAGCAAAGTTCCATGCTGACACTCAGGGAAAATTTCATACCAATACCTATCTGTTTTATTCAGATAGCGATGCCCATCCCAGCTATGGCACCGTCACCTGGCACGGACGAGAGGCCAGCTACGGCTCCGACACCCTGATGGGCGCAAGAATGATGGATCAATATGGCGAACGCCGGATGATCACCGAGCGCGATTCACGAGATCGCCCGCGATTTTACCAATACACCATCAGCGACGCGGATGAGCCGGGCGATGGAACCGTTCCCGTGCGCTCGGGCAGCACGGGCACGGCTCAGGCCCGTGAGAGCCTGGCCGTCGCTACCGAGCACGAGCCAGCCTACAACCAGGAGGCCGCACGCTGGTTCACGCTGGCCTCGCTGCTCGAGATCGCCGAACAATGGGAATGAAGACAGTCAGGACATCACGGATGATCACGCGATTGCGAGCACCGCTCATGAGCGGGCTATTACTGCTGACCACGGCCTGTGGCGCACCGGAACAGGGAGTCCCCGAGATGAACGACCAGGAACGCCAGACCGTCGAGGCCTATACCGAAACGCAAGCCCCGATTTGCATTGGCCGCTTTCAGGTCGATATGCCGTCGCAACTGAAGCTGAGCTTCAGCAGCCTGACCGTCAATGACGCCAAAATCAGTGCCACACCCAATAGCCGGCAGATGTTCGAGCGGTTTATCGAGAAACGTCAGAAAGCATTACAAGAACATCCTGTTGACGCACGAGACGCGCCATTCCTAAAGAATGTTATTCGTCATGATGACATCGTCATTTTCGATCGTAACGAAAGCCAAGGCACTTATGATTCTGCTAGAACCCTAGAGGGTTATCGATTTGTGGGGCTGACCATGTTCAGTGTCGAAACCAATGCCATCGACCTCAGCGATGAAAAGAACAGCAAGCATCGGGCCTACCTTGAAAGCAATAAATCCGAACGTCTTAAACAGGTCGAATACTTGTTGAACCACCTGTCGCCCCGGAAGTCGGGGGAGATTCCCGAACGTCCTGGCATGTGTTTCGAACACGGTTTCCTGGCCGGAGGCTCCGATCAGGCGATTCCCGGCGCTGCGGTACCGACACGCAAGGAACAGATTGGAATGAGATTTTCAGATAACAAAAATCGGGATATCTACATTCATTTCTACACGGATAGCACCATTGCTGAAGAAGACACTTTGTTGGATCGTACCGATCAGGCTGAACGGGCATTAGCCAATGATCAAAATTTCTCAGTTTTGAGAAAAGGTGAAGTGGATCTCAATGGTATAGATCAGGCGGAAGAATGGCTCAGTGCAGGCACGACTGACGAAAACGTCAAAGGCAATTATTTCAATCTCGAGGCCAATAGCCGGATAGGCTCACCCGGCACCCCCTATGTTGATATTTCGCTGCGCAACGGTCAGTTTGCTCACGGTGAAGATCACCCTGCGATTGACAAAGCCTCGCTGACCGATGCCGAGGCCGTGGGACTCTGGGATGCGATCACGCGGACATTCAAGCCCCGCCCCGGCGCTTTTTGATCTCACTCGTCGGCATGACATCGACGGCTCCTTCATGCCCTTGAAGGGGCCGTTTTTCGATCTTGGCGCCCTCTCTCGCCATTCCGCCATCAGTGACGTGGATACACCATAAAAAACCCCAGCCAAGTGGCCGGGGAAGCTCCGGTGGAGACCAGACCATAGCGAAGCGGCAACCGCGAGTCGGCCGCGATAGGCTCAGGCGGCATCGCCCCACTCGGGGAACGGGTCCGGCAACGTCACCCAGTAGTCCTTGCCGCGAGCCAGTTCGTCGTCGCTTAGCAGGCACGCCTCGAGCCGTTGCCGAATCCCGACGGCATCCAGGCCCTGGCCGATGAAGACCAGTTCCTGGCGCATATCGCCGAACGGCTCCTGCCACTTTTCCAGGATCGACGCGCGATACTCGGGATCCTGCGGCCAGCGCGATTCCGGCACCGCCCGCCAGAACAGGCCGGCAAAGCCATGGTGGGCGATGCCACCGGCCTGGCTCCACTGGCCGGCGAACTGCGGCCGGCTGGCGAGCCAGAAGAACCCTTTCGAGCGCAGCAGCTTGCCGTGGCCCCAGTCGCCGTGCAGCACGGCGTGAAAACGCTGCGGATGAAACGGCCGACGCGCCTCGAAGCTGAAGCTGGAGATTCCGTACTCCTCGGTTTCCGGCACGTGCTCACCGCGCATTTCCTTGAGCCAGCCTGGCGCCTGTTGCGCCTTGTCGAAGCTGAACCGGCCGGTATTCAGCACCCTCTCCAGCGGCACCTGTCCGTTCTGAATGGCGATGATCTCGGCGTCGGGGTTGAGGCTTTTCAGCACCGCCTCGAGTTCGCCCAGGGCGCGCGCTTCGATCAGGTCGGACTTGGAGATCAGCAGCACGTCGCAGAATTCGATCTGATCCACCAGCAGGTCGGCGACATTGCGCTCGTCCTCGTCGCCCAGACTCTCACCGGCTTCCGCCAGCGACTTGGCCTCATGGTATTGCGAGAGGAAGTTGGCCCCGTCGACCACGGTGACCAGGGTGTCCAGTCGGGCGACCTGGGACAGACTTCGCCCCTGCTCGTCTTCGAAGGTGAACGTCTCGGCCACCGGCAGCGGTTCGGAGATGCCGGTGGACTCGATCACCAGATAATCGAAGCGCCCCTCGTCGGCGAGCCGACTCACCTCGATCAACAGATCCTCGCGCAACGTGCAGCAGATGCAGCCGTTGCTCATCTCGACCAGCTTCTCTTCGGCACGGTTGAGATCGACCTCGCGCTCGACCAGCGCGGCGTCGATATTGATTTCGCTCATGTCATTGACGATCACCGCGATGCGCCGGCCGTCGCGATTGTTGAGCAGATGATTCAACACCGTCGTCTTGCCGGCACCAAGAAAACCGGACAGGACGGTAACGGGTAATGGATTCATGATTTTTCTCGAGGCCAAAGGTAACGGTAGATCAGCCACCAGGACTGCTGACACTGACGTGTTTGCGTCGACTCGGACTCTGATGGCGGCAATGGCTTCAGCCGAGCCCCGTAAATTATGTTATATCATAACAATAAGGTCAATTTTAGATTTGCTGCTCGGAAACGAACATGAAATGCAGTCATTAGCGAAGGTCGAATGCGCTTCTTGGCGGATTTTGCGCACACTGTGACAAAACCATGACAGCGAACGCGGCTTGACCAGACAGACGACACGCACGTTCGATGTCGCTTATAACAACCTCCGCCTCAGGAGACACGCCATGCTACGACGCCTCAAACGATCCAAGTCCCGTTCGCTCCGCCTCCCTCTCTCGCTTTTGACCACGCTGACGCTCGGCTGCGGCATTGCCTTCGCGGCACAGGCCGCGGATGAGTGCCCGCAGCGAGGGGATCTGGCACCCATGTACTGCGATGCCGACGGCGACCTGGTCGCCGATGCACCGAGCGACGAATCCCAACTGATCGATCCCGATCCGCTGGTCTTCGCCTACACCCCGGTCGAGGATCCGGCGATCTACGCCGATATCTGGGAACCGTTCATCGAGCACCTGCGCGACGTGACCGGCAAGGACGTTCGCTTCTACGCCGTGCAGTCCAACGCGGCGGAAATCGAGGCGATGCGTAGCGGCCGCATCCAGGTTGCGGGCTTCTCCACCGGGCCGACGCCGTTCGCGGTCAACCTGGCCGGTGCGGTACCGTTCGCGATCATGGGCAGCGACGATGGCGAGTTCGGCTACACCCTGCAGGTCTACACCCGCAAGGATAGCGGCATCGACGAGCTGAGCGATCTCAAGGGCAAGCGCGTCGCGCACACCTCGCCCACGTCCAACTCCGGCAATCTGGCGCCTCGCGCACTGTTCCCCAAGCAGGGCATCACTCCGGACGAGGATTACGAGGTGGTCTACTCGGGCTCTCACGACCAGTCGATGCTCGGCGTGGTGGCCGGCGATTATGATGCAGCGCCGGTCGCTTCCGAAGTGGTCGATCGCATGGCCGAGCGCGGTCTTTACGATCCGGAGGAGGTCAAGATCGTGTTCGAATCCAAGCGCTTCCCCACCACCTCTTACACCTACGCCAACAACCTCAAGCCGGAGTTGATCGACAAGATCAAGGAAGCCTTCTTCAGCTTTGACATGAAGGGGACTGAACTGGGTGAGGAGTTCGACGGCGTGACCAAGTTCGTGCCGGTCACCTACCAGAAGGACTGGGAAGTGATTCGCGACATTCAGGATGCCAACGGCATCGTCTACTCCCAGGAAAACGTCGAATAACCCTGCCGAACCGCCCGATGGCGCCGTCTGACATCAGGGTCGATGGCGCCGTCAAAAGAGGATCTCCCATGCTGCGCATTCAGAATCTGGTCAAGCGTTACGGCCATGGCGAGCCGGTGCTGCGCGGTCTCAACCTCGACGTGGCCGGCGAATCGGTAGTCTCGATCATCGGTGCCTCGGGGGCTGGCAAGAGCACCCTGCTGCGCTGCATCAACCGTCTGGTCGAACCCAGCGAAGGCAGCATCGAGCTCAACGGCCTTGAACTGACCACGCTGAAACGAGAAGAGCTTCGCAAGGCCCGCCGGCGGATCGGGATGATCTTCCAGGGCTTCAATCTGGTCGATCGTCTGACGGTCATGGAAAACGTCCAATGCGGGCGGTTGGGCTACATCCCTTACTGGCGCGCGGCGCTGCGCAAGTATCCAGCTGAAGATATCGAACGTGCCTATCACTTGATGGAGCGGGTCGGTATCGCCCACTACGCCAACAAACGCGCCGATGCGCTCTCCGGCGGCGAACGTCAGCGCGTCGGCGTGGTGCGGGCACTGATGCAGCAGCCCGAGATCCTGCTGGCCGACGAACCCACCGCATCGCTGGACCCGGTCAGTTCGCGCCAGATCATGGAGCTGCTGCAGAACCTGTCTCAGGAGCTGTCGCTACCGGTGCTGATCAATATTCATAACGTGGCCGAGGCGCGTGAATACACCCAGCGCATCGTCGGCATGCGCTTCGGAAAACTGATCTTCGATGGCGCCCCGGCCGATCTGGACCAGGAAGCGATGGATGCCGTCTACAGCGGCACGCCGGGCGAAGAGCGCCAACAAGCCGATGTTGGCCCGGCGCAGGCGCAGGCGGTCGTGTCATGAGCGGGAGCGCCGAACGGGGCGTCCCGTCATCGCGCCGCCACTGGCGCAAGCCGCCTTTCATCGCCAACCCGCTGCTGCGCTGGGGGCTGGTCGTCGGCGTGGCAATCTATGCCATCTGGGCGATCTCGATCCTGCCGTTCGATCTCGATCGGATCAGCCAGGGCATGACTCGCGCCGCTCGCATCTTCTCCGGCGCCTTTCCACCCAACTTCGATCGTTACGAGCTGTTGATCGACGGCTTTCTCGAGAGCCTGCAGATCGCCATCCTGGCAACGCTGCTGGGCCTTGCGCTGAGCGTGCCCATCGCGTTCATGGCGGCCCGCAACATTGCCGCCAAACCGATCTACCTGATCGGACGAGCGATCATCATCCTCGCCCGCAGCTTCCATCCGGTGATCGTGGCGATCCTGTTCGTCAAGGCCGTCGGGTTCGGCCCGGTCGCCGGCATTCTGACGCTGACGCTCTACTCGATCGGCTTCGTCGCCAAGATGCTGGCCGAGCGGATCGAGGAGATCGACTGGGGTCAGGTGGAAGCGCTTCGTGCCAGCGGCACACGCTATATCGGTGTGCTGCAGTTCGCCGTGCTGCCGCAGATCATGCCGCGCCAGATCGGCCTCGGCATCTATCAGCTCGACAGCAACCTGCGCGCCTCGGCAGTCGTCGGCATCGTCGGTGCCGGCGGCATCGGCTCCACGCTGATGAACGCTTTCGGCCGTTACGATTACGATTTCGCCCTGGCGATCACGCTGGTCATCATCGGGGTGATTCTGGTCAGCGAAGCGGTCAGTGGTCGAATCAGGAGGAACATCGGATGACCCTACAGACGACCACGACCGTTGCCGAGCGCACCTGGGCCCGCTACACCCCGCAGCAACGCTGGAAGCGCTTTGCCACGATGCTGGTGGTTGCCGCTGCCGTGGTATGGGCAGTGGAGAGCATCGATATCATCTGGCCGTGGGTGTGGGATGCCCCGGCCCAGGTCGGCGATCTGTTCGGACGCATGGTGCCGCCGGATGTGAGCAATCTACAGGCCATCCTGTGGGCCCTGGTCGAGACGCTCAATATCGCCACGATCGCCACGTTCGTCGCCGTTTTCGTGTCGCTGCCGATCGCCTATATCGCGGCCCAGAACACCACGCCCAACCGTTTCACCCTGTGGCTGGGGCGTTTCATCCTGGTCTCGAGCCGCTCGGTCAATACGCTGATCTGGGCGCTGCTGTTCGTGGCGATCTTCGGCCCCGGCGTGCTGGCGGGGATCATCGCGATCATGTTTCGCTCGATCGGCTTTCTGGGCAAGCTGCTGGGCGAAGCGATCGAGGAGATCGACCGCCGCCCGGTGGAAGCGCTGGAAGCGACCGGCGCCTCGCGCGCCAAGGTGGTGCTCTACGCGATCGTGCCGCAGGTCATTCCGACCTTCTTCGCGGTCAGCGTGCTGCGCTGGGACATCAACCTGCGCGAGTCGACCGTGCTGGGTCTGGTCGGCGCCGGCGGAATCGGCGTGATCCTGCAGGGCGCCATCGATACGCTCGCCTGGCAGACCGTGGCGACCATTCTGCTGGCGATCATCGCGTTGGTCATCCTGGGCGAAGCGCTGGCCGCCTGGCTGCGCAAGAAGGTCATCTGATTGCCCCGCGACCGGGAGCTTGCCCTGCCATGAAAGAAAGAAGGTGTCCTGCCATGACAGAACTTGCCCCGCCATGAGGACGCTGCCGCCGGCATCAGCCCGGCGGCGGCTGGACGGATTCGCCGCGTTTGATACGCTTCAGCCAACGCTGCTTGGCGTACTTTCTCAGGTTGTGCACGTTGTCGGTCTCGTCGACGATGTCCTGCCCCAGGATCGTTTCGATCACGTCTTCCATGGTGATCAAGCCCACCCAGTTGCCATGATCGTCGTAGACCACTCGCAGGTGATTGTGATCCTTGAGCATGGCGGCAAAGACATGCTCGACGCTATCGGCTTCATCGACGATCGCGACCGGATGCATCAGCGCCTTGAGCGTCTGCTCGTCTTCGGCGTGGTAGGTATCCGACTTGTGGATATAACCTAGCGCATCCTCGGCGCCGTCCATGATCGGAAAGCGAGTGAACTGGGTCTTGCCATAGCGCTGATCGAACTCGGCCACGGTCATGTCGGGCGTCACCGTTTCGCACACGGTGCGCGGCGTCATCACGCTCTTCACCGGGATCTCATGCAGGTTGAGAATATTGGTGATGGTGCGCGTTTCGTCGGCATCCAGCGCTTTCTCTTCCAGACCGATTCGCGCCAGCGCCTTGATTTCGCCACGCATGTCGACGTCCTGTTCGTTCTTGGCGATGCGGTTGGTGATCATCTCCGAGAGCCAGATGAACGGCAGCAGCACCCAGACCATGAAGCGCAGAATTCGCGGCAACAGTGGTGCCAACGTACGCCAGTGGCTGGCGCCGATGGTCTTGGGGATGATTTCAGAGAACACCAGAATACCGAACGTCATCAGTGCCGAGGCGATCGCCACGTGGGCATCGCCGAACACCACCGCGACCTGCGCCCCGACACCGGTGGCGCCCACGGTGTGCGCGATGGTATTGAGCGTCAGGATCGCCGCCAGCGGACGATCGATATTGGACTTGAGCTTGTTGAGCCTGTCGTGAAGCTGGGGACGGGTGTCCTTGAGCTGCGCGATATAGCTCGGTGTCAGCGAGAGCAGCGCGGCTTCCAGCACCGAACAGATGAAGGAAAAACCGATCGAGAGAACGACGAATGCCGTCAACAGAAACATGGGGGGTCGCTATGTGACTTGTGAGGACTCTTTATCCAGACTTGGTACATCACTGTCAATGATCAGACGTGCAAATGCTGCCAACGTCGCTTCGACGTTGGCAGCACCGGGTAGACATAGACGCCGATACTAGACAAGCCGACGGCGGGTGGAACGAGAAGACACAGGTCAGTGCCCGAACTTCTCGTTTTCACCGATATCCGGCTTGTGATCCTTCTTGATGTTGGCCTTGGCGAATTCGTAGAGCTGGAAGGTCTTGCTCTCCCGCGACTGCCAGTGCTCACCGAAATCGATATCGATCTCCATCATGGTGATGTCTGGATCTTCCTTGCCACCGGTAAACCAGGCGGCCACGAACGGATTCCAGTATTTCTCGATCAGCCCGGGGTCGTCGTTGAGTCGCGCCGTGCCCGACATGGATACGTAGATGCCATCGTCGTGATCCGAAAACGTGAGACAGACATCCTGATCCTGCTTCGCTTCGAACGACTTCTCGGCGCTACGACGCGTATAGAACCAGAGCGTGCCGTCGTAGGCATCCTGCACCAGGTGCATGGGGCGGGAGCGGGGAACGCCATCGTCGAGCGTGACCAACATGCCGACCTTGATCTTCTCGATCAGCTTCCAGATTTTCTGCTTGTGTTCGGGACTGGACATCGTTGCCTCCTGCTAATGTTGCCCTTTCCAGGGATTCTCCCTCGTCGGGGCTGTCATCACGCCATCCGGGCGTGAGCGTCCTGCAGCTTCCATCACGTCCTGCAGCCAGGGCGCTTGGTAGAAGCCTAGTCGCGGCTTGCCGGTGGGGCAAACCGACGCTATTCCTCGCGATGACACTCGTTATACTGGTGGCGAATCCCGGTTCTCGATCCACTTCCCATCGCCTCCGATCAAGACGCCTACTCATGCCCCTGACTCGCCCCTTCTCGCTCGACCACGCCGCCCTGCTGGACGAACTGGCGGCTACCGACAACCTGCTCATCATTCAGGACCTCGATGGCGTCTGCATGGGCCTGGTCGGTGATCCGCTGACCCGGCGCCTGGAGCGCCGCTATCTCGATGCCGCGCGTCAGTTCGATGGTCACTTCTATGTGCTGACCAACGGTGAGCACATCGGCTCGCGTGGCGTGAACGGCATCGTCGAGACGCTGTTCGAGACGCCCGATCGTGCCGCCGAGCAGGGTCGTTATCTGCCCGGTCTGGCGGCCGGCGGCGTGCAGTGGCAGGACCGCTTCGGCAGCGTCAGCCATCCGGGTGTCAGCGATGCGGAACTGGCGTTCCTCAAAGCGTTTCCCGATCAGGCCGAAGCGTTTCTCGAGTCGCTGCTGTCCCGCCCCCCTTACGACTTGCCGGTCGACGTGCGACGGGACCTGATCGCCGCCGCCGTGCTCGACAACCTGGCGTCGCCGACGCTCAACCTCAATGGCTTCTACCGTCACTGGCAAAATGATCCCGCGACCTATCGCACGCTACAGAACGCCGTTGCCGGCTTCATGCGCGAGCGCCTGGACGCCGCCCGTCAGGCCGATCTCGATGACGCCTTTTTCGTGCATTACGCCCCCAATGCCGGTCAGGACGAGCACGGCAACGAACGCCTGCGAGAAAGCGATGGCAGCAGCGGTGAAGGGACGGCCGGCACCACCGACTTTCAGCTGATGCTGCGAGGTGCGGTCAAGGAAGTCGGCGTGCTGGTCATTCTCAATCGCTATTACCACCGCCATACCGGCCGCTATCCGCTGGGCGAAGGCTTCAACGCCCGGCAGGCGCCTCGCGATCACGCTGCGCTGCTGGCACTGGCTCGCGATCGTTTCGATCCCGCGGTGATGCCCCGCATCGTCGGCGTCGGCGACACCGTGACGTCCTACACCGACAAGACAGAGAGCGGATCACAGCGCCTGCGCGGTGGCAGCGACCGCGGCTTCCTGACCCTGGTTCAACAGTTGGGAGACGCTTTCGACAGCGGCAATCGGGTGCTCTATGTCGACAGCAGCGGTGGCGAGGTTCGCCGCGCCGGCGTCGATGCCGAACGGCTGGCGCGACACGGCGAGGATTCGAGCCCCGAAGTCTGGCCGGCGCTCGAGGGGATCAGCGACGCCGAGGATCCCCTGACACTGGATGTCATTTTCCCGTTGGGCCATACCCAGTACATCGACTTCTTCTGTGAACTGGCCGCGCGGCGCTGACCCGGTAGCGTTGATCCAGCAGCGTTGATTCGGCGGCGTTGATTCGAACATCGTCGATCGACAACGTGGATCAGCGCCACTCCTTCGCGTTCACCAGTATCGTGGCGGAGAGATGATCCAGCGTCGGCTCGGGGTTGTGGGAACCGCTGACCGTTTCCAGCACCAGCCCCAGCCGCACACCGTCCTGGCGCAGCGTGATCAACTCTGGCTCGCTGTCAGGGCCGCTCGATATCGCGGTCACCTCGGGAGGCAGATCGAAACGCGATGTCGTGTTCGCCGAAGAGATCCGCAACGCTCTCCCCTCCAACTGCAAGCGCAGCACCTGCCCCGATGGCAAGGGCACCTCGGCGACACGCCCTGCGGACACATCGACGCCGCTCAGCAGCAGATCGAAGCCCTCCAGCGCGATCCCCGCAGCGCCTGAATAGACGCGGGAGAAGTAGGGGGATCCGCTGCCGGCACCCCCGACCGTCGACGGCTCGAGCCCCCAGGCTCGCGCCACCGTTTCCAGGCTCGGCGCCTCCTCGCTCGACGACGTGCCGTTCGATGACGTGTCGTTCGATAATTTGGCCCCGGCCGGTGCCGCCCGCGCCAGCGCATCGACATTCCGAAGATAACCCAGCGCCGCCAGGGCTTCGCCGGCCTGCTGCGGATTTCTCGCGGGCTGCTCGACGATCGCCAGAAAGCGCTCGCTCTGGCTGCGAATCGATGTCCACTCGGCACCCTGCGGGCCGAAGCTCGCCAGCAGCATTGCCAGCACGGGAATCGCGGCCATCGGCCGAATATCGCCTCGCCAACGCGGAAAACTCTGCAACGCCGCGATGATCGCCAGCACCAGCGCCAGCGCCGCCAGCAGATAGCGCTCCGGTGTCACGCCGTAGGCTCCGATACGCAGTGTCACCGCCATGGTCAGCAACAGCAGCGGCACCGGCAACAACCACGGCCAGTAGCGCAGGAAAGCACCCGTTAGCACCCGCGTCTCGCGCATGAACGGCCGGCAGATCACCAGCACAGTCACCAGACAGATACCGAACCCGGAGACAAGCCAGCCGCTCTGACCGCTGGGGAGCGCACCAACCAGCAGACATTTCGCGGCATAGACATGCAGGATCACGGCGTAGACGAGAATCAGCGGCGCGGCGACCCACTCGCCGAGCACGCTGACCGCTCTGGCCGACAGCGTATCGAGACGGCAGTCAGCGGCGAGATCGAATCTCCGAGGTATCAATGCCAACCAGAACAGGGGGGCTAACAGCAGCGCCGTCATCGCCGCCAGGTGCGCGTAAAGCTCGAACGGCACCTCGAGCCCGAACAGCAGGTTCAGACTGACGAGAACCAGCGAGATACCGCCCCCGAGCAGACTCCAGCCAATGGCGGAGAGCAGCAAGGCGAAGGTCAGGCGACCCAGCAACCCTCGAAACGCTTCCCCGCTGCCTCCCGCCAGGTAGGGAGCGACCGGAATCAGCGCGACAAGCGCGAACGCCAGCAGCCACGTCGAGGTGTGCAACGCGTCCTGAAACCAGACCAGGCAGAACCCGCATGCCCCGGCGATCGCCGCCGCGAGCTGGCGCCCCCGCGGCCCGATCACCTCGCGCCGGCGCGTCACGGCCTCGAAACCCAGCGTGGCCGACAGCGCGGCGGCCGCGGCACACGCAAGGCCCACCAGCACTCGCCACGTGGCATCCGCCGGACCGATCTCTTCGATCAACAGGTTGGCGACGAACGTCGCGGCCATAAGCCAAGCGATGACCACCGGGAAGCGCAACAGCACCTCCCGATAGCTGGCCATCTCTCGCAGGCGTTGCCGCCAGCGCTCTTTGCTGCGCGCCGACATACGGTTCGCCGCCTAGCCCGCCAGCACTTCGTCGACCAGCGCCTTGGCCTCTTGCTGAATACGCTTGAGATGCGCTTCGCCTTCGAAGCTCTCGGCGTAGATCTTGTAGACGTCTTCGGTGCCGGAGGGGCGCGCGGCGAACCAGCCGGCGTCGGTGACCACCTTCAGCCCCCCGATGGCGGCGCCGTTGCCGGGCGCTTCGGTCAGTTTGCGGGTGATCGGATGGCCCGCCAGCGTATCGGCAGTGACCTGCTCCGGCGAGAGCTTGCCGAGCCTGGCCTTCTGCTCGCGGTTGGCCGGCGCATCCACGCGCTCGTAGACCGGCGCGCCGAAGCGCTCGGTGAGTGCCTGGTAGCGCTCCCCCGGATCCTTGCCGGTGACAGCGGTGATCTCGGCGGCCAGCAGGCCGAGAATGATGCCGTCCTTGTCGGTGGACCACGGTTTGCCTTCGAGAGTCAGAAACGACGCCCCGGCGGACTCCTCGCCACCGAAGCCGAGGCTACCCTCAATCAAGCCATCGACGAACCACTTGAAGCCCACCGGCACTTCGACCACGTCTCGCCCCAGACCTTCGGCGACATAATCGATCATCGACGACGAGACCAGTGTCTTGCCGATGGCGGCCTTGTCGCCCCAATGGGGACGATGGGTGAAGAGATATTCGATGGCGACGGCGAGATAATGGTTGGGATTCAGCAATCCGGTGGAACGGGCGACGATGCCGTGGCGATCGTGATCGGTGTCGCAGGCGAACGAGACGTCGAAGCGATCCTTGTTCTCGATCAGCCCTGCCATGGCGTAGGGCGATGAGCAGTCCATGCGGATCTTGCCGTCCCAATCGACGCGCATGAAACGGAAGGTCGGATCGACCGTGGTGGAGATCACTTCCAGCGGCAGATCGTACTTTTCGGCGATCCGAGGCCAGTAGTGAACGCCGGCCCCGCCCAGCGGATCGACGCCGAACTTGAGCCCGGAATCGCGGATTGCGGCAATGTCGATGACCTTGTCCAACCCGCCGACATAGCTGTCGATGTAGTCGAAACGCTGGGTCGTCGGGGCTTTCAATGCCTCGGCGTAACTGACCCGCCGAACGCCCTGGAGCCCGGCAGCGAGCAGTTCATTGGCGCGCTCCTGAATCCACTTGGTGACGCTGGTATCGGCCGGGCCGCCGTTGGTCGGGTTGTACTTGAAGCCGCCGTCCGTGGGGGGATTGTGGGACGGGGTGATCACGATGCCGTCGGCCAGACCTTGGGTCCTGCCCTGGTTGTAGACCAGAATCGCGTTGGAGATCGCCGGCGTCGGCGTGTAGCCAACATCACCGCCGGTTTCCTCGCAGCCGACGTCGATACGGGTCTCGACCCCGTTTGCCGCCAGCACTTCCAGCGCGGAGACGAACGCCGGCTCGGACAGCGCGTGGGTATCCATGCCGATGAACAGCGGTCCTTCGATCCCCTGGGCCTGGCGGTATTCACAGATCGCCTGGGTCGTCGCCAGAATGTGCCACTCGTTGAAGCTCGTCTTCAACGACGAGCCGCGATGGCCCGAGGTGCCGAAGGCGACCTGCTGGCCGGGGTCGCTGGCATCCGGGCGTTCGCTGTAATAGCGCGACACCAGGCGCGGAATGTTGGCGAGGCTTTTTTCGTCGGGCAAGCGTCCTGCCTGGGGATCGATACTCATCGTCGGTTCCTTTCGATGGTCTTGGGATGATGTTCCTTATAGCAGACCATCATCCCCGACCGACAAGCAACCTTCACTACCTGCTCCCCCGCCGCCCTGCTCGGCCGGTTGGCGGACCGTTCCTTCTGACCTGAAGCGATCGCTTTTCCACGGAAGTGATCGCCTCACCGGCACGAAGTCGCTTGACTGATACCCGTTACCGCGGTGTCGTCATCGGCCATTGCGGCCGGTCGCGTTCTCACGCCGACCAGTACCAGCGCGGCAGCGGCCAGCAGCAGCGTGCCGGCTGTCGCGCAGACACCCAGAACGCCGCTGATGTCGAACATCACCCCGCCGACGGCAGCGCCCAGTGCGATCGCCAGCTGGATCGAAGCAACGATGAGGCCGCCGCCGCTTTCGGCTTCATCTGGCACGACGCGGGTGATCCAGGTCGACCAGGCGACCGGCACTGCCCCGAAAGCGAAGCCCCACAGCGCGACCATGACGGCATCGGTGCCCATCGAGAAGCCGCCCAGCGTGGCCAGCAACCAGCCCAGCACCCCCATGACCAGCGGCATCAGCAGCAGCGTCAGGCGCAGGCTGCGCTCGAGCAGATAACCCGCAGCCAGGGTGCCGACGAAGTTGGCCACGCCGAATGCCAGCAGCGTCGATGAGAGCTCGTTGATGCCCATCCGCGACACGCCTTCGAGAAACGGTCGAACGTAAGTGAAAAAGGCGAAGTGGCCGCAGAACACCAGCAGGATGGCGACGATGCCGACCGCCATGCCCGGTCGCTTCATTACGCTCACCAGCGTCCCCAGCGGTGTCGGCCGTCCGGGTTCCATTCGCGGCAGGGTGACATACTGCATGACCAGAGTGACTACCGAGAGCGCAGTCGCCAGCAGGAAGACGTTGCGCCAGCCGATCATGTCGCCAAGGTAGCTGCCCAGCGCGGCGGCGCTGATGGTAGCGATGGGAACGCCGGTGAACAGCAGCGACAGCGCCCGCGGCACGTCGTGCTCCGACACCAGCCGCATGACGGTGGCCGCGGAGAGCGCCCAGAACCCGCCCAGCGCCACGCCGAGCAGCACCCGTCCGACCAGCAGCCAACCCATGTGCGGTGCGAAGGCAACCACCAGATTGGCGGCGATCATCAGCACGGAGAACGCCAGCAGCACGTGGCGGCGATCGAGTCGCTGCGTGACGGCGGTCACCAGCAAGCCGGAGAGCAGCGCCACCACGGCTGTCACCGTGACGGCCTGTCCGGCCTGACCTTCACTGATCATGAGCGAATCCGCCATCGGCGTCAGCAAACTCGCCGGCAGGAATTCGGCCATCACCAGGCTGAACACGCCCATCGTCAGCGAGAACACGGCCACCCAGCGTGACGGCGTTGGCGAATCGTGCGTCGGGGGTGAAGTTTCTTGTGTCGTCATTTCGAGATTTCCGATCAAGACTTGGGATAGCGCGTAGACTAAAGTAGTATCCCAGGATCTTCTATCACTAAAACTCCGACATGTTTGATCAAAAGTCCGAAATTGAAGCCACCCAAGGCGCTGAAACCAGCTCCAGCGAGTGGATCAACGAACTGCTCCTCGGCATGCGTCTTTCCGGGCTCAGCTATCGCCGCGTCCAGATGGCACCGCCCTTCGGCATTCGCTTCGATACCGATGCCAGCTGCGCGCAGTTTCACTTCGTCGCCCAGGGGCCCGTTCTGCTGCGGCTCGGCGACGACGAACAGATCCTGGCGTCCGGTGATGCCGTTCTGCTGCCCCGGGGCGGGCAGCACTGCCTGCTCTCCTCGCCGGAGGTACAGAGTCGCGACATCGAGCAGATCGATTCATTGCCGTTGTGCAATGATTTCAGCTGCGTCGACGAATGTGTCGACATCCCCGACGGGGTGCCGCCGGTGCGCCTGTTCAGCGGCTGCATGCAGTTCGATCTGGGCGGGATGCAGCCGCTGATGACGCTGATGCCGGCGGTGATGCACGTGGGCACGCTGCTCTCCCGCTACCCGGAGATGCTGCCGATGCTGGAGGCGATGGTGCGCGAAGCGAGTCTCGAACGGGCCGGCGCCGCCGGCATTCTGTCCCGGCTGGCCGACGTGGTGGCTGCCAGCATCGTGCGCGGCTGGGTCGAGTGCGACTGCGCCGATATCGACGGCTGGATCGAGGCACTGCGCGACCCGCGCCTGGGCAAGGTCATCGCCGCCGTCCACCGCGAGCCCGGACGCGACTGGACGGTCGCTGCGATGGCGGCGGAGATGGGCTGCTCCCGCTCGGTGTTCGCCGAACGCTTCCGCGGCTCGCTGGGCGTCTCGCCGCTCGGCTACGTCACCCAACTACGCATGCGCCTGGCCACGCAGTGGATCACCGAGCGGCAGCTCTCCATCGACCAGATCGCCTGGCGTCTGGGCTACGGCTCCCAGGCTGCCTTCAGCCGCGCCTTCAAACGCGCCACCGGCAAGACGCCGGGCGAGGCTCGGGGCGGCTGACGACCATGCCTTCCGGGTCACGCCATCGCCATCGGCGGCACCAGCCTGGGCAGTTGCGTCTCCAGCAACCGGGCCACGATCATGACGATATCGTCACGATAGCGCGGCCCCACCAGATGCAGGCCAACCGGCAAGCCAGCCTCGTCCATGCCGCAGGGCAACGAGGCGGCGGGTTGCTGGGTGAGATTGAAGGGGTAGCTGAACGGGGTCCAGTCCACCCAGTCGACATAGTCGCTGCCGGGAGGCACTTCATGACCGGCGGCAAAGGCCGACAATGGCAGCGTCGGCGTCACTAGCAGATCGAATTCGCGGTGGAATTCGGCCATCTGTGCGATCAATGCCGCGCGCGCCTCGCGAGCGATCAGATAGTCCGTCAGCGACAGCGTCTTGCCATGCTTGGCGATGGCACGCAGGCCGGGGTCGAGCGCGTCGATCTGCGCGTCGCTCAAACCATCCAGCAGCCGCGAGGCACCGGCGTGCCAGAGCGTATCGAAAGTCGCCTTGGGCGAGCTGAACCCCGGATCGACGTCGATCACTTCCGCCCCCAACGCCGTCAGTCGTTCGACGGCGGCATCCACTGCACCCAGGATATCCGGTGTCACCGAGACGTAGCCCAGGTCACGACTGTAGGCGATTCGCATGCCGTCGAGGCGGGTCGGCGCGGCGGCCAGCCAGTCGAGCGGACAGCTCGGGCCGGCGTAGCCATCCCTCGCATCCGGCTGGGCAATCACCGAGAGCATCAGCGCGCTATCGGCGGCGGTGCGCGTCATCGGCCCCAGGTGCGACAGGGTCGTCATGGCGCTGGCCGGCCACTGCGGTATCCAGCCGAAGGTCGGCTTGATGCCGAAAGTGCCGGTGAAGGCACACGGAATCCGAATCGAGCCGCCGGCATCGCTGCCCTGATGCAGCATGCCCAGGTTGAGCGCCGCGGCGGCGCCGGCGCCGCCGGACGAGCCGCCGGCGGTCAGCTCGAGATTCCACGGATTGCGGGTGATGCCGTAGAGCGGGTTGTCGGTGACGCCTTTCCAGCCGAACTCCGGCGTGGTGGTCTTGCCCAGCAGCACGGCACCGGCCTCGCGCATCCGCGCCGTGAAAGGCGCATCGATTTCCCAGGGGCCATCCGGCGACGTCGTCGTCGAGCCCTTTCGAGTCGGCATGCCGACGGTGAGCGTCAGGTCCTTGATCGTACTGGGCACGCCATCCAGCGGACCGACAGGTTCGCCGCGCTGCCAGCGGGTTTCCGAGGCTCGCGCCGCCGCCAGTGCGCCGTCGTGGTCGACGTGACAGAGCGCATTGACGCTGGGATTGTGGCGCTCGATTCGTGCCAGGCAGTCCTGGGTCAATTCCACCGGCTAGAGCTCGCCCCGCTCGAACAGCGCCAGCGCTTCGAGGGCGGTGAGATCGGCCATGGCAGTGGTCGCTATATCGCTCACGTCGTTATCCCGTCTGCTCATCGGGCCACTCCAGCCAGGCTCAGCGTCGCATGCAGCAATACATTGGCACCGGCGGTGACATCTTCCGGGGTGGCGTATTCGCTCTCGTTGTGACTGATCCCCTTTTCACAGGGAATGAAGATCATCGCTGTCGGCGCGATATCGCCGATGAACACGGCGTCGTGGCCAGCGCCGCTGACGATATCCCGATGCGCGTAACCGTTGGCCCGGGCTCCCTGGCGCACCGCGGCGATGCAGTCAGCGTCGAAATGCTGCGGCGGATAATCGGCGGTGGTTGCGATCTCGATGGAAAGTCCGGTCTCGCGGGCGATGGCGTCCAGGGTCTGGCGAAATTCAGCGACGATCGTATCCAGCACCTCGGCCTGGCTGTGCCGGAAGTCGACGCTCAGCATCACCTGGCCGGGAATCACGTTGCGTGAATTGGGCAGCAGCTGGAACGCTCCTACCGTCCCGCGGCCGTCGGGCTGATGCGCCAGCGCGATCCGGTTGACCGCTTCGACCACCCGGGTCGCGCCCAGCAGCGCATCCTGACGCAGATGCATCGGCGTCGAGCCGGAGTGGGCCGCCATGCCGGTCACGGTGACATCGAACCACTTCAATCCCAGCGCCCCGGTGACCACGCCAATGGTGTCGCCGGTGTCTTCGAGAATCGGCCCCTGCTCGATATGCGCTTCGAGATAGGCGGCGAACCGGCCGGGGCGATCGGCGTCGTCCCCCACATAGCCGATCGCCTCGAGCGCCGCGCCCGCCGTGACGCCATTGACGTCGGTGCGCGACAGTGCATCTTCCAGGGTAAGCTGGCCGGAAAACACACCGGAACCCATCATGCAGGGGGCAAAGCGGCAGCCCTCCTCGTTGGTCCAGGAAACCAGTTCGATCGGCCGTTCGGTTTCGATGCCGTTCGCGTTGAGCGTTCGAATGACCTCCAGTGCCGCCAACACGCCGAAACAACCGTCGTACTTGCCCCCGGTGGGCTGTGTGTCGATATGGCTGCCGATGACGATCGGGTCGGCGGCGGCGTTGCTGCCATTGCGACGCGCGAAAACATTGCCGATGGCATCGAAGCGCACGGCCAGCCCCTCCGCTTTGCACCAGCGGATCAAAAGCTCGCGCCCTTCTCGATCGAGATCGGTCAGCGCCTGGCGATTACAGCCACCCTTGGGCGTTGCGCCGATCACGGCCAGATCCATCAATGTCTGCCAGAGGCGTTCGCCATCGATGGCGGCCTGTATCGGGGGCATACCGGTCGATGCAATGGTCATGCGATTATCCTTGTTATGGGTCTCTATCGATTCGAGCCGACTGTTTGCAAGTTGTCGACAGTCGACGTCATTTTCCACATTAGCATGTCCTCGCGGTTCCATTCATGGCCGACGCCGGTCGACGAACGCCGATTTCACACGGCCAGGCCTGATCGACGCTTTCCGGGGGATCGTTGTGCTGTCCCCGCCGTGCTAACTAGACTGTGGCCATTGCCTGCCACGACGGATCACCATCATGCCTCTGTTTAACCGTGACCGACTTTTTCGCGGGCGAACGCCCGAATCCCCGGGCGATATCGTGCACGACGACACCATTCGGCTGCCGACACATGCCGTCGAGACACAAAATCTCGATACACAGACCGGGGGTAAACAGACCGTCGGCCCCCAGGACGTGAGTTCGCATCACGACATCTACAGCGACGAGCGTTTCTGGCGAAAGATGATCCGCTTCGGCAAACGCGCCGGCCGTGAGGTGACGTTGAAGGCGCTGCAGCTCTACTTCGTGTTGAAGCGTCCCGATGTCCCGTTGTGGGCCAAGTCGACCATCATCGGGGCGCTCGGCTATTTCATCTCGCCGCTGGATGCGATTCCCGATTTCATCGCTGGTGTCGGTTATACCGACGATGCCAGCGTACTGGCCGCCGCGCTGGTGGCGGTATCGATCTACATCGATGAAGACGTCAAGCGTCAGGCGGAGTCTGCCCTGGCGCGCTGGTGGCCGGGCGACCACGCCCCCTGAAACCGTTGCTGTCGCCGAGTTGAGGGGCAGCGGTTTTTTTGTACACAAAAAAGCTCTAGAGTCGTTCTCCAAGAAGAGCCAACAACAATAGACCGCGGAGTATGCGATGAACCAGGACAAGACCTCGGCGCCTCGCCGGTTGGGCAAACGTCGACACGCCGGTGCCGGCAGTGATCGCCTACGAGACGTCGACTATCTCCCGCCGCTGCGAAAGGCCATTCCTCTGGGTATACAACACGTGCTGGCAATGTTCGTCAGCAATGCCGCGGTGCCGCTGATCATTGCCGGTGCAGCGGGCCTTTCCGGCACGGATACGGTGTTTCTGGTGCAGATGGCGATGTTCGTGGCGGGGATCGCCACGCTGGTCCAGACGCTGGTCATCGGGCCGCTGGGCGCGCGCCTGCCGATCGTCATGGGTACCAGTTTCGGATTCGTTCCGGTGATGATTCCGATCGCCGCCGCCCAGGGCCTGCCGGCGGTCTTTGGCGGCGCACTGATCGGCGGCCTGGCCATGGCCGTGGTAGGGCTCTGCTACAAACGCCTGAGCGTCTTCTTCCCGCCGGTGGTCTCCGGCACCTTCGTACTGCTGATCGGTATCCTGCTGCTGCCGGTGGGTTTCGCCTACGTCGGCGGCGGCATCGGAGCCGAGGACTTCGGGGCACCGCATCATCTGTTGCTGGCAACGCTGGTGTTCGCCGTTACCGTCGCGTTTCACCAGTTCTGCCGCGGCTTTCTCTCCGAGGCGGCCGTACTGATTGGCATCCTGGTCGGCTGCGTGGCGGCGGCCCCGATGGGGCTGCTCGACTTCGCCCCCGTCGCCGAAGCCGACTGGTTCCAGCTTCCGATACCGTTCGAGATCGGCCTTTCCTTCGATCCGGCGGCGATTGTGGCGATCACACTGATGTCGGTGGTTACCTGCGCCGAATCGATCGGCGACATCTCGGGAACGGCGATCGGCGGTGCCGAGCGCGAGGCCACCAGGCGCGAACTGTCCGGTGGCGTGATGGCGGACGGTCTTTCCAGCAGCTTCGCGGCACTCTTCGGCGCCTTCCCGCAGATCAGCTTCAGTCAGAACGTGGGTCTGGTCGCCCTCACCGGTGTCGCCAGCCGCTTCGTCGTCGCCATCGGCGGCGGGGTTCTCGTCCTGGCGGGCCTGTTTCCCAAACTGGGCGCGCTGGTATCGGCGATCCCGGCCGCCGTACTGGGCGGAGCGGTAATCATCATGTTCGGCATGATCGCCAGCGCCGGAGTGAAAATGCTCTCCCACGCTGCCTTCAACAAGCGCAACATGCTGATCGTCGGCATATCCCTGGCCCTGGCGATCGGCCTGCCGGCCCAGAGCGGGCTCTACCAGGGTGCACCGCAACAGATCGGCGTACTGCTGGAGTCGGGCCTGATCCCCGGCGCACTGGCTTCGATCATTCTCAACCTGATTCTGCCCAGGGCGGACGACGAGGCCGCAGCGGCGGATCCTACCGAGTCCTGAGCCGCATCGCCCTGCGGCCTTCAGCGGGGAGTTGGCGATTTCATCCGCGACAAGGACAATCGATCCCCGGACGGGCTACCCTGAACGGGATCTGGCTAATTCGGCAGCAAGGAGCATGCCATGGGTATCTACTGCCTGACCTTCGACAAGCCATTGGGAAGAATGGACTGTCACCGGCTGGAGTCGATGCTGAGACGGTTCGAATCCATTCCGCTGTTTCGCACGACCTGGCTGATCGAGTCGACCGACCCGATCGAGTTTCTGCGCTCGCGGTTGAGTCGGGCATTCGGCAACCAGACCCGGTTCTTCATTACCCGGTTGAGCGAGCCCTGGTGCACCGATGGCATCGGACCGGCGAGCCAATGGCTGAACGACTCGCAGCGCCGGTGGTAGAGAATCACTCCGAGGCCGCTTTCAGCACCTCTCGGGAGTCCTTGGCCAATTTGCAACGCACCAGCGCGGCCATCAGCCGGGGGTAATCCTCGCGGGAGACCTTGTTGGCGAGCTTGGCGGCATCGGCCTTGAGCCCCAGTTTCTCGGCGGCCGAAAGTGCCGCCTTGTCGGCATAGGGGTAGCATTCGTCCCACACCAGCTGGATCTCGCGCAGAAAGATATCGGCGCCGGTGCCACCGATGCCCTTGAACGCCTTGAGCCGCTTTCGCAACGCCTTGGGGCTGCCCTCCGCCGCTTCACGCAGCTTGCGTAGATCGCCGCCGTAGGTCTCCAGCAACGCGCCATTCATGTCCGCCAACTGGGTCGCCGTCTTTTCGTCGACGCGCGCGTAGCCGGACTCGTTGAGCACTCGCGCTCGCGCCGCCCAGTCGCTCGCTGCCAGTTTCCGCGGCGTCGTCCAGCCGGCCCTGGCCATCGCCCTGGCACCGCGCATCGCCAGGTCGGCACTGATCGGCGCACTTGTCAACAGCGAGTAGCAGAGCAGCCGGAACAGCGGTGACGGCGTGTTCCTGCCCAGATCGACGCCCAGCTCACTGGCGAAGGTTCGGCCATGACGCTGCATCAGCGCCTCGATGATCCGTTTCTGACTGGCCATGATGGCTCCCGGAAGCGATGACTCGGTTTCAACGATGACAGCACTGCAACGATGACAGCACTGCAACGATGATGCTGACAGAGTTTCAACATGGCATCGCCGCGCCGACTGTCAAATCGGCAGATGACGTCCTGGACCCGTCACGGAAGAAAACAGTCGCTCGCATCCTCTTGAGATAGCCCGCTCGACGCCGCATATTGCCCGTTCATCAGCGTTCCACACCGGAGTCCCATGTCTTTCGATACCACTGCCCACAACCGCCGGATGACCTACTTCGACGAGCATGAATCGGTATGGCTGTTCGGTTACGGTTCGCTGATCTGGAAAGCGGACTTCGACTATCTGGAGCGTCGGCCGGCCTCGATTCGCGGCTGGGTGCGACGCTTCTGGCAGGGTTCGCACGATCACCGCGGCACGCCGGAGGCGCCGGGGCGAGTAGTGACGCTGGTGGCGGACGCCGGGGCCACCTGTCACGGCATGGCCTATCGCATTCCTCCTCGCGTGTTCGAGCCGCTGGATATCCGCGAGAAGAACGGCTATTTGCGCGTCGTGACGGATATGACCTTCGAAGATGGTGCCGCAGACGGTGTCGAACAGGCCGAGGGTGTAGTGTATCTGGCAGGCGAGGATAACGCGGCCTACCTCGGGCCCGCCGAGGAAGCGGCCATCGCCCGACAGATTGCCGAATCGCATGGCCCCAGCGGCCCCAACCGCGACTATCTGCTCAACCTGGCCGCGGCGTTGCGAGAGCTGGGGTTCGAGGACGCCCATGTGTTTGCCCTCGAACGCGCCCTGCTCGCGGAGTGAGGGGTGTCTCCGATCACTCCCACGGTGGGTGACCAGGCCATTCTTCAGTGCCCGCTGCCGGACCTGAGTTTCTTGATCAGTTGCACCACGCCGAGAACGACCGCACCAGCGATCAGACCGCAGCCGAAGTTCAACAGCATCGGCGTCAGCGGTTGAATGATCGCGCCGACGCCCGGGATATCACCGGGCAACTCGGCAAGATCCTCGATGGCATGGTGAATGAAGGGGACGCCATGCGTCAGGATGCTTCCGCCGACCAGGAACATCGCGATGGTGCCGACGATCGACAGCAGCTTCATCAGATAGGGCGCCGCCCACAGAATCCCCCGACCGATCGACTGCGCGAATTGGGTGGTCCGCTCGGTGAGATAGACACCGAGATCGTCGAGCTTGACGATCCCCGCTACCAGACCGTAGACGACCGCAGTAATGGCAATCGCAATGATCGCCAGGACCACGACCTGCTGGGTGAAACTGGCACTGGCCACCGAACCGAGCGTGATGGCGATGATTTCCGCCGAGAGAATGAAATCGGTCCGTACGGCACCCTTGATCTTGTCCTTCTCGAACGCCAGCCGCTCCTCTTTCGATTTCAGCTGCGCGGCCGCTCGGACGTCCTCCTTGCTCGCTTCTGCGCCACCCTGCAGGAACTTGTGTGCCAGCTTTTCCGCGCCTTCGTAGCAGAGAAACGCGCCGCCCACCATCAGCAGCGGCGTGATCAGCCAGGGGGCTATCACGCTGATCAACAGCGCCGCCGGCACCAGAATCAGCTTGTTGCGTAGCGACCCTTTCGCGACTGCCCATACGATCGGCAGCTCACGGTTGGCGCGGACGCCGGTGACCTGCTGGGCGTTGAGCGCCAGATCGTCGCCCAGCACGCCTGCCGTCTTCTTGGCGGCCACCTTGGTCATGAGGGAGACGTCGTCGAGCAACGTGGCGATATCGTCGAGTAGTGTCAGTAGACTGCCTGCGGCCACGAAGAATCCTCTGTCGGTCGGTCAAGAAACGGGCGAGAGCGCCAAGCGTAGCGGAAATTCTCAAGGAGACGTGACGATTTTCGCCAACGCCTGCTTCAAGGGTTCTGCCGACTCCGGCCGCACACAGCGCACAATCTCCTCGCCGTCATGAAGAAAGATCAGCGTCGGCCAGAGTTTGACGCCAAATGCCCGTCCGAGCGGTCGGCCCTTGCCGTCCTCGATCTTGACGTGCGGCAGATCATCGAGCCCTTCGAACGCCTTCGCGATCAGCGGCTGGGCGGCCTGACACCAGGGGCACCAGGGCGCGCCGAACTCGACGACTGCCGGGCCGCGAATGTCGTAAAGCGAACTGCGGCTGGGCTCGTCGGTCGTGTAGTCGCTTGTCATGCTCGCTCCTTGAACGTGATTGTCTCGTCCTTACGACACTGTAGCGGTGAAAGACCAATGTAGCGGTAAACGACAAGACCCTCGTCGGTAGCGAAAGGCTTGTCGGGATAATGCCGAAGCGTCGACCGGAAGATGGCACCAGCCGGCGATATCGGTAGACGGCGGGGTCTCAGTGGCGTCTCGTCTGGCGGCGTCTCAATCGATGTCGAGGCGTTTCAGCCCGCGGGCGAATGCCTGCCAGCGTTCGACGTAGTGCGCTGCCGACGCTTTCAATCCCTCGACCGCTTTATCGTCCAGCGTACGCACCGCTTTCGCCGGTGCGCCGACGATCAGCGAATTGTCGGGAAAGGATTTGCCTTCGGTCACCAGGGCGTTGGCGCCGACCAGGCAGTTGTTGCCGATTTCGGCACCGTTGAGCACGGTGGCTCCCATGCCGATCAGCGTGTTGTCGCCCAGGGTGCAGCCGTGGAGGATCGCATGATGTCCGATGGTACAACCTCGACCGACACGCAGGACGAAGCCAGGATCGGTGTGCAGCATGCTGCCTTCCTGAATATTGCTGCCCTCGCCGATCACGATGCGGTCATTATCGCCGCGAATCACCACGTTGAACCAGATACCCACGTCTTCGCCGAGTTCGACCTGGCCAATGACGTGGGCCCCCGGCGCGATCCAGTAGCGCGCCTTGTCGGGCAGCGTCGGCGCCGCATCGAAATAGGCATAGACAGACATGGGCACGACTCCGGCAGAACAGTGAATGTCATCCTCGCTCGCGTCGGCACGCACTGCCAGCCGACTTTAGCCACAGACATCCGAGACTCGGCATCGGCGTTGCAATATCGAATCCCTGATTGACGACGAGGCCCCGATGTCGGATCGACGCCGGGGCCTCGTCACTCGCCTGGAGCAGCTGGTTCAGAGCCGCTAATTCACCATAGCCGGTTCAGAATAGTTCGCTCGGAATCACGCACTCGCGGCTCAGGCCGACTCGTCGTCCTGCTTGTCCTCGCTGGTCACGGAAGAGGTAACGCTGGTGCCGCTGTAGGAACTCTGATGCTGGCTGGCTTCGCTCTCCGCTGCCATGGAAAACGGCAATACCGCGGAGACAACGATGGCGGCCAACATCGAAAACAGTTTGTTGAACGCTTTCATGACCACTCCTTGAAAATAGAGCGCCCTGCGACGTTTTGTCGCGACGCCTTATTAGCATGCTAAACGAATTGCCATTCGTCAAGCTCGAAAAGGCCTCATCTCGTCGGGTTCCTGGCGTTGCCCATCGCAGATCAATGCCCGACCCAGCTATCGATACCCAATGCCTGCGGCAGAGAACGCAGGCTATCCGTCAGTTGGCGGGCGTCTTCCGCGCGGCATCCACTGTCATGGTTCAGCACGGCCTGCTGCCCCTCCCGGCTCGTCCACGTCACCGTGTAATGGGAAAGATCCGTGGCTCTAGGGCCACAGTCCGGCGTATCGATCGTGGTTCCCATGGCTGGCTGCCATGAGGAAAGTTGGCGTCTGACAAGGGCGAAGCGCTCGGGGTCGTTGGCACGCACCCGCTCGCCGTCCACCGCCGTGAACTGCTCGCCCGAAAATCGAGTCGTACCGTCTGCGCCGATATCGACGCTGTACACCGGGCACGTGCCATGACACGGTCCGACCTGATAGCGAATGTCGGTCACGGGGGAAGCGCTGCCTGCCGATTCGACGCTCGAGCGCGTTGGCTGCTGGGTGCATCCAGCCACCAGCAGGATCGTGATCGCCGTCGTCAGAGAGCATGCCGTTTGTCGTTTCATGAAGTTCCTCGACGTTTCGTGGGGGGAGCCCGATTGAGTGCCCGATTGGCCGGACCGGCAGGCGAAAATGACCGGCGGCTCGATCCAATCGTGCAGGATAGATGTGTCAAATGCTGAGGTTTTGAATGCCACATGCGTCAGCGCCAGCCTACCCCCTTTCGATGGCATGCGCGCCGCGTTCCCTTCAATGTGGTAAAAACTTCGTCATTGACCTACAACTGTTTGATAAACCATCGCAAAAAGGTGTCGAGCCCCCCGTTTCCTTGCGCCTGCCCCCGTCATAGTCATGGCACTTACGCCACGACCTCATTAAACTGTCGTCCTAGTCGCGTTCGCGCCTGTCCGTATCCATCAGACAGAGAACCTTCATGAAATTGCGCCACGGCATGACATTCTGTTCCAGCCTGCAGACCCAGTCTGGAGCCGAATCCAGCGACACCCAAAACGTCGACGTCGTTCTCATCGGCGGCGGTACCATGAGTGCCACCTTGGGAACCCTGCTCCAGTCACTGCAGCCCGATTGGACCATTCATCTCTACGAGCGCCTGGACAAGGCGGCCGAAGAGAGTTCCAACGTCTGGAACAACGCCGGCACGGGCCATTCGGCCTTTGCCGAGATGAATTACACCTCGCCTCAGCCTGACGGCAGCGTGGACATTCAGCGCGCCATCACCATTACCGAGCAGTTCGAGGTTTCCCGGCAATTCTGGGCAAGCCAGGTTCGTGAAGGCGTGCTGGCCAACCCGCGCTCCTTCATCAACACCGTCCCGCACCTGAGCTTCGTCTGGAGCGGCGAACGCGTGTCGTTCCTGAAGACGCGCTTCGAGGCGATGCGCCAGAACCCGCTCTACGCCGGCATGGACTACTCCGACGATCCGAACAAGATCTCGGAATGGATACCGCTGGTCATGACGGGCCGCGATACCGACGAACCCGTGGCCGCGACGCGCATGCCGATCGGCACCGAGGTCAATTTCGGCGAGATTACCCGCCAGATGATGAACTCGTTGGCTCGCCGCGATAATTTCCACCTTTCCGTCAACACGCAGGTGCGCGATCTCAAGCGCAATGCGGACGGCAGCTGGAAAGTGACTGTCGCCAATACCAGCGACGGCGAGAACGAGCGTAGCGTCAATGCCCGTTTCGTATTCATTGGTGCAGGAGGCGCGGCGCTGCCGCTGCTGCAGAAATCCGGTATTCCCGAAGCGCGGCAGTACGGCGGTTTCCCGGTGGGCGGCCAGTTCCTGTTCACCACCAATCCAGAAATCGTCGCCAAACACGACGCCAAGGTCTATGGCCTGGCACCCGCCGGCTCGCCGCCGATGTCAGTACCGCACATCGACAAGCGCATTCTCGACGGCACGCCGGCGATCATGTTCGGCCCGTTCGCGACGTTCTCGAGCAAGTTCCTGAAGAACGGTTCCTGGACCGATCTGATGCGCTCGATCACGCCCAACAATCTGTGGCCGATGACCAAGGTCGGCATCAACAACCTGGATCTGGTGCGGTATCTGATCAGCCAGCTGCGCATGTCCGAGAGCGGCCAGTTCAAGGAGCTTCAGAACTACTATCCGCAAGCCAACCGCGACGACTGGAAGCTGTGGACCGCCGGTCAGCGGGTTCAGACGATCAAGGATATCGAAGGCAAGGGCGGTACCCTGCAGTTCGGCACCGAACTGGTGACCGGTGCCGAAGGCTCCATCGCCGCGCTGCTGGGCGCGTCTCCCGGCGCCTCGACGGCTCCCTCGATCATGCTGACGCTGCTCGCGAAAGTCTTCCCCGAGCAGGTCGCCAGCGAAGAGTGGCAGGCCAAGTTGAAGGCGATGATTCCCTCCTACGGCAAGGCCCTGACCGACAACCCGCAACTGCTCTACGAGGTTCGCGCCATGTCACGCGAACTGCTGGAGCTGAGCGAGCCGGATCTGACCACGACGCCCGCGACGGAGTCCGAAACGGAAATCAGCAGCAGCTGAGCCGGATCGGACCTCGGCAAGCGACAGAACGCCCGTCTTCACCAAGGCGGGCGTTCCGTGTTTTCAGCAGCAAGAGAATGCGTCACCTTTCCGCGTACTACCTGCCTTGGAGCTGCAACACCAGCATGACGAATGACATGCCGGGAGCTTCCGATCAATTCGACCCACTCGCCACTGCCATCTCATCGGTCGCTGGACACATTCCCGTAGATCCTGTCATGCCGATCAGCGGCTGATACCCGATCGTGTCAACGCCTCAGAAGCGGTCTCAGCAATCTGCAAGAAGCCGCCAAAACTTTGTACGACTTTTGCGCTATTCCCAGAAAATGGGTAAACCTTTAACCTCTCTGAAATCAAACCAATCACAATCAAAACTTCCTCAGAGAGATTACCGCCATGAAAGAATCGGAAACGCTTACACCATCGAATCTTCTTTCACGGCGCCAGATTTTAACAGCCGGTGCCGCGCTATCCGCAACGGCGGCCTTCGGTATCGATCAGGCTCGTGCAGACTGGTCACCGTCGCTGCGCTATCCAGATCCCGCGATCGAAATTCTCGACCCATCATTTCTCGACTACCGCCTGTTCAACGCTAGTGTCGAACGCCTTGCCACCGGCTTCCGATGGCTGGAAGGCCCGGTTTGGTTCGGTGATGGGAGATACCTACTTGCCAGCGACATCGCTAACAACCGATTAATTCGATGGGACGAAACGTCAGGAGTGCTGTCCACCTTTCGCGAGCCGTCCAATTACTCCAATGGGAATACACGAGACAACGTCGGGCGCTTGATCACCTGCGAGGGTTCCATCGGTCGCCGAATCACTCGCACGGAGTATAACGGGAGCATCACTGTCCTCGCGGATCAATACGATGGCAAGCCGTTCAACTCTCCCAATGATGTAGTGTGCACTCGCAATGGCGACATCTGGTTTACCGATCCGCCCTTCCAGTTGGGTAACAACTATGAAGGTCGCATCGTGAAGCAGGAGTTGCCGGCTGCGGTCTATCGTATCGATGGAAAAACGGGCGAGCTAAACAAGATATTGGACGATATTGCCGGCCCTAATGGCCTCGCTTTTTCTCAGGACGAGAGTCGATTCTTTCTCGTCGAAGGTAGGGCCAAGCCTAACCGGATCCTATGGGAATTTCAGCACGACAACGGAAAATTGGGCAACAAGAAAAAACTGATAGAAGCGAAAAACCATGGAGCCATTGACGGAATCGCCTGTGACATTCATGGCAATATCTGGGCAGGATGGGGGAGCAGTGGCTCCCCGGAAGGCAATCCGGAAGCACTCGACGGCGTCAGGATTTTCAACTCTGATGGCAAAGCTATCGGGCACATCCACCTACCCGAGCGCTGCGCTAACGTCTGCTTTGGCGGCGCTCAGGGCAACCGCCTTTTCATGGCCAGCAGTCACTCCCTTTACGCGATTTTCGTCAACACACAGGGAACTGGCTTCGCGCCAGACGTGTGACATGAGCTGACAGCAGGACGGGTGTTGGCCGAGCCGGCGATTTGCAGCCGGCTCTCAGGGTCTGCGACCCACGCGATGCGCCTAGTGCGTCGCCGCGACCCGCTGGATCACGCCAAGCTTCGACAGCATCTCGTAGGCCGCCTCAACGCGCGCATCGTTGGGATAGTTGCGGTTAGCCAGCATCACCAGTCCGGCCTGCTTGCCGGGCACCAGGACCACGTAGCCGCCGAAGCCGTTGGTGGAGCCGGTCTTGTTGACCCAGACGTCGTTTCGCGGCGCCTGAACTTGCGAGGAGTGAGATGGCCCGATTGCCTCGGCCGCGTTGGGTTTCAGGATCATGTCGTAGCCGTTGCCCGCCAGCAGCGTATCCAGCGAGACCGGCAGCGGGTACTGCTCCCAGATCAGATCCTGGGTCATGTTGCCAATCTGAAAATTGCCCTGGCGCGTGACGTCGATCGCCTGCTGCAGGTCGTCGTCGATCTCGAGCAGACCGAGGTTGGCCTGGACCAGCCGGGCCAGGTCGCCGGCGGTGGTCTTGACGCCGTAGGCCTCGTCATCGAGCACGCCGGGCGCCACGCGAATCGGCTTGCCCTGCTTGTCTTCGCCCATGGCGTAATGCGCCATCTGCGCCTCGGGGACGTCGTACCAGGTGTGCTGCAAACCCAGCGGCTCCAGCACGTGGGCCCGCATCGCCGGCACGAACGCCTGATCGAGACTGGCGGCGGTCTCGACGCCCAGCAGGCCGATGCCCAGGTTGGAGTAGGTGCGCACCTTGCCGATCGCCTCGGTGGGCTGCCACTGCCGATACCAGGTCATCAGCGAGTCGCGGTCCGTCACCTCGTCAGGCACGAACAGCGGCAGCCCGCCGGTGGTGTGGGTGCCCAGGTTGCGCCCTGATATCTCGTCGAACGCGCTGCCCTCGAGCGCCGGCAGATAACGGCTGACCGGCGCCTCGAGATCGAGCTTGCCCTCGACGGCGGCAAGTGACGCCAGCGTGGCGGTGAATGTCTTGCTGAGCGAGCCGATCTCGAACAGCGTCTCGTCGTCGACCGGTGTGCCGTCGTCACGATCGGCGACGCCGTAATTCAAAATCTGCGTCCCCTGCGGTCGAACCACCGCCACCGCCATGCCGGGAATGCTCTGCTGGCGCATCAGCGATTCGACGATCGGATCGATGACGCCCTCCATGTCCGTCCCGGCGCTCTGCGCCGATACGGCGGTCGAAGAACCCAGCAGCAGCAACGACACCCCTAGCGCGATTCCTTTCATGACGATAACGATCCTCGGCAGTGCGCGCCGACGGGCATCGTCGGGCGCGAAAACGGTGCCGCCAATCATGCGCAAAAACCGGGCAAACCGAAACCGTCGTCGATCGGCTACAGCAGCTTGTCCAGCGTGATCGGCAGATTGCGGACGCGCTTGCCGCAGGCGTTGTAGACCGCGTTGGCCACCGCCGCGCCGACGCCGGTTGATCGATGATCTGCTCGAGGCCAGCGATGCCTTCCGCGAACGCTGGGCCGAGCAGGGCGTGCTCGACCTGGCCATTGGCCGCAAGGCGATGCGAATGCCGGACGGCACCAACCGCGAGTTCGACTATCTGCCGCTGCGCATTCCCCACCTGCCCGGCGCCTGCCTGATGACCTGTCTGGGAGGAATCCGGGGCAGCACGGACTGAATTGCCTGTCCGAGCACCTCGGCAAGCCTCCCGAGGCTAGGTGTCGTCATGGTGAAGGATGCCCAGTATCTCGCGCTTGATATCGAGGAAGTGCTTTTCCATCACGATCTCCGATGTGCGCGGCCGTGGCAGATGCACTTCGAGGGTTCGACTGATGACCCCGGGGCGCCCACTCATGACATAGATACGGTCGGCGAGCAGGATCGCTTCATCGATATCATGAGTGACGAAAAGCACGGTCTTGCTGTTGTGCCCCCAGACATTGAGCAAAAGTTGCTGCATGGAGAGCCGGGTCTGACTGTCGAGCGCACCGAACGGCTCATCCATCAGCAGGATATCGGGGTCGTTGGCCAGCGCACGCGCAATCGCCACCCGCTGCATCATGCCCCCGGATAGCTGGCGTGGCCAGGCATCGGCAAAGCGCTCCAGCCCCACTTCGCGGAGATAGTATTCGACGATTTCCTGGCGCTGAGCGGCTGGCAGGCGACGTCGCTTCAAACCATATTCCACGTTGTCGCGCACGTTGAGCCAGGGAAACAGCGTATAGGCCTGAAATACCATGCCCCGGTCGGCGCCAGGCCCGTCGATCCTCTTGTCGTTGACTCGAATCTCGCCGGAAGTGGGCTCGAGCAGACCTGCGGTGAGATAGAGCAGACTCGACTTGCCGCAGCCGGAGGGTCCGACAATGACCGCGAATTCGTTCTCGGCCACCTGCAGGGAAATGTCCTCTAGCGCGGTCACGGACTTCTGGCCCGAGGAGAACGTCAGCCCGATCTGCCGGATATCGAGACAGGTTCGCGGCCCCGCATTGAGTGCCGGGATCCGAACGCCGCCCCGCGTTATCTCGCCATCGTTCAAAGCGCCCATGATGTCAGCCTCTTGCGGAGAAGTCGGAAAAACTGATCCGTCACCAACCCGAGCAGGCCGATCAGCCCGATGGATAAAAAGATCACATCGACCTGAAAGCCTCTCATCGCCTTGAGGCTGATGTAGCCCAATCCACTGTTGGCCGCGACGAGCTCGGCGACCACGACAAACGTCCAGGCCCATCCCATGGTGACTCGCATCATGTCGATCACCCCCGGCAGACAGGCGGGAAACAGGACATGCGTGACGACGTCCCGGCGCTTGGCGCCAAGCGTGTAAGAGGCATTGATGAGATCTTGCGAGACCCCACGCGATATGTCGGCAATCATGACCAGCTGTTGGAAAAAGATACCGAAAAAGATCACCGTCACTCGCTGCTCGATGCCGATGCCAATCCACAGGATGAAGAGCGGGACGAACGCCGTGACCGGCAGGTAGCGCATGAAATTGACCAGCGGGTCGAGAAACGCCTGAGCAAGACGAAAGCTGCCCATCAGGATGCCGAGCGGAATCGCGATCGCGGACGACAGCAGGAAACCGTAGAGGACGACCTGCGCGCTCGACCAGATATCTTTCCACAGCGAACCATCGCCGATCATGCTGACCGCGGCCGACAACACCGCGGTTGGCGTGGGCAGAAAGATCGATCGAACCAGACCGCTATAGGTGACCAGCGCCCAAAGCGCAATCACGACAAGCCAGACACCGATGCCCGCGCTCCAGGTCAGCGTCTTCGGGATCGTCGCTCTTGGCGTGAGGCAGCGTTGCCATAAAGAAGCGTGAGCCATTGTGATGCCCTCACGGTTGCTCGACGTAGGTGGGGTCGACAATATCGGCGTAAGTGGCACTGATATCGCGGTCCTCGAGCTGATTCCAGGTGTCGCGGGCAACATCGATCAGGGCGGAGATGGAACCGGGCTCTTCCTGGGTGCCGAGAATGCGCCGATTGCCTGGCTCGCCGTAGAATTCGACGCCTTTCGTCGCCTCGGCTAGATCCGCGGGGTCCTTGAGGTAGCCGCCAACCCCTGCTGCCATGAGTCGATAAGACGCTTCCGGGTGGGACTTCAGATAGTCGACAGCCTGGTACAGACCGGCAACCAGCGCCTTGACGTCATCGGGCTGGTTATCGATGACATCACAACTCAGGGCGACGACGTCGATGATGACCCCTGGCGTCGCGCTGCTATCGACCAGCACGTGACCCACGTCATGACTTCGCACGAAACTGAGATTCGGCTCCCACGTCACCGCCACCGGCACGCGGCCGGCGATGAAAGCGGCGGCAGCGGCATCGGCGGACATGTTCTGAACCGTGACGTCGCTGAGCGAGAGACCATGCTGCTTGAGCAGATACGAAAGCCAGAATTGGGTGGCCGATCCCTCATTCATGGCGACCGTCTGACCCTTGAGCTGCTCGACGGAGGTCACGGCGTCGTCGGTCAGCACACCGTCGCCACCGTTGCTGCCATCCAGCACGACCACCGTCTTGAAGCAGAAATCCGGTGAGCGATATTTGAGCAGCTCGGCGATGGTGCCTGCCGAGCCATCCAGATGGCCAGCGGCTTGAGCCGCCATGTAGGAGGAGGAGTCTTCGAAGGTCGGTAGCTCGACCGTCAATCCATTTTCCTTGAAGAACCCCTTAGCCTGCGCCAGGTAGAGCGTACCGTAACCCACCCAGGTGGTGTGTCCGATCGACAGCGTGCCGGCCTGGGCCGCCACGCTGGACAGCCCCAGCACGGCAGCACCCGCGAAGCCGAGCGCCCTCAGCCTCCATGTCGAAGGCGGAAGCTTCGGGTTGATCGGAGCGTTCGAGGATTGGCTTTGTAATCTCATTGTTGTTCTCGCTGTGGACTGTCACTTGAGGTTGGCGAACAGCGCGCATGGCCGGCCGGCAGCGCGTGCCCGCCGGGCACCTGCTCGATAAGCATCATGGTATTGCCGTAAAGCGGGACGCTGCCGCAGAACAACTGCCGCAGCGGTCGTACGTTCAATCCGCGTAGGAAGGATCCTCGCGATCCAGGATGGCTTTCATCTCTTCGAAATGCGCCATCGAGAAATCGCGGATCGATTCCCAGTCGCGCGCCGTGGCTTCGGCGACGTCGTCAGGCAACACGTTCAGCGGCTGGCCGGTCGCATACGCCTGCACCAGCGTGCGGCATCCGCGCTCGAGGGTGTACATGTCGTCGAACGCTTCGCCCACGGTCTGCGCCGCGACCATCACGCCGTGATTACCCATCATCAGACGCGTCTTGTCACCGAGCAGCGCTGCCAGCCGCTCTCCCTCCGCCTCGCTGTTGGCCATGCCGCTGAAGCCACTGTCGATGGCGATACGGTTGAAATAGCGCGCCGTGTTCTGGTCGATCGGCAATACCGTCGGGTTCTTCAGTGTCGCGACCGTGGTGGCATAAGGGGGATGCAGATGCAGGACGACCCGCGCCTGCGGCATCAGGCGATGCATCTGGCCGTGAATGGCCCAGGCCGTCGGATCGACGACCTTGTCGAGATCCGGGGCCTCGCCATCGAGATCGAACAGCACCAGATCGCTGGCGCGGATGCGGGAGAAGTGCCTCCACTTGGGGTTCATCAGAAAGCGGCGACCGTCTGCGGACACCGCTGCACTGAAATGGTTGGCGACGGCCTCGTGGAGACCTTGCCTAGCGACGATACGGAACAGCGCCGCCATGTCGATACGGAGCTGCGTTTCATCGGGGAGCGACACGTTGGACATGATGGAGATCCTTGTCATTGTTCTGGTGACGCAGTCGAACACCTATCGACTTTCGTCTCACTGCTGTCACGCTACTGAGCCGCGTTGATTTTTTAAAATATCTTTATTCGCTCTTCGGCATCAGTTTTTCCTATCCACGCCTCGGGCTCATGTCTCGGCCTGACTCAACTCGCTGTGCTTGAGAAACTCGCCCATGGCCTGAGCGGCCGGACTCGAGCGAACGCCCTTCAACGTGGCCATGCCGACGGTCAGCGCGCGGACCTCTCCGTCCAGCGGGATCGTGCGGAACGACTTGCCATCCAGCGCCAGATGTCGACCCGGTGGCACGTTGAGCAGCGAGAAGCCGAAACCATTGGCCACGAGGCCACGCACCATGCCGAGCGATGTGGCGCGATGTGCGATCTTTGGCTGGCGTGGCGCATCGATGAACAGCGACAGGAAGTAGTCCCGACTCATGGGCCAGTCGAGCAGCACCATCGGATACTCGCTGAGCATGTCGATGGTCAGCCGCTCATGCGCGGCCAGCGGGTGATCGGGGGCGACCGCCGCGTAGGGTGGAAAGCGGCACAGCGGTTGAAACTCGATATCCTCCGGCACCTGCATGTCGTAGATCAGCCCGAGTTCATATCGACCTTCCCGCAACCCCTCCACGATATCGACCTGATGCCCCTCGTCGCATTGGGGCACGACCCGGGGGAACTGGGTAAGGAATGACTGCATCAAGCGCGGCATGAAAATGGGCGCGAAGGTGTGAAACGCCGCCATGTTCAGCGGACCGGCAATCTCTTCACCCAGCGATATCGCGAACTGCATCAGGCTGTCGGCATCGTAGAGCAGGCTGCGCGCCCGCCCCAGCAACTGCGTACCCGCCGTGGTCAGCGACAGCCCCTGTGCATGGTGCCTGACAAAGAGTTGAACGCCGGAGGCCTCCTCGAGGTGAGCGATCGCGGCCGAGATCGAGGGCTGAGACACGTGTAGCTGTTCCGCCGCGCGAGTGACGCTTTTCAGTTCACCGGCAACGACGAAGTATCGCAATTGCTTCAGGGTGGCATGCAGCATCTGGGCTCCCTGGCACAGCCTGGAGTGATGGAAACGGGCATCATCTCGCGTGGAGATGACGATGCGTTTCAGCATCTTGCGCCCCCGCTGGTGGGGCGTCCATGCCAATCCCGTCCCTGCTCAGTCATCGACACGGTTCAACGCTGGCGCCGCCTCGAACAGGGAATTCCTTTCCAGATAGTTGCCGAGGAACTGCGCAAGCCTGGGTGACTGGGGGTTTTTAAACAGTGTCATGGGTGGGCCTTGTTCCACGATATGCCCTTGATCGAGAAACAGCACGCGATCGGCGACCCTGGCGGCGAAGCCCATTTCATGCGTCACGACCACCATCGTCATGCCCTCTTCGGCGAGCTGTCTCATGACCTGCAACACCTCACCGACCAGTTCGGGGTCGAGCGCCGAGGTCGGCTCGTCGAACAGCATGATGGCCGGCGACATCGCCAGGGAACGCGCGATGGCGACGCGCTGCTGCTGCCCGCCGGAGAGACGATTCGGCCAGGCATCGGCCTTTTCGGCCAGCCCCACCTTCTCCAGCGTCGCCAGTGCCAGTCGGCGGGCCGCGTCTTTTTTCATTCCGCGCACTCGCAGCAGCGCTTCCATGACGTTCTCGAGAACGCTCAGGTGCGGCCATAGATTGAACTGCTGGAAAACCATACCCATGTTGCGACGCACGTCGCTCAAGCGAGAGGGACGCGAGCGCACGCGACGGCCGTCGCTTGCGCGGTCGTAGCCCAGCAGCTCCCCTTCGACGAACACTTCGCCGTCATCGTAATTTTCGAGAAAGGCGAGGCTGCGAAGTAGCGTGCTTTTACCCGATCCGGAAGGCCCGATCAGACAGACGACCTCGGAACGCTGGATCGACAGGTTGATGTCCTGCAGCACCGTATGCTCGCCGAACCGCTTGCTCATGCCCCTGGCTTCGAGCATGACGTCGCCGCCTCCCCGCTTCGCTGCTGAATGATTCATGCGGCTGACTCCCGCGGCTTGAGGGCGCGTCGTTGCTGCACACCCTGGGTGAGATAACGACTGGCTCTGCGCTCGAGCCACTGGCCCAGACGAGAGCAGAGCTCGGCCAGAAGAAAGTAACCGACACAGAGCGCCAGCAGGGTTTCGACATAGGCGAAGGTCTCGGCACCGACGCCCGTGAGGACAAAGGTCAGTTCAGGCACCGTGATGATCGACAGCACCGGCGTCTCCTTGCCCAGGATCGTGGTGAAGTTGACCAGCGCCGGCAGGATGAGGACCAGCATTTGCGGTATCTGTACGCGCCAGATGATCTGCCAGGCGGTCATCCCCAGCATGGCGGCCGCTTCCTGCTGTCCACGCGGAATCGACGTGAAGCCGGTGCGAAAGATCTCGGCGAAGTAGACGCTGCCATAGATCCCCAGGCCGACCAGGCCCGCAGTCATGGGTGACAGCGAGAGACCAAGACTCGGCCCCCCGTAGTAGAGCAGGAACAGCTGCACCAGGAAGGGCGTCGCTCGAATCACCTCGATATAGCAACGCAGCACGCCACGAACCCAAGGACCGGCGCTGAGTTGAATCACGGCAATGACCAGCCCCGCGATCACACCGGCAAGCACCCCGCCACCCCAGGTCCAGAGCGTGACGAGAAAGCCGCTGCCGATCTCGCTGGCATGATCGGTCAGAACGGTGAAGTCCATTACGCTCTCCCCTTCGCGAAGCGACGTTCCAGCCGCCCGGCAAGTAACGCCAGGCTGATGTTGACGACGCAGTAGAGCACCGCCGCGGCGAGATAGAACTGCAACTGAAGGAAGCTGCTGGCCGCGAGATTCTGTGCAGTGCGGGTCAACTCCGCCAGCCCGACCGCCGAGATCAGCGAGGAGGCCTTGATCAGCAGTATCACCTCGTTGAGCAGCGCGGGCAGCGTGGCGCGCAACGCCTGCGGCAGCTTGATTCGGGTCAGGGTGGTGCGACCACTGAGCCCCAGCAACCGGGCGGCCTCGACCTGCCCTACCGGCAGTGTCAGCAGACCACCCCGCAGGATTTCGGCCAGGTAGGCGCCGCTACACAAGGCCAGTCCGGCGATCGCCGCCACCCAGGCGGGGACATCGAGCCCCAGACGAGGTAGCAGGTAATAGATGAAGAGCAACTGGATCAGTAGCGGAATGCCTCGGAACACGCTGATATAAGCCCCTCCGAGCCGCCGCAGGGCGCCTCGCTCGGAGAGCTTCAGCGAGCAGACCCCGATCCCGATCAGGAAGCCCAGCGCCAGTCCGCAGGCCGACAGCCAGACCGTGTTCCAGAGGCCTGCCAGCAGCAGCGGCAGACCCTGGACCAACAGCGCAAGATCGAACATCGAATGTCCCCGTTACTGGGCAGCCACCGGATGATCGGGTACGTCCATCTTCTGACCGATCCATTGTTCCTGCAGCTCGGCCAATCGACCGTCGTCGCGCATCTTGGCCAGCACATCGTTGAATGTGTCGATCAGCCGTCGGGAGTCGTCATCGCCACGACCGATGTAGGCAAAATAGCTCTTGGGTCCGAAGGACGGGGTCACGACCTTGAACAACGAGGGTCGCTGCTTGGCGAGATAGGCAATATTGGGCAGGGAGTTCGCCACGGCATCAAGACGCCTTGCAGCCAGGTCGGCGTAGGCCTGGTTATTGTCGACGTACTCCCGGATGTCGACCGGCGGATCGAGCGACTCGGCATAGGCTTGCAATGTCGTCAACTGAGCCGATGCCTTGCCGGCACCGACGGTCTTGCCGGCGATATCCTCCGGTGCCGAGATGTCGTCGTCATTGGCACGGACCATCAACGCAACGGAGCTTTCGGCAACGGGGTCGGTAAAGCGATAACGCTGCATGCGCTCTTTGGTGATGATCAGCGGGCCGGCGACCATATCGTACTTGTCCGCCTCCAGGCCGGGCAAAACGCTCGGCCACGGCAGGTCGACGAATCCGACCTCGACGCCCAGCGCCTTGCCGACCTCCTCGAAGACCGCCTTGTTGAATCCTGTCTGCTTGCCGTTTTCCAGATAGTCGAACGGCGCAAACTGCATCTCGGTGCCGACGCGGAGCACGCCGCGCGCCTTGACGTCATCGAGCGTATCCGCCTGAGCCGACGCCATTGCCGAGGCACCAAGTGCGATCAAGAGCGTTGCTGCTGCCAATTTTTTCATGGTTCGTTCCACCGGGTTTTATCGTTGTTGGGGTGCTACCTAACCAGTTGTTCGATAACGCCAGATCACATCGTGGCGTCCATACCTGCCTGCTGCACGAAGAACGAGGCTCCTTTCGGCTTCTGCGGCAGCTTCATCACGTTGGCCGTGGTGCGGACCTCGCCACTCTCATTGCCGCGTAGCAACATGCCCTGGTGCTGACTCGGCAAGGGATTCTCGCCGTAAGGGAGCGCATCTTCCGCCGCGTAGACCGTGATGAACAGCGTTCGCGGCAGCGTCGAGGCGTTCGGTGCGGAAGCATGCAGCAGGCGGGTATGCATGAAGCAGACCGAACCTGCCGGACCCACGCATTCGACCGGTGACTGACATTCGCGGCTGACCACCTCGTCGTCGACGCTGCCGGTGAAGCGGCCGCCCTGCCAATGGGAGTAAAGCGGCTGCCTGTGACTGCCCGGAATGACCTGGAGCGGGCCATTCTCGGCCGTCACCTCGCCCACCATCAGCAGTGCAGTGACCAGATCGTCGTTGCTATGAGGCGTGAAGAGGAAATCCTGGTGCCACTTCACCTGGGTCTCGGTGCCCGGCAGCTTGGAGTTGATCTTGCTGTGGTGGAGACGCACGCCACCCGCCCCGATCAGCGCGTGCACCATGTCGGTCATGCGCGAATCCGTCGCCACCTGCAGATAGGCCGGCGAGATCTCGGTCGGCGATGCCACCCGGCGCAGCGAGGGGTGCTCGGCACTGTGATCGCCACCGACGTCGAAACGCGGCCGATGATCCAGCGTTTCACCATAGGCCGCGGTCTGCTCGCGACTCCCATCGACCCAGCCATTGAACTCGACATTGAGCGCTTCGAGCTCGTTGGCACTGAGGACATTCTCGACGACCAGATAGCCATCTCGTTGGAATTGTTCGATCTGAGATTCGGTCAACATGTTGTCACCCATTTTCTTGTCAATTCGGAAGTTTGTCGGGGTCTGCCTCACTGATCCCCCGGGACGCCGTAACTCGGCGCCGCATCCGGCTGGCGCGCGCGCGTGACATAGGCCTCGAGCTTTGGCGCGTAGCGCGTCCACAGCCCACGCAGTTCAGCGATCGGGGCGTCATGCCAATCGACGCGCAAGTCGACGACGGGCCAGGACGCCTCGGGGCGCGCCACCACCAGGCCGGCAGAAAACACCGCGCCAGCTTCGCCGCCAGCGGCCAGGCCTGCCTCCATGGCGACCAGAAGCCGCTCCGCCAGCGGCCCTTCGCTCTGCTCGAACGCCGAGACCATGGCCCGTGGCACCTCGGCATCGGCCAATAGATTGCCGGCTGCCACGCAGTCGAGGCCATCGGCACGGCCGACCACGCCGAGGGCATTGTCACCGTCATAGACGGCAGTGCGGCCCTCACCGTCGATCAGCAGCAACTGCCGATACTGCGGGGCAGGCTCCCCCTCGATCAGCCGCGCCAACGCCGCCTGCGGCGACAGGCCCTGTGCCATGAGCGCCAATCCCTCGGGCCCCAGTGCCGGATTGGTGACGTTCTGCGTCAGTACCGCGCCGCCGGGGCCGGCGAAGGCGCAGCGCGCCGCCACGCAGATGCTCGATGAGCTGACCGCACAGCCGGTTTCGCCCGTCTCGGCACAGCGCGCCGCGATCGAAAAGGTCATGCGTCCTCCTCGGGAATCACCGCGATCACGTCGATCTCCATCAGCCACTCCGGCTGCGCCAGACCGGCGACGACCAGTCCGGTCGAGATCGGGAAGACCCCACGCAGCCACTGGCCGACTTCACGGTAGACCGGCTCGCGAAAGCGCGGATCGGTGATATAAGTGGTCGTCTTGACGATGTGCGAAAGATCGCTGCCGGCTTCTTCGAGCAGTTGCTTGACGTTCTTCATCGCCTGCTCGGCCTGGGCGCCAGGATCGCCCAGCCCGACCAGATTGCCGTGAAAGTCCGTTCCCACCTGACCGCGTACGTAAACGGTGTTTCCTGCTCGGACGGCCTGGCACAGATCGTTGTCCAGGGCCTGATTGGGGTAGGTTTCCTGGGTGTTGAACATGCGGATGCGCGTATGCGTCGGCATTAGCTGACCCTCCGAGGACGAGAATCGGTCGAGGACGCGGCATCGCTGGCTGACGGCGTCGCCGAGACGGAACCGGGTGAGTCGTAGCGGGCGAGATAGTCACGCATCTTGGCGATGTGATCGGCGATGAGCTTGGCGTCGTGCCAGACGCCCCAGATGAAACTGGAGCCGCGACGGGAGAGCCACGGCAGGCCCAGGAAGTAGACGCCGGGCTCGCTCGAGACCCCGCGCTGGTGGCTTGGCTTGCCATCCGCATCGAAGGCATCGACTTCCAGCCAACGATAATCCTGCGAGAACCCGGCCGCCCAGATGATGGTGGTGATGCCGGCTTTCGCCAGGTCGAGTTCGGCAAGCGGGTTGGAGACGCAATCCGGATCGGGCGGGATCACTCGGGCTTCCGGCTCCGGCGGCAAGTCGAGCCCGTTGCGCTCGGCATAGGCATCGGCGTCGTCCAGCAAGGCCAGATAATTGGCATCGCCGGCATCGAGGTTGGCGCGGAGGTCGGAGGCGAATCGCGCCACGCCGTCGACGAAGGACTCGGTGCGTCCTACCAGCGTCACGCCCGCATGCGCCAGCTCACGGAAATCGATGGTGTAGCCGCCACGCGCACCGGTGACGGCGATGGTGACGTGTTCCGATCCGGGCCTGCGAACCTCGTTGTCCCACTCACCCAGCACGCCGAGCCACCAGCAGAAATCCCGACCGCGGTAGGCCCGCGGCGGGCGGTTATGCGGCCCCACTGACAAGTAAACCTGACGTCCTGCACGATTGAGCTCTGCCGCCACCTGGGTGCCTGACGAGCCGGCCCCGACGACCAGAACGGCGCCCTCGGGAAGCTGCTCGGGGTTTCGATAATCGGCCGTGTGCAGCTGCGTGAAGCGCTCGTCCTGAGGCGCGATGGCGGGGATGACCGGCGTCTGGAAGGCGCCAGTCGCTGCGACCACCCGCTGTGCGTCGATCGTGCCCTGAGAGGTTTCCACCGTGAATCCCGGCCGTCCCTGATTCGGTGTCACGCGAGTGACCTCGACACCAGTGCGAACGGGAACGTCGAATTTCCGCGCATAGGCTTCGAAATAGTCCGCCACCTCTTCCTTCGGCACGAAGCCGTCCGGCGAGATGGCGGGAAAGGTCAGCCCAGGAAAGCGGTCATGCCAGGCTGGGCCATTGGCCACCAGCGAGTCCCAGCGCGCCGTTCGCCAGCGTTCGGCGATGCGATCGCGCTCGAGTACCAGATGGGGAACGCCGTGTCGGCTCAGGTGTTCGCTCATGGCAATGCCAGCTTGCCCGGCGCCGACCACGAGCGTGTCGGTGGAAGTGCTCATTGTGGCTCCAGCGTGCGTGAAGTTGTTATTGATGCCCTTCACCTAACACTAAAGACGTATGATGCATCGTTAAAATATTGTTATCCGTTCTTTGGGATCAGAAAAACCAATGCAAGACGGACGAGCCTGCGCGGTGGCGACAGCAGTACGGATTCCCAAGGTAGCAGGGAGGTCATTACCCATCGACTAACCACTCGCGGTAGAGTTCAGGCGTGGTCATCGTGAGTCCCATCGATGGTTCCAGGAGAAAACGTTCCAGGAGGAAACATGGAGTTCACCCAGGGAAAGAGATATCGAGCCGGTATCGTCGCTGCCAGCCTGCTGACGCTGATGCTGGCCGGTTGCTCGGATTCGTCTTCGGACAAGGACGACGCCGCCAGCGGCCAGGCGTCATCGGCGGAACAGCCCACCGCCCAGGAACCGACACGCCAGGACCAGACCACCGACGAGCCGACGCCGGGCATTGGTGGAGGAACCCGGGGCGGGGACGGTTCGACGATAACCCTGGACGCCCTGACGGCGTCGGATATCGGCGAGGCCAACCTCCCGGGCGAGCTGGGCTGCCAGTTCTCGACGGCGCAAGCCTCGCCGCTGCTGGTCGCGAAGGGGAATGTCGACTCGTCATCGGCGGCGCAAGGGGTGGTCAAGGTCTCCGGCTACGTGGAGCGGGTCTCGGCGCCCGGCGGATTCGACGGCATGACCGGCAACCCGACTTTCGAGGGCAAGGGCAAGACCCTCCGAATCGAGGTGACCGGCGAACCCAGCGGTGGCGGCGAGTCGCCCGCTCGGCCGGCGACGCTGACCTACGACCGCGCCGACGGCGCCCAGCGCACACTGGAAGGCGAGTGGCAGTGCGGTCCTTGATGCCGAATGCGTCGGGGATCTGCCCGTCGACGTGATGATGGGCTGTTCGAGGGGGTCGGCCGCCGTCAGTACCAGGCGTCGCCCAGCACGGCAACCGCCTCTGCGATCATCGCCTCGGGAGTGGCGCGTCGGCCGACCAGCCCTTCCAGATACACGAATTCCGGCGCTCGAATGCCTAGCGTACTCAGCACGGCTTCGAGATGCGGGGTGAGGAAATTGGGCTGTTTCGACTCTCCGGCGCGGTGAAAGCCACCGGAGCTGACGATGACCAGTGTCGGCCGGGCCGCCAGCAGGCCCACCTTGCCCTGCGGGGTCGGCGCGAAGGTTCGATGAATGCGCAGCACGTAATCGACCCAGAGCTTCAGCGCCGCGGGCATGCCGAAATTATGCATGGGGGTCGCGATGATCAGCCGGTCGGTGGATTCGAGCTCTTCGATCAGGCGCTCGGATAACTCAAGCGTCGCGTTCGAGCGAGGCAAGGGATCGCGCAGCGTCAGCGCCCGGGCGTAGTCCACCGTCAACGGCGGCAGCGGCTCGGCGGCGAGATCCCGTACCAGCAGGTCGCCTCCCTTTCGCGCCGCGATCTGCCGCGCCAGACGGTTACCCAGAGCCTCGTCGCGATGCGGACTGGCGGTCACGAGCAGTGTGGGTATCGTCACGATGCCATCTCCTCGACGCTCAAGGCTTCCACGAAGTGCATGCCTCGGGAAAGCAGGCCCTGCCGAAAGTAGAAGCGCTGTGCCAGCGCCATGCCCAGCCCGGTATCCAGCACCAGATGGCGACACGCCAGGGTTCTCGCCTCCTCGCGCACGGCCGCGATCAGCCGCGCCCCCAAACCGTGGCGTCGCCCTGCTGCGCTGACGACGAGATCGTCGACATAGACGAAGCGGCCATACAGCAGGTTTTCGGTCAGGCGATAGCCCGCCAGTCCGACGACCCGATTCGCCTCCCACGCCGCCAGCAGCCGATACCCCATGGCCATCTGGCCCATGATCCGGCTGACGAAGGTCTGCGGTGCATCGAGATGCGGGCGAAGCTCGCGCATGACATCGAAGCAGCGCAGACACTCCTGCTCCGTGGTCACCAGTAATAGTCGAACGGTCGTCATCGGACATCCTCCTGATAGAGCAGCCAGGGTAGAATCGGACGGACCCGCTTGGCAGCGCCAAGACGTCTTCGATCTTCTGGGACATCGACATGTCCAATACCCCACTTCGGCTCGACCGCACGCAGAACGTGCCGATCTACCGGCAGCTCTATCAGCGCCTGCGCGAAGCGATGACGGACGGGCGCCTGCCACCCGGCAAACGGGTGCCCTCGGTACGCAGCCTCGCCAGTGAGCTGAACCTGTCGCGCGGCACGGTCGAGCTGGCCTATCAGCTGCTGGTCAGCGAAGGGTATTTTCTGCCGCGAGGGCCGGCGGGAACCATCGTCTCCCCACACCTGCCCGATGCCACGGGACCGGCGGCGACATTGGAGGCGGCGACCGGGCAGGAACCAAAGCCTGATCTCGAACCGCCGCTACCCTTCCAACTGGGGCTGCCGGCGCTGGACGCCTTCCCCGACAAGTTGTGGACCCGCCTGACCCATCGCCGACTCAGGGCCCAGACCAGCGCCGAACTCAACTACCCGCCGCCGACCGGCCACCCGGCGCTGAAGCGCGCGCTGGTGAGCTACCTCGGCGTGTCGCGAGGCATCGCCTGCCAGCCCGAACAGATTTTCATCACCGACAGCTACCGCGACACGCTTGGCCTGATCTGTCGGGCACTGCTGAAACCCGGCGACAGCGGATGGTTCGAGGAGCCGGGCTATGTGATGGCGCGTGAAAGACTGCTGAACGACGGGATGCACCTGACGCCGGTGGGCGTCGACGCCGAGGGACTGAACGTCGAAGAAGGAGATTCCCGCGCCGCCCAAGCCCGTTTCGCCGTCGTCACGCCCACCCACCAGAGCCCCACCGGGGTGACGATGACGCTGGCCCGACGCCAGGCCTTGCTGGGGTGGGCGTGTCGTGAGGATGCCTGGGTGATCGAGGACGACTACGACAGCGAATATCGCTACCACGGCCATCCCGTACCGGCATTGAAGAGTCTCGATCACGATGGGCGCGTGCTCTATGCCGGCACGTTCAGCAAGGTGCTATTCCCCGCCATCAAACTGGCCTATCTGGTGGTTCCACTCTCTCAGGTCGCGATCTTTCAGCGTGCGATGCGGCGCCTGAGCCATGGCTGCCCGACGCTGACTCAGGCGGTGGTCGCGGATTTCATCGACGAAGGCCATTTTGCCCGCCACCTCAAGCGGATGCGGGCGCTCTACAAAGAGCGCCGTGAAAATCTTCGCCAGACGCTCGAGCACCATCTGGGCGATCGGATTCACATCGATCTGCAAGCCGGCGGAATGCACCTGCTGGCCCGTCTTCCCGACGGCACCGACGACGTGGCCATCGCGAACCGGGCCGCCAGCGCCGGGCTAGGTGGGCACGCGCTGTCCGAGTGGTCCCTGATCCCGACACGACAGTCCGGGCTGCTGCTGAGCTTCACCAACGTCACCGATACCGCCCACGCCGACGCGCTGGCCGCCCGGCTGGCCGCGCTCATGGCGTGACGCATCGCAGGTCGTCTCGCGATGGCCCAGAAATCGCCACCGTTTTTGGCTCTGTGAGAACGCCTTCCCGCATTTCATCCTGTCTCGGTACTCAAATCTCAACTCCCATGACCCAGACAGGTAAGCGACATGAAAGCCCGAGTGAACTACTACCAGACCTCTCCCCAGGCCGCCCAGAAGTACATCGATTTCAACATGGCGCTGTCGCAGAGCGACGTGATCAAGGAGATCAAGCATCTGGTGACGCTGCGCGCGTCCCAGCTCAACGGCTGCGCCTTCTGCGTCGACATGCACGTCAAGGAGGCGAAGATCGACGGCGAGCGCGAATTGCGCCTGCACCACGTTGCGCTGTGGCGGGAATCGACGCTGTTCACCCCGCGCGAGCGCGCCGCCCTGGCATGGACCGAAACGCTGACCCGGCTGCCCGAGCATGGGGTCGATGACGGCGCCTACGACCACGTTCGCAGCCACTTCTCCGAAGCGGAGCTCTCGGACCTGACCTTCCTGATCGTCGCCATCAACGGCTGGAATCGCCTCAGCATCGCCTTCCAGGCGATTCCCGGCTCCGCCGACAAGGCATTCGGACTGGACAAGGCCGGGCTGTAGAGTCGGTATCGCCCGCGCTCGCAGCTCGGCTTCAATACACCACGTTGCGAATGAAGCGCAGTCGACCAGCCCCATCGTTGCGATAGCGATAGGGCTGGTCGCTGGGATAGACGTGGAAGTCGCCGGCCTCGATCGTCACCTCACGCTCGCCGAGGTTCAGGGTCAGCGTCCCCTCGATCACCACCAGCATCTCGTGCCAGCCGGCGTCGTCCGCAGCCGATTCGTAGACGTCTCCCGGCTCCAGCGACCACGACCACAGTTCGACCTCCTGCCGTGCCGGCTTGCTCGCCAGCAGTCGAGCACGACTGTCGGGGTGCGCTCCCACCCAGGCGACCTCGTCGATACGCGCGGAGTCCTCGCTATCGGGCGGCTGGACCAGCGCATAGAACAGCACTCCCAAGACTTCGGCCAGGCGATCGAGCGTGTTCAGGCTGACGTTGACATCGCCCTTTTCGATATTGACCAGCATGCGTCGGCTCACCCCGGCCTGATCGGCCAGCGCCTGCTGGCTCAGCCCCGCGGCCTGGCGCCGACGCCTGACATTGGCAGCCACGTGGACCAGTACGTCGGGACGCTCGTTAGACTTGTGCAATATATTGCCCATCCGTACAATCGCGGCTCTCGTCGAATGCCACTCGCCACCGGCGGCGAATGGCAACGTCTGGCGAGCCATCATGCCGCAGACGTCAGGGGGTGTCATGTCAGTCGCCATGCGCGAAATGCTTGCCAGGATCTGGCCGGTGGCCATGCTGATCGTGGCGATGTGCTCGATCCAGAGCGGCGCTTCTGTCGCCAAGTCGCTGTTCCCGGTCATCGGTGCCACCGGCACGACCTCGATTCGCCTGATCATCGCCGCCCTGCTGCTGCTGATCGTCATGCGACCCTGGCGCCAGCCGCTGAGCCGTCGCGCCTGGAAATCGACGCTGATCTACGGCGTCTCCCTCGGCGTCATGAATCTCCTCTTCTACCAGGCCTTGCGGACCGTACCGCTGGGTATCGCCGTGGCGCTGGAATTCACCGGGCCGCTGGCGGTGGCGATGCTCTCGTCGCGGCGCTGGCTGGACCTGCTATGGGTGGCACTCGCGGTACTCGGCCTGATCTGCCTGCTGCTGCTGGGCGATGGCGGCAGCGGCCCGATCGACCCTTATGGCGCGGCCTGCGCCCTCGGCGCCGGCGTCTGCTGGGCGCTCTACATTCTGTTTGGACAGAAGGCCGGGGCCATCAACGGCGCCCAGAGCGCCACGCTTGGCATCACCATCGCCGCCGTCGTCATCGCTCCGGTGGGGTTGCTGGATGTAGGCACGGCGATGTTCGCGCCGGAGGTGCTGCCCTACGCGCTGGCGGTGGCGGTGCTCTCCACCGCGCTGCCTTACACGCTCGAGATGATCGCGATGCCGCGGCTGCCGACGCAGACCTTTGGCACGCTGATGAGCCTGGAGCCAGCAGTTGGCGCCCTCTCAGGGCTGCTGTTCCTGGGTCAGTTGCTGAGCACCCTGCAATGGATGGCGATCGGGCTGGTGATTGCCGCGTCGATCGGCACGACGCTGTCGATCCGGCGGCGCGACACCTTCGAGACGCCGGTGCCGGACTGAGCCGCCGGCGCCGGGGAAATGGATCAGCCGGCGAGACCAAGTCGCTGGCATTGGGCTTGGGCGCTATCGCGGAGCTCGCCACAACGAATCTCGAGCTCGCGACGCTTGCCTTGATCGGGCAGCGCCTCAAGATTGGCCTCGATACCGATCAATAGCGCGTCCAGCGCGGCCCTGAGCATCGTCGCACCTGCCAGCGTGTCGCTACGCATCGCCCGAGAGGTCAGGGACAGCGCCTCGACCGCCAGCTCCAATGCTTTCTGACACCGCTCGGCAGCCGCCAGCGGAATCCGGATCGAAGCGTCGCGGGCTTCGTTCAAGGCGCTCTCGCGCTGGTTCGATTCGGCGTCGGTATCGCTCGGCAGGCGCTGCGCTTCGAGATACTTGGCGAACGCCGCAGCGTCATCGTCGACAGCTTCAGCCAGTGCTCTCTGGAGCGCATCCCCCTCGGCGACGAGACGCTGCCGATCCGCTTGCGGTTCGCCGCGATGCAGCCGCACCCCCTTGAGGACCAATGACAATCCCAGGCAGCCATTGACTGCCGCAGCGGCACCACAACCCGGCGTGGAACGGGTCTCAACGGCGTGCTGGAAATCGGCGAGCGATTGTCGCCAGAGCGAGGACGGCATGGCGCCACTCCATGATGGAATCACGGTTAAGCATAGCCGGGGCGCGGCGGCAGCGCGCGAGTCGTCGACCCAGAACGAGCGGTGCCCGGATTCAACAGCCGTGGCAGATGCTGGTGGGCCGGATGACGGGCGTCAGCCCATATGGGCGAACAGGTGCTCGTAGAGGACAGCGATGCCGATCGCGATCAGCACGAATCCGCCCGCGATCTCGGCGCGCTTGCCGATGATCGCGCCGATCACCCGTCCGAGCATGATGCCGGCAGTCACCATGACCGTGGTCGCGATGCCGATAGCCGCTGCCGCGACCAGGATGTTGACGTCGGCGAATGCCAGCGTCACCCCGACCGCCATGGCATCGATACTGGTCGCGAGCGCGGTCACCGCGAGCAGCCAGACCGATTTACGCGCCGGCGCCTCCTGTTCATCCGTCTCGCTGTCGGCCGTCTTGAATCCTTCCCGGATCATGTGCGCCCCGAGCGCGCCCAGCAGCACGAAAGCGATCCAGTGATCCCACTCGGAGACGAATCGCGTCGCCGCCAGGCCGATGGCCCAGCCGATAACCGGTGTAATCGTTTCGACGGTGCCGAAGATGACGCCGATTCGCAGCGCTTCAGGAAAGCGCGAACGCTTGAGGGCCGCTCCCTTGCCGATCGATGCGGCGAAGGCATCGGTCGACATGGCGAAAGCGAGCAACAGGAGGGATGCAGGGTTCATGGTCTTGTCCAGCCGGTAATGTCGCCACGACACCCGCAAAGACCGACTTTGCGCTGCGGGTGTCCATGGTCTCGCCAACCGGACTCGGCGTTCGTGCCACGGCATTGCCGGGTCTGTTGACACGAGCATCACCGCCAGCATTTGACGCAGCGGTGATCGGCTACTCCCCAAGGAGGAGTTCGACTATAGACACGCCTCACACGAACATCAATAAATGATTGAATTTAAAGACAAAATTCACCACGGTTAATTCGTGTCGTTGACGTTAATCAAGTTAACGTCGGTTGGACATTGATGACGAGGTTGCAGACGATCGGCAGGAAGCCTCCGGCAAGAACGATAGGTCGACGCGGCAACGGGAGAGCATTGGTACGGCCTCAGACGGATGTCTCGTTACGCCTGCCCTCGACTCGTGCAGATCATAAATCCTCGAGTGACGCCATTGAACGACACGCCCCATCGCCAATTGTCTGCCATTAAAGACAGCTATCCGAGAAATGAATTCTGCTAATTAAGAAAATTATGATTATTTAAATGAGCCGTCACTTCCCGCACCAGGAATTCATCCATTTGCGCATTTTACTGCACAAACTCGGTAGCGATTCCACAAATCGGAATCGGCATAGATGGCTCGACAGGCAATTTAAACGCTCATTTAAATGTCATATCCTGTAATTATTGCATACCCAGCGGGAGTTGAACGAGCATTCAAAAAAGATAAAAATATTAATTTTTAGACACTTGAAGAATATCCTAGGATTTCTTTTGGTTACCCAAAAACACACAACACATCAAAGTTTTACTTCCTGGCCGCTGCGATGTCATGGCTACCCAGTAGTCTTGATCCTGTTAGATTGGATTCCTGATTATTCGCCGAGAGCTGGGAATCATTCTGGCGTTCTTTGTCGAGCCGCGGATACTGCGGACTTTGAATCTCACGCTATTAGGAGAAATACCATGGCTGATACTCCTGCAATCGATCCGTCAACTTCGAATGACAGCGCTGACTCTTCCATCAGTCAGTTGAAGGCAGTCTTCGATCAGGCAATCGAGAAATCCGCGGAAATCACCAAGGTCACGACCGAGAAGAAAACCATGCTCGACGCGACCAAGCAGCGCCCGCAGAACTGATGCGGAAAGTCGCGGGGAGCGCCACGCTGCCCGCGACGCCCTATCGACCACACCTTGCGTCGTGGCCCTCGCGATCGAGGCGACCAGGTCGAGTGGCGAAAAGGATACCGTTCTTCGGAGTTTTCTTGGCTATCCGCCCGGTGATTGCGGCACGAATAGCCAAGGGATCTCTCACTGCTTCGTACGACATTAGCGAGTTAACCGCATGGAATCCGTCACCTCCTCTCTGGCGTCGGCACGCGAAATCGTTACGACGCTCACCGTTACCGCCGGCTTGCATCGTGGCGCCGCGGTAGATCTGACCGACACCGTCTGTCGGATCGGCAGCCAAGACACTGCCGACGTCCTGCTCAGCGACGCCGGAATAGCGCCAGAGCACCTGGTGCTGCGTTTTCACGGCCGGCAAATGGCCGTCGAGGCCGTCGGCGGCGATATCGTCATCAACGGTCGAACCGTCACTCAAGGCACTGGGCTGCGTAGCGAGCTCCCCGCAGAACTGTGCTGTGGTGGCGTGACGCTGACGTTATCGCGACCCGAGGCACCCGCGATAATGCCGACGCTGCCCAGGCTACCGCCGTTGTCGCCACGCTGGCGAACCTCCCTTAACCGTGGCGCGACGATGCTCGCTCTCGTGGCGACGCTGGGGGTGCTGGCGGTCTATGAATTCATCGACGTCAATCAGGCGGGTGCCAACATCGGCGGCTACCCCCTCAGGGCCAAGCTGGATCCACAGGTGCTCGAGGGGGTCAGCCAGATGGTAGCCGACGCGCGCCCGGGCCCGGCAGAAGCGCTGCGCCAGCACCTGGCCGATGCCGGTCTCGCCTCGCTCTCCGTGACCGACCACGGCGCCTATCTCAGCGTGTCCGGTGACTACGCCGCGAATCAGGTCGACGCCTGGCATCAGACGCAGCGCTGGTTCGATCAGCACTTCGGAAGCCACCAGGTGCTGCTCAACACCGCGCGGCCACGAGTGGCTCCTGCCCGGCCCGACCTGAAACTGCAAGCCGTCTGGCTTGGAACCAACCCCTACGTCATCGACAACCGGGGAAAACGGCTCTATCCCGGCGCGGCGCTGGCATCGGGCTGGGTGATTTCCGCCATTCAACCCGAGCAGGTGTTGTTGCGTCGCGGTGACGACCAGTTCGCGCTAACGCTCTGAACGACAACCACGATTGATGCATTGACCTGGCTACCGCCTCATGAAGATCACCGATCGACCGATTCCCGATGATCGCCATCGCGCCACGAGCGTCGAGGTCACATCGACTCGGCACGCCGACAGGACCGCGGCCCGCGATGAGGCTTTCACCCGCGCGGCCAGCAAGGCCCGAGGACGCGACGCCGACCGCCCCGCCCTGGCCGAGCGCCTCGATGCCCTGGCGAGCCCCGAGGCCAACGATGCTCGCAGCTACGACAATCAGCGCAGCATCGAACTCCTTCAGCATGTGATCGATAGTGTCCTGCCCTCGATGGATGCAGACGATGACACCGTCTCCACGGCCAGGATCATCATGGGTGAAGAACTCGACTGGCGTCAGGCCTGGGAGAGCCGCCTGACCGACGCCACACTCGCCCCGGCAGGCGACGATCTCGACGAGGAGCGTTTCACTTGAACCAGTCCCCTGGCTCGGTCAACGATCGCGACGCCGTCGATCTGCTGCACCTGATGGGCCATCTCTATCTTAAAAGCGGCCAGACTCGACGCGGCATGGTCATGTTGCTGATCGCCAATCGCATGGCGCCGGATCACGCCGGCGTTCTGCGCGCGCTATGCCGGGGGTTTCTGGCCAGCGGCAATGGCGCGCGCGCGCTCAACGTGATAGCGCGGCTCGAGGCGAACCACGAACACGACGCCACGCTGATCCTGCTGCGCAGCCGTGCCGAATGGCTGACCGGCGAGCGCGCTTTGGCCCGACGTCATTTCCAGCGTTACCTCGAACAGCGCCGTCACGATGACACCGCCTGCGGAGAATCCGCGCCATGAACAAATTTCTCGGTCGCCTCAACACCTTGGCCCGCCGCGCCTCCCAGCGCAGCGACGTGGTGATCGCCGCGTTCATGGTGCTGGCAGTGGTGATGATGATCATTCCGCTCCCCACTGCCATGGTGGATGCGCTGATCGGCATCAACATCGGTTTCAGTCTGCTGATTCTGATCGTGGCGTTCTACATCTCGCACCCGGTGGAGTTCTCCTCGCTGCCGCCGATCATCCTGCTGGCGACGCTGTTTCGTCTGGCCCTGTCGATCACCACGACCCGGCTGATCCTGCTCGAAGGCGATGCCGGCCAGATCGTCAACGCCTTCGGCAACTTCGTCATTGCCGGAGAAGTCGTCATCGGCATGGTGGTGTTCTTGATCATCACGGTGGCCCAGTTCCTGGTCATCACCAAAGGCTCGGAGCGCGTCGCCGAGGTCGCCGCCCGATTTACCCTCGATGCCATGCCCGGCAAGCAGATGAGCATCGACAACGAACTGCGCAACGGCGACATCGACAACGTCGAGGCTCGCCGGCGACGCTCGCTGCTGGAGAGCGAAAGCCAGCTCTACGGGGCCATGGACGGGGCGATGAAGTTCGTCAAGGGCGACGCCATTGCCGGACTGGTGATTCTCTTCGTCAACCTGATCGGCGGCTTGCTGATCGGGATGCTGGAGCACGACATGCCATTCGGCGATGCGGTGGAAACCTACTCGCTGCTGACCGTCGGCGATGGCTTGATCGCCCAGATCCCGGCGCTACTGATCTCGATCGGCGCCGGCACCGTGGTGACCCGCGTCAGTTCCGACAATGCCAGCGACCTGGGTAGCGAGATCGTCGGCCAGTTGGGTAGCAACGCCAGAGCGCTGGGCCTGACCGCCGCGGTACTGTTCTGCGCCGCTTTCGTGCCGGGCTTCGCCACCGGCGTGTTCCTGGCCCTGGCGGGGTTGCTGGGCAGCGCCGCTTACTTCCTGCGCCGACGCCATCTGCGCGAGCAGGCGGCCGAGCAAGCCGATCAGAGCGACACCGATGCCGACCACGGCGCATCGTCGACCTCCGGTGATGCCGCCGCCGAGTCGCAGGGCGACGCCTCTTCCCGGCAGGCCGATGACGATCCCCGCCAACATCGCGTCATGCTGTGCCTGGGTGCCGGGCTGGCCGACACGCTATCGCTGGATGTCCTGCGGGAAGGCGTGCAGGCCGCCCGCGAGCGCGTCGAGCGCGACCTGGGAATTGCCATTCCCTCGGTCGGACTGAGAATCGAGCCGGGCCTTGCCGCCCGCCGCTTCGCCGTCGAGCTGGACGAAGTGCCGGTGCTCAACGGCGAGCTGGCGGCATCTCGGCTGCTGCTGGATGACGACGCCAGCACACTGGAGCTCCTCGAGCTGACGCCGGAAACCGAGCCGGCGCTGGTCGGCCGCGGCACCTGGCAGTGGCTACCGTCCTCCGCTGGCACCGCACTCTTTGATGCTGGCGTGCGCTACCGCACGCCGGATCAGGTACTGGAGCACTGCCTGGAGCGCACGCTGACGCGCTACGCCGGTGACTTTGTCGGTATTCAGGAAGCGCGTGCGCTGCTCGCCCGAATGGAAACGGATTACGCCGAACTGGTCACCGAAGCGGTTCGCGTCGTCTCGCTGCAGAAGATGGCGGAGATCCTGCGGCGCCTGGTCAACGAAGGGGTCCCTGTCCGCTCGATGCGCACCATTCTCGAGGCGATGGTGACCTGGGGACCGCAGGAATCCAGCAGCGCAAGGCTCGCCGATCGCATCCGCGTTGCCATGGCGCGCCAAATCTGTCACCGCCATGCACGGAGCGACAGAGTGCTACCGGCCTGGGTCGCCACCCGACCGCTGGAAGAAGCGCTGCGCGCCGCCCAACGGCATGCCGAGGATCAGCCGCTGCGCAGCGGGTTACCGGCACCGCTGTCTCGAGCGCTAGGCGCCTGGTTCCAACAGCAGCTGGCGGCTCTCGATAACGACCTGCAGCCGGTCGTCGTGGTCGCCGGCGACGTCCGCGCGTCGCTGCAACAATGGCTCAAGCAACAGGAGATCGACCTCGCGGCCATGGCCTGGACCGAAATCGCCCCCGAATTCAGTCTTCAGGCCATCGCCCAGGTACGGCTGCCGAAGCCGACGCCGAGAAGAGAGACCGAGGCTCAGACAAAGGGATAAAAAGCGCTGACAAAGTGACAGAAAGCGCTGACAAAGCCGTAACATGATGACAGGACTCTGGATTCCGGTGTCGAAGCTCGACTACGCGCGCGTTGCCGAGCCGCGATAACGCAACTAGCGATGGACAACGACAGCGATGGACAACGACAGGGATGGAATACGCTCGTGACACAGTGGCAGAAAGCTTCATGAAAGCAGGCGCAATCTCCGGCGCGAGTTTCATCGAGACGAGCGTGCGCCTCCTCACGCAATTGTTGATCCTGCTGATCACCGTTGTCGCCTTGCCCGCCAGCGGCGACGTCGCCATCGATGATGCGGGCGGAGCCATGACGCTGGAGACCGGCCAGGGGCGTGTCTTGCGATTCGATCGGCAGGTCGCTTCGGTGTTCGTCGCCAACCCGGCAATCGCCGATGTGCAGGTGGTCTCCCCCGGTGTGATCTACCTGTTCGGCAAGCAGAGTGGCGATACCAATCTGATCGCCCTCGGCGCCGACGACGAGAGCCAGGCGTCTTTGCGCCTGCTGGTCCGCGACGGCGATGGGCAAGCCCGACAGGCCTTGCGGGGGCTCGATGGCGACAGTCAGGTCCGGCTACACATGGCCGGCAATCAGCTGGTGGCCGATGGCAGTAGCGCCTCGGTCGATGGCGCCATGGCGACACAGTCGACGCTCGACGCCCAGTCGCCAGCCGGCGGCGCCCTCAACCGCTCGACCTTTGAGGGCGCCAACCAGATCAATATCCGGGTGCGTTTTGCCGAGGTCGCCCGTGAGGAGCTGCTGAGCTACGGCATCAGCTGGAATGCGCTGATCAACAACGGTTCGTTCTCGTTCGGCGTGCTGACCAGCAATATCGCCAGCTCGCCGACCAGTGAGGGCGTCGATGGCCTGCTGCAGGCTCTGCAGCAGAACAATCTGCTGCAGATTCTCGCCGAACCCAATATCACCACGGTCTCGGGGCAGACGGCGAGTTTCCTGGCCGGCGGCGAGGTGCCGATCCCGGTACCGGTCAACAGTGATCTGGTAGGCATCCAGTACAAGCAATTCGGTGTCTCTCTGTTGAGCACGCCGACGCTGCTGCCTAACGGCCGCATCTCGATGGAAGTCCGGCCAGAGGTCAGCAGCCTGACCAGCGACAATGTCCAGATCGCCGGCTACGACGTGCCATCGTTGCAGGTGCGGCGGGCCGACACCGTGGTCGAAGTCGGCAGCGGCCAGACCTTCGCCATCGCCGGGCTGTTCCAGCGCCAGGCTTCCAACGAGATCGAGCGCGTCCCGGTGCTGGGCGATATCCCGATTCTGGGCCAGCTGTTCCGGTCACGCCGCTTCCAGCGCAACGAGACCGAACTGGTGATCCTGATCACGCCGTACCTGGTCCGCCCCTCCTCCTCGCCGGCCCCGAGAACGCCGCTGGATCAGGCCCGGGTCAGTCGTGATCCGCGATTGGGAGATGACCCGGCGCAGCACGCGAGGTCGGCGGGCGCCGACGATCCCTTCGGCTTCTACCTGCGATGAGACGAGTGGCGATACAGCGAGTGGCGATGAGAGACACCGCAATGACCGAGGAGAACCCCTCATGTCTCGAGTATTGATCCTGTCGGCCGAGGTGAGCCGACGCCTGGCACCGCTGCTGGTGCTGACGCTACTGGCCGGCTGCCAGTCTTCGATGGGGCCGATGAGCTGGACCAGCGGCTATCGCCAGGTGGCCGTGGCCAATCCACAATCGGCTGACGTCACGGTCGGGCAGATGGCGACGCTGCCCAATCTCTGCCAGTCGCAGCCGGAGGACGAGGGGTTGATCACGCTCCCTCCGGGCTGCGCCAACGATCTCAATCTTCAGTTGATGGTCGCCGATCCCCGGGACTTGACCCACGGTCGAGACATGGGACCGGCGATGGCGGGACCGGTCGCCAAGGCCGCCAGCGAGCGCCTCGATGATCGCGCCCGTGCCAACGAGCGGCGCGCCATGCTGGAAAACGAAGCCCGCAGTGCCATGGGCAATACCGCGACGACCGGTGGCCTGTGAAGGCTCGGGACATGAGCTGCACGACGGATGGCCGGCCCGATCCCCGCTCAAGGCTCGTTGAAGGAGGCCATGGCCATGCCCAGCGCCTGGGCACGCTCGGCAGCGCCGGGCAGTGCGGCGAGGCGTTCGGCGCTGGCAATCAGCGATTCACGCTTCGCGATCGCCAGGTCGGGAATTTCGATCCGACGTGCCTGATCGGTCTGGCCGGCGAGCACCAGTACCAGAATGAGGTTGCGGTAATGACGCGCTTCGGCCAACGGGGAGTCGGTGATCTGGCGCATCGCGGCAATCGCCTCGGCGTGATCACCGGCCAGCGACTCGGCCAGCGCCAGATTGGCCAGCACATCCAGGTCTCGCGGTGCGAGCGCCCGGGCTCTGGAGAACGCCTCGACGGCCTGCGAGGGGCGCCCCACCAGGGCCTGCGCAGCGCCGAGCCGGCTCCATCCGGCCACACTGTCGACGTCGGGAGCGGCGCGAGACAGGCTTCGCAGCGCACTTTCGGGCTCGCCAAGCCGCAATTGCGCCGTCCCCAGACCGAGCAGTGCCGGCGCCAGATCGATATCGTCGCTCAACGCTGCGCGAAAGGCCTCTGCGGCCGCAGCGGGCTCACCGGCAGCAAGGCGCGCGTTGCCCAGACGAATCTGAATGTCGGGAGAGGCACCGTTCTGCGCCAGGGCGCGTTGGTACATCGCCGCCGCCGTGGCGTGATCGCCACGTTGATCGATATCGTCGGCCAGCTTGAGCAGACGGGCTTCGCTGCTGTCGGTAGGCGTCGACGCACAGGCAGAGAGCACAAGGCTCAGGCAGAGTGCCGTCAGCGTGCACTTCACGCGAGAATCATCAATCCGAGAATGCGTCAAAAATGCCTTCATCCGTGAGTCAGTCCAGCAGCAAGAGAGAGGGGAAGACAGCGTACCCGAGAACCCGTCGCTTGGGGCGAGACGGCATGTCAATGAACCGTGACGCACCGTTACAAAACATAAGCGAAAGCCACGAAAAGAGATACAAGCCGCCGCAAAACGGTCACCGCGATCTTGCTAGGGTAGAAAATCGGCGTCGTCGATCGATGTCAGCCGCCATCCTGCTGCTACTGACGATGCTGACGGCCCCCTGGGGCAGCGCGCTGGCAGCGCAGGCACCTTGGGCGGAACGCAGCTACCGCTATGTGGTGATCGACCAGAGCGTGCGCGATGTGCTTCAGGAATTCGGCCGCAACCTGTCGCTCCCGGTCGAAGTCAGCGCTGCCGTGGACGGCGAGGTGCGTGGCGATATCCATGCCACCACTGCCGGGGAGTTTCTGGAGAAGGTCTGCCAGTCCAACGGCCTGGCGTGGTTTTTCGATGGGTACGTGCTGCACGTTGCCGCGCGTGAAGAGCTGGCCCGGCGCAGCTTCGATCTCGATGACGTGGAAATACCGCTTCTCAGAGACGACCTCGAGGCGGCAGCGATCGGCGCACCGTTGAGTATCGACTTTCTCGACGGCCGCGATCGGCTGGAGGCGATGGGCCCGCCATCCTGGCTCGAGGAGGTGGCGCAGCGCGTCGAATCACTTCGTCGAACACCCTCGCCCTCGACGCCGGGAGAGGTCAGGGTCTTTCGCGGCAGCGTGGCAGCGCCGACGGCGAGCGAATGAGCGAATGAGCATTGCGGACAGATGAAAACGCGGTAGACGGCCGTTATCGATCATGGCTGGCCGTTTCTGAAGCGCCGTTCCTGGGAGCTGCGCGATGACTCGCCGATGGCACACTTGCCGATCGGTCAATGCGAAACCCGAAGGAGACAACACATGGCTATCGATGCAGTAGGCAACGGCAACGTTACTGGCGAGTCGACGACCGATTCCCAGGCTTTCGACGACGCCATCGACAATGCCCAGTTTCAGGAGGCGATGAGCGAGGGAATGGTCCAGGTCGGCGGGCAGTTGATCCTCATGCCGATGATGAAGGATCTTCTAAGCGAGGCCATGTCGGGCGGTGAGGACTGACACAAAATTGCCATCGCTGGCGGCAACCGTCATTCGAGATCGACACGACTGTCGGTTGCCGCCGTTCGCCACGAGCCAGATGATGAGGTGAATGATGACTCCCGTGACACCACCGAGTGCTGGGGCCCTGACGCCGACACCCGCGCTACCGACATCCGATACGAGCGCCAAGGCGCTGGCATCGCAGAATCTGTTCGAGCACATGGCCAGTCAGGCCGGTGCCGCTCCCGCCGGCGCGAGCCCCGGCGAACTGGGTTCCAACCTGATCGACAACCTCGACGGCTTCGTCGACCGGGTCAACACGTTTGCGCAGCAGGCCAGGGTATCGGACACCCAGGCGCCAGACCGCTTCGCCAAGGTGACGACACAAGAGGCGTCGCCGGCCCCCGATGCCGGTGATATCCCCTCCGCGCTCGGCGACGACAAGATGACCCGGGTCGTCGACTCGCTGAGCCAGGTCTTCGACCACTCCATCGAAACCACCATGGTGGTGCGCGGTGCCACTCAGGTTTCCGGTTCGGCCAACACTCTGCTCAAAGGTCAATGACACTTGTCTCTCGATCGACGCGCTAGCGGAAAGCGTAGGCCTCCGGGCCGCTCAAGGCTCATGCTGCAGGCCATCACGCTGGTTCTCATGGCGCTGCTGCTGCAGGCCTGTGATACCGATCTCTACACCCGTCTCGACGAGCGCGAGGCCAACGTCATCGTGGCAACGCTGGCACGCAACGGCATCCCCGCCAGTCGACAGGCCGAAGACGAAGGCCGGATGAAGGTGACGGTCGACGAGGACCGCTTCGCCGAGGCGGTCGATGTGCTCGATCGCGCTGGCCTGCCCGAGCGCAAGTTCGCCAACCTCGGAGAGGTGTTCCAGGGCAACGGTCTGGTCTCGTCGCCGGTTCAGGAGCGCGCTCAGATGATCTACGCCCTGAGCCAGGAGCTCTCCCACACCGTATCCCAGATCGATGGCGTTCTGTCGGCGCGGGTCCATGTGGTGCTTCCGGACAATGACCTGCTGCAACAGAACAGCACGCCTTCTTCGGCATCGGTCTTCGTACGCTACATCCCGTCGCTGGACATCGATCCGCTGATTCCTCAGATCAAGACGCTGGTCGCCAATGGCATCTCCGGGCTCTCCTACGACAAGGTCTCGGTGGTGCCGGTCGTCTCCAACTTGCCGGAAGAGACGCGGTCGGCGCCGCAGCCAGTGATGAGCTCCTTCCTCGGCATCGCGATGCCGGCCGCCAGCGTCGCCAGCGCCGGCTGGCTTTTCGGTCTGCTGATCATGGCGGTCGTCATTCTGTCCGGCGCGGTGGGCTGGCTGATCTGGCGCCAGCGTCGTCAACGTCCGTACGCCCTGGTGACACCCTCATGACGGCGGCTGCCGAACATCGCGACCTTGGCAAAGCGAACGCGCCCGAGTCGATCGCCGGTTCGTCGCCCGCTGCGCCACTGCCGGTGAACATCGACCCGGCGGTATGGATCGAGAGCCTCGACGGCATGGCTACGGAAGCGACACTGTACCGATGGGTGTCCCAGCCGCGCTTCCAGCACCGTCTGCGAGAACGTCTGCGCTACCGGCATGACCTGGCGCCCATCGATCTCCTGCCTGGGCAGGATGCTGCCGATCGGACGCTGTGCCAGCTCGATGCCGATACCTTGCCGGCCTGTATCCGCACCGCAGGCGTCATCGCCCATGCCAACGCCGTGGCACAGGAGATCCATGCCCCGCGTGTGGCAGCGCTCAAGCGGCTTCTCGGTGATGATCTTTACGCGCTGACGCTGGCGCATCGCACTCACAGCCATGTCGGCGAAAAGGTGGGAGACGACATCGAGGCGTTCGAGGCCAGACTCGAACGCGACGGCAGACGTTGCCTGCGGGCGTGGGGCGATTCGCAGCCTGCCGAACTGCGCGCCTGGTTGCGCTTGAGTTGGCTTGGTCAACTGGCGGACGACGGCGCCGATGCCGACGCGGCCGACGACGCCGTGGAGATCGCGCGTATGGCGGCAGCTTGCGTGCAGTCGCGCGCCGAGGATCAGGAAGTGGATACCTCGCGCGATCGACCCGGTCGAGATCGACAAGAGGGTGATCGACACAGAATTGCGCAGCAAGGGTTTGAGCGACAAGGGAGCGACCCGGCATGAAGTCGCTTCCACCCCGCCCCGGCAAGATCATTCTCCGCGCCGAAGAAGCGCAGGCCTGGATCGATGGCTACGCCTTTCTCGAACAGGCTCGTCAGCAGGCGGCCAGGCAGACAGAGACCGTTCAGAAAGCGCAGGAAGACGCCTACGCCGCAGGCTTCGAGGCGGGTCGCCGCGATGGGGAAATCAAGGCCGCGGCGCTGCTGGCGACGACCCAGGGCGACGTCGCACGTTATCTGGGGAGTCTCGAGCCGGCCCTGACCGAACTGTCGCTGAATCTGGTTCGCCGGCTCCTCGGCGAATTCGATGAAGCCGAGCTGCTGGCCCGCTGCGTGCGCCACGCCTTGAGCGAATGGCGCCACGAGCACCGTCTCCGTATTCGGGTCGCGCCGGCACTGGAAACCCGCGTAGCCGCACTGCTTGCCGACCGGCCACCGGCGGCGATCGACTATCAGGTCGAGGCGGATGCCCAGCTCGGACCCAGTCAGTGCCTGTTGGTCAGCCCGATCGCGGTGATGGATATCGGCGTGGACTCGCAGTTGGAAGCCCTCCATCAGGCGCTGTCGCGCGATCAGGAGCCGGCATGAGCATGGAACCCCCTGACGACGTGCTGTCGACACTCGAGGGGCTGCTGCCGAAACTCGGTGCGCGTCTCACCCACGCCGAAACCCGTCAGGTCAACGGCCGGGTCCGCCGGATTCGGGGCCTGCTGATCCATGCCAGTATCGAAGGCGTGAGCATCGGCGAGCTCTGCTATCTCCGCGATCCTGTCAGCGGCCGCCGTATCGCTGCCGAAGTGATCGGATTCGAGGAAGAGGATGCCGTGCTGTCGCCGATCGGCGAGCTGCAGGGCCTGTCGACCCGCAGCGAAGTGATCGCCACCGGCCGCGCTCAAGGCGTGGGCGTTGGCGAAGCCCTGCTCGGACGTGTCATCAGCCCGCTGGGCGAGTGGCTGGACGACGCAGCGACACCCGCTGGCCCTACACAACCCGCCGGCGCTTGCGCTGCGTCCCTGCGCGAATATCCGGTGCATGCCGAGCCGCCGGCTCCGTTGAGCCGCCAGTTGATCGAACATCCACTGGCGCTGGGCGTGCGCGCCATCGATGCATTCAATACCGTCGCCAAAGGCCAGCGCGTGGGTCTGTTCGGCGAGCCCGGAGTGGGCAAATCCTCGCTGCTCTCGGCGATCGTCAAAGGCAGCAGCGCGGAAGTGGTGGTGCTCGGCCTCGTCGGCGAGCGCGGGCGCGAAGTCCGGGAACTGCTCGACGTGCAGCTGGATGCCGAAGCCCGAAGCCGCACGGTGTGCGTCGTCTCGACCTCGGACCGGCCGGCGATCGAACGCGCCCGCGCCGCGCTGGTCGCCACCAGCGTGGCGGAGTACTTCCGCGATCAGGGTCGCGACGTGCTGCTGCTGGTCGACAGCCTCACCCGTTTTGCCCGCGCCCAGCGCGAGATCGGTCTGGCTGCCGGCGAACCGCCGACCCGGCGCGGCTACCCACCGTCGCTGTTCGCCGCCCTGCCACGCCTGCTCGAGCGTGCCGGCCCCGGTGGTGTCGCCGGCGGGACCATCACCGCGATCTACACGGTGCTGACCGAAGGCGACGGTACGCTGGACCCGGTGGCCGAGGAGACCCGCGCCATTCTCGACGGCCATATCGTATTGAGCGCCGAACTCGCCCGCCGCGATCACTTTCCGGCAATCGACGTACTGGCCAGCCGCAGCCGCCTGATGGAGAGCGTCGCCGATGAGGCGCACCGCCGCGATGCCGCGAAGATTCGTGATCTGATGGCACGCTATCGCGATGTCGAACTGCTTCTGCAGGTGGGCGAATACCGCGAGGGCAGCGACAAGGCTACCGATGAGGCGATTCACAAACACGCCGCCATCGATGCCTTCCTGCGCCAGCCCCGGGACGACCACAGCGATTTTGCGGAGACACTCAAGCGGTTGAAGGAGCTCGCCCAATGACCTCGTCGCATCAGCTCGAGCGTCTGATTCGACTGCGGCGCCAGCGCACGCGTCTGGCCGAGGAGGCACTGGCGGCGGGTCAGCGTCACTGCCACGACCTTGCCGCACAACGCCAGAGGCTGGAAGCATCTCTGATCGAACACCAGCGCACATCCACTCAACGGGAACAGACCCACTTCGAGGCCGGCCAGCACCAGCCGCTCGATGCCAACGCCCTGGCCGAGTGGCAACAGACGCTGGCCGATGACGCCGAGCATCGCGAATCGCTGATTCGGCAGCGCCGGACCCAGGCACAGACCCTTCGCGCCGCCGAACAGGAACGTGACGGCCTGGCTGCCGACTGGGCACGTCGTCGGCGCGCTCAGCAAGCGCTGGAGCGACTGGGGGACGACCGTCATCACGCTCGGATCGTCGATGCCGAGCGCCTGGCGGAACTGGAGATGGAAGAGATGTCGCCGGGCCGAGGAGACCGGAGATGACGATCGACTTCGCTTCGGACCCTTCCACTTCCGACCTTGCTCCTGCAGGCCATTGGCTATCCTCGCGCTCGGCACCGCTTTCGCTCTCGGACCTGCCGTCGATCGATCCCGCCCGGCTGGCACTGCACAATGCCTTGCACGTGGCGCGTCGGCCGCTCGCGTTCGACTGGTACGGCCGCGCCGCCAGCCTGCACCTGCTGCCGGACACGGCGGATATCCCCGAGGCGTGCAAGATCGCCATCCGGGTGGGTAAGACGTCGGTGGTACTGAGCGGTAGCGCTCGTGCTTTCGATCGGCTCGGCCAGCATCCCGACCGGCGGCGCACCCTGGACGAGGTCGATCCCGAGCTGGCCGCGATGTGGCTCGAAGTGGTCTGGCTCGAGTGGCTGGAGCCACTGGAAGCGACGCTGGGCGCCGATATCCGTCTGGCGCCCTCGCCACCGGTGCTGTCGGAACCCACGATGCGCGTCAGCGTCGTCTTCCAACTCGGTGATGAGTCCCACCCGCTGGCGCTCGATCTGCCGCTTTCCGCCGCCGAGATGCTGCTGCCGCTATTCGATCGCGCTTTCGTGGCCGAGCCAGCCCCGGCCAATGCCGTCGTTGCCACCCTGCGGGTCGAGACTGGCGAACAGACGCTGACGCTGGGCGAATGGCGCAGCCTGCGCCCCGGCGACATGGTCATGCTCGAGGCCGCGGCGGCCGATGAGGCACGCTTGAACCTGGCCGATCGATTCGGTTGCCGCATTCGTTTCCACGAAACCGGACTGCGCCTGAGCGAGCCGCTGCAGCGGATGACTCCCCGCCCGGTCCCGAGCGCCCCACGCGAAGCGCGCGCCATTGAGACTCCCGACGTCACGGCAACCCATGAGGACGAAGACACTGTGGATAACGAAACCTCAACCGCCCCACCCGAACCGGGTGTGGACAAGACGACACTCGCCGACCGGGATCGGAATGACTCGAGCCTCAAGAACGAGACGGCGATCGGTTCCAACGTCAACGGTGCTGACATGAACGGTGCTGACATCAATGGTGCTGGCGTGAACGATCTGCCGGTGCGGCTGACCTGTGAGCTGGGTCGCCTGGAGATGTCTCTCGGCGAACTTCGCCAGCTCGGCGAAGGCAGCGTACTGCCGCTTCAGCGTCGCCCCGATCAGGCTGTCGACCTTGTCGTCAACGGCCGGACGATGGGGCGTGGACGTCTGGTCGCGATCGGCGATGCCATCGGTGTACAGATCGAGAGGCTCGCGCTCGGGGAAGGACGCGCCGGGGATGACTGAGTTCCAGCCCAACCTGATCGCGATCATCATCGTGGTCGCCACCATCGGCCTGGTACCGCTGGCGGTGGTCACGATGACGGGCTTTCTCAAGATATCGGTGGTGCTGTTCCTGATCCGCAACGCCCTCGGCGTTCAGCAGACACCCCCCAATCTCGTGCTCTATGGCATCGCGTTGATTCTCACCGTCTATATCACCACGCCGCTGGTGGGCGAGATGGCGCATGAATTCGAACAGCGCTCGGCGGGGCTGGCCAGCGTCGAGGAGATCAAGCAGGCCGGCGAGGCGATACGCGGGCCGCTGCAGGCGTATCTGTCGCGCTACGCCAGCGAGCACGAGCGCGCTTTTTTCATCGATGCCACTCGCACGCTGTGGTCGGACGAGGCGCGCGAGGACCTGCAGAGCGACGATCTGATCGTGCTGATCCCGGCCTTCGTCAGCTCCGAGCTGACCCGTGCCTTCGAGATCGGCTTCCTGCTCTATATTCCGTTTCTGATCATCGACCTGATCGTTTCCAACGTGCTGATGGCGATGGGCATGATGATGGTGTCGCCGACGCTGATCTCGATCCCGTTGAAGATCTTCCTGTTCGTGGCCGTGGATGGCTGGTCACGACTGATGCACGGCCTGATTCTGAGTTACGGAGGCGGCTAGGATGACGGACGACATCTTCCTCTCGTTGATGAAGAACGCGCTATGGACGGTGCTGCTGGTATCGGCGCCCGCGCTGCTGGTGGCGATCGCCGTCGGATTCGGGGTCGGCCTGCTGCAGGCGCTGACCCAGATTCAGGACCAGACCCTGCCCCAGGCGGTCAAGCTGGTGGCGGTGCTGCTGGTGCTGATCGTCTCAGGGCCGCTGCTGGCCGGGCAGATCGTCAATATTACCGATCAGGTGTTGGACAATTTTGCCGCCTGGTCGCGCTGAGTCTCTCCTTGAAAACTCGCTGCGCTCGCCGGTTTTCAAATAGCGCCTTGTACCAGACGCCCTGTGAACGACCCTTATGAATTACGACGATTTTGCCCAGTTCCTGACCCAGTTCGCCTATCCAATGATCGCGGCGGCGGCCATCGGCGTGGCGCGGGCGCTGGGCATGGTACTGGTGACGCCAGCTTTCAATCGTCTGGGGCTGACCGGCATGATCCGTTCCGCCGTGGCAGTGACGATCTCGATTCCACTGATCGTGCCGCTCTTCGATGCCATGGTGAACGCGGAGTCGCTCTCCTCCGTCACCGTCGCTGGCATGGTGATCAAGGAGCTGCTGATCGGCGTGGCGATCGGGCTGGTCTTCGGTGTGCCATTCTGGGCCGCCGAGGTCGCCGGAGAACTGATCGATCTGCAACGCGGCTCGACCATGGCCCAGATCGTCGACCCGATGGGGGCCACCGAGTCCGGGGTGACCTCGACATTGATGACGATCACGCTGCTGGCACTGTTCTTCATGACCGGTGGCTTCATGCTGCTGCTCGACGGGTTCTATCGTAGCTACGCGCTGTGGCCGGCCGTGGAATTCGTCCCGCTGTTGTCGCAAACCTCCGCCCTGGCCGTGCTCGGTCTGCTCGACCAGGTGATGCAGATCGGCGTGCTGATGATCGCTCCTCTCGTCATCGCACTGCTGATCGCCGATCTGATGCTGGCCTACGTCGCCAGGATGGCGCCGAACCTTCACGCCTTCGACCTGTCGCTGCCGATCAAGAACCTGCTGTTCGCCTTCCTGATGCTGATCTACGTGGTCTTCCTGATCCCGTTGATGATCGATCAGCTGGACGTCGTCAGCCTCAACATGGATCGACTCGAAGCCATTCTGGGTGCGATGCGCTGATGGCGGATCACGCCCCGGCCCTGCGAGCATCGAATCCACACACAGAGTTACACGGCGTTGCCAAGTTGCCATCGGGTCGTCATACCCGCTTTCCACACTGGCCTTCCATCCTCGAACCCGGTCGGAAGGAGAAAGCCATGCGCATTGGTCAGGACGCAGACACTCTCGAGCAGCATTCACCGTCGTCTCGCTTCGGCACCGCCTTCTCCTCCGCGCTGGGTATCGCCACCCGTCTGGCCGAGAGCACCAGCAACGGCGGCAACAAGGATCCGCTGCTGCCCGGTAGCGAAGACTACGAGAACGCACTCAACGAGCTGGCGGTGTCGATGGCCGGCGGGATCGATACCGATACGCGCACCGTGAGACCGCTGACGGGGGAGGCTGCCAGCCGGTTCCAGCGTCTCGTCTCGGCCGAATTGAATGCCCAACGCGAGCGAGGCGATGGACCGGATCTGGGTGCCGCCATCGACAAGGCCAAGGACGCCCTGTTCGATCGTATCGGTAACGCGCTGACGAATGACGGCCGCGATGCCGACAAGGGTCTCGATGTCTTCGAGGGTTACTGGAAGCGTCATGGTGGGCAGGATGCCGCGATCGACGCCGGTTATGACGCCTACGACGGCTTTCTGGCAGAGACCACGCTGACCGACAACGTCGACTACGAAGACAATCTCAACGCGCTGGCATCCGGCCTGGCGGGCAGTACGCTGACCGACACGCGCCAGATCCTGCACATTGAAAGCTCGGAAACGCTCTCCCAGCTTTACAAGAATCTGATCCAGAACCGGATCGATCAGGGCGACGATCCCCAGGAAGCGACGGATCACGTCAACGACGATCTACGCTCGCGCATCGACAGCGTCGGCGGTGGCGACGTCGCCAATGTCTTCGACGGTTACTTCAAACGTCACGGTGGCGAAGAAGACACCGAGAAGCTGGCCGAGGAGAGCTATCTGGCCAACCGCGACGAAGCCGACATCGCCTACGACGACACCCTGAATTCGCTGGCCAGCGACATGGCAGACGGTATCGATATCGACAATCGTACCGTTCACGCCCTGACCGGCGACGCCGGCGACAAATTCCGCCAGCTGGTCGGCTATCAGCTCGATCAGCAGCGCGAGCGCGGTGACGCCCCGGATCTCCAGGCCGCCATCGACGACGCCAAGGAAGATCTCTTCGATCGTACCGGCAACGCCCTGGCCAATGTCGATAAAGAAGGGGCCGACAAGGGCAGCAAGGACGGACTCGATGTGTTCAATGGCTACTGGGAGCGTCACGGCGGCAAGGACGACGCCATCGATGCCGGCTACGCAGCCTACGACGACTTCCTCGCCGAAAGCACCGTGACCGACAACCCCAGTTACGAGGACAACCTCAACGCACTGGCATCCGGCCTGGCGGGCAGTACGCTGACCGACACGCGCCAGATTCTGCACATTGAAAGCTCGGAAACGCTGTCGCAGCTCTACCAGAATCTGATCGACAGCAAGGTGAGCGACGGTGTCTCCCGCCAGGATGCCACCGCCCAGGTCAACGATGACCTGCGCGCTCGGATCGGGAGCGCGGCCGGGGACGACGGCAAGGCGGTCCAGAATGTCTTCGACGGTTACTGGTCGAGGCACGGCGGCGAGACCAACGTCCAGCGTCTGTCCGACAACGCGGAGCTGGATACGGCGCGTCGCGATCACGATCTGCCGGCCTTCAGCGATGTCGACATCCAGTCGATGGAAACCAGCGAAACCGACCCGGACGACAGCTCGCGCAAGCTCACCGTCAGCGAACTGACCTGGCAAAACCTGGTAGCCGACTGGAAAGCGGGCATCGAGGACGGCAGCATCGACAAGAACGACGAGCGCGCCCAGTTCTACCGCGCCCTGCGCGCCCAGGGCGCACTCGACAACGGCCTGGATCTGGTCGGCCTCGATATCTCGGAGGGGCTGAGCCTCGATCACGTTACCGGCGATGATCTGTCGTCGATCATCGATGGCGAAGCACTCGATGCCAGCCTCGGCGAACTGTTCGCCTCCGATGCCGTGCAGAAGGATTACATGGCGGCCCAGGAAGGCGCGATCGACAAGGTCGCCGACAAGGACGGCATCGCTTCGCGACTGGAAGAGACCGCGTTTGGCGAGGAATACATCGACTACATCAACGACCTGCGCGAAAGCGGCCAGGGGGAACTCGCCGAGCAGGATATCTCGCGGACCTACAATGCGCTCTCGGCGCTGTTCCCGGCGACCGAAGAGAGCGACAAGGCGGCCGAATTCGCCCAGAGCCTGCAGCTCGATTCGATGATCACCGATCTCGACGACCTGATCGCCAATCCCGATCGGATCAACGATGCCAACACCGCGACCGCGACACAGGACGTGGTCAAGATGGTGTTGACGGCGCTCAAGCGTGCCGGTGTCGATATTCCACGACGCACGGCGGAGTCGATCGACAAGTTCGTCAACGAGTATCTCAACGATCAGCAGACGGCGAAGAATTTCGGAAAGGCGCTGCAGGAGCTCGGTGATCGCTTCCAGAAGAATGGCGCCATCACCCAGTCGGACATCGACGGCCTGATGAAGAACGGCGTCTACAAGGCGCTCAACGAGCAGACCAACGGCGGCATGATGTCGCTGATCGGCACGCTGAACAGCAACGGCGCACTGGGCTCGACCGGCGGGCTGATCTCGCTCGCTTCGGGCATCTATCAACTGGCCGGCAAGGGCGGCTCGCTCGCCGACACCATGGAAGAGCGCATGGCGATCGCCAAGGAGTTCATCAGCTTCCTGGGCGCCAGTCAGCACTTCGTCAATCTCGGCAGCAACATCGTCGACAAGGTCAAAGGCACCAACGTCAACGCCATGCTGGGTCTGGACAAGACACTGCCGCAGATCTGGGGCAGGGACACCGCCGGCGGCAGCCCGTTCACCGAGGGCAAGGGCCTCAAGTTCGTCGAGAATATCGAGCAGATCATCGACGAGGCCCCGGTGGGTGATCGCGAGAAACTGAGTCAGAAGCTGGATCTCAGCGAGTCCGATACAGGCAAGATCGTGCAGGGCATCGAGGATGGATACGCCAGGAACCCGGCCCTACCCGATGCCACGACCACGACGCGCACCGTCAGCTCATTCCTACGGGTGCTGGATGGGGCCGCCAACGCCGCCGCCGGGGCACTGGATATCGCCCTCGGCGGGCTGATGATCAAGCGCGGCGCGGACAGCGGCGACGGCGCTACCATCGGTCAGGGTGCCGTCACCGTTGCGGCGGGCGCCTTCGGCCTTGCCGGCGGCGCATCATCGCTGGCGGCGCTCAAGGGCATTGCCGTCGCCCGCGCCGCCACCGGGCCGCTGTTCTGGATATCCGCCGGCCTGACACTGGCGACGCTGCCGTTCTCCATCGTTCAGGACATCAAGCGCACCAACGCACTGGAAGGACATGAAGCCGACCTCAAGGAACTCTTCACCTCTCTCGATGAGGATGGTCTACTGGCCGAAGATGGCCTGAATCGCTATGAGTTCCTCGAAGCGTACGTCCGGAGCTACGGCCAGCGCGATGCGCCCGACGACGAGAGCATCTTCGACTACCGTAGCGACGAGTATCAATTTTACGTCCGGGAAGGGCACCTCCCGGAAGACGGCTGGGACGATTTCGACCACGAGGACTATGCCGGTGACGGCAGCAATCTCGATACCCAGATGGCCTGACGGGCCTGACACGACACCCTGAGCGCATGAGCGACCAACCCAGCGAAGAGAAGACACTACCGCCGTCGACGAAGAAGCTTCGCGATGCGCGCAAGAAAGGCCAGGTTTCCAAGAGCGCGGACCTGGTCACTGCCATGGTACTGCTGGCGTGTACGCTCTATATCGCCGTCAGCGCCAGCGACATCATCGCTCGCGTGCGGGGTCTGCTCGACATGACCGCCCGACTTTACACCGAGCCTTTCGACACGCTGTGGCCACGCCTGGTGGCCGAGGCCGGTGAAGTGCTGCTGCTCTCGGTGGTACCGCTAGTGGCTCTGACCTTGCTGATCATCGTGCTGACCAACCTCGTGGTTTCTCAAGGGTTCGTCTTCGCCACGGAACCGGTGCTGCCCAAACCCGAGAAGATCGATCCCGTCCAGGGTTTCAAGCGCATCTTCTCGGTGCGCGGCCTGACCGAATTTCTCAAGTCGCTGTTCAAGATGGTGGCGCTGGGCGTGGCGCTGATCGTTGTCTATCGACTCGGTCTGCAGTCGTTGATGGAGTCTTCCAGCTGCGGTTTCAGCTGCATTCAGGGCACCTTCATCGACCTGTTGCAGCCGCTGGTCATTACCGCACTGATCGCGTTCCTGCTGGTGGGGGGCTTCGACGTGATGCTTCAGCGCTGGCTGTTTCGGCGCGATCAGCGCATGACCAAGACCGAGCAGAAACGTGAGCGCAAGGATCAGGAAGGCGATCCCACCATGAATCAGGAGCGTCGCAAGCGGCGCCGCGAGATGCATCAACTCAACGCCAAGGTCGGCGTGCAGCACACCTCGATGATGATCGGGACGGAAGACGGCTGGCTCGTCGGCATTCGCTACGTGCGCGGCGAAACGCCGGTGCCGCTGGTTACCTGCAAGGCCAACCCGCAACAGGCCGCCGGGTTACTGGCGAGTGCAGATCCGCGCCACATCCCGAGAGCGCCGGATGCGGTGCTGGCCCAGCGCATCGCCACTCGTGCGGGCAACGGCGACCCGATACCCGACGGAACCTTCCAGTCGGTGGCCGACCTGCTGGTGGCGGCCAGGCTGATTTGATCCTCAGTCCTGGCGCTGCCTGAAGTGCGCACTGCTCAGGGTGCGGGCAATCCAACCTCGCAGATTGTCGACAGTCGCCGACTCGCGATCGTAGAGCAGGCGGTAAGTCATCGGCGCGACCACGCCATCGATGAGCTGCGACACCGATGGCGCGAATTCACCGCGAGCCAGGGCACGCTCCCGCAGCGTGTTCATGAGCGACTCGCTGTAGCGGTAACAGCGCTCCCGGCGCTCGCAGTCGGCGCTGGCCATGACGTCGTTGAGCGCGCGCTGCCCGGGCACCGATGTCATCTCCTCGAGATACTGTTCGCCCCAGGCCTGCAGATCGCCGGTCAGGGTGCCGGTATCCACGGGATCGGCATCGGGTCGCATGCGCTCGACGGAGACGTCGGCAACCAGCTCCGCGAGATTGCCCCAGCGGCGATAGATCGTCGACGGCGTGACGCCGGCCCGCTCGGCAATCTGCGGTACCGTCAGGTCATCGCGTGACGTTACGGCCTGCAGCTCGCGCACGGCCTGATGGACCGCTTCCTGTACTCGGGCGCTACGTCCGCCCGGTCTGACGGCTTCCTTGATCGGCATGGCTATCCACTAGACGAAAAACGGCACAAGAAACGAAAAAACACAAACGCAAAATATTTGCTTTATGAGCCTGCTAAGCTCAGACTTCACTAACGCTAAATTTTAGCATTAATGGATTCTCTCATGTCACCTTCCGCGTCTTCGTCGACGACCAATGTCTATCCGGCTCCCCGGCTCGGTTCGCTGGTCTATTACGCTGTACTGATGGTGACGTTCCTCGCGGCCTCGAGCGCGCCCACACCGCTATATCGGATCTACCAGAACACCTGGCACTTCTCGACCACCTGGCTGACGCTGGTGTTCGCCAGCTACGTGTTTGCCCTGCTGCTGGCGCTGCTGACGACCGGTTCGCTGTCCGATTACATCGGCCGTCGCCCCGTCGTGGCCGTCGCCATCGTCGGCGAAATCCTGTCGCTGGGACTGTTTCTGGTCGCCGACGGGCTGATGTGGGTATTGGCGGCCCGGATCCTGCAGGGGGTGGCCACCGGCATCGTGACCAGCGCGCTGGCCGCGGCGATGCTCGACAGCGACCACACCCGCGGCCCGGTACTGGCGAGTATCGCGCCGCTGTCCGGGATGGGCATCGGTGCGCTGATCGCCGGCATTCTGGTGACGTACGCCCCGGCACCCATGCGCCTGGTCTACGGCGTACTGATCGTGCTGCTCGTGGTGATGGGGCTGTGGCTTGGCCGGATCCCGGAGAGCGTGACGCCACGCCCCGGTGCGCTGGCAGCGCTCCGCCCCCGCGCGACGATCCCGCCGGCCGTGCGTGACCCATTGTTCCGGGTGATCCCGGCGGTGGTTTCATCGTGGGCGCTGGGAGGCTTTTCGCTGTCGCTGGGGCCGACGCTGGTAGAGACGATCAGCGGCGTTCACAACCCGCTGGTCGGCTGCCTGATCACCTTTTTGCTGCCCTTCATTGGCGGGATCAGCGTCATGATTCTGCGCGCCAAGCCGCCACGCCTGGCCGTATTGCTCGGCACCGCCTGTCTCATCGTCGGCATGACCGGGCTGCTGCTGGGGGTCTACTACAGGACGGTCGCGATCCTGCTGGTGGGAACGGCGATTGCCGGCATCGGCTTCGGCGCCGCTTTCATGGGTGCCATGCGCGTGGTCATGCCGCTGGCACCGTCCACGGAACGCTCGGCGTTGATGGCGGCGTTCTACGTGATCTGCTATCTGTCGGCCAGCACGCTGGCGCTGTGCGGCGGTATCGCGACCCAGCACCTGGGGCTGATCCCCACCACCTACGCCTATGGCACGTTGGTGGCGCTGCTCTCGCTTGCTGCCTTTCTCGGCACCCTGACGCAGCGCCAGCCCGAGGCCGAACCCCGGGCTCGGTGTCAGGCCTCCGCCTAGACAGCTGCTACCGCCTGGCGCTCCAGCGTGCGGCAGAGATCGCCGTCGAGCTTGAGCGCGGCCGCCAACTGATCGAGCCAGGCCCGTTCCATCGGATTCTGTTCGTCGACGATCGCCACGCTGGCCAGATAGACCTCCCGCGCCGCCTGTGGCGAGTCGGTATCGCGGGCGATCGCCTCGGCGTCCAGCGGGGCTGACATCTGCTGCTCGACCCACGCATGCAGTTCGTCGTCGGCGCCCAGGGCATCGATCTGCTCGGCCAGCGCCGCCCGTTCTTCGGCATCGATGTGGCCATCGGCACGCGCGGCGGCAATCATCGCGCGCAGAATCACCAGACTGCGCGTCTCCTGCCGCTCGCCGGAGAGCTGTTCCAGCGGCTGATCGGCACCGCTCGGTGCGGCGGTCGGTGCCGACGACTTTTGCTGATGGGCCTGCCAGGCTTTCCAGGCCAGCGCCCCCAGTCCGGCCAGGGCGCCGTACTTGATCGCCTTGCCGCCCATGCTGCGACCGCGCTTGCTGCCAACCAGCATGCCCAGCGCGCCGCCGCCCAGCAGCGATTTGGCGTCGAAACCACCGCCCCCGCTCGAGGACGGTTTCCCGCTGCCCCCGGCCTGTTTCATGATTTGCGAAAGAATTTTCTGTGCGTTCATTGGCCCTCCCGTCACCCCGTTGCATGTCATCCTGCATAGAATAGACCGCCTTGAAGCGAGGAGGTTTAACGCCAGCGCCGATTCTCTCAATCGATCAGCGCCGGGCGCCGGGGATCGGCGTGAAATTCGAAGGCATCAAAGATGTCTCGCGCGATGACTCGGGGCTCGGAAAGCGGCGGCAGTTCATGGGGAGAAAAGTAGGCCGCATCGTGTACTTCATGACCGGGATCGAGCGGCGCCCCGTCGAGCCGCTCGCAGAGAAAGAACAGCTTGTAGAAGTCGAGCACGTCGGCCGGATAGGCATGCCTGGCCTTGTGACGGATGGCGTAGAGGCGCTGGATCCCGACCTTGACCCCGGCTTCCTCCCACACCTCCTTGACCGTGTTCTCGCCAGCCGACAGCCCGATTTCGGCGTAGCCGCCGGGCATCGTCCAGCGTCCGTCCATCTTCTCTTTCACCAGCAGGATCTTGCCCTCGTCGATGATCGCCGCGCGCACGTCGATCTTGGGCGTGACGTGCCCCTCCCCCTCGCCCAGCGCCAGATTCATCCGGCCGATGGGGATATCGCCCAGCGCCGCCATCATCGATGTCGATATCTCGGCGATCTCTTCATAGCGTTCGCGATCGAACTTGTCGCGACAGTAATGCAGGCCGGTATCGGCAAGGGCCGACAGCCGCTTGGCCCAGGCGAGCCATTGATCTTCCATGAGACGGTTCCGATCGCAGAGGGTGAATGACGATGTATCTCCACCTAAAGACTAACAACTGCTGCGGGAGACGTCAGGCTACGGCGCACGAAAAAGCCCTTCCGAAGAAGGGCTCGTGTCGTCAGGACAGTCGGCATCAGCCAGCCTTGGGTGCCTCGCCTTCCGACTGCGGGCCACCCTTCGGGCCGCGCGGCGGCTTCGTCAGTGCTTCGAAAGCGGTGACCTGTTCGTCGTCGAGCACCGAGGCGAGTGCGCTATGGCGCTGTTCGAGAAGTTGCTTGAACTGCGCACCGCGCAAATCCCGTGATGGGTCGTCGCCCTTCATATCGGAGCGCTTCATCTGATGCAGCCCGTCGAAGAAGGTGCGCTCGGCATTCAGCACCTTGGCACTCTGCTCCTGGCTAAGATCCCAGGTCGCGAACAGCGGCGCATAGCGCTGCTCCAGTTGCGCCGTCATGCGCTCCGGGTCCATCTTCGGACCACCGTGATGACGCATCATCGAAGGCCGCGGACGCTCCAGCATCTGGTAGGCGTGCAACTGCTCGTCGGTCAGCACATCCGCCAGCTGCTCACGCTGCTGCTCGAGCAGGGATTCCATCGCGGCGCGGCGCTGCTCGGGCGCAACCTTGTTGTCAGCACCATCGGCGTCTGCACGCAGTTGCTGAAGACCGGCACGGAACTCGCTGTCGGCCCGAGCCAGACTGGCCAGTTTGTCCTCATCGAGGTGCCAGCTGGCGACCACGGCGTCCTTGAGCGGATTGCCGTGCGTCATCCGTGCCTCGTGAGGTGCGGACTGCCTGGGTTGTTCAGTAGAGGCAGCCATGGCCAGCGGTGACAGGGTGGAAGCGGCGATGGCCAGCGCGATGAGTGACTTTTGATGAAATTTCATGACTTCGACTCCGGTTGCGCACCGAGACGCGGTGCAGGAGCACTATCTCGTGGCTTCGTGCAGGCAGTGTGCAGTGAGCATGGAAGGGTGAATCATCGAATCGGCAAGTGATGAGATCCACCACTCGCACCGTCGCTGCCAACAGGCATAAAAAAACCGCTCTTGTCGGAGCGGTTCTTCAAGGCGCAATTGAGAATGGCTGCAATAGCTCGGGAAGTGCTGAATAAATCGACGAGCGGGTTAAAGCACAAGGCGTACGGAGCACAGGATCCGGAGCCTATGGGGTATAGGTGAGGATTCCGATCGGACCGGCGCCCCGGCACCGCACAACGCAGTGATTTTCCCGCGCAGACATTTAGTCAGTGCTTCCCTCAGAACGCCCAGTCGTCGTCTTCCGTGCTGACCGTCTTGCCGATGACGTAGGAGGAGCCGGAGCCGGAGAAGAAGTCGTGGTTCTCGTCGGAGCCGGGCGAGAGCGCGGCGAGAATCGCCGGGCTGACGTCGGTGACGCTGGCCGGGAACAGCGCTTCGAAGCCCAGGTTCATCAACGCCTTGTTGGCGTTGTAATGGAGGAACTTCTTGACGTCTTCGGTGAAACCGACGTCGTCGTAGAGCGCTTCGGTGTACTTGACCTCGTTGTCGTAGAGCTCGTGGAGCAGCTCGTAGGCGTAGATCTTGACCTCTTCCTGACGCTCCGCCGGCAGCTGGGCCAGTTGGCGCTGGAACTTGTAGCCGATGTAGTAGCCGTGGATCGCCTCGTCACGAATGATCAGGCGGATCAGGTCGGCCGTGTTGGTCAGCTTGGCGCGGCTCGACCAGTACATCGGCAGGTAGAAGCCGGAGTAGAACAGGAACGACTCCAGGAACACGCTGGCGATCTTGCGCATCAGCGGGTCCTCTCTGCGGTAACGCTCGAGAATCAGCTCCGCCTTCTTCTGCAGAAACGGGTTCTCTTCGCTCCAGCGATAGGCGTCGTCGACATCGCGGGTAGTACACAGCGTCGAGAAGATCGAGCTGTAGGAGCGCGCGTGAACCGACTCCATGAAGCTGATGTTGGTGAACACCGCCTCTTCGTGCGGGGTGATCGCATCCTCGATCAGCACCGGCGCGCCGACCGTGCCCTGAATGGTGTCGAGCAGCGTCAGACCGGTGAAGACGCGGATGGTCAGCTGCTGTTCATGCTCGGTCAGCGTGTTCCAGGCCGGAATGTCGTTGGAGAGCGGGATCTTCTCCGGCAGCCAGAAGTTGCCGGTGAGACGATTCCAGACCTCCAGGTCCTTGTCGTCCTGAAGACGGTTCCAGTTGATCGCGTCGACCCGGTTCAGATGACGGGCGGCAGAGGTGGGCATATCCATGAGAGTGCTCTCGTTCGGTTGGCGCCGGAGTGCCCCCGGCGCGTTCAAACAGATTCAGGCTTACAGCGTGCAGGAAACGCAGCCCTCGACTTCCGTCCCCTCGAGGGCGGCCTGACGCAGACGAATGTAATAGATCGTCTTGATACCCTTGCGCCAGGCGTAGATCTGCGCCTTGTTGACGTCGCGGGTGGTCGCCGTGTCGCGGAAGAACAGCGTCAGCGACAGGCCCTGATCGACATGCTGCGTCGCCTCGGCGTAGGTGTCGATGATCTTCTCCGGACCGAGCTCGTAGGCGTCCTGATAGTATTCCTGGTTCTCGTCCGTCAGGTACGGCGCCGGATAGTAGACGCGCCCCAGCTTGCCTTCCTTGCGGATCTCGACCTTGGCCGTCACCGGGTGAATGCTCGAGGTCGAGTTGTTGATGTACGAGATCGAACCGGTCGGCGGGATCGCCTGCAGATTGCGGTTGAACAGGCCATGAGCCATGACCGAGGCCTTCAGCTCGCGCCAGTCGTCCTGGGTCGGAATGGCAATGCCACTCTTTTCGAACAGGCCACGCACCTTCTCGGTCTTGGGCACCCACGCCTGCTCGGTGTACTTGTCGAAGTACTCGCCGCTGGCATAGGTCGACTGCTCGAAACCGGCGAAACGCTGATTGCGCTCGATGGCAATGCGATTGGACGCCCGAATGGCATGAAACGCGATGGTATAGAAGTAGAGGTTGGTGAAATCCAACCCTTCCTCGCTACCGTAGAGAATGTGCTCGCGCGCCAGATAACCGTGCAGGTTCATCTGTCCCAGGCCGATGGCGTGAGACTTGGCGTTGCCTTCGGCGATCGACGGCACCGAGGTGATGTTGCTCATCTCGGAGACCGCGGTCAGCCCGCGAATGGCCGCTTCCACCGTGGTGCCGAAGTCCGGCGAGTCCATGGCCTTGGCGATATTGAGCGAACCCAGGTTGCAGGAGATGTCTTCGCCGATATGGCGATAGCCGAGATCGTCGTCGTACTCGGTCGGCGTGTTGACCTGCAGAATCTCCGAGCAGAGATTCGACATGTTGATCCGGCCGTGAATCGGGTTGGCACGATTGACCGTGTCTTCGAACATCAGATACGGATAGCCGGATTCGAACTGCAGCTCGGCGATGGTCTGGAACAGCTCGCGGGCGTTGATCTTCTTCTTGCGGATACGCCCGTCGGCGACCATCTCCTCGTACTTCTCGGTGACGCTGATGTCACCGAACGGCACGCCGTAGATGCGCTCCACGTCGTAGGGCGAGAACAGGTACATGTCCTCGTTGCGCTTGGCCAGCTCGAAAGTGATGTCCGGCATCACGATGCCCAGCGACAGCGTCTTGATCCGGATCTTCTCGTCGGCGTTCTCGCGCTTGGTGTCGAGGAACCGCAGGATGTCCGGGTGGTGCGCATTGAGATAGACCGCCCCCGCGCCCTGGCGTGCGCCCAGCTGGTTGGCGTAGGAGAAGGCATCTTCCAGCATCTTCATGATCGGGATGATGCCGGAGGACTGATTCTCGATGCGCTTGATCGGCGCGCCGGATTCCCGCACGTTGGAGAGCGAGAACGCGACGCCGCCGCCGCGCTTGGAGAGCTGCAGCGCCGAATTGATGGAGCGCCCGATCGACTCCATGTTGTCTTCGATACGCAGCAGGAAACATGACACCAGCTCACCGCGCTGACGCTTGCCGCAGTTGAGGAAAGTCGGCGTCGCCGGCTGGAAACGGCCGTGGATGATCTCTTCCACCAGCTGCCTGGCCAGCGTTTCCTCGCCACGCGCCAGGCTCAGCGCGACCATGCAGACGCGGTCCTCGAAGCGTTCGAGATAACGCTTGCCGTCGAACGTCTTGAGCGTGTAGCTGGTGTAGTACTTGAACGCGCCCAGGAAGCTCTGGAAGCGGAACTTCGCTGCGTAGGCCTGATCGAACAGCGCCGAGACGAAGCCGAAGTCGTACTGATCCAGGACCTGCTGCTCGTAGTAACCCTCTTCCACCAGGTAGTCGAGCTTTTCCTTCAGCGAGTGAAAGAACACCGTGTTCTGGTTCACGTGCTGCAGGAAATACTGACGCGCCGCTTCTCGATCGCGGTCGAGCTGCAGACGGCCGTTGGCGTCATACAGGTTCAACATGGCGTTGAGCGCGTGATAGTCGAGCGCCTTGGCGTTATGTTCGGCGCCGGCGGCGGGTCGCGCTACCGTACCGGTATCTAGGCTGAGCGTTTCCAAAATTCGGTCACTCCTGCGAGGACTCGATGGACATCTTCGACGGTGCCCATCAGTTCAAAGCGATAGAGAAGCGGTACCTGACACTTTTGCGCAACGACTCGCCCGGCCAGGCCGAAGGACTCGCCGAAGTTGGTGTTGCCGCCGGCGATCACGCCGCGAATCAGGGACCGATTGTGTTCGTCATTCAAGAAGCGAATGACAGGCGCCGGCACCGCAGAACGCGGATCGCCGTCACCATAGGTCGGTACAACGAGAATATAGGGTGCTTCAACCCGCAGGGGTGGGTCGCTTCGGTTCAGCGGAATCCGGCTTGCCGATAAACCCAGCTTTTCGACGAAGCGACGCGTATTGCCTGATTTGGTCGAGAAATAGACCAGTTCAGCCATGACGGTCTCCTGCGCCCTGCGCGATATCGACAGCGCGGATCGAGAACCGCGCTAGCCGAAGAATTTCAAAAGGATCCGATCAGGCAACCAGCGTGCTGATCTTGTCCGGGCGGAACCCGGCCCAGTGATCTTCACCCGCGACCACGACCGGCACCTGGCGATAGCCCAGATTCTGGACGCGCTGCATCGCATCGGCGTCCTGTGTCAGGTCGACCACGGTATAGTCGATGCCCTGCTTGTCCAAAGCGCGATAAGTGGCGTTGCACTGAACACAGGCAGGCTTGCTATAAATCGTGATGCTCATGGTAACCATCCTTCACAGAAAAAGACGCCATCGATGACCGATGGTGCAGGCTTGGGCGACGTGGGAATCACGCTTTCTGACCGTGCCCGCCGCTTCTGGAAAACACTATATATGGTAGCCATGCGATTTTCCAAGCATAGATGTGCTCTTTTTCTGTAAACATCCTGTGGATAATTTTGTACCCTCGTAGAGCCCGCATGGTAGCCGGCCTCCCGCCCTGTCAAGGGTAAAAAGGTGCTACCCCGAGGCGCGAAAACGCGCCGATGGCTTGTGCCGATCGACGCGTCGCAACACACCATCTGGTAGAAAAAGCAGACCGGCCTGGTAGTGAAAAAAGTCGATCTGATAGCGACAGAGGATCGACAGGGAAGTGGCAAAACGACGATGCGCCAGCCACCGCGGATCGCGGATCAGCCCTTCTTGATCGCGTGCCCACCAAACTCGTTGCGCATGGCAGACAGCAGCTTATCGCCGTAGGAATCCTGCTCGCGGGATCGCAGGCGCTCGAGCAGCGACAGCGTGATAACCGGGGCGCTGACGTCGAGCTCGATCGCCTCGGCCACGGTCCAACGCCCCTCGCCGGAATCCGACACGAAAGGGGCGATGCCTTCGAGCGACGGATTCTTCGCCAGCGCGTCGGCGGTCAGATCGAGCAGCCAGGAACGAACCACACTGCCATGACGCCAGATGTCGGCAATCTGGTGCAGATCGAGATCGAAATCCTTGCGCTCCATGATCGCAAAGCCTTCGGCATAGGCCTGCATCATGCCGTACTCGATGCCGTTGTGGACCATCTTGGTGAAGTGGCCCGCGCCGTTGGGACCGACATGCCCCCACCCCTTGTCGGCCGCTGGCGCCAGACTCTCGAACAGCGGCTTGAGCGATTCGACGATCGCCGTCTCGCCGCCGACCATCATGCTGTAGCCCTCCTGCAGACCCCAGACGCCGCCGCTGGTACCGACATCGACGGCATGAATCCTGTGTTGGCGCAACGCTTCGGCCCGACGCACGCTGTCCTTGTACATCGAATTGCCGCCGTCGATCACGATGTCATCCTTCGACAGCAGCGGTTCGAGTTCAGCGATGAGCTTGTCGACCAGCGTCCCGGCCGGCACCATTAGCCAGACGATTCGAGGCGATGGCAATGCGTCGATGGCCGCCGCCAGCGATGCAGACGGCTCGATACCTTTCTCCGCCGCTTTCGTCATCGCTTCCTCGCTAGGATCGTGACCTACCACGCGGTGCCCGCCGCGCACCAGACGCTCGGCCATGTTGGCGCCCATGCGCCCGAGTCCCACCATTGCAAGATCCATACGAACTCCTCTTGAGAGAGATAGGCGTCGTTTGAGAGAGAACGGCGTCGTTTGAGAAGGCGTCGTGTGCCGAGATTCGCCCCGCGCTCGGCGCCTGAGGGTACTGCGTAAGGCAGGATTGCCGCTAGCCGATCGATCGGGTCAGGTGACTCGCGATCAGGCGCTTGGCCGGCCAGGCCGCTTCACCAGCCCGCAACACTGCCTTTCGCAACCATTTGGCTGGCGTTCGATCGTCGGTATAGAGCCCGACAATGGCCAACGTCGCAGCAAACAGCGGCGCCGTCGCCAGACGCTGCTCGCGCTGATAGCGCCTGAGCAGCGTGGGCGAGGCGATATCCTGTCCTGCGGTGCGCGCTTCGCCGATCAGCTCCGCCAGCCGTGACAACCCCTGCAGTCCGAGGTTGAAGCCATGCGCGGTGACCGGATGCATGCCCACCGCGGCATCGCCGATCAGCGCCTGACGATGGCCGATGAAGCGTTCGGCGTAGACGCTGACCAGCGGATAGCGATGCGGCTCTGCGATACGGCGCATCGCACCCAGCCGACCGCCGAAGCGACGGGTGATGTCGGCATCGAATGCCTCGTCGCTCAACGCCAGCTGTTGCTCCATTGCCGCAGGGGACAGTGTCAGCACCAGCGACGAACAGTGGGTGTCGACCGGTAACAGCGCCAGCGTCTGACCGTAGCCGAACCACTCCCATGCCGTCTGATCGTGAGGTTGGTCGTGATGCATTCGGCATACCAGCATCTGCTGACCATGCTGATGGATATGGGCGGGAATGCCCATGGCGCGACGCGTGGTGGAAAAGCGACTGTCAGCTGCCACCAGCAGCGAAGTCTGAATCCGCTCGCCGCTGGCGAGAACGATGTCGACCTCGCCATCGTTGGCCTGAAAGCGCGCGATCTGTTGCTGGTCGCGCCACAGCACTGCGCCGGCGCCCGTCGAGGTATTCTGCAGTGCCGCATGGGCGGCCCGCCGGATCACCTGGTTGGGCACCAGACAGCCTAGCGGCTCTTCAAGAGACGCCTGCGGCGCGATCTGCATCGCGAACAGCGACTGACCATCGAAGACCTTGGCGGCACGCATGCGGGCGCGTTCGGCGGGACCGACCCGCGACCACACGTCGAGCTGATCGAGAATCTGCTGAGAGGCCCGAGTCAGCGCGATCTCTCGCCCGTCGCTGGCCGGTTCCGCCATCGCCGACCGCGGCTGGCGATCGATCAGCATCGAACTCACACCCTGTCGCGACAGCGCATTGGCGAAACACAGACCGATCGGCCCGGCCCCGACGATGACCACATCGACCCGGGTGGTGGGGGTTGAATCATCCATTCGTGCCGCTCCCTAGCGTCAATGGGGCGTAACCGTAACGGAAAAAGGGGTCACGGCGAAGCACCGCCCATGGCACTTGACGCACACGCTCAATGCTTCTCGTCGAAAATCTTGGTGTGACCCAGCTTATCCTTGAAGATTTTTTCCTCGAATTCCACTTCCAGGTGCTTGTCACCCCTGCGCCCAAGACGATGGTACTCCAGACCGCTGAAGCTCAGCTCCAGCTCATCGTCGTACTCCTCGAGCAATTTTCTGAATTCGCCAACGGTAATAATCATGACATCTCCTTTATCGAGGGAACGTCGAAGTCCTTCCGACACTCCAAGCCTAGACCATGACGCCGGTTTGGGATGTCGTCTTCGGCCAATGTGATCTGCCGAAAATCGTCTCGCCAGGTCCGTCACTGCCACTCATGGTTACCCTGGGCGCTGTCTGAAAAGTCGACGAGCGAAGGCAAGACCGGGACGCGTAGCTAACAGTTTTCAAACAGTGCCTAGCGTAGGACATCGCTAGGGTGGCGTCCCATCACCCAGTGGTGACATCCGCGGATCGTTTCACCGAACCCTCGTCTGCAGGGTCTCTTTTTCAGCCAGGAGTGTTTAGTCCATGAATTTTCGTTTTCTGTCCGCCGCCCTGTTGACCGCCTCGATAGCCGCTTCACCGATGGCCTCGGCCTTCAGCTTCGACAGCGTCAAGAAAAACGCTGGCGAAATGATGTCCGGGCAGTCCTCGCAGAGCACCGGGACCGCCGGTGGCGCCTCACTGCTCAGCTCGCTGGGCTCCGGCTCCATGAACCTCGGTAGCATGCAGAACGTGGCCGGTGTTCTCGGCTACTGCCAGGATCAGGGCTATGCCGAAAGCACCACCGACAAGGTCAAAAGCAGCCTGCTCGACAAGATCGGCGGCCAGCGTCAGGCCGAGAAAAGTGACGGCTATCAGCAGGGCCTGAGTGGACTGCTGCAGGGCGGCAGTGGCCAAACCTTCAGCCTGACCAACCTCAAGGAGCAGGTAGGCAAGAAGGCTTGCGGCATGGTCGCCGACAAAGCCATGTCCTCTTTCCTCGGCGGCTGATACCTGGTGTCGGATCGCCTTTTGTGGAACCGGCCCCCGAGCTCATGGCGTCATGCACCCGGGACGTCCGTCGAGGGGCCATGCCTGTCGTTGCTCGAGCCTTCAGTCATCGCGCCTGTCGCCACGCGCCAGACAGAACGCGATGAATCGTTCGAGCAGCGGGCTGCGATACTTATCGCGATGCAGCACCAGGCTGAATTCCCGCGTCATGTCCAGATCCAGATCGATCTCGACCAGGCGACCGTCCTTCAGCGCGTGATGCGCTTCCAGCGCCGACAGGCAGGTCAGCCCGAGTCCGGCCGCGGCGGCATTGATGATCGCCTCCGCCGAGTTGACCTCCAGACTCAGCTCCCACTGCGGCAGTCGTGGCGCGATGAAACGCATGAACTGCTCGCGCGTGCCGGATCCCGGTTCACGCAGCAACCAGCCGAACTCGGCCAAGGTGCCGATCTCAACGCGGGCCTGCTGCGCCAGCGGATGGTCGCGGGAAGCCGCCACCAACATCCGGTCGCGACGCCACGGCAGCACATGGAAACGCTCTCCCGCGACGCGGCCTTCGATCATCCCGACGTCCAGCTCGAACGCCTCCAGTGACGCGCAGATCGCCGCGCTGTTGGCGATGGTGACCCGTTGATCCCGATGCCCGGTGTCGAGACGGAAGTCCCGCAGCAGCGTCGGCAACAGCTGATGGCCGATCGTGTAACTGGCACCGATATGGAGACGCCCGCCGAGCGCGTCGTTGTCGAACAGCTGTTCGATTGCGGCGTTGCGGGCCAACAGTTCGTCCGCCATCGGCAGCAGCCGCCGCCCCTGATCGTTGAGGTAAAGCCGGTTACGGTGACGATCGAAGAGAGTGCGGCCGCACTGCTTCTCCAGCTCTGCCAGCGCGATGCTAACCGCCGGCTTGGTCAGAAACAGCCTCGCCGCCGCTGCCGTCAGCGTCCGCTCCCGCGACACCGCGACGAAGACCTGTAGTTGCCGAAACGTGATTGCCATCGCTCTCGCCGAGGTTAAATTTCGTAAAACGAATGGTGAAAAAAGTTAAAATATAACGATAGCGCTAAATGCCATAAGGTGTCTCCACCGATCTCGAGGAGAACGCCAATGATCCCCCTGTGCCAGCGGCTTCAGACTGCCCCCACTCCGATGGCCGGCCTGGCGCTGGGTATCTCCAGCCTGGGCTGGAGCTGGGAGAGCTTCGCCTCTTTCGGCGGGTTCGCCCAGCTTGCCGGCGCGACCGTCGCCTCCTTCCTGCTGCTGCTTCTCGGCGCCAAGTTCATCCTCCATCCTCGCCTGCTGTGGGCAGACCTGGCGCACCCCGTGGTCGGCAGCGTCGTGCCGACGTTCGCCATGGCGCTGATGGTGGTGTCGAAAGCCGCCGGGGAGTGGCTGATGCCAGCCGCCGGGGTCACGCTCTGGCTGGTGGCGGTGGCGCTGCATCTGAGTTTTCTCGTTGCTTTCGTGGCGCACCGCGCCAAAGCCTTCGAGCTTCACCACATGGTGCCGGCCTGGTTCGTACCGCCGGTAGGGATCATCGTCGCCGATGTGGCTGTTCCCGGCGTCGCGGCGCTGCACCCGCTGGCCGTCGGCCTGCTCTACCTGGGCATGGGGCTCTACGCCATCCTGCTGCCGGTGATGATCTATCGGCTGATCTTCGCCGGCGAGATCCCCGATCCAGCGAAGCCGACCATCGCCATCATGGCGGCACCGGCCAGCCTGTCGCTGGCCGGTTATCTCACCGTGATGGCCGAACCGTCGCCGCTGATGATCGCGCTGCTGGGCGGCATCGCGGTGCTGATGACCCTGATCATCTATCTGGCCTTTTTCAAGCTGCTGCGCCTGCCCTACAGCCCGGGCTACGCGGCGTTTACCTTCCCCATGGTGATCGGTGCCACGGCGCTTTCGAAGACCGCTGCGTGGATGCAGAAGGAAGGTTTCAGCGCGCACGATGTCGCCATCGTCCACGGCCTGGCGACGCTGGAAGTCATCGTCGCCAGCGTCATCGTCGGTTACGTGGCCCTGCGTTATCTCGACTTCCATCTCTACGCCGGACGCGAGCGCGCCACGCCCGGCACCGTGTGACGCGCACTGCATGACGGCATGGAAGAACCCGGTTGCATGCGCCAGACTCAACGCATGCCGATTTCCCGCTCTCTCCGCCCCTTTTCCGTCGCCGCCCGGTTTCGCTGGCGGCTTGTTGCCATCAGCCTGATGCTGACGGCGCTGTCGCCGCTGGTCACGGCAGACACGTTGTCCGAAGACGCTCTGCCCGAGGCCACTCGCGATGACGTCACGACACGCGCGCGTGACCTGCCGCGCAGCCACACCCTGCTGGTCGCCATCGACGGCGAAACCGTGATCGACGAAGGCTTTCGCGGCCACGCGACCGACGAGACGGCCAACATCAAGTCGCTTTCCAAGACGCTGATCTCCGCCCTGGTGGGTGCCGCCATCGACCGTGGCGTGATCGAGAGCGTCGATCAGCCGGTGGTCGAGCTGCTGGGCGACCGGGTTCCCGCGGACGTCGACCCACGCGTCAGCGACATCACCGTCGGCAACCTGCTGTCGATGCAGGCTGGGCTGGAACGCACCTCCGGCGGTAACTACGGCGCCTGGGTGGCGAGCTCGAACTGGGTCGCCGATGCGCTAGAGCGACCCTTCGTCGCCGAACCCGGCGGTCGCATGCTCTACTCCACCGGCAACAGCCACCTGCTCTCCGCCGCGCTCACCGAGGTCACCGGGCGCAGCACACTGGCGCTCGCGCGAGACTGGCTGGGCGCTCCGCTCGGCATCGCCATTCCACCGTGGACAAGGGATCCGCAGGGGATCTACTTCGGCGGCAACGAAATGGGCCTGACCCCGCAGGCGCTGTTGCGCTTCGGCGAGATGGTCCGCCAACGGGGTCGGCGCGACGACCGGACAGTGCTCTCCGCCGACTGGATCGAGCGCGCCTGGCAGCCGCGCACCCGCTCGTTCTTCAACGGCGACGACTACGGCTACGGCTGGTTCATCACTCGCATCGCCGACCGCCCCGTCTATTACGGCTGGGGATACGGCGGCCAACTGCTCTACGTCATCCCCTCCCGTGCCATGACCGTGGTGATGACCTCGGATCCGACGCCACCTTCCCGCGGCAGCGACTATCTGGACGACGTCGAGGCACTGATTGCAGAATTGATCGAGGCAACGAATCCGTCCGACCCGGAACCTTCCCCATGACACTTTCCGATCGCGAGGGCGACAACTGGACCCTCACCACGCCCGCCGCACGCTCCCGCAATGGCGTGGTGGCGGCGCAGCATCGAATCGCCGCGCAGGCCGGAGCGGCCCAGCTCGACGCCGGGGGCAACGCCGTCGATGCCATCGTCGCCACCGCCTATGCGCTGAATGCCGTCGAACCGTGGATGAGCGGACTTGGCGGCGCGGGTTTCATGGTGATCTGGCTGGCCAAGGCGCAGCGCGCCGTGGCGCTGGATTTCCAGGGCGTGCTGGCCGGCGACACGCGGCTCGAGGATTACCCGGTCGATCCGTCGCTGCCGGCGACGCCGATGGGGTTCCCCGGCGTGGTCGACAATGCCAATATCGAAGGCTATCGCTCGATCACCGTGCCCGGCGCCGTGGCCGGGCTCGATCACGCGCTCACCCGGTATGGCACGAAGCGGCGTCCCGAAGTGATGGCACCCGCAATCGCGCTGGCCGAACGAGGTCTGGATGTCGACTGGTTCACCAGCCTGCAGATCGGCGTCTGCGCCAGAACGCTGGCCCGCGACCCGGTATCGAGTTCGATCTATCTGCCCGGCGGACACCCGGCGACGCCGGAGAGCCGGCTGCGCATTCCGATTCTGGCCGCGACCCTGCGCGAGATCGCCGAAGGCGGCAGCGAGACTTTCTATCGCGGCGCGCTGGCCGAGAAGATCGTTGGCGATCTGCAGGCCGGCGGCTCGCGCATTTCGCGGCAGGATCTCGCTGCCTACGAGGTGTTCGAATATGCCCCCATGGCCGTCGGGCATCGCGGCTACACGCTCTACACGCCGGGAGCGCGCTCCGGCGGCCTGCGCCAGCGCGAGATGCTGGCGCACGCGCTGGCGGCGATGCCGATCCCGCCGGAAAGGCCGACACCGGAGACCTGGCGGGTTTACGCCGAAGCGCTGGAGCACTGTTGGAAGCGGCACAAGATTCGCAACGGTGTCATCACTGAGCAGGGCGCCTGCACGTCATCGATGTCATCGGTGGACGCCGAGGGCAACATGGTGGCGCTCACCTACACCCTGCTCAACCGCTTCGGTTCCGGCGTCACGCTGCCCTCGACCGGCATGCTGATGAACGACAGCGTCAGCTACTTCGACCCGCGCCCCGGCTACCCCACCACCATGGTCGGCGGCAAGCGTATCAACTCCTCGAACATGTGCCCCACGGTGGCCGTGAAAGACGGCGAAGCGCGATTCTCGGTGGGCGCCTCCGGCGGCAATCTGATCATGCCGGCGGTGACCCAGGTCGCAGCGCTGATGATGGATTTCGGCATGTCCGTGGAAGAGGCGATACACCATCCGCGTCTCGATGCCAGCTTCCGGGGTTCTGTGCGTATCGATCCACGTTTCAGTCCCGAGACGCTGGCGACACTGGCCAAGCGTTTCGAACTGGAGATCGCCCCGCAACGGGTGTTCCCCAAACTCTACGCCTGCGTCTCGGCGCTCTCGCGTGACCCGGCCACCGGCGAATGCGTGGGCCTGAACGACCCGACGCAGCCGGTTGGCGGCGCCGCCACGCCGGCACCGTTTCAGCTCGAACCGCTCGGCGATGACGAGCCGGCCGTGCGCCCCTGATTCACTACCAGGATGTCGACATGTCTATCGTCGTATCAATACCGGGTGTGGATAAAACACACTGGTGGGTCGAGCAACTTCAAGTCCTGCTCCCGAACTGGACGATCCGCCCGATCGATGATCCGGGGGACGCCGAAGCGGTCACCTATGCCGTGGTATGGAAACCGGCGACCGGCGCCTTTCTGGCCTTCCCCAATCTCAAGGCGATCGTCTCGCTGGGAGCGGGTATCGATCACGTGCTGGCCGATGCCGAGCTGCCGCGCCGGATGCCCATCATCCGCACCGTGGGCACCGACCTGACCCAGCGCATGCGCGAGTACGTGGCGCTGCACGTGCTGCGTCACCATCGCGATATGCCGACGATCGCCGCCAATCAGCGCGAGCGGCGCTGGAAACCGCTGGTGGTGCCGCCCGCCACCGGTCGCACCGTCGGCGTCATGGGGCTGGGCAATCTCGGTGGCACGGCCGCCTCGACGCTGGCCGCGCTCGGTTTCGAGACGCTGGGCTGGTCGCGCACCCGACACGATATCGAGGGTGTCACGACTCACGCCGGGAAGGCCGAGTTCGATGCTTTTCTCGCTCGCTGCGAGATCCTGGTTTGCCTGCTGCCGCTGACCGAGGCGACGACAGGCATACTCGATGCCAGGCTCTTTGCCCGTCTGCCCCGAGGCGCGAGCGTGATCAATGCCGGGCGCGGCGCCCACCTGGTCGACGACGATCTGCTCGCCGCGCTGGAGAGTGGACAGCTGTATCACGCCACGCTGGACGTCTTCCATCTCGAGCCGCTGCCGAGCGAGCATCCGTTCTGGACGCATCCCCAGGTCACGGTGACCCCGCACATCGCCTCGCTGATCGATGCCCCTACCGGCAGCCGCATCGTCGCCGCCAATATCGAGCGCTTCGAGGCCACCGGGCATGTCGAGGATCTGGCCGATGCCGGGCGCGGCTATTGAGTCGGCAACACGGATAAAGAGTTGTCGTACACCTCGTCCGCACGCTGAGGCGACAACTTGCTAAACTGATCGGACAGGCGATTCGATATCGTTCTTCTCTTCACGCGCACGCTAAGGGGTCACATGTCCAGCCATAAAGAGGCCAGCAAGAAAGACAACACCGCGAGTCGCCGCAACATCAAGTCCTGGTTGACCGACATGGACGGCGTCCTGGTTCACGAGAACAAGGCCATCCCCGGCGCCGCGGACCTGATCAATCAGTGGCGAGAACGGGAGATTCCGTTCCTGGTGCTGACCAACAACTCGATCTACACGCCTCGCGACCTCAGCGCTCGCCTGCGGCAGAACGGCCTGGAGGTTCCCGAGGACAAGATCTGGACCTCGGCGCTGGCCACCGCGGCGTTTCTACGCGATCAGGCGCCGGGCGGTTCGGCCTTCGTCGTCGGCGAGGCGGGATTGACCACGGCGATCCATGAAGCCGGTTTCATCATGACCGATACCAAGCCGGATTATGTCGTGCTGGGCGAGACTCGCTCTTATTCTTTCGAGGCGATCACCAAGGCGATCCGTCTGATCATTCAGGGCGCGCGTTTCATCTGTACCAACCCCGACGCCACCGGACCCAGCCAGGAAGGCGTGCTGCCGGCCACCGGTGCCATCGCGGCGCTGATCACCGAAGCCACCGGTCGCAAACCCTACATCGTCGGCAAGCCCAATCCGATGATGTTTCGTTCCGCGCTGAACAAGCTCGGCGTCCACTCGGACAGTGCCGGCATGATCGGCGACCGCATGGACACCGATATCGTTGCCGGTATCGAGGCGGGCATGCACACGGTGCTGGTGCTGAGCGGCATCGCCGACAAGGCCGAGATCGAGCGCTATCCGTTCCGGCCCAAGGAGATCATGTCATCGGTGGCCGACCTGGTAGACAAGTAGCCCGATAGACAAGAAGCGGGGCGGCGACCGGCGCCGCCCTCGCTCATCTCTGCCGCTTACCTCTGCCGCTTACCTCTGCCGCTTACCCCTGCGCCGACAGCCGCTCACCGAGCAGCCGGCCGTTCTCGAGACAGTCCCCCACTGCGATACCGCCCCGCCAGTTGCCGGCCAGATGCAGTCCGGGATATGTCTCGAGCGCGAGATCCAGCGTCTCGAGTCGCGCCAGATGCCCCAGCTCATACTGCGGAATGGCCTGCGGCCAACGCGTCACCTTCTGCCACACCGGTTCGCCGCGAATGCCCAGCAGGTCACGCAGATCGTCAAGCACCCGCGCCACCTGCGTCGCATCGTCCCCGGCCGCCGCTTCCGGGCTCTGACGCCCGCCGATGAACACGCTGAGCAGCTTGTGGCCGGCCGGTGCGCGATTCGGAAACAGCGTCGACGAGAACAGCGCCCCCAGGGTGCGACGACGCTCGCCGCGTGGAATCAGCATGCCGAATCCATCCAGCGAATGCGCGACATCCTGCTCGCGGAAACCCAGCGCGATGGCGTTGACCGGCGGATAGGCGATCGCTGCCAACGGATCGGCCAGCGACTCGTCCAGCGGTCGCAGCAGTTGCGCCGCCACCGGCGCGGGTACCGCCAGCACCAGCGACTCGGCTCGCCACTCCCCCCCCTGATCATCTACCACGACCCACTGCTCGCCTTCACGGCGCAGGCTACGTATAGAGCAATCGGTATGAATGGCGGCCGTCGGCTGGGCCACGATACGCTCCGCCAGCCGATCGGCAAGATGCTGCAGGCCCCGGGGGAAACTCACCAGCTTGCCGCGCCATTCGGCCGGCACGCCAGCGGGATCGCGGCGCGCCTGACGCAGACGCTTGACCACGCCGATGATCAGCGAGCGATGTTCCTGTTCGATGGCGGCCAGGCGCGGCATGGCGGCCTGCACCGACAGCTGGGCCGGATCTCCCGCGTAGACGCCGGAGACGAAGGGATCGACCATCCGCGCCAGGATCCGAGGGCCGAGTCGCCGCTCGACGAAAGCAGCCAGCGTCTCTTCGCGGGCGTTGCGCCGGGGCAGAAAGGGTTCGCGCGCAAGGCGCGCCCAGCCACGCCATCCGATGAGTGGACTGGTCAATGCCTCGAGCGGTGTCATCGGCAGCGCAACGGGGCGGCCGTTCAGTACCACGTAACGCTTGTTGGCAATGGCGTTGGCTGGCTGGGCCTCCCCGAGCAGACCGAGTTCGTCCAGCAGCGCATGGAGCGGCGGCTTCATGATCACGGTATTGGGGCCGTGCTCGATCTGCCATTCGCCATCGCGCTCGGTATGCAGGTTGCCGCCAACCTGGTCGTTGCTCTCGAGCACGGTGACGCTCCGGCCGCGCTTGGCCAGCGCCCAGGCCGCCGCCAGGCCGGTCGCACCGCCGCCAATGATCAAAGTGGCGGGTGGCGTCTCGGGACGGGCATGGGGGGTCGCGCTCAAGGCGTCGGGGACGTGGCTGGACATGGTCGCTCGTGCGAGGAAATGGGTTACGCAGTCTACGCAGACCTCACGTCATCTGCATCCGGCCAACGTGCGACAGCTTGCCGTCACGCTGGCCGCTCCGGGGTTATTCGTTGCCGGGTTGGTCAGACTCGCCCGGATGACAGCCGGGCGCCGCCACATAGATGTCGCAGTCCGGCATCACCGAGTTCTCGGTGTGGGGCGTCCCGTCCGGTGCCCAGTCGTAATCCACCAACTGCGCGCGGTAGACCTGATTGGTGACGTAGTCGTCGCTCGGCATCGACTTGCCGAAGAACGGGCTCACGTACTCCCACACGATATCGCCTTCCGGCGTGACCTGAAACAGCCGGCCGTTCTGGCCCTCGTCGATTAGCGTATTGCCGTTGGGCAGCCGACGCGCACTCGAGATGAACGAGCTGTAGAACGTGTAGGGCGAACGCCCCGACATATTGCCGGTGTACTGCCACACGATCTTGTCGCTGCTCGGATCGACCTCGATCACGCGGGAGGACGAGAAAAACCCCTGCCTGGAGGGCGGAAAGCCGGCATTGCCCTGGTTGTCGAAGATCAGCAGATTGCCGGCGCCCGGCAGACCCTCGGGGATGAAGTGCGCGTCATGCGAGCCCACGGTCTGATCCACGGGGCGGCCAAGCTTGCCATTGAGCTGCAGGGCCGGCAGATCGGGGCCGATACGCCAGACGATCTCGCCGCTCTGCCTGTCGACGATGAAAGTGACGTTGGCGTTGCGCGAATTGACCAGGATATTGTCCGGCGCAAAGCGCTCGTCGCCAGCGTCGTACAAGCGGTTGGGCCCCACCGGTACGGCCGTGTTCAGATGCAGGAAGTCGGGATCCTCGGAGTCCTTGAGCGCGCGCAGTCCGGCGTCGGAAAACCCCATCTCGTCGAGATGATCGCCTGACTTCCACTCCCATACCACCCGGCCCTCGTCATCGACCTCCTCGATACCGTTCTCGATGATCGGATAATCGAAGCCGTTGAGTTCCCGCATCTCGGCGGTCATCACCAGGTTGTTGCCGTTGGGCAGGCGGCGCATATCGTGATGCTGGTAGACCGGATCCTGCTGGCTGCCCCACTGCCACTTGACCTCGCCGTCCCAGTTAACCTCCGCCACGGAGGCATTGGTGAGACCGTTGCCGGGACTGGCGTGCTCGGGGAGCTTGTCGGCCCTGGCCAACTGCACCAGCAGATGGCCTTTTTCGCCGTCGGCCTGGTCGGCGGAGAGCGGAATGGGCGGGAAGCTCTCGTAGTCCCAACGGTGCACTTCGTTGCCGTTCATATCGATCAGGTGGGTCTTGCGATCGCCGCCGGGGAACAGCACGAAGCCGTTGTAGGCCCGCTCGGGGTCGTAGTAGGTGGTGCCGGTGGGAAAGCTGCTGGGCAGGGCAAACGCCGTGGTCGCCGTTGCCGTCAACAGGGCACCCAGTAACATCGAAACGGATCTTGCCGGTGACATCATCGCTCGTCGCTCCTTCGTCGAGTCCCGCCGTGCGCGGGTCTGGCCGGCACTGCGGTGTCGGCGATATCCACCTGGCCGATGATGAAAGTCGTTGATCGCCATCGGCTCTACGGTGGACCTTTGAGATAGGCCTTTACGTTAGACCTTTACGATAGACCTTTACGATAGACCTTTACGTAAGACCCTGGCGACGGCGTTTCTCTCCCTGCCCCGGAACATTCGCGGCTATGCGACGCCGGGCAGCAGTCCGGCGAACTCGGCGGTCGTCATCGGCTTGGAGAACATCGGATAATCGTAGGCGATCGCAGCATCGTGCTCGGCCTCGCTGGTGGCGGCAACGGCGTCGGTCAGCGTCAACACCTCGAAACCTTTCTCGTAGCCGGAACGCATGGTCGATTCGACACAGCAGTTGGTCAAAAAGCCAGCCAGGGCAATCGTTTCGATGCCCTTGCTGCGCAGGATGAAATCGAGATTGGTCGAGGCGAAGGTGTCCAGCCCGCGCTTGCCTTCGATGACGATGTCACCGGGCTGCGGCGTGAGTGCCTGGCAGATTTCGGCACCCCATTCACCTTTCACGAACGCACTGCCCTTCACCACCCCCGCCAGAATGCCGTAGGGCCGGGCCGTGATCTCGCCATACCCCGGCGCGAACTGAATCGGCGCATGGAGAATGCTGACGCCCGCGGCACGCGCTCTGGCGACCAGATCCCGGGTCTTGGCCAGCATGTCATTGCCCGCCATGACCTCTTTCACGGCGTCGTGAAGGGCGCCGCCTTCGGAGGTGAAATCGTTCTGGAATTCGATCAGCACCAGGGCAGTCCTGGCGGCATCGAGTGTTCTGGCGGGATGGGCTGGATGGGCTGACATGACGGGGCGCTCCTGAACGGGAATGGGCTCGCTGTCATTCAGCGTAGCCCATACCCGGCCGGAGAGCGGTCTCGAAACGAACGCTAGCCGTACACGCCCTGACTGCGCAGATAGTCGTCGTAGTTGCCGCTGAAATCGACGATGCCGTCCTCTTTCATCTCGATGATGCGCGTCGCCAGCGAGCCGACGAACTCCCGATCGTGACTGACGAAGATCAGCGTGCCGGGATAGTTGTCCAGGGCCAGGTTGAGCGCCTCGATCGACTCCATGTCGAGGTGGTTGGTGGGCTCGTCCATTACCAGCACGTTGGGCTTCTGCAGGATCAGCTTGCCGAACAGCATCCGACCCTGCTCGCCACCGGAGATCACCTTGACCGACTTGCCGATGTCATCGTTGGAGAACAGCATCCGCCCCAGCGCACCGCGTACGGTCTGCTCGCCTTCGGTGGTCCACTGGCGCATCCAGTCGAACAACGTGTCACCGCTTTCGAAATCGGCGGCGTGGTCCTGAGCGAAGTAACCCACTTCCGCGGCGTCGGTCCACTTCACCTCGCCGGCGTCCGGCGTCATCGTGCCGACCAGGCAGTTGAGCAGCGTGGTCTTGCCGATCCCGTTGGGGCCGATGATCGCGACCCGCTCGCCGGCCTCGATCTGAAGTCCCAGGCGGTCGAACAGCACATTGTCGTCCCACGCCTTGGAGATTTTTTCCGCCGTCAGCGCGTGCCGATGGATCTTCTTGCTCTGCTCGAAGCGAATGAACGGGCTGACTCGCGAAGAAGGCTTCACTTCGTCCAGCTGAATCTTGTCGATCTTGCGCTGGCGCGAGGTGGCCTGCTTGGCCTTGGACGCATTGGCCGAGAAGCGGCTGACGAACTGCTGCAGCTCGGCGATCTCCGCCTTCTTCTTGGCGTTCTCGGAGTGCAGGCGCTCGCGAGCCTGGGTCGCGGCGATCATGTACTCGTCGTAGTTGCCCGGGAACAGACGCAGCTCGCCGTAGTCGAGATCCGCCATATGGGTGCAGACGCTGTTCAGGAAGTGACGATCGTGAGAGATGATGATCATCGTCGAACTGCGCGCCCGCAGGATCTCTTCCAGCCAGCGGATGGTATTGATATCCAGATGGTTGGTGGGCTCGTCGAGCAGCAGTACATCGGGGTCCGAGAACAGCGCCTGCGCCAGCAGCACGCGCAGCTTCCAGCCCGGCGCCACCACGCTCATCGGCTGGGTGTGCTGTTCGAGCGGAATGCCCAGCCCCAGCAGCAGCTCGCCGGCGCGGGATTCGGCGGTATACCCTTCGAGTTCGGCGAAGCGCACTTCGAGATCGGCGACCTTCATGCCGTCCTCGTCGCTCATCTCCGCCTGGGAGTAGATCCGCTCGCGTTCCGCCGCGACTTCCCACAGCTCCTCATGCCCCATGATCACGGTATCGATCACGCGCTCGTTCTCGAACGCGAACTGGTCCTGGCGCAGCTTGCCCAGTCGCGTGGTGGCATCCTTCATCACTTGACCGCCGGACGGCTCCAGGTCGCCCCCCAGGATCTTCATGAAGGTGGACTTGCCGCAGCCGTTGGCGCCGATCAAGCCGTAGCGATGACCACCGCCGAATTTGACGGAAACGTTCTCGAACAGCGGCTTGGGGCCAAACTGCATGGTGATGTTGGCAGTAGAGAGCACAGCGGGGAATCTCGCGGGAAACGACGTGAATGAAACGACGACAGGATGAATAGCACGACGCAAGCCGAGGCGAGCTCGACTGGCGTCTTGGACGTTCGTATAGATGGATTATACGCGGATGCAGTGCCCGCTCATACGGCGCGAGCGAAATGATTGCCGCCTCGGTCTGATGCAGCCGCCGTTTCACTCGCCCCGCGGGAAGCGCTGGGACTCCTCGACGATGTTGAGATCCATGTGGTTGCGCATGTAACGCTGGGAGGCATCCTGCAGCGGCTGGTGATCCCAAGGATAGTAGTGTCCGTTGCGCAGCGCTTCGTAGACGATCAGGCGCTGCGCCTGGCTCTCCCGAACCTCGGCGTCGAAACGCTGCATGTCCCAGCGCTCGCGGACCTTGGCCTGGAATTCCGCCAGCGTCTCGGCATAGTCCGGGTCGTCGGCCAGATTGCGGGTCTCGTGCGGATCGGCCTCGAGATCGAACAGCTGCGGCGGATCGATCTCACAGTGATTGAACTTCCACTGGCCCTCGCGAATCGTGACCAGCGGCGCCTGGGTGCCCTCGGCGGCGTACTCCATGTAGACCGGCGTCTCGCGGCTGCCGCCACGCGCCAGAGGCAGCAGCGACTCGCCATCGGTCCAGGGTTCGACTTCGGAGAGATCGATGCCCACCAGATCGGCCAACGTGGCATTGATGTCGATGGTCGACACGGGCGTCTCCACCGAACGCGGCTCCAGTCCCGGCGCGGCGATCATCAGCGGCACTCTCGAGGAGCCCTCGAACGGGCTCATTTTGAACCACAGCCCCTTCTCGCCGATCATGTCGCCGTGATCCGAGGTCACCACGATGATGGTGTCGTCGAGCATCCGGGTCCGTTCCAGCACGTCCAGAATCGAACCGACCTTGTCGTCGATATAGGAAATATTGGCGAAATAACCGCGCCTTGCCCGGCGCACGTGCTCGGGCTGGATATCGAACTTTGTGTAGTCGTTGGCCTCGAAGACCCGCTGGCTGTGCGGATCGAGTTCGTCGAAGGGCACCACACCCTGCTCCGGATCGAGATGCTCGCAATCCTCGTACAGATCCCAGAATTTGCGCCGCGCCACGTAGGGGTCGTGGGGGTGGGTGAAGCTCACGCACATCGACCACGGGCGCGCGTCATGCCCGCGAGAGAGATCGAACAGTTTCTGCTCGGCGTGAAAGGCGACTTCGTCATCGTACTCCATCTGGTTGGAGATCTCGGCGACACCGGCGCCGGTGACCGAGCCCAGATTGTGATACCACCAGTCGATGCGCTCGCCGGGCTTGCGATAGTCCGGCGTCCAGCCGAAGTCGGCGGGATAGACGTCGGTGGTCAGGCGCGTCTCGAAGCCGTGCAACTGGTCCGGCCCCACGAAGTGCATCTTGCCGGAGAGACAGGTCGAGTAGCCGGCGCGACGCAGATGATGGGCCCAGGTCGGCACCGCGGAGCGGAATTCGGCGGCGTTGTCGTAGACGCCGGTGCGCGACGGCAACTGGCCCGACATGAAGGCCGCACGACCCGGCGCGCACAGATAGCTCGGCGTGTAGGCGTTATTGAAATTCACCGCCCGCCTGGCCAGCTTCTTCAGATTGGGCGCGTGCAGAAAGTCCGCCGGCCCATCCTGAAACAGCGTGCCGTTCACCTGATCGGCCATCAGCACCAGAATATTCGGTCGCGTCATGCTCCCTCCCTGCGTCGTTGGATTGGGCGTTCGAGATACGCCCCAGCTTGCGCGCCAGACAAGGACTGGCGCAAACGATCAATTCGACGCCTGAGGCCAAGCGAAGCTTGGGCTGGTTTCCGCTCGCGCTATCGCCACCCGCTCCTGCCGCAGAGACCTCCTCGATGTCAGTGGATCTTCACCCGACACCGCCGAGTCGTTCCAAAAGTCGGCGTTTCGTCCAATTCTCGCCTGGCGCCACTGCGTAATCTGGTCGCCAAGCGTCGAGCGACTCATGGCACGGGAAGGGCCAAGGTGCCGTCCGCCCTCGATTCGATCGCGGCTTTTCAACATCACTCATCGACAAGGGGCTGATCATGTCACCGAAACTGGAAGTCTTGACGCCGAACAACTGTCAGATCATTTTCATCGACCAGCAGCCGCAGATGGCTTTCGGGGTGCAGTCCATCGACCGTCAGGTGCTGAAGAACAATGTGGTGGGGCTGGCCAAGGCCGCCAGCATCTTCGGCATTCCCACCACCATCACCACGGTGGAAACGCTCAGTTTCTCCGGGCATACCTTTCCCGAACTGCTCGCCGTCTTTCCAGACCTTCCCATTCTCGAACGTACGTCCATGAACTCCTGGGACGACCAGAAAGTGCGCGACGCCCTGGCCAGGAATGGCCGCAACAAGGTCGTCGTCGCCGGTCTGTGGACGGAGGTCTGCAACAACACCTTCGCGCTCTCCGCCATGCACGACGCGGACTACGAGATCTACATGGTCGCTGACGCCTCCGGCGGTACCTCGAAGGACGCTCACGACTACGCCATGCAGCGCATGATCCAGGCCGGCGTCGTACCGATGACCTGGCAGCAGGTACTGCTGGAGTGGCAGCGCGACTGGGCGCACAAGGATACCTACGACGCCGTCATGGCACTGGTCAAGGAGCACTCCGGCGCTTACGGCATGGGGATCGACTACGCCTACACCATGGTGCACGGCGCAGACGAGCGGGTGAAACATGGCCCGACCGAGGAGCCGGTTCCCGCGCGCTGACCGCTCGCCCTACTGAGACAAAACCAGAACGACCAATCCGGCGCTCACGCCAGGCAAGTCCCGTTCTTTCGACGCTCGCCTGGAAGGCGAGGTCGAGAGCGGATCGGCTCGCGCGTCCCACCTTCCGCCATTCGTCCCGCGAGGTCAGCACGGCCATGAAGCTCTATCTGCTCTCCATCGGTGCCGGCGTACTGGTCGGCATCCTCTACAGCCTGCTGCAGGTTCGTTCACCGGCCCCGCCGATCGTGGCGCTCCTGGGGCTGCTGGGCATGCTCTGCGGCGAGCAGGTGATTCCGGTGGCCAAACACGTTCTGGCGGGCACCTCGCTGGCCTCGGCCTGGCATCGGTCCGACTGCAGCAATCACATCCTTGGCGTGCTACCGGGCAGAAACAACGGCCAGCGCCCGCTGGAGCCAACGCCGTGCGAACCGTCGGCCCACAGCGACGACAACCAGCCAGCCTCGGAGAAACGTCCGTCATGAACCGCTCAGGCAATACCGCCTCTCCGTCAGTCCCCGATCTGATTCTGGTCAACGGAAGGATCACCACGCTGGATCCCTCCCAACCGCAAGCGGAAGCCGTCGCCATCCAGGGCGGTCGCTTTTCGAGGGTGGGCACGACCCGCGACATCACGGCGCTGGCCAATGCCAGCACCCAGGTCATCGATCTGCAAGGCAAGCCGGCGCTGCCGGGACTGATCGACAACCACACCCACGTCGTGCGCGGCGGGTTGAATTTCAACATGGAGCTGCGCTGGGACGGCGTGCCGTCATTGGCCGATGCCATGCGCATGCTCAAACAACAGGTCGCGATCACCCCGCCACCGCAGTGGGTGCGAGTCGTCGGCGGATTCACCGAGAACCAGTTCGCCGAGAAACGCCTGCCGACGCTCGACGAACTCAATGCCGTCGCACCGGACACCCCGGTTTTCATTCTGCATCTGTACGACCGCGCGCTGCTCAATGCCGCCGCGCTACGCGCCGTGGGCTACACCCGGGAGACGCCCGAACCTCCGGGCGGCGAAATCCTGCGGGATGGCAAGGGCAACCCCACCGGCCTGCTGCTGGCGCGTCCCAACGCCACCATTCTCTACTCGACGCTGGCCAAGGGCCCCAAGCTGCCGTTCGACTACCAGCTCAACTCGACGCGTCACTTCATGCGCGACCTCAACCGGCTCGGCGTCACCAGCGTCATCGATGCCGGCGGTGGCTTCCAGAACTACCCCGAAGACTACGCGGTGATTCAAAAGCTGGCGGACGATGGCCAGTTGACGGTGCGTCTCGCCTACAACCTGTTCACCCAGAAGCCCAAGGAGGAAAAGCAGGACTTCCTGAACTGGACCCGCTCGACCACCTACAAACAGGGCGACGACTATTTCCGTCACAACGGCGCCGGCGAGATGCTGGTGTACTCCGCGGCCGATTTCGAGGATTTCCGCGAACCCCGGCCCGACATGCCGCCGGAGATGGAAGGCGAGCTCGAGGAAGTGGTCCGCGTGCTCGCCCAGAATCGCTGGCCGTGGCGGTTGCACGCCACCTACGACGAGACCATCAGTCGTGCCCTGGACGTGTTCGAAAAGGTCAACCAGGAGATCCCGCTCGAGGGCATCCACTGGTTCTTCGATCACGCCGAAACCGTCTCCGAGCGCTCCATGGAGCGGATCGCGGCGCTAGGGGGCGGCATTGCGGTGCAGCATCGCATGGCCTATCAGGGCGAGTATTTCGTCGAGCGCTATGGCGCCGGGAGCGCCGAGGCGACGCCGCCGATCGCGCGGATGCTGGAACTGGGCGTGCGCACCTCGGCCGGCACCGACGCCACGCGTGTCGCCTCCTACAATCCCTGGGTCTCGCTGGCCTGGCTGGTGACCGGCAAGACCGTCGGCGGCCTGCGACTCTACCCAAGGCATCACTGCCTGGATCGCGATACGGCGCTGCGGATGTGGACCGAGAAGGTCACCTGGTTCTCCAACGAGGAGGGCAACAAGGGGCGCATCGCTGCGGGCCAACTGGCCGATCTGATCGTTCCGGACCGGGACTTCTTTACCTGCGCCGAAGACGAGATCGCCCATGCCAGCTCGCAACTGACCGTGGTCGGCGGACGCGTGGTCTACGCAACGGCGGGTTTCGCAGGGCTGGACGACACGCCGCCCCCGGCCATGCCGGACTGGTCGCCGGTCAACCGTTACGGAGGCTACGCCGGTTGGAAGGAGGCGGAAGCGGCCGCCAACCCGACACCGGTGATGCGCGTCTCCGCCAGCGCATGCGGCTGCGCCTCCGGTTGCGCCGTCCACGGCCACGATCATGCGCGCGCCTGGGCCAGCCAGGCGCCGGCCTCGGACCTGAAAGCCTTCTGGGGCGCGCTTGGCTGCGCCTGCTGGGCGGTGTGAGATATCCCCATTCGCCACAGGTCATCGCGCGGAGGTGGTCATGAAGCACGAGGACACCATACTCGCCGGCATCGCGGGCTACGTCGACACGCTCGGCTTCGTTGCCCTCTTCGGGCTGTTCACCGCCCACGTGACCGGCAACTTCGTGCTGATCGGGGCGCAGGCCGGTGGCTTCGCCGAGGGTGCGCTCATCAAGCTGCTAGCGTTTCCTGCCTTCGTGGCCGGCGTCGTGCTGAGCAGTTTTCTGGTCAGATGGCTGCCGCGGCCCCTGGCGCCCAGCGTGCTCTACGGCACCCAGACGATGTTGCTGCTCGCCTTCTGCCTGATGGGCATTCAGGTTTCACCGGTCGTCGATCCCGACGACATGAGCGTCATCCTCTGCGGCATGACCGGCGCCACGGCGATGGGCATACAGAACGCCCATAGTCGACTGATCGTGCGAGTCGGCGTCCCCAACACCGTGATGACCGGCAACGTGACCCAGGCCGTGCTCGATATCGTCGATCTGATCGGACGGCGCTGCTCGCTGGAAGTGCGGCAAAAGGCCAGAGGTCGCCTCTCCAGGACCCTGCCGGCGGTGGCGGCATTCGGGCTCGGCGCCATCGCCGGTGCCGTCGCCTATCGCGAGATGCTGTTCGTCGCGCTGCTACTGCCCGTGGCGCTGCTCGCTGCGATGACGATGGTCGCCTGGCGCCGACGTCCACTGGCCCAGCGCGACTCAGCCGGGGCGGTCAATGAACGCTGAGGCGATACGCACCAGCGTTCCCCCTTCTCGGTGACAAAGTCACCGAGTGCCACCGGGCTGGAAATTCCGACCCGACGTCAAGACAACTCGACACGCCAAGAGGAGTGCTTCCGATGACAACGATCACGACACGCGATGGCACCGACATCTATTACAAGGACTGGGGGGCCGGTCAGCCCGTCGTTTTCAGCCACGGCTGGCCGCTGTGCGCCGATGCCTGGGAGAGCCAGATGATGTTCCTGGCCGAGCACGGCTTTCGCTGCATCGCCCACGACCGCCGCGGCCATGGACGTTCCAGCCAACCGTGGCAAGGCAACGAGATGGATACCTACGCCGATGACCTGGCCGAACTGATCGAATCGCTGGATCTGCAGGAGGCGATCCTGGTCGGCCACTCCACCGGCGGTGGCGAAGTCGCGCGCTATATCGGACGCCACGGAACCCGCCGCATCGCCAAGGCCGTGTTGATGGGCGCGGTGCCCCCCATCATGGTGGAGAGCCCCAATAACCCCAACGGCCTGCCGATGGCGGTCTTCGACGGTATCCGGGAAGGCGTGGCCAAGGACCGCTCGCAGTTCTTCCAGGATCTGACCACACCGTTCTTCGGTGCCAACCGCGACGGGGCGGAGATCAGCCAGGGCCAGCGCGATGCCTTCTGGCAGCAGGGCATGATGGGCGGTCTGAAAAACGAGTACGACTGCATCAAGGCGTTCTCGGAGACCGATTTCACCGAGGACCTGCGAGCCTTCGACGTGCCGACGCTGATCATTCATGGCGACGACGATCAGATCGTGCCCATCGAGGGTGCCGCCCGCCTGAGCGTGGAGCTGATCCCCGACGCCCGGTTGACGGTCTACGAGGGCGGCAGCCACGCGCTGGCGGACACTCACAGGGACCAGCTCAACGCCGACCTGCTGGCGTTCGCTCGTTCCTGACGACCGGCCGGCGCCCCACGGCGCCGGCCCCGATCTTCCCACTGGTAGCGATGACCACCATCGGCGCGACCGACACGGCAAGGGCGAAGCCTCGCATCATGCATATCCACTGGGCGATCTCGGCGTGAAGCGGCTCGTCGTCTTCATCCACGATGTCGGCCAGACGCCCGCCTGCTGGAGCCCCTTCATCGGCCGCTATGGCGCCTGTGGCTATCTCTGCCAGGCACCGGCCTGGCCCCCTCTTTCGACCGCGCCCGACGACGCCTCATCCCGGCCGGCGCCATCCGCTTCCTGCTCGAGCGCTGGATGGCGTGGACTCAACATCCGGCACGTCGTCGATCACTACGCCAACGGACTCGATCGAGGGCCGCCACCGCCGCTGCTCGTCGGTCACGGCCTCGGTGGACTCATCGTCCAGCTGTTGCTGGATCGCGGCCTGGGCGCCGCCGGCATCGCGCTGAGCCCGACACCGCGCCGGGGTTGTTGGCAGCTTCTTGCGCCACCGCCGCCTTCGCCGATCGCGCCATGCCACGACGGCCGCCAAGCGCCCGTCACGCCCCGCCGGCTGTTGCTCGAAGCCGCGCTGGGGATCGGCACCGCCATCGACTATGCCAACGACGAGCGGAGCCCGCTGCTACTGGTCAGCGCGGGCAGGAGTCGTCGAGTATCGAGTGCCCGGGTCGAGGCCTGCTACCGGCGCCATCGCCGCTCGATGGCCACCACTACCCTGCTGGCGTTCCCCCAACACGGCGACGGGTTGATCGTCGAACCCGGCTGGGAGGCCGTGGCCGACGCCACGCTCCACTGGGCGCAACGGGTAGCGCTTCGTCTCTGACACCTTGATGCATCGATCACGACCGGAATCGCGGATGACGCCAATGCCAGGCGCTCGGTGTAATATCGAGTTTCCTCGGGCTCTCGACACAATCGACCGGTGAGGGCGAAGCTGGTGCCTGGCCGTGGGAATACCTGCATGAAACCTGCTTTGTCGGCCTGGCTGAACGTGCCAATGGGACGATCGGCCGCCCTCTGGTTGTGGTGGATCTGGCTGATGCCCGTGACGGCACTGGCGCTGGATTCCAACCTGACGCTCCAGCAGCTCCATCATCGCAGCTGGAGCGGTACTGCCGAAGAGAACGGACCCGGCCAGGTCGGCGCTATCGCCCAGACCTCGGATGGCTATCTCTGGCTGGGCACCCACTACTCGCTGTTTCGCTTCGACGGCAATGCTTTCGAGCGCTACGCCACCACTGACGGGAAGACCGTGGCGACCGTCTCCTCCCTGCTGTCGATCCCGGGCGGTGGGCTCTGGGTCGGTCTTCGCCGCGGCGGTGTCAGCCTGATTCGCGACGGCGAACTCACCGATTATGGACCGGGATCGGGCTTCCCGACCGGAGCGGTCTATGGGCTGGCGCAGGATCACGACGGCGACGTCTGGGCTGCCGCCAACGACGGCCTGGCGCGTTTCGATGGGGTTCGCTGGCATACCGTTTCGACCGATTGGGGGTTTCCCGGCAACAACGCCCGCGCCGTCTTCGTCGACCGCAACGGTACGCTATGGGCCGCCAGCGAGAGCCGGCTCTTCTATCTGCCCCGCGGCAGCCATCGATTCCTTGATGCCGATCAACCGGTGGGCTGGGTCAGCCAGATCACCCAGACCCGTGACGGCACGCTGTGGATCGCCGAACTTCACCCCGGCCGGGTGCGCCCGATCCTGTTCTCGGGCGAAGCCCCGCAACCCCTCGACGTCGTCTCCGCGGGCTTGGCCGCTGACCGCGACGGCAACCTGTGGATCGGAACCCAGGGCGAGGGTCTGCTGCGGTTGCCCGATGCCGGGCACAACCTGTCGACCTCCACCAACTCGCTTGCCGCTGCAGTGCAGCATTACGGTCATCTCGATGGTCTCAGCGCCGATGACATCGAACCCGTCTTCGAGGACGCGGCCGGTAATGTCTGGGTCGGCACCAGTGCCGGCCTGGACCGCTTTCGTCATGCCACTCTGGTGCCGGCGGATCTGCCCGGCGGCGCCCGTAACATCGCGCTGGCCGAGGAAGCATCCGGCATGCTGTGGGCAGGCTCCAGCAACCGCCCGCTCATGCACCGGTTCGCGGGGCGGTGGCACACGAGCGACGTTCCGCCGCCCATCACCAGCGCCTTCAGCGATGCGAAAGGCGACGTCTGGCTGGGTGGTCCGAACGGTATCTGGCGGGCACATCGAGGCGTGTTGCGCCGCGTCACCGCGTTGCCGCCAACGGCCCAGGCCGAAGCGAGCGTGCGCGCGATGGCCCGCGATGGCGACGGCGCGCTGTGGGTTTCGATCAATCGGTCGGGGCTGTTCCGCTGGTATGGGGAAGCCTGGCAACTCACGTCTCCACCGACGACCCATCCGAGTCAGACCATGCCCGTCAGCGCGACCAGCGATGCTCAAGGCCGAGTCTGGTTCGGCTACCGGGATGATCTACTGGTCATGCGCGATGGAGACGACGTGCGCCAGTGGGGGCGGCAGGACGGCCTGGATATCGGCAATGTGGCGGCGATCTCGGCCACCCGGCAGCACCTCTGGCTGGGCGGCACGAACGGCGCGGCTCTGTTCGATGGTAAACGGTTTCACGCCATCGCCAGTGGAGGGCCGTTCACTGGCATTCACGCCATCATCGAAACTCCGGCCGAGATCGCCGACGATCACCTTGGCGACTCGCCGGCGTGGGGGGATCTCTGGCTGCACACCCAAACCGGCGTTCTCCAGATACCCGCGGGAGAAATCACCAGAGTGCTCGGGGAGCCCGGCTATCGCGTTCGATTCCGCCGCTTCGAAGGGGATGATGATCTCCCCAACGATGCTTTTCGTATTCACCCGGTACCCAGTGCCATCCAGGGGCGGGATGGACGACTTTGGTTCGCCACCGTCACTGGCGTGGTCTCGGTCGACCCAAGCCGGACCCAGGCTCGATCTCCTCCGCCCGAGCCTCGACTCACGGCACTCTCGGCCGATACCAGCAGCTATCCTCTGGCTTCGCCCATCGCCTCCCAAGCGTCATTATCAGCACGGCCGCGAAGAATCGCTATCGACTATACGGCGATCGATCTGTCCCGGCCCGAGAGCGTACGCTTTCGTTACCGCCTGCGCGGCTACGATACCCGGTGGCACGACGCCGGACATCGACGTCAGGCCATCTACACTCGGCTGGGACCTGGCGATTACCGCTTCGAGGTCGAAGCCTCCAGCAGCAGCGGTGTCTGGAATCCGCGGCCGGCCAGCTTGTCCCTGCATATCGCTCCCGCCTTCTACCAGACCTGGACCTTTCGCGGGCTGTGCCTGTTGATCATCAGCGTCTTGCTGTGGGTTGGTTACCGTTACCGGATGCGCCTGGCGGCGGCTCAGCTGCGCGCACGACTCGAGGCGCGCCACGCCGAACGCGAACGCATTGCCCGCGAGCTCCATGACACGTTGCTTCAGAGCATCCAGGCACTGGTGCTGCACTTTCAGGCCGCCGCCGACAGAATGCCCATCGACGACCCGGCTCGTCAGGCGATGGCGCGGGCGCTCGACCGTGCCGATGAGGTAATCGATGAGGGCCGTGATCGCGTGATGTCACTGCATCGTGCCTCGGCGGACACCGGTCTCGCCGAACGCTTGGCGCGGGCGTCCCGGGAGCGGCCAGACGCCCGATACCCGACCTGCCACGTCACCACTCAGGGCAATCCGAAACCGCTCCGCACCCGAGTCGAAAACGAAGCCTACTGGATCGGTCATGAAGCACTGTGCAACGCGCTTCACCATGCCGATGCGACGCGAATCACCGTCACCCTGTGTCATGCGCCGGATGGCTTCAGCCTGTCGGTCAGCGACGATGGTACGGGGATTCCCGGCCACTACCTGACACCGTCGGGGCGCCCCGGTCATTGGGGGTTGCCCCATATGCAGGAGCGCGCCCGCCAGTTAGGGGGAAACCTCGAACTGGACAGCCAGGCCGGCCTCGGGACCACGGTTCGACTGACCGTTCCGGCAGCGCTAGCCTATCGATATCACCCTTCGCGACATCATCCCTCGCGACGCCGCCGCTGGCGATTCGGGAGAACCTGAGCATGCCCCCAGCCCATTTGCCGATCCGTGTTCTGGTCGTCGACGATCATCCTCTACTGATAGAGGGAATCGCCGCCGTGATCGCGGGTCAACCGGATATCGAACTGGTCGGCGAAGCCAGCAACGGTATCGAGGCCATCGACAGCTATCGCCGCCTGCAGCCCGATGTCACGCTGATGGATCTGCAGATGCCGGAGCTGGATGGCATCGCTGCCATTCGTGCCATTCGCGACGAGTTCCCTGCGGCACGAATCGCCATTCTGACCACTTACCAAGGGGATGTCCGGGTCCTGCACGCCATTCAGGCGGGCGCCACCGGCTATCTATTGAAAAGCACGCTACGCAAGTCGCTCGTCGACACCATCCGGGCACTGGCGATGGGGAAGACTCATTTCCCCGCCGAAATTGCGTCCGACCTGGCCAGCCACCTGGGTGCCGAGCCACTCAGCCGGCGCGAAGTCGAGGTCTTGCGCTGGATCGCACAAGGAGACTCCAACAAGGCGATCGCGCGTCGACTCGGGCTTACCGAGGAGACGATCAAGGCACACGTCAAGAACCTGATTGCCAAGCTCAACGCCGGCAATCGCACCCATGCCGTGGCCATTGCACTGAGACGCGGCATCATCGATATGGCGTAAGAGACCGGCGCCTCCCTCTTTAGGGGGAGGCGCGCCCTCGCCCAAAGAGGATTAACTTCCCGACGAGAGCGTTTCATCATTGATGCCACCGATACAACCGGAGTTCGACCATGAGGCGTTCCCACCCTGCATCGACGCTACCCCCGGTTGCTCGAACGGTAAAGGCGGAAAGGGTAGCGCTCGTGCTATCCCTGCTCTCCCAGGCGGTATATAGCCTCGACGACGAGCGTCTTGCCGCGCAGCTCGGTCTTTCCCGAGCCATGACGCTGCTGCAAGAACGGCTCTCGAATGAAACCGACCCTGGCAAACTGGCGGGATGGCAAACGCGGCGCCTTACCGCTCACGTCGAGACTCATCTTCAGGACCGGATACGCACGGCGGATCTGGCGGCTCTCGTCCGGCTGAGCGTTGGTCACTTCACCCATGCCTTCAAGATGACTTTTGGCGAAACCCCATGTCACTACGTCCTTCGTCAGCGTATTCGGCAGGCGCAAACATTGATGCAGCATCAGCAGACGCCGTTGACCGACATTGCACTGATCTGTGGCTTCTGCGATCAGTCTCACTTCACGCGACTGTTTCGCCGGGTCACCGGTACCAGTCCGAGCGAGTGGCGACGTCACTTCGGTAACGATGCCGTCCAGGAGCTTGCCCCTACAGCACCGGTCATCGGCGCCGTAACGCGCCCGACATCGTTCGAATTCGCCGCCGAGGCTCACGCGGGCGGCAGCAGAAAGTTGCCTTGTCGACCGTCGCCGAGACGGGAGTCGACTTCGCTGTCATCCTTCAACGCCACGCCGGAGGTACCCAGCGCCTGCGCTTCGCGCATCAGATAGCCGAGCAGCCTGGCAGCGTTGGCGTAACGCAAGCCGCGTGGGCGAATGTTGGAGATACAGTTGCGTTCGCTGTCGCGCCGGCCACTCTGAGGCGCCCAGGTGAAGTAGAGGCCCAGGCTGTCCGGCGAGCTGAGACCGGGACGCTCGCCGATCAGTACCACGCTCATGCGCGCCTTGAGCGCCTCGCCGATCGGGTCGCCGATCGCGACCCGTCCCTGCTCCACCAGGGCCACCGGCCCCAGCGACAAGCCGAGCCGTTCGATCTCCGGCAGCGCCGCATCGAGAAACGCTATCGCCTGTTCATGAATCGCCCTGGCGGAAAGACCATCGACCACACAGATCGAGACATCGCAGGGTTCGGGGGTGATGGCGGCAAGCTCCTGCTCGGCTTGCTCCGACAGCCGCCGCCCGAGATCCGGCCGACGCAGATATTCGTCGCGGTCGACGGCACGGCTCTGCAGCCGCAGCGCCAGCGGAAAGCGTGCGTCCAGATCCGGCATCAGACGCTCCGTATCCAGCGCCAGGTGCACGGCATCGCGAGCCCGGGCATGGTCCAACTGAAACGCCAGCTGTGCTGCCGTGGGCAGACTGCCGCCGACGCGCCCCAGGCCGATGCGGGCATCGGTCAACTCGCGCAACCGCTGCCAGGGATTGATGACGGTGATACCCGCATCGCCATCGTGGAGATCCTCGTCGTTCATCGTGCTGTTCCCGTATCAACCGTGCCCAAGCCCATTGCCCCCAACACGTGCTGGAAGCGTGACGGCAAGTCCCGATCAAAGGCGATGCCGCGATCGTGACGATAGATACCGCTGGTTTCCAGCCAGGCTTCGAACTCCGGCGCCGGGCGCAGGCCAAGTACCTGGCGCAGATAGAGTGCATCGTGAAACGAGGTGGTCTGGTAGTTGAGCATGATGTCGTCGGAGCCGGGAATGCCCATGATGTAGCTGCATCCCGCCGCACCGAGCAGGGTGAGCAGCATGTCCATGTCGTCCTGGTCGGCCTCGGCGTGATTGGTGTAGCAGACATCGCACCCCATCGGCACGCCGAGCAGCTTGCCGCAGAAGTGATCTTCCAGCCCGGCGCGGATGATCTGCTTGCCGTCGAACAGATACTCGGGGCCGATGAAGCCGACCACGGTATTGACCAGCAGCGGTTCGAACTCGCGCGCGACCGCGTAGGCGCGTGCTTCCAGGGTCTGCTGGTCGAGCCCATGATGGGCGTCGGCGGAAAGCGCGCTCCCCTGGCCGGTCTCGAAGTACATCACGTTGTTGCCGAGCGGTCCGCGATTCAGCGACAGTGCCGCCTCGCGCCCCTCCCGCAGCAGCGCGAGATCGATGCCGAAGCCGCGATTGGCGGCTTCGGTGCCGGCGATCGACTGGAATACCAGATCGGTGGGCGCACCGCGCTCGATCGCCTCGATGGCGGTGGTGACATGGGTCAACACGCAGCTCTGGGTGGGGATTTCGTAGCGGGAGATGATTTCGTCGAGCATCTTCAACAGCGTCACCACCGTGGACGTGTTGTCGGTGGCGGGATTGATGCCGATCACGGCGTCGCCGCTGGCGTAGAGCAGGCCATCGAGGATGCTGGCCGCGATGCCGGAAGCGTCGTCGGTGGGATGATTGGGCTGCAACCGCGTCGACAGCCGGCCCGGCAGGCCAATGGTATTGCGGAAGCGCGTGACGACCTCGCATTTTCGGCCGACCAGCACCAGATCCTGCACGCGCATCAGCTTGGAAACCGCCGCCACCATCTCCGGCGTCAGGCCGGGTGCCAACGCCTTCAGTGACCGGCTATCGGCACGCTCGGAGAGCAGCCAGTTGCGAAACTCGCCGACGCTCAGCGCGGCGATCGGCGCGAACGCGTCGCGGTCGTGGCGATCGAGAATCAGCCGGGTGATCTCATCTTCCTCGTAGGGAATGAGCGGCTCTTCCAGAAAGGCGGTGAGCGGCAGCTCCGCCAGCGCCATCTGGGCAATGACCCGCTCTTCGGCGCTGGTGGCAGCGACACCGGCCAGTTCGTCCCCGGAACGACGGGGCGAAGCCGCAGCCATCAGCGCGCCAAGAGTGTCGAAGCGATAGCGTCGACCGCCGATGTCGATGACGTGTTCAGCCATGGCACACTCCCGGGATCATTGTCGTTATACGGTCGTCTCAGTTTATGCCATGAGAGAGACTTCTCCTGCGACAAGAAAATGCGGAGCGCCAGACAAGGAAAAAGCCCTACCGACCAGGTCGATAGGGCTTTCGCCGATGGCACGAGGCCATCGATCATCGCTAGTGCCAGGCCGCCGACATCGGCAGCCCGGCGTTTTAGCGACGCAGGCCGAGCTTCTTGATCAGCGCCTGATAGCGCTCGAAGTCCTTGCCCTTGAGGTAGTCCAGCAGTTTACGACGCTGGTTGACCATGCGGATCAGGCCACGACGAGAGTGGTGATCCTGCTTGTGATCCTTGAAGTGGCTCTGCAGACCGTCGATGTTGGCGCTCAGCAGTGCAACCTGGACTTCCGGGGAACCGGTATCGCTTTCGCCTTGACCAAACTCTTTGACGATCTCGGCTTTCTTTTCAGCAGTTAGTGCCATGAAAAACTCTCCAGCAAGCAATATGCCTGAATGATGAATGTCGGAGACCACGCATATTTGCAGCCTCCCGGTTAACCGTCACATGGACGGGCGCATCGAATCGATGCTGACAGCTTGACCGATTGCACCTGCCAGGACTCGTCCCGGTTCAGGCGCCTCCCGAGTTCAAGGCTGTCGTATCGACCAGACGCCGGGGAGTAACCTCCCCTTGCGCGGTCAATTCGACCAATCCCAGAAAGGATTCGTCGCGATACAGTCTGGCGGTGGTGCCCGGTGCCAGCTGGCTATCGGCCAACTCCGCCCGCTGCCCCAGCAGCAGGCGTTGGGCCACGGTCTCCGCCACGCTGAGCGTCGGCAGATGCTCGAGCATCACGTCGACCGGCAGCAGCTGTGCCAGTCGCTCCTCGTCACTCATCGCCTCGAGGGCTTCGAGGGAGAGTCGTCTTTCACTGTCGAAAGGACCCGTTTCCAGCCGCTCCAGCGCCGTGATATGAGCGCCAAGCCCCAGCGCTGCGCCGATATCCTCGGCCAGCGTCCGTATGTAGGTGCCTTTGCTGCAGCGCACCTGCAACCAGACACCATCGGGCTCCCAGCCGAGCGGGCGCATATCATATATCGTCACGCGCCTGGGCGCACGCGCTACCGTTTCGCCCTCACGCGCAAGTTCATAGAGCTTGCGCCCTTGGTGCTTGAGCGCCGAATACATCGGCGGGACCTGGTCGATCTCACCTCGGAAGCGTTCGAGAACGGCTTCGACGGCATCTCGGTCCAGCGTTGTCGGCAGTGAACGGCGTTCCACCACGTCACCTTCGGCGTCACCGGTCGTGGTCACTTCACCGAATTTGATTCGGGTCCGGTAGACCTTGTCGGCTTCGAGCAGGTGGGCGGAGAACTTGGTCGCTTCACCCAGGCAGACCGGCAGCAGCCCGGTCGCCATGGGATCGAGCGTACCGGTGTGGCCCGCCTTGCGCGCCTGAAACAGCCGTCGGACGCGCTGCAGCGCGTGATTGCTCGACACGCCCTTGGGCTTGTCCAGCAGCAGCACGCCGTTGATGGGCAACCCCTTGCGACGCCTTGCCATCAGCGAGACTCTCCGTCCTCGCTCCGCGTACCGTCTGACCGAGGCTCGTCTTTCTGAACCTCGTCTGCCAGTTCCGCTTCGTCACTCTGCTGCGGCCGGTTGCTGGCGACGGCTTCTTCTATCAGCGCCGACAGCTTGTGCCCGCGTACCACGCTTTCATCGTAGTGGAAGCGCAGTTCAGGAACGTGGCGGAGCTTGATGCGGCGCGCGATCTGCGAGCGCAGAAAGCCGGCGGCCCGCTTGAGCACGGCCAGGTTTTCCTTGACCCGAGCCGGATCGTTTTCGCCCAGCAGCGTCACGTGGATATCGGCGTAGCCGAGATCCCGACTGACCGTGACCGAGCTGACCGTGACCATCCCCAGGCGCGGATCCTTGATCTCGCGCTGGATCAGTACGGCCAGCTCTTGCTGCAGCTGGTCGGCGACCCGATCGGTTCGTTTGAATTCGCGCATCGTTGCCTCTCGAGATCCCGCAGGCGCCTATGTCGTAGACAATCTGGGCGCCTGCGGGGTCCAGTCACTTACAGGGTACGCTCGACCTTGACCTGATCGAAGACCTCGATCTTGTCGCCGACCTGGACGTCGTTGTAGTTCTTGACGCCGATACCGCACTCCATGCCGTTACGCACTTCGTTGACGTCATCCTTGAAGCGACGCAGAGATTCCAGCTCGCCTTCATAGATGACCACGTTGTCACGCAGGACACGGATCTTCTTGTTGCGGTGAACGGAGCCCTCGACGACCATGCAGCCCGCGATAGCGCCGATCTTCGGTGCCTTGAACACATCGCGCACTTCGGCGATGCCGACGATCTCTTCTTTCCACTCGGGCGCCAGCATGCCACTCATGGCCTGCTTGACCTCGTCGATGAGCTGGTAGATGACGCTGTAGTAGCGCAGATCCAGACCTTCACGCTCGACGATTTCCCGGGCAGAGGCGTCGGCACGGACGTTGAAGCCGACCAGAATCGCTTCACTGGCCAGTGCCAGGTTGGCATCGGTACCGGTGATGCCGCCGACCCCGGAAGAGACCACAGCGACCTGAACTTCGTCGGTAGAGAGTTCTTCCAGCGCGCCACGGATCGCTTCCAGCGAGCCCTGCACGTCGACCTTGAGCACGACGTTGACCTTGGCAACCTCGTCCTGGCCCATCTGGCTGAACATGTTCTCCAGCTTGGCCTTCTGCTGACGTGCCAGACGGACTTCGCGGTATTTGCCCTGACGGAAGTTGGCGATTTCGCGTGCCTTCTTCTCGTCGGTCAGGACCATGAAGTCTTCACCGGCTTCCGGCGTGCCGTCGAGACCCTGGATCTCGACCGGCATGGACGGGCCGACCGACTCGACCTGCTTGCCGAGCTCGTTGGTCAGCGCCCGGACACGGCCGTAATGCAGGCCGGCAAGGACGATGTCGCCACGCTTGAGCGTACCGTTCTGTACCAGCACGGTCGCTACCGGCCCGCGGCCCTTGTCGAGGCGCGATTCGACGACCACGCCTTTCGCGGGGGCTTCGGGAACGGCCTTGAGCTCGAGCACTTCGGAAACCAGCAATACCGATTCCAGCAGCTGATCGATACCCTCGCCGGTCTTCGCCGAGACCTGCACGAACTGCGTATCGCCGCCCCACTCTTCGGAAATCACACCGTGCTGAGACAGCTCGTTGCGGATCCGGTCGAGATCGGCGCCTTCCTTGTCGATCTTGTTGATCGCGACGACCAGCTGTACGCCGGCAGCCTTGGCGTGTTCTACCGCCTCGACCGTCTGCGGCATGACGCCATCGTCGGCGGCAACCACCAGGATGACGACGTCGGTCGCCTGGGCACCACGAGCACGCATGGCGGTAAAGGCCGCGTGACCCGGTGTATCCAGGAAGGTGACGCCACCATGTTCGCCTTCGACGTGATACGCGCCGATATGCTGGGTGATACCGCCGGCTTCGCCAGTCGCGACCTTGGTGCGACGAATGAAGTCGAGCAGCGACGTCTTGCCATGGTCGACGTGACCCATGACGGTGACGACCGGTGAGCGGGTGATCTCGTCGCCTTCATAGGAGATGCCTTCGAGCACTTCGGTCTCGAGCGCATCTTCCTTGACCAGCTTGGGCTTGTGCCCCATCTCCTCGACCACGATGGCAGCCGTATCCTGATCGATGGTCTGGTTGATGGTGACCGCCGCGCCCATGTTGAACATGGCCTTGATCACTTCGTTGGCCTTGACCGACATCTTGTCCGCCAGTTCGGCAACGCTGATCGATTCCGGCAGCGCGACTTCACGCACGATCGGCTGCGTCGGCTTCTGGAAGCCATGCTCGTTGTCACCGCGACCGCGACGACTACCCCGACGCTCGGCACGCTTGACCTTCTTGGCGCCGCTACCGCGACGACGCTCGGAACGATCGTCATTGTCGTCACGACGGCCGCGACGACCCTGATCACGCTCCTTGTCCTTCTTGGGATGGGCGCGACGATTTTCGGTGCGCTGCTCCTTGGGAGGCGGCTCGACGAACGGCTGACTGTTGGAAGTCGGCTCGTTGTCCTCGACCTGAGGCTCCTGGGGAATGTCGCTCCCCGGCGCCTGGGGTTCGGGCGCCGGTGCGGCAGCCTTGTTGGAGCTTTCCTGCCCGGCGGTCTGGCTCTGCGCCGCTGCGCTCGCCGCTTCGGCAGCTGCCTGCTCGGACTGCTGCGCCTGGTCGGCCATGTCGCCGACCAGTTGCCGCGGCCCCGTTTCCTCGGCCACGACTTCTTCGACCGGCTCCGCATCCCGCTTGACGTAGGTACGCTTCTTGCGCACCTGCACCTCGATGGTCTTGCCGCGCTCGCCCGACCGAATCTTGCTGCGGGTATTGCGCGTCAAGGTGATGCGGTTACGCGGACCCCGTCCGCCACCGTGACTTTTGGTCAGGTGATCGAGCAGACGCTGCTTGTCCTCTTCGGAGACCGCGTCGCTTTCTTTCTGATGCGGCAGACCCGCATCCTTCATCTGTTCAAGCAGGCGAGACACATCGCGTCCCACCTTGCCGGCAAACTCTTTTACGGTCATGTCTGACATTACGACCCTCCTGAACCCGTGACCACGTTACTCTTCGCTCTGAAACCAAGGCGCACGGGCAGTCATGATCAGTACCGCTGCGCGCTCCTCGTCCACGTCGTCGATATCCTTCAAATCCTCGATGGACTGTTCTGCGAGGTCCTCCATGGTGACGATGCCACGGCTGGCGAAAATGAAAGCCAGGTGGCGGTCCATGCCGTCCATCGTGAGAAGGTCTTCGGCGGGCTGAGCGCCATCCAATTGCTCTTCCGTCGCGATGGCCAAGTTGAGCAGCTCATCCTTGGCTCTTGCACGAAGTTCCTCGACCAGATCCTCATCGAACTCTTCGATCTCCAGCATCTCTTCGAGCGGCACATAGGCCAGCTCTTCGATCGTCGTGAACCCTTCCTCGACCAGGATACGGGCGACGTCTTCGTCGATCTCAAGATGGTTGATGAAATATTCGACCAGGCTGTCGACTTCCTGCTCGCGTTTACCCTCGGCCTCGTCAACGGTCATCACGTTGAGCGTCCATCCCGTCAACTCGCTGGCGAGTCTGACGTTCTGGCCGCTACGACCGATGGCCTGAGCGAGGTTGTCTTCGCCGACGGCGACATCCATCGAATGGGCGTCCTCGTCGACGAGAATGGAAGCGACTTCCGCCGGCGCCATGGCATTGATGACCAGTTGCGCGGGGTTATCGTCCCATAAAATGATGTCCACGCGCTCATTACGCAGCTCGTTGGACACCGCTTGCACGCGTGAACCACGCATGCCGACACAGGCACCGACGGGGTCGATGCGCCTGTCATTGGTTTTGACCGCGATCTTGGCGCGAGCCCCCGGATCACGGGCGGCCCCCTTGATCTCGATCAGCTGTTCGGCGATCTCCGGCACTTCGATCTTGAAAAGCTCGACCAGCATGCCCGGCTTCGTTCGCGACAGAATCAGCTGGGAACCGCGAGCCTCGGCATCGACCTTCCACAGCAGCGCGCGCACGCGCTCGTTCATGCGGTAGCGTTCGCCGGGAAGCATCTCGCCACGCGGCAGGAACCCCTCGGCATTCTCGCCCAGGTCAATGATCAGCCCGTCACGTGTCGTTTTCTTGACGATACCGGCGACAAGTTCACCTTCCCGCTCGGAGTAATGCTTGACGATCTGGGCGCGTTCGGCTTCACGCACCTTCTGCACGATGACCTGCTTGGCGGTCTGTGCCGCGATGCGACCGAAGGCGACCGATTCGACCTGCTCCTCGACGACATCCCCTGCCGCCAACGGCGGGTCACGCTTCTCCGCCTCGGAGACCGGAATTTCACGATCTTCGCTGAGATACTCTTCGTCTTCGACCACAGTCCAGCGACGGAAAGTATCGTACTCGCCGGTGCGGCGATCAATCTGAACGCGAACGCTGACGTCCTGCCCCTCGAAACGCTTGCGCGATGCGCTGGCCAGCGCCGCTTCGACAGCCTCGAAAATCACATCTCGGGGCACGCTCTTCTCGTTGGAGATGGCGTCAACGACCAGCAGTATCTCTTTGCTCATGCCTATGCCTCGCCGAAAAACCGGTTCTTTGTCTCGAATAACTGAATCGATCTCGAATAGCCGAGTCAGCCTCGAATGACTGGGTCATCGAATAACAGGGAGTCGAATCAGTCGTCGAATTGCGGGACGACGCGAGCCTGATCGATGCTTTCTATAGGAAAGCAGTACTCTTCCGAGTCGATATGCAACAGCACTTCATCGCCGTCGATACCGGCCAGACGCCCCTGGAACTTGCGCCGACCATCGAACGCGGTGCGCAACTTGAGCTGCACCACATGGCCGCTGAAGCGCGAAAAGTGATCGAGCGTATAAAGTGGGCGATCGAGTCCGGGAGAGGAAACTTCCAGACTGTAGTTGCCCGAGATCGGGTCTTCGACATCCATGATGCCGCTGACCTGGCGACTGACGCCGGCGCAATCGTCGACCGAGATGCCGTTAGGGCTGTCGATGTAGATCATCAACTTGGAATGCTTGCCCTGAGCCAGATAATCGAGGCCCCACAACTCGAAGCCCATGGCGGTTACCACCGGCTCGATGATCGCATAAAGTGCTGCATCCTTGGTGACCACAAACGACTCCTACAGCAGTTGCATCAGGCACCTGACCGGGAGTTGAGAGACATGCAAGGTGCTAGGTGGCTGACTGGCATTGACGTCAGCAGCGACGTCGACAACGGCCAACGTTGAAACGACAAAGCTACTAACAAAAAGCCCCTTCTCAGGAAGGGGCCTTTCAAGAAACTTGGTAGCGGGGACCGGATTTGAACCGATGACCTTCGGGTTATGAGCCCGACGAGCTACCAGACTGCTCCACCCCGCAACATCAGGTTGGCGATTATAGGAACGTCCTTGAGATGGGTCAAGGAAGGCCGTGATATCGCCGGATTCTTTCGCAAGAATCGTCATGCTATCGCTGAGAGATCCGAGACTGCTCGACCGGAAGACTTGACGATGGTGCCGAAGGCGGGACTTGAACCCGCACGACCGTAAGGTCACTACCCCCTCAAGATAGCGTGTCTACCAATTCCACCACTTCGGCATCAGGGGGTGTGTAGCACCTTGGCGCTACACGAAATTCACTACAACCAATGATTCAATAGGAGGTAACGAATTTTCCTTTCCACTCAAGGATTTGACGAATCTTGATCGCCACCTTCCTCGAGTGCTGGCGCAGCATTATTCCCGCTTTGAGCGCCGTCGTCAAGCGTAGGCGCGCCATTATGTTGTTGCTCGATCACCTGCGCGTCGGGAATGCCGCTCTGCGGCGCGCTGCCGGCGTTGGTCGCGAAGTACGCAAGCCCCAGCGAGGTAACGAAGAAGAGCGCCGCCAGGCCGCCGGTCAGCTTGGATAGAAACCCGCCGCTACCCCGAGAACCGAAGACGGTCTGAGAAGAGCCGCCGCCGAAAGCCGCGCCCGCTTCAGCGCCCTTACCCTGCTGCAGCAGGACCAGAACCACCAGCGCGATGGCGGCCAGAACATGAACCAATAAAATTGCTATCTGCATGAAATCAACCTGCTGACTGACAAATCGCTATGAAATCGTCGACCTTGAGCGACGCACCGCCGATCAGGCCGCCGTCGATATCCTGCTGCGCGAGCAACTCTTTGGCGTTACTCGCGTTCATGCTGCCGCCGTATAGCAAACGCAGCGCATCGGCCAGTTCACGATCGAAGCCGGATTGATAGCGCCGAATCGCGGCCATCATCTGCTGAGCCTGAGCTGGCGAAGCCGTGCGCCCGGTACCGATGGCCCACACGGGCTCGTAGGCAATCGTCATCTGCTGGCGCTGCGCCGAGTCGAGCCGCGCCATGACGTAGCCCACCTGGCGCAGCACGACCTCCTCGGATCGGCCGGCATCTCGCTCCTCGAGCGTCTCGCCGACACAGAGTATCGGCTTGATGCCCGCTTCGAGCGCGGCCATCACGCGCTCGTGAACCTGCTCGTCACTTTCGTGATAGAGCTGGCGACGCTCGGAATGGCCGACCAGCACGTAGTCGACGCCGAACTCATTGAGCATCTGCCCGCTGACCTCGCCGGTACGAGCCCCCGAGTGCAGCGGATTGAGCGTCTGCGCTCCCAGCCCGACGGGCGTTTTCACAAAAGCTTGGCGTGCAGCATCGAGATAGGGAAATGGAGGATGGATCACCACGTCGACTGGCGACGGCAGATCAATCTCGGCGAAGGCTCGACCAAAGGTCTCGATCAGTTCCTTCGAGCCATTCATCTTCCAGTTACCCGCGATCAGCGGCTTGCGCATGCAACCTCCCATCGGTGGTGCGACATGGTATAAGAGCCTTGACAGCAAGACAACAACCGCTGCCGGCTATCGAGCCAGCTCAGGCGATCAAGGTTTCGACACTATTGGCAATTCGCTCGGCCATGGCCTGCACATCGAATCGTGGCCGACCCTCTACCATCACCCGGATCAGCGGCTCGGTGCCCGAAGGGCGCAGCAAGACCCGGCCGCTGCCACCGAGCTCGTCCTCGACGGCCTCCACCGTCTGGCGCAGCGCCTGACTTTCCAGCAGCGCCCTGGCATCGGTTCCGCTCGGCAGGCGCACATTGACCAACGACTGCGGCGTCTTGTCGAAACCGTCGAGCAACTGCTCCAGTGGCGCGTTCTCCCGCACCATGACGGCCAGCACCTGCAAGGCCGAGACGATCCCGTCACCGGTAGTCTGGACGTTGCGGCAGACGATATGACCCGAGGCCTCTCCGCCCAGCAACCAGTCGTTGGCAAGCAGGCGTTCGACCACGTAACGGTCCCCGACCTGGGCACGCTCGAAGGGAATGCCCTGTTTTTCGAAAGCGGCCGCCAGACCGAAGTTGGTCATGAGCGTACCCACGACCCCGCCGTTGAGTTTTCCTCGGGCATGCAGATCCCGCGCGATGATGTACAGGATCTCATCACCATCGACCAGCGCGCCGCGTCGATCGATCATCAGCACGCGATCGCCGTCGCCGTCGAACGCGATCCCCAGATCCGCCTGTCGCGCCAGAACGGCCTCGCTCAAGCGCTCGGTGTGCGTCGAACCGACGCCCTGGTTGATATTGAGACCATCGGGCTCGCCACCAATGACGCTGACATCGGCGCCAAGCTCGCGAAAGACGTTGGGCGCAATGTGGTAGGTCGCGCCATGGGCGCAGTCCAGCACGATTCTCAGGCCATGCAACTCGAGGCGGTTGTGAACCGTCGATTTGCAGAATTCGATGTAGCGCCCGGCGGCATCATTGATGCGAACCGCCTTGCCGAGCTGATTCGGTGCCATGGTTTCCAGCGGCTTGTCGAGCTCTTCTTCGATTTCGGTCTCGACCTCATCGGCAAGCTTCAACCCTTCCGCCGAGAAGAACTTGATGCCGTTGTCCTGGTAGGGATTGTGCGAGGCGGAGATCACGATGCCGGCATCGGCGCGAAAAGTACGTGTCAGATAGGCGATGCCTGGTGTCGGCATCGGCCCCAGCAACGACACATCGGCCCCGGCGGCCGACAACCCGGCTTCCAGCGCCGACTCGAACATGTAGCCGGAGATTCGCGTGTCCTTGCCGATGATCACCTTGGGTCGCGTGGACTGCGCCGATTTCTGCCGCGCCTGACTGCCGGACAGCTTGCGCGACAGCACCCGCCCCATCGCCCAGCCCAGCTTGAGCATGAAGTCTGCCGTGATGGGATACTCGCCGACGGTACCGCGGATACCGTCGGTACCAAAATAACGTCTACTCATGTTCGTTCCGTTCCTGAAGCTGGTCGTTCCGTTCCTGACGCTGATCGCTCCTGAAGTACCGCCCAAGCCATATTGATGGCGTCGACCGTCGGCGCGACGTCGTGCACTCTGATAATTCTAGCGCCACGCTCGACGGCCATCACGCTCAATGCCAGCCCGCCGGGCAGACGCTGGTCGACAGGCCGTTCCAGCAGCTGGCCGATCATGCTCTTACGCGACATTCCCGCCAACAGCGGCAGTCCCAGAGTTGCCAGTAACGCCATGCGATTGAGCAGCCGCAGATTGTGATCCAGCGTCTTGGCGAAACCGAAGCCCGGGTCCAGCACCAGACGCTCGCGCGCAATGCCTGCCGCTTCGCAGATCGAAATACGTTCGCGCAGGAAATCGACCACGGCCTCTTCGACCGGGCGGTCGTAATGCGGCGCCTGCTGCATCGTCTGCGGCTCCCCCGCCATATGCATGAGGCAAATCGGCAGGTCGGCGACCGCGGCCGCCTCGAGCGCACCGGGCCGCGTCAGCGAGCGCACGTCGTTGATCATGCCGGCGCCAGCCTCGGCGACCTCACGGATCAGTTCGGGCGCACTGGTATCGACCGAAACCAACGCATCGAACTCCGATACCAGCATCTCGACCACCGGCAGCACTCTGTCGCGTTCGGTCTGGAGCGATACCGGTTCGGCACCCGGCCGCGTCGATTCGCCGCCAACGTCGATGATCGCCGCACCTTCCTGAAGCAGACGCTCGGCGTGGCGACGCGCGTCGTCCAGGCGATCATGTCGACCGCCGTCCGAAAAGGAGTCCGGCGTCACGTTCAGAATACCCATGACGCGCGGCCGGGAAAGATCGAGATGATGATGGCCGCAGCGCAGTCGAGCGCCAACGGGTACCGAATCCGTCATGGAAGTCCGCCGTTCACAAAGGCGTTCACTCTAGGCAGGACGCGACCTTTGCGCAACCGACCTGAAACGCAGCGGGGCGTCATTACTGACGCCCCGCTGCCCTTGCTGACGTTTCTTGCAAGGTTCCAACCGCCTCGAAGCGCCGGATGACCTCAGAGTCCTGACGGCCCACCCAGAGGATCCGAGGGGCGACGGTTACCGGGCTCGTCATCCGACGTCCCTTCGTCGCCTGGCTGCGGCTCAGGATCGCTGACCGGCCGGCCAGAACCCGAGCTCGGACCATCGTCACCCCAGTCCTTCGGCGGACGCGGCGGGCGACCTTCCATGATGTCCTTGAGCTGGGCAGCGTCGATGGTTTCGTACTGCATCAGCGCTTCGGCCATCAGGTCGAGCTTGTCGCGGTTGTCCTCGAGAATCTTGCGCGCCATGGCATAGCATTCGTCGATGATGCGACGCACTTCCTTGTCGAGACGGGTCGACGTCTCGCCAGAACTCAGCTTGCCGCCACCCTGACCGGGACCACCGAGGAACTGATGCGATTCGTCCTCGTCGTACATCAAAGGCCCCATCTCCTCGGAGAGGCCCCACTTGGCAACCATGCTGTGCGCAAGCTCGGTGGCCCGCTTGATGTCGTTGGAGGCACCGGTGGTGACCCCATTCGGCCCAAGCGTCATCTCCTCGGCGATCCGGCCGCCGAACAGCGAGCAGAGCTGGCTGATGATCTGCTGACGGGAATAGCTGTAGCGGTCTTCCTCGGGGAGGAACATGGTCACGCCCAGCGCACGACCTCGCGGGATGATGGTGACCTTGTAGACCGGATCGTGCTCGGGCATGACCAGGCCGATAATGGCGTGGCCGGCTTCGTGATAAGCGGTATTGAGCTTGTCCTTCTCGGACATGACCATGGAGCGACGCTCGGCCCCCATCATGATCTTGTCCTTGGCCAGCTCGAGCTCTTCCATGCCGACGGTGCGACGGTTACGGCGAGCCGCGAACAGGGCGGCTTCGTTGACCAGGTTGGCCAGATCCGCGCCCGAGAAGCCCGGCGTACCGCGAGCGATGAGGCTCGCCTGCACGTCGTCACCCATCGGCACCTTGCGCAGGTGCACGTTGAGAATATGCTCGCGACCCCGAATATCGGGAAGCGGCACGGTCACCTGGCGGTCGAAACGGCCGGGGCGAAGCAGCGCCGGGTCGAGCACGTCCGGACGGTTGGTGGCGGCAATGACGATGATGCCATCGTTGGCCTCGAAGCCATCCATCTCGACCAGCAGCTGGTTCAGCGTCTGCTCGCGCTCGTCATGCCCGCCGCCCATGCCGGAGCCACGATGGCGACCGACCGCGTCGATCTCATCGATGAAGATGATGCACGGAGCCTGCTTCTTGGCCTGCTCGAACATGTCACGGACGCGGGATGCCCCCACGCCGACGAACATCTCGACGAAGTCCGATCCCGAAATGCTGAAGAATGGCACCTTGGCTTCACCGGCGATCGCCTTCGCCAGCAGCGTCTTGCCCGTCCCCGGCGGCCCCACCATCAGCACGCCACGCGGAATCTGACCGCCCAGCCGCTGGAATTTCGTCGGATCCTTGAGGAAGTCGACCAGTTCGACGACCTCTTCCTTGGCCTCGTCACAGCCTGCAACGTCGGCAAAGGTGGACTTGATCTGATCCTGGCTCAGCAGCTTGGCTTTCGACTTGCCGAAGCTCATCGGGCCGCCTCGACCACTGCCGCCACCCTGCATCTGGCGCATGAAGAAGACGAAGATCCCCAGAATCAACAGAATCGGGAAACTGGCGATGAGCAGACGCGTCCACAGGCTCTGCTCCTCGGGCTTCTGGCCGACGACCGTGACGTCGTGCGCCAGCAGGTCATCCATCAGCTTGGGGTCCTGAGCGGCCGGACGGATCGTCTGGAACTGCGTGCCATCTTTGCGCTCACCGTTGATGGTGAAGCCATCGATGGTCACGCTGCGCACCTGGTCGTTCTGGACCTGCTGCACGAATTGCGAGTAGCTCGTCGTTTGCGGCGAGCTATCGACGCTGAAATTGTTGAACACCGTCAGCAGTACAGCTGCGATGACCAACCAGAGAATTAGATTCTTCGCCATGTCGTTCAAGACACCACCCTCGTAGTACGAACCTTGCTGCCTGCGCTTGCCGTGGTCTGACACTACACTAGATGGAGGCGTTCAACCACGCTTGCAAGCCTAGCCCTGAAATCCCTGCGCCAGCAGATAGACTTCTCGGGAACGGGCCCGTGATGCCTCCGGCTTGCGCGTTACTACCTTGCGAAAACTGCTGCGCAGATCCCGCAGATAGTCATCGAATCCTTCGCCCTGCAATACCTTGGCCAGAAAATGGCCGCCGGGCGACAACGTCTGTCTTGCCAGGTCGAGCGCCAGCTCGACCAGATACATCGCCTGAGGCTGATCGATCGCCGCCATGCCGCTCAGGTTCGGCGCCATATCGGAAAGCACCAGATCGACGGGGCGTCCGTCCAGTTCGGCCAGAATCGCTTCCAGCACGCTCTCTTCCGTAAAGTCGCCCTGAATGAAGCTCACGCCCGCCAGCGCGTCCATTTCCAGAATATCGGAGGCGATCACCACACCTTCGGTGCCGACTTTTTCCGCGGCGACCTGGCTCCAGCCACCGGGCGCGGCGCCAAGATCGATCACCGCCATCCCCGAGCGCAACAACTTGTCACGCTCGTCCAGCTCCAGCAACTTATAACTTGCACGCGAACGATATCCATCTTTCCAGGATTGCTGGACATAACGATCGTCGAAATGCTCTTTCAACCAGCCCGCGCTGCTTTTGCTCTGCCGGGTCGGAGAGCCGGGCTTGTCGGGGCTGGATTTGGGTCCTGAGCGGGAAGCGCGCGCCACTGGTGATCACCTGAAGAATAGCCGAAGAAACGTAAAGCGGAGATGCAAGGCTGGATAGCCAAGAGCGGTAGATCGCTCAGACGGACAGAGGACGGGAAACCGGAAGTGTCGCCCCTGCAATCGATCGGCAACCTTCACTGAGCCGAAGGCATCTTTCCTGTTGCTACCGAAACCCGTACCATGGCGCGTTTCGACAGTGCGGTGGTGAGACCGATTGCAGCACCGCTGACAATTATCGCGAAGTTCAACGGTCAGACTATCATGAGCCTAACATCCGCACAAAAGAAAGCCTTCCGCAGCATCGGCCACCACCTGCAGCCGATCGTCACCGTGAGTGAAAACGGTTTGAGCGAGGGCGCCCAGCAGGAACTCGAGCGCGCGCTGCGTGATCATGAACTGATCAAGGTCAAGCTGGCGATCGCCGAGCGCGAGGAGCGCCAGGCCATGGTCGAGGAGCTGGTGGCAATCTCCGGTGCGGAACTGGTCCAGACCCTGGGCAAAGTGGCACTACTCTATCGCCACAACCCCAAGGTCAATCCCAAGCTCTCCAACATTCAGCGCGCCGAAGACCATCACGGGCGGCACTGAGCCGCGAGCCGCGAGCCGCGAGCCGCGAGCCGCGAGCCGCGAAAACAGAATGCTCCAGAACGAGAGAAGCCGCGACACTGTCGCGGCTTCTCTCGCTTGCGGCTACCTGTTTTGCAAGCGCTTGCGAGCTAGGAACAGACAAGGCGAAAGCGGCCGAGGCAGCGGAGTTGCGGGGTGTAAATGAGCATGCCGAGGCCGTTCTCAATGCCGTTTGACCGACGCGCGCAAGCGGTCAAATATGCTCGACGCCGGAGATTTCGTACTCCACATCGCCACCCGGGGTGCGCACGTTGACCACGTCACCTTCCTGCTTGCCGATCAGCGCTCGCGCGATGGGTGAGGTGATCGAAATCTTGCCGGCCTTGATATCGGCTTCATCCTCGCCGACGATCCGGTAGCGCACTTCTTCGTCGGTCTCGAGATTGAGCAGCTCGACGGTGACCCCGAAGATCACCTTGCCGCTCTTCGTGACCTTGGTCACGTCGATGACCTGAGCCAGCGACAGCTTGCCCTCGATCTCCTGAATACGCCCTTCGATGAACCCCTGCTGCTCGCGAGCGGCATGATATTCGGCGTTCTCCTTGAGATCGCCATGCTCGCGGGCGACCGCAATATCGCTGATCACACGCGGACGTTCCACGCCCTTCAACTGCTCCAGCTCCTGGCGCAAGGCCTGCTCGCCGTGGACGGTCATCGGGACCTTATTCATTGACTACTCCTGCATGCTGTTCCTGCAGCCGCCGCACCGTGATCGCGTTACCGTACTCCAGCGCCATGCACACGGCACGTGCCCCCGCCAGCGTCGTGGCATAGGGCACCTTGCGTGCCAGCGCAGTGCGCCGGATGACCGAGGAATCATTGATCGCCTGGCGGCCTTCGGTGGTATTCACGATATAGGCGATTTCGTCGTTCTTGAGCAGATCGACGATATGCGGACGGCCTTCAAAAACCTTGTTGACGACAGCAACGGACAGACCAGCCTCTTCCAGAGCCCTGGCCGTGCCGCGCGTTGCAATTAGACTGAAGCCCAAGGCTAGCAGAGATTGGGCCACCTCGATAACACCTTGCTTGTCGGGCTCGCGCACCGAGAGAAACGCCTGACGCTCGCCGGTCAGCCTCGGAATCGCTTCGCCGGCGCCCAGCTGCGCCTTGTAGAACGCTTCGGCGAAGGTCGCCCCGCTCCCCATCACCTCGCCGGTCGACTTCATCTCCGGCGACAGGATCGGATCGACCCCCGGGAACTTGTTGAACGGGAACACCGCCTCCTTGACGCTGTAGTAGCCGGGGATGATCTCGCGGGTGAACTGCTGCTCGACCAGGGTCGTTCCGGCCATGCAGCGTGCTGCCACCTGTGCCAGCGACGTGCCGATGCACTTGGAGACGAACGGCACGGTGCGCGAAGCGCGCGGGTTGACCTCAATGACGTAGATCTCGCCATCCTGCCACGCCAGCTGCACGTTCATCAGCCCGACCACGTTGAGTTCGACCGCCATGCGCTTGACCTGATCGCGCATCTCGTCCTGCACTTCCGCCGGCAGCGAGTACGGCGGCAGCGAGCAGGCGGAATCCCCGGAGTGCACGCCCGCCTGTTCGATATGCTGCATGATGCCGCCGATCACCACCTGCTGGCCGTCGGAGACGGCATCGATGTCGACCTCGATCGCCGCGCTCAGAAAGTGATCCAGCAGCACCGGCGAGTCGTTGGAGACCTTGACCGCGTGGGTCATGTAGTTCTCGAGCTCGGAGGCGTCGTAGACGATCTCCATGGCCCGGCCGCCGAGCACGTAGCTCGGACGCACCACCAGCGGATAGCCGATTCCCTCGGCCTTGGCGAAAGCGTCTTCGAAACTGCGCGCCGTGGCGTTGGGGGGCTGCTTGAGCCCCAGCTTTTCGATCATCTTCTGGAAGCGTTCGCGATCTTCGGCGCGATCGATGGCATCCGGCGTGGTGCCGATGATCGGTACTCCGGCCGCTTCCAGCGCGCGGGCCAGTTTCAGCGGGGTCTGCCCGCCGAACTGCACGATCACCCCGACCGGCTTCTCCTTGTCGGCGATCTCGAGCACGTCCTCGAGTGTCACCGGCTCGAAGTAGAGACGATCCGAGGTGTCGTAGTCGGTGGAGACGGTCTCCGGGTTGCAATTGACCATGATGGTCTCGTAACCGTCTTCCCGCATCGCGAGCGCCGCGTGCACGCAGCAGTAGTCGAACTCGATGCCCTGACCGATCCGGTTGGGTCCACCACCCAGCACCATGATCTTCTGACGATCGCTGACCTCCGCCTCGCACTCCTCCTCGTAGGTGGAGTACATGTAGGCGGTATCGGAGGCGAACTCGGCCGCGCAGGTATCGACGCGCTTGTAGACCGGGCGGATATCGAGCTGCTGGCGGCGCTGCCGAAACTCCCCTTCGGAGACACCCAGCAGCAGGGCCAGACGCGCATCGGAAAAACCCTTGCGCTTGAGACGGTAGAGGTCGTCGGCACTCAGATCATGCAGCGAGCGCTTGGCGACGGCGGCCTCGGACCGGATCAGATCCTCGAGCTGAACCAGGAACCAGCGGTCGATGTTGGTCAGCGCGAAGATCTCGTCGACGCTCATGCCGCTGCGCATGGCGTCGGCGATGTAGAAGATCCGATCGGCGCCGGCAGCCTGCAGCTCGCCCTTGATCAGCGCCATATTCTCCTGATTGAACTCGGTGACCTTCGGGTCGAGCCCGTCGACGCCGATCTCCAGCCCGCGCAGCGCCTTGTGCATCGACTCCTGGAACGTCCGCCCGATCGCCATCACTTCGCCGACCGACTTCATCTGCGTGGTCAGGCGGTCGTTGGCCTGGGGAAACTTCTCGAAGGTGAAACGCGGAATCTTGGTGACGACGTAGTCGATCGACGGCTCGAACGAGGCCGGCGTCGCACCGCCGGTAATGTCGTTCTGCAGCTCGTCGAGGGTGTAACCCACCGCCAGCTTGGCGGCGATCTTGGCGATCGGAAAGCCGGTCGCCTTGGAGGCCAGCGCCGAAGAGCGCGAGACACGCGGGTTCATCTCGATCACGACCATGCGCCCGGTGTCGGGATCGACGCCGAACTGCACGTTGGAGCCGCCGGTCTCGACACCGATCTCGCGCAGCACCGCAAGCGATGCGTTGCGCATGATCTGGTACTCCTTGTCGGTCAGCGTCTGCGCTGGCGCGACGGTGATGGAGTCGCCGGTATGCACGCCCATCGGATCGAAGTTCTCGATCGCACAGACGATAATGCAGTTGTCGTTCTTGTCCCGAACGACCTCCATCTCGTACTCCTTCCAACCCAGCAGCGACTCGTCGATCAGCAGCTCGTGGTTGTTGGAGAGTTCGAATCCGCGATCGCAGATCTCCTCGAACTCTTCCTTGTTGTAGGCCACGCCGCCGCCGGATCCGCCCATGGTGTAGGAGGGCCGGATGATCACCGGAAAGCCGAGCGTTGCCTGAATTCTCCACGCTTCATCCATGCTGTGGGCGACTTCGGCCTTGGGGCACTCGAGACCGATGTTCTTCATCGCCTTGTCGAACAGATCGCGATCTTCGGCCTTGTTGATGGCGTCGGCATTGGCGCCGATCATCTCCACGCCGTACTTCTCGAGCACGCCGTGCTTGTCCAGCTCCAGCGCGCAGTTGAGCGCGGTCTGCCCGCCCATGGTCGGCAGGATCGCCGACGGACGCTCGCGCTCGATGATCTGCTCCACCGCCTGCCAGGTGATCGGCTCGATATACGTGGCATCGGCCATCACCGGGTCGGTCATGATGGTCGCCGGATTGGAGTTGACCAGGATGACGCGGTAGCCCTCTTCGCGCAGCGCCTTGCAGGCCTGGGCCCCGGAGTAGTCGAATTCGCACGCCTGCCCGATAACGATGGGGCCGGCGCCGATGATCAGAATGCTGTCGAGATCCGTACGTTTTGGCATGCGCTAACACTCGTCGAAAAGGTGGTGCCGGCGCCGCGCGCCGACCCTGAAAGATTCGATTCAAAGGCTTCGATTCACAGCGTCCGCTCAGGCGGGCTGCGCTTGGCGAGCCTGCATCATCGTCACGAAGCGGTCGAACAGCGGCGAGACATCCTGCGGGCCCGGGCTCGCCTCGGGGTGGCCCTGAAAGCTGAACGCCGGACGGTCGGTCAGCTCGATGCCCTGCAGCGTGCCATCGAACAGCGAGCGATGAATGGCACGCACGTTGCCGGGCAGGCTGGTCTCGTCGACCGCGAAGCCATGGTTCTGGCTGGTGATCATCACCTGGCCGCTGTCGAGATCCTGGACCGGGTGGTTGGCGCCATGATGACCATGATTCATCTTCACCGTTCTGGCTCCGGCGGCCAGCGCCAGCAGTTGATGGCCCAGGCAGATACCGAAGACCGGAATGTTCGTTTCGAGAACTTCCCGGATCGCGGCAATCGCGTAATCGCAGGGCTCCGGATCGCCCGGTCCGTTGGCCAGGAAGACGCCATCCGGGTTCATCGCCAGCACCTCGCTGGCCGGCGTCTGCGCCGGCACCACCGTCAGGCGGCAGCCGCGGGACGCGAGCATGCGCAGGATGTTGTGCTTGATCCCGTAGTCGTAGGCGACCACGTGGTACCGACGCGGGTCCTGGGCGCCATCCGAGGGCCGCTCGTTGCGACCGGTCTCGGCGTAGCCCTGGCCCAGCACCCACTCGCCCTGGGTCCATTCGTAGCTGGATTCGCAGGAGACCTCCCTGGCCAGATCCATTCCCTTGAGTCCCGGGAAGGCTTTGGCGGCGGCCAGTGCCCGCTCGACGGCATCATCGCCCTCGGCGGCATCACCAGCCACAATCGCCCCGTTCAACGAGCCCTTGCTGCGTAGAATGCGCGTCAGCCTGCGGGTGTCGATATCGGCGATCCCGATCACGTTCTCGGATGCCAGATACTCGGATAGCGACGCCGTGCTGCGAAAGTTGCTGGCGATCAACGGCAGATCACGAATCACCAGCCCGGCCGCGCAGATGCGATCCGACTCGACGTCTTCGGAGTTGATGCCGGTATTGCCGATATGCGGATAGGTCAGGGTGACGATCTGGCGGGTGTAGGAAGGGTCGGTGAGAATTTCCTGATAACCGGTCATGGCGGTATTGAAGACCACCTCCCCGCTGGTTTGCCCATCGGCTCCGATCGCAGCACCGTAAAATACACTGCCGTCTTCGAGAGCCAGTATCGCGGGTCTGTTCAAGGCAACATCCTCCTTAACGGGTCATCAACACATTGCGTCGAGGTCTAATGTCACGCCCCTACGAAATCCTGACCGGGCGAGCCGCCGCAAGGCCGTAAAAAAGCGGGACGAAATCCGGAAAAACCGGTTTCATCCCGCTTGTTGTACTGATTGCGGCATCACCTGCGGCGAATCGCTGTTGCCTGCGGCACTGGCCCGGCCAAATTGGCGAAATGATACCGGAAACCAGCGACCGGCTCCAGTACCGATCACGATTCGATTCAATGACGCCCCAACCGGAGCGCTATCAGCACCCGCTGCCGGGCGGTATTCCGTTTTTCGCGACCGTCTTTCGCAACCGCCTGGCACAACCGCTAGTCTTTCAAACCCAGCACATCCTGCATGTCGTAGCGGCCCACTTTCCGATCGGCCAGCCAGACCGCCGCGCGTACCGCGCCGTTGCCGAAGGTCAGACGGCTCGACGCCTTGTGGGTGATCTCGATGCGCTCGCCTTCGGCCGCAAACAGTACCGTATGCTCACCGACGATATCGCCGCCACGTACCGTGGCAAAGCCGATCTCCTTGGGATCCCGGGGGCCGACCTGGCCGACGCGCTCGAACACGCCATGGGTCTTCAAGTCGCGACCCAGCGGCTCTGCCACAGCCTCGCCCAGCATCAGCGCAGTGCCGGAGGGGGCATCGATCTTGTGACGGTGGTGCGCCTCGATCACTTCGATATCGTAGCCAGCGTCACCCAGCGCCCGGGCCGCGGTCCTGAGCAGGTTCACCGTCAGGTTGATGCCCGTGCTCATGTTGGCCGCAAAGACCATCGGCAGGCGATCGGCATAGCTGTCGAGCGTCTTGAGCTGTGTCTCGTCGAGACCCGTCGTGCCGATCACGATCGCCTTGCCGTTGTCGGCACACCAGGCAAGGTTGTCGAGGGTCAGGGCCGGCGTGGAGAAGTCGATCAGTACATCGAAGTCGTCCCTGGCTTCATCCAGCGAGTCCAGCAATGTCACGCCGAGCTTGCCCAATCCGGCCATCTCACCGGCGTCGCAACCCGCCAGCGAGCTGCCCGGGCGCACGATCGCGGCGCCCAGCTGCGCAGCCTTGTTGATGTGCGTCGCCTCCAGCAGGATCCGTCCCATTCGGCCTGCCGCTCCCATGATCGCAATCCGCGTCATGCATCCTCCCCTAGCTTTCTCTTGAACGCAGTCCTGCCACGCCGGTAACTGTCAGTGGCGGCAGTATATCAGCCAGCACCGGGTTGGCGGCGCAGGCTACACTGGAGGGCGTCGAGCATCTCCGGAGTCCCCGTCCCATGCCAACACGCTGTCATCGCATCTGGATATCAATCGGCGCAGCATTGCTCGCCGGCTGCAGCGCCACGCCCCAGCGCACGGCCATTGCGCCCGTGGATCTCTTGGCCGGCACGCCGAACATCGACTGGTGCGGGACGCTGGCTCTGCCGTCGGAGTGGCAGGACGGAACACCGGTGGGCGGGCTTTCCGATCTCGGCTGGGACGACGATGAGTCGATGCTATTCCTGATTTCCGATCGCGGCTGGCTACACCGCGCTCGGCTGACATTCAGTGGCAGCGGCGAGCTACGTGACTATGAGCCGCTGGATACCTACCCGCTACGCGGCGAGGATGGCGCCATCCTGGCGAGTGCCAGCAGCGATGCCGAAGCGCTGACGTTGGAGAACGCCAACGACGGCGTGCGTGGCAATACCCAACTGGTGATCGGCTTCGAAGGCGACGCGGCGGGGGGCGAAGGCGGTGATACGAAGAACGGTGATACCAAGAACGAGGCGCAAGGCAACGCCCGCTGGCAGCGCTTTCTGCCTTCGGGTATTGCCAGCGAGCCGGCGCATCGACCGGCAGGGCTGTCGGACGTCAACTCCAACGGCGGGCTGGAGGCGATCACGGCGCTACCTGGACTCGGTCTCATCGGCGGGATCGAAACGCCTCCCGAGGGATGGCCCGAGAAGCTCACCCGAATCTTCACGCTCGATGGTCAGCACGAATGGCGATATCCGTTGGCGGACAACGCCAACAGCGCCCTGACCGCGATGGAAAATCTGGATGGCGATCTACTGACCCTGGAGCGCGCTTACACCCCACCGGCTTCGCTGGTGATCCGGCTGCGGCGAGCGCGCATCAACAGCGACGGCAGCATCAGCGTCACTGAGCTGGCCAGACTTTCCAACGGTGATGGCTGGTCACTGGACAACTTCGAAGGCCTGACCCGGATCGGCCCCCATCGCTATCTGATGGTCAGCGACGATAACTTCAGTCTGGTGCAGCGCACCCTGCTGACCTGCTTTGCCGTGACCGAGGTCGGCGATCGGACCCCATGATCCTGGACCGGTACCGTGGATGTCGCAGCAGCGATAGCCAAGGTCGCACCTATGCATGGCGCCGCATAATGATTTCCGCTAGTTGCCATTTCCCTCCACTGATTCGATCCTGCCGACGGCCCGGTGAACGCGACGACACTCAGGATAAGAATTCGTGTTCATAGGTTCGACGTTCAAGCCAAGGGCCATTCCTGCCGATGTAGGGCACGCGGTGTCTTCCCGGTAGCACCGGCAGCGCCAACGACACGATAATCAAGACGAGGGTTCAGGATGAGTGGGATCAATCAGGCCGCGCTGGATGCCGGCGGCGACACATCGGCGGGGTTTTTCTCCCGTGAAAGAACGGTAGCGGGACCTAACTTCAATCGCTGGCTGGTGCCCACCGCAGCGTTGGCGATCCATCTCTGTATCGGCATGGCCTACGGCTTCTCGGTGTTCTGGCTTCCCATGAGCCAGGAGATCGTCAACGCCCCTGCCAGTTGCACCAATCTCGGTCTGTTCCAGGCATTGACCACGACGAGCTGCAACTGGAGCGTCCCCCAGGTCACCTATGTGTTCGGTATCTTCATTGCCATGCTCGGCGTGTCGGCGGCGATCTGGGGTGCCTGGCTCGAGCATGCAGGGCCGAGAAAGGCCGGCTGCATCGCCGCGCTATGCTGGGGCGGCGGTCTGATCGTCGGTGGCCTCGGGGTCATGAACCATCAGCTATGGCTGGTCTATCTGGGCTGCGGCGTGCTGGGCGGCATCGGCCAGGGTCTCGGCTACATCACGCCGGTCTCGACCCTGATCAAGTGGTTCCCGGACCGCCGCGGCATGGCGACCGGCTTCGCCATCATGGGTTACGGCGGCGGCGCGATGGTCGGGGCACCGCTCGCGGTGGTACTGATGAACCACTATTCCGCGAATGGTGGCACCGGCGTCGCCATGACGCTGATCACCATGGGCGTCATCTACGCCATCGTCATGGCCTGCGGCGCGATCGGGTTCCGTGTACCACCCAACGGCTGGAAGCCGAGCGGATGGACAGCACCGAAGAACGCCAAGTCCAACGCCATGATTTCCCAAGGCCACGTTCACCTGAAGACGGCGTGGAAGACCAAGCAGTTCTGGCTGATCTGGGGCGTGCTGTTCCTCAACGTGACCGCGGGTATCGCGGTGATCTCGATGGCCAGCCCGATGCTGCAGGATGTCTTCGGCGGCGCTCTTGTGGGTCTCGCCGATCGCGCCGCCACGCTCAGCGAAGCGCAGCAGGCGGCCGTGGTTGCCGCCGCGGCCGGCCTGGTCGGTCTGATCAGCCTTTTCAACAGCGTTGGACGTCTGTTCTGGGCATCGCTGTCGGACAAGATCGGGCGCAAGAACACCTACTTCTGCTTCTTCGTGATCGGCATCATCATGTACTGCCTGCTGCCGATGTGGGGCCACCTGGGCATGGCCGGGCTGTTCGTGATCTCGATCTGCGTCATCTTGAGCATGTACGGCGGCGGCTTCGCCACGGTACCGGCCTATCTGGCCGATATCTTCGGCACCCAGATGGTTGGCGCGATTCACGGCCGTCTGCTCACGGCCTGGACCGCCGCCGGCCTGGTCGGCCCGCTGATCATCGCTGCACTGCGTCAGGCCCAGCTCGACGCCGGCGTCGAACCGAGCCTGGTCTATGATCGTACGCTCTACATCATGGCTGGGCTGCTGTTCCTGGGCCTGATCTGCAATTCGCTGGTCAAGCCGGTCAAGCCGGAGCAACAGATGAGCGATGAGGAGCTGGCCCGGGAGCGCGCGCTACAGAAGGAAGACGGCGTCGCTTCCAATGCCGAGACCGCGGCCCGTGGCCGCTTCGGTGTCGGCGGTGTTCTCGCCTGGCTCGGCGTGGGCATTCCGTTCCTGATCGGGCTCTACATCGCCCTGGCCAAGGCGGCCGCGCTGTTCTAGATCCTATCCGCTTTTCCGCGGCCGGACGCTCGGGAGCGTCCGGCCGTTGCGTTTCCAGTCTCTCCGTTTCTATCCCCGATCCGCCTCTCGATCCTCCGCCAGCAGCGACTCGAACGAATCCACCTCTCCGCAGCGGTCCGGGGCATAGCCGCTCAGCGTCTCGATGCTGGTCAGAAATGCCTGCGAGCCCATGAAGGCGAGCAGTTGCTGGACGTTGTCCTGCCTGAGGCGATCTTCGTGACCGATCAGCAGGTAGTGCTCGGTGGAGAGCGGCAGAAACCCGAGCCCGAACTGCGCCGCCGCCGCTTCCAGACCGAAACCGACGTCAGCCATGCCGGCGGCCACGTAGGCAGCTACCGCGGTATGAGTGAACTCTTCCTGGGCAGCACCAGGAATCTGAGCTTCCGCAATACCGTGCTCCGCCAGCAAAAGATTGAAAAGCACGCGGGTCCCGGAGTGTTCATCGCGATTGATGAAGCGCACATCGGCCCGGGTAAGATCCGCCAGCGACCGGATCCTGTCTCGATCCTCGGTCCGCAGGATCAACCCCTGCCGACGGGTGACGAATCGAATGATCCTGAGCGCCTGCCCCTCCAGCTGCGGCCGATAGACCTGCATCACCCGCTCGGCGAGCCGCGGGCAGGATGGCACGTGAAAGCTGGCCAGGTCGCATTCGCCACGCCCCAACGCGTTCAGCGCCTCCTGCGGATTGCAGTAGCGCAGATCGAGTTCGCCGGGACACGCCGGCAACAGCGCCACCGCGTAACCGTGACTGGCATGCAGGCGCAGTACCGGGTGAGTCCCTTCCAGCAACTGTTGCAGCTGATGATTGAGTTCGGAGGCCATGCTGTCGATTTGCGGGCCCAATCTTGCCCTGACGCGCTGCTCCGACCACAGCAATTTTTCGCCCAGAGGGGAGAGCTGCGTGCCGTACCCTTTTCGCATGTCGACCAGCGCCATCCCGAAGAACGTTGCGCCACGGTTGAGCAGATTCCAGGCGTGGCGGTAGGAGACGCCCGCCTCTTCCGCCGCCCGCGTCAGCTTGCCGGTCTCGCGCAGATTGGCGAGCAGCCGAAACAGCACCGGGTCGAGCAGTTCGCCGTCATCGCTGCGAAATAGCCACGCTGGCGTGATATTCAACTTTTTTCTAAGCATCGTCGTTCATATTTCTCGCGCCCCTCGGGAGTGCTAGGTTGGCGTCTAGCGGCACCCAACTTAAAACAGTTAAGAACAACGATTCCTATAAGACGATTGGCTGAGAGCTGGCGAGAGGTGCGAAGTCGCCGGACGAAATCCAACTGCTTGATGAGACGACCAGGCCATGCCACACGCCAGCCCGCAGACCGACGGCGCCTGGACGCCGGCACAGATTCAGGACGTGATCGACGCCCACAAATCGATGCCGGGCGCCATGCTGCCCACGCTTCATGCCATCCAGGATCGCTTCGGCCACATTCCCGAAGCGGCGATTCCGATCATCGCCGAGTCGCTGCGCCAGACTCGCGCCGACGTCCACGGCATCATCAGCTTCTATCACCATTTCCGGACGCAGCTGCCAGGTCGCAGCGTGGTGCAGGTGTGTCGGGCGGAGGCCTGCCAGGCAAGAGGCTGTCGGCCATTGGAAAGTCACGTCAAAGCCGTGCTCGGCGTGGACTACCACCACACCACGAATGACGGCGAGATCACGCTGGAGCCGGTCTACTGCCTGGGCAATTGCGCCTGCGGGCCGACGATCCGGGTCAACGACGAGATTCACGGCCGCATGACGGCCGCCAAGTTCGATCGTCTGGCCGAGCAACTGAAGGCGACCGTCGTGGAGGTTCGATGATGACGACCACCGTCTACGTACCTCGCGACACCACCGCGCTCTCGCTGGGCGCGGAGGCGATCGTCGCTCGCCTCGAGCGGGCCGCTCGGCAACGCTCGCTGGACCTGCGGATCGTGCGCAATGGCTCCCGCGGCCTGTGCTGGCTGGAGCCGCTGGTGGAGGTCGAGACAGCTGCGGGCCGAGTCGCTTACGGACCGGTCGAGCCTGAAGATGTCGACGCGCTGATCGAGGCCGGCCTGTTCGAAGGACGCTCGGATCATCCGCTGGCGCTGGGGCTGACCGAGGAGATTCCCTACCTCAAAGCCCAGCAGCGACTGACGTTCTCGCGGATCGGCATCACCGATCCGGTCTCGCTCGAGGATTACACCGCGCTGCGCGGCTTCGAAGGGCTGAAGAAGGCGCTTGCACGAGACGCCCGGAAAATCGTCGACGAGGTCAAGATATCCGGCCTTCGTGGCCGCGGCGGGGCCGCCTTCCCCACCGCGATCAAGTGGCAGACGGTGCACGATCAGCCACCGGGTCAGAAGTTCATCGTCTGCAATGCCGACGAGGGCGACTCCGGCACCTTCGCCGATCGTCTGATCATGGAATGCGATCCCTACCTGCTGATCGAGGGAATGGCGATAGCGGGCCTCGCGGTGGGCGCGACCCAAGGCTACGTCTACCTGCGCTCGGAGTATCCGAACGCCCACGCCATCTTCGGGGAGGCGATCTCGCGAGCACGTGCAGCGGGCTATCTGGGGCCGAGCCTGCTCGGCAGCGGCAAGGCATTCGAGCTCGAGATTCGCCTGGGAGCCGGTGCCTATATCTGCGGCGAGGAGACATCCCTGCTGGAGAGCCTCGAAGGCAAGCGCGGCCTGGTCCGCGCCAAGCCGCCGCTGCCCGCCATCGAGGGTCTGTTCGGGCGCCCTACCGTGGTCAACAACGTGCTCTCGCTGGCTGCCGTTCCCTACATCCTCGATCAGGGTGGCCAGGCCTACGCCGACTACGGCATGGGCAAGTCCCGCGGGACACTCCCGCTGCAGCTGGCCGGCAACGTCGCGCGTGGCGGGCTGGTAGAGCTGGCGTTCGGCGTCACGCTGCGCGAGCTGATGGAGGATTTCGGCGGCGGCACGCAGAGTGGCCGTCCGCTCAAGGCAGTGCAGGTCGGTGGCCCGCTCGGCGCCTATCTGCCCGAGAGCCAGTGGGACAGCCCCATCGATTACGAAGGCTTCGCCGCTTTCGGGGGCGTCGTCGGCCATGGTGGCGTGGTGATGTTCGACGACAGCGTCGACATGGGCGATCAGGCGCGCTTTGCGATGGAATTCTGCAGCGTCGAATCCTGCGGCAAGTGCACGCCGTGTCGAATCGGCGCCGTGCGTGGCGTGGAAGTGATCGATCGCATCCGCGCCGGCGAGCGGGCCACGGAAAATCTCGCCCTGCTTGCCGATCTCTGCGACACCATGGTCGACGGTTCGCTCTGCGCCATGGGCGGGATGACACCGTTCCCCGTCCAGAGCGTGATGAAGCATTTTCCCGATGACCTGACACCGCGACATGCCGAAGGCGGGAGGTAGTCATGCTGCAACATTTCGATCCGAAACAGTTCGACCGCGACCTGGGAACACCGGCAAGACTCTCGGAAACCCTGGTTCCGCTGACTATCGATGGCGTCGAGATCAGCGTACCGGAGGGCACCTCGGTACTGCGCGCCGCGGCGCTCGCCGGCATCACCATTCCCAAGCTGTGCGCGTCCGACAATCTCGAGGCCTTCGGCTCCTGCCGCCTGTGCGCCGTCGAGATCGAGGGTCGACGCGGCTACCCGGCCTCCTGTACCACGCCGGTGACCGAAGGCATGGCGGTCACCACCCAGAATGGCAAGCTCGCCAAGCTGCGGCGTAACGTCATGGAGCTCTACATCTCCGATCATCCGCTGGACTGCCTGACCTGCCCTGCCAATGGCGACTGCGAACTGCAGGACATGGCCGGTGCCGTGGGCCTGCGCGAGGTGCGCTACGGCTTCGACGGCGCCAATCACCTGGATGCCGAGATCGACGACTCCAACCCCTACTTCAGCTTCGACCCCAGCAAGTGCATCGTCTGCTCGCGCTGCGTGCGCGCCTGCGGCGAGGTCCAGGGCACCTTCGCCCTGACCATCGAAGGCCGCGGCTTCGACTCCAAGGTCGCTGCCAGCCAGAACGAGCCGTTCATGGATTCGGAGTGCGTTTCCTGCGGCGCCTGCGTGCAGGCCTGCCCGACATCGACGCTGATGGAGAAGAGCGTCATCGACCAGGGCGTGCCCGAGCACAGCGTGGTCACCACCTGCGCCTACTGCGGCGTGGGCTGCTCGTTCGAGGCGCAGATGAAGGGCGACAAGCTGGTGCGCATGGTGCCGTACAAGGGCGGCGACGCGAATCATGGCCACTCCTGCGTCAAGGGGCGCTTTGCCTTCGGCTACGCGACCCACAAGGATCGCATTCGCGAGCCGATGATCAGGGACAGCATCGACGAGCCGTGGCGCCCCGTCGCCTGGGAAGAGGCGATCGCCTTCGCCGCGCGGCGCCTCAAGGAGACTCAGGCGAAGTACGGTCGCGAGAGCATCGGCGGCATCACCTCGTCGCGCTGCACCAACGAAGAGACCTATCTGGTCCAGAAACTGATCCGCACCGCATTCGGCAACAACAATACCGATACCTGTGCCCGGGTCTGCCACTCGCCCACCGGCTATGGCCTCAAGACGACCCTGGGCGAGTCCGCCGGCACCCAGACCTTCGATTCGGTGATGAAGGCCGACACCATTCTGGTGATCGGCGCCAACCCCACCGATGCCCACCCGGTGTTCGCCTCCCAGATGAAGCGCCGCCTGCGCCAGGGCGCCACGCTGATCGTGGCCGATCCGCGCCGGATCGATCTGCTCAAGACGCCACATGGCAGCAGGAGCCTGCATCTGCCGCTCAAGCCGGGTACCAACGTGGCGCTGGTGAATTCGCTGGCCCATGTGGTGGTGACCGAAGGCCTGGAAGACGCCGACTTCATCACGCGTCGCTGCGACAGCGAAGCCTACCAACGCTGGCGCGACTTCATTCGGGAAGCGCAACACTCACCGGAAGCTCTGGAATCGGTCACCGGCGTGCCTGCGATGCAGGTGCGAGAGGCAGCACGTGCCTACGCCAACGCCGCCAACGGGGCGATCTACTATGGCCTGGGCGTCACCGAGCATAGCCAGGGTTCGACCATGGTGATGGGCATCGCCAACCTCGCCATGGCCACCGGCAACATCGGCCGCGAGGGTGTCGGGGTCAATCCGCTGCGCGGCCAGAACAACGTCCAGGGCTCCTGCGACATGGGCTCGTTTCCCCACGAACTGCCAGGCTACCAGCACGTCGCCGACCCGGCCGTGCGTCAGAAGTTCGAGGCGGTCTGGCACACCACGATCGACGACGAGCCGGGGTTGCGCATTCCCAACATGTTCGACGCGGCCATCGCCGGCACCTTCAAGGGGCTTTACGTCCAGGGCGAGGACATCGCGCAGTCGGACCCCAACACCCAGCATGTGGAAGCCGCCCTGACCGCACTGGATTGCCTGGTCGTACAGGATATCTTTCTCAACGAGACCGCCAAGTACGCCCACGTTCTATTGCCCGGCTCCACGTTTCTGGAAAAGAATGGCACCTTTACCAACGCCGAGCGGCGCATCAACCGCGTGCGCAAGGTAATGCCGCCGGTGGCTGGCAAGGAAGACTGGGAGGTCACACAGGATCTGGCCAACGCAATGGGCTATGCCATGCACTACACCCATCCCTCCGAGATCATGGACGAGATCGCCCAGCTGACGCCGACGTTCACCGGCGTCAGCTATGCCAGGCTCGAGGCGCGGGGCAGCATCCAGTGGCCATGCAACGACGCCTTCCCCGACGGCACGCCAACCATGCACGCGCTCGACTTCCCCATCGGCAAGGGCAACTTCGCGATCACCGACTACGTGGCTACCGAGGAGCGCGCCACCCGCCGCTATCCGCTGCTGCTGACCACCGGGCGCATCCTCAGCCAGTACAACGTCGGCGCCCAGACCCGACGCACCGACAACGTGGCCTGGCACGCCGAGGACGTGCTGGAGATTCACCCCTCGGACGCCGAGGTCCGCGGCCTGCGTGACGGCGACTGGCTGGGCATCAGCAGCCGGGTCGGGCGGACCGTGCTGCGCTGTCTCGTCAGTGATCGGATGGCGCCGGGCGTGGTCTATACCACGTTCCACCATCCGGGCAGCGGGGCCAACGTGATCACTACCGACAACTCCGACTGGGCCACCAACTGTCCGGAATACAAGGTGACGGCGGTGCAGGTGGAAAAGGTCTCCCAGCCTTCGTCCTGGCAGCAGCATTTCCAGCGCTTCGACGAGCGCCAGCAGCATTACCTGGAATCCGCCGAAGCAACCACGGCGGCGCTCCAGTGAGCGCCGTCGGCTATCTTTCCGGCGTCAGGGGGCAGATGAGATGAGTCATTCGAACATGAATGATGGGGGGCATGGTGGGCCAACCGCACCGCTGATCAAAATGATCAATCAGATCGGCGCCAACAACCTCCATCATGGAGACGACGCCCAGGCGGCCGAACTGGTCGCGACGCATCTCAAGAAATTCTGGGCGCGCAGCATGAAGCGCCAGATCATCGATTACGCGGAAGCCGATGGCAGCGAGCTGAGCCCGGTATCGCGCCTCGCAATCGCTCGGCTGAAGACCCTGTCGTCGACCGTCAAGGACTGGGAGGAGACTTCCGACGCGGGATGACACGAGGATAGAACAGCTACTGGCTGGCCAGTCGGCGCCTAGGAACAAGGGACTTCGCGAGGGCTCGCGAGGCGCCAGCCGTGGTCGGATAGATGCGTGACAAAAAAGGCCTCATCCGATCTTTCGGATGAGGCCTTTTTCGCTCGGCGACGATAAAACCTTACGGCTTCATATCCTCGAAGAAGCGCTTCACGCCGTCGAACCAGCCCTCTTTCTTGGGCGAGTGGCGACTGGCACTGCCCAGGCTGTCCTGAAACTTGCGCAGCAGATCTTTCTGCTCTTCATTGAGATTGACCGGCGTCTCGGTCACCACCTTGCAAAGCAGATCGCCCGCCGGGCCGCCGCGCACGGGCTTGACGCCCTTGCCGCGCAGCCGGAACAGCTTGCCGGTCTGGGTCTCGGGCGGAATCTTGAGCTTGACCCGGCCTTCCAGCGTCGGCACTTCGAGCTCGCCACCCAGCGCGGCATCGACGAAATTGATCGGCACTTCGCAATGCAGATGACGGCCGTCACGCTCGAAGATCGGATGCGCCTTGATCTCGACCTGGACGTAAAGATCGCCCGCGGGACCACCGTTGAGCCCGGACTCCCCTTCGGCGTTGAGCCGGATGCGGTCGCCGGTATCGACGCCCGCCGGAATCTTTACCGACAGCGTGCGCGTCTCGCGAACGCGGCCTTCGCCATGACACTTGCGACACGGCACCTTGATGCTCTGGCCGCTGCCGTGGCAGGTCGGGCAGGTCTGCTGCACGGCGAAGAAGCCCTGCTGCATCCGCACCTGACCCTGACCATGACAGGTAGGACAGGTCTCCTTGCTGGAGCCCGGCTCGGCGCCGCTGGCATCGCAGTGCTCGCACTCGACGTGACGTGGCACGCGGATATCGACCGTGGTGCCGAACACCGCATTCTCGAGATCGAGCTCGAGGTTGTAGCGCAGGTCGCTGCCGCGCTGGGGCGCGTTCGGATGACGCCGACCACCGCCGCCGCCGAAGATATCGCCGAACACATCGCCGAAGATATCGCTGAAACCGCCAGCCCCGGCACCGCCGAAACCGCCGCCGCCGAAGCCGCCGCCCTGGCCGTCGACGCCCGCATGGCCGAACTGGTCGTAGGCCGCACGTTTCTGGTCGTCGGAAAGCACTTCGTAGGCGTCGGAGACCTCGCGAAACTTCTCCGCCGCCTGCTGATCTTCCGGATTGCGATCCGGATGATACTTCTGCGCCAGCCGGCGATACGCCTTCTTGATATCCTTGCCGTCGGCGCCCTTGTCGACGCCTAGTACTTCGTAATAGTCACGTTGGGACATTACTGAGTCCGCCTCCGTGTCGGCACCGTGCAAACAGCAACGCGGGAGTCATGATGGCTCCCGCGCTCCTGCCGATCACACGGCGTCAGACGTCGTGGTTATTGCTTTTTCTGATCGTCGTTGACTTCTTCGAATTCGGCGTCAACCACGTCATCCTCTTTCTTCTTGCCGCTGGCCTGGGCGTCGTCTGCCGGCTGGCCTTCGGCCTCGGCACCTTCACCCTGCTCGGCATACATCTTCTGAGCCAGGTTGCCGGAGGCTTCGGTCAGGGCATCCAGTTTGGCCTGAATGGCATCCTTGTCGTCGCCCTTGAGCGCTTCCTCGAGTTCGCTGATCGCGGTCTCGATCTTGCTTTTCTCGTCGGCATCGACCTTGTCGCCAGCTTCTTCGATCGTCTTGCGCGAAGCGTGGATCATGCCATCGGCCTGGTTGCGCAGCTGGACCAGCTCCTCGAACTTCTTGTCCTCGGCCTCGTGCGCTTCGGCATCCTTGACCATCTGGTCGATCTCGTCATCGGAGAGACCGCTGGAGGACTTGATCACGATCGACTGTTCCTTGCCGGTCGCCTTGTCCTTGGCCGTAATATGCAGAATGCCGTTGGCATCCAGATCGAAAGCGACTTCGATCTGCGGCACGCCGCGCGGTGCCGGCGGAATGTCGGCCAGATCGAAACGACCCAGTGACTTGTTCTGGCCGGCCTGCTTGCGCTCACCCTGCAGCGCGTGAATGGTCACGGCCGTCTGGTTGTCTTCGGCAGTCGAGAACGTCTGCGTCTTCTTGGTCGGGATCGTGGTGTTCTTCTCGATCAGCGGGGTCATCACGCCACCCAGCGTCTCGATACCCAGCGTCAGCGGCGTGACGTCGAGCAGCAGCACGTCTTTCACGTCTCCGCCCAGCACGCCGCCCTGAATCGCGGCGCCCATGGCCACGGCTTCGTCCGGGTTGACGTCCTTGCGTGCTTCCTTGCCGAAGAATTCGGCGACCTTGCTCTGGACCATCGGCATACGAGTCTGACCACCGACCAGAATCACGTCCTGAATCTCGCTATTGGAGAGGCCGGCATCCTGCATGGCGGTCTTGCACGGACCCAGTGAACGAGCCACCAGGTCTTCGACCAGCGATTCCAGCTTGGCGCGGGTGACCTTGATCGCCAGGTGCTTGGGACCGGTGTTGTCCGCCGTGATGTACGGCAGGTTGACTTCGGTCTGCTGCGCGGAAGAGAGCTCGATCTTGGCTTTCTCGGCCGCTTCCTTCAGGCGCTGCATGGCCAGGCTGTCGCCGGACAGATCGATGCCCGAATCGCTCTTGAACTGCTGGACGAGATAGTCGATCAGCTTGAGATCGAAATCTTCGCCACCCAGGAAGGTGTCGCCGTTGGTGGCCAGCACTTCGAACTGCTTTTCACCATCGACATCGGCCACCTCGATGATCGAGATGTCGAAGGTGCCGCCGCCCAGATCGTAGACTGCGATGGTGCGGTCGCCGGTGGCGCGGTCCATGCCGTAGGCCAGCGCGGCAGCCGTCGGCTCGTTGATGATGCGCTTGACCTCGAGACCGGCAATGCGGCCCGCGTCCTTAGTCGCCTGGCGCTGAGAATCGTTGAAGTAGGCCGGAACGGTGATGACCGCTTCGGTCACTTCTTCACCGAGATAGTCTTCGGCAGTCTTCTTCATCTTCTTCAGCACTTCCGCACTGACCTGCGGCGGCGCCAGCTTGTTGCCGTTGACCTTGACCCAGGCGTCGCCGTTGTCGGCTTCGACGATCTCGTAGGGCACCATCTTGATGTCTTTCTGGACGACATCGTCCTTGAACTTGCGGCCCACCAGACGCTTGATCGCATACAGCGTGTTGTTGGGGTTGGTGACCGCCTGACGCTTGGCCGCCTGACCGACCAGCGTTTCGCCGTCGTCGGTATAGGCGATGATGGAAGGCGTCGTGCGGCCGCCTTCAGCGTTCTCGATCACACGAGTCTTGTCACCATCGAGCACGGCCACACAGGAGTTGGTCGTACCCAGGTCAATGCCAATGATGCGTCCCATAATTCCTCACCTCTAACTATTCGTTGACGACTCAATTCGTTTTGATGACGGCGCTTGCTGCGCGATTGACTGCTATGTGGGGGCTGGTTGGCGCCTTTCAAGTCCTCGTCGACGATTCAGCGGAAGCGTCGATTCGAACCGATGGCATCCGCTCCCTAGCCCGCCGCCTTGCTGACCACGACCATGGCCGGGCGAATCAACCGACCGTTCAGGGTGTAGCCCTTCTGCATCACATCCATCACGGTATTGGGATCCAGCTCCGGGTTGGGCACCATCGTCATGGCTTCGTGGAACTGCGGGTCGAACGGCTCGCCCTGCGGCTCGAGCTGCTCGACACCGAACTTGCTCAGCACGTCGAGCTGCATCTTGAGCGTCATCGAGACACCCTCGCGATGGGTATCGTCGACGTCCTGCATGCTTTCCAGCCCTTTTTCCAGGCTGTCGACCACCGGAAGCAGCTCCTTGACGAACTTCTCGAGGGCAAACTTCTTCGCCTTGTCGGCGTCCTGCTCGGCGCGGCGACGGGCATTCTGCGCATCGGCAGCGGCGCGCATCGACTGATCCTTGGCCTCCGCCAGCGCCTGCTCGAGCTCCTCGACCCTGGCCGCCAGAACCTCCGCTTCGGGGTTGGCCAGCCCTTCGGTGTCATCCGCCTCGTGTTCGAGCGATTCCGCGAACTGCTCCAGATCACCGTCCAAAGCGTCGTTGGTGGACTGATGTTGCGGTTCTCCGTCGCGCTCTGCGCGCTCGAGTTCTTCGTCTACGGGATTTTGCGGATCTCTAGCCATGAATCTCTCCTGGCAAGGTGTTGTGACAGCAATTCGACAAGCGTCGGAGTTGTCTGCCTATATGGGGCTATCGATTCAGATCTCAAGCACCGATCGCATGGCGGGTCACAAGAGTCGTTGAAGGGGATTTTGGACTACTGTATAAACAAACAGATTGCCGGCGGGCGCATCCCCCACCGCCAGATACCGTAAAGCCGCCATCGACTCGGGAGGCAGCATGCTGATTCAACTCGCCATTCGTGACTTCGCTATCGTCGACACGCTGGACCTGGAGTTTCAGGCCGGCATGACCGCCATCACCGGCGAGACCGGTGCCGGCAAATCGATTCTGCTCGGGGCGCTGGGGCTCTGCCTTGGGGAGCGCGCGGATGCTGGCGGTGTTCGCCACGGCGCCGATCGCGCCGACCTGAGCGCCCGCTTCGACATCGCCGAGCGGGAAGAGGCCAAGGCCTGGCTGGCGGCACGCGAGCTGGCCACGGATGACTGCCTGTTGCGCCGCGTCGTTACCGCCAGCGGCCGTTCCAAGGCGTGGATCAACGGCCAGCCCTGCACCATCGCGGACCTGCGCGAGCTGGGTGAATGCCTGATAGACGTGCATAGCCAGCACGCCCATCAGGCCCTGCTCAACGAGGACACCCATCGGCGCCTGCTCGACGACGCGGCCGGCCATCACCAGGCGGTCGCCGAGCTCGGCGATCTGCATCGTCAGTGGCACGCGCTGCGCCGGCAGTATCGCGAGCGCAGCGAGAACGACGAGGAACGCCAGGCCAAGCGCCAGCTGCTGCGCTACCAGGTCGAGGAGCTCGACCAGCTCGATCTGCAGGCCGAGGAACTGGAAAGCCTGGAGCAGGAACAGGAGACGCTGGCGCATCTTGAGGAGAGCCTGCTCGAGGCGCAGTTCGCCGCCGATAGCTGCGATCACGATGAAAACGGTGCGCTGACACTACTCTCGCAGGCGACGCTACGTCTCTCTCGCGTTCCCGGCAGCGACCGCGGCAGCCTGTCCGAAGCGCTGACAATGCTGAACGACGCCCAGATCCAGCTCGAGGAAGCCGCCCGCGAACTTCATCACTTCGTCGAATCCAACGAGCTCGACCCGCAGCGACTCGCCTGGGTCGACGAACGGCTCGCCGAAATTCATCGCGTGGCACGCAAGCATCACGTCATGCCGGAAGAGCTGGATGATCTGCATCGCCGGCTGAGTGGAGAACTCGAGGCGCTCGATAGTGGCGACGACGATCTCGAAACGCTGAGAACCCGGCTCGACGACCTGCGTCAGCAGTATCGCGACGACGCCAGGAAGATCAGCGAGACTCGTCAGCGCACGGCCACGGCTTTTGCCCAGCAGGTTCAGGAGCAGCTGGCATTTCTGGGGATGGACAAGGCGCGCTTTGCCGTCGACGTCACGCCGCTGGAGACACCTCAACCCCACGGGCTGGATCGCGTCAGCCTGCAGATCAGCGCCAACCCGGGTCAGCCGCCGCGGCCGTTGGCCAAGGTCGCTTCCGGCGGCGAACTCTCTCGCGTCAGTCTGGCGATTCAGGTCGTCGCGGCGAGTCACAGCACCCTGGCGACGCTGGTCTTCGATGAGGTCGATGTGGGTATCTCCGGCGCCACCGCGGAAATCGTCGGCCAGTTGCTGCGCCGGCTGGGCCACGACGCCCAGGTCATGACCGTCACCCATCTGCCGCAGGTCGCCGCACAGGCTCATCAGCATCTGCATATCGAGAAGCGCTCGAGCGACGACGAAACGCATACCGAGATGGCCCAGTTGGACGACGCCGGGCGGGTGCGCGAGCTGGCGCGGATGCTGGGGGGGGTCAAGCTCTCCAATCGGACACTGGCCCACGCCCGCGAAATGCTGGCGGCCAGCCAGAGTTCGGCTCACTGACGCGCTCGTCGTCGGCGCCGTGCCGCCACCTTTTCCCTGCGAACTGGAGAATCCAACGCAAAAACGCCGACCTTGAGGTCGGCGTATTACGGTCTGGCGTCCTTTCATCGGCTGTCGACATGTCGGCAGCCGATTTTCTCTGTCCTGGCGCCGATAGCGCGATTACTTCTTGATACCGTCCTGACGCGTGGCCTTGGATCCCCGCGGGCGAACATAGAGGACCAGGGCGTGCTCTACCAGTTCGTACCCGTGTTCCTCGACGATCTCGCGCTGACGGCGTTCGATCTCTTCATCGAAGAACTCGACGATCTCACCGGATTCCAGATCCACCATATGGTCATGGTGCTCTTCCTGGGACATCTCGAAAACCGCATGACCACCGTCGAAGTTGTGTCGAACGACCAGTCCTGCTGCTTCGAACTGGGTCAAAACGCGATAGACCGTCGCCAATCCGACATCTTCTCCCGATTCCAGCAGCGCCTTGTAGACGTCCTCGGCACTCATGTGAAGCTCTTCTTCCATCCGAGTCGCTTCGAGGATCTGCAGAATCTTGACGCGCGGCAGAGTGACCTTCAGCCCCGCCTTACGCAATTCTTGGTTTTCGTCGGCCATGGTCGCTCTTCGCAGTAGCGTCTTGTGTCGGGTATGATCAATCCACGCAACGATAGTGAAAGACGGGCCCAAATGCAAAATCTGATCAGAACGACTGTACTCATCCTCGCTGTGTCGCTCATCACCGGCTGCAGCTACTTTGGCGTCTATAAAAGGGACATCCCCCAAGGCAATCTCATCACCAAGGATATGGTGTCTCAGCTCCACCTCGGCATGAGTCGTGCACAGGTCGCCTACATCATGGGGACACCACTGATGGAAGCCCCCTTCTCATCGGATCAGTGGGACTACGTCTTCTACCTCGACGAAGCCTACGGTGACACGGTGCAGAAGCGCCTGACGCTGACCTTCCAGAACGATCAGCTGGCCGATATCGCCAAATCCGGCGATATGGACTCCAACGTCGAACTCAACCAGGACGACGGCCCGGGCCCCGCCGTGGAAGGTGCCGGCGACAGCGCGGCCCCGGTGCCACAGATCGGCCCCAGCGGCATCTAGAACGCCGCCGGCCGCCTTTCGAGCGGATGAGAGGGCAGTCAGCGCGCTGAGGCGCTGGCTGCCCTTTCGCGTCTCGCCTGCATGGGATCGATCTCGAGGGGCCGGTAGACTTCGAGACGGTCTCCGGCGGCCGGCTGGTAATCCTCCGGCGCGGCCAGGCGAACACCGAAGACGCCCACCGGCGCCTCGGCGAAGTCGACGTGCGCCCAGGCCGGGTGCCGTTCGGACAGGCTGGCCTGCATGACTGCCTGCCTGGCGTTGATCCCGGGCACGAGCGAGAGACTCACGATCACCTGATGCTCGGGCGTTGCGAAAGCGACTTCGATGTTTGCCATCACGCTCCTCCCTGGCATTCCTGCGCTAGCGTCCGTAGACCTGATCGGCGCGGCGCGTGAACGCATCGACCAGCTGGCCTGCCACCTGCTGGAACAGCCGACCAAACGCCATCCCCAGCAGCCGATTGCTGAACTCGAAGTTCATCTCGAGTTCTATCTTGCAGGCATCTTCCCCCATCGCCCGGAAGTGCCATTGGCCGCTGAGGCGCTTGAAAGGCCCGTCGACGAGCGAAAGATCGATACGTTCGGGCCGCTCGAGATCGTTGCGGGTGGTCACGCTCTGCTCCACGCCGCCCTTGGCGAGCGTCATCCGGCCGATCAGGTAGTCGTCTCCCCGTTCGACGACGTTGGCTCGTCGACAGCCGGGCAGAAACTCAGGGTAGCGCTCGAAATCATTGACCAGTTCAAACATCTGTTCCGGTGTATGCCGAACGAATGCGGACCGATTCACGCTGGGCATAGGGGTCTCCACTGATTTATCGCCCCGACATGCGTATCATGGGGCACCGTTTTCGATGCTTGAATGGTATCACGGCTGCCCTCATAACTAGACTTCACACGATGCCTCGCCGACGCTTCTCTCCCGCGTCTGGCGTGTGAAGTGCATAGCCAGCGTGAAGGCCATTCATCACACCGCCCGAGGGCATACCGGATATCGCCGTAAAGAGGTGTCATGGGTAAGAAGAAAAGCAACGCGCCAAGCAGCAACATGATCGCCCAGAACAAGAAGGCTCGGTTCGAATATCACATCGACGAGACCTTCGAGGCCGGCCTGTCGCTGGCCGGCTGGGAGGTCAAGAGCCTGCGCGCCGGCAAAGCTCAGCTGACCGACACCTACATTCTGGTCAAGAATGGCGAGGCGTGGCTGCTGGGCAGCCACATCATGCCGCTCAACACGGCGAGCACGCACGTTCTCGCCGACCCGACGCGAACGCGCAAGCTGCTGCTGCACCGCAAGGAGATCGCCCGGATCTTCTCCCGGACTCAGGAGAAGGGGCACACCTGCGTACCACTCAAGCTTTACTGGAAGCAGAATCTGGTCAAATGCGAGCTGGCACTGGTGCGCGGCAAGCAGTTGCACGACAAGCGCGCCACCGAGAAGGAGCGCGACTGGAATCGCGAGAAGGCACGCGTCATACGTGACCACGCCTGATCGTGCGCTGAATACTCGGGACAGCACTTGATATGGCGTGGACTCGTCGCCATCTGATAGAATGAACGAGTTATACGGGGGCGACATGGCTTCGACGCTGGTGACAATCCCTGAGGTGCATGCCGAGAGCGTAACGTATCTCGTAAATCCAACGTTGCAAATGAATAGTCGCAAACGACGAAAACTATGCTCAAGGCGCACTGGCAGCGTAAAAACTGCTAGTTGTTAGTCTGGCCCCAAAGCGATGTGCCCATTCATCGCGGCGGGGATATGAGCTAAAGCTGATGGGACCGAGGATGTCAGCGCTCTCCTGACATTCGTTAAACCTTAGAGAGATCGCAAGGTGCCATCCTGCCCGTCGGAGTGCACTGCGTTAAATCAAAAGACGGAACTAAGCATGTAGAGCTGATGGGCGAGTGCCGGCGGACGGGGGTTCAATTCCCCCCGCCTCCACCAAACATGAAAAAGCACCCGAACGGGTGCTTTTTTTGTGATCAATTTCCACAGCGTGGAATGAAAGAAACCCTCAGGCGACTATCGCCAAGGCTGCCTTTTGACGCTGGGCGGTAGACATTGCCCGCTCCAGGTCATTGCTCTTGCATTTGAAAGCGGAACAGCTGGCGCAACGGACGTCTTCGGACGTTTCGCTCAACGTCGGCAGTAGAAACTGCTCGCCGCCGCAGACGTTACAGCGTAGATCCAGCGTGACTTTAAGCATCTTCCTTCCTTGGTACTGGCCACCCATGGGCGGCGATCTTGTCAGGTCAGCGACATGGTGTGACCGGTCAGACTCGAAGACCCATATCCCGAGCCAGTGCTTGAGACTTCAGGCAGGTTTCGATCAAAAGCGGCGCATTGCGCTCCTCGAGCGACTGGCGAGTCTCGAGAAACTCGCCGCAGGCCGCGCAACAGACCTCGTCCCAGGCCAGCTCGCTGTTGGAAGAAGTGGCTTGCTGGCTGCCACAGCGCGGGCAATCGAGACGATGATGCATGAGAATCCCTCCTTGGCGTCGTCATGATTCACCGACAGGTCGGTGTCGTCAGGCGATACCTTGACAGAATTTCTTGCATCGTACAATTATCGTATAAGCACGGTTATCGTATATTCGCGACGCCAATCCGCTGGCTGTCAGGCTCCCGCCTTGTCTCCGCAACATGGACGAACAGCCGACACCTTCCACCCGATCACTCAGCCAGCAGCGCAGTCATGTGGCCATGATAAGGCTCACAGGGTGCGTGACGATTCATTCTCTCCAGCAGCTTGATCCTTTCGGCCGCCGGCAGCGCCTTGACGGCCTGATCGAGATTCGCCTCGACCAATCTCCTGACGATCCTGCCGGGCGTGGCGAGATAACGTTCATTGGTCTGCAGAATCACGTAATCCGCGGCTTCATGATCGATGATTTCCTGAACATGGCTGCCTGGCAGATTGACCACGACGACCCGCTGGAAAATGTTGGCAAACAGCATCGCGAAACCGCCCGCACCCGCCGAGGAACCGCCGAAGATGACCAGCGTTCTGGCATGGATCGGTTTGGAATTCTCGAAAATCGTGATGTTGCCGGTGCCCGGCAGGTAGTTGGAAAAGCGGCAGTACACGCCGCTCTTCTCCCGGAAAACGGCGACGGTGGAAAGCGACTTGGCAGGAGGATCCATCTTCGATCCCAGATCGCCGACCACCTCCCGCTGCTCGAAGGCGTATAGCGAGTCGAACTCGTCGTCGAACCCGAAATATCGCATGCAGGCGGTAAACGCGAGATAAGCGCCGCGGCCACTCCAGTGGGTGTCGGTGGGATAGTAGCTATCCGATACCGCCTGCATCGCCGCGACCGGATTGCAGTAATCGATCTCGCCCTGCTTGAGGATCGCCGACACCTGTTCGGTCGTGGTGATATCGGCCTTCTCGAACGGATAGCATTCCGGCCTGACCTTCTCCTTGGAGTTGGCGATCAGGAACAACAGCGAGCGCTGTTGCTGTAGTGGCGCGAGCTGGGCGGCAAACTGCTGCCAGGCCTGTTCCTGACTGCTTTCCAGGCGCCTTTTACCGGTGAACTGATCGATGCTCGCGTTGGTATCGTTGGCCAGAAACAGCCACCCTTCGCGTCCCTCGAGAACCTCCATGACCGGCGCCAGCGAAAAACGCAGACAGTCGTAGGCTTTGCCGCCCTCGAGCCGAACGCCCAGGGTAAGCTCGTGCGAGAGATCGAACGTGTGCTCGAACATCCATCCCGCCTCCTGGTAAGGCGCACTCGGTTCGATCGCCGTGAGTCCGAGGCAGGTGATGTCGCCGTTAGTCGAAACGGTCAGCTCCGGCCGCTGGTCCCGCCGGGCATCGATCCAGCCCCGGATTCGATAGTGACGGAACGACTCGAGCGTCGTGATCTGCTTCTGACCTTCACCGGCCTCCCACCGTATCGCGACCGGGGCTGCCAGCTTGTGCGCCGCCAGCTGGAACTTCTTCGCCTTCTGACTGGCAATGACATCCTTGAGATCGCTGAGCGTCGTGTTGCCGGGCTGCTTTTCCAGGGCCAGATTCACCGCACGCAGCGCCTGGCTGAATTGCCGAGCGGCGAGAAAGGCTCGTGCCTGCCGCACGTGGACCTGATGAGGGAAGCCGGCACAACGATCGATGACGAACTGCCACCTGTCTGCCGCTACCGACCAGTCCGCCCGGGTCATCGCCGCCTCGGCGTGGGCAATTCCCAGCTTGAGGGGTGGTTCGGGCGACTTCTGCAGCGTAACGCCCATCATCGCTTCGTATCCGGCGGTATCCCCAGCACCCTGGTAGGCCAACATCAGGCCCCTGACGACATCCGGACTGTCATCACCCGCCTGGTAGGCCGGCTCGAGCAAGGCGATGGCGCCGGCAAAATCGTGATGCGCCAATCGATCTTCGGCTTCGACAACCCGTTCGGGTGTCTGCTCGATGCGCTCGGCAAAGGAAGATGAACTCATGGCGACCTCTGATGACTGGCAGCGGAAGACAGCGAGAGCGCGCGGATGGCGGGATGGACTCTCGATCGATGATCACTATATCCCGGCGCAGACCTGACTCGACATCGCCCGCCGGGCATGAACTTTGTCAGCGTCTCGGCGCCAGCGATTTCATCGTTTCTCCTTAGCGAACCGACGGTGCTCTTTCGTAAAGGCCGGTAGAAGAGGCGCCGCCAGTCAGTACCGAATGCTCACAACCGCCGCTCCGATTCTGGAAAACTCGACCAGATCGGCTAGCCTCATCTGATCGCCGTTGTCTCGATGGCCGCACGAATTTGCCATTAGCGATAAAGTGTTATCCTAACGATGTTTAGGCTGGCAGAGTGCCGCCGGACCGATCCGCTCACAAGACAAGGAGATTGGAGCTTGATAGTCCTTCGCCCCGATCGCTGGCTCAGTCGCTGGCTATTGCTGTTACTTTTGATATTCGCTGCCCCCGCGCTGGCCCAGGAAAGTGGATCCGAAGGGCAAACCGCCCAGGATGGCCCCGCCTATTCCACCATGGCGGATCTGCTGGAAAACGCCCAGTCGCGACAGGTTCTTATCGATCAGCTGAGACAGCTGGCATCCCAGCAGGAATCCTCCGGCGATGCCCAGGGCGACGCCACCCAGGCAGCCGATGGGAACGCCACTGACACCAGCCCCGCCGAGACTTCCCAGAACTCCGCCGAGACTTCCCAGAACTCCGCAGAGACTTCCCAGAACTCCGCAGAGTCGGAACCGGCCGTCGCCGCGAGCAACGATAACGTCGATTCCACGGCGTCCTTTCCGCGACGAATGGCGCAACTCACCAGCGGGATCGCAGGCGATATCGGTGGCCAGCTCAACGGCCTGGTGGCGATGATCGGAGGCTTCTTCGGCAGCGGCGATGCCGCCGCCAGCAGCGCCGCACCCGCGTTCGACATGGGCGCTTTCCTGAGCGCGGCGATCAATCTGGCAATGGTGGTGATTGCCACGGTCGTGGCTTTCTTCATTTTACGGCGCATCGCTACACCGCTGTTCAACCGGTTCAGCCAGTGGTCGATGAAGGGTGATAGTCGAGGCCATCTGCTGCGGGTCATCGTGGCGGTGGTGCTCGCCGCGATCGTCGATGTCGTGGCGGTCGTGCTCGCCTATGTCGCCGGCAATCTGGTGGCCACGTTCCTGGTAGGGGAAAGCGGCAGTCTCGATAGCCGTTTCTCGTTGTTCCTCAACGCGTTCCTGATGATCGAACTGTTCAAGTGCGCCTTGCGCGTGCTGTTTGCCTCCAGCCACGAGGGTTTGCGACTGCTGCCCATCGGCGCCGATCAGGCACGCTACTGCAACCGCTTCCTGGCGACTCTGGCGGGCTTCATCGGCTATGGCATGCTGGTCGTGGTCCCGATCGTGAACACCACCCTGTCGTTGGCCTTCGGCAAGGCCGTCGGCGTGCTGATCATGGTGATCGCTCTACTGGTCGCCGTCTCGGTGATCCTCAAGAAGCGCATCCCTGTCCGTGACCTGATCATGCAGCGCGCCGACGAGGCCTCGATGTCGCTGTCGCGGGTCGCGCTCCGCCTGTTTGCCCGAATCTGGTTCATCATCGCACTGCTCTATACCGTGATGGTATTCGGCGTCACGCTGCTGCATCCGGAAACCGCGCTTCCGTTCGTGCTGATCGCGACATTGAAGACGATCATCTACATCGGTATCGGCATGTTGATCTCCGGCCTGTTGACCCAGCTCATCGGTCAGCGCATCGATCTCGGTGACAACCTTCGGGCCAAACTGCCATTGCTGGAAACTCGCCTGAACTCCTATATTCCGACCTTCCTCAAGGTCATCCGCGCGATCATCCTGATCGCCGTGGCGCTTTACGTACTGGATGCCTGGCACGTCTTCGATCTCGCCGCCTGGCGTGCCACGGAAGCGGGCGCCCATACCATTGCCACCGTCATTCAGGTGATGCTGATTCTGGTCGTCGCAGCTGCCGTCTGGATCGGTCTGGCCAGTCTGATCGAGAATTTCCTGAATCCGGATACCGGCGGCGGCGCGCCGACGGCTCGTGCCAAGACGTTGATGAGCCTGTTCCGTAACGCGCTGGCGATCACGCTGATCGTCATGACGCTGATGATCGTGCTGTCGGAAATCGGCATCAATATCGGACCGCTGATCGCGGGTGCCGGGGTATTGGGTCTGGCAATCGGTTTCGGCTCGCAGAAGCTGGTGCAAGACGTCATTACCGGCGTATTCATTCAGCTCGAGAACGCCATGAACACGGGCGACGTTGTCACCGTGGGCGGCGTTACCGGCACCGCCGAGCGAGTCAGCATTCGCTCTGTCGCCATCCGCGACCTGTCGGGCACCTATCACATCGTGCCATTCTCGTCGGTCGATACGGTATCCAACTACATGCGCGAATTCGGCAATCACGTCGGCGAGTACGGAATCGCTTACCGCGAGAATATCGATTACGCCATCGAGCAGCTGGAAGCGGCCTACGCGGAACTCCAGGCAAGCGAGGAGCATGGTCACAAGCTACTGGCACCGATGACCGTGGCCGGTGTCATTGCGCTCGCCGACAGTTCGGTCAACATTCGCGTGGTGATCAAGACCACGCCGGGCGATCAGTGGGGCGTCGGCCGTGCCTACAACCGCCTGGTCAAGCTCTACTTCGACAGAGCCGGTATCGAGATTCCGTTCCCGCACACCACACTCTACTTCGGCGAAGACCGTGATGGCATGGCGCCACCCGCCCACTTGCGCGTGCTGCGTGATGAAAAGCGTGACATCCCGGGGGCAGTCGCCGACGAGCCGCAAAACGACGCGACCAGCACGCCCGATACGCCCATCCCGGACGAGACGCATCGCAAGCCCAGCCACGATGACGTCGACGAGGACAACGGTGATGAGCGTTAAGCCAGAAGCCTGCTGATGTCGTGAAACGCTTTACAGGCCGCCTGCGGGCGGCCTTTTTGTGCTCGCCTCAAACGTGGACACGCCTCGACGCCTCGGCACCCAGCATGGCCGCGCCGCGCACGCCGCTGGCATCGCCCAGGCGGGAGCGCACGACTGCGGGCACCTCGACACCTGGAAACAGCTGTTCCGCGATCGATGCCGGCAAGGCTTCCATCAGCTCGTCCAGCGTCGACAGGCCTCCACCGACAATGATGACACTGGGTGACAGCAGCTTGACCACATTGGCCAGGGCGCCGCCCAGCAGCTCGAGATGACACCGGTGGGCCTGTTGCGCCGCGCGTTCATCCGCCAGCCACGCCTGATGCCACGCTTCGGCGGTCGCCGACTCGCCACCGAAATGACGATGCAGCCTCACCAGCCCCGGCCCGGCAATATAGGTTTCAAGGCACGCTTCGAGACCACAGCCACAGCGCAACAGGGGCAGATCGTAGCGCCTGGCCGCCGCCGCCGGCAGTGGCAGATGCCCCCACTCTCCGGCAAACCGGCCGCTTCCCGCGAGCAGGCGGCCGGCGACCATTGCACCACCGCCGGCCCCGGTTCCCAGAATCGCGCCGAAGGCATGCACCACGCCCTCTGCCGCCCCGCCGGGCCCGGTTTCCGATACCACGAAACAGCGGCTGTCATTCTCGATCACGAAGGGACGATCAAGAGAGGTCGCCAGCGCCGCCTCCAGCACGAAGGAGCGCAGTCCCGGTAGATTCGCCGCGATCAGATAGCCTCGGTCATCGACCACCCCCGGAAAACCCAGCCCCAGCGAGCCTCGACCGCCCTGGCGACGATCCGCTTCCCGAACCATCTCGGACAACATGGCCAGCAGTGCTGCGCCATCGTCCGAGGGCGTCGGCTCGCGCCAGCGGTCGAGGCACACCCATTGGCGGTCGTAGATCGCGATCTCGGTCTTGGTGCCGCCGACATCGATACCGTAATGCATGCAGGTTCTCCGTGAACTGAACGGCGGCAATCTACCGCACCAAAAAAGGCGCCCGCAGGCGCCCAGGAGAGCAATCGATCGTCAATCGGTTCAGCGCGTCATGTCGCTGGGCTGCGGCAGCGCCGGCAGCGACTTGTCGAGCAGCGTCACGCTCTGGCGATAGTAGAGCTGGCTCTTGCTGTGATCGCCGAGGTTGGCATAGAGCCGCGCGAGCTCGGCGCAGACGACACCGCTCGGACGCTGGCGCTGGCTTGCCTCGAAGTACTCCTGCGCCTTACCCCAATAGGCGTTGCGCAGTGACAGGCGGCCCAGCGTGAGCAGCAGGTCCGGGTCGTTGGGCCGCTCCTGCAGCCACTTTTCGGCATAGACCAGTTGGCGAGCCGCATCGACGTTGAGCAGCCCGTAGCGCAGCACCAGCCGCGTATCCCAGTGCTCCTTGAGCGCGTTGCGCAGCAGGCGCTCGGCATCGCCCTCTTCGCCACCCTGGATCAGCGCTTCGGCATAGAGTCCGACCAGTTCGACCTCGCCGCGCAGATTGTCCGGCATGTCCGCCCATAGCGAACGAACGCGCGGCAGATTGTCGGGCTGCTGCGCGGCCTGCACCAGAAGCTCGCGATAGACACGCTGGTCGAGTTCGCGACGTTCGTCTTCGGTGATCAGGCGGTGCTTGTCGAGACGTGGCAACAGACGACGCATGCCATCCCAGTCGTTGACGCTGAGATAGGCCTGCTTGAGCAGCTTGAGTACCTGCGGATGCTCCGGCAGTTGCTGCTCCAGTCGCGTCAATGTCGCCAGGGCCTCCTCGAACTGCTGGCGATCCAGCATCAGCTGCGCCTGCACCAGTCCTACCGCGGTGTCCGCCCCTTCGGTGCTGTGATGGGCCCGCTTGAGCAGCACGTCGGCCTGCTCGTAGCGGCCCTGATAGTGTGCCGCCAGGGCTGCCGAAAGATAGTTGACCAGCGGCGTGCCGGAATCGTCGGCGGCCTTGGTGAGAGACTTCTCGGCACGTTTCCAGCGGCCTTCGGCCAGCGCCACCAGGCCGCGAACAGTGCGCTTCATTGCCGTCCGATGACGGGTGCGGCTATTCCACACCTTGATCCGGCTCACCGGACGACGCAGTCGGACCAGCGCGCGCAGCAGGAAGTGCAACACCAGAAAGGTGGCCAGCAACAGGACGCAGCCGAACCAGAACGAGGTCTGAACGGACGTGTCGCCGACGCGAATGAACCAGTAGCCCGGCAGCGACTGCATCAGTTGCCCAAACAGCGCGCCGACCGCCAGACCGAAGACGATCAGCAGGATCAGCTTTCTCATTCGCTCTCTCCCTGTGGCGAGTCGCCGTTTTGTGACCCGCTATTCTGAGCGCCGCCTTGAGAACCACCCTGGCCACCCCCGTTGCCGAAGCGCTGTTCGATGAAGCGCTTGAGCAGTTGGGAGGACTCGCTGATATCCGGTAGCTCCGGTCGAACCTCGTTGTCGCGAAGACTCTTGAGCTTGTCGAGCGCGTTGGTCACGCCGTCGTTGTCGGTGGCGTAATAGCCCTCGACCAGTTCGATCGCCTTGTCGAGGCTGGCCTGATAAAGCTTGGGCTCGGACTTCAGCAACGCCAGCTGCGCCTGCTCGAGCAGCAACCGCACGTTCTGACGCAGGTAGGACTCCTGCTGGGGCGTGATCAGCGCTTCGAGCGGCTGATCGTGACGCCGCACGGTCACCAGATCCTTGAGCTCGCTACCCAGCGTTGCCAGCTGCTGGCGCCAGCCGCCGGTCGGCTTGGCATCACCCTGGCCGGCGGCGATCTCTTCGATGTCCTGCTTCAGCGGCAGACGTGCCAGCTGCTCCTGCTGCGCCATCAGTGCCAGATAAAGGCCGGTTCGGTCGATGACCGGCACGGAATCGAGCGAAGCGAGCTCCGACTGGATGGCACGGCGAACCGGCACCAGGGCCGGGTTGTCCGCCTCACGCAGACGCTCGTCGGCCGCGTTCAGCAACGCCTTGGCGCCGTTGACGTCGCGTTCGAGCTGCAGCCGCTGGTTGGCCAGACGCAGCAGATACTCGGCCTCGGCGTGCAGCCACTCCCGCGGATCGGCCTGCTGCTGCTGGGCCAGTTCCTTGAGCACCTTGTCCAGCGTGTTGTCGAGATTCTGGCGGTACTGATCGAACTCGCCCCGCATCATCTTCAGATTCTGCTGACGACTCTGATCGAGCTCACCGACTTTCGATTCGAGCTGGTCGAGCGTGGTGCTGTTGGTGCCGATCTGGCTCAATTGTGCCTGCTGCTGCTGAAGCTTCTGCCATCCCTGGAAGCCGACGACAGCCACTGCGATGGCCAGCAGAATGACCAGAATCAGGGCGAGCAGACCCAGTTTGCCCGCGCGGCCGCGCTTTTCGCCGTTCGTTGGCGGCGTGCCGCCCGGCGGCGTGCCGCCCGGCGGCGTGGCAGCGCCACCCGCGGACGAAGCGCTGCCAGGCTTGCCGCCTTGACCACTTTGGTTGCCGGTCGAGGCGCTGGGCTGATGGGAAGCGCCGGATGCGGCCGCCGAGGTGGGGGTCGTTGCGGAAGCGCTCGTCTTGCCTGACTTGCTGGCCTTGGCGCCAGCAGCTGGCTGGGCCTTGGTCGACGAGTTCGTTGCGGCTGCACTCGCTGACGACTTGCCGGTCGCACGCTCCGTGGCGGCTGGCTGAACGACATCGGGTTTGACTGGGTCGGTCTTGGCCGGCTCGGTCTTGACGGGCTCGGTCTTGGCCGGCTCTGGCGTGGTCGAGCCGGGCCGCGAGGACGAGTCGGCAGGTGATGACGAATGGCTTTTGCTGCTGTCCGTGCTTGGCGTCACGACCGGAGCGGCTTTCGGGTCTTTCCCGCTCGGGCTGGCCGTACCGTCCGCGGCCTGCTCGGTATCGGCAGCCGATGCCGACGACGGTTGCTGATCTTTGCTCTGCTTGCTCATCTACGCTTGCCTTTTTCGTGATCACCCTGATCGGAGGTGGCGCCCCGCGGATCGAGCACCGCGCGGATCTCAGCGCTCAGTGCCGCCGGTGAAGCACCCGACGCCACATGAGGCGAGCCGAACCCCAGCGTTCCCGCCAGTGTAGCCAACCGCTGACTCGAGACGATTAGCGGTTGGTTCAACGCAACTGGGCCACACCATGTGACCAAATGTTGCAATATTTCCCCGCTGGTCACCACCAGCGCGGCAAAATCCCCACTCTCCAGCCACTTGTCCATGGGTGGAGACGGTGGATGATAGCGACGCCGATAGAGCGCCACGGTTTCGACATCGGCGCCGCGCTCACGCAGTCGTTCCCGCAATAGTTCCCGGCCCGATTCGCCGCGAGCCAGCAACAGCCGCTTGCCGGCCACCGCCTTGAGCGAGGCCACTTCCAGCAGCGCCTCGCTGTCCTCGCCTTCCCCCCGCGCGGGAATGACCGCCGGCACACCCAGTTCCGCATGCAACGTCCGCGCGGTCGCCTCGCCGACGGCGTAGAAACGCAGGCCTTGGGGCAACTGAGGCCAGTATGACGCAATGGCCTCGGCAAGACACGTCGCCGCCTGGGGGCTGACCACGATGATGCCGTGAAACAGATCGAGGTCGAGCAGCGCGGCGCGAGCCGAAGCCGATAGCGCCACCGACTCGAAGCGCAGCACGTCGAGTGCGGTCGTGGTGATACCGCAAGCCTCGAGCGCCCGAGCCAGCACCTCGCCGCGCGGTCCCGGACGCGTCAGCAGTACGCGAGCAGGCATCACTCGCTGTCGGCGCCGCCGTAGACTTCGGCCAGAATCTCGCCGGCTCCCTGCGCCAGCAGATCTTCCGCCACGCGGATGCCCAGCGATTCCGGCTCCGAAGCCGATCCCCGGCTCTCGGCACGCAGCACCACGGAACCGTCGGGGTGCCCGACAAGACCGCGCAACCACAGCGTGTCGCCATCGTTCTCGAGCACGGCATAGCCGCCGATGGGCACCTGGCAGCCGCCGTCCAGGCGGGTATTCAGCGCTCGCTCGGCGCGCACCCGTGTCGCCGTCGGAATATGATCCAGCGGCGCCAGCAGGGTGATCAAATCGGCATCGTCGTGCCGGCATTCGATCCCCAGCGCGCCCTGACCGCACGCCGGCAGGCTCTCTTCCGGCGTCAGTTCGGCGGTGATTCGGTCCGCCAGTTGAAGCCGCTGCAATCCGGTGGTGGCCAGGATGATCGCTTCGAAGTCTCCCGCGTCGAGCTTGCCCAGCCGAGTCTGAACGTTGCCGCGCAGCGGCAGCACCTCGAGATCCGGGCGCCGGGCACTGACCTGAAGCCCGCGGCGCAGACTGGAGGTGCCGACACGGGCGCCCTCGGGCAGCGCATCGAGGCTGGCATGATCGTTGGAGACGAACGCGTCCGTGGGCGCGCCACTTTCCAGGATCACCGAAAGCCCCAGGCCTTCGGGGAACTGCATCGGCACGTCCTTCATCGAGTGCACGGCCAGATCCGCCCGCCCATCGAGCATCGCTTCCTCGAGCTCCTTGACGAACAGCGCCTTGCCACCGATCTTCGCCAACGGCGTATCGAGTATCTGATCGCCGCGGGTAGAGAGCGGCACCAGTTCGACGCTCAGATGCGGATGGAACTGTTCCAGCAGCGTCTTGACGTGTTCGGCCTGCCACAGCGCCAATGCGCTCTTGCGGGTTGCGATTCTCAATCTATTAGCGTCGAGCACGCCGTTCTCCGAGTTGGATGGCTATCACCCTCGGCACCGCCAGTGGTACCTCGGCCTGTCACCAAGTGGGTGTTCGCATTCGCGAAACTTGGCTTACATGATAAAGCAGTCACGGAGTGAGTAAAAACTGACCACGACCGATAGGCGCGGGCGACCCTGTCGGTTCCCAGGTTCCGGGGCCGGTATCGTTTTCCATCCAGGGCTCGCCTACCTTGCCGGCCGTTCTGGACTGAACCGTGCGGTGTCAACACCGTCCTCTGCCAACGCCGTCTCTGATACACTCGGATCAGCGCTTCATGGGCGGGCGAATGGACCCGTCTCGCAGACCCTTCAATCCGCAGACCACGCAGAGCTCGATTTTCGATGACGCAGGCAACCAACCAATCCTGGGGCGGACGTTTCAGCGAACCCACCGACGCATTCGTCGCCGCCTTCACCGCTTCGATCCCGTTCGACAAGCGTCTCTATCATCACGATATCCGCGGCTCGATCGCCCATGCCACCATGCTGGCTCAGGTCGGCGTGCTGACCGACGACGAGCGGGACCGCATCATCGATGGTCTCAACGCCATCGAGGCCGAGATCGAACGCGGCGAGGTCGAGTGGTCGATCGCGCTCGAAGATATCCACATGAACATCGAAGCGCGGCTGACCGACAAGATCGGCATCACCGGCAAGAAGCTGCATACCGGACGCTCGCGCAACGACCAGATCGCCACCGATATCCGGCTCTATCTGCGCGACGAGATCGATGCCGTGGCCGCCGAACTTTCGCGTCTGCGCAGCGGCCTGATCGAACTGGCCGACCGCGAAGCGGATACCATCATGCCCGGGTTCACGCACCTGCAGACCGCGCAGCCGGTGACTTTCGGCCATCATCTGCTGGCGTGGCAGGAGATGCTGACGCGCGATCACGAGCGTCTGCTCGACTGTCGCAAGCGGGTCAACGTGCTGCCACTTGGCGCTGCGGCGCTGGCCGGCACCACCTATCCCATCGATCGTCACGTCACCGCCGAGCTGCTGGGCTTCGATCGTCCCTCGGAAAACTCGCTGGATGCGGTCAGCGATCGCGATTTCGCCATCGAATTCACCGCTTTCGCCAGCATCCTGCTGATGCACCTCTCGCGCATGAGCGAAGAGATGGTGCTGTGGGCCAGCGCCCAGTTCGATTTCGTCGACCTGCCCGACCGCTTCTGTACCGGCTCCTCGATCATGCCGCAGAAGAAGAACCCGGACGTGCCGGAGCTGGTACGCGGCAAGACCGGGCGTGTCTATGGTCACCTGATGAGCCTGCTGACGCTGATGAAGTCCCAGCCGCTGGCCTACAACAAGGACAACCAGGAAGACAAGGAGCCGCTGTTCGACACTCTCGATACGGTCAAGGGCTGCCTGCGCGCCTTCGCCGACATGGCGCCGGCGCTGGTAGCCAAGCCGGAGAGCATGCTCGAGGCCGCGCGCCGCGGTTTTTCCACCGCCACCGACCTGGCCGACTATCTGGTCAGGGCCGGTGTCGCGTTCCGCGATGCCCACGAGATCGTCGGCAAGGCGGTCGCCTACGGAATCGAACAGCGCAAGGACCTCTCGGAGATGTCGCTCGAGGAACTCAAGCGCTTCTCCGACGTGATCGGCGAGGACGTCTTCGAGGTGCTGACGCTGGAAGGCTCGGTCGCCGCCCGCAACCACATCGGCGGGACCGCGCCCGATCAGGTTCGCGCTGCCGCCCAGCGCGCGCGCGATGCCCTGGCCACCCTCCAGGAGCGCCATCATGTCGCGTAATGCACTCATCATCGCGGCATTGAGCACGATGCTGCTGGCCCTCTCCGGCTGCGGCCAGAAGGGCCCGCTCTACATGCCCGGCGACAGCGAGTCCTCGAAGACCTACGACCCGCAGGGCGATTACGAGACGTCGCAGTCAGCCTCGTCGAAACAGACGCCCGGCCAGAGCGGCCCCGATGCGCAGCAGCGTCAACCGGCAGCGCCCCAGGCCAGCCCGGCGCCGGCAGCCACATCGCCGACCGCCGAGGAGCTACCGTGACGTTCGACGCTTTTCCCGTTCGCGACGGCGTGCTGCACGCCGAGGATATCGCCCTGGATCGGCTGGCCGAGCAGTACGGCACGCCCTGCTACGTCTATTCGCGTGCCGCGCTGACTCGACATTTCCGCGCTTACAGCGATGCCCTCGGCGATATGCCGCATCTCGTCTGCTACGCGCTCAAGGCCAACTCCAACCTGGCCGTGCTCGACGTGCTTGCCCGCCTCGGTGCCGGTTTCGACATCGTCTCGGTGGGCGAACTCGAGCGAGTCATCGCTGCCGGCGGCGATCCGGCCAAGGTCGTGTTTTCCGGCGTTGCCAAGCAGGCCGACGAAATGGCCCGCGCGCTGGAGGTCGGCATCAAGTGCTTCAACATCGAATCGCGCCCGGAACTCGAGCGTCTCGACCGGGTGGCCGCCGAGCGCGGCCAGGTCGCGAACATCTCGATTCGGGTCAATCCGGACGTCGATGCCAGAACCCATCCGTACATCTCCACCGGACTCAAGGCCAACAAGTTCGGCGTGGCCGCGGAAGACGTGTTCGATCTCTACACCTGGGCAGCCCAACGGCCGAATCTCAAGGTCGTGGGACTCGACTGCCACATCGGCTCGCAGCTGACCGAACTCTCGCCGTATCTCGATGCGCTGGATCGACTGCTTGCGTTGGTCGATCGACTCGCCGATCACGGTATCGTGATCGAGCATCTGGATATCGGTGGCGGTCTGGGCGTCACCTATCAGGATGAGCGCCCGCCGGCGGCTGGCGACTTCGTTCATGCCGTGCGCGAACGCCTGCAAGGTCGTGAGTTGACACTGCTGCTCGAGCCCGGCCGCTCCATCGCCGCCAATGCCGGCGTGATGTTGACCCGGGTCGAGTACCTCAAGCCCGGCGAGACCAAGAATTTCGCTATCGTCGATGCCGGCATGAACGATCTGATCCGGCCGTCGCTGTATCAGGCGTGGCAACGCATCGAGCGCGTCGACACCCGTCCGTTCCGCGACAGCGCCGTCTACGATGTGGTCGGTCCGATCTGCGAAAGCGGTGATTTCCTCGGCCAGGAGCGCCAACTGGCGATCGCCGAAGGCGACCTGCTGGCGGTACGTTCGGCCGGCGCCTATGGTTTCGCCATGGCGTCCAACTACAACAGCCGTGGCCGCCCTGCCGAAGTCCTCGTGGACGGCGGCAGGAGCCATCTGGTACGTCGCCGCGAGAGCCTCGAATCGCTGTGGGCACTCGAGTCCCGGCTGCCGGAGGAAGGCTGATGCTGTTGAATTTCACCAAGATGCACGGCCTGGGCAACGACTTCATGGTGGTCGATCTGATCAGTCAGCGCGCCTACCTGCGCGACGAGCAGATCCGCCAGCTGGCCGATCGCCCCTTCGGCATCGGTTTCGACCAGCTGTTGCTGGTGGAACCGCCGCGCAAGCCGGACATGGATTTCCGCTACCGGATCTTCAACGCCGACGGCGGCGAGGTGGAAAACTGCGGCAACGGTGCACGCTGTTTCGCCCGCTTCGTCATCGACCAACGCTTGACCCACAAGCGTGAATTCAAGGTCGAGACCCTGGGTGGGCCGTTGACGCTGAGGGTCGACGACGACGGCCGAGTCCGCGTCGACATGGGCACGCCCCGCTTTGCGCCGGCGGACGTGCCGTTCGTGGCCGATAGCGACGAGCTCCTGCATCACCTCGAGATCGGCAACCAGCGCGTCGCGCTCAGCGTCGTCTCGATGGGCAATCCCCATGCCGTGCTGCAGGTCGACGATGTCGATAGCGCCCCGGTCGACGACCTGGGACCCAGTCTGCAGCGACACCCCAGCTTCCCCCGCCAGGCCAATGTCGGCTTCATGCAGATCGACTCTCCCCACGCGATCCGCCTGCGGGTCTACGAGCGTGGCGTCGGGGAAACGCTGGCCTGCGGCACCGGCGCCTGCGCGGCGGTGGCCTGCGGCATTCGCCGGGGGTTGCTGCAAAGCCCCGTCGAGGTGGAACTGCGGGGCGGCAGGCTGACTCTGGAATGGGCAGGGACGGAGGCGGCGATGTTCATGACCGGGCCCGCCGAACGTGTCTTCGAGGGACGCATTGCCTTGAATTAGGAAAGCCTAACAAAAAGAGTCGGCGGGACAGACTGCCGCCTCGTCAGGGATTCACAGGAGAACAACGCATGTCACGCGCCCAGGCCCCCGAGCCCCGCCAGACTCTGGACCCCGATCGGGTCGCCGAGTGGCTGGCACAGCACACCGACTTCTTCGTTGGTCGGGAGGGGCTGTTACAACAACTCAAGGTGCCGCACCCACACATCCCCGGCGCTGTCTCGTTGCTCGAGCGGCTGGTCCACGACCTGCGCCATCGGGCCGAGGATGCCGAATGGCGGCTCGAGAATCTGCTCGAGTCGGCGCGCTACAACGAAGCCCAGTATCGCCGAACCCGCGAGCTGGTTCTCGGCCTGATTGAGGCCGAGAGCGCCGATGCCCTGGCCGAAGCCCTGTCGACGCAGCTGGCCGAACGCTTTCGCACCCAGGGCATCGGTCTGTGGCTGGACGCCCCGCCCGCCTGCCATGCCACCCCCCATGACACCAACGCCTGGCAGCCACCGCGCTTCGCCTTGACCGACGATGCACGCCGACGGCTGGAACTGCTGCTCAATGAACAGACCAGTCGCTGCACCACACTGAACCGCGAGGATTGGGAGGCCCTGTTACCGCATTGCACCCCTCCGCGGGAATCCGGATCCTGCGCGATCACCCGGTTGACCCAGGGCGAGTCACTGGGCTTTCTGCTCCTGGCCAGCCACGATGGCGAACATTTCAGGGCGACCCTGGATACGCTCTTCACCGAGTATCTGGGCGAGGTGGTCAGCCGGCTGTTGCGGCGTACCGAGGTCACCCATGCAGGCCGCGGTTGATGCCTTTCTGAAGCGACTGGCGCAGCGCGCCAGCCCGGCAACGGTGGACGCCTATCGCCGCGATATCCATGGCGTGATCGCCTATCTCGAAACCCAGGACGTGCGCGCCTGGCGCCAGCTGGACGTCACCCTGCTGCGGCGCTATCTGGCTCACGAGCGAGCCCGCGGCATGGCCCCGAGAACGCTGGCAAGACGTCGCGCCGCGCTGTCCCGTTTCGCCGATGAGCTGGTCCATCGAGGCGAGCTGGATCACAACCCGGTACAGTTGACACAGGCGCCCCGTCAGCCGCGCCACCTCCCCAGCCCGGTGGATGTCGACCTGCTCGGTCATTTTCTGGACACGCCCCACGACGGCGATCCCCTGGACTTTCGCGACCAGGCCATGCTGGAACTCTTCTACTCCTGCGGTCTGCGTCTGGCGGAGCTGGCGGCGCTCGACCTCGCCAGCCTCGACCAGCGTCACGTGCGGGTCGTGGGCAAGGGCGGCAAACCGCGCCAGGTACCTTTGGGCCAACGCGCCGGCCAGGCCATCCAGGCTTGGCTCGGATTTCGCAGCACCCTGGCGGGAGAGAGCGAGACGGCGCTGTTCGTCGCCCAGCACGGCGGGCGCCTGGGCCATCGGTCGATCCAGAGCCGGCTGGCCGAGACCGCGCGCAAGCGGGGTCTGCCGGAGCATCTTCATCCTCACCGCCTGCGCCACTCGTTCGCCAGCCATCTGCTGGAGTCCAGTCAGGATCTGCGCGCGGTACAGGAACTGCTGGGCCATGCCAATCTCTCAACCACGCAGATCTACACCCGCCTGGATTGGCAGCAGCTCGCCGAGGTCTACGATCAGGCTCATCCCCGCGCGCGACGCAAGCCGGCTTCGCCCGCCAGCGAGAGTTCAGACAACCCCTAGGATCATCCATCATGCCGCTGGACGCCATCACCTTCGATCTCGACGACACGCTGTGGCACAACGGCCCGGTCATGGCACACGCCGAGCCCACGCACTATCAGTGGCTCGCCGAGCAGATCGACGCCCATCGTGGGGCCGACGCAACGCCGCTGGCCGAGGCCTTTCCGCTGGAAGCCTATCAGTCCATCCGCGCATCGCTGATGGCGCGCTTTCCGCTCAGCCGCGGCGATCACAGCTGGATTCGCGAGCGCGCCATGCGCGAACTGCTGACCGAACATGGCCTCTCTTCCGACGAAGCGGCGCAGTGGGCGGCCGCCGGCTTCGAGCAGTTCATGGCGCTGCGCCATGAGGTCGCGCTCTATCCCGAAGTGGTCCCGATGTTCGACGCCTGGGCACGGCGCTACCGCCTCGGCATCATCACCAACGGCAACGTCGACGTGCGCCGTCTGTCGCTGGATCACCATTTCGACGTGATCATTCTCGCCGGCGAAATGCACGCCTCGAAGCCGGACCCGCGTCCGTTCCTGTCGGCCGTGGCCCAACTCGGCACGCAGCCCTATCGCGCCCTGCACGTGGGCGACAACTGGGAGGAGGACGTGATGGCGGCTCAGCGTCTCGGCATGCATGCGGTGTGGATCGACGCCAAGGACGAGGGCGAACGCGAACTGCCGCCGCGAGTGCATCGCGTGACGCATGTGAGGGAGTTGCCGGAGGTCGTTGCCCGGCTGGACGAACAAACGCGCTGATAGCGGCTTCCCAGAGCCTCCCCGACGACGGGACCAACGGCACCTGACTCACGACATTGCTGGAATTGGCCACCATTCGACGCCTGTTCAGGGCGGCGCTACGCGCGGAGTCGATGAGCCGGGTCTTGCATCATGGATGATGCAAGAGGTGCGTTGGGCAGGATGCCCTTTCGCGCCGACCCGAGCTCAGCGATGGCGCGCGAAGGGTTTCGCCGCCCTGGGCGTCAAAAAGGGGAGCGCGAGGGGCCTGCCCCTCGCATCAACGAGCAAAAGGGAGGCCAGTGCTCGGTCAGTGGTAAGCGGGAAACTCAAATGAGTCGCTAACCCGAGGGAACTTCAACGGGCCAACCACCTATCCATCACGGAATAAGCCTGATCCAGCCCCTGGCGCTTCAGCGAGGAGAACAGCTGCACGCTGACCAGGTCCTCCCATTCGGCGAGGCGCTGCTTGACCTGCTGCAGCGAGGCCTTGGCCGGCCCTTGCTTCAGCTTGTCGGCCTTGGTCAGCAAAATGTGCACCGGTAGCTCGCGATCATCCGCCATCTCCAGCAGCTGGATATCGAAATCACTGAGCGGATGCCGCACGTCCATCAGCAGGATCAGCCCGGCCAGCGAGCGCCGGCGATGCAGGTAGTCGGCAAGATGCGCCTGCCACTCCTTCTTCATCGCCTCCGGCACCTTGGCATAGCCATAGCCGGGCAGATCGACGAGCCGCAGCTGATCGTCGTTCTGCAGCGTGAAGAAGTTGATCAACTGGGTCCGCCCCGGTGTCTTCGAGGTTCGCGCCAGCGCCCGCTGCTGGGTCAGCGCGTTGATGGCGCTGGATTTGCCGGCGTTGGAGCGCCCGGCGAAGGCAACCTCGACGCCCTGATCCAGCGGGCATTTGGCCAGCGTCGGGGCGCTGATCAGAAAGCTCGCCGTCTGGTAGTTACGGCGCTCGGGAGTGGCAGTCATGGCAGGCTCGATTATCTTGAGACGGTAGCGCCGCGCAGTGTAGCACGCGTGCTCCGCGTCGGATGAGCGCGGGCGTGTAACGCGCTCGACCGCCAGCGCCGATGTTCTCGCTCCCGAAGACGAGCGCCGATGTTTTCGCTCCCGAAGACGAGCGCCGATGTTTTCGCTCCCGAAGACGAGCGATTGGCACCCTACGCTTTTCCGGCCATTTCTGTCAGGCTAACGGAAACCGGTCGGTAGCAGGCTAGCAAGGGAACCTCGGCGCTTTTCGCGGCTCCAATACCCGTACCCCTACCGGGCGCCGATTCATAGGGCCTTCGTTTTCGGAACCGTCGTTTCCTCGAATGACGGTTTCATCAGGCAAGGTGTCATCTTACGATGGTTCCATCGAACTCGATTTCACCAACAAGATTTTCGACATACATTCAGGAGCAGTAACGCATGATCAAGTCTTTTGTGGCGCTATTGGCCGGGCTGACGTTCTCGGGCGCAGTGATGGCGGCGGATATCGTCGAAGGTCAGGACTATCAAGTCGTCGACGAGCCGATGAAGACCGACGTTCCCGCAGACCAGATCGAAGTCACCGAAGTGTTCTGGTACGGCTGCCCTCACTGCTACGCGCTGGAAAAGCCGCTCAACGAGTGGGTCGATCAGCTTCCGGACGACGTCACCTTCGATCGCATGGCGGCCCCGCTGGGCAAGGTCTGGGAGCAGCATGCCACGGCGTTCTACGCTGCCCGCCAACTGGGGATCGAGGATGAGATGCGCCAGGACTTCATGGATGCCATCCATAAGGGAGGCAAGCGTCTGACCGACAAGGACGAGATCGCCGAGTTCTTCACCAGCTACGGCGTCAGCAAGGACGAAGCGCTCAAGGCGCTCGACTCCTTTGGCGTCAAAAGCGAGATCCAGCAGGCTTCGGCCAAGATGCGTGGCTATAAGCTGATGGGCGTTCCGGATCTGATCGTCGATGGCCGTTATGTCGTCACGCCCAACTCCGCCGGCTCGCTGGAAAACATGCCGAAGATCGCCAGCGCCTTGATCGAGAAGGTCCGCGAGGAACGCACCGAGAGCGAGTGACGCCATGTCTCTAGCCGCCTCGACCCCTGCCAGCGAGATTTCGCCGACGCTGAAACTGCTGACCTGCAATCTGCAGGTCGGCATTCATACGTCGGCCTATCACCACTATTTCACGAGAAGCTGGCAACATCTGCTGCCCCACCCCAAGCGCAGTTCGCGCCTGGATATCGTGGCCAGCACGCTATCGGCCTACGATATCGTCGGACTCCAGGAGGTCGACGGTGGCAGCTTTCGCTCCAATCACGTCAATCAGGTCGAATATCTCGCCAACCGATCGGCCTTCGATTTTCATTTCCAGCAGCTCAACCGCAATCTGGGCCGCGTCGCTCAGCACAGCAATGGTCTGCTATCGCGTCTCGCCCCCAACCGGGTCGACGAGCATCGACTGCCGGGCATGCGCGGCCGCGGCGCGATTCACGCTCGCTACGGAGAAGGCCCGGACGCGCTGCACGTCTTCGTCGCACACCTGGCGCTCAGCCAGCGCGGCCGGCTGCGTCAGCTCGACTACCTGGGCGAGATCATCCAGCCGCTGCATCACGTAGTGGTCATGGGCGATCTCAACTGCACCCCGGAGCAACTGCTGGCGCATCCGCGCTTCTGCCGCGCGCTGGATCTCAATCCGCTCAAGCCGCAGCTCAGCTATCCCGCCTGGCAACCCCGCCGGGCGCTGGATCATATCCTGCTGTCGTCGTCGTTGAAGGCCGAACAGCCGCGCGTGCTGGAGGCGATGTTCTCGGACCATCTCCCCATCGCCGTCGATATCCACCTACCGGGTGCCTGCCGTCGCAGTATCGGGCTCAGCGCCCAGCGTGGCGCGGATTCCTGATTGTCCCGACAGCGTGATTCGACCCGATGCGCTCGGACTACACAGCTCACGTATGCAAAAAGCGCCTCCGAGGAGGCGCTTCTGTCATCGAGCGTTTGTCATCTTCACTGAACGGCCGTCATGACCCGGCTACCCAGCTGACCCAGTCGATCATCGGCGTCGGGTAGAGCCCCAGCAGGATGATCAGCGTGGCCACGCCCAGCACCACCATGCCGCCGGCACGCTCGGCCCAGTCGTGTCTCGCATCCCGACGCTGCATGCCCGGTTCGTGCAGGAATAGTGTCACCATCACCCGCAGATAGTAGTAGAGCCCGATGGCACTGCCGACCACCACGCTGCCGACCAGCCACCAGCGATGGGCTTCGACACCTACCGCGATGATGTAGAACTTGCCGATGAAACCGGCCGTGAACGGAATCCCCGCCAGCGACAGCATCGATACCGTCATCACCGCAGTGAGATAGGGCCGGCGCCAGAACAGGCCGCGATAGTGGTGCAACGGGCTGGCATCCGCCGTGCCGCCAGTGGCGACGTAGGGGCTCGACACCAGGGTGACGACACCGAAAGCGCCCAGCGTGGTCAGCACGTAGGTGACCAGATAGACCCCGACCGTCTCCACCGCCAGCCCCTCGTTGACCACCAGCGCTACCAGCAGGTAGCCGAAGTGGGCAATCGACGAGTAGCCCAGCAGACGCTTGAGATCGTTCTGCGTCAGCGCCAGCAGGTTCCCCACCAGCATGGTGATCACGGCAATCACCGCAAGCAGGTCGTGCCACCAGTTCTCGTGGAAGGCCAGCGTCGACTGGAAAAGCCGCAACAGCACCAGGAACACTGCCACCTTGCTGGCAGTGGCCAGGAACGTCGTCGCCGGCCCCGGTCCACCCTGGTAAACGTCCGGTGTCCAGAGGTGAAATGGCACGATGGAGAGCTTGAATGCCAGTCCTACCAGCAGCATGCCCGCGCCGGCCAGCAGCCAGGGGTCGTTGCCGCTGACCGATAGCGCTTCACCGAGTTCGGCAAAATCCAGGGTGCCGGTGACCGCGTAGAGCAGCGCCATGCCGAAGAGCAGGAACGCGGTCGCCGCTGCCGACAGCACCATGTACTTGATGCCGCTTTCCAGCGCGCCTCGGTCCCGGAAGGTGTAGGCGAGCATCCCGAACAGTGGCATCGACAGCAGCTCGATACCGAAGAACAGCGTCGTCATGTGTCGCGCCGAGACCAGTACCAGCCCGCCCGCGGCAGCGCTCAGCAGCAGCAGATAGAACTCGTCACGCGGGCCCTCGTAACCTTCCAGATAGTGGTGGGCCAGAGTGACGCAGGCCAGCGTCGACATCAGCACCAGCACGGCCCCGAAGCGTGACAGATCATCGACCACCAGCACCGAGGTGACGTCGACCGGTCCCAGGCTCCAGCCGAACAGCAGCGCCAGCAGCGCAACGTTCAGCCCGACGGCGGTGACAATCGCGTTCAGCGTATGATTGCGCTTCCAGGCGATCGACAGCATCACCACGATTACGGTCAGGCAGACCAGAATCAGCGGGGAAATGGCCATCAATGCCATCATGGCGGCATGACTCATTGGCTACCTCCCATCATTGCTCCGGCTTGCTGAACGCTGTGTTGCACGACCTGCATGGCGCCGGCGGAGGTATCTAGCAGCGGCTGGGGATAGATACCAAAGAACACCACCAGCGCGACGATACCGAACAGCAGTACCGTCTCGCGTCGATCCAGTCCGGCCAATGGCGTCTCCTCCGCGGGGGGACCGTAGTAGACGCGCTGCATGATGAACAGCGAGTAGACGGCAGCCAGAATCAGACCGGCACTGGCGATAACCACCACCCAGGGTGCGACGCCGAACGCACCGAACATCACCATGAACTCGCCGACGAAATTGGCAGTGCCGGGCAGCCCCAACGATGCCGCCACGAACACCAGCGCGAACCCCGGCAGACCGCGGATACGCCCCCACAGCCCACCCATCTGACGCATGTCGCGGGTATGCAGGCGCTCGTAGAGCTGGCCGGAAAGAATGAACAGCCCGGCGGCAGAGAACGCGTGCGCCACCATCAGTGCCACCACGCCCTGCAGGGCCAGTTCGGTGCCGGCGTAGATGCCGATCAGCACGAAGCCCATATGGGAAATGCTGGTGTAGGCGATCAGGCGTTTCAGATCACGCTGACCGCAGGCGAGGATCGCGCCGTAGAAGATACCGATCAGGCCTAGCGTCATCGCCACCGGCGCGAAGGCCTGGGAGGCTTCCGGAAACAGCGGCAGCGCGAAGCGCAGCATGCCGTACGCCGCCGTCTTGAGCAGAATGCCGGCGAGATCGACACTACCCGCGGTCGGTGCCTGGGCATGGGCATCCGGCAGCCAGCCGTGTAGCGGCACGACCGGAAGCTTGACCGCAAAGGCCACGAAAAAGCCCAGCATCAGCCACCAGGCCGTGGTCTCGGAAAGCGGTGTATTCAGCAGATCCGCATAGGCGAAGGTGTAGTCGCCGGTGGCGGCATGATGCGCGAACACCAGCCCCAGGATGGCGATCAGCATCAAAAGGCCGCTGGCCTGGGTATAGATGAAGAACTTGGTCGCCGCGCCGATACGCGAACTGCCCTGGGAACCGCTGTGGCCCCATAGCGCGATCAGAAAATACATCGGTACCAGCATCATTTCCCAGAACAGGAAGAACAGGAACAGGTCGATGGCGAGAAAGACCCCGACCACGCCACCGAGAATCCACAGCAGGTTGAGGTGGAAGAACCCGACCCTGCGTACGATTTCCTTCCACGAACAGACCACGGCCATGGCGCCGAGCAGCCCCGTCAGCGCGATCATCAACAGCGACAGCCCGTCGATCGCCAGATGCACCTGAATACCGAAACGCGGAATCCAGTCGGCCTGCCACTCCAGCGTCCAGGCGTTGGTGGCACCTTGCGCCGGCAGGCTGAAATCGCTGCTGACCCATAACCCCAGCACCATCACCAGCTCGAGCAGCATGGTCCCGAGCGCGATCCAGCGTGGCGCACGGTCGCCGAAGCGTTCGGCCTGCCAGCACAGCAGCCCGCCAATGAAGGGGATCAGTATCAGCCAGACCAGAGTCATGAATCAGCCATCCGCGATAGAGTGAATTCCATGTGCCGTCGGCGCTGCTCGGCCGGGCGATTTGTTTTGTGCATCGTTCGTGCGCTCATGTCGTCAGCCCACCAGCAGAAAGGCCAGCAGCAGCGTCGCCCCCAGCACCATCGATACGGCGTAATGACGCAGCAGACCGGTCTGGGTCATGCGCAGGCGATCATGGGAAGCGCGTGCCAGCCACGGCAGAATGTTGCACAGCGAGTTGATCCAGTCGCTCCGGTTGGCCTTGACCAATCCCTGATAGGGCCGCACGAACAGCCAGTCGTAGAGCGCATCGAATCCCCAGGCTTTGTGCCAGAACGTCCACAGCCGGGCGCCGCGCGGATCGGCCATGCCTCGACGGATCAGATCGCGCCGGCGCCGGAACAGCCAGCCGGCGAACAGCACGCCCCCGACGGCGACGATCATCGCAGCGAACTCCAGAACATGAACGCCCATACCTTCGCCTGCCGGCCCTGTCGGCAGCACTTCGTCCAGCGGTGGCGTCAGCTGCGCGCCGACGGCGGTCGACATCACGATCAGCACCACCAGCGGCACGCCATGCACAAGGCCCTTGCCGGCGTGGGCACTGCGGGCGTTATCGCTCTTCGGCTTGCCGTGGAAAGTGCCGAGGATCAGCCGCACCGTGTAGATCGAGGTCAGCAGTGCCCCGAGAAGTCCGGCCAGCATCAGGATTTCATGACCGGACGCGAGCGCCGACACCAGAATGGCGTCCTTGCTGTAGAAGCCGGCAGTGACCAGCGGCAGCGCTGCCAGCGCCGAGCCGCCGACGATGAAGCCGGCATAAGTCAGCGGCAGCTTGCGCCACAACCCGCCGAGACGACGCATGTCCTGCTCGTGATGGGTACAGATGATCACCGACCCGGCGGAGAGGAACAGCAGCGCCTTGAAGAACGCGTGGATCATCAGGTGGAAGATCGCCGCGTCGAAGGCCCCGACGCCCAGCGCCAGAAACATGTAGCCGATCTGGCTCATGGTCGAATAGGCCAGCACCCGCTTGATATCGGTCTGCGCCAACGCCGCGAACCCTGCCACCAGTAGCGTCAGTGCACCGATCACGCCGACCAGCAGCAGCACGTCAGGCGCCATCAGGAAAATGCCGTTCATGCGTGCGATCAGATAGACCCCGGCAGTCACCATGGTGGCAGCATGAATCAGCGCCGACACCGGGGTCGGACCGGCCATCGCGTCCGCCAGCCAGGTGTGCAGCGGCAGCTGCGCCGATTTACCCACCGCCCCGCCCAGCAGCATCAGCGCCGCGAGTTGCGGCATCAGGCCACCCTCGGTCCAGATTTCAGGTGCGCGCACCAGCAACGTCTGCAGATTGAGCGAGCCCAGCTCGACATAGAGCAGGAACATGCCGATGGCGAGGAATACGTCGCCGGTCCGGGTGATGATGAACGCCTTGAAGGCCGCCCAGCCATTGGCCGGCGTCCGGTAGTAGTAGCCGATCAGCAGATAGCTGCAGAGACCGACGCCTTCCCAGCCGAAATAGAGCAGCAGCAGATTGTCGCCCAGCACCAGCAGAATCATGCTGAACACGAACAGGTTCATGTGGCAGAAGAAGCGGGTCACGCCCTCTTCGCCGCGCATGTACCAGGCCGCGAACAGGTGAATGAAGAAGCCGACGCCTGTGATCACGCCGAGCAGCGTCAGCGACAGTCCGTCCAGCATCAGGCCCACGGTGGGCTGGAAATCCCCTACCGAGATCCAGTGCCATAGCGTCAGCGTCTGGGCCGCCTTGCCCTGATCGTAGAAATCGATACCGACCCACAGCGCGCACAGCGCAGCCAGGCCGATCGAGGCCACCCCGATGGTGGCACTGACGCGCTCGGAGAAGCGGCCGAAGGAGAGCGCCAGGATCAGCGATCCCAGCAGCGGGAAGACGAAGGTGAGCGTCAGCAGGAATTCGTGAAAAGTATTCATCCGCGTAACCTGCCCGCTGCATCGATATCGAGGGTCTTGAAGCGACGATAGAGCTGCATCAGCAGCGCCAGCCCCACGCTCGCTTCGGCCGCCGCCAGCGTGATGATCATCAGGAACATCACCTGACCGTCGGCCTGGTGCCAATGGGTACCGCCGACGATGAACGCCAACCCGGCGGCGTTCATCATGATCTCGAGGCTCATCAGCACGAACAGCATGTTGCGCCGTGTCATCAGGCCGGCCAGCCCCAGCACGAACAGGATCGCCGCCAACCACAGGCCGTGTTCTACCGGAATGCCCGTCATGCCTTGCCCTCCTGCGTGCTGCGGGTGTCTTGTGACGCATCGATCGGGGTTTCGCGCGCCGGGCGGGCGGAAGCCTGGGCCTGCTCGCTCAATTCGCGCTGACGGTCGCGGGCCAGATCGGCTTCGTCGTGAGCATCGCTGCGACCCAGATGCGACGCCGCCACCAGCGCCGCCAGCAGCAACATGGCCGCCAGCTCGACGATGACCAGATAGGGACCGAACAGCGAAATCCCGACCATCTTGGCCGTCAAGGTCTCGCCGCTGATGGTGCCGCTGTAGTCGCCGCTGACGAGCGTGACGATCATCACGATCAGCAGCACCGCCGTCAGCACCGCCGGTCCCACCCACGCCTTGGGCTGGAGCCAGGCACGCTCCTGCTCCACCGCCGACTCACCGAGGTTGAGCATCATCACCACGAACACGAACAGCACCATGATCGCGCCGGCGTAGACGATGATCTCCAGCGCGCCGGCGAACGGGGCGCCAAGCGCGAAGAACACCATCGCCACCGCGATCAGCGAGACGATCAGATAGAGCAGCGCATGCACCGGGTGGGTGCCGGTGACGACGCGAAGGGTAGCGAGAATCGCGACCAGGCCACTCAAGTAAAACGCAATTTGCATATCTCTCTCCCAGCTTTGGGCAGCACAAAATCCCTCACACGTCCCACCCGGCTTGGAATCTGTTTACGATCTTGCGAGCTAGAGCCAAGGCTATGCCCGTTCCCTACGGGCCAACGCACTTCCCACATCCATGTGGGTCGCGAGGCGAAAACACTTGAGGAGGCGGAGTTTACCCGGGGGTAAATGAGCATCTCGAAAGTGTTTTCAACAACGTTTGGCCGACGCGTAGCAGATCGTAGGCAGATTCTCATGGCATCAACGACTTGACGTCGATAGGTTCGGCCTCGTTCTGCGCCTCGCCCTTGTCCTTGCCCGCAATCGACAGCCCGGCCACACGATAGAAGTTGGTATTGTGATCCTTGCCCGGACCGTCGATCAGCAGATCCTGCTTCTCGTAGACCAATTCCTGGCGCCGGAACTCGCTCATCTCGAAATCCGGGGTCAGCTGGATCGCCGAGGTCGGACACGCCTCTTCGCACATGCCGCAGAAAATGCAGCGCGAAAAATTGATACGGAAGAATTCCGGATACCAGCGACCATCCTCTTTCTCGCCCTTCTGCAGCGAAATGCACGCCACCGGGCAGGCGACGGCACACAGGTTGCAGGCGACACACCGCTCTTCGCCATCCGGATCGCGGGTCAGCACGATGCGCCCACGGTAGCGCGGCGGCAGATAGACCTGCTCTTCCGGATATTGCAGCGTCTCGCGCTTGCGCCAGGCGTGGGAGAACACCATCCACAGGGTGCGTAGCTGCGTGCCGGTGCCGGTCACGATTTTGCGGATCTGATTGAGCATCGATGATCCCCTCAGGTCGCCGGATCGATGAGCAGAATCATCGCCCCGGTGATCAATAGATTGACGAGTGTCAGCGGCAGACAAACCTTCCAGCCGAAGTTCATCACCTTGTCGTAACGCGGTCTCGGCAACGCCGCCCGCAACAGTACGAACAGAATGACGAAGAATATCGTCTTGAGCAGGAACCAGACGATCGGCGGCAGCAGCGGCCCGTGCCAGCCGCCGAAGAACAGCGTCACCAGCAGCGCCGACATCAGCACGATACCGATGTACTCGCCAACGAAGAACATGCCCCACTTCATGCCGGAATATTCGATGTGATAGCCGTCGGCCAGCTCCTGCTCGGCCTCGGGCTGATCGAACGGATGACGGTGCGTCACCGCGATACCGGCAATGATGAAGGTACAGAAGCCGAAGAACTGAGGGACGATGAACCAGACGTTTTCCTGCGCATTGACGATATCGCGCATGTTGAACGAACCGGTCATGGCAACGATGCCCATGACCGCCAGCCCCATGAAAACCTCATAGGAAAGCGTCTGGGCGGAGGCTCGCAGCGCGCCGAGCAGGGCATACTTGTTGCCGCTGGCCCAGCCCGCGAACAGCACCGCATAGACGTTGATGCCGGCCATGGCGAAGAAGAACAGAATGCCGATATTGAGATCCGCAACCCCCCAGTTCGGCGTGATCGGAATGACCATGAACGACAGCAGCAGCGAAGCCATCGCGATCGCCGGGGCCAGCACGAAGAAGGTGCGATCGGCAAAGGGCGGAATCCAGTCCTCCTTGAAGAAGATCTTGATCATGTCCGCCGCGATCTGCAAAAGCCCGAACGGCCCGACCCGGTTGGGGCCGTAACGGTCCTGCCACAGCGCCAGCAGGCGCCGCTCGACCATGCTCAACAGCGCCCCGGAAATGACCACGACCAGCAGAATGACCACGGCCTGCACCATCGCGATCAACGTCGCTTCGACTTGCGGCGTCCACCAGCTCATGGGCGACCCTCCTCGACCGATGCCCGGCGACCCGAGGCTTCCGGCGTGAGGCGACCCCAGCGCGTGACACCCGGCGTCAATGCACCGGTAATCTCCTGAATCGTGCCGCTGGGGAGCCCGATCACCCCTTGCGGCAGCCCCGCGCTGAGGCGTACCGGTAGCGTCAGGCTGGCGCCGTCGAGCGCGACCGAAACCGTCTCACCTGCCACGATACCGAGGCGGGCCGCATCGGCTTCGCTCAGCGCCACCTGGGGCGTCGCCATGCGCTCGCGAATCGGCTCGGCGCGACGCGACATCTCGTCACCACCGAACAGCTGGGGCAGATCGATCACCTGCCATTCGCCGTGACGCGGCGTGAAGGCGGCGGGAATCTCGGTGCAATAATCGCCGCCACCGGCGGTGATGCCAGCGTTCGGGGCCAAGAACAGCCGCTTGCCCGGGTCGCCGGCACGCAGATGCCCACCCACTTCGTCCTGAAACTTGTTCCAGGCCTGCGGTGAATTCCAGCCCGGCGCCCAGGCAAAAGCGACTTCGCGGCGCGGCTCCTGATAGCCGGCATAGCCTTCCATCGAGAATGCGAACGGCGTGTCGAGATCCACCGGCGCACGCGGCTCGTTGACGTTGAGGTCGGCGCGCATCGCGGTTCGCCCGCTGTAGCGATGCGGCTCGCGGGCAAGCTTCAGACCGTGGATGCGGAACATCGCCTCCGGCGTATTCTGATGCAGCGGGGCGAAGATCGGCACCTCTTCGGCGACCGCCTGGGTCAGGTCGTCGAGCAGTATCGTCTCCACCGGCTGACGATCCAGCGTCGCGTGCAGCGCGTGCAACCAGCGCCAGCTCTCGCGGATGCGGGTATCGGGACGCAGATAGCTGGGATCGAACACCTGATAGAAGCGCTGCGCGCGGCCTTCCAGGCTGACCAGGGTGCCGTCGCTTTCGGCAAACGTCCCGGCCGGCAGGGCAACACCGGCGCGCTCCCAGGTCGGCGTTCGCTGATGATCGACCACGACGACCGCGGTTGCCCGGTCGAGCGCATCGTCCACACGGCTAGCCGGCAAACGGGTGTAGAGATCGTTCTCGAGAATCACCACACCATCGGCGTCCCCGGTTGCCAGTTGCGCCAGCGCCCAGTCGAGGGATTCCCCGCCCAGCAACCCCAGCCCGACGCTGTTGGCCTCGCGGCGAACGAGGGTCAGGCCGGCATCCGGTCGCTGACGCCGGCCGAGCGCGCGGGCGATGTTGCCGGCCGCTTCGAGGATCGCCATCGAACCCAGTGACTCGCCGGCGATGACCAGCGGCTTTTTCGCTGCCAGCAGGGCATCGGCGATCCGTTCGACCCACTGTGACGTTGCCGCATCGAGGCCATCGACGGCTGGCGCGGTGGAATCCAGGGCATGGGCAACGGCAAATCCCAGCCGGGCGATATCGTCGGGCGCGAGACGCCCGGCGTAGGTTGCGATGCCGTCGAGCTTGGTGACATCGGGCGTCACCACAAACAGCGGATGACCGGCGTCCTGGGCGATGGTCTTCACCGCTTCGGCGTTCCATTCGGGGATGCCACGCGCCTCGCCCAGCTCGGCGCCCTTGCTCCGCACCGCCTGACGCACCGACAGCGCGACACGCGCGGCGCTCTGTATCAGATCTTCGCCGAGCACCAGAATCGCATCGCACTGCTCGATCTCGCGCAGGCTCGGTGTGGCCAGACCGGCCTCGCGGTTGAGTGCTTCCATACGCTGGATGCGGGCCAGCTCGCCGGCTTCGATACCGGTAGAGAAGTTGGCGTCACCGACCATCTGACGCAGCCGGTGATTGCTCTCGAGGCTGGCCCGGGGAGAGCCGATACCGATGACCCGCCTGGCGGCTCGCAACGTGTCGGCAGCGCGATCCAACGCTTCGTCGACTTCCAGTGGCGAGATGATACCCATCTCGTCCCGGCTCTCGGGGCGCGTCGGGCGATCCTTGCGATTGACGTAGCCGTAGCCGAAACGGCCGCGGTCGCAGAGGAAATAGCCGTTGACGTCGCCGTTGTAGCGATTCTCGATTCGGCGGATGTCGCCATAGCGTTCGCCGGGGCTGATGTTGCAGCCGCTGGCGCACTGATGGCAGACGCTCGGCGCGAATTGCAGATCCCATTTCCGGGTGTAGTGGTCGGAGTGGGTCTGATCGGTGAACACGCCGGTAGGACAGACCTCCGTCAGGTTGCCGGAGAACTCGCTCTCCAGCGTGCCGTCGGTGACGCGACCGAAATAGACGTTGTCATGCGCTCCGAACGCGCCGAGATCCTCGCCGCCGGCGTAGTCCTGGTAGAAGCGCGTACAGCGATAACAGGTGATGCAGCGGTTCATCTCGTGGGCGATGAACGGCCCCAGGTTCTGGTTGCGATGGGTTCGCTTGCGAAAGCGATAACGGCGGCGGTCGTGGCCGGTCATCACCGTCATGTCCTGCAGATGGCAGTGACCGCCCTCTTCGCAAACCGGGCAGTCATGCGGGTGATTGACCATCAGCCACTCGATCACCGTCTGACGAAAGGTCTTGGCCTCTTCGTCGTCGATGGAGATATAGGCGTCATCCTTCACCGGCGCCATGCACGACATCACCAGCATGCCGCGATCGTCGTCGGCATCCTTGTACTGTTTGACCGCACACTGGCGGCATGCACCGACGCTGCCCATCGCCGGGTGCCAGCAGAAATAGGGAATGTCCAGCCCCAGCGAAAGGCAGGCATGGAGCAGATTGTCGCTGTCTTCGACTTCGTAGTCGTTGCCGTCGACGTGAATTGTGGCCATGCGTCGAACTCCTCCTACACGCTGCCGACCGGAATCGGGTCCGCGTGCGCTTCACCCTTGGACTGGGTGATGCCACGCTCGAACTCGTCACGGAAATAGTGGATCGCGGATGCCAACGGCATCGCCGCCCCCGGCGCGTGGGCGCAGAAGGTCTTGCCCGGGCCGAGATCACGGGCCATCTGCTCGAGCAGCTCGATATCACCGGACTCACCCTCGCCCGCCTCCAGCGCGCGCAGCAGCTTGACGCTCCAGGGCAGGCCATCGCGGCACGGCGTGCACCAGCCACAGGATTCGCGAGCGAAGAACTCTTCGAGATTGCGGGTCAACGAAACCATGCTCTGGTTGTCGGCAACCACGGTCAGCAGCCCGGTGCCCATGCGGCTGCCGGTCTTGCCGATGGTGTCGAAATCGAGCGCCAGCTCGAGATGTTCCGGCAGCAGGAAACCAGTACTGCCCCCGCCGGGCAGCCAGCTTTTGAGGGACAGGCCGTCGCGCATGCCGCCGGCGAGTTCGATGATCCGGTTGCCGGTCGTGCCCATCGGCAGTTCCCACAGACCGGGATTCCTGACCTTGCCGGAAACGCCGTAGAGCTTGGTGCCGCCGTCGCTGCTGAGATCGCCGGAGAGCGCCTGGAACCAGTCCGCACCGTGATTGACGATGCCCGGCACGTTGCACAGCGTCTCGACGTTGTTGACCACCGTCGGCAGCCCCCACGCCCCGGACTGGCCGGGAAACGGCGGCTTGGCCCGCGGATTGGCGCGCTTGCCCTCGAGCGAGTTGATCAGCGCGGTCTCTTCTCCGCAGATATAACGGCCCGCTCCGGTGTGCAGGGCGATATCGAAATCCCAGCCGCTGCCGCGCACGTCCGCGCCCAGCCAGCCGTCGGCACGCGCATCGGCCAGGGCGCGCTGAATGGCGGCGGCGGCACGATGATATTCACCGCGCAGGAATATGTATCCCTGCTTGGAGCGGTTGGCGAAGCCGGCGATGATCATGCCCTCGATCAGCAGATGCGGCTGCTGCTCCATCAGCAGGCGGTCTTTGAACGTGCCCGGTTCCATCTCGTCGGCGTTGCAGACGATATAGCCGCGTGGGACGTCCTCGCCCTTCATGGTCAGGCTCCATTTGAACCCGGCCGAGAACCCGGCACCGCCACGACCGCGCAAGTTGGCGCTCTTCACCTCCTCGGTCAGCGTCTCGTAGGTGTACTGCTCGAGCATCTTGGTGACTGCGTCGTAACCCTGAGTACGGCGGTACTCCTCCAGCTGCACCGGCGACTGATCGTCATGCAGACGCCAGGTCAGCGGATGTGTCTCGGCACGGCGCTCGCTGGCGGATTGCAGAATGCGGCTCATGATTCGCCCTCCAGCCTCATGTTCTCGGATCTCATGCGTAAGCCTCCAGCAGCCGGGGAATTTCGTCCGGCACCACCGGCCCATGCAGATCCTCGCCGATCAGAATCGTCGGCCCCCGGTCGCAAGCGCCAAGGCAGCACACCGGCAGCAGCGTGAAGCGACCGTCCGCCGTGGTCTGGCCCATCTGAATGCCCAGGTGCGCGATGAAGGCGTTGCGCAGTTCCTCGTAATCGGTCAGGAAGCACGAGCTGCTGTCGCAGATCAGGATGACGTGACGACCGACCGGCTGGCGGAAGATCAGGCTGTAGAAAGTCGCCACGCCTTCGACGTTGGCGACCCCGATGCCCAGCGTCTCGGCTATCGCCGGAATCGCGCCGTCCGGCACGTGGCCGTGACGCTTCTGCACGATCTTCAACGCCTCGATGCATGCCGCCTGCGGATAGGGATAGTGCGCCCGCTCCTCTAGAATTGCCTCACGATCGGCCGGGTCGAGCGCGAACGCATCGCTGGCGATCGTCGCGGTAGTAGAGCTGGCGGTTGTCTGATTCATGTTCGTCTCCAACGTCCTCACCGGCCTCGTTCAACGATCCACGTCGGCCATGACGAAATCGATACTACCCAGGTGCGCGATCAGATCCGGCACGAAACCGCCGCGCATCACGGCGGGGATCTGCTGAAGATGCGGGAAACTGGGCGTCCGGATGCGGGTGCGGTAGCTCATGGTGCTGCCGTCACTGGTCAGGTAGTAACTGTTGATGCCCTTGGTCGCCTCGATCATCTGCATCGACTCGGCGGCCGGCAGCACCGGGCCCCATGACACCTGCAGGAAATGGGTGATCAGGGTCTCGATATGCTGCAGCATCTTTTCCCGCGGCGGCGGCGTGGTCAGCGGATGATCGGCCTTGTAGTCGCCCGCCGGCATGTGGTCGATGCACTGTTGAATGATGCGCACGCTCTGGCGCATCTCTTCGATACGCATCATGCCGCGATCGAAGGCATCACCGTTGACCGCCGTGGGAACCTCGAAATCGAAATTCTCGTAGCCGGAATAGGGGCGCTTCTTGCGCAGATCGAAATCGAGCCCGGTGGCACGCAGGTTGGGACCGGTAACGCCCCAATCGAGCGCCTGCTGGGTGTCGAAGGCCGCCACGAACCGGGTCCGATCGCGCACGATGGCGTTGTCCATCATCGCCTTCTCGTATTCGGCCAGACGCTTGGGCATCCAGTTGACGAAGCCCTGAACCAGCTTGTCCCAGCCGTTGGGCAGGTCATGGGCGGTACCCCCGATGCGATACCACGCCGGGTGCATGCGAAAGCCGGTGATCGCCTCGATCACTTCATAGGCTTTCTGACGATCGGTGAAGGTGAAGAACACCGGCGTCATCGCGCCGAGATCCTGCAGATAGGTACCCAGAAACAGCAGGTGGCTGTTGATGCGGAACATCTCCGCCATCATGACCCGAATCGTCTTGGCGCGATCGGTCACGGTGATGCCGGCCAGCTTTTCCACTGCCAGCACATAGGGCAGGTTGTTCATCACCCCGCCGGTATAATCGATGCGATCCGTATAAGGAATGAAGCTGTGCCACGACTGACGCTCCGCCATCTTTTCGGCGCCGCGATGGTGATAGCCGATATCCGGCACGCAGTCGACCACCTCTTCACCGTCGAGCTGGAGCACGAGTCGAAAGGCGCCGTGGGCCGAAGGGTGGTTGGGCCCCAGATTGAGGAACATGAACTCGGTATCTTCGCCTTCGCGTTTCATGCCCCACTGTTCGGGATCGAAGCGTAGCGACTCCTGCTCGACCTGCTGGCCTTTCACCGTCAGCGTATAGGGGTCGAACTCGGTGGCGCGAGCGGAGTAGTCCTTGCGCAGCGGGTGGCCGGTCCAGGTCAGCGGCATCATGATCCGGGTCAGATGCGGGTGGCCGGCAAAATCGATGCCGAACAGGTCGAACACCTCGCGCTCGTACCAGTTGGCATTGACGAAGATATCGCTGATCGAGGGCAGCGTCAGGTCCCGCTCGTGCAGCGCGACCTTGATCATCAGATCGGTATTTCGTTCGACCGACAGCAGCTGGTAGAAGACCGTGAAGTCCGAGGGCGGCAGGCCGCGGCGGTGAGTCCGCAGACGTTCATCGACGGCGCTCAGATCGAAGAGCATCGAGAACGGCCCGGCCAGACGGCGCAGGTATACAAGAACGTCTCGCAGCTGCTCTCGCGAAATCCAGATGACCGGCATGCCGGTCATCGTCGTCTGCGGCGTGAAAGCGGCTTCACCGAAATGTCGCGCCAATTCGGCCACGACGTCGGCATGGGAAGCGCTGGAAGTTATCGTGCTCTCGTTGTGAGAGTCATCGGCTGCGGTCATGGTTGGCGGCCCCCGGTGCGAAAATCAATGGTCGAGAAAGACCACAAGAATCAATGGCAGATGCGATCGAGATGACCGATCGCACTAGATGCCATCCGGGGTGCGCAACTCCTTGACCGCGATGCGACGATCACGGTGCTTTTCGCGCTGAGACGGCATTTCGGCGCGATAGACGCCCTGATCGCCGACCACCCAGGAGAGCGGGCGCCGCTCTTCCTGAATCGACTCCTGCAGCAGTTGAAGACCTTGGAGAAACGCTTCGGGGCGCGGCGGACAACCGGGCACGTAGACATCCACCGGCAGGAACTTGTCGACACCCTGAACCACCGAATAGATATCGTACATGCCGCCGGAATTGGCACACGATCCCATCGAGATCACCCACTTGGGTTCGAGCATCTGGTCGTAGAGCTGCTGGATGACGGGTGCCATCTTGATGAAGCAGGTGCCGGCGATGACCATGAAATCGGCCTGGCGCGGGGAGGCCCGAATCACTTCCGCCCCGAAACGAGCGACGTCGTGGGGCGACGTGAACGCCGTGGTCATTTCCACGTAGCAGCAGGAGAGACCGAAATTGTAGGGCCACAATGAATTCTTGCGACCCCAGTTAACGGTCGAATGAAGCACGTCCTCGAGCTTGCCCATGAACACATTGCGATGAACTTGCTGCTTCATCGGGTCATCGACAAGTTCGCGTTGGCCGAGAGGATAACGATCAGCCGCGGAATCGCCTCCCTCCGCACGGGTCAGGGTGTACTGCATAGTGGGCCTCAACAAACCAGATAGGAAAACGGTCGAGGAAGTGCTGGCCGGTCATGGCTGCCAGACTTCCATCATTATCTTTTTGGTGATCGTCAGCACGATCCAGCATGCCGAGTTCAGAACGCCTTTTCTCTTTATCGTACGTGTCAGCGTACATGGCGTTCGACTCCCGGCACCGCGGCCAATTCGCGCGCTCTCGACGCATCTTCGCGGCCCCGCTTGCGAGGCGCCCAATCGAGGGCACCGACACGGGCGTCATAGACGAGGCCGGCCAGCAGAATCAGAATGAACACTGCCGCTGCCGCGAATCCCGTCCAGCCCACCTCACGGACGGAGACGGCCCAGCCGAACAGGTAAACGGCTTCGATATCGAAGATGACGAACAGCATGGCAACGAGATAGAACTTGACCGAAAACCGTTGCCGCGCAGAGCCAGCGCCGACGATTCCGGATTCGAAGGGGAGGGATTTGCTGGGTCCGCGGCTGCGGCCGCCAAGCAGGCTGGCGGCGCCGATCATCAATCCGCAAAGCACAACGATGGCCACCACGAACAGGCCGGTAGCCCAGTAGCTGGCAATCCATGCGGAGACCGGATCGGACATGCCTTCCTCGCAGACGTGATGGAACCTGAATGTGACGAAATCACGAACCGAAAACGACAGGTTCGTAAGTTTACGAGTCTACATGATGACGGGGCGGTAACAAGCCTGCTAATTAGTCCTATTGCAGCCTGTCGCCAAATCTGGCGGCCTGTCTATAGAACCCTCAAACAACTCCCCCTATCAAATCCATGCCAGGGAGTCGTGTCGAAGCCTGTCCCGCCTCACCCTATCAGCACTCTACTCCGTGAATCCGTGACGTGAAACGTCTTTGCACGCTTTGTCGTTAGGCAATTTCAACGTCTTGTTTTAGGCTAGACGCTTTCCCGCTGCTTGCAATGCCCTCATGGTCTCTCGCTCGATTCCCAATGGCTTGACGATCGCCGGATCCGACCCTTCTGGCGGCGCGGGGCTTCAGGCCGATATCAAGACATTCTCGGCCCTGGGCGTCTACGCCACCAATGTGATCACGGCCGTGATCGCCCAGAATACCCGTGGCGTGGCAGCCGTCGAACCGGTCTCGGTGGCGATGATTCGCGCCCAGCTGGACAATCTGCTCGACGATGTCGAGATCGACGCGGTCAAGATCGGCATGGTCGCCAGTCGGGACGTGGCGGAGACGATTGCCGAAGCGCTCACGCGACGTCGACCGCGCTGGATCGTTCTCGATCCGGTCATGGTCGCCAAGAGCGGCGACCGGTTGGTGGACGATGACGGTCTGCGCGCCGTGCGAGAGGTGCTGGTGCCGCTGGCCGACGTGATCACGCCCAACCTGCCCGAGGCCGCCGCGCTGCTCGGCACCGACATGCCCGTCACCCTTGCCGACATGGCAGCGATGGTAGGCGATCTCGCGGCGCTGGGGGCTCCCTATGGCCTGTTGAAAGGCGGCCACCTGCCGCTGGATCGCTGTCCGGACCTGCTGTGGATGCCGGGCGGTACGCGCTGGCTGGACGCACCGCGACTGCCGACGCACAATCTTCACGGGGCCGGCTGTGCCCTATCCTCCGCGATTGCCGCGCATCTTGCCCATCTGGCGCCCCCCCAATCGCCCCAGACCGAGGTCGAGATGGCCATCGACGCGGCGAAACGCTGGCTCCACCGGGCACTGGAGGCCAGCGAGCGTCTCGATGTCGGCCAGGGAAAAGGCCCGCCGCATCACTTCCACGCCTGGTGGTAAGCCTCGTTGCGCGAAAAGTGGCGATTTTTCCAGCTAGATTCCCGAGCGCCCTCTAAGCTATGCCGTCAGGCAAGGATGCCTTCAACGTCAAGGCCAGTATCGGCGCGCGGCGAGTGAATCGACGTGCGACGCGTGGCCTGGCACTCATACGGGCAAGGGAGATCGCTGCCTGATGGATCCTCATATCATCATTCTGGGCGGCTTCGGCCTGCTGATACTGCTCGTCGCCTGGGTTCCGGTCCTGATCAAGGGGCTGCCGCTGTCGCTACCGATCATCTGCATCGGCATTGGCATGGCCTTTTTCCTGCTGATTGGCGAAGGTGCGCTGCAGCCTCGCAACTATCCCCAGACGACCGAAATCCTCACCGAGCTGACCGTAATCATCTCGCTGGCCGGCGCCGGGCTGCGGATCGACGATCCGCTGAAATGGCGCGTGTGGGCGGATACCGGTCGCCTGCTCAGCATCACCATGCCGTTGACCATCGCCGCCACGGCGGCACTCTGCGCGCTGGCGCTAGGCTTTCCCTGGGAGACGGCGATTCTACTGGGCGCGGTCATCGCCCCTACCGACCCGGTACTGGCCGCCGACGTTCAGGTCGGCCCGCCGCGCTCCGGGCCCAGCGACAAGGTCCGCTTGAGCCTGACGTCGGAAGCCGGGCTCAACGACGGGCTGGCGTTCCCGTTCACCTTTCTCGCCATTGCCGTTGCCATTCACGGCACTCAACTGGGCGAGTGGACCTGGCACTGGTTGCTGGTCGACGTACTCTGGCGCATTGTCGCCGGTGCCGGCGCGGGATGGCTGACGGGATGGCTGCTGGCGATGTTCATGTTTCATTCGGGAAAGCTGTCGCTGGCCAGCACCGGGCAGGGCTTCGTGGCGCTGGGCGGCACCTTCATCACCTATGCCGGCGCCGAGGCGATTCACGGCTACGGCTTCATTGCGGTGTTCGTCGGTGCGCTGGCGCTGCGCAGCACACAGAAAGAGGTGCACGATTATCACGTGCGCCTGCATGATTTCACCGAAGAGATCGAACGGCTATTGATGATGATGCTGCTGGTGCTGTTCGGCGGCAGCCTCGCCGGCCCCCTGCTCGACGGATTGAGCTGGCCGATGGCTTTCGCCGGCCTGGCGATCCTGTTCGTGGTTCGCCCACTCACCGGCATGATCGGGCTGATCGGTTCGCAGATGAAATCGCGGGAAAGAGCGGTCGTCAGCCTGTTCGGCATTCGTGGCGTGGGTTCGTTCTACTATCTCGCCTATGCCACCAACCAGGAAAGTTTTGGCCAGATCGACAACGCCTGGACCCTGGTCAGCTTCATCGTGCTGGTCTCGATCCTGTTCCACGGGATGACATCGGGATTGTCGATGAGCTGGCTGGATCGGCGCCGCGAGCTGGCGAGGCGGCGACGATGACCGGCGCCTCGATCAATCGTCCGGGTCGAGTACCGCCTTCAGGAAAGCCCTGGTCCGCTCCTCCTTCGGCGCGGTGAAGATCTCCTCCGGCTTGCCCTGCTCCTTGATCCGCCCCTGATCGAAGAAACAGATGCGGTCGGAAACCTGACGCGCGAAATGCATCTCGTGGGTCACCAGCAGCATGGTCAGGTCGTGCTCATCGGCCAGGCTGCGAATCACGTTCAGCACTTCCCCCACCAGCTCGGGATCCAGTGCCGAGGTCGGCTCGTCGAAGAGCATGACCTTGGGCCGCATCGCCAGCGCTCGGGCGATGCCCACGCGCTGCTGCTGGCCGCCGGAAAGCTGGTGAGGATACTTGTTGGCCTGATCGGTCAGGCCCACCATCTCCAGCAGCTCCATGCCGCGCTTTCTTGCCTCGGCCTTGCTCACGCCCAGCACCTGCACCGGCGCTTCGGTCAGATTGCGCAGCACCGTCATGTGCGGAAACAGATTGAACTGCTGGAAGACCATGCCCAGCTGACTGCGCATCTGGCGCAGATGCTGCTCGCTGGCCGGCGCGAGCGAGTCACCCTTGCGCTGGTGCCAGAGAGGCTCGCCGCCGACGTAGACGACACCGTCGTTGATCTCCTCCAGCGTCATCAGGATGCGCAGCACCGTCGACTTGCCCGAGCCGGACGGGCCGATGATAGTGACCTTCTCGCCTCGCTGGACCTCGAAGTCGAGCTCGTCGAGGACCACATGGTCGCCGAAGCGTTTGACGACCTTGTCGAATTTGATGATGGGGTCGCGAGTATTCGTGGCGTCGTTCATTTAAGAGACAGGCCTCGCTTGGGCAGATGGGTATCCAGATAGCGCACACCGAAGGAGGCGATGAGGGTCATCACCAGATAGAGGCCACCCACCATGGAAAGCGGGATCAGGTAGCCACCGGTACGGTCGCCGATGATCTTGGCTACGCCGAGCATTTCCAGCACGGTCACGACCGACAGCACGGGCACGTCTTTCATGATCGAGACCAGATAGTTGCCCAGTGCGGGAATGATGCGCGGAATCGCCTGCGGCAGAATGATGTGGGTGAAGGTTCGCGACGACGCCAGGTTGAGCGCCCGCGCCGCTTCGCGCTGCCCCTTGGCCACCGCCTCCAGACCCGCGCGGTAGACCTCCGAGGTGTAGGCGCTGTACTGGACACCCAGCGCCAGCGCACCGGTCAGGAACGCCGGCAGCGTCAACCCGAATTCGGGCAGAACGTAAAACAGGAAGAAGAGCTGGATCAGCAGTGGCGTATCCCGGATGAACTCCGTCACCAACTTGGCCGGCCAACGGATAATACGGGTCGGCGCGCTCTTCAGCGCCGCCAGCACCAGCCCTAGAGCCAGGGCGATGAAAAAGCCGACCACGGTCGCTTGCAGCGTCACCACCAGGCCATGCAGCAGGATCGGAAAGATCGAGATTGCGAAGGCCCACTGGCTACTGGTGTCCCATTCGATGCCGAAAAACATGCGTTATCTCCCCGCCGCGCGCCAGCGGCCAACGTAGCGTTCCAGCAGTTTCATGCACGCGGTCAAGACCAGCGCCATGCCGAAGTACATGAACAGCACCAGGGTGTAGACCGTCACGCTGTCCTGGGTAAAGTTGCGAATTTGCTCGGCACGGAAGGCCAGATCGCCCAGCGAGATCAGCGATACCAGCGCCGTATCCTTGAGATTCTGAACCGCGAGATTGCCGAAGGTCGGCATCATTTCCGGGATCGCCTGCGGCAGCGTGATGCGCCACAGCCGTTTGCGGGAGGTAAAATTGAGCGCCGTTGCCGCCTCGTACTGCTCCTTGGGAACGGCTTGTACCGCACCGCGTACGACTTCGGCACCGTAGGCGCCAATGTTCAGTGCCAGCGCGACGACCCCCGCCACCACCGGCGGAAAGCGTAGGTCGAGCCCGATCGCCTGTCCCATGATGGGCAGGGCGAAGTAGATCCAGAACAGCTGTACCAGCAGTGACGTGCCGCGAAAGATCTCGATATAGGCAACGCTGAACCCCTTGAGCAGGGGGTTGTGGGAGAGCTTGCCGAGACCGAAGACAAAGGCACAAAGACCGCCCAGAATCGTCGAGTAGACCGTGAGCTGCACGGTCACCCACGCACCCTGGGACAAGGGAGCGAGATAGCTCGTCCATTCCATCGGCTAGACTCCGCATTCGCTGATGTAACGACACCGGCAGTACCGACACCGTTCAATGACGGCGCACATGCCCGCTCGAGGTCGAAACCATCGAGCGGACATGCGCGATCACATCGGGTTTAGACGCCCGAGAAGAACACTCAGGAATCCGCGGTGCAGAGTTCTTCCGTGGTGTGATGGCTGGAGCCGTCGACATCGGCCTGGCTGAAGCCATAACCCATCAGCGTCTCGCTCCAGTCGTCGGTCTGCTTGTACTTCGCCAGCGCCTCGTTGACCGCATCACGCAGTTCGGTGTTGTCGCTGTTGAAGGCGAAAGCGCCCCAGCTACGCACCTCTTCGCCATCGATGACCGGGTCCTTGAAATCGCCGGCGGACTCGACGTCATCGCTCTTGTTGGCCAGTTCGCTGACCGTCAGGCTGGTCGCCGCATAGGCATCGGCGCGACCGGTGGAAACCGTGGAGATTGCGTCGGCATTGCTGGAAATGGTGACCATGTTTTCCTGCGGCACACCGAGCGCCTGCAGCATGTCGAGCTGGTCAGCGCCGGCCATGATGGCGATCTTGGCGTCGCCATCGACGAAGTCGCTGAACGCATGCAGATCCTTTGGATTGCCCTCCTTGACCAACAGCCCTTCACCGTAGGATGAGTTGGGCTCGGAGTAGATCACCTGCTGGCAGCGATCCGGCAGCACCGCCATCTCTGCCGCGGCGATATCGAACCGGTTCGCCTGCAGCCCCGGAATCAGCGAGCTGAAATTGGTCGTGACCCACTCGATGTCGTCGACGCCCATCTCGTTCATGATATGGCGGATGACGTCGGGTCCTGCGCCCTTGGCTTCACCGCTCATGTCCATGTAGCCGTAGGGGATTTCGTTGGCGACGGCGATCTTGATCGAACCGGAATCCTTGATCTCCTGAAGCGACGCCGCCTGTGCAACGCCGACAGCCAGGCAGGACAGCACGGAACCGGCAATCAGTGTCGTAACGCTTTTATGAATAACGTCTTTATTGATGTTGTATCGCATCGTTCAAATCTCCGTCTGCAAGGTTCGGACCCGCCGCGGCGAATCACGATTCACTCAAGTTTTCGGTGACGGGCGCATTGTCACTTGTCGTCTCGCCCAGCCTGGCGTGGCCATGCCGCGAATTGTCATGATCCATCACCCCTAAACCATGACAATTTATGGCAGATCGATCCTTCAGGATAGTAGCACCACCCAAGCGGCGGGCGTCAAAGGCTTTATTGAACCATGACAATTTCGCCCTGGGGCGGTTTCCCGCCGTCTGTGGCGCACGCCGTTCGGGCTCGAGCTTCGTCATGCCACCGAATGTCACCCCGACCAGGCCACCCCCAAATCCTCCGAAACGCTGGTAACATAAACATACGTTCTCGTAGCGTCTGCTTTCAATAACGCTTTGCAGGCTATTAATCTCGATCATTCCATCAACGGCTCGGCGTGATAGTCTTTCGCCCACCCTCCAACCCGATTTCAGGTGAGACCAAAATGCCATGCGAGCTCTGATTCAGCGAGTCAGTCGGGCGTCGGTGAGCGTCGAGGGGGAGAGGATCGGCAGCATCGATCAAGGCTTACTCGCGTTCATCGGTATTTCCGCCGGGGACGACCGGAGCCATGTCGATCGCATGCTTCACAAGCTGCTGCACTACCGCGTGTTCGCCGATGGCGAGGCACGGATGAACTGCAACCTGCAACAGATCGACGGCGGGCTGCTGCTGGTATCCCAGTTCACGCTGGTAGCGGCAACCGACAAAGGCTTGAGACCCAGTTTCTCCGGCGCCGCGTCGCCAGATCACGCTCAAGCGATGTTTCACTATCTGGTGGCGCAGGCCGGGCAGGCATGGCCGGCGGTGGCGAGCGGCCGCTTCGGCGCCGACATGCAGATCGAGCTGATCAACGACGGTCCGGTGACCTTCATGCTGGAGACCTAAGCTCTGTCTGAAAAATCGGCGAGCGATGCCCAGACTAGGCAAAAATTGACGAAAAAGCGGAGTTTACGAGGTGTAAATGAGCATTTTGAGTCAATTTTTAACGCCGTATGGGCGAGCGCAGGCATTTTTCAGACAGAGCGTAGGTTCTGAGGCGACTCGGGCAGCAATGGTGATCGCCAGAATGGGCGGCGCCACATACGACAGGGAATAGCGGCCGCGAGCCGCGACGAAAGGAATCACGATCATGACTCATCCCCTCGCCATCATCACCGGCGGTGCCCAGGGCATCGGACGTGCCACGACGGAGCTACTGCTGAAAGAGGGCTGGCGAGTCGCCGCCCTGGATCGCGACGCGGAAGCCGTGGCGGAACTCGACGAGACCCATCCCGCGGCAACGCTTCTGACCATGGTCGTCGACGTCAGCGACGAGTTGCAGGTCAAGGAGGCCTTTTTCCATCTGTCGGACTGGCAGCTGGAGAACGATCAATCCACGGGCGTGGATCTGCTGGTCAACAACGCCGGCGTCGCCGATCCGGTCTGCGGCCCGATCGAGGAGCTGGCGCTCGCGGACTGGCGGATCTGGCAGGAGAGCCACCTGACCGGCGCTTTCCTGTGCACGCGCGCCGCCGTTCCCGGCCTGCGCCAGCGTCGCGGCGCCATCGTCAACATCGCCTCGACCCGGGCGCTGCAGTCGGAACCCCACTGCGAGTCCTACGCCGCCGCCAAGGGTGGCCTGCTGTCGATGACCCACGCGCTGGCGGTGAGCCTGGGCCCGGATATCCGGGTCAACGCCATCTGTCCGGGCTGGATCGAGACCGGTCCCTGGCAAAAGGCCAGCCAACGCAATACGCCAGCGCATCGCGCCATCGATCGAGACCAGCATCCGGTCGGACGCGTCGGCGAGCCGGCCGACGTTGCCGCCACGGTCGCCTTTCTCGCCAGCGACAAGGCAGGATTCATCACCGGTCAGCACATCAGTGTGGATGGAGGGATGAGCAAAAAGATGATCTACGCCGAGTGAGCTGGACGGCAGGGATTGCGCTCATCCAGGCGGCGTTGCTCTCTACGGCGCCCCGAAGCCGGCGCTGATCGACCACGGCGCCCTGAAGCCGGCGCTAATCGACCACGGCGCCCTGAAACCGGCACTGATCGACCACGGCGCCCCGAAGCCGGCGCTGATCGACCACGGCGCCAATGCGGGCGTGATCGAAGCCCGTCTTCAGGACTTCGGATGCCAGTTGCCGTCGTCGCCTTTTCGATACTTCGCCTCGACGGCTTTCCAGGCCACGGCATGAGCGGCCTCCTCCCGAGAACTGTCGCCGCGCCGGGCCTCGGGGCTCTTGTACTGCTCCCAGGCGCTGTTGAACGCTTCCTTGTAGATAGTGCGAGCGTGCGGTGGCAGCACCTTGCGCGCGCTGTCGGGGATATCGTCACGGAAATCGTAAGGCATGAAATCTCTCCTTGAGTCCGACGTTCATCCCCAGTGTAGACGGTCGCGACAGGTCTCGGGAATGGGTCAGGATTCCGCCTGTATCAGCTCCGCCTCCAGCGTTTCCAGCGCCTCTTCCGCCGCCATCCATTCGCTCTCGAGCCGCTCCACCTCGGCCTGACGTTCGCCCTGTTCGCGAACCAGTCGTGCCAGCTCGTCCTTGCGACCGGCCTCATAGAGGTCCGGATTCGCCAGCTGGGCTTCCAGCGCCGACAGTGCACTCTGGGCCTTGTCGAGCGTCTTCTCCGCGGCATCGCGCTGCTTGCGCAGCGGCTTCATCTGCTCGCGCCGTTCGGCGGCTGCGCGCCGGGCCGCCTTGCGATCGCCGCCATCCGCCGCGCCTTTTTCCTGGCGCGCTTCCTGCTTCAGGTCGCGCCGACGTTCCGCCTCGCGGGACTTGAGCCACAGGTGGTAATCATCGAGATCGCCATCGAACGGCTCGACCCGTCCTTCGGCGACGCGCCAGAAGGTATCGACGCTGGCCCGCAGTAGATGGCGGTCGTGGGAGACGATGATCACCGCACCTTCATACTCCGCCAGCGCCTCGGCCAGCGCCTCTCGCATGTCCAGATCGAGGTGGTTGGTCGGTTCGTCGAGCAGCAACAGATTGGGCTTTTCCCAGGCGACCAGCGATAGTGCCAGACGCGCCTTCTCGCCGCCGGAAAACCGCGATACGTCGCCGAACACGTCGTCGCCACGGAAGCCGAATCCACCCAGGAAATTGCGAATCGACAGATCGCTGGCGGTGGGGGAAAGCCGCTGCACATGGGTGAACGGCGTCGCACCGATATCCAGGTGCTCCAACTGATGCTGGGCGTAGTAGCCGACCACCAGATTGTCTCCCGGCACACGCGTGCCGGAGAGGGGCTGCAGATCCCCGATCAATGTCTTGATCAGCGTCGATTTGCCCGCACCGTTGGGCCCCAGCAGACCGATACGCTCACCGGGCAGAATCGATACCTTCACCCCCGCGAGAATGGTGCGATCGGAATACCCCAGCGCGGCCTGATCCAGCGACAGCAGCGGCGTCGAGGTCTTGTCGGCACACGGCAGTTGAAAGCGAAACGGCGAATCGACCCGCGCCGCGGCAATGGTCTCCATGCGCTCGAGCATCTTCAACCGGCTCTGGGCCTGACGCGCCTTGGTCGCCTTGGCCCGAAAGCGCTCGACGAACCCTTCGATCTCGGCGCGCCTCGCCTGCTGTTTCTCGAACGCCGCCTGCTGCTGTGTCTGGCGCTCGGCACGGGCGCGCTCGAAAGCGCTGTAATGGCCGCGATAGAGCACCAGCTGGCCTTGATCGATATGCAGGATGTGATCGCAGACGGCATCGAGAAAGTCGCGGTCGTGAGAGATCAGCATCAGCGTGCCGGGATAGCGCGTCAGCCACTGCTCGAGCCACAGCAGCGCGTCCAGATCCAGGTGGTTGGTCGGCTCGTCGAGCAGCATGATCTCCGATGGCGTGAACAGCGTCCGGGCCAGACCGACACGCATCCGCCAGCCGCCGGAGAACGCCGCCAGCGGCCGGTAGAGATCGTCCTGGGCGAATCCCAGCCCGGCCAGCAGCTGCTCGGCGCGGGACCGTGCCGTGTAGCCGTCGAGCGCCTCGATCTGGCCGTGCAGACCCGCCTCGCGCTGCATCTCGCCGTTGGCCTGTGCCTCGGCCAGTGCCGCTTCGGTCTCGCGCAGGGCGACGTCTCCATCGAGCACGTACTCCACCAGCGGGCGCTCGATGGCCGAGACCTCCTGCGCCATGTGGGCAATCCGCTTGCCGCCGGCAATCTCCACGCTGCCGGTATCGGCGCCGAGCTCACCCCGGATCAGGGCGAACAGGCTCGACTTGCCGGCACCGTTGGCACCGACGATACCGACCTTCTGGCCCTCGTGCAGCACCAGATCGGCCCCTTCGAACAGTCGTCGGGTGCCGCGTTGCAGGGCGAGTTGGCGAAATGCGATCATGCCGGGCTCCAGGGCGCGTCAAATGGGCGCTCATTCTACCAGCCATCCACCATCGGGTTGGAATGCCATGTCAGCCACCGACGCCGCTGCCTCGCTATGGTCCTACGCGCTGTCGCGATACGCCCGCCCCGGCGTCGAAGCCGAATGCCTGACGCTGCAGGATGAACACGGCTGGGATGTCTGCGAATTGCTGTGGATCGCCTGGCTGAGCGAACGCCGCCAGCGCCCGGATCCCAAGGCCGACCACGCCCTGGCCGACGCGAGACGCTGGCAACGGGAAATGACCCTACCGCTGCGCGAACGCCGCCGAACGCTGAAAATCGAGGTGCAGCATCGGCCCCGGCTGGAGTCGTTGCGCCAGGCGCTGAAGCAGGCGGAGCTCTACGCCGAGCGCGAGATGCTGACGCAACTGGCGGCGCTGCCCACGATCGGGGCCGCGCCGGATGCCCCCCTCAAACAGGCATTAGATTCCTGTCGCGTGCTACGCGAGGTCACCGCCGAGGCTTACCCGCCGTTACGCGATCTGCTGGCGCGCTGGATAATCGATGCCCCGGATGCGGAACCAAAACCCACCTGTTAGAGTCACAGCACGACTACCCACCGGTGTTTGAGGCTTCTTTCCCGATTCTGGCCAGCATCGGTTTCCTTTCCGACTCAAGGAGTTTGCATGAAACGTTTGGTAACCGCCGTCGCCCTCGGCAGCATCATGACCCTGCCGCTGACGGCCTTTGCCCAGGACAAGGTCGATCTCGACAATGACCAGGCGAAGCTCAGCTACAGCATCGGTGCCACGCTCGGCCAGGGTCTGTCCAAGGACATCAAGGATCTCGACGTCGACGCCTTCGCGGCAGCCATCAAGGACGTCTACGGTGATGACGACCTGCAGATGACCCAGGACGAGATCAGCACCACGCTGACCCAGTACCAGCAGAAGAAGGTCGCCGAGCAGAAGGCCGAGCAGAAGAAAGTCGCGGACGAGAATCGCAAGAAGAGCGAGGCCTTCCTGAAAGAAAACGCCGAGAAAGATGGCGTGAAGACCACGGATTCCGGCCTGCAGTACGAAGTCCTCGAATCCGGTGACGGCGAATCTCCGAGCGCCGACGATACCGTCCGCGTCAACTACGAAGGCACCCTGCCGGACGGCACCGTCTTCGACAGCTCCTACAAGCGTGGCGAACCGATCTCGTTCAAGGTCGACCAGGTCATTCCCGGCTGGCAGGAAGCGCTGAAGATGATGCACGTCGGCGACACCTGGAAGATCGCCGTACCCTCCGACCTGGCCTATGGCCCGGCCGGTACCGGCGGCCCCATCGGTCCCAACCAGGCGCTGCAGTTCAAGGTCGAACTCCTCGCCATCAACCCCGATGATGCGGACAGCGACAGCAGCGATGACGGCGACGACAGCGGCAACTAAACGCTGACCCCGTGGCCCTCTGTCACTGCCTCATCCGACGCCGGTCAGGTTGACTCCTGACCGGCGTCGGCGTTTACAGGCAGCGCTTGTCGCCTCGTCCTATTGGCACTCCACCCAGGTCACGGCTGTCGAAATCGAACCAGCTCCCCTTCAAGCCATGATCGCTCAACACCACCACCTGGGCTCGCCAGGCGTTCACGTGAGCGCTGCAGAGCCCCAGATTCCCCTCCCCCACGAAGCGTCCATCCCCCTTCGCCCGTAACGAGAGCCGTCGCGACTGCACGTTCATTTCGCGACCGATGAACTGGACCGTCACCGTTTGCGGCGCACGACCGTCAACGCGAGCTTCGAACGTCAGCGTTCCCGTCTCGTCCCGGGCCTCCTGCAGCGCGAACGCCAGCGAGGCGTCGATCCCCAGGCTGGCATGGCATCCACCGTCCAGCAGGTCGCAGCCCTGCGCCGGTGGATACCAGGTCACGTCGCGGGTCGACTCACGCAGGTAGTAGTAGTCGAGCAGATACCAGAGCGCGATGACGATCGTCATCAACGTGACCCCGATCAGCAGATTGAGCATCCGCGGCCTGGCGGTTTCCTCTTCGTACGCAGCCATGAACTTTCAGAGACTCCAAGCGTTGAGCATTAGCCGATAGACTAGCGGGCAAAGGCGCTGCAGATCACCGAGGCGCTCGACAAGGATGACACATGAGCGATATCGCGAACGCCCTGGGCCCGCTATTTCTGTTGATTCTACTCGGTGCCGTGCTGGGCTGGGCACGTTTTCCCGGCGGCGATTTCTGGCCACGACTCGAGCGCTTCATCTATTACCTGCTGTTTCCGGCAATGCTGGTGTCGACGCTGGCGACTGCCGACGTCAGCCAGGTCCCGGTCATTCGGCTCGGCGTCACGCTGCTCGGCGCCATGGCGCTGATGGGGCTGGGCCTGTGGCTGGCGAGATATCGTCTGCGGCTCGATCCTCCCGCCTTCACCTCGGCTTTCCAGGGCGTGGTGCGCTTCAATACCTATGTCGGCGTCGCGGGGGCGACGGCCCTGCACGGCACTGCCGGCACGACGGTGGCGGCCGTCGCGGTCGCGCTGATGGTGCCGAGCGCCAATATTCTCTGCGTGCTGGCCTTCATTGCCTCCGGCACGCTGGGTAGCGCCAGTCTGCGCCAGAGCGCCCTGGCGCTGCTGCGAAACCCGTTGATTCTTGCCTGCCTGCTGGGGATTGGCTTGAATTTTGGCGGTATCGGCCTGCCAGGGTGGAGCTTTGAGGCCATCGAACTGCTCGGCAACGCCGCGCTCCCACTGGGGCTGGTCGCGGTGGGCGTTGCCCTGCGCCCTCACGCACTGTGGCGAAGCGGCAAAGCTTTCTGGTTGTCGAGCGGGCTCAAGCTGATCGTCACGCCATTGGCCGTGCTGGCGCTGGCCTGGATGGTCGGCCTCCACGGTGCGGATCGCGACGTGGCACTGCTGTTCGCCGCGCTGCCGACCGCGACGTCCGCCTACATTCTGGCCCGCCAGCTGGGCGGTGACGCAGAACTGATGGCCGCCGTGATTACCGGCCAGACCCTGCTGGCAATGGCGACGCTGCCACTGCTGCTGCACGGCTTCGGCGTGAATTGACGACTGCAAATAAAAAAGATTCTCGTTACGCTTGCAATCACAAATGAGAATGATTAACCTTCTTATCGTGGCGCTGCCAAACGCCACTGACCACAGCAGCGAATGTCAGGTTCCTGCCATGGTTATCTCCTCATCAAGCTAGTCACGGTCCTTAGTGCCGCCCTGCCCAGGGCGGCCTTTTTTGTTTCCGATATCGCGCTCGCTCAGCGCATCACGCTGCCAGGGCCCGCGCCCGTGCAGTCGCTCGCGCAGCAGTTGTGCCAGCGCTTCGACCGCCGGCTGCGAACCGACTTCGATCGCCTGGGCGAAGTGCAGACGCGCGACACACCGGCGTATCGGCGGCATCCCGTCACTCTCGTCGAGCGGACGCATGGCCGTGGTCACCCGCTCGCGGTCGAGCACGCCGATCGCCATGCCGGTTTCGATGGCCTTTTCCACGGCGTGAATGCTGGTACTGGTGAAGATCGCCCGCCACGGGCGCTGAACCGAGTCCAGCGCGCCGGTCGCCAGGTGTCGGTAAGGGCACTCCTCGGGATGCACCGCCAGTGGCACGATCGCTTCCCGGTGAAGCGCGCCCTGAACGGGGCCGGCCCACACTGGCGTGGGATGCCACAGCGTTTCGCCGCCCTCCAGCCCCGTTGCATGATCGAGCACCACGGCCAGATCCAGCTTTCGCTGTCTGAGCGCCCGCGCGAGCCGGCCGCTGGTATCGGTGGTGACGTCCAGCAGGATGCCTGGATAACGCGCCATGAACTGTGGCAGCGTATCGTCCAGCAGCTCGCGAGCGTAGTCTTCGGGGATCCCCAGCCGCACCCGCCCGCTCAGACGCTCGCCGCTGAACCGGCTGACCAGCGTATCGTGGACTCGCAGCAGCTCTCGCGCCTCGCGCAGCAGCACGTCGCCGCTCGGCGTCAACGATACGCCACGCGAGTTCCGCTCGAGCAGCCTCACGTCGAGTTCGGTTTCCAGACGTTTCATCTGCATGCTGATGGCACTTAGCGTGCGATGGCGCACCTCTGCCGTTGCCGCCAGTGACCCGGTCTGCGCGACGACCTGGAATGTGCGCAACAGCTCGAGATCGAGCGTCTGGTTGCCTTCAATCATATTGAACTCAGATAGATTTTTATTCGATTCATTGAACTCGCCTGAGCGCGCAGACTCAAGCCACTTCGATCACACCGGCGCTTCGATCACACCGGCGCTTCGATCACACCGGCGCTTCGATCACACCGGCGCTTCGATGACATCCGCACCGGGACGATATCAACGGCTCGTCGATACCGACAAGGAGGCTTGGCATGCGCAATCTATCGCTGAACGTGGCACTGATGACGGGATTCGTCATCTGCTGGAGCTCCGGCTTCATCGGCAGCCGACTGGCCAGTCAGGCGCCACTGCCGGCGATGGACATGTTCGCCTGGCGCTTCGTCATCGCCACCTCGATCGCCGCGCTGTGGTGGGCTCTGAGCCACCAGCGCTCGGTGACGCTGTCGGGCTGGCTGCGCGAGATGAGCGTCGGCGCGCTCACCATGGGCGGCTATCTGCTGTTCGTGATGCTGGCCGTCGGGGAAGGCGTCAGCGCCGGCTCCACCGCATTGATCACGGCGCAGCAGCCGCTGTTGGCCGCACTGCTGGCAACGCTGTGGCTCCGCGAGCAGATGCCGATCGCGAGCTGGATCGGCATGGCGATCGCGGCAAGCGGCGTCGCGCTGTGCGTGGCCGGCGACTGGCAAGGTGCGGGTAGCGCCAGCGGCTGGGCCTATGCGCTACCGCTGCTGTCGGTGATCAGCGTGACCCTCGGCAGCTTGCTCGCCACCCGGCGCCCGTCGGGTCTCGGCATGCCGGCCACGCTGACGGCGCAGCTCGGCGCGGCAAGCCTGGTCTTTCTGACCGCAGCGTTCAGCGACGGACAGCTGGCCCCCCCGGGCAGCGAACTGATCACCTGGCAGACGATGGGCTGGCTGGTCGTGCTGTCGAGCTTCGGCGGCTATGGATTTCTCACTGCCTGCCTGCGCCGGGTTGGCGTGACGGCCGTCTCGAGCGCGATCTACCTCACCCCGCCGGTCACGTTACTGTGGACCGCATGGATGTTCGATGAACGCATCGACACGCTACAGCTGGGGGGCATGGCGTTGGCGTTACTGGGCGTTGCGATCGCGCTGATCGCCCAGCAACGCTTTCGCCACATTGGCGACTGGGCACATTGAAGACGCATTGAGGAGATATCGCGCATGGCGCCAGCCGATCAATCGCGCCGGTAGATGAGATCCCAGACGCCGTGACCCAGGCGCTCGCCGCGCTGCTCGAACTTGGTCAACGGGCGAAAGTCGGGGCGTGCGATGAAAGGGGCGGTCTCGGCCGGCGCGGTGTTGACGAAACCCGGCGCCTCGGCCATCACCTCCGCCATGAATTCGGCGTAGGCCTGCCAGTCGGTGGCCATGTGCAGCTTGCCACCCGGCTCGAGCCGGGAGCGCACCAGTTCGACGAACGGCAACTGCACGATCCGCCGCTTGTGATGCTTCTTCTTGGGCCACGGATCGGGGAAGAACAGCTGCAGCGTATCGATGCTCGCTTCCGGCAGGCAATCCGCCAGCACGGCCAGCGCGTCTTCACGGTAGACCCGCAGATTGGTGAGCCCGCGCTTGTCCGCCTCGTCGAGCAGCTTGCCCACGCCGGGCGCGTGAACCTCGATGCCGATGAAGTCCGTCTCGGGATGCATCTCGGCCTGCTCGACCAGCGACTGGCCCATACCGAAACCGATCTCTACCACGCAGGGCGCCTTGCGGCCGAACAGTTGCTCGAGGTCCTGGCGGCCATCGGCCAGCGTCAGCCCCCACCGGGGCCAGACGTCTTTCAGCCCGCGCTCCTGCGCCGCTGTCATGCGCCCTGCGCGCAGTACGTAACTCTTGATGCCACGCCGCACGGGGGCGTCGGCGGAGGATTCGTTATCGGGCGTCGTCTTGTCAGTCATGCAGAGGCGTCAACAGGCTAGGAAAGTGGAAAAGGCCACCGGTTGCGGTGGCCCTATACGGTTCGATCCAGAGATAGATCAATCGAAGGACCGGTCGATCGAAGAACGCCTCGATCGCGGGCCAGGTCGTTCGCGTAGGCTCAGCCGTTGATCCGCCCGGCGAACGGCGAGGAAGGGCTGGCGCTCTGGCGACGCGGCATGCGCTCGGCGAGAAAGGCCTCGCGCCCGGCCTCGATCGCCTTGCGCATGGCGTTGGCCATCATCACCGGGTGCCGGGCGTGAGCGATGGCGGAGTTCATCAGCACGCCATCGCAGCCCATCTCCATCGCCAGCGCCGCATCGGACGCCGTGCCGATCCCCGCATCGACCAGTACCGGCACCTCGGCCTGTTCGAGAATGATCGCCAGCGTGGCCGGATTGAGCAGGCCGTTGCCCGAGCCGATCAGCGACCCCAGCGGCATCACCGCACAGCAGCCGCGCTTTTCCAGCTCCTTGGCCACGATCGGATCGTCACTGGTGTAGACCATGACGTCGAAGCCATCGTTGACCAGGGTTTCCGCTGCGGCCAGCGTCTCGACCACGTTGGGATAGAGCGTCTTGTCGTCGCCCAGCACTTCCAGCTTGACCAGGTTGTGGCCGTCAAGCAGCTCGCGCGCGAGCTTGCAGGTTCGCACGGCATCCCTGGCGGTGTAGCAGCCGGCAGTATTGGGCAGCAGCGTGTAGCGCGACGGTGGAACGGCGTCGAGCAGATTGGGCTCGCCCGGATTCTGGCCGAGATTGGTGCGGCGAACCGCGAAGGTCACCACGTCGGCACCGCTGGCCGCGATCGCCGAAGCGGTCTCGTCGAAGTCGCGATACTTGCCGGTGCCGACCAGCAGGCGGGAGGCAAAGCGACGTCCCGCCACGATCAACGGGGTGTCCTGGATCAGCTGAGACATGGATGGCTCCTGGTCATGAATCGGACGGAAATCAGCCGCCGCCGATAGCGTGCACGATCTCCACGCTATCGCCGTCACTCAGGCGCGTCTGCGCATGCAGGCTGCGTGGCACGATCTCTTCGTTGACCTCGATGGCGATACGCCGTCCCGCCAAGCCAAGCGAATCGACCAGTTGGGCCAACGTCTGCTCGCCATCGAGCTGACTGGGCTCACCGTTGAGCTGAATCTGCATGACGGCTCTCCCTGAAGCGGATCTCGAGGAGGCGCATTGTAGCGCCTCACGAAGAATCAGGCATCCTGGTCAGGCATCGTACGAGTCAGACGGTGCTTTCGCGCGCCGGCCACACATCGGCGTCGACCTGCTCGGGACGCTTCAGCACCTTCTGGGGGTCGAAGGTCGGCTCATGCACCCCTTCCTTGCGCTGACGCTCGTAATCCTTGAGCACACGCAGCGCGATCGGGCACAGCAGCAGAATCGCAATGAGGTTGGTGGTGGCCATCAGCCCCATGGCGAGATCGGCGAAATCCCACACGAACTGCAATTGGGCGACGGAACCGATCATCACCATCGCCAACACCGCAATGCGCAGCACCGAGACCGCCATTTTGCAATGACGTTTGAACAGGTACTCGATATTGATCTGAGAGTAGGAGAAGTTGGCAATGATCGAGGTGAACGCGAACAGGAAGATGGCGATCGCGATGAAAATCTCGCCGAAGCTGCCGAGGTGGTCGACCATCGCGTCCTGAGTCAGCTGGATGCCGACGATATCCTGCCCCGGCGAGGTGCTCATCAGACGTTCGTAGACGCCCGAAAGCAGAATCACCACCGCGGTGCAGCTGCAGATCACCAGCGTATCGATGAACACGCCGAAGGATTGCACCAGCCCCTGCGCCGCCGGGTGCTTGACGTCCGCCTGGGCGGCCGCATTGGGCGCCGAGCCCATGCCTGCTTCGTTGGAGAACAGGCCGCGCTTGATGCCGTTCTCCATCGCGATCTTGATGGTATAACCCACCGCACCACCGACCGCCGGACCATAGCCGAAGGCGCTCTTGATGATCAGCTCCAGCATCGCGGGCACTTCACCGATGTTCACCACCAGGACATAAAGCGCCACCAGGAAGTAACCGATGGCCATGATCGGCACGATCTTCTCGGCCGTGCGCGCAACGGACTTGAGGCCCCCGTAGATCACCAGCGCCGTGATGATCACCAGCGCCACACCGGTCATCCAGTTGGGGATCGAGAACGCCTGGGACAGGCCCTGCGCAATGGTATTGGACTGGGCGCCGTTGAAAGCCAGACCGTAAGCGATCAGCAGGAAGATCGCGAACAGCACGCTCATCCAGCGCTGGCCCAGGGCCCGTTCGATGTAGTACGCCGGACCGCCGCGAAAGACGCCATCCTCGTTACGCTTCTTGTAGGTCTGGGCCAGGGTCGATTCGACGAACGATGTGGCAAAGCCGACCAGTGCTGTCATCCACATCCAGAAGATCGCCCCGGGGCCGCCGACCCACAGAGCGATCGCCACACCTGCCAGGTTGCCGGTGCCAACCCGTGCCGCCAATGATGTCGCGAAAGCCTGAAAGCCGCTGACGCCGGTGCCGGAACCGCGGCTGTGAAAGGTGACACGGGCCATGTGGCCGAACAACCGGAACTGCATGAAGCCCGTGAGAACGGTGAACAGAATCCCGGCACCCAGCAGCAGGTAGAGCAGGATATAGGTCCAGACAAAATCACTGAGCGGGGTCATGACCGCATAGATCGCGTCGTGAAGCGTGTTGATGAATTCCATTTCGGAGATCCTTATGGAGGACGATGACGTCGCAAGCGCTGGCAGGCGGCTGCCGAGGCGGTTTTTTACGCGCTAGACTAGCAGGCGTCAATTCCGCGACTGACGCCTCTATCAAGCATAGCCGCCTTCAAGCAAGCATAGTCGCCATCAAGGAGTCGTAACATGCACCCAAAGTGGGCCTGGATTTTCGCCGCACTGAGCGGATTCATTCTCGTGGCGGCCGGCGCCTTCGGTGCTCACGCGCTGGCCGGCATCCTGTCGCCGCGCGATCTTGAAGTCTTCCATACCGCCGTGCGTTATCAGGCCTGGCACACGCTGGCCGTCATGGCCGTGCTCGCCTGGCACGGACAGCGTCCTCTGCGGGGGCAGATGCTGGCCGTCGGGCTCTGGTTCACGGGGATGGTACTGTTCAGCGGATCGCTCTACGGCCTGATCCTCAGTGGCGTGCGCCCCCTGGGTATCGTCACGCCGGTCGGCGGGCTGCTGCTGATGGCGGGCTGGCTGGCACTGGCCTGGAGCGCCTGGCATCAACGCTCGGCATACCCCGGGGAATAGTCCGGGGAAATAGTCCGGGGAAACAGTCGGGGAAAGAGAGACGAGAAACCGATCGCAAAATAGCGCAGCGGATCGGTGCGGGAAACGCTTGATAAGGCTATGCGAAGGACCGCGCCAAGGACTGCGCCAAGGACTGTGCGAATGACGCTGGCAATGGCGCCAGCGATCAGTCGTCCCGATCCGGCAGCACGTAGGTTGCCGTCACCAGCGCGACGGGCTCGTCGTCGCCGGTGGAGAACAGCTGGACCTCGCCCACCGCAAGCCGCTGGCCGAGCTTGATGATGCGTGCGTTGGCGATGAGATCCCGGTCGCCGCGGGCGCGACGCAGAAAATGGCAGTTGAGACTGCTGGTCACCGCCATCGCCTCCGGCCCGATCTGAGCCAGAATCGCCACGTAGAGACAGACATCGGCCAGATTCACCATCGACGGTCCGGAGACACAGGCGCCGGGACGCAGGTGCTCGTCCTCGATCGCCAGACTCATGGTCGCTCGCAGGTGATCGACGGCCTCGATGGTGCCCTGACGCTGGGGAAAGACGTCGTCGAGAAAATCCTCGATTTCGGCGGCGGTCATTACGGTCATCGGACTCTCCCAGGACGTCACGTTCGATGGACGGCACTCGATTCGGGGGAAAAACAACGCAGCCGTCAAGATAGCGCAAGCCATCATCGAGTCACAGAGGCAAAACGGCGAGCCGCGAAAACCAGTCTGCGCCCGCAGTCTACAAAGAAAAGCGCCAGCGACAATGTCGCTGGCGCTTTTACGTAGCTCGTAACTCGTAGCTCAGTGCTTCGCCTTGTCCACGGCGCGCCAGTGATGCAGCAGCGGCTCGGTGTAGCCGGAGGGCTGTTCGCGGCCCTTGAAGATCAGATCCGACGCGGCCTGAAACGCAGTGGAATCATCCAGCCGCGAGGTCATCGGCGTGTAGCCGGAATCGCCGGCATTCTGCTCGTCGACCACCTTGGCCATGCGCTCGAGGGTTTCGCGCACCTGCGCTTCGTCCACGATCCCGTGGTGCAGCCAGTTGGCGATGTGCTGGCTGGAGATACGCAGCGTGGCGCGATCTTCCATCAGCCCGACGTTGTGGATATCCGGCACCTTGGAGCAACCGACCCCGTGCTCGACCCAGCGCACCACGTAGCCGAGAATGCCTTGGCAGTTGTTGTCGAGTTCCTGCTGGATTTCGTCGGCTCGCCAGGCCGCCTTGGGATCGACCGGCACGGTCAGCAGATCGTCGAGCAGATCCGTTTCCCCTTGATCTTCCAGTTCGCGCTGGACCGCGCCGACATCGATCTGATGATAGTGCAGCGCGTGCAGCACCGCGGCGGTCGGCGACGGCACCCAGGCGGTATTGGCGCCGGCCTTGGGATGGCCCACCTTCTGCTCGAGCATCGCCGCCATCAGATCCGGCATCGCCCACATGCCCTTGCCGATCTGGGCCCGCCCGCGCAGTCCACAGGCCAGCCCGATCTGGACGTTGCTGCGTTCGTAGGCAGCGATCCACTGGCTGCCTTTCATGTCACCCTTGCGCAGCATCGGCCCCGCATTCATGGCCGTATGCATCTCGTCGCCGGTGCGATCGAGAAAGCCGGTATTGATGAACGCGACCCGCGACGAGGCCGCTTCGATGCAGGCCTTGAGGTTGACCGAGGTCCGCCGCTCCTCATCCATGATGCCCATCTTCAGCGTGTCCGCCGGCAGCCCGAGCAGCTGTTCGACGCGCCCGAACAGCTCGTCGGCAAAGGCCACTTCCTGCGGGCCGTGCATCTTGGGTTTGACGATATACAGCGACCCGGCGCGCGAATTGCCCAGCGAGGTCTCCGCCTTCCGTTTCAGATCATGCAGACCGATCAGCGAGGTCATCACCGCGTCCAGAATGCCCTCGGGAATCTCGTTGCCGTCGCCATCGAGAATGGCCGGCGTCGTCATCAGATGACCGACGTTACGCACGAACATCAGCGAGCGGCCCGGCAGCGTCAGCGAGCCGCCATCCGGCAGGGTGTAATCCCGATCCGGATTGAGACGCCGGGTCACGGTCTTGCCGCCCTTGTCGAAGCGCTCCTCGAGATCGCCTTTCATCAGACCGAGCCAGTTGCGATAGACCAGCGTCTTGTCCTCGGCATCGACGGCGGCAATCGAGTCTTCGCAATCCATGATCGTGGTGATCGCCGCTTCGACCAGCAGATCCTTGACGTGGGCCGGGTCGGTCCTGCCGATCGGATGCTCGGCATCGATCTGGATTTCGAGATGCAGGCCATGATTGGAGAGCAGGATGGCATCGGGCGAGGCGGCCTCGCCCTGGAAGCCGACGAAATGGCCCGGGTTCTTCAGCCCGGTATCGCGCCCGCCCTCGAGTTTTACCGACAGTCGATTGTCACGAACGACGTAGCCAACGGCATCCCGATGCGTCCCGGTCGCCAGCGGCGCGGCCATGTCGAGCACGTTGCGGGCATAGGCGATCACCTTGGCGCCGCGCTTGGGGTTGTAGTCGCCACCCTTCTCGGCGCCATCGGCCTCGCTGATCACGTCGGTGCCGTAGAGCGCGTCGTAGAGACTGCCCCAGCGGGCGTTGGCGGCGTTCAGCGCGTAGCGCGCGTTGTTAACCGGCACCACCAGCTGCGGCCCGGCCTGACGCGCGATCTCGGCATCGACATTGGCCGTGGAGGCCTGCACCTTGGCCGGCGCGTCGACCAGATAGCCGATCTCCTCGAGGAAGGCGCGATAGCCCGCCATGTCCTTGATTTCACCCGGATTGGCCTGGTGCCATTCATCGAGCTTGGCCTGAAGGCGATCGCGCTCGGCCAGCAGTTCCCGATTGCGAGGCGCCAGGTCATGAACCAGCGCATCGAAACCGGCCCAGAACGCGTCGGCCTCGATGCCGGTGCCGGGCATGACTTCATCGACGATGAAGCGATCGAGCTCGTTCGCTACCTGTAATCGGTGATGAGTGGTACGTTTTGTCGTAGCGGATGTCATGTTCGTCTCCAGATCGGCGGTCACTGAGGCCACAGTCATCGTCTCGTCATCCTGCGACGTCATCGGGCCCAAGATTATTTATGGAAAATATTTCCACATACTGTACGACATCATAATCAGCCAGTCGGGCATTGTCTTCTTCGACCTTCGTCAGCCGCCGTCGGCGCTGTCTCGACGGCCTGCCATCGCCCGCTTCATGCCATGGTTTCGGCGGCGCACGGCGAGTAGCATAGGCGGACCAGGAGACACACGCATGCTCGACTTTTCGCCACTCAAGACGGTTGGCACCGTCCGCCATATCGAAACGCCCACCGATTCGCCACTGGCCGGCTATCTCGATCACTACCGGTTGTCGGCACTGCTGGAAGCCCATCCCGAGCTCCAGCTTCATGCCGGTTTCCTGCAGGCCGAAGGCGAGGCAGGCCGAACCTTCGAACTGTGGACTCAGGTGTGGGTCCCACCCGCCCCCCGCGGGACGATCTTCGTGGTTCACGGCTACTTCGATCATCTCGGGCTCTACGGCCATCTGCTCGAACGACTGCTGGCGCTCGGCTGGCAGGTCGTGATGTGGGATCTGCCCGGCCACGGACTCTCCAGCGGTGCTCGTGCCACCATCGATGATTTCACCGATTACGTGAAGTGCTTCAATAGCATCGAACGCCAGATCGCCGACCTGAATCTCGCGCCGGGCCCGTGGCTGGCGATCGGCCAAAGCACGGGCGCCTCGATCGTCGCCACCGATGCCCTGGCGCGCGGCGATCAGGCGCCGTGGCAAGGGCTGGTAATGCTGGCGCCGCTGGTCCGCCCGTGGGGCTGGAATCAGTCGCGCTGGCTCCACCGTATCGCCAGTCCGTTCGTGGATACCATTCCCCGAAAGTATCGCGCCAATACCACCAATCTCGACTTCGCCGATTTTTTACGTCTGCACGACCCGCTGCAGGACGATCATCTGGCACTGACCTGGGTCACCGCAATGCGCCGCTGGATGCCGACGCTGCTGAAGCGTCCGCCCAGCGAGCTGCCGGTGCTGATCCTGCAGGGCGAGCAGGACCTGACCGTCGACTGGAGCTGGAATCTCAAGGCACTGCGGCGCAAGTTTCCGCGCGCCCAGGTGGTGCGGCACCCCGATGCCCGCCACCACCTGGTCAACGAGGCGGAGCCGATCCGACGTCTGCTTTTCGAAGCGCTCGATGACTTTCTGACACGCTTCGCGGCGACGCACCCACCAGTTCCCGTTCCAAAGCCAAAGCCATGAAGTTTCTGCTCGTCAGCATCCTGGTCATGACGCTGGCCGGCTGCGCTGGCCTCAGCCAGTCGCCGCCGGACGCTCGCGAAGCGCTGCGCGGGTTGGCGGATAACGCGGCCCGAGGCCTGCTCGAGACGCCGCCCTGGTCTTCCGAGAACGCCTCGGCGGTCACTGTCCTGATGCGCCCAGCGCAGGTGGATGCGTCACTGCCGATTACCCCCGAGGCGCTCAATGAAGCGCTGGCCCGGGGGCTGCTGAGCCAGGAGAACGCACCGCACGTGCTGGACTGGGCGCCCGTCTCGATGTCGCAAAGCGCCAGCCAGCAGTGGCTGCTGCAAGCCCGGCTCAGCGCCGAGACCCCGCCGCTGCACTTGAGCGACCGTATCCTGCAGCCCTATCGGCTGCAGTTCGATCTATCCCGCCCGGGGGACGAGGGTACTCACTGGCACTGGCAGGCCAGCGGCGCGGTGGATCTTGACGCCCTGCCATCGGACGATGCCCTCTCGGCACCGTGAACTCGCCAGTGAACGTCGCTGCCCCTTTTATCGTTTCCACCATCCGCTATCGCTCAACGTCACGACTGAGAAGCCCATGTCACGCTTTGCTCCCCATCTCGAAAACCAGCACGGCCCCCACAATCCCTTCCCCGGCTTACAGGCGCTGGAACGCCGTCTGGGCCACGCGCTGCCCCATCGCATCGGTTCCAATGAAGGGTTGGATATGCCCCATCGGGCGCTGGCGGCGCGATTCGGAAGCGACATCGCCGACCTCGCCCGTACCTACGGCGACGCCGAGGCGTGGCGGATTCGCGAGCTGCTCGCCGAAGGCCTGGGGCTGCCGATGGAGACACTGCTGGTAGATGCGGGCGCGGACAGCCTGATGGCGCTGACGCTGCGTGCGCTGTGCGAGCCGGGGGACACGGTCATCACCAGCGCCGGCACCTACCCGACCTGGAGCTACTTCGTGCACGGACACGGCTGTCGCCAGATCGAAGTCGAGTACGCCAGCGGCCCGGGTTATCTGGCCCCGGACCTCGGCGGGCTGGCAGCCGCGGCCAAGCGCGAACGGGCTCGGGTGGTCTATCTGGCCAACCCCGACAACCCCGCCGGCCATCTCCACAGCGATGCCGACGTGCGTGCACTGCGCGAGCACCTTCCCGACGACTGCACCCTGGTGCTGGACGAGGCCTACCACGATTTTCGTGACGATGCGGACGCGTCCGAAGCCAATGCCGTCTGGCCCGGCGTGATTCGGCTACGCACCTTCTCCAAGGCTCATGGACTGGCAGGGCTGCGTGTGGGTTACGCCATCGCCTTGCCAGAAACCCAAGCCATGCTGTTGAAGGTGAGGATTCACTACGCCGTCTCGTCGCTGGCGCTGGCGGCCGCAGAGACCGTGCTCCGGCATCCCGACGAAACCCGCGAGCACGTGGCAGCGGTGGTCAAGCGACGCGAAGCGCTGAGCCAATGGTTGCAGGAGCGTGGCGCCGAGGTGCTGCCCAGCACGACCAATTTCGTCAGTCTGAGAATGGAAACCGCCGAACGCGCGAGCGAGATCCACCGGCAGCTGCTGGCGGAAGGCACGCTGATCCACCGCCCCGCCCATCCCGCGCTGGGGCACGTGCTGCGCATCAGCGCGCTCGATGACGCGCTGGTACCGGGAAGACTCGAGACGTTGGCCCTGGCGCTGCAGGAAGCGAATTGAGCAACGCCTTCAGGACTCAGGCCCGCATGGGATCGTTGGCTTTCAACATGCGATCCAGCTGGCGATAGCCGATCGCCTCCATCAGTTGCGCCTTGCCGACACGCGTTTCACCGCTGAGGTCGGCTAGGGTCAAGGCCACCCGCAGTACGCGGTGATAGGCCCGTGCGGAAAGGTTGAGACGGTCCAGAACGCTTGCGAACCACTGGCGCTCGTCCGGCGACAAGGCGCACGCCGCTTCCAGCTCGGGCCCCGGCAGGTGGGCGTTGAGCGAGCCTCGCGCCTGCTGGCGCCGGCGGGCGGCCAGGACACGCTCCATCACGCTGGCGGAAGATTCGCCGGGCGTCTGGTCGGTCAGTTGGGTGGCGGGGAGTGCCGGCACTTCGACCTGGAGATCGATCCGGTCCAGCAGCGGCCCGGACAGCCGTGACTGGTAGCGCTGGATCTGCGCCGGGCTGCAGTGGCAGCGCTGGCGCGGGTCGCCGAGATGGCCACACGGGCAAGGATTCATCGCCGCGACAAGCTGGAAACGGGCCGGAAAGCGGCGCTGATGATTGGCCCGGGAGATCAGAATCTGCGCCGACTCCATCGGCTCGCGCAGCACTTCCAGCACGTGACGATCGAACTCCGGGAGTTCGTCCAGAAACAGCACGCCCTGATGCGCCAGCGATATCTCGCCGGGTCTCGGTCGCGACCCTCCACCGACCAGCGCGACACTGCTCGAGGTGTGATGCGGGTTGCGAAACGGTCGCTGCCCCCAGCGTTCCATGATCGGCAGCCCGCAGACCGAGCGCACGGCGGCGACCTCGAGCGATTCGTCCTGTGTCAGGGGCGGCAGAATGCCGGCCAGCCGGCTCGCCAGCATGGTCTTGCCGGTGCCCGGCGGACCTGCCAGCAGCAGGTTGTGACCGCCCGCCGCCGCGACTTCCAGCGCTCGGCGCGCCTGATGCTGCCCTTTGACGTCTGCCATGTCGGGCTGCGGAACCCGCGCCTGAACCGGCGCCCCAAACTGGTGCGCAGGGAGCTTCTCGCGACCCAGTAAATGACCCACCACTTCGAGAATATGCCCCGCCGCGAACACCTCGACGCCATCGGCCAGCGCGGCCTCGTCGGCATTGGCAAGCGGGACGATGAGACCGCGACCTGCGCGTCGCGCCGCCAGTGCCGTGGGCAGTACGCCGGTCACCGGGCGCAGCGCGCCGTCCAGTGCCAGTTCGCCGACGATCTCGAGCTTTTCGGCCGCTTCGACCGGCACCTGACCGGAGGCCATCAGAATGCCCAGGGCAATGGGGAGGTCGAAACGCCCGCCATCCTTGGGCAGGTCGGCGGGCGCCAGATTGAGCGTGATGCGGCGAGAAGGGAATTCGAATCCGGCATTGATGAGCGCGCTTCGAACGCGCTCGCGGCTCTCCTTGACCGCGGCCTCCGGCAGTCCGACCAGCGTCAGCCCGGGCAGGCCGTTACTGAGATGTACCTCGATCAGGACTTCCGGTGCCTCGAGTCCGAGGCTGGCGCGAGCGCGCACGATGGCAAGGGTCATGTCGTCTCCCCGGTCCACACCTGGGCGGGTGCCACAGGCCAGAGGCATGCCGGAGCGGCATGCCATCCAGCCTACACGACTACATAATGTTACGCATTATTGCAATCATGGGTAACGCTCCGAACCGTCGTCACCTCGCTCAGGATTTCTTCCCGTGAGCGCTGCCATCCACATCGTCGATGGGCGGCACGTGGGGCTGGACCCTGGGCTGGGATGCCTGCTCGCTCTGGAGCGTGTTCTCCAGTGCCGCGACCTGCTCCTCCAATGCCTCGACCCGCTCACGAGTGCGCTGAAGCACTTCCATCATGATGTCGAAGTCCTCTCGAGACACGATTTCCATGCGTTCCATCGCGCCACGCAACACGCCCTGCATGTTGCGCTGAATATCGCCCGGCGCTTGAGACGCGCCATGCAACTTGTCGCCCAACTGCCTGGTCAAGCGTTCGAACCGATCCTGTGCCGACATGACGTTCTCTCCTTGGTGCCCTGCTGCGTTGATGATCATCGCCGTGATGGCTAGCCATTCAGCATACGCAAAGTCACGCTTTCTCGCCTGCGCACAAACGGTGCACACCGAAAACCCAGGCGCCTCTTATTGGTGCGATTATCGGGCATCACCGTTACGCGCCAGAGCGTAGCGACGACAAAAACGACTTCAAGTCATTGATTTCAATGTCGTCGATGCCGGGTGGCATGTGTCCTGCGTGTAACCTGTAGGCGCTAGCCGACTACGGGAGAGACATGGGATGAAACTCATCACCGCCATCATTAAACCCTTCAAGCTCGACGATGTGCGCGAGGCACTGGCCGATAACGGCGTGCAGGGCATCACCGTCACAGAAGTGAAAGGGTTTGGTCGTCAGAAAGGCCATACCGAGCTTTATCGCGGCGCGGAATACGTCGTCGATTTCCTGCCGAAGGTGAAGGTCGAAGTCGCTGTCGAAGACGATCGTGTCGATGGCGTGCTGGATTCGATCCGCAATGCCGCCAACAGCGGCAAGATCGGCGACGGCAAGCTGTTCGTCACGCCACTCGAAGATGTGATCCGGATTCGAACCGGGGAACGCGGGGCCGACGCCGTTTAACGGCGCGGAACGAGGAGACAAAAGAATGAATGATCAAGTGGTTCAACTTTCCTACGCACTCGACACCTTCTACTTTCTGGTGACTGGTGCCCTGGTGATGTGGATGGCGGCCGGTTTTGCCATGCTCGAGGCGGGCCTGGTTCGCGCCAAGAACACCACCGAGATTCTGACCAAGAACGTCGTTCTCTACGCCATTGCCTGTACCATGTATCTGCTGGTCGGCTATCACATCATGTACTCCAGCGAGAGCGGTGGCTTCTTCCCGAGCCTCGGCTTTCTGATCGGTGCGGAAAACAGCGTCGACGACGTGATGTCCAGCGGCGGCGACGTCTACTACTCCGCGCGTTCGGACTTCTTTTTCCAGGTCGTCTTCGTTGCCACGGCCATGTCGATCGTCTCCGGTGCCGTCGCCGAACGCATGAAGCTCTGGGCGTTCATGCTCTTCGCCGTCGTCATGACCGGCTTCATCTATCCGATCCAGGGCTACTGGAAGTGGGGCGGCGGTTTCCTCGACGCAGCCGGTTTCCAGGATTTCGCCGGGTCCGGTGTCGTCCACCTGTGTGGCGCGACAGCCGCTTTCGCCGGGGTTCTGCTGCTGGGCGCGCGCAAGGGCAAGTACGGCAAGAACGGTGCTATCTACGCGATTCCTGGCTCCAACCTGCCGCTGGCAACGCTCGGCACCTTCATCCTGTGGCTGGGCTGGTTCGGTTTCAACGGTGGCTCCGAGCTGATGGTTTCCAATATCGGTGAAGCCAACGCCGTGGCGCAGGTTTTCGTCAACACCAACGCGGCCGCGGCCGGTGGCGTCATCGCCGCGATCATTCTGGCCAAGCTCTGGTTCCGCAAGGCGGACCTGACCATGGCATTGAACGGCGCCCTGGCGGGCCTGGTTGCCATCACTGCCGAGCCGCTGGCGCCGACCGCGCTCACCGCCACGCTGATCGGTGCGGTCGGTGGCCTGCTGGTGGTCGTCGCCATCGTGACGCTCGACAAGGTCAAGATCGATGATCCGGTCGGTGCCATCTCGGTTCATGGCGTGGTCGGCATCTGGGGGCTGGTCGCGGTACCCTTCTCCAACGGTGATGCCACCTTCGGCGCCCAGTTGCTGGGTATCGCGACGATCTTCGCCTGGACCTTCATTGCCAGCCTGATCGTCTGGGGCATCATCAAGGCCGTCATGGGTATCCGAGTCTCCGAAGAAGAAGAATATGAAGGCGTCGACATCGCGGAATGCGGTATGGAAGCCTATCCTGAATTCAACGTCGGCAAGAAGTAAGCCGATACACCGAGTGAGCTGGCGTGCTCCCCTGGCCCCCTTCGGGGGGCCTTTTTTAATTCCCGCGATCGGCGGTGTATGCTTAAACTAACGGTCGTCCGGCATTCATGACGGCGACTCAAGGACTTGAGCGCACATTATCCGTCCATCGCACGCGAGGAGAACTTCCATGAAACTGGTTACCGCCATTATCAAACCGTTCAAGCTGGACGACGTGCGTGAATCTCTATCCGAGATCGGCGTGCAGGGTGTCACCGTGACCGAGGTCAAGGGTTTCGGTCGCCAGAAAGGTCACACCGAGCTCTATCGTGGCGCCGAGTACGTGGTCGACTTCCTTCCCAAGATCAAGCTCGAGGTCGCCGTCGACGACGGCATGAGCGATCAGGTGATCGATGCCATCACCAAGGTGGCCAACACCGGCAAGATCGGCGACGGCAAGATCTTCGTCTCGCCGCTGGAGCAGGTGATTCGTATCCGTACCGGCGAGACCGGCAAGGACGCGGTCTGAAAACTGGCTGCGCTCGGTCATACGGCGCTAAAAATCAGCTTAAAATGCTCATTTACATCTTGTAAACTCCGCTTTTGCGCTGATTTTTGCCTTGTCTGACCATTCGCTCGCCGACTTTTCAAACTCAAACTTGCGCTCGAAATCAGCCCCAAAAAAAACCGCCTCCACGGTCCTGCCGGGGAGGCGGTTTTTATTTCCGCTTCGAGCTTACGTCATCACGCGCTCGGCGAGTCGGATCACTTCTCGACCTTATTTTTCAACAAAAGCCCGCTCGATGACATAGTCACCCGGCTCGCCCATTCGCGGCGAAATGGCAAACCCCAGCTCGTCGAGCAGCCCGCTGGTCTCCTCGAGCATCGCCGGGCTGCCGCAGATCATGGCCCGATCCTGCTTCGGATCCAGCGGCGGCAAGCCCGTGTCCTCGAACAGCTTGCCGCTGCGGATATGGTCGGTCAGGCGACCCATGGTGTGAAACGCTTCGCGCGTCACCGTCGGGTAATAGACCAGCTTCTCGCGAATCTCGTCGCCCAGGTACTCGTGCGCCGGCAGCTCCTTGGAGATGAAGTCGGCGTAGGCCAGCTCGCTGACCGACCGCACGCCGTGAATCAGCACGATCTTCTCGAAGCGCTCATAGGCTTCGGGATCCTGAATCAGGCTCATGAAAGGGGCCAGCCCGGTGCCGGTGGAAAGCATGTACAGGTTGCGTCCCGGCAGCAGATCGTCGCAGACCAGCGTACCGGTCGGCTTGCGGCTGACCATGATCTGATCGCCCACCTTGAGGTGCTGCAGACGCGACGTCAGCGGACCATCCTGTACCTTGATGCTGAAGAACTCGAGGTGATCTTCATAGTTGGGGCTGGCGACGGAATAAGCGCGCACCAGCGGCTTGCCGTCGACTTCCAGGCCGATCATGACGAACTGCCCGTTCTTGAAGCGCAAACTGCGTTCGCGCGTGGTCCGGAAGCTGAACAGCGTGTCGTTCCAGTGGTGAACGCTCAAGACCTCTTCCAGGGCAAACTTGCTCATGACCGACTCCTGACGATGACTGCGACCGATAATAGCGAAAAGGCATAGATGAGATGCCAAGTAGATGACCGAACTATAAGAAACTGCCAGTATTCTGTTAAGTGGATTATTTGGATATTCTATATCCACAAAATCGATAACGGATCCAGGACATGCGCTATACCCTGCGTCAACTCGAGGTTTTCGTGGCGATCGCCCAGCATCAGAGCGTTTCCCGCGCCGCTCAGACGCTGTCGATGTCGCAGTCGGCAACGAGCACCGCGCTGGCGGAACTGGAGCGTCAGTTCGACTGCCAGTTGCTGGATCGACTCGGCAAACGCCTCAAACTGAATGCGCTGGGTTTTCAGCTACTGCCCAAGGCGGTCGCCTTGCTGGATCGCGGGGAGGAGATCGAAGAGCTGCTGCAGGGCCAGAGCGGTATCAGCTCGCTGGAAGTCGGAGCGACGCTGACGATCGGCAATTATCTGGCAACGCTGCTGATCAGCGACTTCATGCAGCGCTATCCGGAAAGCCGGGTCAGGCTGCAGGTTCGCAATACCGCCTCGATCGTCGAACGCATCGCGCTGCATGAGCTGGATCTGGGTCTGATCGAGGGCGACTGCCAGCATGACGATATCGTCATTCAACCCTGGATCGAAGACGATCTCACCGTGTTCTGCTCCCCTCGTCACCCGCTGGCCGAAGCGCGTAGCGCCGATGTCGAGCGACTGCTGCGCGAGGCGTGGATCATGCGAGAGGTGGGTTCCGGCACGCGCAGGACACTGGAACATGCCATGCGCCACCGACGGGGCCGCTTCAACATCCTGCTGGAGCTGGAACATACCGAAGGGATCAAGCGCGCCGTGGAGTCTGGTCTCGGCATTGGCTGCGTATCGCGTCTGGCACTGAGAGATGCCTTCCGCCGCGGCAGCCTGGTACCAATCGCGACGCCCGAACTGGATCTGACGCGCCGATTCGCTTTCATCTGGCACCGCCAGAAGTATCTGACCACCGGCATGCGGGAGTTTCTGCGCCTGTGCCGCGAGATGACCGCCGGTATTCAGCGCAGCGATGAAATCGATCTGCCGACGATCCCCTGAGAAGACGATCGCCGGCACGGGTCAACGGTCAATCGAGCTTGCCGGCGATCTCTTCCTCGCTGGCCTTCGAGAGGTCCTTATCCAGCGTCTGAATCACGCAGTCGAGCGTCGGCTTGTCGAGCTTTTCTCGCAACTGGCCCAGAAACTGCGGCGCCGCAATCAGTACGAACTTGTCGGCCTTGCCCTGGGTCCTCGCATCACGCAGATAGCCCGCGACTTCCTTGGCGAAGACCATCGCCTGCTTTTCGGAGGTGGCGTTCTCGTTGCCGGTCTGACGCTGGCTGGCGCCCGAGGTCGCCTCGCCCTTGCCGCCGGTGCGCAGATCGCCGGTATGCAGCCGGGACTCCGGATGCGTCAACGTCTCGATCTCCCGCAGCGTCCGCGCTTCTCGAGCGAAGATGCGCGCGCGTGAGGCATCGGCGGCGACGACAAATGTCTTGTCCATGATCGATTCTCCAAGTCCGTGGATGGTACTCACCAAGCGTGGTAGAGATTCGCGCGTCGCTCAACCCCTACCCGGTCGGCAGCATGGAAACGACGGCGCCGAAACGACAGCACCCCGCTGGCTGGCGGGGCGCTGGCGATGTCATCCGGCCTTTCGACGCGAACGCTATGCCGGTGGAATCCAGGCAATCATGTCCACCTCGACATCGGCCCCGCCAGCCAGGCCGGTGACGCCGATACAGGTCCGCGTGGGCAGCGGGTTCTGGAAGTAGCTGGCATAGACGCCGTTCACTTCTTCGAAGTGGCCCATGTTGGTAATGAAGACCCGGCTCTGGACGACGTGTTCGAAGCTGCTGCCAACGGCCTCGAGCACGATCGCCAGGTTCTGCATCACCCGATGTGTCTGCTCGGTGAAGGTTCCCAGCAGCATCTCGTTGGTCTCCGGCACGGTCGGCATCTGGCCGGTGATAAAAACCAGATTGCCGACCTTGCAGGCGTGGGAGAATGGCGCGATCGGCTGCGGTGCGCCCTCGACGAAGAGTTTTTCGATACCCATGTCCGTGGCTCTCTCCATCACGAGGTCAATGTCCCAGAATCTGGCTCAGGAACAGTTGGGTGCGTTCGGAACGCGGGTTGTTGAAGAACTCGTGCGGCGGCGCTTCCTCGATGATCTGCCCCTGGTCCATGAAGATCACCCGGTCGGCGACGGTCTTGGCGAAGCCCATCTCGTGGGTGACGCAGAGCATGGTCATGCCTTCATGTGCCAGCTCGATCATGACGTCGAGCACTTCCTTGATCATCTCAGGATCGAGCGCTGACGTCGGCTCGTCGAACAGCATCACCTCGGGGCGCATGCAGAGCGCCCGGGCGATCGCCACGCGCTGCTGCTGGCCACCCGAGAGCTGGCCGGGATACTTCAGCGCCTGATCGGCGATCTGGACGCGCTCGAGATACTCCATGGCGGTCTTCTCGGCCTCGGCACGGGGCTTCTTCTGCACCCAGATCTGGGACAGGCAGCAGTTCTCCAGCACGCTCAGGTGCGGAAACAGATTGAAGTGCTGGAAGACCATGCCGACGTTGCGGCGAATCTGTTCGATCCGCTTGACGTCATTGGTCATCGGCACGCCGTTGACCACGATCGAACCCTGCTGATGCTCCTCCAGATGATTGATGCAACGAATCATCGTCGATTTTCCCGAACCTGACGGTCCGCAGATGACGATGCGCTCCCCCTTGGTCACGGTCAGGTTGATGTCGCGCAGCACATGAAAGCTGCCGTACCACTTGTTGAGATGATCGATTTCGATCATCGGTCCGTCGCTGCCGGGCGCGGTGGTCCGAGACGCTGTCGCTTCGCTCATGGCAATGATTTCCTGATGACGATCTTGTTATGTGAGGACGCAGGCGCAGACACGCTCGCCGCCCTCACCGTTTATGTCCGGTATTGAGACGGCGCTCGATGTACTGGCTGTAGCGAGACATGCTGAAACAGAAGATCCAGTAGACCGCCGCCGCGAACACGTAGCCTTCGGTGGAGAAACCGAGCCAGTTCGAGTCGGTCAGTCCGGCACGGATGATCGCCAGCAGGTCGAACAGGCCGATGATCAGTACCAGCGAGGTGTCCTTGAACAGCGCGATGAAGGTATTGACGATGCCCGGGATGACCATTTTCAGCGCCTGCGGCAGAATGATCAGCCCCGTTCGCTGCCAGTAGCTTAGTCCCAGCGCCTGTCCGGCCTCGTTCTGCCCCTTGCCGATCGCCTGCAGGCCACTACGAATGACCTCCGCCATGTACGCGCTCCAGAAGAACATGATGCCGATCAGCGCACGCAGCAGCTTGTCGAAATCCAGCTCTCCCGGCACGAACAGCGGCAGCATCACCGACGCCATGAACAGCACCGTGATCAGCGGGACCCCTCGCCAGAACTCGATGAAGATCACGCAGATCCCTTTGACGAAGGGCATCTTCGAGCGCCGTCCCAGCGCCAGGATGATACCCAGCGGCAGCGATCCGACGATGCCCACCACCGCGATCGTCAGCGTCAGCATCAGCCCGCCCCAGGCGCGAGTCGGTACGTACTCGAGTCCGAACGAGCCGCCCACCAGCAGGAAAAAGGCAATGATCGGGAAGCCGGTCAACGTGAACAGCGCCACCCACTTCTTGCGCGACATCTTCGGCACCGCCAGCCAGGCGACCAGAATCGCCAGCAGCGCAAACACGATGTCGACCCGCCAACGCGCGGCCTCGGGGTAGAAGCCGTAGATGATGGATTCGAACCGGGCCGAGATAAAAACCCAGCAGGCGCCATCACCGGTACAGGCATCACGCGTGGTACCGATCCAGTCGGCATCGATGATCGCCCACTCAAGGAATGGCCAGACCAATCGCGCCAGTAACACGATGACCACGATCGAGACGATGCTGTTGATCGGACCGTTGAACAGATTGGCCCGAAACCAGCCGATCACGCCTCGGCTCTGGTCGGGCGCCTCGCGCGCGTCGATCATCTCGGTGCGGAAGGTAGAGTCAGTCGTCATCTCAACGCTCCTTCAGCAGCGTGCGGGCATTGTAGAGATTCATCAGGAACGACACCGTCAGACTGATGACCAGGTAGACCGCCATGGTCATGGCGATGATCTCGATCGCCTGCCCCGTCTGGTTGAGCGTGGTGCCGGCAAAGACGGCGACCAGATCCGGGTAGCCGATGGCGGTGGCCAGCGATGAGTTCTTGATCAGGTTGAGATACTGGCTGGTCATCTGCGGCACGATGACCCGCATCGCCTGGGGGATGACGATCTTGCGCAGGGTAATGGCCTCCGGCAGGCTCAGCGAGCGTGCCGCTTCCGTCTGACCGTGAGAGACCGACAGAATGCCCGAGCGCACGATCTCGGCAATGAAAGCGGCGGTATAGATCGACAGCGCCAACCACAGTGCCAACAGCTCCGGCAGAATATTGATCCCGCCGCGGAAGTTGAACCCGGTCAGTTCCGGCAACGTCCACTCGAGTGGCGACCCGGTGAGAAGGAAGACGATCAATGGCAGGCCGATGACGAGAGCCGCGCCGATCCAGTAGACCGGCAGCGCCTGCCCGGTTCTTGCCTGACGTCGCTTGGCGAACAGTCCGAACAGGATGGCACCGACCACGGCGATCAATAACGCCCACGGCGTGGCGGCGAAGCCATCCAGCGGCTGCGGATCGGGCATCACCATGCCGCGAACGTTGAAGAAAAAGGCATCGAACAACGACAGGCTCTGTCGCGGCGATGGCAGTGCCCGCAGCACGGCGTAATACCAGAACAGGATCTGGACCAGCAGCGGGATGTTACGGAAGGCCTCGACATAGATCGTGGCCAGGCGCGCCAACAACCAGTTGGGCGACAGCCGGGCGATGCCGACCATGAAACCGATGATGGTGGCCGCCACGATCCCCAGCGCCGACACCAGCAGCGTGTTGAGCAGTCCGATGACGAACGTCTTGCCGTAGGTGCTATCGCTGGTGTACTCGATCAGCGTCTGCGGAATCGCAAAGCCAGCCCGACCTTCGAGAAAGCCAAAACCGGTATGGATACCGCGGGCCTCGAGGTTGAGCAGCGTATTGTGAACCAGATAACCGACGAAGGCCGCCAGGACCAGAAACAGCACGGCCTGGACGATCAGGGCGCGAATGGCGGGATTCCGCCACAAGGGCCCCCGCCCCCGACGCGGCAGGGTAGTGGATGGACGCAACATGAGTTGTCTCTACTCGAGCGTTGAGAGGCACCGCGTCCCGGCGCTCAGACCGAAGGGACGCGGTGTCGAGAGGACGATTTAACGCTTAGCGAACCGGCGGGGCATACTGGATGCCGCCCTCGTTCCACAGCGCGTTGATGCCGCGCTCGAGCTCCATCGGCGAGTCCATACCGACGGTACGTTCGAAGACTTCGCCGTAGTTGCCGACCATCTTGACGATGTTGTAGGCCCAGTCGTTGCTGATGCCCATCTGCTCGCCGAAGTTACCATCCTTGCCCAGCAGGCGAGCCACGTCCGGATTTGGCGGGTTATCGCGCATCTGGTCGACATTTTCGCTGGTCACGCCGAGTTCTTCGGCATTGAGCATGGCGAACAGGCTCCACTTGACGATATCGAACCACTGATCGTCACCCTGGCGCACGACCGGACCCAGCGGTTCCTTGGAAATGCGCTCGGGCAGAATGACAACGCCGTCGGGATCCGCCAGCTGCAGACGCAGCGCGGCCAGCTGCGAGGAGTCGGACGTCAGTACGTCACAGCGGCCACTATCGAAACCCTGAGCGGTCTGGTCCGAGGTATCGAAGGCGACCTGCTGGAACTGCATGTCATGCGCCTTGAAGTAGTCGGCCATGTTCAGCTCGGTGGTGGTGCCGGCCTGGACACAGATCGACGCCCCATCAAGCTCTGTCGCACTCTTGACGCCCAGGTCCTTGCGTACCAGGAAGCCCTGACCGTCGTAGAAGTTGACGCCAGCGAAGTTCAGACCCAGGGAGTTGTCACGCGTGGCGGTCCAGGTCGTGTTGCGGGAGAGCAGATCGACCTCGCCGGACTGCAGGGCGGTGAAACGCTCCTTGGCGGTGAGCGGAGAGAAGACGACCTTTTCCGGATCGCCCAGAACGGCCGCGGCAACGGCACGGCAGACTTCGACGTCGATACCGGTCCACTTGCCATTCTCGTCGGGTGAGGAGAAACCGGTAAGGCCCGTGCTGACGCCACAGGTGAACTCGCCGCTGCTTTTGACATCATCCAGAGTGGCAGCCTGAACATGGGTGACGGCAACCGCGGCTAGCATGGCGGCTGGCATGACAATCAGGCTTTTATTCTTGTAGCGCATATGGAATCAACTCCCTCGCGTTATCATTTGAGTGCATGTCGCGACATGCCCAGATGAAATTAGCAAAGTTCGTTCCACTTTCGCGCTGCCGCGCGTAAAACCCTGTTTCAACGCTACTCTAGCGCTATCGTCGACCGGCCTTGCGACCTCTGTCGGGTTTGGAATCCGTCGGAACAACAACAAATTGTTTCAAAACAGTGCCTAAATAACACAAGCGCACCAAAAAGGTGCTCGATATCGAAGGGCGTTCAAACGGCATTGCCATCAACTGGCGGGGCGATCTCTTCGACTATTGTTGAGTGCCATTCCGGTAGCGTATCCACTTTCCGATCAGGAAAAGCCCCACCAGACCCACGCCGGCACCCAAGGCATTCGCCAGAATGTCGCCCCAGTCGCCACCGTGGCGCCCCGGCACCCAGATCTGCAGCACTTCGATGACGATACTGACGATGACGGCCACCCCCCAGGCGACCATCCACCGGCGACCGGTGAGACGCAGGCCCGCTGCCAGACCGGCGTAGGCGATGAAATGGTTGAGCTTGTCCCATGGCAGGTGCTGCGGCAGATCGGAAGCCGGGCTCAAGCTGCCCCAGGCGATACCCGCGACCCAGATCAGCGTCAGCATCGCGCATCTTTTTTGCCACGCGCTCATCGGCATCGTCGTCCGTCCCTGAATGCCGGCTTGTCGAGCCCTCGATCCCTGCGTCGCCGGTCGAAGTTCACTGTACGTCGGCCAGTTGCGGCGGCAGTCCGCAGCGTCGACAGAATTCGGGCGTCAGCGTCTCGAGCCAGCGCGCATGACCTTCAAGACGCTCGCCACCGACGAATGCCAGCCGGTGCCGGTGATCGCCGATGAAACGGTAGCCGCTCTCGCGCAGGGGCCGCGGCACCCGCCGCAGCGCGCCGAGATGCTGCCACTTTCCCTGCAGTCGGGCGGCGAGACGCCAGGCGGCATCGCTGTTGCGGCTGAGCTCGCCGTCGGCGACATACCAGATGCTGTCGGTAGCGGCGAAATCGATCTGGTAATGCGCCCCGATCCGGCGGGATACCGCACTCGACAGCCCGGCAATGCGCAGCTGGCTGCCGTCGCGTTCGTGCGCCAGCAGCCAGCGCACCGAACGCCGGCAGAACGGGCAGCCGGCGTCGAACAGCAGCAGGCCATCCCCGAACTCTGTACCGGCAGGCGCTCGGCTGACTGGCTCTCTGCTGCCAGGCTCAGCGATGGTAGGCGGGACTGAGTTCATGCAGGGCGTCCATGAACGCGGTGACGTGGTCCGGATCGGTGAACTGGCTGATGCCGTGGCCCAGGTTGAAGACATGTCCCTCGCCCGGCCCGAAGCTTTCGAGAATGCGCGCTACCTCTTCACGAATCCGCGACGGCGGCGCGAACAGCACGTTGGGATCGAGATTGCCCTGCAGCGCTACCCGCCCCCCGACGCGACGCCGAGCGTCGCTCAGTTCCGTGGTCCAGTCCAGGCCCACGGCGTCGCAGCCGCTGTCGGCGATCGACTCGAGCCACTGCCCGCCGTTCTTGGTGAACAGGATCACCGGTACGCGACGACCGACGTGCTCGCGAATCAGGCCGCTGACGATGCGCTGCATGTAGGCCAGCGAAAACTCGCGATAGGCTGGCGTGGAGAGGGCCCCGCCCCAGGTATCGAAGATCTGCACGACCTGAGCGCCGGCACGGATCTGGGCGTTGAGATAGTCGGTGACCGCAGTCGCCAACAGATCGAGCAGACTGTGCAGCGTCTCCGGATCGCCGTAGAGCATCGCTTTGAGGTGACGGAAATCCTTGCTCGAGCCGCCTTCGACCATATAGGTCGCCAGCGTCCACGGGCTGCCGGAGAAGCCGATCAGCGGCACGCGGCCGTTGAGCTCGCGACGGATCGTGGCGACCGCGTTCATGACGTAATCGAGATCGCGCTCGGCGTCCGGCGCCGTCAGCGCGGCAACGTCCCCGGCGGAGCGCACCGTCTTGCGGAACTTGGGGCCCTCGCCGGTCTCGAAGTAGAGCCCGAGGCCCATGGCATCCGGAATGGTGAGGATGTCCGAGAACAGGATCGCGGCGTCCAGCGGGTAGCGCTCCAGCGGCTGCAGCGTCACCTCGCAGGCCAGCTCGGCATTGCGGCACAGATCCATGAAGCTCCCCGCGTGGGCGCGAGTCTGACGATACTCCGGCAGGTAGCGGCCCGCCTGTCGCATCATCCAGACCGGCGTGCGATCGAGCGGTTGACGAGCCAGCGCCCGCAACAGGCGATCGTTATGCAGCGCCTGCGGCGGGAGATCCTGGGAAAGCGTCTGCGGCTGGGTATCCTTGGAGAAAGTCATGACAGCCTTTTACGTTCGAGATTTGCTCTCATTGTAACGGATCGGCCGGCGGGCCTGTTATAATGCTGCCCCTTTAATTATCGGCGCTCTGGTCCAGGCATTCGATGCCGAAGCCTTCGAGCGTTTCCCATATCGCGAGGTCATCGTGACGATCCGCTTCATCGCCGCATCGCAACTGCCCACCCCTTGGGCGACGTTCATGCTGCACGGCTTCCAGGAAGAGTCCAGCGGCAAGGAACACGTCGTGCTGACCCTCGGCGACGTCACCACGCCGGCGCCGGTCCTGGCCCGCGTGCATTCGGAATGCCTGACCGGTGATGCCCTGTTCTCGATGCGCTGCGACTGCGGCTACCAACTCCAGGAAGCGCTCAAGCGAATCGCCGATGAAGGACGTGGCGCGCTGCTCTATCTGCGTCAGGAAGGTCGCGGCATCGGTCTGCTCAACAAGATCCGTGCCTATGCTCTTCAGGACGACGGAGCCGATACCGTCGAGGCCAACGAGCGACTGGGATTCGGCGCCGATCAGCGCCGCTACGATATCTGCGTGCCGATGCTCGCGCATCTGGGCATCCAGTCGCTGCGACTGATGACCAACAATCCGCGTAAGGTCGAGGCCCTGAGCCAGGATGGGGTGGAGATCCACGAGCGCCTGCCGATCACCACCGGCCGCAATCCGTTCAACGAGCATTACCTGACCACCAAGGTCGGCAAGCTCGATCACATGATGGATCTGGACGATTTCACGCCTGCCAGCAGTGTGGATATCGAACGCGACGCCTGAATTGACTCGCTCCACGCCTTCGTGGGCTGTCGCCGACGTCATATCGGCGTCATCATGGAACCGGATACTGAACGCCAAGCGCGCAAATCAGTCTCAACGACAGCTTTCAACTCCTGCCGCCTTCATTGCCTGGGGTTTCGAAAAACATGTCCAAACTCTCATCACACCAACCGGCTGCACCACGAGCCGCTCGAACGACAGCCACTGAGCCGGGGGCCGAGTTCTCGCATCTCGAGGAGTGGCTGCACAGCATCAGCCACGGCATCGGCGCCGCCCTGAGTCTCGTCGGCATGATCGTGCTGATCGTGCTCGCCAGCATCGCCGCCCACGTCGACCCCTGGAAGATCGTCAGCATCTCGCTCTACGGTTGCTGCCTGCTGCTGCTTTATACCGCCTCGACGCTCTACCACGGTTTCCGCAGCCGACGTTTGAAGCGCGTCTTCCAGGCTTTCGATCACTGCGCCATCTATCTGCTGATCGCCGGCACCTACACCCCATTCCTGCTGGTCAATCTACGCGGCCCCACCGGCTGGGCGCTGTTCGCGATCATCTGGAGCCTGGCATTGGGGGGAATTGCGCTTCGTCTGGCCTGGCCGCACCGTTTCGGCGTGCTGCGCGTCTTCATCTATCTGATCATGGGCTGGCTGATTCTGATCGCCTCCGGCAGTCTGGCCGATCGCCTTCCCGATCGCGGTATTGCCCTGCTGGTCGCCGGCGGTATCATCTACACCGTGGGCGTGATCTTCTACGCCATCCGTGCCATTCCCTTCCATCACGCCATCTGGCACCTGTTCGTGATCGGCGGCAGCGTCTGCCATTTCTTCGCGGTCTATACCGCCGTGCTGCCGTTCCAGGCCTGACGCCAACTCTGGGAAGAACGGACAGGAAGGACCAATGATGGCGGCGAGCGGATTGCCAAAGCCCCCACGAGCCCTATGATCGGTACTGGCTGGCAGCGACGCTCGATGAGCGCTGGCCAGTTCGTCACGCCCCTTCCTCAAGGATTGCCATGTTTCGCTGGTTCGAAAACCGTCTCGACCCCTTCCCGCCGCAGGAGCCGCAGCGCCCGCCGGACACGTTGATCGCTTTCTGTCTGCATTACACCCGTGGCGCCTGGCCCTATCTGATGGCGGCCACGGTGCTGATGGCGCTGATTGCCGGCATCGAGGTATGGATGTTCGGTTTTCTCGGCAACATCGTCGACTGGCTGGCGGCGCAGGATCGCGAGACGTTCCTGGCCAATCAGGGCTGGAAACTGGCCGGCATGGCTTTCATCGTGCTGATTTTGCTGCCTAGCCTGGTCTGGCTGCACTCGCTGTTCAGCCAGCAGACGCTGATGGGCAACTTTCCCATGCGCATTCGCTGGATGGCCCATCGCTATCTGCTGCGGCAGTCGATGCATTTCTATCAGGACGAGTTCGCCGGGCGCATCGCGACCAAGGTGATGCAGACCTCGCTGGCCGTGCGCGAGTGCGTGATCAAGCTGTTCGACGTGCTCAACTACGTCAGCGTCTACTTCCTGGGGACGCTGATCCTGGTGGGCAACGCCGATTGGCGCCTGGCGATTCCGCTGGTGGCGTGGCTTGCCGGCTATCTCATTTTGCTGAAGATCTTCGTGCCTATCATGGGCCGGGTGTCGAAATCCCAGGCCGACGCCCGTTCACGCATGACCGGTCGCATCGTCGACAGCTACAGCAACATCCAGACCGTCAAACTGTTCTCGCATGCCAGCCGCGAGGCCAAGTTCGCCAAGGAGAGCATGGACGGTTTCCTGGTCACCGTGCACCGCCAGATGCGGCTGGTCACAGGCCTCTACGGGTTACTCTACCTGCTCAACGCGCTGCTGTTGTTCAGCATCGGCTGGCTGTCGATCCAGCTGTGGCTGGCGGAGGCCGTCAGCGTGGGCGCCGTCGCGGTGGCGCTGGGTCTGGTGATGCGGCTATGGGGCATGTCGCAGTGGATCATGTGGGAAGTGTCGGGGCTATTCGAGAACATCGGCACCGTGCAGGACGGCATGGCGACACTGTCGCTGCCACACCAGATCGAGGATGAATCCGAGGCGCAGCCGTTAGACATCGATCGCGGCGAGATCGTCTTCGACCGTATCCGCTTTCACTACGGCAAGGGTGGCGGCGTCATCGACGATCTGTCGCTGACGATCCGGCCCGGCGAGAAGATCGGCCTGATCGGGCCTTCGGGCGCGGGCAAGTCGACGCTGGTCAATCTGCTGCTGCGATTCTACGACCTGGAAAATGGGGCGATTCGCATCGACGGGCAGGATATCTCGGAAGTGACTCAGGAGAGCCTGCGCGCACAGATCGGCATGGTGACGCAGGATACTTCGCTGCTGCATCGCTCGGTGCGCGACAACCTGCTCTACGGCCGCCCGGACGCCACCGACGACATGGCATGGCAGGCGGCGAAGCAGGCCCACGTTTCGGATTTCATCGAGTCCCTGCGAGACGTTCACGGCCGGGAAGGCTTCGATGCCCATGTCGGGGAGCGTGGCGTCAAGCTCTCCGGCGGCCAGCGCCAGCGCATCGCCATCGCCCGCGTCATGCTCAAGGATGCGCCGATCCTGATTCTCGACGAAGCGACCTCGGCGCTGGATTCCGACGTCGAGGCGGCGATCCAGGAGAATCTCGACTGGCTGATGCAGGGCAAGACGGTGATCGCCATTGCCCACCGCCTCTCCACCATTGCCGCCATGGACCGGCTCGTCGTCATGGAGCGCGGCCGCATCGTCGAAGCGGGGAGCCATGCCGAACTGATTCGTCACAACGGCCTTTATGCCCGTCTGTGGCGACGCCAATCCGGCGGTTTTCTGGAAGCGGAACCCGCCTCGGCCTCATCGCACGAGGCGAGCTGAACGGCAACACGGAGACCGGCCGGCTGCCCCGTCAACGTCACACTCGTCTCGACGAGAGCCCGGCCACCCCCTGCAGCGCCGAATCGCTGCCGCCGGCATCGGGAATGACACTGAACGTGCCGTCGGTCTCCAGCACCACCGCGTGCACGCGCTCGACGTCGGCGATGCCATTTTCGCGAATCGCCGCACGTACCTCGGCCTCGACGACACGCTCCTGGGCCATCGCCTCCTGGCGGAACTGGCCCTGAAACAGCAGCAGCGTTGGTTGCGACTTGATCAGATTCTTGACGGCACGAGAGCGCACCGAGGAAAACGTGATCACGAACTGCATCACCACGATGACCAGAAACGCCGTGATGCTTTGAGCCAACGAAACCTTCGGCGAGACCAGCGCCGTCGATAGCGTCGACCCCAGCGCGATGGTGACCACGAAGTCGAAGGCGTTCCACTTCGACAGCGTGCGCTTGCCGGAGAGGCGGATGATGGCGATCAGAACCAGATAACTGATGATCCCGACGACGATCGTGTGGACGATCGGATGCATGGATAGCCTCCTGATCAAGCAGTGGACAAAGAAGCTGTCAGCGTAGGTGCCGGGGAGAGATGCAGCCAGCGCCCCTTGCCCGGACGGCTGTCAACGTCGTCCTTTCGATCGACACCGCCGACACGCGTTCTCAGCTCACCAGCTTGAGTCCTACCACGGCGGCAACGATCGTCGCCACGAACGCCAGTCGCAACGGGCGTCGCGATTCATGCCAGAACAGCATGCCCATCAGCGTGCTGCCGAGCGTGCCGATGCCGGTGAAGATGGCGTAGGCCACGCCCATGTCGATCGAGCGCATGGCGATGGACAGCAGGCCGAGCGAGCAGCCGAAGCCGCCGGCCAGGAGCAGCAAACCGCTTCGCCGCCGGCCACGATTGAGCCGATCGAAGCCGGTCACGCCGACGATTTCGAAGCAGCCCGATGCCAGTAGCGCCATCCAGTGAAACGTCGTCGGTTCCATCAGTCGTTCACCTGCTGTAATCCGATCACGCCGACCAGCAGCAGCGCGATGAACGCCAGTACCGGCCAGTGAAACGGCACCCCGAAGAAGATCCAGTCGGCCATCGCCGTACCCGCCGCGCCCAGCCCGACGAATATCGTGTAAACGGTGCTGGTCGGCAGGTAACGCACCGCGCGGGAGGCGAGCCACAGGCTGGTGATCGCCAGCACGATCGTCAGCAGCCAGTCGGTAAAGCTCTCGGCATGCTTCAGACCGGCTGCCCAGCCAACCTCGGCCAGACCGGCGAGCGGCAGAATCCCCCATTGCGGTCGCATCATGACTTGATCCGTTCGATAAAAAATGACTAACTAACGGTCGTTAGTCTATTTCGGCCTGGCAAGCTTGGCAAGCCATGCCCTCAACTTCACGGGAAGATGACCTCTTGAACACTCGAGATCGCCTCAAGCAGATCGGCCTGTCGCTGTTCGCCCGCCATGGCTACGAAGGCACGACGCTGGCACAGATCGCGACCGCCGCCGGCATCAAGAAGCCCTCGATCTACAACCATTTCGACAGCAAGGCGGCGCTGTTCCTGGAGCTGTCCCGCGATGCCGACGACGACATGATCGCCCTGATCGATGCCAGCCTGGCCAGGATGGCCCAGGCCCCGTTCGAGCAGCGGCTGCGCCATCTGCTGCAACAGTGCGCGACCTTCGCCTACCGCGAGCATCAGGGCGTGTTCTACAAGCGCTTCCTGCTGTTTCCGCCGCAGGAACTCGTCACCGAAGCCGAGGCGATCATCGACCAGGGCGAGTCCCGGATCGATCGCCGCCTGATCGCCTTCATCCAGTCCGGACGCCGAGCCGGCGCCCTGCGCGCGACCCTGACCGACGACCATTTCATCGCCGCCTTCTACTGCATCGTCGACGGACTGCTTTCGGAGACCTTCATGTATGAAAGGCAGGAGCTCGAGCGCCGGTTCGAGGGCGTCTGGTCGGTATTCTGGCGGGGGGTGACGGCGGATTGATCAGACTGCCTGGGGCTTGCGGTAAGCCTGATAGCAGTGCTGGTTGCGTTCGAGCGCAATCAGGGAGTGAGTCTCGAGGCCGGGAATATCAGCGATTTCCAATCCGTCGAGGGCGGCGATCGTATCCGGCGGACAGCCATTGCGTGGCGGAATGTCGTTCCAGCCCAGCAGGAAAAGCCCGCCCGGCCGCAGGCACGCCGCCGCCCCCGCGAACGCCGATTCCACGGCATCGGGTTCGTCGAGTCCCCAGCCCAGCACGCCGTTGCAGATCACCGCATCCAGGCTTTCCGGGGCCAGATGCTCGGCAATATCGGTCATGTCGGCGACGATGTGCGGATCGCCGCCGAACGCTGCCTTGGCCGGATCGATCTCCATGGTCGTGACCCGCTTGCGCGGCAACAGTTGCGGATAGTGCCGGGTGTACCAGGCACAGCCCACCAGCAGCAGGTTCTCCACCGCCGGATCCCGATCGAGCGTGGGCAGCACCACATCCTCGAGCAGCCGCCGGTCGCCGTAGCGATAACGCAGCACCCAACCACGCTTGTCGATCGTGCCCAGCACTCGGGCGGCAGTACGGTAGAGATCGGCCTTCGCTGGCATGCACTCACGTCCCTGTCGTGGCAGTCTCGGCGTTCGAACCTCTATCTAAGCGTGTTAACTGCCGCGAGACAATAGCGACCGCAGCCCTCTCATGATGTCTTCAGCCGCGCTGATCTCGCGTTTTCTTGATCAGGTCGTAGGCGTTGCTGATCTCGCTGGTGCGCTCCTTGGCCATCTCGCGCATGCTCTCCGGCAGCCCCTTGCCGGCCAGCTTGTCAGGATGATTCTCGCTCATCAGCTTGCGATAGGCGCGCTTGAGCTCGGCATCGGAGGCATCCTCGGAAATGCCGAGCACACGATAGGCGTCTTCCAGCGACTGCCCGCTGCTCGCTCCGCCGGCGCCTTGATGGGCACCGCCACGCAGCATCGCCTCGATCTGCTGGATCTCGGCCTCGGAGAAGCCAAGCCCACGCGCCACGCGAAGCAGCACCTCATGCTCGGCAGGATGCATTTCTCCGTCAGCAGCGATCGCCGCCAGCTGCACCTGCAGGAACACCTGCAGCAGCGCCCGCTGGCCGCCGGTAACGCGGCGGATCGTTTCGACCTCCGCGTCGAGATCGAATTCCGGTGCCTTGCCGCGGTTGAATGCGGCCTTGGCACGTTCACGCATCTCTCCGCTCAGATTGAGGCGGTCGAACAGCATCTCCGCCGTCCGGATCTCGTCCTCGGTAATATGGCCGTCGACCTTGCAGACACAGCCCATCACCGCGAACGTGGATTCCAGGAACTGGTGCTGGATATTGACGACGCGCCCCACCAGGGTGCTGCGAAGCTTTCGGCTGATCCACCAGCCGATGGCAGCGCCGATCAAGAGTCCCGGCAGCTTGCCGAAGAGATAGCCGATGACGGCACCGATCAGAATGGCAATTGACATGAGGGTCCTATCAGTCGTTGTTCGTGTGGAGTCGGAGGCGAATGGCTGCTTCGATGCCATCGGCATCCAGACCGCAATCGCGCAGTAGTTCGGCCGGCTTGCCATGCTCGACGAAAGTGTCGGGAATGCCCAGATTGAGCACCTGAACCTGGACACCTTCCGCCGCCAGCAGCTCGACGACGCCGCTACCGGCACCGCCGGCCACCACGTTCTCTTCGAGCGTCACCAGCAGGTCGTGGTCCCTGGCCGCCTTCAGAATCGCTTCACGATCCAGCGGCTTCACCGAGCGCATGTTGAGGTGCGTCGCATTCAGGCGCTCGGCCACGTCGCTCGCCGGCGTATTGAGGCTGCCGAAGGCCAGTAGCGCGATGCGCGCGTCCTGCTGTGCGGTCGCTTCACGACGTAATTCGGCCTTGCCGACGGGAATCCGCGCGACCAGATCCGTGGGGATCTCGCTGCCCGGCCCGGTACCGCGCGGATAACGCACCGCCGCCGGGCCGTCGTGATCGTAGGCGGTGGAGAGCATCGCCCGGCACTCGGCCTCGTCCGCCGGCGCCAGAATGAGCATGCCGGGTATGCAGCGCAGAAAGGAGAGATCCAGCGCACCGTGGTGCGTCGGCCCATCTTCGCCAACGAGACCGGCGCGATCGATGGCGAAGGTGACATCGAGATGCTGGACGGCGATATCGTGGACGAGCTGATCGTAGCCGCGCTGCAGGAAGGTCGAGTAGATCGCCACCACCGGCTTCATCGCTTCGCAGGCCATGCCGGCCGCCAGCGTCACCGCGTGCTGCTCGGCGATCGCCACATCAAAATAGCGCTCGGGATAGAGCTGCGAAAAGCGAATCAGATCGGAGCCTTCGCGCATCGCGGGGGTAATCCCGATCAGCCTTGGATCCGCGGCCGCCATGTCGCACAGCCAGTCGCCGAAGACGTTGCAGTACTTGCGCGGCTTCGGGCGCGACATGTCTTCGCTGCGCGGCTTCGGGCGCGACATGTCTTCGCTGCGCGACTTCGGGCCGGGGTCGGATGTCAGTGGCGCGCCCAGTGCGCTCGACGGCGGCGTGGTCGCATCCATCGCCGGTGGCCTCGGCGGCGTCTTCTCCAACTTGGTGATGGCGTGGAAGCCGATCGGGTCGGCTTCCGCCGGTCGAAAACCGCGCCCCTTGCGGGTGCGGACATGGAGAAACTGGGGGCCATCGAGATCGCGTACGGTCTCCAGCGCCTGATTCAGCGCCGCCAGGTCGTGACCGTCGATCGGCCCGAGATAGTTGAAGCCCATCTCCTCGAACAGCGTTGCAGGGCCGATCATGCCCTTGACGTGCTCCTCCGTGCGCCGGGCGAACTCCAGCGCACCGGGCAGGTGCGACAGCACGCGCTTGCCGTTCTCGCGCATGGCGGCATATGGCTTGCTGGTCAGAATGCGTGTCAGGTAGCTCGCCATCCCGCCGACGTTTTCCGAGATCGACATCTCGTTGTCGTTGAGCACGACCAGCAGGTTGGCGTCGACGTGCCCGGCGTGGGCCAGCGCCTCGAACGCCATGCCCGCCGTCAGCGCGCCGTCGCCGATCACCGCGCAGACACGGCGTTTCTCGCCCTTGGTCCGGGCGCTCAGCGCCATGCCCAGCGCCGCCGAAATCGATGTGCTCGAGTGGCCGACGCCGAAGGTGTCGTATGGCGATTCCTCGCGCCGCGGGAACGCCGCCAGGCCGCCGTACTGGCGAATGCTCGACAGCGCTTCGCGCCGGCCGGTCAGAATCTTGTGCGGGTAGGCCTGATGGCCAACGTCCCACAGCAATCGGTCGTGCGGGGTTTCCAGCGCCCGGTGCAGCGCCACGGTCAATTCGACCACGCCGAGCCCGGCGCCGAAATGGCCGCCGCTGCAGCCCACGCTGTAAAGCAGGTAGGCGCGCAGTTCGTCGGCCACCTGGCGTTGCTGCGACAGCGACATGTCACGCAATGCCGCCGGCGACTCGAGCGTATCGAGCAGCGGCGTCAGGGGCCGCTGCGTGGGAATTTCATCGAACAGCTTCATGGACATGTCGTTACCGGTCAGTGATCGCGATCGATCATGAATCGAGCCAGCGCCGCCAGCGGTTGGCCGGCCTCGCCCAGCGGCTCGAGAGATTCGAGCGCTTCGTTCAGCAGCTCGCGGGCGCGATCTTTCGCCTGCTCGACACCGAGCAGGGCGGGATAGGTAGGTTTTTCACGACGTGCATCGGCGCCGGAGATCTTGCCCAGCGTCTGGGTATCGCCGGTGACGTCGAGTACGTCGTCGTGGATCTGGAACGCCAGACCCATCGCGGCGGCGTAACGATCCAGTGCCGCGACCCGCGGGTCGGTCTCGTCGACCGCCACCAGCGCGCCCATCCGCACCGCGGCGCGAATCAATGCCCCGGTCTTGTGCTGATGCATCGCCTGCAACATCGCGAGATCCATCGACGCGCCGACGGCACCCAGATCGATCGCCTGCCCCGCCGCCATGCCATCCCGGCCCGCCGCCTGAGCGAGCGTGGCGATCAGCGCACCCAGACGTGGATGGGGGCGGGACGCCAGCACCTCGAACGCCAGCGTCTGCAGCGCATCGCCGGCCAGAATCGCCAGCGGCTCGTCGAAGGCGCGATGCACCGTCGGCCGGCCGCGGCGCAGGTCGTCATCATCCATTGCCGGCAGATCATCATGGACCAGCGAATAGGCGTGGATCATCTCGATGGCCGCCGCAGGCGCATCCAGCGCGCGCTCTTCGGCGCCGAGCGCCCGTCCGGCCAGATAGACCAGCACCGGACGCAGCCGCTTGCCGGTACCCAGCACGCTGTAGCGAATGGCATCGTCGAGGGGCGCGCAGACTCCATCCCGACGATCGAGCCACTCGGCCAGCACCTGCTCGCTTCGCGCGCGCGCGGCATCGATCCGTCCCTCGGCAAGAGGCATCTCAACGCCCATCGTTCGGCTCCCGGCCGTCGAACGGTTCGCGGGCCTCGAACGGCGCGGCCTGCAGCGATCCGTCGCCCTGTTCGAGCAACGCCTGCACCTTGAGTTCTGCGCTATCGAGCCGATGCTGGGCATCCCGCGTCAGCCGAATGCCGCGCTCGAACGCCGTCAACGAGGCTTCCAGCGACAATTCACCGGACTCGAGCTGGGCTACCAGCGTCTCGAGCTGGTCCAGCGTGGCGGCAAAATCCTGAGCAACGTTCTGGGAAACGTCCGTCGAGACGTCCTGGGGAACTTCCTTGTCAGCCATCTTGTCGGGCATGGGACTCTCATGTCATCGCTCGCAAACGCCGCAATGGCGCCGAGCGCGTTCTTCGAGGCGCGAGCGCCGAAACGCCGCCGCGCCAGTTCGGAAACGGCTCCTCAGTATACACCGCTGCCCCCGGGGGTCGTCTGCCCTTGGCGGCAAATCCGAGCCCCTGTTCTGCTGTGGGACCGTACGAACCCGGTTCTGGATAGCTGCATGCGCGAGGAGAGGCGCAAGGCGGATGCATTCGCTTCAGGTTGAAGACGCGTCATTTTCATCCCGCCACACAGCGCCTGTGTTAAGCTGTGCGCCCGCTGGCGCCGCTGAAGCGGAGGCTCCTGCTACAGCCCCGCCAGGTCTTCCCCATGACCGCGACGCCGCTTTGATGCCACCGTCGCCACAAGCCGATGAAGAAGGGTTGATCCACCAATGGCCAAGACGTCTCTGGACAAGAGCAAGATCAAGATCCTCCTGCTCGAGGGTATCCACCAGTCCGCCGTGGACACGCTGCTGAACGCGGGTTACACCAGCATCGAGACGCTCTCCACGTCGCTGACCGAAGAGGATCTGATCGACAAGATCCGCGACGTGCACTTCATCGGCATTCGCTCCCGAACCCAGCTTACCGAGCGGGTCTTCGACGCGGCCGAAAAACTGACCGCGGTCGGCTGTTTCTGTATCGGCACCAATCAGGTCGACCTCGATGCGGCACTGAAGCGTGCCATTCCGGTGTTCAACGCGCCCTACTCCAATACCCGTTCGGTCGCGGAGCTGGTGCTCGCCGAGACGGTCATGCTACTGCGCGGCATTCCCGAGAAGAACGCCCGCGCGCACCAGGGCGGCTGGCTGAAATCCGCCAGGAATTCTCACGAGACCCGCGGCAAGACGCTGGGGATCGTCGGCTACGGCAGCATCGGCGCCCAGCTCTCGGTACTCGCCGAATCGCTCGGCCTCGACGTGCTCTACTACGACGTGGTGACCAAGCTGGCGATGGGGAATGCGCGTCAGGTGGGCAGCCTTGAGGAACTGCTGGCGCGCGCCGACGTGGTCAGCCTCCACGTGCCGGACCTCCCCTCGACGCGCTGGATGATCGGCGCCGAGCAGATCTTGCTGATGAAGCAGGGCGGCATTCTGATCAACGCTTCTCGCGGTTCGGTCGTCGATATCGAGGCCCTGGCCGAGTCGCTCAAGAGCGGCAAGCTGCTGGGCGCGGCGATCGACGTCTTCCCGGTCGAACCCAAGGGCGCCGACGAAGAGTTCACCTCGCCGCTGCGCGGGCTCGAGAACGTGATCCTGACCCCGCACATCGGCGGCTCCACGCTGGAAGCGCAGCAGAACATCGGTATCGAAGTCGCCGAGAAGCTGGTGACCTACTCCGACAACGGCACCACCATCACCTCGGTCAACTTCCCCGAAGTGGCGCTGCCGTCTCATCCGGACAAGCACCGCCTGCTGCACATCCACGAAAACGTGCCCGGCGTGCTGTTCGAGATCAACCGGGTGTTGTCCGAAAATGGCATCAACATCGCCGGCCAGTTCCTGCAGACCAACGACAAGGTCGGTTACGTCGTCATCGACGTCGACAAGGCCTACGGCAAGCAGGCGCTGGAAGCGCTCAAGCAGGTCGACCACACGCTGCGTCTGCGCGTGCTCTACTCCGAGAGCGACTATCAGGCCTGACAGGATGCCTCGATGCACCGTCAACCCAAAAGCCGCCCACGGGCGGCTTTTTGCATCCAGTCAGAACGGATGGCGACCGTTACGGCAGCTCGCCGGAACCATTCTGTCCGCGCGATGCATCCGCCGGGTTGCTGGTCGGCCCTTCCTGAGGCACGCCCGGCTTTACCTCGCGCTGCCCATCGTTGTAGCGGTTGAACGTGCAGCCACCGATCAGGGAGAGCAGGACCAGGGCCCCGACGAATGGAATGAGAATACGCATGGCGGTTCCTTGAATCATCGTTGATGGCGGCGATACTCGGTCGCCGCTCTCATGTTTGCCCTGTCGACGCGTCGAATGCCCGCGCCTCAGAAGTCGATACCGATACCAGCATAGACCGTTCTGCCCGGTGCCGGCTCGAAATAGCGGTCGTTGTTGGCATTGATCCGCACGTTGGCGTAGTGCTCGATATCGAACAGGTTGCGAATACCGCCGTAGAGCTTGAGTACGGTATCGCCACCCAGACGCCAGCCGTCTCCCCCGCGCAGGTTGATCAGCCAGTAGTCGCCGACTTCGACGTCGCCCGCGTTGTCGGCCACCATGTCGCCGACGTATTGCGTTTCGAGCGCGGCAAAGCGCTGATCCAGCCCCTGCCAGATCAGACGATTGACCCAGGTCTGTTCCGGCAGGCCGGGGATGCGATTGCCGCTGTAGTCGCCCGCTTCACCGTCGTAGCTATCGAACTCGTACTTGGCCAGGGTCAGCGCGCTGTCGATTCGCCAGCTCGGATCGAACTGCCAGCCCAGCGCGACTTCGAGCCCGTCACGGTCGCTGTCACCGGCATTCTCGTAGAAGGTGCGTCCATCCTCTCCCTCGTAGGGCACCAGTTCGTCGCGCACCCGCACCGAGAACAGCGCCACGTCGTAATCGAGACCATTGTCGAAGTTGCCGCGCAGGCCGATCTCGCGATTCCAGGACTTCTGCGGTTCGATATCCGGATTGAAGCCGCCGATACCCGCCGGATTGGCGAACTCGGAGAAGGTCGGCGTCTCGTAGGCGGTTCCGGTATTGACGTAGACCTGGTGGTCGCGACGATAGCGATAGCTCAACCCGGCCGAGCCGCTCCACTCGTGGAACACGCGGTCGCCGCTGTTGTCGCCGTCACTGAGATAGTCGTCGTCGATATCGAGATCGACCCGGTCGTAGCGCCCGCCCAGCGACAACGTCCAGCGCTCGGTGAGATCGAGGTCCCCCTGCAGGAAAGTGCCGACCGAGGTGGCCGTCTGGGTTTCGTCGGCGACCTTGCCGGTCACCGTGCCATCGAATTCGACGTTCTGGCGACCCCGGTCGTCTTCCTGCCGCGCCAGATCGAGCCCGGCCACGTAACGCAACGGCATGTCGCCCAGGCTCAGCGTCTGATGATATTCGGCGCTGGCGCCGTAATAGTCGCGGTCGTAATCGATCAGGCTGTCACCGGGATAAGGCAACTGCTGTTCGAAATCGCGCTGGAGGTAGAACCCCTTGAGGTAGAACTCGCCCGGCCCTGCCGACAGATCCTGGTACTGCAACCCCAGCACCTGCTGATCGACGCTCTGGCCGGTGTCGTACTCCTCGGTAAACGCACCCGCCTGATCGCGATCTTCGTGGACCTGTGCGCGGGTCAGGCCACCCGGATCTTCCGAACGCGGGTTGTCGAGCAGATTGACGATCGCCGTCAGCGCGCGATCACTGCCGAGTTCACGCCGCAGCTTGGCGTTGAGCAGATATTTCTCGGTCGAACTGTGGTCTCGATAACCATCGACGTTGAGCGCCGACACGCTGACGTGATGCGACCACGGGCCGTTCACGCCACCGTTGCTGACCGCGTACTTCTGGTAGCCGTCACTGCCGCCTTCCACACGAATATGGCTGCCGGGATCATCGCTGCCATCGGCGGTGGTCACGCTGATCACGCCACCGGCGGCGTTGCCGTACTGCACCGCCGCCGGCCCGCGGATCACCTCGATGCGCTCGGCGCCGTCGAGATCGATGGCGTCGAGCTGGGCCTGACCATCCGGCAAGGTGTAGGGGATACCATCGACGATCACCGTGATCCCGCGCACACCGAACGGCGCCCGCGCCCCGAACCCGCGGATGGAAACCCGCTGTCCTTGAGCGAAGTTATCGCGGTTCTGGATGAACACGCCGGGAACCGTGACCAGCGACTCGTCCAGCCGAACCCGCTGCTGGCCCTGCTGGATCTCGTCGCGCTCGATCACCGAGACGGCGGCCGGGGTGGCATAAAGCTCGCGAGCGAGCCGCGGCGCCGTGACTTCGATGACCGGCTGCGCTTGTGCCGATGAACTCGAGGGCAGGGGCGTCGGAGATGACGGCGTCGAGGCCGATTGTGCCAGCACGGCACCCGGCGCGGCGACGCCCAGGCACAACACCGTTGGAAGATGGCGGAATTTCATGGCGTTCCCTGCAAATGATGGTGTCACCGCTTTGCCAGCGGTTTCTGACTCGGTGAGGCTCGTGGCTGGCTTCGGCGCGTGCGGCAGCCACGATCGGGCGCCATTCTTGCCGCTCGATAGCCCCGCCGCAAGACAAACCATCGATGGCGACGATTGGCGATAAACCGCGACCTTGACCATGCTGGAGGCATTGTCACTTGATACCTTCGCAGCAATCTCCCATCAAGCAAGGAGCTTGGCCATGGATTTGGCAATTCGCGGTAAAACCGCACTGATCACCGGCGCCCAGGGTGGCATCGGTCTGGCCACCGCCCAGTGCCTGTCCGCCGAAGGCGTCAATCTGATTCTCAGCGATCTCGACGCGGACGCCCTCTCCCGCGCGGCCGTCGAGATCGATGGCGATCCGCTCTGCATTGCCGCCGATGTCACCGATCAGGCGGATGTCGATGCGCTGGTTCGACAGGGGATCGAGCGCTTCGGCGTGATCGATATCGTCGTTCATACCGCAGGCGTCACTGGCGCCAAGGGTGACCCGCTGGAGCTGAGCGACGACGATTACGAACACGCCTGGCAGATCGACTTTTTCTCGGCGGTGCGAGTGGCAAGAGCGACCATTCCCGCGATGCGCGATCGTGGCTGGGGTCGCTTCATCTGCCTCACGTCGGAGAACACCGTTCAGCCCTACTGGGAAGAAGCGGTCTACAACACCGCCAAGGCCTCGCTCAGCACGTTCATCAAGAACCTCTCCTACAAGGAAGCCGCCCATGGCGTGCTCTGCAACACCGTCGCGCCGGCTTTCATCGCCTCGCCGATGACGGATGGCATGATGAAACAGCGCGCCGAGCAGCTCGGCTGTTCCTTGGAGGAAGCGATCGAGAGTTTTCTGGAGGAGGAGCGCCCCGGGATCGTCGCCAAACGCCGCGGGGAGGCCAGGGAAGTGGCTTTCGTCATCGCCATGCTGGTGTCGCAGCACGCCTCGTTCGTCAACGGCAGCAATGTTCGTGTCGACGGTGGCTCCGTCATCTCGGTCCAGAATTGAGCCGAATCGTACCGTCGCGATGAATCGAACAAAAACGGGGCCAAGGCCCCGTTTCCGTTTCACGTATCTGGTTGATCACTCGCCTGGTTGATCACTCGTCTGACGAGAGTGCCTGGCTCATACGCTGCGACGAATCACAGGTTGTAGACCAGCGACACCCCGGTGGTGGTATCCGTCTGGCTGGAGGCGCCAGGCGGTGGGTTGTCGTTGAACTCGACCTCGTAGGCGAGCTTGAGCGACAGCGTGTCATTCATCGCTACCGTCAAGGCCGTTTCCGAGCGGCCGATGAGGTTCTTCTCCGAGGCTTCGGTCGCCAACGATTGAGAGAAATTCGAGGTATCGGAGAACTGCCAGTCGTAGTCCAGGCCAGCGTAGACCAGGCCGACGTTGTCATGGCCGCCATCTTCATACTCGTCGTGGCGTACACCCGGGCCCACTTCCACGGTCAGCGACTGCGGCGGGCCGATGAGCAGCTGGCGCCCGTAGCCGCCCACCAGGGTCGACTGGGAGTCGTAACCCGAGAACCGATCCTTGTCCCAGCGTGCCAGTCCGAACAGATAGTTGTAGGTGGAGAGGTTGTAACGCGTGCGCCCGGCAACCAGATACTCCTCCGCAGAGGTCTCGTCATCGTCGCTGGCGCTCCTCGCGTTCAGCTGCAGATTGTAGGACCAGGGCGCGTTGAACCAGGTCATGTCCGCCCCCGCCAGCAGGCTCTCGCTATTACTGTTGCCGCTGATCTTGTGATAGCCAAGCTCGGCCGTGCCCTCGAAGGGCTTTTCCGCCGTGGCCGGATTCTTCATGACATCCAGCTCCTCGAGCTGGGCCTGGGCCATGCCGGCACAGATGAGACTCGCCGCGCCCAGGCCAACGGCCATGATCGCTTTCAGACGCCCTGACTTTCCCTGGGCGGGTTTCCGTCCTTGATGATTCACACTGTAGGCCTCTTGTGGCAGTCGAAACGCGCCGAATGTCGAATCGACGTCAGCCTTTTTATTTAACCTACCCCCGCTACGGGACACAACCGATGTGAGGCCAGGCTTGCCACGGCAACATAAAAAATAGTTCATCGCAGTTAGCGTGTAAGAAGGAGAAGGTTGCGGCGTCAGGCTTCCTCGTCACCATCGTAGTGCATGATGGAGAGTAGCTTGATGGGCACTTCAATCAGCTGTTCCGGCCCGTGCGGCACGGCCGCGTCGAATGCCAGGCTGTCCCCCCGGGCCCATCTCGTAGAAGCGTTCGCCATGGCGATAGAGCAGCTGCCCCTCGAGGAGGTAGATGAACTCATGCCCGGCATGGCTGAAGTTCGGGAAGACCTCGCTGGCATCATCCATCGTGATCAGGAAGGGTTCGTAGCGCTTCTTGGGACCCTGGCGATAGCTGAGGAGATGGTACGTATGACCAACCACGGTGCCGGTACGCACCACCTCCATGCCTTTACCGGCCTTCACGTGCTGGGCACCACGGCCCACGAGGTCGAAATCGCTGAACAGCTTGGAGATCGGCCAGAGGCGGCTGAGCGTGTCCAGGCTGGTGGATATTTGGGCGTTCTCGACTTACCTGAACGTAATGCGCAGCGCACTGGCCAACGACACGCTCCTGAATTCGATGGCTAAATGCCTGAGCACACTGGAAATGGCATGCCGAGTAGGTGATACGGCATCGATTTTCGAAGAGTTATCGATACCAAGCTTTGGCGAGCGATAGAACAGCTCGATAGTCGTCCCAGAAAATTTGGATTATCGAATACTCGCCCAGGGGTTTCTGGCGAATATTCAGATGCACTAAAAACCGGAGGTATTACGTTTATTGGCTGAATCCAAGAATTAGCGCTGTATGGATTCGTGCTTTTTAAAAGAAGCATTTTCATGCTTCATAATGCTAGCACTCAACAGTAAACAAAGCCCTAGCTCTACTATCAGGCTGGCGTCGATGGCGATCGGGTTGCTGGAGAAAAGCAGGTAGTTCATGGCGCTTTGCAAATCGATGCTCGGGTTCATTTTCGCTCTCCTATGATGCCCTGGCGGGCACCGGTGGTTTCTTGGATGGTTCGAGATAGTACGCGGTATCAACTCATTTCCTGGCTCTAGCGCAGGGTTGCTTGTGCGGTCGTTCCCTCTGGCTTGCTGGTGCTCGCCAGCGAGGAGGCCGACGTGCTGGAGGGGGCGGTTTCCGGATAGGGCTTGGCCGGAATCTCGACCAGATCGAGCCCCAGCACTTCGACATGTGCCGGCACGCGCAGCGAGTTGCACTTCTTGAGAACGTAGGAAATACCCCAACCCGGAATGAAGCCAGTCAGCGCCATGACGACGGCACCTAGCAATTGGCCACTAAAGGAGACGTCAGGTACGCCTTCGCCTACGTTCGGGAAGCCGGCAGCGAAGATGCCGACCAGAACTACGCTGTAGAAACCGCAGAAGCCGTGTACCGCGAACGCACCGACGGCATCGTCCAGACCACGTTTTTCGAGGAAGCCGCCGATCTTCGGCATCAGGGCGCCTCCACTGGCCGCCAGGGCGAAGGCAAGGCCAGGATAGTAAAGGTCCAGGCCGGCCCCGACCGTGATAATGCCGCCCAAGGCGCCGGATATAGTCCAGAAGGGATCGCGAGACGACAGGTAGGCGCCAATCACGCCGCCACCGAAGCCCATTAGGGTATTGAAAGCGAAGGCAGAGAGGTTGGTGCGGGTGCCGTAGATGGTGGTCCAGCCGGTTTCTCCGGTGTTGAAGATGATACAGCCACCGATGAAGCCGAAAAAGCCAACGATGATCATCATCAGGCCGATCAGGGTCATCGGCAAGTTGTGCGGTGGAATGTCCTGGGGCTTGCCATCCTTGTACTTGCCAATCCGCGCGCCCAGGTTGAGGAGCACGCCGAGGGCGAAGAAGCCGGCTACCGCATGCACGACGCCCGCTGCGCCAACATCATGATAGCCGAGCTTGGCCAGCATCCAGCCGTCCGGATGCCAGCCCCAGGCCCCGGCCAGAATCCACACGCCGGCGCCCAGTACCACCGCAAGGATCAGGAAGGCGCTCAGGCGAATACGCTCGATAACCGCACCGGAGAGGATCGACCCGGTAGTGGCGCCGAACAGCGCGAACGCTGCGAAGAAGACGCCGGTGCCCATGTCGTCCACATCAGGGCGCATGCTCGGGCTCCAAGGCAGAGCAGCCGCGGCATCGATGGGTATCAGGCCGTTGGGGAAGGCGTTGTAAATCCACCAACCGACGAAATAGAAGGCGGGGATGATTGCGGCTAGGGTAAGGATATTTTTCATACCAGAACTCAAGGCATTCTTCGTACGTGACGCGCCCATTTCATAGGCCAAGAATCCAGCATGAATCATGAACATAATGGCCGTGCACCACCAGTAAAAGACTTCTATGTTCATGGCCTGGTGCATCTCGAAAATGCCTTGAAGATCATCTGCCTTCATGTTGTTGTCCTTGTTTTCAAGCTTCTCAGATGTGTTCCCGGCTTTCGGGAATCACTGCATTAGTGACTGCCGATTTATCCACGACTCCGATAAAGCCTCGATGTCATTATTGTGTTGCCTGTTGAGAAAAATTCTCTCTTCAAAACAAAAGCAACTTATGTGCCAAGTCGCCCCCTCCTAAGCCTTTGAGTGATAAAGATACAACTTTTTGTTTTTAGAGATAAAACCATTATATCTAAATAAGATTTTTATATATGAATCTGAAGAGAGCTCGATGCCTTCGAGCCCAGCGCGTAATGGTGATGCGTCCTGCTTGCCAATTGCACTATCATGGAGCCCCCTCTTTATCGCAGGTTCAACTGCGCACACGTCTGCGCTCCTTATCGTAAAAAGGCAGGCTCACCACTTCTGCCACCAGACGTTGCTGGTGCCCGTCGAGTTTGCCGACCTCCAGCCGGTGTCCCGGGGTAGCGAAATCGGGAGCCAGTCGGCACAGCGCGATCGATTGCTTGAGCAGCGGGATTGGGTAGCGCTCGTCACCACCCCGGCCGGAAAGCGCCCCTGAAGGACCTGATCGCCATGTTCCACCCGCTCCGTGCTGTCGATCACCAGCCCCATCAGCTTATGGCGACTTTCAGGTGTCTGCCGGGCCAAGGCCTCGCGGCCGACGAAGTCTTCTTCCTTAGACTTCAGCGGTACGGTGAAGCCGATGCCCGCCTCGAAAGGGTTGGTCTCGGGACAGAACTCGTGGCCGGCGAAGATCAGGCCCGCTTCGATGCGTAGCATATCGAGCGCGTCCAGGCCGATAGGTGCCAGACCGTATTGCTGACCGGCCTCCCAGATGGCGTCCCAGAAGCGCTCGGCATGATCCGGATGACACCAGACCTCGAAGCCCAGTTCGCCGGTATAGCCCGTGCGCGACACCATTAGCGGCATGCCGTCCGGCCCACCGAGGCGCCCGACCATGAAATGGAACCAGTTCCATTGCTTCACGGCGGTCTGAGTCTCTGCGTTCCACACCAACTGGGCGAGCAGTTCGCGGCTGTGCGAACCAGCGGTTAGGTAAAGCGTGGCGCAGATGCAGGGCACCCGCATTCCACCAGGCCCCTCGTCCATTCCCCGCTGATTTCCAGGCGCGTTGATCGTCCCGACCCAGCGCCAGAAGCTGACGCCGCCGAGTGCTTGGACGTTTCCACTGCCGCCACATCACGCTGCGCAATCGGCGGCGTATACATTGATCCAGGGCTTCCAAGGGGCGCCTCACATCGACGTGGCTGAAGTAGCTGGCCCAGCCCCGCAGGATCGGCGTCAGTTCTTCGATGACTCGCCGTATGCGGCGCCCTCTTCCGCGTTTCAGGACTTCACGGGCACGCTGCATCAGGCGCTGCAAGCTGGCCTTGGCCTGCGTCAGCTTCGGCAGTTTGTGTCGGGTCAGCGGGATAATCCAGATACCCACGGCGCCACGGCCGGTCCACCGCGCTCTTGGCGCGATTGACCAGCACTTCCCCTCGCCAGGCGTGCAGGGGACTTTCACCCCCAAGTCATCCTGAGGCACCACCCCCTGGAACAGCGCCAATCAAGGCGCTGCGCGCCATGCCTGGCGCGCACAAAAAAAAGGCGAGCCAAATGGCTCGCCACAACAACTTCCGTCAATGATTCGTTAGGTCTCATCCCGACGGAAGAGCGCTCGGGGGATGAACCGCGAGATTCGTCGCGCGCCTCATCCTGGAAACTGTCGGCAGGCGACAACGGAACCTGTCCGTTGCCGCCTGCTCGAGATCGCCAAGTTAAGCGAGCAGCGGCCGAACGTCAATATTTATGGAAACCATTTCCACTTTTTTAACAACCCGCACGTCTACGCCATCAGAAGTGGGTTTCGAGGACGTCTCGAACGTCCAGCGTGTCGTCCACAAGCAGCATCCGCCGCCACTTGTCGAACGTCAGGCAGGGGTGCGATGTGCCAAAGGCAATCACGTCGCCAACGGCGATCTCGGCGTTCTCGGGAATCTGCAGAAAGACGTGCTGATCCATGATGTGTGTCGTTCGCCAGGCACTGACATCCACGGCCGCGACAGGCGCGCTCGAAGCCGCACCGGAGGTGGCGCTTGCGGGATAAAGCCTTAGCGGCAACGGCAGGTCCGGCTCGTGGCCGATATCGCGCTTGCCCAGGGCGATGATCGCCAGCCCCGGCTCCGGCAGCGACTGCACGTGAGCGAACACCTCGAGTGCAGGCTGCAACGCGCCCTCGAGGTTCGGGTCGCGGGCCTTGATCTGGTCCATCGCGCCGGCATAGAGCTTGTGATCGTGCACCACGTAGCAGCCCGGTCGCAGCACCGGCGTGTAGTGTTCGCGCAGTTCTGCTAGGTCAAACGCCTCGGCGATCAGGTCGAACCATTTGGAACCGGAAGCGGTAACGATCGGCGCCTGACGTTTGAGCAAACCGCTGGCCTGCAACGTGCGAACGGTGTCGACCAGCCGCTCACCGTAGGCGCGTACGGCCGCGACCTCGTCACCGCCGCCAATCATGCCTTCGTACCCTTCGATACCCACCAGCGCCAGTGCCGGCTGCTCGGCGATGGCGGCTACCAGGGCGTCGACCTGCGAGGCAGTACGGCAGCCGCAGCGGCCGCCGTCGATACCCAACTCGATCAGCACATGGAGCGTGAGACCTCGTGCGGCAAAGAATGCCCCCAGGTCGCGAACGTTCTCGATCCCGTCGATCACGCAGTAGTACTCCAGCCCGGCGGCGATGGCATCGGCGATCAGCGCCATGTTCGGCCGTCCGACCAACTGATTGACCATCAGCACCCGGTCGACGCCGTGAGCATGCGCCGCCACCGTCTGCACCGCCGTCGCCAGGGTGATACCCCAGGCCCCCGCTTCGATCTGACGTTTGAACAGCTTGGGTGCCATGGTGGTCTTGCCGTGAGGCGCGAGCTTGGCGCCATGGTCGTCCGCGAACCGTTGCATCCAGGCCAGATTGTGCGCCAGCGGCGCCTCGAAGATCGCCGCCGCCGGCAACGGGACGTCCGTCAGCAGATTGGCGGGGGTCGAAAGCGGCGTGCCTTTTTCCGGGACATTGGCAGTAGAGGACATGGAGGGTTTCATGGGTGTTCTCCTATCGAAAATTGTCATTGTGATGTCGGTATCGATACATGGGGATAAGGACATTGGCCGAGTTCGTCATCGGACCGGACAAATTAGGTATTTACTAACACATAAAATAAAAATATGTTAGTTATTAACATTGCCAAACCATTCATCGAATATCGAGCCCTCCGTGACCCAGGAAATCGACATCCTGTCGCATATCACCGCTTGCCTGCCCAGTCTGCGGGAGGCGGAGAAGAAGGTCGCCAATCTGATCTTCGACGATATCGACTTCGTCGCCGAGGCGAGCATCGGCGAGATTGCCAGGCGCGCCGAGGTCAGCGATGCCACGGTGACCCGCTTCGCCCGCGCGGTGGAGTGCCGCAACGTGCGCGATCTGAAGACGCGCCTGACCCGGGCGCTGGCTGCCGGTCGCCGTTTCATCCAGGAAGCCAGCGAGGACGACGGCCTGGGGGTGATCTACGACACTGCCGCCCAGACCCTGGCGCTCAATCGCACGCTGATGGAGCAGGCGGACGTCGAGGGCGCGGTGGCGATGCTCGACGACGCCCGCCAGATTCTGGTGTTCGGCGCTGGCGGCGGCTCGACGGTGATGGCGCAGGAGATGCAGTTCCGGCTGGTTCGTCTCGGTTATGCAATCAGCGCCTATCCGCAAGCGCTCTTGCCGCGCATGGTCGCCTCGACCCTGGAGCCCGACGACGTCGTGGTGGCGCTTTCGGTCACCGGCTACACGCCGGAGATCAATGATGCCGCCGAGCTGGCACGCCAGTACGGTGCTCGGGTACTGGCCATCACCGCGGCCGGTTCGCCGCTGGCCAAGGTCGCCACTATCACGTTGCCGTTGGCGGCTCGAGAGACCGACTACATCTATTTTCCGTCGTCGTCGCGCTACGCCATGATGGCCGCCATCGACATGCTGGCGCTTGGACTGGCGCTACGCCATCGCGCGCGCACTCGCGACAAGCTGCGACGACTCAAGATCACCCTCGATGCCCACCGCGGCGGCGACAATCGCCAGCCGCTGGGGGATTGAGAACCCGGGAGCCTCCATGCCTCACGATTTGTTGATTCGCCGCGCCAGCATCATCGACGGCAGCGGACGCGAGCCTTTCACCGCCGACATCGCGATCGACGGCGACCGGATCGTCGCCATCGGTGATCTGGACGACGAGGAGGCGGAAAAAGTCATCGATGCCGAGGGACTGATTCTCACCCCCGGCTTCATCGACGTGCACACCCATGACGACACCAACGTCATCCGCACTCCCCAAATGCTGCCCAAGCTGTCCCAGGGCGTCACCACCGTGGTGGTCGGCAACTGCGGCATCAGCGCCAGCCCGGTGAAGCTGGCCGACGAGGTGCCGGACCCGATGAACCTGCTCGGCCGCGCGGAGGATTTCCGCTACCCGACTTTCGCCGCCTACGCCGAGGCGATCGAGCAGGCGCGACCCAGCGTCAACGTGGCGGCGCTGATCGGTCATACCAGCCTGCGTAGCCAGGTCATGGATCGCTTCGACCGGGCCGCCAGCGACGATGAAATTGCCGCCATGCGCGAACAGCTGGAAATTGCGCTGGCCGAGGGCGCCGTGGGGATGAGTTCCGGACTCGCCTACCGCAACGCCTATTACGCGCCCACGGCCGAGATGAATACGCTGGTCGAGGCTGTCGGCCGCGCCGGCGGCGTCTATACTACGCATCTGCGCGATGAGTTCGCGGGCCTCCCCGAGGCGATGGACGAGGCCTTCGCCACCGCCAGGCACGGTCAGGCACCGCTGGTGATCTCGCATCTCAAGTGCGCCGGTGCCGGCAACTGGGGCAACGCGCCCAAGGCGCTGGCCAAGCTCGACGACGCCGCGCTTTCCCACGGCGTGCACTGCGACTGTTACCCCTACACCGCCGGCTCCTCGACGCTGGATCTGGGTCAGGTCACCGACGAGATCGACATTTTCATCACCTGGTCCGACCCGCATCCGGAGATGGCTCGCCAGCCGCTGAAGGCGATCGCCGAACAGTGGGAGCTGTCGCTGATGGACGCGGCCCGGCGTCTGCAGCCTGCCGGCGCGGTCTATCACAACATGAGCGAGGCGGACATGCGCCAGGTGCTGTCGCATCCGTTGTCGATGGTCGGCTCCGACGGCCTGCCCAACGATCCGCATCCGCACCCGCGGCTGTGGGGCGCGTTCCCGCGGGTACTCGCCCACTACAGCCGCGACCTGAAACTGCTGCCGCTGACCGAGGCGGTGCGCAAGATGACCGGCCTGTCCGCCGCCAACTTTGGTCTCACCGACCGTGGCGAGATCCGCGTCGGCGCCTTCGCCGATCTGGTGCTGTTCGATCTCGACACGCTCGAAGACACCGCGACCTATACCGCGCCGATCGCCAGGGCCGGCGGCATCGAGCTGGTCGTCGTCAACGGCGTGGTCAGCTATCGCCAGGGCGAGGCCAGCGAACGCCGGGCCGGACGACTGCTGCGGCGTCAGGTCCGGCTGTCGGCCCGGCCTTCCCGTACGACCTCATGATTTTCACTCGCGTTACCCATCCGATCATCGAGACAACCCAGGAGACAATCGTATGAGCATCAAACGTTATGGCGTCGAAGGCGGCGTCGGCACCGGTGGCCAGAAACTGCCCTTCGCCCGCGCCACCGAAGCGGCCGGCTGGCTGTTCGTCTCCGGCCAGACCCCGATGACCGACGGCGAAGTCGTCGAAGGCAGCATCGTCGAGCAGTCGCGGCTGGCCTTCGCCAACTGCCTGAAGATCGCCGACGAAGCCGGCTACGGCGTGGAAGACGTGGTCCATGTCACTGCCGTGCTCACCGACGCGCGCTATTTCAGCTCGTTCAACAAGGTGTTCAAGGAAGTGTTCGGCGATCACCCGCCAGCGCGGATCTGCAGCGTTCAGGATCTCGTCGTCGACTGCAAGGTGGAAGTGGACATCAAGTGCTATCGAGCCGATCGCGCCTAGTTTCGAAGCTTGCAGCGCTTCGATGTAGCGCCGATTCACTGACACTCTCGCAGAAAAGAAGCAGACGCCGGAAAAGGCGTGAGAAAGAAAGGTGGCCGCGCCCCCGGCAAGGGCGCGACCGCAGTGAAAAACCCCATGGACCATGACATTCCACACTGCTCCGGTCGCGGCAACGACCGGAACGACAATTATAAGAGGTCGTTATGAACAGTCACGTTTTCCTCGGGACCTTCATCGCCTACGTGATCATCATGATCGCGTTCGGGTGGTGGGTCTCTCGCAACAGCCGCGGCAGCGGCGACGATTTCCTGCTCGGCGGGCGTAGCGTCCCGATCTTTCTGACCATCGGCACCACGGTGGCAACCATGGTCGGTACCGGTTCCAGCATGGGCGCCGTCGGTTTTGGCTACGCCAACGGCTGGGCCGGCGCGCTCTACGGTATCGGCGGTTCCATCGGCGTGATCCTGCTGGCGTTGTGGTTCGCGCCGGTACGCCGCTTCCGCTTCATGACCATGAGCGAAGAGCTTTCCTACTACGTCGGCGCCAACCGTTGGGTGCGCAATATCGTCGCCGTGCTGATCTATATCGCCTGTATCGGCTGGCTGGGCGCGCATATCCTCGGCGGCGGGCTCTATCTGTCGTGGATGGCGGGTATCGATCTGACCACCGCTCGCATTCTGGTGGCGCTGGGCTTCGGCATCTACTGCGTGATCGGCGGCTACATGGCGGTGATCTGGACCGATACCGTGCAGGCAGTGATCCTGTTCGTCGGCTTCATTGCGATGGCGATCATCGCGCTGGTCGAGGTCGGCGGCTTCTCCGGTCTCGGCACCAACATGGACATCGCCTCCACCAGCTTCCTGGGTGTCGACAAGATCGGGGTAGTACCGGCCATCTCCCTTGCCGCCGTCATCGCCGTCGGCGTGCTGGCAACGCCCTCCTACCGCCAGCGGATCTACTCCGGCAATTCGGTCGGCTCGGTGCGCAAGTCGTTCATCATCACCGGCGTTCTCTATCTGTTCTTCTCGATCATTCCGGCGATCATCGGCATGGCGACCCATGCGCTGAATCCCGGTCTCGACAACAGCAACTTCGCCTTCCCGTTCCTGGCCACCGAGATCCTGCCGCTGTGGCTCGGCCTGCTGCTGCTGGTCGCGGGGCTGTCGGCGACCATGTCCAGCGCGAGTTCGGATGCCATCGCTGGCGTTTCCATTCTGCTGCGCGATGTCTACGTGCTGTTCACCGGTCACACCCCGTCGGCCCGCAAGGTCGTCGGGCTGTCGCGGCTGGCGCTGGTCGCTACCATCGGCCTGGCGCTGCTGTTCGCGCTGACCTCCAACAACGTGATCAGCTATATCACCAGCATGATCGCGACCGTCATGGCCGGCATGTTCGTGTGTGGCGTACTGGGGCGTTTCTGGCCGCGCTACAACTGGCAGGGCGCCATCGCCACCCTGATCGCCGCGTCAGCGACGTCGCTGGCAGTGATCAACGTGGACAGCTGGACGGCCTTCTGGGGCAACCCCAGCATTCCGGCGGTACTGGTCGCGCTGGTCGTTGGCGTCGTCGTCAGCCTGGTCACGCCGGCCTCCAAAGTGACTCCGGAGCAGGCGCTCAAGATCATCGACGACGAACGCGAGCGCATGGAGCTGGATGAAGATCCGGCCAGCGCGCTCGGAAGCAAATCCGTCTGAAAGGAGTCGGTAGAGGCGCCACGCCAACTGCATGGCGCCTTCAGCATAAGGCCTGAAGATGTCTACGAAACCAAGGGGTTTGGACGCCCTCGGACAGGGCAGAGGGGGTTGCTCGCCTAAAAACCGATCAAATTCCTCGTTCTGGCAACAGCCCTCTATCGGCCAGAAACACCTCGGTCGCCCGGGCTAGTTTTATATGCTCTTCATTCTCGGGGTCGAACGGCTCTTTGGTGGTCACGATCAGGGTGCCGATATCGGGTAGATACTCGGCCAGGGCGACGAAGGGCATCTCGTTGCTCAAGTCGACGTCCGGCACCAGTGCCATCCAGCCGACCCACTCGCGATGTGGGAATGCTGCCAAGTCGTAATAGGCGAATGGAGCAGCATTAGCCCAGCGGGGCGGAATTACGTTGGCCAATTGTCGCAGGCAATTGGCAAAGACCTGCCAGTAATTCGGCCAGGCGGTCTGTTTGAGTCGAGTATTTCGCAGCGAAAAAATTCCTCGACGATTTCCGCCCCAAGAAAAGCCATTCTCAGTGTAGTGATATTTCCTTTCCTCGACGCTAAAGTTGCCTCGACATGCAAATGACATCAAGCCCATTCCGTTATAACCGCGTTCAAACTCTCTCACCGACTTGATGGCATCCTTGACGACCCGAGTTTTTTCATGGACGTCAATAGATATACCTTGCTCACCATAGGCATAGCGCCAATGGCTGAACACCGGGTCTTCCTGGCTGATCGCATCAAGCATGCTGATCCATTGATCATAGACATCTTCCGCCGCCATCACTTTCTCTGGTGGTTCTATGAAAAAGCGCAGCGTCATTCCCTTGTAGCTCATAATGCTCTACTCGCTCATTCCTGTTTAAAAAGGCTCGTGAATGCAGGGGGCCGGAACCCCTCTCAGTTCAAAAGCTCGCCTGACATAGTTTCGAACCACTTCATCCGAAAAATACCAAATCAGGCTGGCAGGAGGCATATTGCTTTCTATTGTTTTGTGCTGTCGATCAGCCTGGCTTGTAAATTTGTCAAACGTCTTCGACATGAAATCCAACCGCTGTCCACGGCTATTGACAATTTCTCGCGGCCCCCACCCCCCATCCAGATCCTGCTCCAGAAACTGCCGATAGCCATACTTGGCCTCGACCAACGTGCAACTGGCTGACCAGAATCCATCGAAATCGACGCCGCTGAATCGCCACTCCTCGATCCGGTTGGGCCCCACGATAGCAAAGGTCGGTCCGCCGCCCATATTGGCGATCTTCAGCTGGTATTCGGGCCAACGCCCGTCCCCCGTCTCGAATCGCCGGCCTGCGACGAACGTGCTTCCCCTTTTTCGGGGCTCGCAGTCGTTGCAGTCTTCGTTGGTGTCGGTATCGCTGACCTCACCCGCGACCGGTCGCGAACGAGTGTCGCTGTCGCTTTTTGAGGCCGTGTCGTTCAGTACACCGACCGCGGTGAGCGCCTCTCGCGTGATCGCAAGATTGTAGTCCATCGCCGTGGTCAGGACTTCCTTGCCGGCTTCTCGATCAACGCTAGCAGATCCTGGACGAGCAGGTCGGGCGACTGCTAACTCCCCGGAATAACGGGGGCTCAAAGGGGATTGAGCTAGCCCATCCGTGATGACACATCGTCAAGGCAGCACGCCAAGACGATGTCGTACTTGTGCTTTCTCAATCTGCTTGCCACTAAATAGATAGTTTCTACACCCTAGAACTCTACCTGAATGTCTTGGCTTTTGAGCCATTGCCTTATTTTCTCTCGCTTTTCTTGGCTCTCCTCGGTGTACGAGTCCTCTTTTGGTCCTGTTGCAAGAGGGGCTTGGAAAGTCGTACCTCTTTTATTTTTTTGCTTTGGATTGGCGCCGAGCTGTAGAAGCTTCATGATTCGATCATAATCGTCTGCGGCGGCGGCGAAGAAAAGAGGGGTGTCTCCAACGATGTCCTGGTGGTTTATATTGGCACCATTATCGATTAGCAGTTCAAAGTTTTTTGCTGGATTTCCCACCGCGTTGAAAAGCGGTGTTGCTCCACCTTTGTTTTCGATGTCGACAGGAGCGCCATGCTCAATGAGCTCCTTGAGATAATTGGTCGTATCCAGTCGCGCTGCGGTGTGAATGACAGTTTCACCGCTTGAGCTTGGAATCGTTGGATCAGCGCCGTTTTTAATAAGTATTTTGAAATCGTCTAGATTATTTGATGCCATGGCGAGCCAAAGAAGCGTCCTTCCTTTTTGATCGATTGCGTTAACTTCGGCACCTTCCGATATGAGTTTTTTCGTTCTTTTCTCATCGCCGGAGCTGATTGATTGCGCCAACTCTTTGGCCATTTTTCCAGTGAACATTTCGCCTTTCTCCGCGCTATCCGAAGGTGTGCAACCCGAGGCCATGAAAAGTGCCAGTATGGCATATTTGAAATAGAGCTGACGCATTTTACTCGCTCCAAGGGGGTGTTCTTGAAAATGATTCCAAGGCGGAGTTCATGGAATGGTCCGATATTCTATTGCCCATTACTGATATGGGGTCATGCTTTTCCCAGCCTGAAAGTGGAGTAGGGTCAGGCAGCGTTATTTTTCTGCCTAATGCATCTGGCAGTAGCCATCTGTCGACTAAGGCTTCTTCTTGCTCCCATGTCAATATTTCGCCAGACGTATTATATCTTCGGATTAAGCCATCGTTGGCAATGCGGCTTGCCTCGTCGAAACTGATGGGTAGGTTAGAGATTGTGTTCTTATGGATTCCTGCAGCGTTGAAGGTAACCGCGGGAGTGTCCGTAGTGATGGCAGATGCTGAAGCAAGCCCACCGCCTAAGGAGTGGCCCGTGATAACCAAGTTTTCCCCATAAGCTGTCTTGGCTATTTCTGATAACTGCCTGGCTTGTACGTATTGAGGAGCTGCCATGCCAGCGCCCTGAGGAAGGTTTCCCTGTCTCCAGTCGCCTCCCCAGTCACTGAAGTCCGTTCCGGCAAACGCAAGAACGTAATTTCCATCTCCATCCGTATATATTGACGACTGGAACCCAGTGCTCTCATCTTCCAGTAAGTCTGGACGTATGCCATCGGCCAAAAGATCATCTTCCGAGAGAGGACGCCACTGAGATACAGGCTCATGCCGATAGACCACATCCGCAATTTGTGCCAAGACTTGGTCTATTGGTTTAGGATCGATTCCTCTTACCTGTTCTGAAAATGTAGCCAAATCTTTTGGAGACGCCATTTTGGATGCTGCCATGGGCATGCTTTTCGGTCCGCCGAAGTTGTGCTGCGCCCCCTTGATATCCGCGGCACCCGGGCAGTGGACTTCGATGTTGCCGCCTTCGATGAAGATATAGCCGCCGCCGCTCTGCAGCAGGATGCCGTTCTCGGCCTGAATTTCGATGCGGCCCTCGGTCGAAGTCACCTTGACGCCTTTCTCCGCGGTAAAGGCCATCTCGCCATCCTGCGCTTGCATCTCCACCTTGCCCCGCGCCGCGAACAGCTTGATGCCCGCCTTCTGCACGAACAGCGAGAGCTTCTCGGAGATCGAGGCGACCAGGCGCTTGCCGGTGGCGATGTTGACGTCTTCGCCGCTGGAGATACTCAGCGAGCGGCCCTGGGCCAGGTGGGTCGATTCCGGGGTGCTCAGGGTGATGCCGGCGGGCGAGGCCATGTGCAGCCAGGGGGCTTTCATCCGCGCCGCTTCGCCCCGGCCGCCGCTGTCGGAG
>NZ_MSDO01000001.1 GCF_001937195.1 Salinicola socius | reverse complement strand
AGTTGGTAGAGCAGTTGGCTTTTAACCAATTGGTCGTAGGTTCGAATCCTACACGACCCACCAGACCCGCCGATTCCACGCCACAGCGCGATTTTACGCGCAATCGTGACGCTAACACCGCCGATTACCGTACCTTCTGATAAGTGCGTCATTTGGAACAATGACAGGTAGGCACGGCAAACCCGACAATGAATGACGCTGTTCTATTTTGCGACTCTTCATCCGCCGTGCCGATGGCTCGCCTCTATCCCGCCGTCTTGACGTCCGGTTCCGCCAGCAAGGCGGCCTCGGCCATGACCGTCTGGCGAAAGCGTTGGGCGAGCACACTCTGCTCTCGGTCACGGGTGGCGATGGCGAACGCGGCAACGGGTTGCGGCCCCACGAGTCTTACCAGCTTCAGGGCACCGGTTTGAACCCCCCGCATCGAGGCCGGGACGAAAGTGACCCCCGCGCCTCCGGCCGCCAGCATCATCGCCGATGCCTTTTGAGGAGCATGGTGGACGATCCGGGGAGAAAAGCCGGCATCCGCACAAGCGCCAAGGATCGCATCATAGATGGCGGGAGCCAGGCTGCGCTCGAACATCACCACATCTTCGTTGGCGAAATCGGCCAGAGAGACCTGCTCCAACTTCGCCAGGCGGTGCGTATGCGGGACGACGGCGACAATCGGTTCATCGACGATATGCTCGACGCGCAGTCGGTCGCGAACGGGCGCGGGCGGCCGGATGAAGGCGACCTGCACCTTTCCGTCTGCCACGCGGTCGCACAGTGGCACTGTGTCGCGTTCCTCGAACAGCAGATCGACGTCAGGGGCCTCTTCACGAAAGGCCCGAATGGCCCTTGGTAACAGCGGATGTAGCGTTGCGCCTGGCGTGAACCCAATTGACAGCGCCCCTTTGCGTCCCTTGGCTGCGCTCTGCACACGGGCGGGGATCGCGGCCGCTGCGGTTAGAAGAGGTTCGGCAAGCGCGCGAAGCTCTTGTCCGGCATCGGTGAGTTCGACCGTTCGCGCATGGCGGATAAACAGTCGCTGACCCAATTGCGCCTCCAGCGCCATGATCTGTTGGCTGAGAGGCGGTTGCGCCATGCCGAGATGCTCCGCCGCGCGTTTGAAGCTCGATGCTTCCGCAACAGCGACGAAATAGCGAAGCCGACGGAGATCGAGCTGCGGTTTAGTCATTGTTTTCTTCCCGGATCACGACGGCTCTTTCCGGCGTGACTGCCACATGAGACGTCTTTGGGTTTCGGTTTTCTGATTTCGATATTCATATCATATCAAAAAACCTTAAAAGTCATATCGGAATTTATCTTACGATAGGACTTTCATATGCCTTGTCATGTGCAGATCAAGGTGGTTTCAGAATGGCAAACGCATCGAGAATAAAATCCTCCCCTGCTGACATTTCAGGGGTAGCCCTGCTGAACGATCCACATCTCAACAAGGGCACCGCCTTTACCGCCACCGAACGGGAACGATACGGCCTCGTCGGTCTGCTTCCCGATACGGTCGAAACGCTGGACCGAGAGGTCGAGCGCGTACAGACCCTCCTTGCGGTCAAGGACAGCGACCTGGAGCGCTATATCTATCTGATCGAGCTCCTCGATCGCAACGAGACGCTGTTCTACAAGATGGTGATGGCGGACCCGATGCGCTTCCTGCCGATCCTCTACGATCCGACCGTCGGCGAGGTATGCCTGAAGTTCGGACACATCTACCGCCGGGCAGGCGGCATGTATGTGTCGCTGACCCACAAGGGCCGCGTCGCCGAGGTGCTCCGCGCCTGGCCGGTCGAGGACGTACGCTTCATCTGCGCGGCGACGGTCGAGCGTCCGGCGGATGTCCGGGCATGGATCGAGGGGATGCTCTACACGCCGGTCTACGCGGAGCTCGGGACGGCATGATCGGCACGATCGTCTCGGCTTTGGCGCCGATCGCGCTGGTGACGGCGCTCGGCTGGTTCGCCGGGCGCTGGAAAGTGCTGCCCGACAACGCCGCCGCGGTGCTGGCGGGTTTCGTCGTCACCTTCGCGCTACCGCTGTCGCTATTTCTGGCGGCCGTGGCAGCCAAGCCGTCGGAGATCCTGAACCCACCCTACCTCGCCGCGCTCGCAGCGGGGCTCGTCGGCAGTTACGCGATCGGGCTGCTGCTCGCTCGCTTCGCGTTCCAACGAACCTTGCCGGAGGCGTCCGTCCAGGCCATCGCGGCGTCCTTTCCCAACATGGCCTATTGCGGCCCCCCCGTCCTGATCGCGGCGATCGGACCGTCCGCGGTGCTGGCGGTGGTGATCGGCAATCTCATCGTCACGCTGATCCTCATTCCCCTGACGCTGGTTCTGCTCGGCGGCAGCGGCGGCATCGCGCGCGCGATCCGCTCGGCGGTGCTGCAGCCGCTGGTGCTGCTGCCGGTCTTCGGCGCGGTGCTTGCCGTTGCCGGTGTCCGCCTGCCCGACCTGCTGACATCCTCGGTCGACGAGATCGGCAGGGCGGCGGGCGGCACCGCGCTCTTCACGCTTGGCCTGATCCTGTCCCGGATCACGCCCCGGATCGACCGCGACGTCCTCGTCAATGTCAGCCTCAAGAACGTCGTTCAGCCCGCCCTGATCCTTGGGACGGGGATGGCGGTGGGCCTGTCGGGGGACCAGCTCGCCCAGGTCTTCCTGATCGGCGTGCTGCCGGCGGCGACCGCAGTGCCGACGCTTGCCCTGGCGCATCAAACCTATGCGGACGAGGCTGCGGCCAGCGTGATGGCCAGCACCCTCTTCGCCATCCTTTCCATCAGCGGCGGTATCGCCATCGTAGGAGCCTTGTCATGACCTTCTTCGGGAAAGCAGGAACGCTGTCGGTTGCCGACCTCATCACCCAGACTCTTGCCGATATCGGTGTCGAGCGGATCTGGGGCGTTACCGGCGACAGCCTGAACGCGATCAACGACTCGTTGCGGCGGCTGGGCAGCATCCAGTGGATGCATGTGCGCAACGAGGAAACGGGCGCCTTCGCCGCTGGCGCGGAGGCATCGGCGACGGGCAAGCTTGCGGTCTGCGCCGGCAGTTGCGGGCCGGGTCATCTCCACCTGATCAACGGGCTTTACGACTGCCAGCGCAATCACGTCCCCGTGCTCGCCATCGCCGCGCACATTCCCTCGTCCGAGATCGGCCTTGGCTATTTCCAGGAGACGCGGCCGACCGAGCTGTTCCGCGAATGCAGCCATTTCTGCGAGATGGTGCAGGACCCGGCGCAACTGCCCGAACTGCTTCATCGCGCGATCCGCACCGCGATCGGGCAGCGCGGCGTCGCGGTGCTGGTCATTCCCGGCGACGTGTCGATGAAGGACGCGCCCGCCCATGCGCGTGCCGAAATGCCGCCGCTGTTCGAGCCGCGCATTGTTCCCAATGCCGACGAGATCGGGACGCTCGCGGAAACGCTGAACGCCTCGAAGGCTGTGACGTTGCTCTGCGGGTCGGGAGTCGCGGGCTCTCATGCCGAGGTGGTAGCGCTCGCCGACGCGCTCGGCGCCCCCATCGTCCACGCTTTCCGAGGCAAGGAACATATCGAGTGGGACAACCCGTTCGACGTCGGCATGACCGGGCTGATCGGCTTTTCGTCGGGCTATCACGCGATGATGGAGTGCGACACGCTGCTGATGCTGGGGACCGATTTTCCCTATCGCAACTTCTATCCCGAGAAGGCAACGATCGTGCAGATCGATCGCGATCCGTCGGCGCTGGGCCGCCGCGCGCAGCTCCACCAAGGCATTGTCGGCGATGTGTCCGAAGCGGCGACAATGCTTCGGCCGCTCATTGCGGGTGGTCGCGACCGGACGTTCCTTGACAAGGCGCTGAGGCATTACCGCAAGGCGCGCGAGGGCCTCGATGACCTCGCCGCCCCGCGCGAGGGCGACAAGCCGCTGCATCCGCAGTATGTGGCCAGAATGGTGAACGATCTTGCGACCGACGACGCGATCTTCACCGCCGATGTCGGGACGCCCTCGGTCTGGGCAGCCCGCTACCTGACGATGAACGGGAAGCGCCGGCTGATCGGATCGTTCAACCACGGCTCGATGGCCAACGCGATGCCGCAGGCGCTGGGCGCGCAGGCGGCCTATCCCGGGCGGCAGGTGGTGTCGCTGTCGGGCGATGGCGGGCTGACGATGATGATGGGGGATCTCCTGACCGCGATCCAGATGCAGCTTCCGATCAAGATCGTCGTCTTCAACAACGGCACGCTCGGTTTCGTCGAGCTGGAGCAGAAGGCCTCCGGCTATCTCGACACCAACGTATCGCTCAAGAACCCCGATTTCGGCGCGATCGCCCGCGAGATGGGCTTTTTCGGGCAGCGCGTGACGCGCTCGGATCAACTGGGAACCGTGTTGCGCGAGGCGTTCGCGCATGACGGCCCGGCGCTGGTCGATGTCGTCACCGATGGCATGGAACTGGTGATGCCGCCGAAGATCAAGGCGCAGCAGGTGGCGGGGTTCAGCCTCTATTCGACCCACGCGATCATGAACGGGCGCGGCGACGAACTGGTCGAACTCGCACGGACCAATCTCCTGCGATGATCGCTTCGCTCGGCCCGCGCAACCTGGCGAGGATTCGCTCGGCCCTGTTGGTGGCGCGCTGCACCGCGGCGGCGATCCTGTCCTATGCCGTCGCGGATGCGCTCGGACTGGGGCACCCGGTCTGGGCGGTCGTCTCCGCCCTGATCGTGTCGCAGGAAACCGCTCGCGAAACGCGGCGTTCGTTCCTGTGGCGGGGGGCGGGGACGTTGATCGGGACGGGCGCGGCGCTGCCGGCAGCGGTGCTGCTGATGCCCGATCCGGCGCATCCCCTGACCGCTACCGGCGCCGCCGTGGCGATCTGCGCCGCCATCGCCCGACGCTGGCCGCGCATGCGCGTCTGCCTGTGGACCGCGCCTCTGGTGATCCTGACCGCCACCACCGACCATAGTATTTTATACACTGCCGCCCAACGCAGCGGCGAGGTCTTGCTGGGCGGCATGGTCGGCGCGGCGATTCACCTGCTGCTCGATTATGCAGTTATCAGGCGTCTGGCGCAGAATTGGAATGACCGCGATGACGCGACGCCCATGCTTCCCGCGTCAGAACCCGCGCAACCCGAAGTGCCTGCTTCGGGCAGAGGGCGCCATTAGAGTGCTTTAGCGTAGAGGTAGTGCCCATCATCGTCGGGCGGGGCCCACCATTCGATTCATGTTCCGCTTTTTACCCCCCATTCTTCACCCCGAACGGCTTGCCGCGCTAAAAGTTGCGCATCGTTTCGCGATAGCCCAGGAAATCCTTGTGTCGCTGTTCGATACGGCTGGCCATGGCGTAGTCACCGTTCTGCTTGGCGACTTTCTCGGCGGAGTCGATCTGACGGATGGCGGTATCGATCCGGCCCTCGAGCTGGAGCTGTTCGGCGCGCGCCAGCTGCCCCCAGGCGTCGCGGCCGGTGCGGCCGGCGGCTTCGGATAGCAACCCGAACACGCCAGGATCTTCCGGATACTGCTCGCTCATGTCGCGCAGCACGTCGAATGCCTGGGCCGGAGACGTCTGCACCAGGGCTTCCGCCTGTACCCACTGCGCCGGATAGTATCGGGGAGAGAGTCGCAGGAGGTGCTGTGCCCGGGTCAGCGCGTCCTGGCGGCGGCCGGCGTCGTAGGCGACCTCGGCGGCGGTGGCGGGGATCATCGAAAGATCGGGATACGCCTCGGCGAGTTCGTCGAGCGTCTTCAGTGCCGCGTCCGGCCGCGACTGTCGTGCGTCGATCAGTGCCTGCAGGTAGCGGACGGCGGCCTGGGGCGGGTCGTCCTGTTCCAGCGTCGTCATTGCCTGGCTCGGATTGTCCTGATTGAGCATCACCAGCGCGCGACCACGGATCATGGCGTAGGTCGGGTCGTCACGGTGTGGGGGAGAGGGCAGCTGGTCGGCACGAGCCTGGGTATCGCTGATCCGCGATTCGGTGACCGGGTGCGTCAGCAGGAACTCCGGCGGGTTGCCGCCCTGAAGCGCGGCCAGCTTCTGCAAGGTGCGAAACATCTCCGGCATGGCCTGGGGATCATATCCGGCCTTGGACATGGCGCTGAGACCGACGCGATCGGCCTCCTGCTCGAAGCGACGTGAGTAGGCCAGCTGATCCTGAATGAATGCTGCCTGTGAGCCCATCATGGCGGCAATGCCGGCACCACCGCCGCCGCCCGCGGCAAAAATCATCCCCGCCAGCATCGCTGCCATGGTCGGCAGTTGCGTCTCCTCGACCCGCTCCATGCGCCGGGCATAATGGCGTTGGGCCAGGTGGCCCAGCTCGTGAGCTAGCACCGAGGCGAACTCGTCTTCATTGGGGGCGGTGGTGAACAGGCCGGCATTGACGCCGACCACGCCACCGGGCACCGCAAACGCATTCAACAGGCGGCTGTCGATCAGCGTCACCACGAGCCGTTCGTTGACCCCGCTGTAGGGCACCAGCTTGGCCAGCATCGAGCGGACGTAGGTCTGGGTTATCGGGTCCTGCCAGGGATCGGTCTGCGCCCGAAACTGGCGCAACCAGGCCCGCCCCAGACGATACTCGTCGTTGGTGGTGACGGCGGCACTGGTACTGCCGAGATCCGGAAGCTGATAGCCTTGCTGAGCCTGAGCCAGCGGGATCGAACCGGCCAGGCCGGCCGATAGCAGCGAGACGGCCAGCAGCTGGCGTTTGAATGATGTCAGTCGTTGATTGGTCATGCTGACGATCTCGATTCCCATTAAGGCAAAGACGCTAGTGGAATGGCGATAGTGTACTGGCAGACACGAGGCTTTCAGAGCCACGTTCGGTGGTCATGGTCTGAGGTATCATGACTTCGACCACCGTGTGGTGAAGACGTTGCCTGGGCGCTGTTCGAAAAGCCAGGGTGCGATGTCATCGGCCCCGTGGCAGGCTAACGAACTTTAGATTCCTCTTTCAATTCACGTTCATCAACCTGGGATGCGCCATGTCTCGAACGCCCGATTGCCGACTGGATACGTCCGGATTGAGCTGCCCGCTTCCGCTGCTCAAGGCCAAGCAGGCGCTGGCCGACATGGAAGGCGGGCAACTGCTCGAGGTCACTGCCACCGATGCCGGCTCGTGGCGGGATTTCGAAAGCTTCGTCGAGCATAGCCAGCATACGCTGGTCGAACGTGAGGCGTCGGAGGGCGTCTACCGCTACTGGCTGCGCAAGGCCGATGGAGCCGCACGAGCATGAGTTTGAAGGGCATTCTGCGTCACTGGTTCGAACGTTATCTTTCCGACGAGGAGGCCATCGTCCTGCTGGCACTGCTGGTGGGCGGCTTTGCCATCGTCATCTGGCTCGGTGGCGCTTTGGCACCGTTTTTCACCGCCCTGGTCGTGGCCTTTTTGCTGCAGGGCGTGGTGGCTTGGCTTGAGCGCCGCGGTCTGCCACGGCTGCTGGCGGTCGGGCTGGTCTTTCTGCTGTTCGTGGGGGCGGTGCTGGCGCTGGCGCTGATCGTGATGCCGCTGGTCTGGAACCAGCTGGTCGAGCTGGTCCAGGAAGCGCCCAGCATGTTCGCCAGCAGCCAGCGCTGGCTGGGCGAGATGCAGGCGAAATACCCCACCATCGTCACGCCGGACCAGATCCAGGGCTGGATCGCCACCGCGGGCCACCAGGCCTCCCAGATCGGCCAGCGGGCGTTGACTTTCTCGCTGGCGTCGCTGGGCAACCTGATGGCGGTGATCATCTATCTGGTGCTGGTGCCGATCCTGGTTTTCTTCATGCTCAAGGATCGCGAGCGGCTGGTCGACTTCATGCTGTCGATGCTGCCGGGCAAACGCACCCTGATGACACGTATCTGGCAGGAGATGGACGATCAGATCGCCAACTACGTTCGCGGCAAGACCATCGAGATCATCATCGTCGGTAGCGTTGCCTTCATCGTCTTCTGGGCGTTCGGTTTGCCCTACGCGGCACTGCTGGGGCTGATGGTTGGGCTGTCGGTGCTGGTCCCCTATATCGGCGCGGCGGTGGCCACGCTGCCGGTGGCGGCGGTGGCCGTTTTCCACTTCGGCATCAGCGATCAGTTTCTTTACGTGCTGGTGGCCTATGCCATTCTGCAGGCGCTCGACGGCAATGTGCTGGTGCCGATCCTGTTTTCGGAAGCGGTCAACCTGCACCCCGTCTCGATCATCCTGGCGGTGCTGTTCTTCGGCGGCCTGTGGGGGTTCTGGGGCGTGTTCTTCGCCATTCCGCTGGCGACCTTGATCAAGGCGCTGGTCCAGGCCTGGCCGCGAGGCGAGTCGGGCCAGACCGGGTTGACGAAAGCGTCCTGACGTCGTCGTTCCGGCCGTCAGCCGTTAAGTTCGCGTGCCGCTGCGAGCACTTCCTCGACATGGCCAGGAACCTTGACGCCACGCCATTCCCGGGCGAGCTTGCCGTCGGCGTCGATCAGAAAGGTGCTGCGCTCGACGCCGAGATGTTCCTTGCCGTACATCTTCTTCAACTTGATCACGTCGAACTGCTTGCAAACGGCCTCGTCGCGATCCGAGATCAGTTCGAAAGGGAAGCCCTGTTTGGCCTTGAAGTTCTCGTGAGACTTGAGGCCATCCCGGGAGACGCCGAAAACGACCGTGTTGGCGGCTTCGAACTCGCCGATTCTGGCGCCGAAGTCGCCGCCCTCGGTGGTGCAGCCGGGCGTGCTGTCCTTGGGATAGAAGTAGATCACCAACTGCTTGCCGCGATAGTCGCTGAGCCGAAAGGCGGTGTCGCCGGTGGCCTCGGCGGAGAAATCGTCGACGGGTTGTCCAACGCGGATTGTCATGAGTCGCTCCGAAATGAGGAGAAGGTGAGTCGTGGGGATTCCTCGGGAATCCGTCGTGATCGAACGATAGCCGATTCTGAAGGTCAATGCTCGGGCGTGGCCTCGCCGTGACGGTCGTCCGGATCCCCTCAGTCGCCTCCGTCGTCGGGACGCCGAGACTTGTCAGCCGCCATCGATGTGACCCCCGTCATCGTCGACATGACCATCGTTGGAGACGCCGATATCGCCGGGAGCCGGCTTTGTCGGCTGTACACGCCGGGGCTGCCTGAGTACCATCTGGGATCTGCAAAATCGTGCCTGGACAGGCGCCATGCCAACTCGGCATGCGGCCGGGGTTCCGGAATCCGCGAGCGGCCGACCATCCCGGCCACAGGAAGAGAGCTGCAAAATGATCACAGGCAGTATCGTTGCCATGGCGACGCCGATGAAAGCCGGCGGTGAGATCGATTGGGAGGCGCTGCGTCGCCTGGTGAACTTTCATCTCGACCACGGCACCGACGCGATCGTCGCCGCCGGTACCACGGGCGAGCCGACCACGATGTCGTTTGCCGAGCATTTCGATGTCATCCGCACCGTGGTCGAGGAAGTCAACGGTCGGATTCCGGTGATTGCCGGGACGGGTGCCAACAACACCGCCGAGGCGGTGGAGCTGGCGCGCTATGCCAGCGAAGTGGGCGCCGACTGCTGTCTGTCGGTGGCGCCCTACTATAACAAGCCGACCCAGGAAGGCTTGTACCAGCACTTCAAGGCGGTCGCCGAAGCGAGCGAACTGCCGATCATCCTGTACAACGTTCCCGGTCGTACCTGCTCCGATATCTACAACGAGACGGTTTTCCGTCTGGCGGAGCTCGAGCGAATCGTCGGTCTGAAAGATGCGACCGGCAATCTGGAGCGTGCCGAAGAGCTGATCGACCGGCTCGAGGGCAGTGATTTCGCGCTCTATTCCGGTGACGACCCCACCGCCTGCGACTTCATGCTGATGGGTGGCCACGGCGATATCTCGGTCACTGCCAACGTGGCACCGCAGTCGATGCACGATTTGTGTGTCGCGGCGACCAGCGGCCAGCGTGAAAAGGCGCACCAGATCAACGCCCGCCTGGCGCCACTGCACACGGCGCTGGGGATCGAGTCCAATCCGATTCCGGTCAAGTGGGCACTCAATCGCATGGGTTACGCCGAAACCGGCATCCGACTGCCGCTGACCTGGCTATCCGAGCGCTACCACGGCAACGTCGGCGAAGCGCTGCAGCTCGCCGGTATCGACAGGAAGTGATGCCTGTCGACGTGGAACGAATCGCTAATCAGCCCATTGCTTCAAACAAAGGTGGATGCATGAAGCCCATCCTCAAATGGATGCCTCTGATGTTGTGCTCGTCGCTGGCCCTCTCGGGCTGCGGGCTATTCCAGGACGGTTACTACTACGACCGTAACGACGAATATCAGAACGCCAAGATGACCCAACCGCTGGATCTGCCGGCTTCACGCAATAAGGTCCGATATCAGGATTCGATGCCGGTACCTCAAGCGGATAGCGATTTTTCGGCCGACGACAGCGTCGAGGAGGCACCCCGCCCGCAGCCTCTGGCTTCGGGGCAGAGCGACGAGCAGCCGTACGTGGAGATGCGTCAGGCCGGCAGCGAGCAGTGGCTGCTGGTCGACGCCGCGCCGGCAAGCGTATGGCCACGGCTGCAGGGGTTCGCCGTCGATCACGGCGTCAATCCGACGGCCATCGATGCCGCCAGTGGTCGTATCGAGACCGCTCAGGGCAGCATGAGCCTGCGCCAGGGGCTGCGCAGCGGTACCAGTGAAGTGCGCTGCGATATCGGCGGCAGCAAACCCTGCCTGAGTTCGGTCAAGGCCTATCTCGATGCCAACCACACGGCCGACAGCGGCGTGTCGCTGGCCGCGCAGCCGCTCGATCAGAGCGAGCGGGTTCGATTGCGCAGCCGCGATGGCGGCTGGGAGCTCGACCTGGCGCTGGATCGCGAACGTGCCTGGTCCGAACTCTATTACCAGCTGCAGAACGGATTCGATGCCGCTCGCCTGACGGTGACCGATCAGAATCGCAGCGCCGGCCAGTTCTTCATCGATTACCTGCCGCTTGACGCCGGCGATGGCGGATGGTTCAGCTGGTTCGGTAGCGATCCGCAGCCCAGCCACTATCGCCTGCAGCTCGACTCCAACGCCGGCAATACCGTGGTGACGGTGGCCGACGCCGAAGGTCAGCCAGTATCGCCGGCCGCGGCCCGGGAGCTGCTCGACGCCATCGCGTCCAAGCTGCGCTGATGTCGTCGCCGTCCACTCCGGGCCTTCACTTCGCCTCGCTGGGCAGCGGCAGCAAGGGCAACGCGACGCTGGTCAGCGACGGCGAAACGCTGGTCCTGGTGGATTGCGGCTTTGGCGTGCGCGAGGCCGAAAGGCGCCTCGCGCGGCTTGGCGTCCATCCGCGTCAGCTGGCGGCGGTGCTCGTGACCCACGAGCACAGTGATCACATCACGGGCGTGGGGGCGCTGGCTCGCCGTCATCAGCTGCCGGTCTATCTCAGCGCCGGCAGCTGGCTCTCCGGCAAGCTCGGCGAGGTGCCCAGTCACCAGTTGCTGGTACCGCAGGCGCGTTTCGCCATCGGCGGGCTGGAGATCGACCCGGTCACCGTTCCCCACGATGCTCGCGAGCCGATCCAGTTCTGCTTTCGTGCCAACGATCGTCGTCTCGGCGTGCTGACCGATCTCGGTCACCCGACGTCTCACGTGGTCGATGTCTTCAATGGCTGCGACGCGCTGTTCCTCGAGTGCAATCATGATCCGCGGATGCTGGCCGAAGGGCCTTATCCGCCTCATCTGAAGCGCCGTGTCGCCGGTCGCTGGGGGCATCTGGCCAACGGTCAGGCGGCGGATCTGCTGCGCCAGCTGGGGCTTGACCGACTGCAGCGGATTGTCTGCTCGCACCTGTCGGCGCAAAATAATCACCCCGAGCGAGTGCTGGAAACGCTGGTGCCGCTGCTCGACGGCGATGAATCGCGTCTGCTGGTCTCGGCCCAGGATCGAGGTATCGACTGGCAGCAGGTGGCATGACGGCGGAATGAATCCGCGTCGCGGCCACACACCACGCTTCACTCTCATCTTGTTCATGAACCTGCTGCCCCAAGGGGCCGCGACGCGGAGACAGCTCCATGCAAAAACGCGATCTTCTCTATGCCGGCAAGGCCAAGTCGGTCTATCTGAGCGACGACCCGCAGCGGCTTGTCCTGCACTTTCGCGATGACACCAGCGCCTTCGATGGCAAGAAGAAAGAAGCGCTCGAGCGCAAGGGCATGGTCAACAACAAGTTCAACGCCTTCATCATGGAGAAGCTTCAGGCCGCCGGCATTCCCACCCATTTCGAACAGCTGCTGTCCGATACGGAGTGCGTGGTCAAGAAAATGGAGATGATCCCGGTCGAGTGCGTGGTGCGTAATCTGGCCGCTGGTGGCCTGGTCCGTCGCCTCGGCGTCGAGGAGGGCATCGAGCTCGCTCCACCGACCTTCGAGCTGTTTCTGAAAAACGACGAGAAAGGCGACCCGATGATCAACGAGTCGCTGGCCGAGACGTTCGGCTGGGCGACGCCCGCGCAGCTTTCGACCATGAAATCGCTAACGTTCCAGGTCAACGACGTGCTCAAGCAGCTGTTTCTCGATGGCGGCATGCTGTTGGTCGATTACAAGCTCGAGTTCGGTGTCTTCGAAGGCGAGATCGTGCTGGGCGACGAGTTCTCTCCGGATGGCTGCCGGCTATGGGATGCCGAGACCCGGGAAAAGCTGGACAAGGATCGCTTCCGCCAGGGCCTGGGTGGCGTGATCGAAGCCTATGAAGAGGTGGGGCGCCGTCTGGGCATGACCTTCGACTGAACCATCATCGCGAGACCGATACGACCAAGCCCCGACGTGAAAACGCCGGGGCTTGTTGCTGTTCGGATGCGGTGACAGAGACGTTTCAACGCCTCGCGTCATCGTTCAGTCGATGCGCTCCGCGCCCTCTATGGTGATCGGTGTCTTCGGCACGTCGGCATGCGGGCCCTGTCGTCCGGTAGGCATTCCGGCGATCTTGTCGACGACGTCCATACCCGAAACCACGTGACCGAATACCGTGTAGCCCGGGTTGTAGAGATCGCGGTAGTTCAACGCGGTATTGTCGACCAGGTTGATGAAGAACTGGCTGGTCGCCGAATCCGGATTGGCGGTCCGCGCCATGGCAATGGTGCCGCGGGTGTTGTCGAGTCCGCTTTTTTCCAGCGCGATCGGATCATGGGTCGCCTTCGGTTCGAGATCCGCCGTCATGCCGCCACCCTGAATCATGAAGTCCTGCATGACACGATGAAAGACGGTGCCGGCGTAGAAACCTTCGTCGACGTAGCTGAGGAAATTGTCCACCGTGTCGGGTGCAGCCTTGGCGTCGAGTTCGACTTCGATGTCGCCCTGGCTCGTCTCCAGACGCACGTGGGGGTGATCGGCATCGGCCAGCGCCGGAAGAGAAAACAGCGCCAGGGCGGACAGGCAGAGAGAAAACAGCGACTTTCGCATCGAGGGCACTCCAGTCATTCGTCGAAGCACGCCAGCCTAGCCGCATCGATGCCCGCTGACCAGTGTCGACCCCGGTGCAGATGCGTTTAACGCGGCGCGATCGTCTCCACCCGGATTTCGATGCTCCGGCCATCCTCCGTGACCTGAAAGCCCACGTTGACGTCGCGCAGGAACACGCCGTAGCGCCTGGAGGCATCGTGCCGGGTCGGCGAATTGCCGTGGTAGGCAGGGCGCGGGTCCTGCGCCAGCACCTCTTCGATCAGACGCAACAGGGATTCGCCGTCGGGATGACAGCGAAGCGCTTCGCTGGCCGTGGCGCTGAAAGTGACGCGGTGTTGAAGCGGCGGCACGGGCGCGTATCCGGCGCTGGCATCGGGGCGCGACTCGGCCCAGGGTAGATACGGCTTGATGTCGAGGATCGGGGTCGCGTCGCAGAGATCGTGCCCGCGCAGATGCAGTTTGACTCGGCTCCGGCGCTCGGCCAGCCGCGAGCCGGCAACCGGTGCCCGAGCGAGTGAGGGTGTGGCGGTGCACTCGACGGCGACCAGTTCGACCAGTGACAGTCCCAGACGATTGGGCCGGTGGGTACTGCGGCTGGCGAAGACGCCGATACGCTGATTGCCCCCCAGGCGCGGCGGGCGAACCCGAGGCTTCCAGCTTTCGGGGCTGCGATCGAAGACGAACGTCAGCCAGAGGTGCGTCATCGCCTCCAGCCCCTCGACGGCGAGAGGGTCGTCGAACGCCGGTGCGAGGTAGAGAATCGCCCGCGCCGACGGTGCCAGCCCCGGCTGACGCGGAATCCCGAACTTGTCGGGATAATCGCTGGCGACGTGACCAATGGTCTCCAGCGTGAAAGCGCTGTCGTGTGGAGGGACGTGAGATCGAGGCTCTGGAATCATGGAATCGCGCTTCTCGAGGTGAAATTTCGCAACGGTGCCATACTGCAGTGGCGCTCGGGCCTCCGCGCGCGCGGGATTTTGAAGACTCGCATGATACCAAGGAGAGGTGTTGGATGAGTTTTTTGCACGTTTACCACGAGGCGGATGGTGATCAACCGCTACTGAGTACCCATGATGCCTACCGCATCGCGCTGGAGATGAGCTCGATCGAGATCTACTTCGATCGACGCGAACTGACGGAGTTGCCGGTGGGTATCGATACACAGCAGCTCATGGTGTTGAACAACGAGACCGCGATCGACATCCAGCGTCTGAGCGGGCGCCAATATTGCGATCTGCGCGGAATGAGCCCGCAGTATCCCGGTCTCGAGTTACGGCGTGAACTCCTTTGCACGGAATCGTCCAACGACGAGGAGACCTGGCACCTCTTTCTCAGGGGACAGGCGATCTTCTATTTCCATCTCAACTATCGGGTCTACGTCGTCGGCTGCGATCGAGGCGACCTGATCTCGGTTCCGGCGGGACTGCCGCACTGGCTCGATATCGGGCCCGAACCCGACTTTCTATTGCTGGCGCTAAGTAACACCCGGTCGCCCAACCTCATCGCGACGGCGAGCGACATCGCACTGCGATTCCCGCGCTTCGAAAGGTTGGTCGACAACGTTGCAGCGTGACAGCGATCTGCCTCGCGCTGATGAAGGAGAGACCGCCATGCTCGAGCGAACCCGTTTCCGGCAGGCGCTACCCAAGGATGCGCCGGACCAGGCCGAAGTCTTCCATCATGCGATCATGGAAGGCGCCGCCGGCCACTACACGCTGGCGCAGCGTGAGGCCTGGGCGGCAGTGCTGCCGCGAACGGCGGAGGCCTGGGTGGCCCGTCAGGCACTCTATCCCACGCTGGTCGCCGAATGTGACGGTCATTGCGTCGGCTTCTGTGAACGCGACTTGTCGGCCGGGCGTATCGAGACGCTCTACGTCTGGCCGTCGGTGGCCCGACAGGGGCTGGGCTCGCGTCTGCTGGCGCTCTCCGTCGAGGCGCTGAGCGACGCCGGCTACAAGGTCGTGTCGATCGAAGCGAGTCTGGTGCTGGCGCCATCGCTGGCCGGGCGCGGCTGGGAAACACTCCAACAGGAGCGTGTCGAACGCCATGGCGAGCGGCTGGCGAGGGTGCGGATGCGTTTGACCATGGAAGATACCGACGTCCAGTGATCCGGTTATTGATGTCAGGCGCCTGGACTTTCCTTGGAACGGTGAATTCGGTAGAGTCACTTCCATAATGAAAGTGACCCATGATATTTCCCTGTTCTGCCCGGTAGCTCGCGCGCTCGAATGCGTGGGCGACAGCTGGACGCTATTGATTCTGCGTGATGCGATGCACGGCGCGCGGCGATTCGACGAGTTCCAGCGCGGCCTGGGTATCGCCTCCAGCATGTTGACGCGACGCCTGGAGCGCATGGTTTCCGACGAGCTTCTCGAAAAGCGCTGCTATCAGCAGCATCCCCCGCGTCACGAGTATCATCTGACAGCCAAGGGGCAGGACCTCGCCCCGGTCATCCTGATGCTCTATCGCTGGGGAGAGCACCATTTGCCGATCGAAGCCAACGGCTTCTATCTGATCGATCGACAGACCCGCGAACCCGTCGATCCGATCCTGTACGACCGCCATCATCAGCGCCCCCTGGCGCCCGGTGACGTGCGTCTGGCGCCGGGACCCGATGCCACTCCGGCGGTTCATGCCCGTGTCGAACGCATGCATGCTGCCTTCGACCGTGGCGGTATTTCCGACTCGCAGCCGACAATGGCAACGGCCGCCGGCCAGACAGCCGATGCTGCGAGTGACTCGATCAATGACTGAAAGGACATCGTCATGCGACGTATCGTAGTGACAGGTATGGGACTCCTCTCGCCGCTGGGATGCGGCATCGATCCTGTATGGCAGCGGTTGCTGTCGGGCGCCTCCGGCCTACGCCGATTGCCGGCGGAGACCGTCGAGGGGCTGGCCGTGGGTGTCGGCGGGCCGGTACCGACCATCGAGGACGACAGCGCTGGCTTCGATCCGGACGCGACCATGGATCCCAAGGAGCGGCGCAAGATGGACCGCTTCATCCAGATGGCGGTAGCGGCGGCGGAAGAAGCGCTGGCCCAGGCCGACTGGTTCCCGCAGACGGAAGCCGAAAAGGAGCGCACGGCGACCCTGATCGGCTCGGGAATCGGTGGCTTTCCCGCCATTGCCGACGCGGTGCGTACGGTCGATAGCCGCGGGCCGCGCCGGCTGTCGCCGTTCACCATCCCTTCGTTTCTGGCCAATCTCGCCTGTGGCCAGGTGTCGATTCGTCATGGCTTCAAGGGACCGCTCGGCGCGCCGGTGACGGCGTGTGCCGCCGGTCTGCAGGCGATCGGCGACGCCGCGCGCATGATTCACGCCGGTGAGGCCGATGTGGCGCTCTGCGGCGGCAGCGAAGCCTGTATCGATCGCGTCAGCCTGGGTGGCTTCGCCGCCGCCAAGGCGCTTTCCAGCCATTTCAACGACACGCCGGAACAGGCCTCGCGGCCGTTCGATCAGGGCCGTGATGGCTTCGTGATGGGAGAGGGCGCCGGGTTGATCGTGATCGAGACGCTCGAACATGCCCTGGCGCGAGGTGCGACGCCGATCGCCGAGCTGGTCGGCTACGGCACGACGTCAGACGCCTATCACATGACCGCAGGCCCGGAGGATGGCTCCGGCGCGGCACGGGCGATGCAGATCGCGCTGCGCCAGGCCGGCCTGGAAGCGTCCGAGATCCAGCATCTCAACGCCCATGCCACCTCGACGCCGGTCGGCGATCGCGGCGAACTGGCCGCCATCCATCGGCTGTTCGGCGACCACTCGCCAGCGATCAGCGCGACCAAGGCGACCACCGGCCACCTGCTGGGCGCCGCCGGCGGGGTCGAGGCGATCTTCACGCTGCTGGCGTTGCGCGACCAGGTTGCGCCGCTGACCCGCAACTACACCGATCCTGACCCGCTGGCGGCGGATCTGGACGTGGTCCACGGCGAATCGCGCAAGATGCCGATGGAACACGCCATCTGCAACGCCTTCGGTTTCGGCGGCGTCAACGCCAGCGTGATCTTCAAGCGTTACGATGCTTGAAACCGACTGAAACGGGGTGCGCTCGGCACCGCCTGAGCCTACCCGGACATAAAAAGCGCCGCTGGCCTTAAGGCTAGCGGCGCGTTTCTTTGGCAGCCAAATCGATAATGGGAAACTTGGCGAGCGATGGTCAGGCTAGGCGAAAATTGGCGAGGGCACGGAATTTACCGGGGTAAATGAGTATCCCGAGCCGATTTTCAACAACGTCTGACCGAGCGTAGCCAGTTTACCAAAGCGGTTTCAGGCCATGGTATCGACGATGCCGCCTTCGACTCGCATTGCCGCGCCGGTGGTGGCGCTGGCCTGGGGCGAGGCCAGGTAGACGCTGAGGTTGGCGACTTCCTCGACCTCGGCCACGCGCTGAATGATCGAAGACGGCCGGTTCTCCTTGACGAAGTTGGCTTCCGCCTCGACTTCGCTGATGCCCTGCTGTCTGGCGATGTCGGCAATCATCTTGCCCACGCCTTCGGATTTGGTCGGCCCGGGAAGCACGGCGTTGACCGTGACCTGGGTGCCCGCCAGAACCTTGGCCAGCCCGCGCGAGATCGACTGCACGGCGCTTTTGGTCATGCCGTAATGGACCATTTCCGCCGGGATGTTGAGCGCCGATTCGCTGGAGAGGAACTGGATCCGGCCCCAGTCGCGCGCTTTCATCCCCTGGGCGTAGTGACGCGACAGGCGCACGGCGCTCATCACGTTGACGTCGAAGAACTGCTGCCACTCCTCATCGGGGATCTCGAAGAAATCCTTGGGTCCGAAGATGCCGACGTTGTTGATCAGGATATCGCAGGAAGGCTTGGCCTCGATCAGCGTCTGACATCCCTCGGCGCTACCCAGGTCCGCCGCGACGCCATCCACGCTTGCCCCCGGAATCTTCTGCTCGAGCGTGGCGATGGCCTCATCCACGCGCGCCTGGGTGCGCCCGGTCACGGTGACTGCTGCGCCGGCATTGGCCAGCCCCTGGGCGATGGCCAGTCCGATGCCGGCGGTGGAGCCGGTGACGATGGCGGTCTTGCCGGTCAGATCGATTTTCATCGGGTATCTCCCTCTCCTTGGGCCAATGTAGTCACACTGGCGTGAATCGAGAATGCATCGTGGCCTCGACGAAAGTCGCAGAGGTACACTGATTCAATTAGGGCAGCTTAGTTCAGCCACAACCCCGCTGCCCGTTTCAGCATGGGGCGCTTTTCGCAATTCGCCGTCCCATCGCTGAAAGCCCGGGCGTCATCGCCTCCTTATACTCATCCGACACCACCCTAACCTTCAGGGAGAAAGACATGGCCGCGAGCCCGACACGTGACGATTTCGACCGCTACATGACCCCCAACTATTCGCCGCAGCAGGCGATTCCGGTGCGTGGCGAGGGTAGCCGGCTGTGGGATCAGGCGGACAAGGAGTATATCGATTTCGCCGGCGGCATCGCGGTCAATGCGCTGGGGCACTGTCATCCGGCGCTGGTCGGCGCGCTGACGGCGCAGGCCAACAAGCTGTGGCATCTCTCCAACGTCTACACCAACGAGCCGGCGCTGGCACTGGCCAAGCAGATGGTCGAGCGGACCTTCGCCGACAAGGCTTACTTCTGCTCTTCCGGTGGCGAAGCCAACGAAGCGGCGTTCAAGCTGGCGCGGCGTTGGGCGTTCGACAACTTCGGCGAGAAGAAGCACAAGATCATCTCGTTCAGACAGGCGTTCCATGGCCGTACGCTGTTCACCGTCAGCGTCGGCGGTCAGCCCAAGTATTCCGAAGGCTTCGGCCCGATTCCGGGCGGCATCGTTCACGCCGAGTTCAACGACCTCGACAGCGTGCGCACGCTGATCGATGACGACACCTGCGCCATCGTGGTCGAGCCGATCCAGGGCGAAGGCGGCGTGACGCCGGCAACGCCGGAGTTCATGCAGGGCCTGCGCGAACTGTGCGATCGGCATCAGGCGCTGCTGGTGGTCGACGAGGTGCAATCCGGTGTCGGCCGCAGCGGCAAGCTCTACGCCTACATGCACTACGGCGTCACGCCGGACATCCTGACCACCGCCAAGGCGCTGGGTGGCGGCTTCCCGGTCGGCGCGATGCTGACCACCGATCGCGTGGCGCCGTCGCTGGCGGTGGGCACGCACGGCTCCACCTATGGCGGTAACGCGCTGGCCTGCGCGGTGGGGCTGGCCGCGCTGACCACCATCGACACGCCGGAAGTGCTGGCGGGCGTCGAGCGGCGCCATGCGCTGTTCCGCGAGCATCTCGAAGTCATCAATCGCAAGTACGGCGTGTTCAAGGAGATTCGCGGCATGGGCCTGCTGATCGGTGCCGAGATGAGCGACGACTTCGAGGGCCGCGCGCGGGACATCCTGCCGCTGGCGCTGGAGCAGGGGCTGATGATTCTGGTGGCCGGTCCCAACGTGCTGCGCATGGCGCCCTCCCTGGTAATCCCGGAAGCGGATATCCAGGAGGGCATGGCACGGCTGGAACTGGCCATCGGGCAGCTCGTCGACCCATCATGATCGACGCCGATAACGTCTCAGCTGCCGTGGCGGATCCCGCGGTGAGAAGCGTCGGTCATCTCCTGGTTCGTCCGGCGCAGTCGGGCGATCTGGCAGCGATCGAGCGCCTCGCCGGCGGTTCCACGCCCAGACTGACGAACCTGCCCGCGCATCGCGATCGGCTGGAAGAGCGAATCGCCCGTTCCAACCGCTCGCTGGCGCATAACGTCGACTTCCCCGGCGACGAGCTCTACACCTTCGTCCTCGAGGACCGGGATCTGGGCGAGATCGTCGGCACCGCCAGCATCCGGGCTCAGGCCGGCGCGCAGGACGCCTACTACACCTATCGTCAGGAAACCCTGATCCACGCCTCGCAGCAGCTCAATCTGCGCCACGAGGTGCAGACGCTGTCGCTCTCTCACGAGATGTCGGAAGTCTCGCTGCTCTGCGCGCTGTCGCTGGATTCGCGCTATCGCGGCACCAGTGCGGCGACGCTGCTGCGCCGTGCTCGGTTGATGTTCATCGCCCAGTATCCCGAGCGCTTTGCGGAAACGCTGGGCGTCGCCTTTCCGGGCTATCTCGACGAAGCGGGCGGTTCGCCGTTCTGGGACAGTGTCGGTCGCCATTTCTTCGAGCAGGGCTACCACGAAATCAATCTGCTGGCAGGCGTGCGCTCCAAAAGCTTCATTGCCGAGGTGATGCCGCAGTTCCCACTCTATCTGCCGCTGCTGACCCCGCAGGCCCGGGCGGCGATCGGGCGCGAACATCCCGCCCATGAACCGGCACTGCAGGAGATGCTGGCCGAAGGCTTCGTGCGTTCGCGGCATGTCGATATCTTCGACGCCGGTCCAGTGGTCAGAGCGGAACGGCAGCGTCTGCACACGCTGACCCACTGCGGCTGGCATCCGGTACGCATTCGCCCGGCGGCCTCGCTGCCGGATGCGGAGCCCGCCATGGTGGCCAATCAGCAGCTGGCGGACTTTCGCTGCACCGTCGCGCGCTACGCGCTCACGCCGACCGGCCAGCTGCTGCTGTCGGAAGAGCAGGCGGCACTGCTCGGCGTCGAGGAGGGGCGTGCCGTACTGGTCGCGCCGCTGGCGCTACCCAATGTCGAAGACGCGCTGGACGAGGGAGAACTGTAATGCGCCTGCGACCCATTGGGCATCACGATATCGACGAACTGCAGGCCTTGGCCCAGGAGACCGGTGTCGGTTTCACCTCGTTGCCGAATAGCCGCGAGTTTCTGGCGGCCAAGATCGCCAACGCGGTGGCGGCTTTCGAAGGCCGCGTTCCCGAACAGGAACGACTCTACTTCTTCGTGCTCGAGGACGAGCAGAGCGGTGAACTGGCAGGGTGCTGCGCGATCGAGGCCGAGGTCGGTCGCGAGACGCCGTTCTATCACTACCGTGTCGGCAAGTTGGCTCACTCCTCGGTTCAGCTCGATCTGCATCGCACCATCGATACGCTGTTTTTGAGCTCCGATCATACCGGCGACGCCGAAGTCGCTTCGCTGTTCCTGCGCCCGGCCTATCGCCGCGATCGCAACGGCACGTTGCTCTCCAAGGCGCGCTGGCTGTTCATGGCGGAATTTCGCGAGTGTTTCCCGGCCAAGGTGCTGGCGGAAATGCGCGGCGTGTTCAGCCCGGACGGCGTCAGTCCGTTCTGGGAAAGTCTCGGCAGTCATTTCTTCCCGATGGAGTTCAAGCAGGCCGATCAGCTCACCGGGCTGGGGCAGAAGAGTTTCATCGGCGAGCTGATGCCGAAGTATCCGATCTACACGCCGTTTCTGCCGCAGGCGGCAAGGGAGTGCATCGGCCAGGTCCACGAGCACACCCGCCCCGCGCTGGAGATGCTCAAGAAGGAAGGGCTGCGCTGGGAAGGCTATATCGACATCTTCGATGGCGGCCCGACGGTCGAGGCCTACATCGACGACGTTCGCGCCATTCGCCACTCGTCCTGCGTCACGGTGGAAGTCAGTGGCGACTCTCTCGCCCAGCCCGAACGCCCCGGCTGGATGGCCGCGACCACTGGCATGAGCGACTTCCGCTGCAGCTGGATCGGCCGTGGCCCCAGCGAGGACGGCGTGATCGCGCTCACCACCGTGGAAGCCGAGCGGCTGGGCGTGACCAGCGGCGATGCGCTGCGGGTGCTCGAGTCCTGACCCGTGCAAGGACGCATTCGGAGCCGCCCTTACAAAAACCGGCCCGTTCGAGGGCCCCGGTGACGCGGGGCCGCCCCCTTTTTCAGAACCATCAGGAGTGATGTATGCACGCCAAGCAACAGTTGCTGATCGACGGGCGCTGGACCGACGGCGCCGCCGCGCGCTTTGACAAGCGAGATCCGGTCTCGGGTGCCGTGTTATGGCAGGCGGCGGCGGCTTCGCCCGAGCAGGTCGACGAGGCGATCTCGGCTGCACGGCGTGTGTTTCCTGGCTGGGCGCGACGACCCTTTGCCGAACGTCAGGCCATCGTCGAACGCTTCCGCGACGAGCTCGAGGCCAATCGCGAGCCGCTGGCCCAGAGCATCGCCTTTGAGACCGGCAAGCCGATCTGGGAAGCGCGCACCGAAGTGGGCGCAATGATCGGCAAGGTGGCAATCTCGCTCACCGCCTATCACGAACGCACCGGCGAGCGAGCCCGGGACGCGGGCGGCACGCGCGCCGTGCTGCGCCATCGCCCGCACGGTGTTCTGGCGGTTTTCGGCCCCTACAACTTCCCGGGGCATCTGCCCAACGGGCATATCGTGCCGGCGCTGCTGGCGGGCAATTGCGTGGTGTTCAAGCCCAGCGAGCAGACCCCGATGACCGCCGATCTGACACTGCAGTGCTGGGAGCGGGCGGGCCTGCCTGCCGGCGTGATCGACCTGGTCCAGGGCGCGGCGGAAGTGGGGCAGGCGCTGGCGGGCAACGCCGATATCGATGGCCTGCTGTTTACCGGCAGCGCCAAGGTCGGCGGGCTTTTGCACCGCCAGTTCGGCGGCCAGGTGGGCAAGATCCTGGCGCTGGAGCTGGGCGGCAACAATCCGCTGGTGGTCAAGGACGTGCGCGATCTCGACGCGGCGGTGCTGACCGTCATCCAGTCGGCGTTTCTCTCCGGCGGTCAGCGCTGCACCTGTGCCCGTCGCCTGATCGTGCCGATGGGTGAGTCCGGCGATCAATTGATCGAGAAACTGACGCGCACGCTGACCGAGCTGCGCGTCGCCGAGCCGTTCAGCGAGCCGGCACCGTTCTATGCCGGGCTGGTCAGCCCGCAGGCGGCCGAGGGTTTGCTCGAAGCGCAGCGCGACCTCGAAGCGCGAGGCGGGCGGGTGCTGGTGCGGATGCAGTCGCTGCAGGCGGGGACCAGTCTGCTGTCGCCGGGGCTGGTCGACGTCACCGGCTGCGAGGTGCCGGACGAGGAGCACTTCGGGCCGCTGCTCAAGGTTCATCGTTACCAGAGCTGGGACGAGGCGATCGAACTGGCCAACGATACCCGCTACGGACTTTCTGCCGGCCTGATCGGCGGAGATCAGGTCGACTGGGACGACTTCCTGCTGCGAATTCGCGCCGGCATCGTCAACTGGAACCGTCAGACCACCGGCGCTTCCGGCGATGCACCGTTCGGCGGCATCGGCGACAGCGGCAATCATCGCCCCAGCGCCTACTACGCGGCGGACTACTGCGCCTATCCGGTCGCCTCGATGGAGGCCGATACGCTGACGATGCCGGCGGAGCTGCCGCCCGGCATCCAGCTATGAGCCATGCCCTCAGTGGAGTCACATCATGAGCGACACGATCAACGCTGACGCGCCGGACATTCGCGAGGTCAACTTCGACGGCCTGGTCGGGCCGACCCATAACTATGCCGGGTTGGCGCACGGCAACGTGGCCTCGATGCGCCATGGCGGGCTTGCCTCCAATCCGCGCGAGGCTGCGCTGCAGGGGCTGGCCAAGATGAAGTCGCTGATGGATGCCGGCTACGCCCAGGGCGTGCTGCCGCCACAGCAGCGCCCGGATCTGGGCGCGTTGCGGGCGTTGGGTTTTCATGGCGACAACTCCCGGGTGCTGGCCCGTGCCGCGGAAGAGGCGCCTCAGATTCTGCGAGCGGTGTGTTCGGCCTCGTCGATGTGGACGGCCAATGCCGCCACCATCACCCCGAGCCTCGATGCCTCGGACGGGCGCGTGCACTTCACGCCGGCCAATCTGCAGTCCAGCTTTCACCGCTATCTCGAACCGGAGACCACAGGCCGCGTGCTGGCGTCGATTTTCCGTGACGAGCGTCATTTCGCCCATCATGGCGTACTACCGGCGACGCCGGCGTTCTCCGACGAGGGCGCGGCCAACCATACCCGCCTGTGCGGCGATCATCGGGAGCCCGGCGTGCACCTGTTCGTCTACGGGCGTCAGGCCTTCGGCGGCGAGCGTGGCCCCAGGCGCTACCCGGCTCGCCAGACACTGGAGGCGAGTCAGGCGATCGCGCGCCAGCATGGGCTCGAGGATTCCCAACTCGTGTTCGCCCAGCAGCATCCGGATGCCATCGATGCCGGCGTGTTCCACAACGACGTGATCGCGGTGGGCAACGGGCCGGTGCTGCTCTACCACGAGATGGCGTTTCTCGACGAGGAGAAGACGCTGGAGGCGCTGCGCGCCCGGATGGCCTCGCCACTGATCCCGGTGCGGGTGCCGAGCGAGGCGATCAGCCTCGAGGACGCGGTCTCGACCTATCTGTTCAACTCGCAGCTGTTGTCGAATCCGGATGGCAGCATGACGCTGGTGGTGCCGGGGGAGTGTCAGGAGAACGAGACGGTCTGGCGCACGGTTCAGGATCTGCTGCTGGCGGGCTACAACCCGATCAGCGACGTCACGGTCAAGGACGTCAAGCAGAGCATGCGCAACGGCGGCGGCCCGGCCTGCCTGCGTCTGCGCGTGGTGCTCTCGGCGGCGGAACGCCAGGCGCTGAGCGGCCGGGTGCTGCTCAATGACGCGCTCTATGCCGATCTGGTGGGCTGGGTCGAGCGCCACTATCGCGACAGCCTGACCCCGGACGACCTGGCCGATCCCCGGCTAGCCGACGAGACGCTCACGGCGCTCGACGAACTGACCCGGCTGCTGGGCATCGGCAACGTCTATCCGTTTCAGATGGGGGCGTAAACCGGCCGGTCAGCCTTGGCCCGCAGCCCCGCCGACCATGCCGCTGCGCAGGTTCGAGGAGTCGTGACGCGTCTTGAGGTGCTGACTGACGGTGTCTTCCGGCGAGCCGGCCAGTTCCCGGAACATGCCCATGCTGCCGAGCAGGGCGGAAGACTCGTAGGGGATGAACACGCGCTCGCCATCCTTGGCCATGGTCGGCAGCGCCTTGATGTAGCTCTGGCCGAGCAGATAGCCCACCACGGTTCGCTTGTTCTCTTCGTTCTCGCCGATGGCATTGAGCACCAGCTTGATCGATTCCTGCTCGCCCTGAGCACGCAGGATCGCGGACTGCTTGTCGCCTTCGGCGTTGAGAATCGACGACTCGCGCTGGCCCTGCGCCATGGCGATGGCGGCGGATTTCTCGCCCTCGGCTTCGGTTACCGTCGCGCGTCGTTTACGCTCGGCGGCCATCTGCAGGCGCATGGCACTTTCGACCTCCTCGGGCATGGCGATGTCCTGCACCTCGACACGGGAGATCTTGACGCCCCACTTGGATGCAGGCTCCTCCATGGCGGACTGGATCGCGTTGTTGACCTCGGCACGCGACTCGAACAGCTTGTCCAGCTCCATCTTGCCCACCACCGAACGCAGCGTGGTCTTGGCCAGCACCTCGACGGCCTGGCTCATGTTGGCGACTTCGTAGACGGCCCGCTTGGGGTCGATGATCTGATAGTAGAGCGCGCCATTGATCGTGACCGTCACGTTGTCGGTGGTCACAACCGGCTGGCCGGGAAAATCCATTACCGTCTCTCGGCGGTCGATGCGGATCTCGTCGGTGGCGATGGGATAGTACTCTTCGCCCTGCTTGCGATAGCGGATCATGCTGATGGCGCGAGGCTGCTCGATGAACGGAATGATGAAGTTGATCCCGCTCTCGAGCAGCCGATTGAACGACCCCAGGCGCTCCACGACCATCACCTCAGACTGGCGAACGATCACCAGCCCCTTGACGATGAGCAGCACGCCGATGGCGACGATGATCAGGCTGATGATCAGACCCGGGCTGGCAAGAAAATCCATGTTGGTCACTCCGTTGGGCGCTTCAGCGTGACGATGGCCTCGGTGCCGTCGAAATGCTGAAAGATGACCGGGCTGCCCAGTGGCAGCTCGGTCGTGTCGGTGTCGGCAACTCTCAGTCGATAGAAATCGCCATTGATCTTGAGGCCGCTGGCGCCATCGAAATCGCGCTTGAGCGTGCGGTACTCGTTGCCCTTCTCGACGCCGGTGCCAGTGGTGCCGTAGTCGACGCCCGGCGGTGAGAATCGGGGGCGGATCACCCGGATGACCACCGGCAGCAGCACCCCGGCGACGAGCCCCAGGCCGATCAGTTGCCAGGTCAATGAAGCGCCCAGCCAGGCCAGCAGCGCTGCGGTGGCGGCGGCGATCGCCAGCGCCAGCAATACCAGCGCGCCGGAGGCCAGCTCCGCCAGCCCCAGCAGCAGCGCGACGGCCAGCCAGACATAAGCCACGTTCCAGTCCATATCGGTCCTCGGTGATCGAGTCGGGAGAAAACTTCTCGAGGTCGGCGCTCGATGCCAGCCGGCGCCCGGGGCTCGTCAGCTTCACTGCAAAGCGGTCAAACCGCAGACTGGCAAAAAACCTCATGGATCGGGAGGCAATTCATCCAGTGGCCGACCGATGCATTTATCGAAGATGATAGTCATGGCCTCGTAGTCGCAATGGTAGGCAGCGATATTGGCGTGCAGCCACTCCTCACGCTGGATTCCATCCCATGAAATTTCGTAGCCGACATTGATGACAAGATGCTCGAAAAGGAGGCGCTGAGCTCGACCGTTGCCTTCTCTGAAGGGGTGAATGACGTTCAAATCGCCATAGAACTCAGCGATGGCGCTGACCAGTGGGCCGCGAGAAAGGTTGGTGAATTCCTGTTCCTGGGCCAGGCGAGTGAAGAGCTTGCCAGCCTCGGGTTCGATGCGCTGTACGTTGCAGAAGCGAGTCTCGCCTTTGGTGATGTCGATGGTTCGGAGCTCACCGGCCCAGGGGTAAAGATCGGCAAATAGCTGATGATGAAGGCGCTTTAAATAACCGAGGTCGTAAGGTGGTGGGGCGAACTGAATAGTCTCTGCTGCGAGAACCGTCAGTTCGCGCTCCGCGGCTTCCAGTGTCGGGTCATCCCCAATGCCCAGTAAGTTCCTGAGTATGGTGGTCCCCTCATAGCAATAGGGATCCTGACCGGCGCCGTACTTATCCACGGATCAATTCTGACGATATTTTTCCAGAACAGCCGCCTTACTGCTCAGGGGGCGGGATGGAATAGTCGAGTCCATCCCTTCGAGACGCAGACTGGCCGCATAGTTGGCCTGTTTCACCTTGGCGAAATAGGCCCGCTTAGCCTTGAGAGATACGTTTGGCATGACGACTCCTGCAAGCGTTTTTTCTATTCTAACGCATCGTGGCCCGCGATGGAGTCAATGAGCTGATGCTAGTTGGCTTTGTTGTTTTTTCTGCCCGCCATGAATCTAGAAGCGTATCAGAGATCGTTACGAGAAAGAGGATAGCGGTCACCCTCGATTCGCATGCGAGAAATGATGTGAAGACCATGGCGTGCTCGGCTGGATGCGTCAGTCGTCTCCCAGCTTGACCATCCTGGGCCGGCCGATCAGCACGCCGGCCACGCTCTGGCCGGCGAGCAGCACGATCAGGAAGGTCAGTGACAGCTGCCAGTCGCCGCTCAGGCCGTGCAGGGCGCCGAACAGCAGTGGACCGCTGGCGCCCATCAGGTAGCCGATGCTCTGGGACATGCCCGAGAGCATCGCGGCATGCTGGGGCTGTCGGGTACGCAGCACGATCATGGTCAGCGCGAAGGCGAAGCAGCCGCCCTGACCGGCGCCCAGCAGCAGCGCCCACAGCAACGGCGAGGCGGCGGGTGCCAGCAGCAGGCCGAACAGCGCCAGTGCCACCAGCGAGCAGAGTCCGAGCACCAGCAGGCTGTGATGGGTCAGCCGCGAGGCCAGCCGGGCGACGACGTAGCTGCCCGGAATACTGGTGAGATTGATCAGCGACAGCATGATCCCGGCGGTCGCCACGGGTACGCCGGCCTGGATCGCCACCGCCGGCACCCACGTCTGCAGGGTGTAGAAGCTGAGCGACTGGGCGCCCATGAACAGCGTCAATGTCCACGCCACCGGACTTCTGAACAGGCGCGACATCGGCGGCCGACGGCTCGATGCCTGTTCGGCCGGGGCCAGCGAGAGCGCCACCCGCCACCACACGATGGCGGAACCGACACCGAAGGCGGCCCACAGCCAGATCGGAGTCGACCAGCTTCCCGACAGATTCATCAGCGGAATGGCGCTGCCGGCGCTGATCGTGGCGCCGACGCCCATCATCACCGTATAGAGCCCCATGGTGCGGCCGAGTCGATCACCGCGATCGCGTTTGACCAGGCTCGGCATGAACACGTTGCCGAAGGCGATGCCCATCCCCGCGCACAGCGTGCCGAGCAGCATGACCGTCAGGCTCTCGACACCGCGCAGCACGCCGCCGATGGCGATCAGCGTGATCGCGCAGGCGATGGCACGGTCGAGGCCGACGCGATCGGCGAAGCCCGGCGCCAGCGGTGACAGCAGCCCGAAACAGAGAATCATCCCGGTGGTGAAGAGGCTTGCCGTCCCCGCGCCGATGGCGAGCGTCGACATGATCGGATCGAGCACCGGCCCGATGACGACGATCGGTGCACGCAGGTTGATCGCCGCCAGGCCGAAAGCGACGAGCCACAGCCAGGCCGGTAGCGCGGGACGAGAGATCGAGGCTGGCGACACGGGGAATGATCCTTCGCAGAATGGGTCGGCATCTTATCATCGTTGATCGGCGCATCGATGGTTGTACATGTAAAGTGATCGTTTTACACTGAGGCCATGGACATTCGCACACGACTCATTTCGACCGCCGAGCAGCTCTTCGACCGCCACGGCTTCACCGCCACCGGGATGGACCGGCTGACCCAGGCCGCCGGCATTTCGAGCCGCACGCTTTACAAGCACGTCGGCAGCAAGAACGGCCTGATGGCCGCGGTCCTGAACGAGCGCGATCGTCGCTTCCATCGGCGGATCAACGCCGACAGCGTCGATGCGCTGTTCGGCGCGCTGGAAACCTGGTTCGCCGAGGAGGGCGCGCGGGGCTGCCTGTTCCTGCGGGCCTGGGGAGAAACCGGGGGTAGCGTGCCGGAGATCGTCGAGGTGATGGCCCGGCACAAGGAGCGCCTGCGGCAACGCATCGACGACATCGTCGTGGCGGAGATCGGACACCGCGACGACGAGCTGACCGAGGCGATTCTGCTGCTGTTCGAGGGCGCGACCCATGCCGCGACCTACCGGGGCGGGGCCGCCGTCGAAGGCGCTCGGCGCGCCGCACGGCGCCTGATCGAGGGCGCACGCACCCAAGGGCTCTCGTCCTGACGCGGCCAAGCATGACCTGACGGTCTGACACGACCCTGATCCACTTCTCCGGCCCGAGGCCGGCGGATTCGTCACGACTATGAGGAAAACGATCATTTTACACCACGAGCGTCGTCTCGCGGCCTTGCTGCCGCCCGACGCGCCAGCCAAAAAGGATCCTGATATGACCCGTCAAGAACTTCGGCTCGTCGTTGCCGGCACCCTGCTGATCGGGGTGAGCTACGGGTTGGCCCGCTTCGCCTACGGACTCTTCCTGCCCAGCATGCGCGAGGATGTCGGGCTGAGTTCGGCCATGGCCGGTGCCATCGGCAGCGGCGCCTATCTCGGCTACTGTCTCGCCATCGTGGTCAGCGCGCTGCTGGTGGAGCGTTTCGGCGCCCGATTGATGGCCGTCGTCGCGGCGCTGGTTGCTGCAGCGGGGATGGCGGTCATCGCCGTCAGCACCAGTGCAGTGTGGCTGGCCGGTGCCATTCTGCTGGCGGGTGCCAGCACCGGCCTGGCGTCACCGCCCATGGCGCAGGCGGTATCGACGTCGATCGCGACCGCCCGCCAGGGACGCGCCAATACCGTCATCAATGCCGGTACCAGCCTGGGGGTCGCCATCTCCGGCCCGGTGGCTTTCATCGCGACGGGGCAGTGGCGAATCGCCTACGCCGCCTTCGCGGTGACCGCGCTGTTCAACGCCGTGCTGCTGCTCGTCAGCGTACCGCGACCTCGGGGTTCCGAGGAGCGTGGCGACGCTTCTCCCAAGGAAGAGGACCGTCGGAATAGAGGCGGGCTATGGCGGGCATCGGCGTGGCGAGTGATGTTGGCCGCTGCGGGCACGGGAATCGCCAGCGCCGCCTACTGGACCTTTTCGAGCGAATCGGTCGTCACGCAAGGAAATTTCGACCAGGCGATGGCCAATATCGTCTGGATTCTGATCGGTGTCGCGGGCCTCGTCGGTGGCCTCGCGGGGGATCTCGTCAAACGCTTCGGTATCAATGGGGTGCATCGCTCGACGCTGGCCGCGCTGGCGCTCGCCCTCTGCCTGCTGGCGCTGATGCCGTCTAGCCTGCCGGCGGTGCTATTGTCCGCGGTCTTGTTCGGGGCGGGCTACATCATGCTCACCGGCATCTATCTGGTCTGGGGCGTGCGCCTCTACAGTGACCGCCCGGCCATCGGCCTCGGCCTGCCGTTTCTGATGATCGCGGTGGGCCAGATCGTCGGCTCACCGCTGGCAGGCTACCTGATCGGCAGCCGCGGATACGCATTCTGCTTTATCCTCTTTGCGCTGATCGCGCTGGCGACGATGCTGGTCGGATATCGCTCGGATAAAAAGCAGGACGAGCGACAAAAGAAAGTCGTGGCTGCTCGGGGCGCTGGCCGGAAGCCCGTCTCGTCATCAATGACGGACTCTTCGGTCCATGACTTCTACATGCCGGCCATGCCGCCGCTTGGGTTGATCGAAAAGATGGGCCGCTGGTTCCATCTCGTCAGGCGCTGACGCCATCGCGGGGAGCCCTGGGGCTCCCCAGGCGACTCACTCTTGCAACATCGCCTCCACCACGCAGGCGTGCTGCAATAGCGCGGCATCGTCGCCCTGGGGGCGAGACAGCATCAGGCCAATCGGCAGCTCCGCGCCTGAAGGGAAGTAGGGCAGCGAGATCGAGGCCGCGTCGAGATAGTTGAAGACGCTGGTGTTGCGCAGCGCCAGCCGATTCGCCCGCTGGAACGCGGCGGCATCGTTCTCGAGCTCGGCCCGCCGTGGCGGAAGCGTCGCCACCGTGGGCAGCAGCACTGCATCGAAGCCGGCCATTTCGTGCTCGAAACGTCGTTGCCAGTTCGCTCTCGGCCAGAGGCGCTGAAGATAGTCGGCGGCACTGATATCACGGCCGCCATTCAGACGTTCGGCGATCAGCGGATCGTATTCGGCCTCCGCATGCGCGAGCTGCTCACGGTGCAGCGCCGCCGCTTCCGGCACGACCAGTCCACCTTGCTGATTGATCGCCAGCGCGCCGTCGACGGCCGCGAACGGCAGGCGCTCGATGCAACACCCCCTGGCTTCGAGGGTAGCGACGGCCGCCTCGAAACCGTCGCGAACCGCGTCGTCGAGTTCGCTCAGTAATCCGCCTTCGGCGATCGCCAGCCGCAGCGGGCGCGGCCTGGCATCCAGCGGCGGCATCGGCCGTTCGGCCAGTACCGACCACAACCGCGCGCAGCAGTCGACGCTGGGCGCGATCGGGCCGACGCAGTCGAGACTCGGGGCGAGCGGGTAGGCGCCTTCGCCGGGCACGGTTTGCTGACTGGGCTTGAAGCCGGTCAGCCCGCAGAACGCGGCGGGAATCCGCAGCGAACCGCCGGTGTCGCTGCCCAGCGTCGCCGCGGCGAGGCCGAAGGCGACCGACGCGGCGCCGCCGGAGGTCGAACCGCCGGTGATGCGCTCGGCATCGAACGGATTGGGCGGCGTGCCGTAGTGTCGATTGAGACCGAGCCCCGAGAACGCGAACTCGCTCATGTTGGTGCGTCCGGTCAGCAGCGCACCGGCGCGGCGCAGACGTTTGACCGCGGGCGCATCGTCGGTGGCAGGCTTGCCGTTACCCAGCACCCGGGAGGCGGCTTTGGTCACCTCGCCATGGACATCGAACAGATCCTTGATGCTGATCGGCAGACCGGCCAGCGATTCGGCCAGGTGGACTCGCATCAGCCGGTCACGCAGCTTGTCGGCATCGAATTGGATGAAGGCCGTGGCGGTGACGTCGGCCTGTGACTGGGCCCGCTCGATCAGCGCCTCGAGCGCCTGGGCGGGGGTGAAGGCGTTGCCATCGACCGCCGCCTGCCAGTCGGCCAGCCGGCGTTGCCGAGGAGGGAAATTCCAGAACGCCTTGGCGGCATCGAGCTGACTCATTGGGCTACCTCGAGTTCGATCACGGTGTAGGCGTGGCTCAGACGACGGTTGAGGACCGGATCGTTGAGCGTCATCGAGAAGCGCGGGCTGGGCCGGATACCACCGATGGCAGGCACGGTGCCGCACAGCAGCAGCGTGTTGGATGCCAGCGATTCGCCATGCTTGATCGCGGCGGGCAGTTTGGCCAGCAGCGTCTCGACATCCAGCAGCTCGGCGAGAGTGCCTTGCTGATAGCTGACGAGCTGGCCGCTCTCCTCGATCTCGCTTGCCAGTTCCAGCGAATCCCAATGATCGCGCACCTCGTCCAATGGCCAGGCCTGGATGGCGACCGGCTTGGCGCAGAGCTGCTTGGATTCGGCCACGCCCACGGCTTCCAGCTTGCGATCGGTGTGATCGGAGGCGAGCGTCACCCACAGCCGGCCGTCGCCATCGCTGACGAGACAGACTTCGGCTTCGCCGGAGCCCTCGCCGCCGAGCATCTCGACGTTTTCCGCCTGGGTCAGCAGTTGGGCGCTGGCGCGGTAGAACAGCGGCACGCTCGACGGCGGCTTGACGCCGATGGCGGCCAGCTCGTCGATGTGATGCTGGACACCGGCCTGATCGCGGCCGGCCCAGCCGGCGATGGCCAGGCGTTGCGGGGTGACGCTAAGGGAGCCTTGGGGCGTTTCGAAAGTCAGCATGAGATAGGTTTCCGCATTCGATGGATAAGAATTACAGCGAGTTCGGGAGCCATAGCGCGATGCTCGGAAAAGCGATCAGCAGTACGGCCATCACCAGCATGGCGGCAATGAACGGTAAGGTACCGATGATCACGTCGGAAAATGGCTTGCCGCGACGCGATGCCTGCACGATGTAGAGGTTGAGACCGACCGGTGGCGTAATCAGCGCCATCTCGACGAACAGGATCATCACCACGCCGAACCACACCTTGTCGAAGCCCGCGGCGAACAGCAGCGGCGCGATGATCGGCAGCGTGATCACCATCATCGACAAAGTCTCGATGAAGAAACCGAGAATCACCAATAGCGCCAGCACGCAGAGCAGCAATCCCATCGGCGAAAGATCGAGCTGGGTCAGCAATTGGGTCAGCTGGTTGGAAAGGCCGGCGGATGCGAGCGCGAAGTTGAGAAACGAGGCCGCCAGCATGATGAACAGAATCATCGAGGTGGTGCGCACGGTGTTGTCGAGGGCTTCGGTCAACATGCGCCAGTCCAGTCGCCGATTGAACGCGGCGAGGATCAGCGCTACCACCACGCCGATGGCGGCGGCTTCGGTGGGCGTCGCCCAGCCGGTGTAGATCGAGCCGACGATGGCGACGAACAGGATCAGCAGCGGCAGCAGGAACTTCAGGTGGCGCAGGCGCTCCGGCCAGCTCGAGTGACTGCGTGGCCCCCCGAGCGACGGCTTGATCGCGCAGAACAGGATGGCCGTCAGCATGAACAGGCCGGTCAGCAGCAGCCCCGGCAGCAGCCCGGCAACGAACAGCTTGGGGATCGAGGTTTCGGTCAGAAAGCCGTAGACGATCAGATTGATCGACGGTGGAATCAGGATGCCCAGCGTTCCGCCGGCGGCAATGCTGCCGCAGAAAAGCCGCGGGTGATAGCCGAGCTTGTCGCCCTGCGGCAGCGCCACAGTGGAGATCGTCGCGGCGGTGGCCACCGACGATCCAGAGGTGGCCGAGAACAGCATCGAGGTCATCACGTTGGCATGCAGCAGACCGCCGGGCAGCCAGGAAAGCCAGTGATCCATGGCGCGATAGGCGCGCTCGGCGATCCCCGCACGCACGATGATTTCGCCCATCAGCACGAACAGCGGTATCGCGATCAGCAAGAACGAATCCGCTGCCGACCAGAGATTCTGCCCTAGCGCCCGCATCAGCGGAAAGAACGAAAAAAACTGATCGACGCCGAAGGCGAGCAGGAATAACACAATGGCGACAGGGATGCCGGTCAGCAGTAGCGCCAGAATTCCGATCGAGAGATAGAGCAGCATCAGGATTTTCCCCTTGCTGTCGCGGTTTCGAGGTCGCCAGCTTCCTGCTGATCGGCGTCATGACCCATGCCGATCAGCGTATGGATCGTGGCACTGTCGCCCTGCGTCGCGGCCAGCAGGGCGCGAATCGCGAGCACCGCCGCCGAAAGGGCAAACCAGGTGTAGCCCAACACCCAGACCAGCTGCGGTATCCACAGCGGCGTCGACAGCGGCGTATTGGCGGTGGTGTGGTTGGAAAGCGACCCCGAGAACACTGGCCAGGCGTGGATGACGATCATCCAGCCGACCAGATTGACGGCGAGGATCGAGAGCAGGTCGAGCGCGGCGCGGGCGGCGATCGGCAGCTTCGAGTAGCCGACGTCGATGCGGATATGGGCACGTTCGACCAGCGTATGCGAAAGGCCCCAGGCCGAGAGAATGGCAAGGACATAACCGGCATACTCTTGCACGCCTTCGAAGGAGTGACCCAGCAGTTTGCGGCTGACGACCTCGATAATGACCAACGTCACCACGGCAAGCAGTAGCAGGCCGATGAGGCGAGCGGCCCAGCGGGAGATTTGACGCACAGCGTGCACGAGCACGTCGACCAGCGAAACGAGAGAGAGCATGTTGGATACCTGCATCGCGGCCCGGCCGACGCGCGCTGGCGCCGGCCGGAATGAGCGGGATTTAGGTGGTGCTGGTCACTTGACGATGGGAAGCGCGACCAGCGGTGCGACGTTCTCGTTCCAAAGTGAGATCGTCTCGTCGTCGATGCGCGATGCCCAGCTCGGCAGTACGGCGTCGACCAGAGCCTGATGGGCACGCTCGCGGTCGGCATCGGTCACCTCGACCAGATTCATGTCGCCCGGATCGCCATGTTCGCAATCGCCGTTACCGGTCAGACAGGCAATGCCCTGCTGTTCGTCCTTGGCCAGATTGTTCCAGACCGGATCGACGAAACCAGGTTCGATCTGGTCTTCGATGATCTGCTTGGTCTCATCGTCGAGTGAGCTCCAGGTATCGTTGCTGACCGCGGTGATGACTGTGTCCCATCCGCCGATGGGCAGCGGCAGCAGATAATCGGCGACATCCTGCCAGCCGGAGTTGTAGCCGGAGAGCGAGCCGGTGACGGCACAGTCGATCACGCCGCGCTCCAGCGCGCCGGGGACCTCGTTGAAGGCCATGACCGTGCTCTGGGCACCGATAGCGGAGAGGAACTCCGCCGTGGTGCGGCCACTGGCGCGAACCTTCTTGCCCTGCAGATCGCCGAGGCCAGTGATCGGCGTATTGCAGAACACCACCTGCGGCGTGTTGGGCGCGATCGCCAGCACGTGCGCATTGTAGTGAGACTGCATCGTCTTTTCGGCGATCGGCATGAATGCCTCGCTGACCTCGCGTGCCTTGACGGGATCGGTGGTCATCATCGGCAGATCGAGCCCTTCCAGCGCCGGCGCCTCGCCGCCGACATAGTCCGAGAACGTCATACCGACATTGAACAGGCCGTTTTTCAGATAGGTGAAGACATCGCTGCCTTCGATGCCCATCTGATCGAAGGTCGTCATCTGGACCTGGATCTGACCGTCGCTGGCCTTGGGCAGGGTCTCGGTCCAGAACGGCTTTTCGAAGTTCTTGTGCAGGGAGACCGCGCTCCAGGTACCGACGACATTGAGGCTGGTATCGGCGGCGGCGCTCTGGGCAAGGCCGACAGTCAGGGCGGAGAGCGTGAGGCCAAGCAGTGTCTTCTTCATGGGAGTCTCGCTTGTTGAGGTTGTTTTACGAGTCTTCGGCAGGCGCGAGCGGCGTGACCGCCGCGATATCGCCGCTACCGATACTTGAGGCGATAGTTGGGAATGTCGGTGATCAGCATGTGACCCGGGGCATGGGCCATGGCGAAGGGTAGCTTCGCATTCATCAGCGCGACCTGCGGCGTCACCCCGCAGGCCCAGAACACCGGAATATCGCCGGCTTCCATCACTGGCGCATCGCCAAAGTCCGGCCGGTGGATATCGTCGATGCCGATTAGCTCCGGTCGCGCCAGATGCAGGGGGGCGCCATGAACGCTGGGCATGTCGGTGGTGATCTGCACCGCGCGGATGGCATCGGCCGGCGACATGGCGCGCATCGAGACGACGTAGCTGCCGTGGAACGGGCCGGCGGGTATCAGCGGAATACGGGTTCGGTACATCGGTACGATGGTGCGCGCGGCCATGTGGCGAACCGGCACGCCCTCGGCGAGCAGCGGCTCCTCGAACGAGAACGAGCAGCCGATCGAGAAGGTCACCAGATCGTCGCGCCAGCGAGAGACCAGATCGGCTGGCTCGTCGACCAGTTCGCCATGTTCGTAGACGCGGTAGCGGGGTACGTCGGTGCGCAGGTCGATCGCGTCTCCCAGTGCCTGCGGATGAAAGCTGCCCGGTTCACTGACATCGAGTACCGGACAGGCCGCTCGATTGGCCATGCAGAAACGCAGGAAGTCGCTGGCGTAGGCCTCGGGGATGATGACCAGATTGGCCTGGGCATAGCCCTTGGCGATACCGGTGGTCGTGTTGGGCCAGTCGCCGCGGCGGATAGCGGCGCGTGCATCGGCTGGAGAGACGATAGCGTCGAGAGAGAGCATCTTGTCGATCCTGATTGTCATTGTCGTGGCAGCTTTGGCCGACAGAGCCGGACGCCACCTTATGCAATCCAACGCTATGAGTTCATGGCGCATCAATCCAATCGATTTTTATGATGCCTTTTCATCGGCAAAACCTTTCAATGGCCGGGTCCATCGGCAACGCCCTGTCAGTGTCAGGCGTGCTCGCGCTGGTCCCGCTGGCCGAGTTCGATCGCCAGGTCGATGACGCCATCGGCCAGTGCCTTGTCGATGTGCTGCGGCCAGGAGGCCGCGAAGTCCAGCCGTGGCAGATCACAGGGCAGCGTGACGAGCTCGCCGCGGGCGATCTCCTGTTCGACGATGCGGGGCGGAATGGCACCGACGCCGATACCATCCAGCGCTAGGCGCACGATGGTCCAGACTGAGCCGGAACAGTGCAGTTTGATCCGCTCCAGGCGCTGTTGATGCAGCAGAGACTGCAACTCCCGATAGGGGCGGCTGTCGCTGGCAAAGGTGATCAGCGGCGTGCCGCTGCGTTCCAACGCTGCCAGTGAAAAGGTGTCAGGATCGAACCCTAGGCACGGATTGACGATCAAGCCGGTCGGGTAGTGGCATAGCGGACGACTGAGTATGTCCTGGGCGTCGACCGCCCCCAGCGTGAAAGCCATGTCGATCTGGCGATTGAGCAGCCGGTTGGCGAGCCCCGGCGTGCCATCCACCTCGAGCTGAAGCGTCATGTCGGGAAAGCGGTCGGCGAGCTCGGCAATGAACGCCGGCAACCAGCTGTGAGCGACGGTCTCGACCACGCCGAGGCGCAGCACCCCCTGGAAAGGGTTGTTGGCCTCGAGCATCGCCATCGCTTCCTGGCGCGTCTCCAGCATGTGCTGAGCGTGGCGGTAGAACTGTCGACCCTTCGGCGTGGGCTGGATCGGGCGCTGGGCGCGATCCAGCAACGGCCCGCCGACGAAGTCCTCGAGCCGGGCAATACGATCCGAGATGGAAGGCTGGGTCAGGTGCAGGTGCTGTGCGGCAAGACGAAACGATCCCAGTCGCACGATCCAGACGAAGGCCTCGATTTCCTTGAAGTCGAACATGACGGGGTCGCTCGGGTCGCGGTAAAGGTAACGGTAAAGGTAAAGGTAAAAAGAAACCGGTTGCCCGCCAGTATTGCATGGATGATCTGGCCGGGGAGATGCGCGATTTCCGCCATCGTCGGATGTCCGCGCGCGCTTCGGGCCGCTACAATGGGTCACCCTTTCTGTATCGGACGCGTCCGACTGGCTTCACGAGAGCCGCTTCACAAGAGCCATCGCGTCCGTGCATTGTCATCTGACCGTGACACCTCGATGCACGCCGACCGTCATCTTTTTCTGCATCACTTCAGCCGGCATGTGTCGTTCAACTTCTGCCCGACGTGGTAGCCGGATTGCCCGCGAGGCGAACAGACGAAAACAGGAGCGCTTGATGAGCCAGGATTCCCCGGACGACAATTTTCCCGCCAACACCGATCACCGACGTCGCCACTCCGCCAATGTCGTGGATGGCCCCGGCAAGGCTGCCAGTCGCGCCATGCTGCGGGCGGTGGGCTTCACCGACGAGGATTTCAAGAAGCCCCAGGTCGGTATCGCCTCGACCTGGAGCCGCGTGACGCCGTGCAACAGCCACATCAACGTGCTGGCCGAAGCCGCCAGTGACGGTGCCGATGCCGCTGGTGGCAAGGGCGTGATCTTCAACACCATCACCATCTCCGACGGTATCGCCAACGGCACCGAGGGCATGAAGTACTCGATGGCCTCGCGCGAGATCATCGCCGACTCCATCGAAGCCGTTTCCGGCTGCGAGGGCTTCGACGGCGTGGTCGCCATCGGCGGCTGCGACAAGAACATGCCCGGCTGCATGATCGGCCTGGCGCGTCTGAACCGCCCCAGCCTCTTCGTCTACGGCGGTACCATTCAGCCGGGCGCGGGCCATACCGATATCGTCTCGGTATTCGAAGCGATGGGTGCCTACTCCCAAGGCAACATGTCGCGGATCGAGGTCAAGCAGATCGAGGAGACCGCGATTCCCGGGCCGGGTTCCTGTGGCGGCATGTATACCGCCAACACCATGGCGTCGGCGATCGAGGCGATGGGCATGAGCCTGCCCAATTCCTCTGCCCAGGAAGCCGTCTCCCAGACCAAGAACGACGACAGCCGCGCCGCCGGCGAAGCCGTGCTCAAGCTGCTCGAGCTGGATCTCAAGCCCTCCGATATCATGACCCGCGAGGCGTTCGAGAACGCCATTACCGTGGTCATCGCCCTCGGTGGCTCCACCAACGCCGTGCTGCACCTGCTGGCGATCGCCAATACCGTTGGCGTCGAGCTCTCGCTCGATGATTTCACCGAGATCGGCAAGCGCGTGCCGGTACTGGCCGACGTGCGCCCGAGCGGCCAATACATGATGAGCGAGCTGGTGGCGATCGGTGGTATCCAGCCGATGATGAAAATCCTGCTCGACGCGGGCCTGCTGCACGGCGACTGCATCACCGTCACCGGCAAGACGCTGGCCGAGAATCTGTCCGGCGTGAAGCCGTATCCGCTCGACCAGCAGATCATCAAGTCGCTGGACGAGCCGGTCAAAGCGACCAGCCATCTGCGCATCCTCTATGGCAATCTGGCGCCGGAAGGGGCGGTGGCCAAGATCACCGGCAAGGAAGGCACGCGCTTTACCGGTCGTGCCCGGGTATTCAACTCCGAAGAGGAAGCGCAGGCGCGGATCAACGATCTGACGGTGGTCGCCGGCGACGTCGTGGTGATTCGCTACGAAGGGCCGAAGGGTGGCCCCGGCATGCGCGAGATGCTGACGCCGACCTCGGCGATCATGGGGCGTGGCCTGGGTGACAAGGTGGCGCTGATCACCGATGGCCGCTTCTCCGGTGGCAGCCACGGTTTCGTGGTCGGTCACATCACCCCGGAAGCCTTCGTCGGCGGCCCCATCGGCCTGGTTGAAGACGGCGACGAGATCACCATCGATGCCGAGAACGACGTCATGACCGTACACATCGACGATGCCGAGATGGATCGTCGCCGAGCGGCCTGGAAGCGCCCGGCACCGCGCTATACCCGCGGCACCCTGGCCAAGTATGCCAAGACGGTCAGTTCGGCTTCCAGGGGCGCGGTCACCGACCTGCCCGAAGCGCTGGAAGACTGAGACGTCGGCCAGCGGTTCGCTGGCCGTGTCAGTGAAATCGACGCCCCGGTGCTTTGCATCGGGGCGTTTTGCTGTCAGGCGTTCGTTCGATCTGATCGTGAATTGAATTCATGATCGAGCTGCATAAGTTTCATGTGCTCGCGGGCCTATCATCGCCGGCGCTTGGGTATCCTTGGCGACCTACGCTTTCGACGGCTCGGCGCATGCCGATCTTCATGCTGTTCGAACCGCACAACCCCATCAGGGAATGATCATGAAAACCAGTCGCGACCGAATCATCACGACACACACCGGCAGCCTGCCCAGAACTCTCGAGCTGTCGAAGCTGCTGGTCATGCGCGAGCAGGGCAAGGCGGTCGACGCCGCGACGTTCGATGGCGAGGTCGCACGTTGCCTGGATGGCGTGATCGGCGCGCAGCTCGAGGCGGGGCTCGACAGCATCAATAATGGCGAGGCGCCGCGCGTCGGCTTTTCGACCTATGTCACCGAGCGCATGACCGGCTTCGGTGGTGAAGGACGGCGCAAGCCGACGCTGGATATCCAACGCTTTCCCGGCTACGCCGAGCACATGGCGCGCCAGATCGGGGTTTCGGAGGATCTGGCCAAGGTCTGGAACACGCCGCTGGCCCAGCGCGCCGTTCAGTACGATCCGACACTGGCCGGCGTGAAGGCGGAACTCGCGTCGTTCGATGCCGCGCTCGCCCATCGTGCCCGACCGCTGGAAACCTTCCTGACCGCCGCGTCACCGGGCGTCGTCACCACGACCATGCTGCGCGCGGAGAACAATCCCGACTATCCCACCGACCGCGACTACGTGCTGGCCGTCGCGCGCGAGATGAAGCAGGAGTACGAGGCCATCGTCGCTGCCGGCCATGTGCTGCAGCTCGACGCGCCGGATCTGGCCATGGAGCGGGTCATCATGTTCGGCGATGACGATCTTGGTACGTTTCTCGAACGGGTCGAGTTGCACGTCGAGGCGATCAACCTGGCGCTGGAGAACGTTCCGGCCGACAAGGTGCGTCTGCATGTCTGCTGGGGCAATTGGCAGGGCCCGCACCAGGACGACGTGCCGGTGGCCGAGCTGCTGCCGATTCTCTACCGCGCCAAGGTCGGGGCGTTGAGCATTCCGCTGGGCAATCCGCGTCATGAGCACGAGACCGTCTCGTTCAAGACGCATCCGTTGCCGGACCACATGCTGCTGATGCCGGGCGTGATCGACGTCACCACCAACTATCTCGAGCATCCCGAAGTGGTCGCCAACCGGATCTGCGCCTCGGTCGAGGCCATCGGTGATCGCGAGCGGGTGGTGGCAGGCACGGACTGCGGTTTCGGCACCTTCGCCAGCTACGAGTTCGTCGCCCAGGACGTGGCCTGGGCCAAGCTCAAGGCGCTGAGCGAGGGCGCGGCCATCGCCACCCGCCGGCTGTGGGGCTGAAAGAGAACCGCGACGATTTCCGTGCAGTGATCGGGGGCACTCCTATACTGCAGGGGCAAACGGCACAACAGGGAGAGGTGCAATGTCGACCAAATGGATGAATGCCGGGCTGGCGCTGGGCGCCATGTTGATCGCCGGTAGCGCGGTGGCACAGGAGCTGGATGGGCAGGGCGACAAGGACAAGTCGTCAGGGTCTCAGGTCGGTGAGCAGCAAGGCGCGCATGAAACAGAGACGCAAGCGGAGGGAGCTCCCAAACTCGCCAGGGAGTGTCTCGATCTCGCGCTGCAGGAAGACGAGGGTAGCGAGACATTCCGAGGCAATTCCATCTACGAGAACAACGCCAAGGAGTACGACGCCGAGGAGCTCGAGAAGGGGGATACCTTCGAGCTGCTGGTCGATCTGCTTGGCGAGGGTAACGCCAAGTACAACCTGACCTGCGAGATCGATGCCGACGGCAACATGACCTACAAGGGTATGGGCGAGTCGACCAGCGTCAAATCGTGAAGCGGACTCGTGCAACGTTGCAGGCGGCCCCCCGGGGCCGTCTGCGTTTGCACTCCTCGACCGGCCACGGCTTTTCATCAGGAGGTCATTGGTGAGCATCCCCGCAGACATCGTCGAGACGACGTCTCCGGTCGGCGTCATTTCGGACACTCACGGGCTGCTGCGTGACGAAGCGCTGGCACTGCTGGCGGACTGTCATCCGTTGATTCACCTGGGCGACGTCGGTGATCCGGCGATTCTCGAGCGTCTCTCCGGGCTCGCGCCCGTCTTCGCGGTCCGTGGCAATATCGATCGCGAAGGCGAGTGTGCGACGCTGCCGTCACACCGGCGTCTGGTGGTCAATGGGCACGATCTCCAGCTGGTTCACGACATTGCGGACATCGACGCGCAGATGGCATTCGAGGCCGTGCTGCACGGTCATTCGCACAAGCCGCGCAACGCGTGGCGGGACGAGGCCGCCGGCCGCCAGCTGTGGTTCAACCCCGGGGCGGCGGGCAGGCGCCGTTTCCGCTTGCCGATCACGCTCGGCAAGCTGTGGATCGATGCCGACGGCATCCGCAGCGCGATCATCCATCTGCCGCTGTGAGTTCGGAAATCACTCGTCTTCGGGCACGATCCGGATCAGCGCGCCGTTGCTGGCATCCGTCAGCACCCACAGTGCGCCGTCCGGGCCTTCCGTCACGTCGCGAACTCGGCCAAGCGACGGCAGCAGACGCTGCTCGCCGCTCACCCGTTCGCCATCGAGCGTGAGCCGCACCAGGCCGCCGGGGGAAAGCGAGGCGATGATCAGATCGCCCTGCCAGCCGGGGAAGCGCTCCCCCTCGTAGAAGGCCATGTCACCCGGCGCGATGACCGGATCCCAGTAGTAGACCGGCTGCTCCATCCCTTCCTTTGCGGTCAGCCCGTCGCCGATCGGTGCGCCGCTGTAGTCCTCGCCGTAGGTGATCACCGGCCAGCCATAGTTGTTGCCGGCCTCGGGACGATTGAGCTCGTCGCCTCCTTTCGGGCCGTGCTCGATCGTCCATAGCCGGCCACTGGTCGGTTCCAGTGCTGCACCCTGGACGTTGCGGTGGCCGTAGGACCAGATCTCGGCCAGGCCCGCGTTGCCGTCGGCGAACGGGTTGTCCTCGGGAATCGAGCCGTCCGCGTTGATCCGTACCACCTTACCCAGATGCGCGTTCAGATCCTGCGCCAGCTGACGCGGCTCGGGCAGTGAGCGCTCTCCGAGCGTCACGTAGAGCCGGCCCTCGGCGTCCCACGTCAGCGTGGAACCGAAATGCTTGGTGGAATCCCATGCCGGTGTCTGGCGGAAGATCACCTCGACGTTCGTCAGTCGGCTGTCATCCTGGCTGAGCACGCCGCGAGCGACCGCCGTACCGTTCTCGCCGTCTCCCCTGGGCTCCGCGTAGCTGAAGTAGATCCGACGGTTGCCGGCGAAGTCAGGATCGAGCGCCACGTCCAGCAGGCCGCCCTGGCCGCGGGCGTCGATTTCCGGCAGACCCTCGATCGGGGCGGAGAGCGTGCCGCTTTCCAGATCGACGGTACGCAGGCGGCCGGGACGCTCGGTCACCAACGCCATGCCGTTGTCGACAAATGCCAACCCCCAGGGATGTGCCAATCCTTGCGCTATCGTCGTCGGGGTCAGCGCGATCCGGTCCTCGATCGCGGGGGCGCGGGTCTGGCCTTCGAATGCCGGCGTCTGCCCCGGCGCGTTGGGCGGGCCGCTGTGCACGGGTTCCTGGGCTAGCGTCTCGCCGCTCAGCGATAGCAGTAGAGCGGTACTGGACGAGGTCACGAGATTTCGAATCATGTCGGTCTCCACGGCGTGAGGCTGGCATTACGGTTCACTGTTGACTGTAGCAGCCTTCTTCCGGCGGCGAGTCTCGTCACGGTGTCAGGCCGGACATGAAGATTGTCGACAAACGCTGCCTGTGGTCCATGAGAATTGATATAGTTAGCCTTTTACTGGAGTTTGATCTTGTCCGCCGACTCGCCCGCGCCACGCTCACCCCTGTTCCGCGCTCCCCCTCCCACCTGGATGCGCTGGCTGCTGCTCGTCCTGTGCTGCGTCATTGCCAATCGATTGCTGGATGCGGTGCATATGCCGGCTGGCGGATTCATCGGCCCCATGGCGGTCTCGATCGCTTATGGGGTAATGATCGGTGGCCTGAAACTGCCGCGGATCGGCTTCAAGCTCAGCCAGGGCGTGATCGGCGTACTGATCGCCCAGACCTTGACCCTGTCGGTGCTGTTCAAGATCCTCGACTCATGGCCGGTAATGCTGATCGCGACCGCCATCACGCTGTTGCTGAGTCTGATCGTGGGAATCGGTCTGGTGCGCTACGGTGGGCTGCCGGGCTCCACCGCTGCCTGGGGCACGACCCCGGGCGCCGCCGCGGCGATGGTGGCGATGGCCGAGGAGAGCGATGCCGATCCGCGGATCGTGGCGGCGATGCAGTACGTGCGCGTGGTCTGCGTGGTGCTGATAGGGGCGCTGGTCAGTCACTATCTCGGCGTGACCGATAGCAGTGGCGCGGGCCATGCCGCCAATCTGCCCGCCCGCCTGGGAGATCTGGGAAACTTCGCCGTCACGCTGCTCGTCGTCGTCATCGGGGTGTGGGTGTTCGATCGGCGCCTCCCCGCCGGCGCACTGCTGGGGCCGGTGGTGGTTGGCAGCGTGCTTCATCTTTCCGGGGCGATCACCATTGTGCTGCCACAGCCGCTGCTGGAGCTGGCCTACGGGATCATCGGCACCTATGTAGGACTACGCTTCGACCGCGAGACCATCCATAACATTGCCCGCGCCCTCGGCAAGATGATTCTCGCCTCGCTGATCCTGATTGCACTTTGCGCCCTGTCGGCCTGGTTGATGACCGTGCTGATGCATACCGAATTCATCACGGCCTATCTGGGCACCAGCCCCGGCGGTCTCGATTCGATGACGATCATCGCCATCGATACTCATGCCGACGTTGGACTGGTGGTGGCCTTGCAGACGTTGAGGCTGTTCACCGTCGTGCTGGTAGGGCCGGCCATGGCGAGGTTGGTGGCGCGGTTTGCACGGCCTTCGACGATCTAGATTTGCCCTGACAGTGCTACGCTCTGTCTGAAAAATGCCTGCGCTCGCCCATCCGGCGTTAAAAATTGACTCAAAATGCTCATTTACACCTCGTAAACTCCGCTTTTTCGTCAATTTTTGCCTTGTCTGGCCATCGCTCGCCGATTTTTCAGACAGAGCTTAGTCGAAACTCCACTGCCAGCGCTTTTGGGCGCGTCTCGATGGGGAGGGCGTCGGGGTGTGGCTGCGAACTCGGCTGACCCATGCCTGGCGATTTTCCCAGCGAATCAGATAGACCGTCTCGCCGTCGCGCAGAGGCGGGTTGGCGGGATCGATCAACACGGCTTCGAACCAGCGCGAGAGGTGGTAGACCTGCAGTTTGCCGTTGACCGGGTGAGCGGCGACCTGGACGGCGGCTTCCGCCCCTTTGTCGCTCGCGGACGCCATCGGCGTCGCGTGCGGGGCAGAGTTGGAAAAATGACGATAGATCAACGCGATGGAACATAAGCCCAGCCACGTTGCTATCTCTTCCGGCGTTAGATGGAGCCATTGATCCATGAAGTCCCCCTGCTGCTGAACGCGATAGCCTCTGTCGGTGGGCAGATCGTCTTCTTATACGGCGCCTTCGAGGACGCTTTTCGACGCTGTCGGATCGAGCGTTGCCTAGCAGAATACGGATCGCCAGTTCGGCTCTCCACATCAGAACGGTAAACAATTGCTGTCTAACGTAGTCATCGGCAGGGATTGCGATTGCGATTTCCCGATTGATGAGACGGTTCTTCCTACGCCCTGTTCCGGGGCCACTGTTCCAATCGCGTCACGGGGTTTGCGGACGACTCGGGTCTGCAGTATTCCTGAGTCGTCAACGCGGTTTCGCTCGTGGCGCGGGGTTACGGTGCGCCGCCCATCGGTTGGCTTCGCAATCTGACGATCCAGCAAACACAACAACGACAACGGCGGGAGCAGGTATGCAACGACAATCTTCCAACATTCAATATCGGCAGCAGGATGCCAGCTACTTCGAACAGCGCGGGTTGAGCCGCTACGCTGGCCCCTGGTCGCTATGGGCGCTGGGCGTGGGCGCGGTCATTTCCGGCCACTACTCGGGTTGGAATCTGGGACTGTCGCTCGGCGGCTGGGGTGGCATGGCGATCGCGACCGTATTGATTGCGATCATGTATCTGGGGCTGACATTCTGTATCGCCGAGATGTCGCCGGCGCTGCCACATACCGGAGCGGCGTACTCTTTCGCCCGGTCGTCGATGGGGCCCTGGGGTGGCTTCATTACCGGGCTGTGCGAGAACGTCGAGTACATTCTGACGCCGGCAGTCATCGTCTTCTTCATTGGCTCCTATCTGGGCAGCATCTTCGAGACGCCGGCGGCAATACAGCCGCTATGGTGGGGCATCGGCTATATCCTGTTCGTGGGTCTCAACATCGTCGGCGTGGAGCTCTCCTTCAAGGTGACGTTGACGGTGACGCTGCTGGCCCTGGCGGTGCTGGTGGTGTTCTGGATATCGGCCATTCCCAATATCGATTTCTCGGTCTGGGCGCTGAACATCGGCAGTGACGGGGAGCTGCTGGAGGGCGGTGGCGGGCCGTTCCTGCCCATGGGTATCGGTGGCGCGCTGGCAGCGATGCCGTTCGCGGTATGGCTGTTCCTGGCCATCGAGCAACTGCCGCTGGCCGCCGAGGAAGCCGTCGATCCCAAGCGCGACATGCCCAAGGGCATCATTCTGGGCATGATCACCCTGATCGTCTCGGCCTCGATGGTGCTGTTCCTGAACCCGTCTCTGGTCGGTGTCGGCGCCTATGCGCTGGGCCAGAGCGGCGAACCCTTGCTGGACGGATTCACGGCGATCTACGGCAGCGGTCTGGCCAAGGTGCTGGCGCTGGTGGCGATCATCGGGCTGATCTCGAGCTTTCATACCATCATCTTCGCCCAGGGCCGCCAGATCTACTCGCTGTCGCGCGCCGGCTACTTTCCGACCTGGCTGTCGGTCACCCACGGCACCCGCAAGACACCGCACGTGGCGATGATCGCCGGTGCCTGTCTCGGGCTGGTCATCATGCTGGTGCTGTTCGTCGGTCTGGGGATCGATCAGGGTTCGGCGGTGATCGGCGGGACGCTGCTCAACATGGCGGTGTTCGGTGCCATGTGCTCCTACATCGCTCAGGCCGCTTCGTTCATCCTGCTGCGCAGAAACCGAGCCGATATCGCGCGACCCTATCGTAGTCCGTTCGGCGAACCGGGCGCCTGGGTCACGATCGTCATCGCGCTGGTGACGCTGTTCTTTCAGTTGAGCGATCCGACCTACCGTGTCGGCATTCTCGGCGTCATCGTCTGGTTTGCCGTGGCGATTGCCTACTTCGCCATCGTGGGTCGCCACCGGCTGATTCTGTCGCCGGAAGAGGAGTTCGCCATGGAGCGCGGCGAGAAGATTGGCGAGAAGAGTGGCGGGACGGTACCGGCAACGCCCAAGCGTTGATCGCGCGGGCTATCGTCGAACACCGATGCTCCACAGGCGCACGGCCCCGATCATGAGACCGGGGCCGTGCGTTTTGAAGCGCAGAATGTTTGCCAGGGCGCGTGGCTGGAAGCGAGCGACGCGCCCTGGAAGCCTCGGTTACTGCTGGACCTTGAAGTACTTGTCGTAGATCTTGTCGTAGGTACCGTTGTCCTTCAGCGTGGCCAGGGCGTCGTCGAAGCGCTCGGCGAGCTCCTTGTCACGCGGACGGAAGGCCATGCCGAAACCTTCGCCGAAATACTTCTCCGGCTCGCTGATCATGTCGCCGACGGTGACGTAGTTGCCTTCTTCGCTGTCCAGCAGCGTGGACTTGCCCACCGGGAAGTCGAGGAAGGCGACGTCGACACGACCGGCGTCCATGTCCAGTACCAGGTCATCGGCGGTGGTGTAGCGGCTGATGTTGGCATCGTCGCCATACATGTCGGTCACGTAGTTATCCTGCAGCGTGCCGCGCTGGACGCCGATGGTCTTGCCCTTCAGCGACTCGGGATAGACCGTTTTGATACCGCTGTCGGCGGCAGCGAACCACGCGGAGGGCGGCTGGATGTACGGGTCGGAGAACAGCACGGTCTGGCGACGCTCGTCGTTGATCGTCATCGACGACATGATGGCGTCGTACTTGCGTGCCAGCAGGCCGGGAATGATGCCGTCCCAGGCTTGCACGACCCATTCGCAGTCGGCCTTGATCTGCGCGCACATGGCGTTGCCGAGTTCGATATCGAAGCCCGTCAGTTCGCCGTCCGGAGTGCGGTATTCCATCGGCTCGTAGGGGACATCGACGCCGATACGCAGCTGTTCGGTATCCTGGGCCTGGGCGACACCCGCGATCAGCGCGGCGCCGAGCAGGCTGGTAGTCAGCAGTTTTTTCATGGATCGCTTCTCTTTAGTGATACGTGTGTTCTTGTGTGTTGCGACTTGGCCCGATTCGATGGCGACCTTCTCGAGTCACGAACGCTTCGAGACATCCAATGACGACAACCGCAGCATAACGAAAGCTTACACGATTGAATATCACGTCAATCAACGCCTGACTCACGGCGCCAGCAGATAGCCGCTGCGGTGACTCTGATGGCCGGCGATATCGGCGACGATCATCCCCGCCGTTGCCATCCGGCGCTCGCTGCGGGCGTAGAACATGCCCGCCTGCGGCGCATGGACTGGCTCGACCCGATCACTGAGTGGATCGATGATCTCGGCGATCAGCTGACCGGCTTCCACCTCGATGCCGGGCGCGGCATGGAACACCAGCAGCCCGCCGATCGGTGCATGCAGGAAGTCCATTGCCGCCAGTTCGGTGGCCGGGTAGGCCAGTTCGGGCAGAGGCGGCGCCTCGCCCGCGACGAGGCCGAGATGTCTTAGCCAATCGATGATGGCCTGGGCATCGCGGCCGGCGAGGTCATGGTCGACGTCGCGTTGACCGCGCAATTCCAGCGTCACCGACTGGCAGCCGTAGTCGACTGGAAAGCGTGCACCGAAGGTCTGCTGCAGCTGTTCCCACACCAGCGTGAAGCACTCGTCGAACGACTGCCCGCCGGAGTCGGTGGCCAGCATGCTGGCCTTGGAGCCGAAGTAGCGCGCCAGCGGCTCGAACACGGGCCACGCCGCCGGCGTGGTGTAAAGATGTTCCACGGCATCGAAATCACAGTGGAGATCGAGCACGAAATCGGCGCGGCAGGCCAGGCGCTGCAGGGTCAGGCGCATCGACTCCAGCGCGGTGGTCGGCCCGGTTTTCGCGAGAGCCGCGAGCAGTGCGGCCTCGAAGCGATCACGAATCACATTACGATTGTGGGCGATGTCGTCGTTCAGCGCGGCGTCCAGCCCATCGGCAATCTCGTCGGCGACGCTGGCGTAACGGCGATTGAAATTGGTCAGGCTCTCGAAATCGTAGCGGCCCAGCGGCGTATCCATCAGCTGCTGATCCAGGCCGATCGGGTTGGCGACCGGAACGAGCGTCACCCGGCAGGCCAGTTGCCCCAGCGCTTCGAGCTCGGCCAGACGCTGCTTCAAGGTCCAGGCAACCAGCATGCCCGGCAGCTCGTCGGCGTGCAGCGCGCCCTGCACGTAGAGATGTCGTTCGGCATCCGCCGGGCCGAAGTGAAAGCTGTCGATATGGCGTTCGGTGCCCGGCACCGGGCTGATCAAGGGGTGCTTCTGATGTTCCACGACGCTTCCTCGGCTCAAGGATCGAAAAAGCCCGGCCTGCTGGCCGTCAGTTCAGCGGCCGGGCGGTGGCGGCGGTTTTACTTGGCGCAGTCCTGCTCGCCAGGACGTACCGACAGATCGTAGTCGAAATACTGATCCATCAGCTTGTCGAAGGTGCCATCGGCGTAGACGGCGCAGATCGCCTGGTCGAATTTGGCGGCCAGCGCCTTGTCACGCTGGCGGAACGCCATGGCGGCGCCTTTGCCGAAGATCGACGTCGGCGTCTTGATGCTGTCGCCGAGCTGTTTGTAGGGGCTGTCGTCCTGACGGAAATCGATGGCATCAACGGCGATCGGGAAGTCTTCGAAGGTCAGGTCGAGTCGGCCGGACTTGAGGTCGTTGACCACGTCCTGTGAAGAGCCGTAACGGTGGATGTCGAGAACGTCGCCATATTCCTGGGTGACATAGACATCGCGAATGGTGCCGCGCTGCACGCCGACGGAAAGCCCTTTCAGGGAGTCCTTGTCGTCGATGTCGATATCGCGATCGCGGGCGGCGATCCAGACGCTCGGCGTGTTGTAGTAGGGCAGCGAGAACATTACCTGGCGCTCACGCTCCGGCGTAATCGCCATCGACGACAGGATCGCGTCGTACTTGCGCGCCAGCAGACCGGGAATGATGCCGTCCCAGCTCTGCTCGACCCAACTGCATTCGAGGTTGGCGCGGGCGCAGAGCTCGTTGCCGAGATCGATCTCGAAGCCCTCGAGGTCGCCGTCTGCGTTGCGCACCACGAAGGGTTCGTAGGGCACATCGATACCCAGACGAATGGCGTCCTTGTTATCGTCCTGAGCCATGGCCTGAGTGAAGACCTGACCGGAGAAGAGGGCGCCGGCGATCAGCGCGCTGGTGATCCACTTGTTCATGATGACTCTCTTTTGTGTGTGGTGATTTGTCATGGATGACGAAACGTCGAACGATGGACCTGTCTCGCGATCAGGCCCCGCGCGGGCGCAGGTGCGCCAGCAGTCTCTTCTCCAGGGTCCGGAACGTGAACATGATACTGAAAGTCAGGCAGAGATAGATCAGCGCGACGAAGATGAAGGCATCGAACGGCGCGTAGAAACGGGCGTAGACATAGTAGGCCGCCCCGGTCAGATCCATGATCGTGACCACGCTCGCCACCGCGCTGGCATGCAGCATGAAAATCACTTCATTGCCGTAGGCTGGCAGGGCACGACGGAAGGCGCTGGGCAGGATGATGCGGCGCATCATCAACTTGCGCGACATGCCGTAGGCCCGTGCCGCCTCGATCTCGCCCTTGGCGGTATTCTTGATCGCGCCGTGGAAGATCTCGGTGGTGTAGGCCGCGGTATTGAGGGTGAATGCGATCAGCGCCGGGAAGAACGCCTGCTTGAATACCACCCAGAAGATGCTGTCCTGGATACCGTCGAAGAACACCACGCCGTAGTAGACCAGATAGAGCTGGATCAGCAGCGGCGTACCGCGGAACACATAGGTGTAGGCGTAGATCGGCAGCTTGATCCAGCGCCGCTTCGAGCCGCGGCCGATGGCGAGCGGTACCGCCAGGATCACCCCGATCAGCAGCGACAGGAACACCAGCTGTACCGTGGTGACGAGACCGCTCCAGTAGAAACTCAGCGTGTTGGCGGTGAATATCACGTTGCCGGAGAGCAGATCGGTGAACCAGCCGTTCAATTGTTCCATTCGCTGGACTCCCCAAAACCGGTGTTGTAACGCTTGGTCAGCTTGGCAAAGCCCCATTCGGACAGCGTGGCGATCAGTAGATAGATCATCGCCACCGGGATCATGAACATGAACGGTTCATGCGTTGCCTTGGTCGCCTCGGCGGCGACGCGGACCATGTCGGTCAGGCCGATGATCGACACCAGCGCGGTGGTCTTGAGCAGGACCATCCAGTTGTTGCCGATTCCCGGCAGGGCGTGGCGCATCATCAGCGGGAAACGAACGCGTCTGAACGCGAGCAGGGGGCTCATGCCGTAGGCGCGCGCGGCTTCCATCTGACCCTCTTCCACCGCCTGGAAGGCACCGCGGAAGGTTTCACCCATGTAGGCCCCGAAGATCAGGCCGATGGTGATGACGCCTGCCACGAAGGCATTGATATTGATGAAGATATCGATATCGAACGCGTAGTAGAGCTGATCGGTGAGCATGTTGATGCCGATCTGGCCGCCATAGAACAGCAGCATCATCAGCACCAGATCCGGCACGCCACGTACCAGCGTGGTGTAGAGCGTGCCGATGCCATGGATCAGTCGATTTCGCGATAGCTTGGCGCTGGCGGTCAGCAATCCCAGGATGACGGCCAGTATCAGCGAGAGCACCGCCAGTTCGATGGTGACCAGAGCGCCGTCGAGCAGCCGCGGACCGTAGCCTTGCAGGTCGATCATGATGGAGTCCGCCTCAATGCTTGGGCGCCAGGAATTGGCGCAGGCGCTCGGAGCGCGGATTGTCGAGGACGTCGGCCGGCGTGCCGGTCTCTTCGACCACACCCTGATGCAGATAGATCACCTGGCTGGAGACATCCCGGGCGAAGGCGATCTCGTGGGTGACCAGGATCATGGTCCGCCCTTCGTCGGCAAGGCCGCGCATGACCTGAAGCACGTCACCGACCAGCTCCGGATCCAGCGCCGAGGTCGGCTCATCGAACAGCATGACTTCCGGATCCATCGCCAGGGCCCGGGCGATCGCGCCGCGCTGCTGCTGACCGCCGGACATCTGGGTCGGGAAGTAGTCGGCGCGATCCAGCAGGCCGACGCGATCGAGCAGCGCCCGGGCTTCCTCGATCGCCTGTTTCCTGGGCTTGCCGAGCACGTAGACCGGCGCCTCGATGACGTTCTCCAGCAGCGTCATGTGCGACCACAGATTGAAGTTCTGGAACACCATCGAGAGCTTGGCGCGAATCCGCTCGACCTGTTTCCAGTCGGTGGGCTCGCGGCCGTGTTTGGTGGCGCGAAAATTGATCGCTTCGTTGTGAACGATCAGCTCGCCCTCGTCGGGCTGTTCCAGCAGGTTCATGCAGCGCAGAAAGGTACTTTTCCCGGAGCCGGAAGCGCCGATCAAGGTGATGACGTCGCCCTTGTGCGCCTGGAGAGAGATCCCCTTGAGCACCTCGTGGTCGCCGAAGCGCTTCTTGATGCCCTGGGCTTCCAGGGGGATGGGGGTCGCGGCCATGATGTTGTCCACCGAGTGGGTTGGCTGGCGGGAAGCGGCACGGCGTCAGATGGCCCGTCTTGCTGTCGGTCGTGCCATCCTGGGATGGCGTTGGCGACGCCGACTCCCCGGCGAAAAATCCGGCGATTCTAGCAGTTTCGCCGTTAGGTTCCAGACAAGGGCTGATCCAGGCGGCGGCGCGGCGGGGCGACAGGTCGGTAATCGAACCGTAACTGATTGTTCATGGTGGAAAACTCCTCGGCACTATTGTCGTTGTTGATCGGTTATCGTCTTTGGTGATTGTCGCTATCGATTGTCGCGAAGCCGTCATGGCGAATCGGGTGGTTCACAGGGGCGGACCAGCAATGCCGCACGCGCGTTCAGCTCGACGTGGGCATTGGGGAAGACCACCGAGAGCGGTCCCTCTTCCACGACGAAAGGCCCGCTCTCGTCATCTTCGGCCAACGTCTCGCCGACCGGAAATTCGCTGAAATTGGCGACGTTCTCGGCAAAGGTAAGGCGAAAGGTGTCGCTCGTCCGCATCAGCTCATGCGCCACCTGAAAGAAGCGAAGCTCATCGAGGGTTGCGGTGGAGAATGGGCGTCCTTCCGCCAGCGCGCCAAGCCATGCGCGCATGCCATTCAAGGCGTCGAGATCGTTGTCGCCAAACGGGCGTACCTTGCCGAGCTCCAGAGTATAGGCCTCGGCCGCGTGGTAATGGCGCGAATAGTGGGAAAAGGTCCAACTGTGCTGGTGTTGAAGCAGCACGGCCTGCATGCCAGCGGCCGCGAGCGCCCGCCAGTGGAACCTGGGCTGCGTCTCTGGCTGCTTTTCCGTCTCTGGCCGTTTTTCCGACTCTGGCCGTTTTTCTGAATAGGGCACCACGGCGAAGCGCGGGTATCGGCTGTCGCGAATGGCGGTGTGCATGTCGAGATGCAGCCGGCGCTCGGGATATCTCGCAAAGAAACCGTCCACTGCCCGCATCAGCTCACGCGCGCGCTCGGGTTCCGCTCCGTGCTGGTCGAGCCCACGCCGGAACAGGCGGTTGAGATTGGTGGTGACGAAACGGGCCTGCGCGCGTATCGAGGGGAGATTGCCGAGGATCACCAGCAGCGGTGCAGCGAGTGCGAGACGACCCGATTCGAGGGCGGCCAGCCATTCTCCGACGAGCTCGATGGGCGCGGTCTCGTTGCCGTGGATGCCGGCGGAGATCACCACGCTACGCGCGTCCGCGGAAACGACGTCCGGCGTCAGTTCGAGGATGCCCTCGCCGAGAATGCGGTAGCGTCCACCGGGTAGGCGGCCCTGGCCGGCGGCACCCGGTGAGAAAGAGTCGAAGCCTTCCGAGGCCAATGCCTCGTCAAGCGTTGCCGAGAGCCACTTATCCAGCATGAGCTGCTCGCCGCGGCGGCATCGGGATGATGCGGGGGGACGGGAAGGGAAGCAAGATCGGCGTGGACATAGGCTGGGCTCTCGCCAGTGTTGGCTGCTGTCGGTAGCAGCCAGCTTACCCCGTTCGTCGTCTCCGGCAAGGCGCCTCGTCGATACGCTGAAAGAATGCGGCCTGATCTTGAAACCGGCGTCATGAAAGCGCAGTGGTGGACATCTTCGACCGGAAAGCCTTGGGTCTTGTCTTCCGTCGAGAAAGTCGTGGCGTGGAGTCTGACCGGGAAAACCCGCTCGTCGCGGGTCTTCCAGGTTCGTTCGCGGCGCTGTCGTGCCGCTATTCGATCCCCCCTCCGGCTTTCGTCAGACCCCGCGGGTTCCGGTATAGAGCGTGTAGATCGAACGGCTCGCGGTCATCAGCAGCCGGTTGCGGTGCTCACCGACGAAACACAGATTGGCGCATACCTCCGGCAGCAGGATGCGACCGATGCGGTCGCCATTGGGGGCAAAGATCGAGACGCCGTCATGCCCCTCGCCCCCGGAGACTGCCGCCCACAGGTTGTCGTCCTGATCCAGCGTGATGCCGTCGTAGGTTTCGCTGTCCTGGCTCGACACCACGGTTTCGCGATTGCTGAGCGACTGGCCGTCCTGGGAGAGCGCCCAGCGTGACACCGTCGCCGGCCGATCCGGAAAATGGGAAGGCGCGGTATCGCTGACGTAGAGCCGGCGCTTGTCGCCGGACAGTGCAATGCCGTTGGGCTTGCCCAGCTCGTCGGACAGCAGCTTCGGCGCTTCCAGCGTGTCGTCGACGTAGTAGATCGCCGGCTTGACCTCCAGCGGGCGCTTCTCGCCTTCATAATCGACATGGGCGCCGTAGCCGGGATCGGTGAAGATCACGCCGTCGTTGGGCAGGATCACCAGGTCGTTGGGGGCATTCAATGGTTTGCCCTGAAAGCGACTGGCGAGAACGGTGGTGGTGCCATCCCACTCGTAGCGTACGACGCGCGCCGGTGAATGCTCGCAGGCGACCAGACGGCCATGATGGTCGAAGGCGTTGCCGTTGGAGTGACCGACGCCTTCGCGCAGCACGCTGACCCGACCGGTCATCTCGTCCCAGCGCATCTGCCGGGCGCGGGGAATATCGCTGAACACGGCGTAGCGCCCGACGGCGTTCCAGGCAGGTCCCTCCAGCCACAGCCCCGCCGACCAGTGGCGCTCGAGCGGTGTATTGAAGACATAATAGGGTTTGAAGCGATCATCCAGCACCTGCCACGCCTCGTCCGGATAGCGAGCGGGGGGCTCGGTTGCCGTCTGGGCCAGCAGGCTGGGCGAGAAGGCGACGGAGGCGCCGATCAAGGCAGAATTTCGCAGTAGCTGTCGACGATCGAGGGTCATGGCAGGCTTCCAGTCAAAAGGTGCTCCCACTATAGAACGCCCGTTGGGAGGGGCGAGAGGATGAGCGCTGATTCTCGACCAAAGCATGAGCTTTCGGGTCAGCCAGACGCTCCTCCGATGGCGCCGGTTCGCTGGCAGATTTCCGGATCCTGCGAGACCTGGACCAGTTCGTCGACAGGGAACTCGAGTGCCCGTGCCTTGGAGATCAGCCCGGCATAGGTGGGCGGGTCCAGCGTGGGGTCACGTGAAAGTATCCACAGGTAGTCTCGATCCGGACCGGCGACGAGCGCATGTTGATAACTGTCATCCAGCGCCAGCACGCTGTAGCCGGCGTAGAAGGGGCCGAAGAAGCTGACCTTGAGATGACCGACACTGGGGTCGCCGACGAAGCTGGCGCGACCCTCGGCGCTCTCCCAGCGCTGCTCGGCCGGATCGTAGCCGCGATTGATCACGCGAATGTCGCCATCGTCGCGGCGGCTGTACTCCGCCGTGACGCATTCGAGACCCTCCTCGAAACCGTGGTCGAGTCGGGCGATCTCGTACCACTGGCCCAGGTAATGCTCGATCCGGAAGTCATTGACCGGCTGCGTTCCCTCGGGAACGCCCGTGCAGCCGGCCAGCAACGTGAAGGGGGCGAGCCAGGTCAGGCGAGGGTAATGTGGGAGTCTCGTTGGCAACAGCATGGGGATCCTTCCTTTTGCGGCTGTTGCTGAGAGTTTTTCGATGAGAAAAAGTTGCATTCGCTGTCGGCGCGGCCGCCTCACATGCCTCACGTCTCGTCACGCGGTGGCGTCGGACGGATCAGTATCTCGTTGACATCGACGCGTTCCGGCTGGTTCAAGGCGTAGATCACGGCATTGGCGATGTCCTGCTCTTCGAGGGCCTGTTCGGGCGGCGAATCGAAAAACGGCGTGTCTACCATGCCGGGCTCGATCAGCGTGACGCGAATCCCCGAGCCACGCAGCTCCTCTCTCAGATTGTGGCCGATACCGGTGACTGCCCACTTGGTCGCGCTATACATCGAGCCGGCGATGGTGGTGCGCCCGGCGGCCGAGCCCGTCAGCAGCACATGTCCGTGGCTCGCGCGCAGGGCCGGCAGCGCTGCCTGAATCGACAGCCCGACGCCGTAGACGTTGGTCAGGATCATCGACTTCCACACCTCGGCATCGGCGCCGCTGAAACCACCGGGCGTTCCGCCCATGCCGGCATTGGCAAAAAGCCCGTCGAGACGGCCGAAACGGGAAAGCGTCTGTGCCACGACCCGGTGCTGATCCTCGGCGGAGGTCACGTCGCAACTGAGCGCCAGCGCATGGTCTTCGCCGAGGGAAGCCACCAGGGCGTCGAGCTTGTCCGTGTTGCGAGCGGCCAGGGCAACGCGATATCCCGATTCGACTGCCAGCTTTGCGGTGGCGGCACCGATCCCGCTCGAGGCGCCTGTGATCAAGATGACCTTGTCATGGGACATCGTCGCATCCTTTCGTCGTGAACGAGGGTAGCCGCCCCGAGAGAGGCGGCCGTTTCATCAGCTGGCTTCCCGAGCTTCCATCTCGTGGCGGTAGGTCTTGGCCAGGGTGGCCTTTTCCGAGTCGCTCAGGGCGCGCCCCGCCAACTGGAACACTTCCTGTTCCTCTTCATCGAGATGATGCGTCACCAGATCCTGAAGCTTTTTGGCGCTGGCCAGCCAGCCGGGAGAGTCGTACTCGGTCTCTTCCAGCGTCTCGATCAGCTCGTCGATCTCGTGATGCTCGGCAACGCTGTGACGCGCCTTCTCCTGCGTCATGTCGTGCTCCATCATCGGAATATAGAGCGCGCGCTCTTCCGCGACGGCATGGTTCTCCAGCTCGGCGCGCAGACGCTTGAACAGCTCGTCGCGACCTTCGCTGTCGCCATGGGTCTTGACCAGCAGGTCCAGCAAACGGCGCTGCTTGTCGTGACTTTCACGCAGGTCTTCAAAAAGCGTCATCTTCTTCATCCTTGTGTCGCGGTCCTGGCGGGTGTCGGCAACGGGTCAGGGCCGCTGCCACAGACAAGGTTAGGTGAGATGAACGGCGGCTGCTAAATCCTTCACGATTATCCTCGTGCGAGGGCAGTTACGGCTTAAGTCGGATGTCCATGACGTCTCAACTGTGGTTATTTGTGTCAATAATATTATCAATAATTATGACGACGAGGATGCCATGGCAGACGACGCCAGTAACGAGCGGCACGACGGGCAGAAAGACATCCCGGCCGACGAGCGGCAGACCGGGCTCAATCAGGGCCTGGTGAACTACGGCGACGCCGGGTTTTCGCTGTTTCTACGCAAGGCCTTCATCAAGGGGGCGGGTTACAGCGACGATGCGCTCAATCGCACCATTGTCGGTATCGTCAATACCGGCAGCGGCTACAACCCCTGTCACGGCAATGCGCCGCAACTGATCGAGGCGGTCAAGCGTGGGGTGATGCTGGAGGGCGGGTTGCCGATCGAATTCCCCACCATCTCGATCGCCGAGAGTTTCTCCACGCCCACGAGCATGTACCTGCGTAACCTGATGTCGATGGATACCGAGGAGATGATCCGCGCCCAGCCGATGGATTCGGTGGTGCTCATCGGCGGATGCGACAAGACGGTGCCTGCCCAGTTGATGGGCGCCGCTTCCGCCAATGTGCCCATGCTCGAGCTGGTGACCGGCGCGATGCTGACCAGCGGCCATCGCGGCGTCCGTGTCGGCGCGTGTACCGACTGTCGTCGCTACTGGGGCATGTATCGCGGCCAGGAGATCGACGATCAGGAGATCGAAGAGGTCAACGCCAAACTGGTCGGCAGTGTCGGTACCTGCTCGGTCATGGGCACGGCCAGCACCATGGCGTGTATCAGCGAAGCGCTGGGCATCGCGTTGCCGGGCAGCGCCTCGCCGCCGGCGGTGACCGCGGATCGCATGCGCGTCGCCGAGGCGACCGGAAGACAAGCCGTGATCAACGCCAGGACGCGCGTGACGCCGGACAGGATCCTGACCGAAAAGGCGTTCGAGAATGCGCTGCGGGTGCTGTTGGCGATCGGTGGTTCCACCAACGGGATCATTCACCTGACGGCCATCGCCGGACGCATGGGTATCGATATCGACCTGGCGGCTTTCGATCGGATGAGCCGCGAGACGCCGGTGCTGGTCGATCTCAAGCCGTCGGGTCAGCACTACATGGAGGATCTGCATCGTGCCGGCGGGCTGCCGACCGTGCTGCGCGAACTGAAACCGCTGCTGCACCTGGATGCCATGACCGTGACCGGACGCACGCTGGGCGAAGAGATCGATGCCGTGCCGGCTTTCGAGCAGCAGGTGGTGCATCGCTTCGACGCGCCGCTCTATCCGGCCGGCGGGATCGCCTTCTTACGCGGCAACCTGGCGCCCGATGGCGCGATCATCAAGCAGTCGGCCGCCGATGCCCGGTTGATGGAGCACGAAGGTCGTGCGGTGGTGTTCGAAAATGCCGAGGACATGGCCGCGCGCATCGACGACCCGGCGCTGGACGTGACGGCGGAGGATGTTCTGGTGCTCAAGCGGATCGGACCCGTCGGTGCACCGGGAATGCCCGAAGCGGGTTATCTGCCGATCCCGCGCAAGCTGGCCCGGCAGGGCGTGCGCGACATGTTGCGAATCTCCGACGGCCGCATGAGCGGCACGGCGGCGGGTTCCATCGTGCTGCACGTGACGCCCGAAGCCGCCCTGGGCGGGCCGCTGGCGCTGGTCGAGAACGGCGACCGGATTCGCCTGAGCGTGAGCGAACGCCGCCTCGAGCTGCTGGTCGATGACGCAGAACTCGCGCGGCGCCGGGAAGGCTGGCGGCCGATTGCCCTGACCGCCGAGCGAGGGTATCGCAAGCTGTTTCTCGAGCAGATCACCCAGGCGGATCAGGGTTGCGATTTCACCTTCCTGCGGCCGCCGAACATCCAGCGTCGGGTGCCGAAGTGATGGCGGGCCTCGAGGCCGATCACTCGTATCAGCCGCCTTCCCGGAGCCGGTAGAGATGCAGATAACGCTCTTTCGAGGGCTGGAGATGCTGGTAGCAGAGGCGGTGTAGCTCGGCGCGATCCTGCTGCTTGAGCGCGTCGATCATGGCGAGGTGCTCATCGCGCGCCAGCAGGATCGCCTGGCGATCGGTGGTGCCGATGAAACGAATGGCGTGGGCCTTCTGCGCGAACTCGTTGATCGTATCCGCGAGATAGTCGTTGCCGCAGGCCGCGAACAGCGTGCGATGGAAGGCGATGTTGTGATGGAACACCGCGCGCAGATCCCCGCTCTCCACCGCCGCACCGTGCTGCGACTGGATGGCGGTCAGCGCATCGATCAACGCGGGCGGGGCCGGCATCGGGATGCGATCCGCGGCGGCCTCTTCCAGCAGCTCACGCATGACATAGATCCCTTCCACCTCTTCGGGTGTGTAGGATTTGACGAAGGCGCCACGATTCTTGATCCGTTCCACCAGACCGGCGTTCTCGAGCTGAAATAGCGCCTGGCGCACCACGTGGCGCTTGCCGGCGAAGCGCTGCATCAGGTCCTCTTCGACCAGTCTCTCTTTCGGGTGCACCCGATTCAGCACGATGTCCTCTTCGATGGCCGAGACGATATCGGCGACGCTGACCGCTTCGGCAGTCGCCTCTGCACGCTCGTCGGCGAGCCGCTGACCGCTAGCGGGGATGGTCGATTTAGCGATGTCTCGCTTTGGCATGAGCGTTTCCCGTCATGATGAAGTTCCCGTCGATCTGTCGGCCATTGTCTGCAGCCGATCGGAGTGGGGCAAGTGGCGCTTCGGCACGACTCCCACCAAGAATCATGATCGAAACGTGCAGAATCGATTCTGCTGCGTCAACCTCCCGGATGATGCCAGTTTTTCAGCTTTTAGCGCCGTTTTGTAGGACGTTAGTGCTTTAGTCTCTATTGGCGTCAATATTATTGACAATATGATCGATAAATTAATACGTTCTTTCAGTCGCGGCAAGAACAGGCATGACAAGGACAGGTACGACAAGGACAGGTACGACAAGGATAGGTACGACAAGGATAGGTACGACAACGAATAAGCACGATAACGATAACCAGACTCCGTCAGAGAGGAATCGATCATGCACGCCAAAGCCCTTCGCCACTGGCTGACGATCACCGCCATGGCCATCAGTCTGTCTCCCCTGGCGCAAGCCGCCGATTACGTGGGAGGCGATGAAGTCACCGTACTGCAGGGATTCAAACCGGGAGGCGGCAGTGACGCCCTGGCACAGCTGGTCCAGCCGCGCCTGAGCGAGATCCTCGGCGTCGATTTTGTCAACGAATACATGCCCGGCGCCACCGGTGCCATTGCCTGGACGCGTCTGGCCAAGCAGTCGCCCAAGGATGGCGGCACCATCAGCATCACCAATACGCCGATGCTGATGACCAACTACATCATGAACGATGCCATTACCTACAGCACCGACGAGTTGACCCCGATCGCCAACGTGGTGACCGATCCGGGCATCGTCGTCGTCAGCCCTGACAGTCCCTATCAGACCATCGAGGATCTTTTCGAAGCCGCCGAGCAGAGCCCGGGAACGGTGACAATCGGCAATTCCGGCGTCGGCGGGGACGATTTCTTCACCACCATCCTGCTCGAGCAGGCCAAGGGCCTGTCGTTCAAGAAGGTACCGTTCCAGGGCGACGGCCCCTCCGCGACGGCCGCCATGGGTGGCAAGATCGATGCCAGTTTCAACAACGTGGGCAACGTCTATGGCCAGGTCGAGTCCGGCAACCTCAGAGCGCTGGCGGTGTTCGCCGAAAAGCGGCTGACCAGCCTGCCTGACGTGCCCACCATGAAAGAGAAAGGCGTCGATATCGTGGCGGGCTCCTCGCGCGGTTACAGCGCACCGGCGGGCATTCCGGATGAGGCTCGTCAGCAGCTGATCGAGGCATTCCAGACTCTGGCCAAGGATCCCGACTTCCAGGCCCAGGCGGAAAAACGCGCCATGAACCTCGATGTCGTCACCGGAGATGACTACCGCGCGATGATCGAGCAGATGGAAAGCGACTATCGCGGGATCTGGGAGTCGGTCAAGGACGAGGTCGGTCGCTGAATGGCTGACGCACTAGCGAGGAGAAGGGCGCCATGAATGTCAGTCGTTTGCTGCTGGGTGTGTTCGGCATCGTCGTGGCCGGCGTCTTCTTCTTCGACGCCAGCCAGTACCCGCGCGCCGCGGCCCAGATGCCGGTGATCTACGCCGTGGCCGTGGCGCTGCTGTCGCTGGCGATGGTGGCCAGCGAACTTCGCCTCCGGCGCCGTGCGACGGCCACTCGCGGCTCCGGTGCCGGAGCTGGTTCAGGTACGGGAGTGACTGGCGCAGGTGCTGGAGTGACCCGTGCTGGAGCTACGGGCGTAAACACCGTTGCGGAGGGTTCGAGCGAGGCAACGCCGGAACCTCGGCGCTGGGCGGCGGTCGCCGTCATTTTCCTGCTGGCGGTGGGTTACGTCTCGGTGATGACGACACTCGGCTACGTGCTGGCCACGGCGCTGTTCATGGCCCTGGCGCTGGCGATTCTGCGCACGGTGAAATGGACCTTCGCGTTGATCGCCGGAGCGGTGCTGATCGCGATGATCTGCCTGGTGTTCGTGCAGTTCCTGGGCTTGCCGATTCCGCTGCTGCCGAGCTTTCTATAAGCGCTCATCAAGGACAGCTTGTAAGCACTCGTCACAACCGGCGGCCCACGTTGCTCAAATCGAGCGCAGGAGAGTAGACGCGCATGGATTCCTCTTTGGTAATGATCGGGCTGACCAACGTGCTCAGCTTCAACAACATAGCCTGCATCCTTGGCGGGACGCTGCTGGGGTTGTTCGTCGGGGCGATGCCGGGGTTGTCGGCAACGATGGCGTTGGCCTTGCTGCTGCCGCTGACATTCAGCTTCGACCCCGCGACCGGGCTGAGCATGCTGGCTTCGCTCTACGTGGGGGCGTCCTATGGCGGTTCCATCGCTGCGATTCTGTTGCGCACGCCCGGTACGCCGTCGGCGGCGGCAACCGTTCTCGATGGCTTTCCGCTCTCGCAGCAGGGGCGTGCCGGCGAAGCGCTGGGAGTGTCGCTGTTCGCCTCATTCTTCGGTGGGCTGATGAGCGGTATCGCGCTGCTGACGGCGGCGCCGCTCCTCGGCACGCTGGTGCTCGAGTTCGGTCCGGTCGAGCTGTTCGCGATCGCCGTACTGGGCATCACCATCATCGGCTCGCTGGCCCAGGGCTCGGTCATCAGCGGACTGCTCTCCGGCGGGTTGGGTCTGCTGCTCAGTACCGTCGGGATGGATCTGACGACGGGCACGCCACGGATGACCTTCGATCAGATCAATCTGTTCGGCGGGATCGATTTCACGGTAGCGCTGATCGGACTGTTCTCGGTGCCCCAGGCACTGACCCTGATCGAGAATTCTCACCAGGGTGGCAAGGTGGCGAGCCGTATCACCGACCGCTTGATGCCGCGGTGGAGCACCATCAAGCAACTGATGCCCAACATCCTGCGCTCCAGCGGCATCGGTATTGTCGTTGGGCTGATCCCCGGCACCGGCGGCGATACTGCCAGCTGGTTCGCCTACAACGAGGCCAAGCGCTTCGCCAAGGACAAGAGCCGCTTCGGCAAGGGAGAGGTCGCCGGGGTCGCCGCGCCTGAGGCCGCCAACAATGCCGTGGTCGGTGGCGCACTGATCCCCACCATCGCCCTCGGGATCCCGGGCAGCTCTTCCACCGCGATCCTGCTGGGTGCGCTGATGGTGCAGGGTATTCTGCCGGGCCCTAATCTGCTGACCGATTACGGCGATGTCACCTACACCCTGATCTGGGCGGTGATTCTCGCCAACATCGCGCTGCTGGTGGTGGGGTTGGCGTTCACCAAGATGAGCGTGTCGGTGACCAAGATCCCCGATGGCTTCATCGCCTGCGCGATTCTCACGCTGTGCATCATCGGCGCCTTCGCCATCAACAACAGCCTGTTCGATGTCGGACTCATGCTCGGCTTCGGTCTGTTCGGTTACTGGATGAGCAAGGCCGGAGTATCTCCTGCGCCGATGGTGATCGGTCTGATCCTGGGTCCGGTGATGGAGACCAGCTTCCAGCAATCGATGCTGATCGGCAACGACAGCTTCGGCGTTTTTCTGGAGAGCCCGATCGCCACCGTGCTGCTGATCCTCGCGCTGCTGTCGATCCTGCAGGCGACACCGTTCTTCCGCTGGCTGCGCGTGCCGTTCAAGCGTCGCCTGAAACCTGATTGATGCCACGGCATGCCAACCAACCGGAGAGATGACCGATGACCCGAATTACCGATGTACAGGCGCGAACGGTCAATGTCGCGCTGGACAACCCGACCCGCTTTTCCAACCGGCAGGTCCTCAAGCGTGACTACGCGCTGGTCAAGGTGACCGGCGACGACGGCATCAGTGGTATCGGCTTCTGCTACGGCGGCAACAATGCCGGCCACCTGGTGACGCAGGCCGTACGCGATCTGCTAAAGCCCGTGCTGATGGGGCAGGACACTCACCGCGTCGAGGGGTTGTGGCAGGAGATGTATCAGGAGAGTTTGCTGCACGGCCGCACCGGTTCGGTGATGCGGGCGCTGAGCATCCTCGACGTGGCGCTGTGGGATCGCAATGCCCGCGCCGCCCATCTGCCGCTCTATAAATTTCTTGGCGCCAGCGACGAAGAGAGCGTGGCGGCCTACGCCAGCGGTGGCTATTACCTCGACGGCAAGACGCCGGCCAGGCTGGCGGAAGAGATGACCGGCTACGTCGAGAAGGGTTTCAAGGCGGTCAAGATGAAGGTGGGACGCGAAGGTCTGGCTGGCGAGGAAGCGCGTCTGGCGGCCGTCCGCGAGGCCATCGGCCCCGATGTGCTGCTGATGATGGACGCCAACAACGCCTGGCATGATCTGCCTTCGGCCCTGGCCTTCGCGCGGATGGCCGAGCCCTATTCTCCCTACTGGATCGAAGAGCCGTTCAGCCCGGACGACATCGACAACCATCGTCGCCTGGCCGAGCGCACGCCGATTCCGGTGGCGACGGGCGAGATCGAAGCCGGACGCTGGCGCTTCAAGGAGCTGCTGGACAAGGAGGCGGCGATGATCCTGCAGACCGATGCTGCGGTCTGTGGCGGGATCACGGAATTTCGTCGCATCGCCGCCACGGCGGCCAGTTACGGGGTGGAGATCTGCCCGCACTGGTTCCATGATCTTCACGTACATCTGGTCGGCTCGACACCGAATGCGCCTTTCGTCGAATTTTTTGCCGACGATCAAGTGCTTAACTTCCGTAGACTGATCGATACGCAGTTGACCTTCAGCGACGGACGTCTGCACCTTCCGCAGACGCCGGGATTGGGTTTCGACTTCGACGAGGCGACGCTGTCGCGCCACGCCGCCGACCCCTGGTCCTGAGTCGAGCGATCGCCAGGGTCGACGCTTTCCATTTTCCCACTACCTTTTCCTCATTACCTGCCTGCCAGAGGTTTGTGCTCATGTCGTCGAATGCGCCCTGCGGTGCCGTACTTTCGCCGGTCATCACGCCGTTTAACGATGATCTCTCTCCCGATGCCGAGCGCTTCGTCGACCATTGCCGCTGGTTGATGGCCAACGATGTCGGTCTGGCGATCTTCGGCACCAACTCCGAGGCCAATTCGCTGTCGCTGCAGGAGCGTCTCGATCTGCTCGATCACCTGGTCGCGGCGGGGATCGACACCGCCCGGCTGATGCCGGGGACCGGCTGCTGTTCGATACCCGACAGCGTGGCCCTGACCCGCCATGCCGTGAGCCAGGGCGTGGGTGGCGTGCTGATGCTGCCGCCGTTCTACTACAAGGGCGTCTCGGAAGAGGGGCTGTTCCGGTTCTACTGCGAGGTGATCGAACGCGTCGGCGACGAGCGGCTGCGCCTCTATCTCTACCATATCCCGCCGGTGGCGCAGGTGCCGATCGGGCTGGGTCTTATCGAGCGGTTGCTGAAGCGCTATCCCGAGGTCGTGGCTGGGATCAAGGACAGCTCTGGTGATTGGGCCAATACTCAAGCTGTCATCGATGCCTTCGGAACGCTGGGATTTAGAGTCTATGCGGGTAGCGAGCGCTTTCTGCTGCCCACGCTGCGAGCCGGCGGCGCCGGTTGCATCAGTGCCACGGCCAACGTCAATCCCCGCGCGATCTCGGCGCTGGGCGGCAGTTGGCAGGGCGACGATGCCGATGCGCGCCAGCAGGCGCTGAACGAGATTCGCGATATCTTCGAAAGTGTGCCGATGATCCCGGCGCTCAAGGCTGCCACCGCGCATTTCAGCGGCGATGCCGAGTGGGATCGCCTGCGGCCGCCGCTGGTCTCGCTCGACGAGCGCCAGCGCGAGACGTTGCTGATGTCGCTGGCACGGGTCGGATTCACGATGCCGGGCGTCGCAGGGTGACTGTTGGTGAAGTAGAGTCGATCGTCTTTTTCAGTGATAAGGATCATTCGTGACGCGTCAACAACGCCGCCTGTCCCGCATTCGCAATTTCCTGGATCTCGAGCGCGCCGGTCAGCGCCATCTTCCCCGGCCACTCCATGGATACGTCGCCAACGCGGCGGAAGATGGCAAGAGCCTGGCCGCCAACCGCGCGGCCTTCGATGACTACTGTTTCCTGCCCCGCGCGCTGACCGACGTCTCCCGCGTTTCGCTCGAGACCGAACTGCTGGGTAAGCGCTATGCCGCCCCGTTCGGGATCGCGCCCATGGGGATCAGTGCCTTGTCCGCCTATCGGGGGGATCTGGCGCTCGCTCGGGCGGCGGCTCAGGCCAATGTGCCGATGATCATGAGTGGCTCGTCGTTGATCCCGATGGAGGAGGTAGCCAGGGTCGAGGGCGCAGACTGGTTCCAGGCCTATCTGCCGGGAGACAAGCCGGGCATCGAGGCGTTGATCGCCCGTGTCGAGCGAGCCGGCTTTCATCATCTGGTCATTACCGTCGACTATCCCGTTCCCCCCAATCCCGACAACAACCGACGCAGCGGCTTTTCATCGCCAATTCGTCCGAGTCTTCGCCTGGCCCTGGATGGGCTGGTCAAGCCGCGTTGGCTCTACGAGACGTTCTACAAGACGCTTCGTCATCACGGGATTCCTCACTTCGAGAACAATCACGCGACCCGGGGCATTCCAGTCATCTCCCGTCACGTCAATCGCGACTTCTCCGGACGCACGCATCTCGACTGGGACTATCTCGCGCTGGTGCGAGAACGCTGGCCGGGGAACCTGATCGTCAAGGGCATCCTGCATCCTGAGGATGCCAGGCGGGCCAAGGCGCAAGGTGTCGATGCCATCATCGTGTCCAATCACGGCGGCAGACAGCTGGATGGCACGATCGCGCCGCTACGAATGCTTCCCGAAGTGGTCGATGCGGTCGGAGACTTCCCCGTCATGATCGATAGTGGCTTCCGGCGCGGAACCGACGTGCTGAAAGCCCTCGCGCTGGGTGCCCGCTTCGTCTTCTTCGGGCGCCCTTTCAATTATGCGGCAGCCTACGCCGGAGAAGCCGGCGTCAGCCATGCGATCCGTCTGATGCAAGATGAAGTCACCCGCGATATGGCACTTCTCGGTATTACGGAGATCGAGCAGATGGACATGAGCCGATTGAGAAGAACGCGCTAAAGCCGGTTCTGCCATTCGCTTTTTCCCGACTGTCTTCGAATGGCACCCGTGATCCATATGGCTGCTGGGCGCGCCGGAACAACATGGGTATGCTGTGGATTCACACGCCGCCGATGGTGCGAGACGGTCAAGGCCGCTTTTGCGCGAATAATGCAGAGAATAAAGCAGGGGGACGAGGGAAGAGCAATGATGCCGAACATGGAGCTGGATCGCCTATCTCGAGAGATACGAACCATTCCCGATGTAGATTCTGACTTGTCGGACACCTCAATCTGCCACACTCATTGACGGGCCTAGGTTATTCCGTCGGTTGTTTCCAGGATCTAGTCATCTTCGGGTCGGGGTTCGTCTGTGACGACAGCAATGGCAAAAGCAGACAGGATCAGGGGGCGAGCCGCATGCGATGGGCGTTGATCGGATGTCTGTCGCTACTCTCCTTCGTTTCACTCGACAGTCGGGGCGATGAGCTCGCGCCTGCCATCATTGCCAACCTGACCGTGCAACAGTCCTCCCTGCCGCTCGAAACGCTTAGAGCCATATTCGCGATGCGACAGAGAACGCTTCCCGACGGCCAGGCCGTCCACGTTTTCGTGTTGCCCGACGACAATCCGATTCACGAAGCTTTCTCCAAGAAAATACTTGGGGTCTACCCTCACCAGCTTCGACTGGCCTGGGACCGCGCCGTGTTCTCGGGCACCGGGCAAGCGCCCAATGAGGTCGACGACGAAACCGAAATGCTCGAGGCCGTTGCCTCGACGCCTGGCAGCGTTGGATACATCAAACAAACAAGCCTGACGGATCAAGTGCGGGTGCTCGACATTGAATAAACTGAAACCGTTCTCGATCGCAGCTCAAGCGGCGATATCCCTGATGCTCGCGGCAAACGCTCATGCCGTGGAAATGTCGGATACCTTTCAGGTTCATGGCTTCATGAGCCAGGCACTCATCGTGACTGACCACAATGACTTCTTCGGTCCTAGTAGTGAGAAAGGCGGCAGCCTGGAATATACCGAATTAGGGCTTAACGCTTCTGTTCGGCCATTGAGCAATGTGCTAGTGGCGGGGCAGCTTCTTGCCAGACAAGCAGGAGATATACAACAGTTAAACGACGTAGAGCTGGATTATGGTGTCATCGATTACCAGTTTTATAGTGACGCCGATATGACAGCAGGAGTGCAAGTGGGGCGATTCAAGAATCCGTTAGGTCTCTATAATCAGACTCGTGATATTGCCATTACTCGTCCCAGTATTTTGCTGCCGCAGTCGATTTACTTTGATCGCACACGCAAGCCCGCGTTATCTGCCGATGGATTGACTAGCTATCTTGAAAAACCACTGAAGGACGGTGTTTTAAGACTGCAGGTGGGTGCTGGCAAACCTCGTATGGACAAGCAATCCGAAATATCGGCCTGGGGCAGGGACGATTTAGGAGATTATTCTGGTAAGACCTCTTATATTGGACAGCTACGCTATGAACATGGCGGTGGAGGCATCATCTTGGCGATGACTTACGCCGACGTCAACGCTGGCCTGGATTCCAAACCGTCTGGCCCGGGATCAGGAAACTTTTCGTTTCAACCTTGGATATTCTCTTTTCAATACAATAGAGAAAACTGGTCTTTGACGAGTGAGTATGCTCTCCGTCACGTCAGGTCAAGTGGGTTCTCAGACCCCTATAATTACGAAGCGACAGGCGAGAGTTGGTATGTCCAGTTTACTCGTCGCCTAAGCGCTGATTGGCAGTGGCTGTTAAGATATGACTCGCTGGTGACAAATAGAGCAGATCGTTCTGGACGAGACTATGAGGAAAGAACGGGGAGGCCTGCTTATACAAGGTACGCAAAAGACTGGACTGCTGGATTGCAATGGCAGCCATATTCTCGTTTTTTGATTTCTACGGAATTCCACAATATCGAAGGGACTGGCTGGGTACCGTTTCAGGACGTGTCAGAAGTTAGTACGCAGGAAAAATACTGGAATATGCTTCTTTTTCAGGTTTCTTATTTGTTTTAAATGGATGGGTGATCACTTCAGGGCGTACTCAGATGCACGCAAAGGGAAGGAGTTTTCGTTTAGACCTAAAGTGGCGAGCGATGCTGCTAACGAGCTTGCTGTTGCTGGCACTGACCAGCCTGATAGTATGGGTGAGCAATCATTCTTTGATGAGCCAGTTTCAGCAATCCCGGGACGAATTTTATAGTAATCAGAGCCAAGAAGTCAGTTTTAATATACAGCGGTCTGCTGATGTCATGAGGCAAATGGCCGGCATGATCGCATCTTCGGAAGATCTGGGGCATGCACTTCTGAATCATAACGAAGCCGGTGTCGAAGCAATCATAAAAGCCCTATGGCCGACTTTGCAGCTTGATGTTGGGATCGACGATATTGTCGTTTATAACCGAAATCTAACTCCCATTGTGGCGATGGGACGGAAGTTGGAGTTTTCGTCTCGAGTGGATAGCAAAGAGTGGATAGAGGGAGTTTTGAGTAACGAGAAGCCCAGTGACAGACTACTGTGTGTTGAAGCCTGTCAGCAGTATGTAGCCGTTCCTATCCTTGCACAAGGTGTGGACGCAGGTGTCGTTATGATTTCCAGATCATTGGCAGATATTACCCGCTATTTACAAAAGAGTTCGGGTAGCGAGGTGGCTTTACTTGTCAATTCAGGTAAATCTTCGGTGGAAGGACGTTATCTTCCACGATGGGGCGCATATTTGGCCGCATTGACTCATGAGTCTACGGTTTTCCCTTTTATTAAGAAGCTATCTCAGCAATTCGATTTTTCAGCGACTCAAGGGAAATCCTTGAGTTATAACGATGGCGGTAGAAAATACGAGGTTGCTTCTATTGCCTTGGGCACGGGAAGCGATGACCGGTCTCCTAGTTATTTTTTGTTGATTTCAGACGTAACGAATCAGCTCAAGGAGATAGCGAAGACGACACAAGCCATTCTTACGATCTCTCTCATAGGTTGGGCGGCGGCGGAAATCTTGCTTTATCTCATTCTGCGTTATCGTATGGGCCGTCTGAGAGAAATCAGCCGAAAACTACCTCTGCTAGCCGAGCGCGAATATAACGTGATGCGGCGCAGTATAAAGGCAAGAAAATCCTTGTTTGTCGATGAAATTGATGCGCTGGAAACGACAGCGGTGGAACTTGAAGTCAAGCTTGAAAGTTTGGAAAGTGAGGTTGGTAAACGTGGGGTGCAGCTCGAAGCCAGGGTTAAAGAACTCGCAAGAGAAAGGGATTTTATCAGAGGTCTGATGAATACCGCACAGGTCCTGGTACTGACGCACCGGCGCGACGGACGTATTACGCTGACGAACCATCTTTGCCAGGCTATTACTGGCCTAAGCGATGAAGCTTTGCAGCAGCGCACTTTTCAACAACTGTTCTCGACCGACTTTTTTAATGCCGATGAGTTTTTGAGTATTGGTGGGCAGCAGGAAAGCCATTTTATGGCGGTGGATGGCATTGTTAGAACGATTGTCTGGTATCATACGCCACTCAGAATTGATGAAAACTGCCAAGAGTTGATTTCTGTCGGCGTCGATATCACTGAGCGCAAGCTGGCGGAAAGCCGCCTTGCCTGGCTAGCCAACAGAGACCCACTGACAGAACTTTATAACCGTCGTTTTTTCGAAGAAGCCCTCCAACGAGCCGTCGTCACTGGCGCTTTTGGCGCTGTACTTTACCTGGATCTAGATCGTTTCAAGGACGTCAATGAGCTGAGTGGGCATCAAACCGGCGATCAACTACTGCGAGCGGTTGCCTCTACGCTATCTGGGCTGAGTCATGGATCTATCGTGGCTCGCCTTGGTGGGGACGAATTTGCGGTTCTAATGGAGCACACGTCCACCGACACCGCTGTCGATCTAGCGAGAAAGATAGTTGACCACCTGGATCAGCAAAGTGTCCATATTCATGGGCGGACACATAGAGCCAGCGCGAGTATCGGTATTGCGGCCTATCCCGATCACGGTGATCGTCCTGACGAGCTGATGGCTAATGCAGACTATGCCATGTACAAAGCCAAAGCGGATATGGCGAAACGTTGGCATCTACTACAACCTGATCAGCAGGATCGTGAAGAGCTGAAGCAGCGGGTTTTCTGGGCCGAGAGAATACGAAGCGCGCTATTGTATGATCAGTTCGAGCTAATGCTACAACCCATCTTTAGGTTGATAGATTTCAACATCCAACATTATGAGGCGCTGCTAAGATTGAGAGGCGACGATGGCGAGTATCTCTCTCCGGGCGCCTTCATTCCCATTGCTGAGCGAAACGGCCAAATCGCAGCAATCGACCGTTGGGTGGTAGCGAAAGGGATTGAGCTCATCTCGAAATTTACTGACGGTTCGATAAGTCTTGCTATCAATCTTTCTGGGCAGTCTTTGCAAGACAAGGAGTTAGTGCCTTTCATGGAGTCTGAATTTGGCAAGCGAGGGGTCGAGCCTCGTCGCCTGATTGTAGAAGTCACGGAAACGGCTGCCGTAACTGACTTTACCTCCGCGAGAGGGGTTCTCGAGGATATTCGGCGCCTGGGGTGTCAGGTGGCATTGGATGATTTTGGAGTCGGGTTCAGCAGTTTTTACTATCTTGGCCAACTACCCTCTGATTATATTAAAATTGACGGCTCGTTCATCACGACGCTTCCAGATAGTGCAGAAAATCAGCTTATCGTCAGGGCGATTGCCGACATTGCCAAGGGATTGGGTAAGAAAACGGTGGCAGAATTTGTCGACAAGCCCTCCATACTACCATATTTAAGAAAATACAATATTGACTATGTGCAGGGATTCTATTTGGGAAGGCCTCAGCCGGCCACAGAAGTTGGGATTGGATGAAAGTTCAGCGGCGTATGAGCGATGTCGAAATAGCGAGACGCCAAACGCTGAATTTTTGAGGAACTTCAAATTTCTGTTGGCGACAAATGATCACGACAGAGCGAGGGTTTTTACTCTTAGGCATCGTGTTTTCTGCGAAGAGTTAGGTTTTTTTTCGCTCGACCTGACGGATCGCCTGGAACAGGATGCGTTTGACGCTAACTCTCTTCACTGTCTGGTAGAACACCGTAACACGGGACTGGCGATAGGCTGCTTGCGCGTCGTCATGGGGAATGATTTTACTGGCAGGATTTCGACACTACCTGTCGAAAAACATTGTCGTGATCTTGGCGTGGCGATCAATCTTGATCTCAATGAAATTAACAGGGAAAGCCTATGCGAGATTTCACGCGTTGCTATTCCTCGTTTTTTTCGATCTGGCGGTAAGGATGAATCGCTTGCGACCGAGCTGGAGCGCTGGGTCTTTGGTCAGCATGATCGTCAAGATTTCTTCATGACAGGCGTCGCTCTCAACCTGTGCGCAACGGCATTGAGTGGGATTTCGGAACGTTATCACGTGTTGGCAATGATTGAGCCGCGTTTCCAACGCTTGTTGGCGCGTGTCGGCCTGCGCTTCGAACAAGTAAGCCCGACGGTAGAGCTTCTAGGACTGAGAGCGGCTTTCTACATCAATCAGCAGCGAGCTGAGGTAGAACTTAGCAATACCGTTCGCCCGCTCTATGAGGCACTACGGGATGATTTGAAAGCGCAGTATGCTCGCGAGGGAGGAAACACCCAGCTTGGCGATTTTCGTTGATTGACCGGCGACGGCGCTCCAGCTCGCCGTCGCCGCCTTGCATCAACCGATCGCTGCGGCGATCTTCTCGCCCAGGCTCTGGGTCGTTCCCTTGCCTTTCAGGTCCGGGGTGAGCGCTGACTTGTCGTCGCTCGCCAGCACTTTCTCGATCGCGCTGACCATCGCGTCACCGGCTTCCTTGAAGCCGAGATGCTCGAGCATCATTGCGCCGCACCAGATCTGGCCGATGGGATTGGCGATGCCCTTGCCGGCGATGTCCGGCGCGCTGCCGTGGACCGGCTCGAACAGGCTCGGGAACTCGCCTTCCGGGTTGATGTTTGCCGAGGGCGCGACACCGATGGTGCCGGTACAGGCGGGGCCGAGGTCGGAGAGAATATCGCCGAAGAGGTTGCTGGCGACGACGACGTCGAACCAGTCCGGATGCAGCACGAAATTGGCGGTCAGGATATCGATGTGGAACTGGTCGACGCTGACGTCCGGATAACCCTTGGCCATCGCCTTCACCCGTTCGTCCCAGTACGGCATGGTGATCGAGATCCCGTTGGACTTGGTCGCGGAGGTCAGCTTCCGGCGCGGACGGCTCTGGGCCAGCTCGAAGGCGTACTTCAGCACCCGGTCGACGCCGGTTCGCGTCATCACGGTCTCCTGCATCACCGTTTCCCGTTCGGTACCCTCGAAGATCTTGCCGCCGATGCTCGAGTATTCCCCTTCGGTGTTTTCGCGGACCACGTAGAAGTCGATATCACCGGGCTCTCGATCGGCCAGCGGGCTCTTGATGCCGGGCATCAGACGACAGGGCCGCAGGTTGATGTATTGATCGAAGTGGCGCCGGAACTGCAGCAGCGAACCCCACAGCGAGATGTGGTCCGGCACCTTGTCCGGCCAGCCCACCGCGCCGTAGAAGATGGCGTCGAAGCCAGACAGGATCTCGAACCAGTCATCCGGCAGCATCTTGCCGTGTTCGAGGTAGTAGTCGCAGCTGCCGAACTCGAAATGCTCGAACTCCAACTCGATATCGAAGCGCCTGGCGGCCGCCTCCAGCGCGCGCAGACCTTCCGGAACCACCTCGATACCGATGCCGTCGCCGGCGATCACGGCAATCTTGTGGGCCTTTTTCTGGGCTTTCTGTTGAACCATGGTCGAGTTACCTCATGAAGTCGATGAGCTGTCGGAAGACCGCATCCGGCGCTTCCTCGGGAAGATAGTGTCCGCATGGCAGGGCGCCGCCCTCGACGCTGGCACTGGAGACTGTCCGCCACTCGGCGAGCGCATCGAAGCACCGCTCGATGGTTCCATGCTCGCCCCACAGCACGTTGAGCGGAACGCGAAGATGGTGGCCGGCATCTCGATCGGCGCGGTCGTGTTCCAGATCGATGGTGCGGGAGGCGCGATAGTCTTCACACAGTCCGTGGGCTGCACCGGGAAGCGCCAGGCAGCGCTGGTACTCGGCGATCGCTCGCGGATCGAACGGGCCGAGTCCGGCGTGGCGGCCGCCCATGATTCGGGTGACGTAGTCGCCGGGCGAGGCTTCGATCCAGGATTCCGGCAGCGGCGCGGGCTGAATCAGAAAGAACCAGTGCCAGTAGGCAGTGGCGAAAGCCAGATCGGTGGCCTCGTACATTGCCAACGTCGGTGCGATATCCAGCACCATCAGCTTGATCACCCGGTCGGCGTGATCCAGCGCCAGCCGATGCGCGACCCGACCGCCGCGATCGTGGCCGCAGAGAAAGAATCGCTCGAACCCCAACGCCTGCATGACCGCGACCTGATCCAGCGCCATCCGACGCTTGCTGTAGTTGGAATGATGTTCTTCACCCGCTGGCTTGCCAGAATCACCATAGCCGCGCAGATCGGTCGCGATCACGGTGTAGTGTTCGGCGAGCCTGAGGGCGAGAAGATGCCAGATGATGTGCGTCTGCGGGTGACCGTGAAGCAGCAACAGCGGCGGGCCTTCGCCGCCGATCACGCCATGAATGGCGACGTTATCTTCCACCTCGATATCGAATTCGCGAAATCCCTCGAACATCGGCTTGGCCTCGACTTGGGTTTCTTTCTGCGCTGACTGCAGTGTAGCCACTGAACGGCTCGGGATAATCGGGCTAGAATCGAAGCGACTGTTTCGTTCAAGTGGAGAATCTTATGTCGGCGGTCGATGATCTGGCCTTCTTTCAGCGGGTCGCCCAGGCAGGCAGTTTGACCGGTGCGTCCCGGGAGCTGGGCCTTTCCCTGTCCGCCGTCAGCAAGCGCTTGCAGCAGCTCGAGGCGCGTCTGGGCGTGTCGCTGGCCGCGAGGACGACGCGGCGATTGGCGCTGACGGCGGAGGGGGAGCGCTACCTCAAACGCGGCGCGATGATCCTCGATGATCTGGGCGACCTGGAAAACTCGCTGAGAGATCAGAGTGCTGCGTTGTCTGGTCGGCTGAGAATCAATGCGACGTTCGGTTTCGGTCGGCGTCATGTCGCGCCACTGATCTCACGTTTTGCCGCGCTTCATCCCCAGATGGAGCTGCTGCTGGAACTCACCAGTTTTCCGGTGGGGCTCGACGAGCAGGGATTCGATATCAACATCCGTGTCGGTGAGCCGCCGGCGTCGCGCTGGATCGCCAGACGCCTGCTCGCCAACCGCCGCATGCTCTGCGCGGCGCCCGGCTATCTGGCGCAGTCACCGAAGCTCGAACGGCTGGAGGATCTGGCACGGCATCGCTGCCTGATCGTGCGCGAAAACGACAGCGACTATTCGTTGTGGCGGTTCGAGGCCACCGACGAGACGCGCACACCGCGCGCCATTCGCGTTCAGGGCCGGCTTGCCAGCAATGACGCCGAAGCCATGACGCGGATGGCGCTGGATGGCCATGGCGTGTTGCTGCGTTCGTGGTGGGACGTTCACGAGCATCTGGCGAGCGGTGAGCTGGTGTCCGTGCTGCCTCAGTGGCAGGGGATCCGAGCGGATTTTCATCTGCTCTACAGCGAACGAGCACGCGAGAGCGCGCGGATTCGACAGTTCGTCGACTTCATGACCGCGGAGATGGCCGGGCGGGTGCCACCGTTGTCGTGATGCCGTGGCTCGATGGGGCAGAGACTCAAGTCAGCGAGTGGGGGAAACAAAAGCCGGGCAAAAAAATGCCCACCAGGGGATGGTGGGCGAGTAAGGGATCATTCAAGGGAACACTAACTCAGAGTGCGAGCCGTTCCGATTAGTTCCGAGAGAGATCAAAAAAATCGGCATGAAATTGTAACGTTATTTTGCCAGCGGCCATCGTGCCGCGAGCACGAATCGCGACACCTGGATTACCCTCACATTCTAGAACGAGAATGCGCCTTCGACGGCCGGCCATGCAGGCTTGCCACCCTGGGTCTCGACGCCGTCGAGCATGGCTTCGACGCGATCCGGATGATCTTCGATCCAGGTCTTGGCGACCTCTTCCATCGATTTCTCCTCCTGGCCGTACTGCTTGATCATCCAGCTTTGCTCTTCGGCAGAAAACGAGAACTGGTTGAAAAAGGTGACCAGGTTGGGGTGGGCGTCGGCAAAATCGCTTGCCATCAACGTGCGCACGTCGCTGGCGCCGTTGCCCTCGCCGAACAGGTTCTTCGAATCGCCGAGATACCGCATCGGCAGCTCGAGGTTCATCCAGTGTGGCGTCCAGCCGACCCAGACGATGGGCTCCTCGTTGGCGATGTGGCTCTTGGCGGCACTCAGCATGCCCACCGTGCTGGTGTCGACCAGCGTCCAGTCGCCCAGGCCCCAGGTGTCCCCATCGATCGCCTTGTTGAGGATCTCGCTGGCAGCGGAGCCGGCGCCGAAGCCGTAGATCTCGCCGTTGAACTCGTCACGATGCGCATCGAGATCGGCGAACGACGTGACGCCGCTATCGTAGACATAATCGGGCACGGCCAGCGTCATCTGCGCCCCGGTCACGTTGGTGGCCAGGCGGGTGATGCTGCCGTCGGCTTCCAGCGGTTCCAGCATCGAATTCTGCGCCGGCAGCCAGGCGCCCAGGAAGACGTCCACGTCGCCGGTGTCGAGGCCCTGATAGATCACCTGCAGGCCGATCTCCTGGGCCTTGCCCTGATATCCCAGTGGTGCCAGCAGCTGGCGGGCAATCTCGGTCTTCACGGTGATGCCGGGCCAGGCCGGCACGCCGTAGGTGACGGTGTCGGCGGCCTGCGCCGCGCTCGCGCTGGTCAACGTCAGGCCGGCGCCCATCAGCAAGCCAGTGGTCAGCGTCAGGGCGGAAATCGTTGTCGCTCGTTTCATTTATTGTCTCCTGTCGTTCCCTCAATTGGCGTATCTCCTCCGCATAGGCGCGCGGTCTCGGCGCGCACGCGTACCAGGGATACACGCAGAAAAGCCGCCCGGTTAGTGGATCGAATCCGTAACCTCGGGCGGCTTGCATCAACGCAACGCTGTCCGGTTCATCTCGACAGCACCCGTAGATGTGATTGCAGCATGTCCAGGTCGAGATAGGTGCCCTGGAGATGACGCTTGCCGGTGTTGGGGTCGAAGGCGTTGCGACCATGCAGCACGCGGCGGTTGTCGAAGGCGACCATCTGGCCAGGAGCGAGCGTCAGTTCCACGCGTCCTTCCGGGCGACGCAGGATCTGCCACAGCGCGCGATAGGCGTCATACCACGCTTCGATCCGATCCGATGGCAGGCTCAGCGTATCGCGGATCCAGTTGTTGAAGCGGATCTCGCAGGGGCGGCCTTCGGCATCCAGATCGATGACCGGTTCGCGCACCGCGATATCGTGGCCTTCGTCCTGGAAGCGGAAGTCGATCGGTGTTTCCGACAGCACCCGGAACGCTTCGGGGTTTTCCACCCGCAGGGTTTCGGCGGCAGCGAAGCCGTCGGCGAAGCTGGATTCGCCACCTTCGGCATCGTTCTCGAGGCAGTAAAGTAGTTGGATATCCGGCGGCTGGCGCCAGTTGGGCAGGTCGGTGTGCAGCTCGAGACCGATCGCCGTGTAAGCGGCGTTGTTTGGATTGGGAACCGAGCGCACGTCGAACCGGCCGCCGAAGTTGGTCGAGCGCATCGGCCCGATGCTCTCCGCGATACGCGACACTTCTTCCAGCTCGCACGGCCCCTGATCGAGCATCACCAGCCCGTCGCGCAGCAGGGCGCTGGCCCAGCGGCTGCGACCATCGCCGCCACCGACGAAATCGGCATGGCTGACGTGGCTTGGCGTGAAGCCCTGGTGCCAGGGGGTCGGTGTCGGCAGCAAGGTCGCGAGCTCCTGCCCTGGACAGCGCTGATGTAGCCAGCCGGCGTCGAAGCGTGACACGTGGTCGTCCTGCCAGATCAGCGTCAGCGAATCGACATCGAACTCGAACGACGCCAGCACTTCGTCAGAGGCGAAGCGCTCCCACAAGGGATCATCGAGCAGCTTGTAGAGGCGTTCACGCGTCATCGGATGACGGCACTGATCACAGGCGCAGTGATCGCGCAGCCACATCAGCGGAAACTGGCCGGTTCGGCCATCCGACCAGGTCAGCGTCAGACGTCGAGCCTGCTGGACGGCGCTTGCCAGCGCAGCCTCCGTGGCGCCGTTGCCCTGGCGATAGCGGCGCAGTTCGGCCATGTCGATGGGAGTCTGGCCCTGACGAGCAGTCAGAGCGTCGTTGAAGGCATTTCTGGATGAAAAAAGAGCGGATGACAACAGGGCACTTCCTCGATGGCTGAAATTGCCATCTGTGTTAGTAACGTGTGTTAGTAACGTGTGTTATTGCGTGTCACTAGGATGCGGATTGCGTCGTGACATGACAAACGATTAATCTGACCGCTAAGGCCAAGTTTGGCTAATGACCAGCTTTGTCTCTTGGGCCAACGAATCATTTTTGGGAGCGTCATGTCGGAACTACCGCCGGTGCTATGGCTGCAGGCGTTCGAAGCCGCGGCGCGAACGCTGAGCTTTACCGAGGCCGGGCGCGAACTCGGCGTCACCCAGTCGGCGATCAGCCAGCGGATCCGGCTCCTCGAGGATCGCGTCGGCCAGCCGCTGTTCGTCCGCTATCCGCGCAGTCTGGCGCTGACGCCGGCCGGGCAAGCCTGGCTGCCCAGCGTACAGGGCGCATTCAGCCGGCTGGCCGAGGGCACATCGGAAGTCTTCGGCCCTAGCCCCGGCGCGCCGGTGACGTTACGCGCCACGCCGGCGATGCAGCAGACCTGGCTGGCGCCGAGGTTGATTCATTTTCAGCGGATGCACCCCGAGATCACGCTCCGTCTGGTCAGCGCCATCTGGGCAGACGATTTTGGCGCCGAAGGGGCCGATCTGGAGATCCGCTATGGGCATGGCGACTGGAGCGACGTGACAGCGGAATGTCTGGGGGAAGAGCGGTTGCTGCCGGTCTGCTCCGCCGCGCTGGCGGCGGAGCTCAACTCGCCGGAGGATCTTGCCGGCAAGACGCTGCTGCATGCCGCCGGGTTCGCCGCCGGCTGGCCGCGCTGGCTGGTCGAGGCAGGATTCGCCGGTCTCGAGCACCGCTGTCAGGCGATGATCTGCGATACGCACGTGACGACGCTGGCGCTGGCGTCCTATGGCGGTGGGGTTGCGCTGTCGCATCGCCGCCTGCTCGAGGCCAGCCGGGACCTGGTCGCGCCGTTCGATCTCGACATGGCAACGGATGAAGCGTTCTGGCTGGTCCGCCCCAGCCGTCGCCAGCTCAGGCCTGCCGCTGCGGCGCTGTGGGAATGGCTCTCCCAGACCAGTGAATCTCCGCCCTGAATCTTGGCGGGCGCTACACTCTAGTGGTAACGAATCCTACCGGAGGTGGACCATGGCAACGTTCTTCACGCCCGCCAGGCGTCGCATCACGCTGGCAACGACCTTGCTCGCCCTCGCGCTGGCGGGCACGACGCTGGTCGGTTCTCCCGCCGTCGCCGACGGTGTCTCGGTGGTCGATCCCAAAACCGGCCACCGCGTGAGACTCCCGGACAACGATCGCGACGGTCGAGCCGACTATGTGCCCAACCGGTTGGATGTCCATGTCAGCCCTGGGCTCACCTATCCGCGTGAGACCCGCGAGCAGCGGCCCAGCGGCGGTGGCTCGATCTGCCATGGCAACGATGGCGGGTCGACCGTCTCCACCGCACGGCGTGCCTGCGATCCCGGCGCACCCGCCGGCGATGGCGGCGCTGACGACGCTCCGGCCCGATCTTCTTCGCCTGCGCCAACCCGTCCCAATACGTCCTCGTCGACGCGACTCGACTGAGCTCGTCGAGTCCGTCAGCGGGCGAAGTACTCCTCGAGGGCGGCGACGACCCGGTCGATATCGGCCATCGAGACATCGCGGTGGGTTACGAAGCGTGGGGCATAGAGCGCACCGACCAGGATGTCGCGTTCCTTTAACCAGGCATGCAGATGCGCAGGGTCGAGTTGCGGGCGGGTAAATGCGACGAACACCATGTTGGTGGCCTGCGCTGTTACCGTGATGCCGTCGATATCGGCGAGACCTGCCGCCAGACGCTCGGCCTTGGCGTGGTCTTCGGTCAGTGGCGCCAGATGATGCTCCAGCGCATATTCGCACGCCGCCGCGAGCATACCGACCTGACGCATGCCGCCGCCGACCACCTTGCGCCAGCGTCGCGCCGTCTCGATGAAATCGGCAGCGCCGACCAGCACCGAACCGGCCGGCGCTCCCAACCCTTTCGAGCAGCAGATCGAGATCGTATCGAAGGGCTGGCACAGCGCCTTCAGGCTGGCCCCGGTAGCGGCCGCGGCGTTGCCGATTCGCGCGCCGTCCAGATGGGTCGCCAGGCCGTAACGCCGCGCCAGTGTCGTGGCCTCTTCGACATAATTCGCCTCCAGCACCTGGCCGTGGAAGGTGTTCTCCAGTGTCAGCAGGCGCGTGCGGGCAAAGTGAGGATCGATCGGTTTGACCGCGGCCTCGATCTTCTTGAGAGGCAGCGTGCCGTCCGCTTCGTTCTCGATCGGCTGCGGCTGAATGCCGCCCAGCACTGCCGCCCCACCGCCCTCCATCCGATAGGTGTGTGCCAGCTGGCCGACGATGTACTCATCGCCGCGCTGGCAGTGGCTCAACAGCGCCACCAGATTGCTCTGGGTGCCGGAAGGAAAGAACAGCGCCGCCGCCTTGCCGGTACGCTCGGCGATATAGGCTTCCAGATGTGCAACGCTGGGATCGTCGCCCCAGACGTCATCGCCCAGCGGTGCCTCGAACATCACCTGACGCATCGCCTCGCTCGGGCGGGTGACGGTATCGCTGCGAAGATCGATCATGGGGATAGCCTTGTAAAAGTTGTCGGAGTCGATGGGTGACTTTACTCCATTGCGTGACGCCGCGAGTGCGCACAGGACTCAGGTTGGGCATAACCGTCGCTAGCGCGGCGCGATCGATGTGATACGCGAGCGGCCGCATGGTTCTCGCTGTCTGGGTATTTCCATCCGGCAAGCTTGGCGACAAATGTGGGCGTGTGGTGAACCTGCCGCTTTATAAGATAGGCAGGATGAGAGGGGAAAATCTGATGTAGATTCCATCTAAACTCTGCCTATCGTAACCGCGATGTTAGGTGGAAGCCTGAGCGTCTACTTTCAAATTACTCCGTTGCCTTCACTTTTTTCGGTTTCCATAATTGATAGGTACCCACTCATAGCCCTCTCCGACCTTGCGAATATGACCGATGCCAGGGAAAGGCATATGCGGCGCAGCCACCAGGTCCCGATGCTTGGCAAAGTCGGCGAAGGCCGCTGTGCGGACTTTCCTCGCCTTCTTCTGATCGACGTCATAGGCGATCGTCACGGACGGATCGGGGAGTTGAACAGCCACTACATGAACGATGTCGCCGGTGAAGGTAAGGGTCTGACCCTCGCTTTCCAATGTGAAGAATGCACTTCCCGGCGTATGCCCCGGATGAAGGAAGGCGGTCAGGCTTGGCAGCACTTCGGTAGTTTTATCGAAGGTGTCGATCTTCCCGGCTTTGACATAGGGTTCGAGGATCGTTTCAGCCTGGTCAAAGTAATGCTGGTCATAGTCGGTCTGTTCTGCATTTTGAGGATCCAGGAAAAAGTCGACATCCGGTTTACCCACATGGACCGTCGCGTTGGGAAAAACGCGCTGGCCATCACGGGTTAGTCCGCCCATATGATCGGAATGGACGTGGGTGAGTAAGACATCCGTGATCTGTTCGGGTTTTGCGCCGGCCGCCTGCAAGCTCTCGATCAGCTGACCACCGAGGTTTGAACCGAAGAGTTGACCTACGCCGGTATCAACGAGGACAAGCTTGTCCCCTAGCTCTAGCAAAAATGCATTGATGGAGACCTCGACGGGATTGGTCAGGTACGCCTGCGCCAAGCGTTCGTCGATCTCCTTGTTGGTGATACCGTGCAGAATCTCGTGAAGGTTCTGCGGTACGCTGCCGTCGGAGAGAGCCGTTACCCGGACGCTTCCAATAGTGAAGGCATAAGTATCGGCGCCTTCATTCTGTTGGGCGATCCCCGGGGAGTGATTCAGAGTGGCGGTAGTGGCTGCAGAGACGGGTCCTGCGGCTGAAAGGCCCAGCAGTAGAGTGGAAAGTATGAGTGAACGTATCATCATGGGTCTGTCTTCCTGTTTCAGGTAGGTGTCAGAGACAGATCATAGGGGCCGGCGGGTCTGGCGAGAAAACGATGCCGGTTATACCTTGCATAACCCTCACGAATACTCATGGCCACGCTCGAAGTGAGCGAGGCTCCACAAAAGACGTGCTTTCATGCCCGACCGTTTGAATGATATCGATATTGGTCTTTTGATGGCCTTCGAAGCCCTGATCCAGGAGCGCAACGTCAGCCGCGCCGCAGACCGTCTAGGAATCAGTCAGCCGGCCCTTTCAGGGCGATTGACCCGTCTGCGGGCATTGTTCGGCGATCAGCTTTTCGTACCGGTGGCGGGTCGGGGCGTCATGCCAACGCCACGTGCCCAGGCATTGGGCGAGACATTGCCCAGGCTCCTGGGACACCTGCGCGAGTTCATCGGACATGCTCCCCATTTTGATCCGTCACAAAGCGACCGGACATTCGTGCTGGCAGCTTACGATAACCCTGCCGTCATGCTTGGCCCCGACCTTGTTACGGCCTTGAAGCGAGTGGCGCCCCATGCCCGGATTACGTTCGTGTTGCCGGATCCCGAAACGATCACCCCGGCGCTTGATCGCGGGGACGTGGATATGGTCATCGGATTGCCCCGGACGGCAGACGAGGGCCTGATTGGCCGGACGCTGTTTTCCGATCAGTTCGTCACGGCACAGCGCCGGGGCCATCCACGGGGAAGTCAGCCGGTCACGCTGGACGAGTTTTGCGCCGCTGAGCATGTAGTGGTGTCGAGCGAGGGCGGGGGCTACGCGGGGCCGGTGGATCGTGCATTGGAGGCGCTGGGTCGGAAACGGCAGGTTAGTCTATCGGTCCAGAGTTATGCCCTAGCGCCGATTATCATGGCGGACAGCGATCATCTGTGTACGTTGCCCGGCCGCTTTCTCCGGCGGTTTGAATCCATGTTGGACCTATTCACGCCACCGATGGAGATGGGTTCATTTGAGCTTTATGCGCTTTGGCATCCACGCATGCGGGACGATCCGGCTCATCGGTGGTTTCGCGACCTGGTCGTTGAAGTCAGCGAGGGCATGAGCGATCGTTCCGCGACAAGATGCTAACCATACACTTAGGGGCATTTCTTGCCGGGTGGCGACGCCATCGATGCCGTACAAACATGCCTTGTACTCGTATGTGGCAAGCAGCTGTGAAAAGGCCCCAATGGTGGGGCCAGGCACGATCAGTACGCGGATTATCCTCGATGCTCGTCAAGCCACCGCTGGATATGCGCTGCGACTTCCGCCGGCGCTTCCAGCGGCAACAAGTGGCCGATACCTGCCAGTTCCTGTATTTCCGGGGTCGGTAGAAAGGGCGCGAGTCGGTCGGCGAGCACGGCTGGAGGATCCACTCGGTCGCACTCACCGGTCAACAGCAGCGTCGGCACATCGATCCGTCGTGTCGTCTCGCTGATGTCTTCGAGCATGGCCACGGCCGGCCAGGCGGCCTTGGCCGCCGGATCGCCGGCCAAACTATCGGCAATGGCGCGTTCGCGCATCACCCCGGCGACGGGCGTCGCGGTGAGGACATGATCGAGCGTCTCTTCGACACTCGCGCGGCTGTCATAGGCCGATTGCATGGCAAGACGCTGAGGCTCCGGAACATCCATTGGCAGGGCCGGGGACGATGCCACCAGCACCAGCTCTTTCAGCCAGGCCGGCCGTTGGCCCGCGAGATACTGGGCAATCTTGCCACCCATGGAATGGCCGACCAGGACGACATCGCGAAGCTGACGCGCGTCGATCATCCCGCTAACCGAATCGGCCAGATCCGCAATCCGATACCCGCGCCGCGACAGGCTGGATTGCCCCCAGCCCGGCAGGTCAGGCATCAGGCAACGGTGCCGCCCCCCGAGTGCCTTCGCCACTTCCGTCCAAGTGCGGCCAGAACCGCCCCAGTAATGCAGAAACACGAGCGTGCGCTGCCCAGCGCCATGCTCCACGACATGAAGAACGGCATTGTCTGTTTCGATCATCATCTCTTTCTACTCCCAACACGTACGAGGAGTCGCTATCCTGAATAAGATCGTCAGGCGATGGAATGTGGCAAAAATGAAATACTGTCGATCATGAAATGAGGGAATCGGGTTCATGGATCGTTTCCGACAAATCGAAGTCTTCATCGCGGCGGTCGAACATGGCAGCATCGCCGCCGCCGGAAGAGCGTTGGATCTTTCGCCTGCCATGGCTGGCAAATATCTGAGTGCGCTCGAATCGACGCTGGCAACGCGGCTCTTGCAGCGCAGCACCCGGGCGTTGTCGCTAACCGATGCCGGCCAGCAATATCTGGCGACATCAAACCGGATCATGGAGGCGCTGGCCGAGGCGGACGCCGAAGCACGCGAGGGCCGCAGCCAGCTTGCCGGGGAGATTCGAGTCGGCGTACCGCGCGCCTTCGGCACCCTAAAGCTGGCGCCGATGCTGACCGCATTCTGCCGCGCTCATCCACAGATCACACTGAACCTGCAAACGGATGAGCGTTACGCCGATCTGATCGATGGCCGGCTGGACCTTGCCGTGCGCATCGGAACACTCTCCGATTCGGCGTTGTATACCCGGCCACTCGGCAGTGTTCGCATGGGCCTTGGCTGCGCGCCCGGCTTGCTCGGCGCTCATGAACGTCAAAATGTCTTGCTAATCCGCCAGCTACCGCGACTGGTATTTACGGCCGCCCGATCGCCCGGCGACTGGATGGTGAGCGATAGTGACAATCGCGCGTACGCCGTCGACGGCCCAACCGCTATGCGCTCGGACGACATCACCCTGCTGGTTCGTGCGGCGGCCGAAGGCCTAGGTATCGTGTATGCGCCCATGTTCGCGCTCGACGAGCCGCTGGACGACGGCCGCCTGGTGCGGGTATTGGACGATCACCAAACGACACGACTCGACCTGCAGATCGTCTACACCGATCGCCACCATCAGCCCGTGCGAGTTCGCGCCCTGATCGATCATCTGGCATCCGGTTTCCAAGACTAGTCAGCCAGGACTTCTTCCGTACTGACGGGCTGACCGACATTTCCGGCGCTCCGTGCGTCAGCATGGCTTTTGAAGACGCTGGCGCGGCTGTTGTCATCTCGTCCAGCCTTTATCCTCAAGGCCAATTTGCCTGGTCAGTAGGGCTGACGCATGATGCGAATCATTTTCGAAAACGTCTGAACGACAGGAGAAGCGCATGACACAGTACGCCGTGGTGGCTTACGACTACACGGATGAAGAGGCGCTCGACCGCCGGCTGGCCAATCGCGATGCGCATCTGGCCGGCGTGCGTGAGCTTGCCGCGCAGGGGAAGTTTCTCAGTGGCGGCGCGATCCTGAATGATGAGGGCAAGATGATCGGCTCCAACGCGCATTTTCGTTTCGACGACCGCGCCGATCTTGACGCCTGGCTCGAAACCGAGCCCTACATGACCGGGCGGGTCTGGGAACATGTCGACATTCGCGAAGTGAAACTGTTCGATCCGAGCGCCTGAGAGAATCATGACCGATAGCCCCACGCTTGGATGTCAGGTTCGCCATCTTCTCGAGACGGCGCCTCGCGAAACGCTACCGCTGACCTATCAGCAACTCGCCGAGGCGTTGGGGTTGCAGCCGCCGCGCACCATTCAGCGCGTCGCCCAGGCACTGGAAATCCTGATGCGCGAGGATGCCCAACGGAACCGTCCCTTCATCGCCGCACTGGTCGTCAGCCGCCGCGGGAAAGGCATGCCGGCGCAAGGTTTCTTCGATCTGGCGGTGGCACTGAGGCGATTCCCCGCTGACCCGGCGCAGCAGATTGAGGCCTGGCGGCAGGAGTTCGAGCGCGTTCTGGCGGCGACGAGGTAGGCCTTCGCGGCCAATTTCCAGCCTAAGCCGAGGCGCGGCTCATGTGCCCTTGGCGCCGATCGCCGACAGTTCCATCAGCAGCGGCCCGCCGGCCAGGGCTTGGTGCAGGCGAGTGGCGAGGAGTTCCAGAATGGCGTCGTTCTCGCCCACCAGCCGGGTCGTCACGACATTCAGGCCGGGGGCGCGTGACATCGCCTGGGCGCAGATCTCGGCAATATCGCCACCTTCGCCGGCGTGTCGGCCCGGGGAAAGAAACAGCATGGACAAAATCACGTCGCCTTCGGCCAGCTCCGGTGAGGCCAGCAGCGTCTCCAGCAGTGGCTCGTTGAAGCGGTAGGCCTCGCCCTCGCGGCGCTCCATGGAGGCAAAGGTCACACACTCGGCCTCGTCGGCCAGCAGCGCGCTCAATTGCCCGGCGAGATAGTTGCGCACCGCCGTGACCTCTGGGATCGGGCTGCCGTGGTCGACCAGCACGACCTTGGGCTGCGACAGGTTGGCCATGCGCTCGCGCACGTTGTCGGCGAGAAGTCGCGCCAGGCGCAGATCCGGCGCCAGCAGCGTATCGACCAGCGGCGGGGCGACCTTCACCGACAGCTGCGGGTAGCTGGCCTGCACCTCGGCCAGACGCTCCGGCAGGTAGCGGGTCAGCGCCTGGCTGGGCCCGAAGAAGAAGGGCAGGATCAGCAGCTCCGTCACGCCCTCGGCCGCATATCGTTCGGCCAGCGGCCCCACGGATACAGCCTTCTGCCCGCCGAGCTGCTCGGGCGGAATCTTGAACGAGTGGAGTAGCGATGCAGCCTCGACCGCCTCGCCCGTGGCCTGGCTCAAGGCCTCGGCAAGACGACGCAGGTTGAGCGTTGACTTGGGGCGCAGGGAGCCGTTGTCGACGAGCAGAATCTTTCGCATGGAACCTCAAAGCTGGCGCAGATGGGTGGCCAATCAAGCCTTTCGCGGCAAAACGAGCCGACACGAAACCAGCATAACCGGGTTTTCCCGATAGGGAAAAATAGCAAAGCGGTGGGCCGATGGCGCTCTGGTTTTCCCTATCGGGAAAGTGGGTAGCCTTTTGAATGGCCGGATTAGGTGATGTGAATATAATGCCACTGAGCACGTGCGGCTGCGGCATCAATGTGAAACCGCAATGCCGTTTCCGTGACTGGCCTTGTTAGGGCTTATCAGACGGCATAGCATAACTTTATCGCTACTCGCGGAGGCGTCATGACTACCGAAACGCTGGATCACCTACGCTCCCAGATTTTGACTCTCTCCGAGTCAGAACGCGCGGCGCTGGCTCGCGAACTCATCATGAGCCTGGATGGGCCCCGTGACGACTCCGTTGAGCAGGCCTGGAACGAGGAAATCGTTCGCCGTGCATCCAAGGCCAAAAGCGGCAAGGGCACAATGTTCAGTCGCGAAGAATTCCGAACCAAGATGCGGGCGAGACTGGGCCAGTAAGTGCGAACGGTAAGAATACTCGAAGAAGCCTCTCAGGAAGCGATCGAGGCTGCAGCTTGGTACGAATACGAGCAACCTGGACTCGGAACAGAGTTTTTCGTTGCTATTGAAGCTGCCATTGACGTCATTGAAGAAAATTTCATTCCTTTATCTCCCCTCTCGGAAGAAGCTGGCGAAATCGGTGCAAAGAGACTGATTTTGGAGCGCTTCCCGTTTGACGTTGTCGCGATCGAGTTGCCGGAAGAAACCGTCGTTATCGCCTTTGCTCACCACTCCCGAAAGCCTGGCTACTGGCTAGGACGCAGTAGGTCCTAACAGGTATTAGCGTGGCCTAGGCATTGGATAACTTGATGCGCGGGTGCGCCCGGCGAAGATCGGCCCTTCATCGCCGCATTGGTCGTCAGCCAACGAAAGAAAGGCTGCAGGCCCAAGGCTTCTTCGATCTCGCCTTGGAGTTGGGGCGGTTTCCTGCCGACCTGGCGCGACATGCCAAGGCTTGGCGGGAAGAGTTTAGGCGGCCATCGGGCGTTATGTAATAGGAATTATTGCGTGGCTTTACGATAAGGTAGTGAATTAATTTAAATTCACGTAAATCATGAGTAGATGTTGGGTTCTTTGTTTTTCTAGCTCGAGTGTTAAGTGGCGATTTTTCAAGCGCCTGTTTTGTAAAATTTAGCAGGCTGGTTGGTTTTAATGGCGGCTTGAATACTAAACGTGATGTGCACATAGTTTTCGAGAAGAAATCGATTGAACTCCCATTGATGACTTAGACGATCCTTTTTTCTCGGACGCGCTGTCGGGTCCGTATACATGTACAGATGAAGGCGGCTCCCGGACCGCTGCTGAGCGAATTGCTCAACTTCCGAATGGGTCATGAGCCAGACTTTTTCGCTTGATAAATCAACGAACGCTACTAACTCAGCAGGGGAATCCTTACGCAACCACCAGTCAAGCGCTGATTTACCAGAGCCACCACCTGGTTTTGCCTTATGATTAGTTTTTACCTGTATCGTTCGGGCCTCCCCATCCTTAGGGGAATACGCGACGAGATCCACGCCGGTATCAGTGGTCATGGGAGCAGACTCAATCCCGCACAGAAGTAGACGGTACTGAACTAAAAACTCTCCGCATTTGCCTATCTGAGATTTTGATAACTCCATGACATCCTCGAGTGTCTGGCGTTGCCAGGAAGTCCAATGCCGTTTTATGGAATGAGCCAAAGTTGTGACACCGTCGCCGAATCCACTTTGTTAGGTCTTTGAATTACCCCCAAACCGCCCCAATACATCTTGCCTAAAGTACCGCTTCAGCAGGTCGTAAAGCTCGGGGTAGACATCGACTAACTGATCTGGGGCGGTGAAGAAGAGTTCGCAGCAGACGGCGAAGCATTCGCCGGGGTGGGTGGCGGCGTAGTCGTCGATGGGCGTTTCTTCACCACGTTCGAGATGGGCTTGCAGGTCGTCCCACACCGCGGTGAAAACGCGATGCCACTCCTGGGCGGTGACATCACTGTTGGCGGCGAGCGGGGGGAAGCCGTCGATATCCTGCGAGTTGCCCAGGTCGAGCTTGTGGGCGAATTCGTGAATGATGACGTTATAGCCGGTGTAGTCGCCGCTTTCGGCGACATCGGGGATCGCCAGTACCACTGGGCCGCGCCAGGAGGTTTCCCCGGCGCGCTCGTCGACGTATTCGTGCATCACGCCGAAGTCGTCCATCTCCTCGACGTGGCGATGGAAGGCGTCCGGCAGCAGGAGGATCTCGGTGACATTGTCGAAGGCGGCGCTGGCGTCGCGGTCCGACCAGCCGAGGGTGAGCAGTTGAGCCTGCGCGGCGATGGCGAGCAGGGCGGATGAGTCGAACTCGACGCCGTCACCCGCGCCCCAGCGTTTGCGCTGCAGCAGCTGCCAGGCGCGTGGGCCGAGCCATTCGGCATCACTGTCGTCGAGATCGGCCAGCAGTGGCAGGCCGTGGCGGATCGTCCGCCACGCCTCTGGGTCGAATGGCTGGCGCGACCGCTTCCTGGCGTCGCGCCGGCTATCCTTCCAATCCTGGCGCCGGGCTTTCCACCAGCCCTGCCACCCGCTCTTTTCCCCGTCTTTCCAGGCACTCATGTCACGCTCAGCTCTCTTCCTGACGGCCTCCGGATTTCCACGACCAGTCGCGCAGGCGCAGGTCGAACAGGTCCAGACGGCGATCCTTGAGGTTGGTCACCGCGCCCTCGGAGCGCACCAGCTTGAGCTTGGTCAGGTCGAGATCCGAGAACATCACCATTTCGGTATTGGGCGTGGTTTCCGACAGCACCGCATCGTGGGGGAAGGCGAAGTCCGACGGCGAGAACACCGAGGACTGGGCGTACTGGATGTCCAGGTTCTCGATCGACGGCACGTTGCCGACGCTGCCGCAGACCACCACGTAGCACTCGTTCTCGATCGCGCGGGCCTGGGCGCAGTGGCGCACGCGCAGGTAGCTGTTCTTGGTGTCGGTCCAGAACGGTACGATCAGGATATCCATGTCCTGCTCGGCCAGCAGCCGCGGCAGCTCGGGGAATTCGACGTCGTAGCAGATCAGCATGCCGACGCGACCGGCATCGGTTTCGAACACCTGCAGCTCGTCGCCGCCTTCGACCACCCAGTCACGACGCTCCTGCGGGGTGATGTGCAGCTTTGCCTGACGGTCGATCTCGCCATCGCGGTGGCAAAGATAGGCGACGTTGTAGAGCTTGCCGTCCTCGCCCAGTTCGACCATCGAACCGGCCACGATGTTGATGTTGTAGGAGATCGCCATGCGCGAGATTTCGGTCTTGAAGCGCTCGGTGAACCCGGCCAGGAAATGGATCGCGGCGACCTGATCGGTCTGGTCGGTCAGCCCCATCAGAGGCGTGTTGAACAGTTCCGGGAAGACCGCGAAATCGCTCTGGTAGTCGGAGATCGCATCGACATAGAACTCGACCTGCTGAAGCACCGCTTCGACCGAGTCGAATTCGCGCATCTGCCACTGCACGGCGCCCACGCGAACCTGGGTGCGGCGGGTCTCGATGATCCGGCTTGCCGGTTCGTAGAGGATGTTGTTCCACTCGAGCAGCGTGGCGTAGCCCATCGATTTCTCGTCTTCGGGCAGATACTTGGTCAGCAGGCGCTTGACCAGGAAGTCGTTGGCCAGCTGGAACGAGAGGATCGGGTCGTAGAACTCCTTGCGCGCGACCCGATCGATGTACTCGGCGGGGGACATCTCGTCGGCGTGCTGGTGGTAGTTCGGGATCCGGCCCCCGGCGAGAATCGCGCGCAGGTTCATCGAGCGGCACAGATCCTTGCGCGCTTCGTAGAGGCGCCGGCCGAGACGATAGCCTCGATAGGCCGGGTCGATCAGTACGTCCAGCCCGTAGAGCGCGTCGCCATTGGCATCGTTGAGGATGATCTCGCGATGGCCGATCAGCTCGTCGTACTTGTGCGGGTTGGAGAAGTGGTCGTAGTCGACCAGCACCGTGAGCGCGACGCCAACGATCTTGCCGTCGTCCTCGATGATGATCTGACCATCGGAAAATTCGCCGATCAGCTTGTCGATCGTCAGCTTCGACCATGCGCCGCCGATATCGTCGTAGACGGCGTCCATCAGTCGCTTGAGCTGCGGGTAGTCCTCGGGGGTGAGGTTGCGCAGATTGAGGTGCAGTTCTTCCAGAGACATTGAGCGCCTGACTCCATCCGAGAATAAGGGGCGTGGAAAACGTGGATCTAGGCGCAAAGTCTAACACGCCGACGCCTCCTCACCCCCGCGGTATCGGGATTCGAATCGTCCAACCCCGGTCAATCGGCCCTTCAGAATGCGGGCGTCCTGCCGACAATAACCTCAGCAAACCTAATTTTCCTTTGCGACGTTGAGCGGTTCGGCGCTCCCGTCGGAGATGCGGCATGAGACGATTACTACCGGTCTGTGCGGGGCTGGCCATGGCGGCGCTGAGCGGCATCGCCGAGGCGCGCCCCCTGACCGATGATGGGCGGTTGACGTTCAGCGGGTTCGGCACGTTGGGGCTGATCCACAACAACCTCGACGAGGCGGATTTTACCCGCGACATCAGTCAGCCCAAGGGCGCCGGCGAGGGCTGGAGCGCGCGCACCGACTCGCTGTTGGGCGCGCAGGTCGGCTATCGCTTCACCGATCGGCTCGACACCGTGGTGCAGGGCATCAGCCGCTACCACGACAGCGGCGATTTCAGTCCGGAAGTGAGCTGGGCGTTCCTGCGCTATCGACCAGATCCGGGTGTGCAGCTGCGCGTCGGCCGCCTCGGCTGGGATGTCTATCAGCTCTCCGACTCACGCTATGTCGGCTACGCCTACCCCTGGGTACGACCGCCGGTGGATCATTTCGGCACCCTGCAGCTGACCTATATCGATGGGGCCGATGTCACTTTCAAGCAACCGGTCGGCAGCGATCTGCTGCTGCTGAAGCTTTACACGGGGCGTTCCGACAGCGATGTCTTCATCGGGAAAGGCATCGAGGCCCATTTCGACGTCGACAAGGTCTACGGCGGGCATCTCGATTACGAGACCGGGCCGTGGCGATTCCGCGTGGGTTACACTGAGGTCGAATCCGACATTACCTTTTCGGGGGATGTTCCAGAGCAGCTCGACGCTCAGTTCGATCAGATCCGCGCGTTCAATCCCTTTTTCAGCCTGACCGCCGACGACGTGCTGGGCGATGCCTTCGGTTTCGACCGGGTCCGGCTTTACTCGCTGGGCGCAGTCTACGATCAGGGGCCCCTGCAGCTGCAGGCGATGTGGAATCGCAGCAAGACCAGCGCGGAAGGTGCCGTCGATTCGGGATTCGTCTCGGCGGGCTATCGTATCGATCGTGTCACGCCCTATCTGGTCTATTCGGAGGTCGAGACGACGTCCGATGGCGAGGGCGGCAGCGAGGGCGACTTCAAGCAACGGACCTATTCGGTGGGTGCGCGCTATGATGTCACGGCCAACATGGCCTTGAAGGCACAGCTGGACCGCGTTCATATTCAGCGCCCCGGATTTCTGTGGCGAGACATCGATAGTGACTGGAACGGGGGCTGGGGATCGATCTTCAGCCTCGGTCTGGACTTCATTTTCTAGGATAGCGTCCATGAACCGAGTCCGAAGGCTTCTACTTGCCTCAACCCTGACCGTCACCACGCTGATCACCTCGTCGGCCAGTGCCGACATCGCGATCGTGGTCAATGCCGGCAGCGGCATCGACCAACTGACCCGGAGCGATGCGGTCAATATCTTCATGGGCCGCTACCGCAAGCTGCCCACGGGTAACGTCGCGCTGCCGGTGGATTCGTCTTCGCTCAAGGCGCGCTTCTACCGTGCGCTGGTCAACAAGGATCTGGCGGAGATCAACTCCTACTGGGCCAGGCTGGTGTTTTCCGGCGAGGCGTCGCCGCCACAGCAGATCGCCTCGAGCGATGACGTGCATCAACTCGTGATCCAGAACATGAACGCCTTGAGCTATGTCGATGGCGCCAACGTACCCGACGACATGCATGTCGTACTGATGTTGGGCGAGTAATCGCATGCCTCGCCTATTGCTGCTGCTGCACACACGGCTGGCGCTGCGCACCACGGCGATCATTCTGCTCATCGTCACGCTGCTGGGCGTGGTGTTCCTGTCGCTGGCCGTCTACCTGCGGGCGGAGAGCGTCCAGCAGGAGCAGCAGTCGCGTATCCAGGAGCTGCTGACGACGGTGGAGCGTACCGCCCAGGTCGGTTGCTTCCTCGGCGATCGCCATTTGGCGCAGGAGGTCACCGACGGTCTGCTCAGCAACAATATCGTCAACGCCGTAAGCATCGAGTCCGCCGATGGCACCACGCTGGCGAGTGGCCGAGCCGGTCAGATCGCCCCCGGTGTCACACGGGTCACCCGAGACGTTGCCTCGCCGTTCGAGCCGCAGACGCCGGTCTGCCGAATCACGATCGAGCCCAACCAGGCCTATATCGACACGCTCGTGGCGCAGGCCTCGAACTTCATCGGCGGCGCCTTGCTGCTGCAGCTGATAGGCATCGGCTTCTGTGTCGTGCTGGTAGTGGTGAAGTTCGTCACGCGGCCGATCACCGGGCTTTCGCATCGCTTGAGCGAACTGGAGGCGGAGACCGGCCAGCAGCTACAGGCGCCCAAGGGCAACCGCGATGACGAGATCGGTCAGCTCGTCATCAGCGTCAACGCCATGATCGACAACCTGGTCCAGAGTCTCAGCGAGGAGCGCCGGCTACGGCTCGAGCGGGAAGTCGAGGAGCGCCGTTACCGGGCGATCTTTGACAACGTGGAAGCCGGTATTTTCGAGCTCGACGGTGCCGGCCTGATCCGATCCGCCAATCCGGCCTTCCGGCGCCTGTTCGACATCTCGGGCGAGATGGATCTGGAAAGTCACCCGGTCGCGTTCGCATCGCTGGTGAGCGAGGGTGAGGGCATGGCTGGGCCCTTCTTGATCGACGATGACGCCGGCGGGCACGAACGGCAGTGGGAAGTGGCGCTGGAGAATGGCGATCAGCAGCGCTGGGTCAGCCTGATCCTGAGCCCGCTCGAGACCGGACGGCTGCAAGGGGTTGCGCACGACGTTACCGAGCGCAAGAGAGCCGCGGATGCCGCCGAACGGATGGCGATGACCGACCCCTTGACCGGACTGGGCAACCGTCGCGGTTTCGATCACCGTCTGGCGGTGATGGCGCGCCACCACCGTCTCTATCCCGAACGCTGCCATGCATTGATCACGCTGGATTTCGATCACTTCAAGCGCATCAACGATACTTATGGCCACCAGGTCGGAGATCTGGTGCTGAGTCATGTCGGCGCCATTCTGGCGGATCTGATGCGACAGCGGGACTACGTGGCTCGCCTGGGCGGCGACGAGTTCGTGGTGCTGCTCGAAGGGTGCGATCAGCGTGCCGATGTCGAGATCGTTCTGGCGCGATTCCTCGACCGCCTGCGGGTACCGTTGAAGGTCGAGGACAATATCGATATCGCCATTGGTGTCAGCATCGGTGTCGCCATGCTGGGTCTGGACACCGATGACGTCAGCCAGGCCGTGCAGTTCTCCGACATGGCGATGTACGCCTCCAAACGCGCCGGGCGCAATACCTGGCGCTTTTACGAGGCCCTGAGCACGATCTGAAGGTCAGGCACGATCTGAAAATCAGGCGCGATCCGACGCCGAATCTCAGCCGGGACGGAACATCTTGAAATTCTGATCCTGGCTTATCTCGAAGTAGTCGGCGGGGCCGCCGCCACGCAGGATCGGCCGAGCGGCAGCGGTCTGATAGACGCCCTCCTCCAATAGCGTCGGGTCGATATGCACGCCGACCACTTCGCCCAGCACCATCCAGGTATCGATCCTGTCGCCGGCGGAGGACTGCAGCTGAAGGGTTTGCGTCAGCCGGCATTCGAACACGACCTGCGCTTCCTTGACATGGGGGACGCCCACTACCTGCGATTCGGCCGGCGTCAGCCCGGCCAGTTCGAATTCGTCGACCTCGGGGCCGACGGCGGCACAGCTCTGGTTCATCGGCTCGGCCAGCGGGCGCGTGGCCAGCTGCCAGCAGAACTCGCCGGTCGCTTCGATGTTGCGCACGCTGTCCTTGTAGCCGACGCTGGCAAAACCCACGATCGGTGGCGTGTAGTTGAAACCGTTGAAGAAACTGTAAGGGGCGAGATTCAGCTGGCCTTCGCGGTTACGAGACGAGATCCAGCCGATCGGTCGCGGGCCGACGATGGCATTGAACGGGTCATGGGGCAGCCCATGGCCGCGGCTCGGTTCATAGAAATGCGCGTTGTTGGGCATACCGGAGGATCCTGAAAGTCTTGATGGAGCGTCTTGATGGAGCGTCTTGATGGAAAGAGGCGGGCTAACGAAATGACGGGAAGAGGATCGATTGGTCTCAAACATTCTCTCGAGGCTTTTGATCCGGGCTCTCGATCAGGGCTCTCGATCAGGTCTGGGCGAGAGACCTTCAGTCCGCTCTGTCGATCGGGAGCCGACAGCTTGTCGGCCCGGCGGACTGAGCCGCCGGGCCGAGCATCCAGGCGGTGCTACTTGCGCACGACGCGATAGATGATCAGCAGCACGATGGCACCGAGCACGGCGATGACGAAACTGCCGAGATTGAACCCGGAAACGTCGCCGAAGCCGAGTGCCGTACCGATCCAGCCGCCAATGACGGCACCGAGAATACCGATGATGATCGTGACGATGAAGCCACCCGGATCTTTACCCGGCATGACCAGCTTGGCAATGGCACCGGCGATCAGGCCGAAGATGATCCACGCAATAATTCCCATGGTGTCTGTCCCTGTTTGAGTCATGCTGAGTGATTCGCAACAAGCGCATCCTTCCTGACACGCCCTTGGAAGTTAGTCGTAGATGGGGGAAACGACAAGCAAGGATCGGCGCTATCATCATGGCTTGCGTCGGGTGTTCCGGACGTCATGATCTCGCCTCTCGGGCATCATGAGCCAGATCGCGCTCGGACGACGCATCGCTGGATATCGATCGAATGATCCAGGGAGGGGGCATGTCTGCTGGCGGAGTCGACCAGGCGATCGCGCCGGCCGAAGCCATCCTCGAGGACTGGCCGCTCACGCTTTGCCGCATTTTCACCGGCCCTGATTCATCAGCCCTGGCCTTTCAACACTCGCGCCGAAACGCTCTCAGCCATTCCGACACGAGCTCGACTCGCTTCTCAGGCGGTACGGCTGGCCAGGAAGGTCAGCGTACGACCGTGGGCCAGCGCCGACGCTTGCTGGTGGTAGCTCGCCCGTGCCCAGCAGTTGAAACCGTGCTCCGCTCCGTCGTACAGATGGACTTCGGCATTCTGGTGGCTGGCAAGTGCCTGGCGGGTCTGCTCGACATGCTCGAGCGGAATGTGGTCATCCTCGGCACCGAAGTGAAACTGGACCGGCACCTTGAGTTCGCCGGCCCGCGGCAGATACTCGGTGATGCCGCCGGCGTAATAGCAGATCGCCGCATCGACACCGGCATCCAGGGCGCAGAGGTAGGAAAAGACGCCGCCCATGCAGTAGCCCACCGAGGCTACCGGGCCGTCGCAGACCGGGCTTGCCTTCAACGCCTTGACCGCGGCGCGCAGGTCGCTGGTCGCCGTCGGGTAATCGAGCGCCTGCTTGTGGGCGACCGCCGCTTTCCAGTCGTCGCCGTCATAGCCCAGCTCGACGTCCGGCTCATCGCGCCAGAACATGTCGGGCACGATGACGCTATAGCCATCCATCGCGTACTGCTCGGCGACGCCACGCATGTGGCCATTGACGCCGAAGATCTCCTGAATCAGCAGAATGCCCGGGCCTTTACCCTTGTGCGGCAGCGCCTGGTACGCCTTGAACGTCTTGCCGTCCTCGGCGGTGATCTCGATCCATTCGGTCTTGATGTTCGTCTGGGAATCGCTCTGAGACATGGTCTCTCCTTGTGGGCGGTTGACTGAACTTGAGATAGACGGTGAAGCCCGAGGGAGGAAGTCTAGCAGGCAATGAAAAAGACGAGAGTATGGCGATCCCCCGATCCCCCGATCCCCCGATCCCCCGAGCCGTCGGGTGGCAGGCAGATCAAAGGGAGGATAGTGGTTGGCCTGGCTCTGCAGCGTCTCTTACCGCTGCGTCTCACCCAGAATTCTCGCGGTATCCCGGGCCGGCGGCAGCCCGAATACCCGGGCGTAATCACGGCTGAACTGGGTGGCGCTTTCATAGCCGACTTCGAAGGCCGCGCTGGTGACGCTTTTGGCACCGGCCACCATGAGCATGCGTGCCTTGAGCAAGCGAACCCGCTTTTGATACTGCAATGGGCTCAGCGTCGTGACTGCCTTGAAGTGCCGGTGGAAAGCGGACACGCTCATCGACGCTTTCCGAGCCAGTGTCTCCACTCGGATCGGTTCGGCGAAGTCCCGCCGGATCCACTGAATGGCCTGGCTGACGCGTGCCATGGCGGTATCCGGCGCCGCGATGTCTCGCAGCATCCAGCCGTGGGGCCCTTGCAGGACGCGATAGAGAATTTCCCGCTCATATACCGGTGCGAGAGCCGCGATGTCGTCTGGCCTGTCCATCAATCGCAGCATACGTAGCCACGCGTCCATCAATTCAGGCGTGACCGCAGCCACCGAAAAGCCGGCTTCGCTTTCGTTGCGTTCGGCGGGCGAGGGCAGGTCGGTCAGCAGCGTCGAGAGCACCGTGGAATCGAGCGTCAGACTCAGCGCGAGATAGGGCTCTCCCGACGCCGCCGGATGGATCGTGCCCACCGCCGGCAACTCGATCGACATGACGAAATACGTGGCCGGATCATAGCGCAGCGTGCGCTCGCCGACGGTCATCGTCTTGCTGCCCTGCAGGATCAGATTGATCATCGGGTCGTAGACGGCGGCCAGCATATGTTCCGGGATTTCGCCCTGAACCATGGCCACCCGCGGGATACCCGTTTCGGTACGGCGATTCTCGGCCCTGGAAGCCAAGGCGCGAAGGTCGAGCAGTTGATCGTTCATGAGATCTTTCATGCCAGGCATGCTGATCCCGGGCGGGTGTCCGCGCAAGCAAAAAGCAGAAACGGGCAGGTTTGGGGCAGGAACGGCTGAGCCCGCGATGAGGGTAAGGGTTACGGTAGTCGCTGGCGACATCGTCGGAACCGCGAGGCTACTCCATGCTTGATCATCTCTTTCTATCCGTCAGCGATATCGAACGCTCGATTCGCTTCTACGAGGCCGTGCTCGCCCCGCTGGGGATTACGGCGCGGCTCGATTACGACGGCAAAGACGGCCCGCCGGGCCACCCGGATCTCAAGGGATTCGGCGCCAATGGCCGGATGTTCTTCTGGCTGCGCGAGGGCGTGGTCGAAGGAAAAGCCGTTCACGTCGGTTTCGTGGCGAACGGCAAGGCAGAAGTCGAGTCGGCCTACGCTGCGGCCATCGACAACGGTGCTATCGACAACGGCGCGCCCGGGGCACGACTGCATTACGACCCCGACTATTACGCCGCCAACGTGCTGGATCCCGATGGCTACAGTCTCGAATTCGTCTACAAGAACTGGCAGCACGCCCGATGAAAAAACTCCTGATCTACGGCGCGACCGGCTATACCGGCCGCATGGCGGCAGCGCATGCCAAAACGTGGGGGCTCGATTTCGAGATCGCCGGACGCAACCAGCAAAGGCTGGCGCCCCTCGCTGAACAGCTGGGTGTTCCGTTGCGGGTATTTGAGGCCGAGGCCGATGCCGGGGCAGCGCAAGCCCTGGCCGGTATCGATGTGCTGCTGAACGTCGCGGGTCCTTTCGCGAAAACGGCGGAGCCATTGATGCGGGCGTGCCTCGAGGCCGGGGTCGATTACCTGGATATCACCGCCGAGATCAACGTCTATCGGTTGGCGGAACGCCTGGGTGATGAAGCAGTCGAGGCCGGCGTCATGCTGCTGCCTGGTGTCGGCTGGGACGTGGTGCCGACCGATTGCCTGGCAGTGCATGTCGCGCAGCGTGTGCACGAGCCGCAGTCGCTGAGGGTGGCGCTTCAGGTTCCCGGCTCCATGTCGCGGGGCTCCGCCATGAGCGTCAGCGAGATCATCGGCGCGGGTCTGATGGCGAGAGTCGACGGCCATCTCGCACCCATCCCCGAGGCGCAGCCGCAAGACTTCGATTTCGGCGAGGGTTTGGTGCCGTGCGCGCCGCTGTCGTTCGGGGATCTGGTGACCGCCTGGCACTCTGCCAGTATCCCCAATATCGCCATGTTCGTGCATGTCAGTGGCGATGCATTTCCCGAGGGCGATTTGTCACAACTGCCTGACGGCCCGACGGCGGAGCAACGCGATGCCCATCGCGCCCGCGCCGTGGCCGAGGTAACGGCGGCTGACGGCACGGTGGCCCGCTCGATGATCGAAACCGTCAACGGCTACTCCTACACGCCGCTGGCGGCCGTGGCGGCTGCAAGTCGAGTCCTCGAAGGTGAACGCCGGTCGGGTTTCGAAACGCCAGCGCGGCTATTCGGTGGCGGGTTCGCCGAGACCATTGCGGGCACGGTAATTACCGATCTTTAGGGTGAAAATGGGTATTTAGCGGGGGCGGGGCAGAGGGAGGCGTCACCAGGCACCTTTCCTTCCCCGACAAAGCACTGATTTTGTCAGGTGCGGGAATTACGACATCTCGTTCTCGCGCCTATCGAATGCATTCTGCGCCTCGGCCACCCTTTCCAGATGGTCGATCGTCCACCGATAGAGAGCACCGAACGGTTCCTCCAACGTTCGCCCCAAGGGGGTGATGCTGTATTCCACCGCGACTTGTGAGGATGGGATGACCCGCCGAGCGACAATGCCGTTTCGCTCGAGACGGCGAAGTGCCTGAGTCAACGATTTTTGAGTAATCCCCTCCAGGCGGCGTTTGAGTTCATTGAACCGAAGCGGCTTTTCGCAAAGTGCCGTCAGAATCAGCACTGACCACTTGTCCGTTATCTGATCCAGCAAGAAGCGGCTCGTACACTCGATGGTGTTGTCCTTTTCGGTTGACTCGTTGGGAGCCGATATCCGATCCGTCGTTTCCTGCATGCGGTTACCTCCGAGATACCTGATGGCTTTAAAGTGCGTAATTGATATCTGGTATCAGAAGTATACCATTCGAATTCATTCGAAAAGGATCAACCTCATGTCGTCAGTTCATTTCACAGAAACGGAAGATAAACTCGCGGTCATCGATGTGCTTTACCGGTTCGCCGCAGGCATTGATCTGCGCGACGGCGCGCTTCTCGGGTCCACTTTCACGGAAGATGCGATATCCGATTTCCGACCGGCCGCGGCAAAAGCCGGGTTCGAATATCCAGTGCTGCAAGGCAGAGAGACTATCGTCTCCGCGTTATCGGACTCGTTGCAGCACTTCGACACCACTCACTCCGTCACCAACCCCCGCGTGTGCATCGACGGTGACAAGGCGACTCTGGAAGCGATCGTGGAAGCGCAACATGTGCCGCGCGATGACCACTCGCGGCACTACCTCATGAAAAACCGCTATGACGTCGAATTGATCCGACACGATGAAGCGTGGCTGATCCAGCGAGCGACGATCGACAACGTATGGCGCGATGGCGACCCAACGGTCCTCACCGGCGTCTAGAACACGGCCGAACCTCCCGTTGCGACTGGCGTGGTGTCGTAATGTGGATGCTGGACATTAGCGCTGATAGGTCGAGGCGATCGCGAAGGGCGACCATCATCGGCCAGTAGATATAGACCTGCCGAGATGAACCTGCAGAGATAGACGCGACTCACCCACAGCGACTTCACGGCTCAGGAAGCTGTCGTGGGCTCGTCGGCTTCCAGTTCATGCGCGATAAATCGGCCGGCGGTCCGGGCGACTTGCGTCAGGCGCTCGTAGGGCATGCCGTTGCAGGCCGAGGCGGATAGCCCGCGCAAGGTGACCGACACATAGTCGGTCAGGGACTCCGCATCCTGCGGATGGACTTGGTCGAGGTAAGCGCGAATCGCCTGGAGGCCGCCGCTGGCAAGATTCTCGGCCATCCGACGGGCGGCCGGGTCATCTGCCCGCATTCCCTCCGTAATCATGCAGCCACGCAGCACGCTATCTCGACCGTACTGTTCGGCCGCGGCGAGCAGCAGCGCGGGAAGCGCTTCGGCGGGGGGGCGATCAGGTGCCAGAAGTTCGGCCAGCGGCAGGGCGTTTTCCTGCGCATAGCGCAGCATAGTCCGTTCGAACAGCTCTGCCTTGCTGCCATAGGCGGCATAAAAACTGGGGGGCTTGATGTCCATGGCGTGGGTCAGGTCCGCAAGGCTGACCGCGTCATAGCCGCGCTCATGAAAAAGCGCCTGGGCAATAGCGACGCCCGCTTCGCGATCGAAAGCAGGACGGCGTTGCCGGGTCTTGGCGTTCATGGGACCTCGCGAGATGAAAACTGCATTGTATCGACTGCTATATCAAAGCTCCAATGCATGAGCAAGGACTTCTCTATATCGACCGCTAAATAAAGTGCGTGACACATCGTGCTATGTAGCGTTCACTACATTGGTCATTTCCGTCTCCTTCCTCGTACAGGGAAATTTCCATGTCATTCCAAGATAAAGTCGTGCTGGTCACCGGTGGCTCATCCGGTCTGGGGCTCGCGATTGCGCAGGAGTTCGCCGAGCAGGGTGCTCGCGTGGTCATCACCGGGCGCCGACAGGAGGCGCTGGACGAGGCCTTGTCCAGCTTGGGCGACAACGCGGTCGCCATTGCCGCCGATGTGTCGAACACCTCCGATCTCGCCTCGCTATTTAGCCGCATCGAGTCGCTGCATGGCCGTCTCGATGTCCTGATCGCCAACGCGGGGACGGGAGAAATTACGCCACTGGGTACGATCACCGAAGCGACCTTCGATCGCATTTTCAATCCCAACGTGAAAGGGGTGACGTTTACCGTCCAGGGCGCGCTGCCCCTGATGCCTAGGGGCTCCAGCATCGTCATCATCGGCTCGACCGCCTCGATGAACCCCGGCCCTGGCCTGAGTGTCTACGGTGCCACCAAGGCCGCTCTGCGTGCCATGGTCAGAAGCTGGATTCTGGACATCAAGGGTTCCGGCGTGCGGATCAATCTCCTCAGTCCCGGCCCGGTCGACACGCAATCTCTGCGCAGCATGCTGGCCGATGACGCGGAGCAGATCATTCAAGCGTTCAGCGAAAAGAGCACGCTCGGACGGATCGGCGAGGCACACGAAATCGGCAAGGCGGCGGCGTTCCTGGCGAGCGATGCCTCGAGCTATATCAACGGCGTCGAACTGTTCGCCGATGGTGGCGCGTCCCAGGTCTGATCAGCCAGCGAGCCGGTAACCCATACCACTGGAGCAGCTGCGTAAAACCATGACCATCCTCGACCACATCGAATTTGCCGTGCGCGACGCCGAAGTCTCGCGTCGCTTCTACGAACTTGCCCTCGCGCCGCTGGATATCGTCCGGGTCATCACCGTCGGGCCCGAGCGTACCCGCACAGGGGGCACGCGCCACGGTTTCGGCAAGGACCGCTATCCCAGCCTCTGGGTCCATGATCACGAGGCGCCTGGAGCGGGTATGCACATAGCCTTCGCGACGCGGGACCGGGCCATCGTCGATGCCTTCTATCAGGCCGCAGTGAAAGCGGGCGGGACCGACAACGGACCGCCCGGCATCCGGACGCACTACCACGAACACTACTACGCGGCGTACGTATTGGACCCGGACGGTAACAATGTGGAAGTGGTTTGCCAGGACGCCACTATCAACAACCAGTGATGGTAGGAAAGCTTCCGTAGAAACTTGTGTGGCAAAAGGCACAAAGAGCCTGGAAGACGACTCCTCATCGATGTCAGCTTGCCTAGACACCCGTTTCTATTACGGCAACGCTATCCGTGACCGTCGGTGATCGGAACCGCGCCGCGTCTCGGGCAGGCGGCAGCCCAAACAGACGCGCATATTCTCGGCTGAATTGTGACGCGCTTTCGTACCCGACGGTGAACGCGACCGATGCGGCGTCAAGCGTATCGAACATCAGCAGCCAGCGGGCCCTGAGCAAGCGTAGTTGTTTCTGGTACTGAATCGGGGTCATGGCGGTCACCGCTTTGAAATGGCGATAGAAGGCTGCAACGCTCATGTTGCTCATCGTCGCGAGTGGCTCCACGCGAAAAGGCTCGGTGTAATGTTCGCGAATCCAGTGAGTGGCACGCTGGACCTGCGCCAGTCTGCCATCCGGGCGTGCGATTTCACGCAACGTGCCTCCCAGCGGCCCTTGCAATGCCCGAAACAGGATTTCTCTCTCGATCATCGGCGCCAGCACCGGGGCGTCGTTCGGTCGGTCCATCAACCGCATCATGCGTAGCCAAGCATCGATCATCTCGGCCGGCGCGGGCACGGCGGAGAAGTCACTCGTGCTCGGCTGCTCCGTCGTCACCACTTCGTCGATCAGTAGCGTGGCGATGACATCGGGATCCAGCGTCAAGCTGATCGCGAGGTAGGGAAGGTCCGGTCCGCTGGCGTGGATCTGTCCAGTGGCGGGCACGTCGACGGGGACGAGAAAGTACGTGCCCGAATCGTAGGTCGAAATCTGATTTCCGATAGATAGCGTCTTGGAGCCTTGTAGAACCAGGTGCAGCATCGGCTGATACACCTGATCTGCACACGCCTCGGCCTGGACCATCGCCACGCGTGGCAGGCCAGTATCCGTCCATCTGCTTTCCGCGCGCATCACGATGCTGCGCAGTTCACCCATTGGGTTGTTCATGGACTCGACCTTGAGCCGGCTATACGGGCAAAGCAAGCGACATGAGAAGAACAGGCAATAAGCTGCGAGTAGTTGGCAATCGTCTGACTTCCTTTTGGCCGAATACTGTTGCCAGGCCGTAGATCGCACCGAGGTTGCAAGAACGTAACGCGATATTTACGGGATCACCCCATAATTGGAAGCTAATCTCATGAAACTCGAAGGAAAAATTGCCGTCGTCACCGGCGGATCTAAAGGCATCGGTGCGGGTATCGCCAAAGCGCTGGGCGCGGCGGGCGCCACCGTCGTCGTCAACTATGCCTCGAACGCGGACGACGCCAACACGGTTGTGAAGCAGATTCAGGAGCAAGGCGGCAACGCTTTCCCTATCCAGGCGGACATGAGTCAGGCCATCGATGTCGTTCGGCTGTTCGAAAGCGTGAGAATGGAATACGGGACGCTAGATGTCCTGGTCAACAATGCCGGTGTGGCGGTCTTTCAAATGATCGAAGATCTCACCGAGGAAGCGTTCCACAAACAGTTCGATCTGAATGTCTTGGGCTATCTCCTGGCCATTCGTGAGGCCTCCAAGCTGTTCGGTCAATCGGGCAGTGTCATCAATATCAGTTCGATTCTCAGCACCGATCCCTACCTGGCTTCCAGTGTCTATTCCGCCACCAAGGGCGCCGTCGATACGTTGACGTTCGCCTTGGCAAGAGAGCTCGGAGCGCGAGGTATTCGAGTGAATTCGATCTTGCCCGGACACACCAATACCCCGGGGACTGACGGCAATTTTGCCGGGGAGCTTGGCGAAAAGCTCGTTGCCGGTACGCCGCTGGGCCGGTTAGGCGAGCCGGAAGACGTTGCACCGCTGGCGGTGTTCCTGGCCTCCGACGACTCGCGCTGGGTTACCGGCGAATCCATTCGGGCGTCCGGCGGCGTGCGCGGAGTGGGTTACTAAGCGCTCTGGTCTCGTCACTGTCTCATCACTTCAGCTATTTCTCTTCGTCTGGCGTCTTTCTTGATGGGGGTAGGGCTGCGCCAGCATGAACGTTCACTCCAGGGAATTTTCGATCGATGCGAGGCAGAGGCATCGGTCGCGTTCCGAACCGTCTAAGCTTGAGGGCTTTCAAGTCAATCCTGCTCGGCATTAGGAGCCGCATGGACGCTTTCAGCCCGACCTGGATCGCCGCCCAACTGGGCGGGCTCGTCGCTCTCGGCTTTATCATCATCGCCTTTGCCAGCCGCCAGGATGATCGGCTGCTGGTCTATCTGATCTTCGCCAATGTCGCTTTCGCGGTGCATTTCGGCTTTTTCGGGCAGTGGGTGGCGATGGGCATGTCGGTGCTGGTCGTCTTGCGTATCCTGCTGGCACGTCGTTTTCCCCGCAATCTGACGGTGATGAGTCTGGTGCTGGTCGCCAGTGGCCTCGTGGCGCTCGCGACGTGGCGCGAATGGTACGATCTCTTTCCTTTGCTGGCGGCCACCTTCGGCACGCTGGCGATGTTCCTGTTCCGCGGCCTGGTCATGCGGGCCATGCTCGCCGGCGTGGCGCTTAGCTGGTTGATCAATGCGTTGATCATCGGCTCGATCGGTGGTGCCATCGCCGAAGCGTTGGCGCTCGGCACCAACCTTCTCACCATCTGGCGTCTTCATCGCGCAAGGCATCGGCCCGAGTCAGGCTGATGACGATGTCTTTTTCGCAATCTCCGGTATCAACGCAAGGGAGCGAGGCCATGTTCAACGCGGCTCGCGGCCGCCGCGCCAGTCTATTCGGCCTGGCTGTCCTGGTGATGTTTCTGATCCTCGTGGTGGGGCCTTGGGCGCTCACGAAGTGGGCGGAAAGCCGCTTCACCCAATCGCTGGGGGAGCGTGTCCAGATCGAACGCGTCAGTTTCAATCCGTTCACGGCGACTGCCGCGTTCTCGGCGCTGCGAATCGGCAAGAACGACACACCGATGATCTCGATCGAGTCCGGCAAGGTCGTCTTCTCGTGGTCGACGCTCTGGCAGCCCGGCATTCATATCTCTGAGGTGCAGCTCCATTCGCCACGTCTCCACCTCGTTTCTCCTTCCTCCGGGCCGCTCAACCTGACCACACTGGGCGAGGATTCATCGTCGGGGAACGTCGCGCCGCTCGGCATCGACCGTATCGAGGCGGACGACGGCCGGATCGATTGGCAGGACCGACGGATTTCCGGGAAGCCGTCATTGGGCGCCACTGACGTGAGCGTCACGCTGCACGATTATCAGCGCTCGAGCGATTCGCCGATGCAGGGGCAGGCCTCGGGGACGGTCGGCGGTGGCCGCGTCGATCTCGACGGGCGATTCGGCGTGATGCCGTTGATCGGCGATCTTTCCGTCAACGCGCGAAACGTAGCGGTCAAGGCCTTCGAGCCGTGGATCAGCGCTGCGTCGGCGGTACGACTCGAGAGAGGCCGAGTCGATCTCGATGGTCAGGTTCGTTTCGGTGCCGCCGTGGACGCGTTGATCGCCTATCAGGGGCAACTGGGGCTCGATGATCTGGCAACGACCGACAAGCAGGGCCAGTCGTTGCTGTCGCTGGAACATGGCGTCTTCGAGGGCCTCGATTTCACTGCAGGCGATCATCTGGTGATCGATTCATCGAGGCTCGCCGCACCAACGCTGACGGCCCTGATCGATGATGATGGGCGTTTGAATCTCACCGCGCCGTTCAGCGACGGGCAAGGTGGTCAGGCGACGAATGATCGACAGGGCGGCGATCAGGCCGCTGGTCGAGGCGAGGCCTCTCCGAATCAGGGGCAGGAGCAGAACCGGAATCTGCCGCAGGACCAGGCGCGTAACGCGGGTCGGAGCCAGGGGCTGGCGGTCGCCTTGAACCGACTCGAGATCGAGCGGGGAAGGTTCGATTTCGAGGATCGGCGCATGTCGCCGACCGTTTCGCTCGCCGTCAGCCAGTTGAGCGGCCAGTTCACCCGGTTCGATACCCGCAGCGCCAAGCCCGCGAGCTATCGCTTCGAGGGCATGGAGAGCGACGGCACCCCGGTGAGGATCGAGGGGAACGTCAGTCTGGGCAACCCACCCGGTGGACGGATGCGCCTGACGACCCAGCATCTGGCGCTGTCCCAGTTCGCGCCCTACATTCAGCGCTTTGCCGGCTATCGTATCGAACACGGTATCGCTGATCTCGAGCTCGACTATCTCTTGCAGGGCGATACGTTGACCGCGCGCAACCACATCATTCTCAAGCGGTTGGATCTGGGCAACGAGATCGACCCGAACGAGACGTCGTTACCTTTGAAGCGTCTGATCGGGTTGCTGCAGGCCGAAACGGGCGTGATCAACCTGGACATCCCCATCGAGACCACCGTCGATGGCAACACTCAGGTGGATATGAGCGTGGTGGTGTGGCAAGCGCTCACGGAGTCGCTCAACAATATTGTCACGTCGCCGGTCGACTCCCTGCAAGCGCTGATCGGGGGCGACGGTTGAACGGATAGCCCACTAGCGGCGATCTGGGCGCTATTCGGCCAGCCATCAGTCAATCAGCCGTCAGCGGCAGCCAGACATGCTCGTAGCCGATGGACAGCGCGACACCCGCGAGTAGCGCGGCCATCCCCAGGCTGAAGCCCTGGAGGATTTTGGGATTCTCGAGTCGCTTGCCGAGCACGACACCGATCAGCGCGTAGCTGCCGGGGGCACCGACAGCCAGCGCGGCCAGACCCATTGACCACAGCGTCAGGCTGAGCCCGTGGATGCCCGCAGCGGGAAACTGAATGGTGGCGATCGGCAGCGTCGCCACGATTCCCTTGGGATTGCACAGCTGCATGATCAGCCCATCGCGCAAGCGCATTACCCGTGGTGCCTGGCGCACGGCCGGCAGGTCGATGCTCGAACGGGCGATATTGATGGCGAGATAGAAGATGTAACCGCAGCCCAGCGCGCCCACCACCGCAAGCATATCGCCCCGGACCCAGGCGGCACCGGCCCAGCCGAACAGGAGAAACAGGATCAGCATGGCCAGCCCCACGCCGATATAGAACCCCAGCGAGGATCTGGCCTGGCCATGGAGCCCGGCATTCAGGCCGAGCAGGTTCACGGGCCCAGGCGTGTACATGACGCCCAGAGCATAGGCGACGATCGCTAACATGGCGGACTCTGGGTCAGGGGGTGACGGCGCGCTGGTACTGGTACGGCGTCATGGCGTAGATGCGTTTGAAGCGCCGGTTGAAGTGGCTGAGGTCGGCGAAGCCGTAACGCATCGCAACCGCGCTGGGCTGCTCGCCGGTTTCCAGCGCATGACGCGCGGCGTTGATGCGGCAGTTGATGACATACTGGTGCGGCGTCATGCCGAACTGCTGGCGGAACAGTCGCAGGAAATGGTACTTCGAAAGATGCGCAGCCTGGCTCAGATCGTCCAGCGACATATCCTCTTCCAGATGAGCGAGAACGTACTCCCTGGCGCGCTTCAGCAGCGCATCGGAGCGGCCCACGACGGCCCCCGGATTGAACTGGCCGTCACGCTGGACGAGTCGGGTGGCGATCCGGTAGAGGGCGTATTCCTGGTCGATACGGCTGCCGACATGCTGGGTCACCAGGCGCGCCAGCTCCAGGATGGCGTCGCGCAGTACCGGGTCGGGGATCAGCGTGTCGCGGCTTCTGAAGCTTTCGTTACTCTCGTGCCCCGTCGCATCGGCAAACGCGGCTTCGAGCTGGGCGGGCGACACGTAGGTCATCACGTAGCCCAGCGCGCTGCCGCCACCCGACTGACCATCGTGGACCTCGCCGGGATTGAACTGGATGACGTTGCCGGGCGGGCTGCGGTGATACTGCCCGCTGCTGAAGAAATCCTGGCGGCCGGCGAGCGTGACGCCGAAGGCATACTCCTCGTGAGCGTGAGGATCGTAGCGAAAATCACTCATCGCCGCTTGCAGCACGGTAAGCTCGGGCACGTGCCGACTCTTGAAAAACCGAAACTGGCTGGTCTGCTTGGCCATGGCTCCTCTCCCCGAACGCCGATCCGCCTAGCCTAGGCCGAGCGACATGCCGATAGCTTGGACATTATTGCGCAATGGCAGGCGACGAGGCCGGATCTCGACTCAGGCTCGCTGGCGCCGATCCTCGATGATTCGTCTGCCACGAATGCAGTCGGCCTCATGTGGCTCGTCGATCCACGTCTCGGCGATGCCCTGTTCGATCCATTCGGCCACCGCCGGATGCGCGAGCAGGCGCTCGGCGTAGGCCATGGCGGGCGTGCCGAGTTCGATACCGTAGCCGCGGATACGCACCGCGACCGGGGCGAACATGGCGTCCACGGCGGTGAACGTGTCGCCGGCGAGCCATGGGCCGCCAAACGCCTCGAGACCTTCCTGCCAGAGAATATCGAGGCGAGTCAGATCCTTCTCGAGCGCTTCGCTCGGCGTATCCAGATCGAGGGTCAGCGAGCAGTTCATCGAGCACTCGTCGCGTATCGCCGCAAAGCCCGAGTGCATCTCGGCACTGGCGCAGCGCGCCCAGGCCCGGGCGGCGCGATCGCCGGGCCATGCGGCCGGATGACCCTCGGCAACATATTCCAGAATCGCCAGTGAATCCCACACCACCTGCTCGCCATCGTGCAGGCAGGGCACTTTGGCCGTGGGCGAAAAGTGCGTGAACGCCTGCTGCTGGCCGGCACCTTCGAACGGCGTCAGCACCTCCTCGAACGGGATGTCCAGCGCGCGCAGCAGCACCCAGGGTCGCATCGACCAGGAAGAGTAGTTCTTGTTGGCGATGAAGAGTCGATACGTCATGGCGGCCTCCGCTGTCAGGGAAACGTCGAGTATTGCGATTTCGTCGTTGATCCGCAAAGCCTCGGTCACTCGGTCGCCGAACGTTCGAGAGAACAGCGCCTGATTACTCGGGACACAGCGCGCGATCCAATGAAGCGTGATCGTTCGATGGAATAAGCACAGCGCCGATCGGACTTTTTGATTCTTTTCACTCGCCCCAACACTCAACGGTTAACCGACTAGGCTTTAGCCAATCGATGTCGAGAGCGCGCTTTGCGCCGTTTCGTTCAATTACCGGTTTATCGGTTACCGGATATGCCGAGAGGTCATGGATGGCTCCCAACTCGCTGACCGACACCAACAGCCCCCTGAGTGCCGATCAGGCCAAGCGCGTGCAGCAGGCGCTGGCGGATCTGGATGCCTCCCAGCGCCAGTGGTTGAGCGGTTATCTGGCCGGTCTCGGCGCCCAGGCCGCAGCAGGGACGACGCAGGCCGGGGCCTCGCAGACAACGCCGACAGCGTCCACCACGTTGACCGTGCTCTACGGCAGCCAGACCGGCAATGCCGAAGGGGTGGCCGAGCTGGCCGCCGAGCGTGCTGGCGCCAAGGGCTTCGACGTCACGCTATTGAGCATGGCGGATGCCAGCAAGAAGACGCTGAAGGCGGTCGAGCGGTTGCTGGTCGTCGTCAGCACCCAGGGCGACGGCGATCCGCCCGACCCGGCGCTCGAATTCCACGAGCTGATGATGGGCCGCAAGGCGCCCAAACTCGCGGGGCTGCGTTTTGCCGTGCTGGGCCTGGGCGACGCCAGCTACGAGCACTTCTGCCAGACCGGCAAGGAGTTCGACGCCCGGCTGGCAGAGCTCGGTGGCGAAGCGATCCACGAGCGGATGGATTGCGACGTGGATTATGAAGAGACGGCCGAAACCTGGATCGACGAGGTGCTCGAGTCGCTGGCCGGGGATCTCGCCACGCCGCCACCGACTCAGGTCGCCGCAACCGACGCTTCGCAACACGTTCAGCCACGCTACTCCAAGAAGCATCCGTTTTTGGCCGAAGTGCTGACCAGCCAGCCGCTCAACGGTCGCGACTCGGACAAGCAGACCCTGCATCTCGAACTGTCGCTGGAAGAGTCGGGGCTCGAATATCTGCCGGGCGATGCGGTCGGCGTGGTGCCGCAGAACGACCCTGGCCACGTCGACGAACTGATCGAGATGCTCAAGTTCGATGCCGAATCGCCGCTGGAAGAGGGGCGCGTGCTGCGGGACGCGCTGCTGACGGACTTCGAGGTGACGACGCTGACGCGGCCGTTCCTGCAGCAATGGGCCGAATGGTCGCAGGCGCCGGAATTGCGCCGGTTGCTGGGTGAAGAGGCCCGCGATGAACTGCGTGACTGGCTTCACGGGCGCCAGATCATCGATGTGGTCGAGCAGTTCCCGGTCGAGGGGATCGATGCCGCCCAGTTTTCGGCGGCGCTGCGCAAGTTGCCGCCACGGCTCTATTCCATTGCTTCGAGCCAGGCAGCCGTGCCCGACGAAGTGCATCTCACCGTCGCCGTGGTGCGCTACGAGACGCACGGCCGCGCCCGCAACGGCGTCACCACGAGCTACCTGGCGGACCGCATCGAGCCCGGCGACCGCGTGCCGATCTATATCGACCGCAACAAGCAGTTCAAGCTGCCGGACGATGACGAGGCGCCGCTGATCATGATCGGCCCCGGTACCGGCGTTGCCCCGTTTCGCGCTTTCCTGCAGGAACGCGAGGAGCGTGGCGCCGGCGGCGACAACTGGCTGTTCTTCGGTGACCGACGCTTCCGCAGCGACTTCCTGTATCAATCGGAATGGCTCAAGTGGCGCCAGCATGGCTTGCTAACGCGATTGGATGTCGCTTTCTCTCGCGATCAGGCCGACAAGGTCTACGTTCAGGATCGTCTGCGCGAACAGGCTGAAACGCTCTATGCCTGGCTCGAAGCGGGGGCGTATGTCTACGTCTGTGGCGATGCCGAGTTCATGGCGCCGGACGTGCATCAGGCGCTGCGCGACGTCATCCGTGAGCAGGGTGGGCACGGCGAGGCCGGCGCCGACGATTATCTGCGCGAGATGCAGCAGGAGAAGCGGTATCAGCGCGACATCTATTAAGCGTAGGAGCGCCAACATGGACATCATCGCCAAATTGCGTGACGTACCCTTGGATGAGCTGCATCCCAACGAGCGGCTCAAGGTTGAAAGCGATTACCTGCGGGGGACGCTCGAAGAGGGTCTGGCCGACCGTGCTACCGGTGCCGTCGCCGAGGACGATACCCAACTGACCAAGTTTCACGGCTTTTACCAGCAGGATGATCGAGACCTGCGCGACGAGCGCCGGCATCAGAAACTCGAACCGCTCTACAGCTTCATGGTGCGATTGCGGCTGCCCGGCGGTCTGGTCACGCCGGCGCAGTGGCAGACCCTCGACGACGTGGCGTCACGCTACGCCAACGGCACGCTGCGCATCACCACACGGCAGACCTTTCAGTACCATGGCGTGCTGAAGGAAAATCTGCGACCGCACCTGCAGACGATCCATCAGGCCATGGTGGACACCATCGCCGCCTGTGGCGACGTCAACCGCAACGTGATCTGCACCGCCAATCCGCATCGCTCGGCCGTTCATCGTCAGGTTTACGAGTTGAGTCACCGGATCAGTACCCGACTACTGCCCAGCACCCGCGCCTATCACGAAATCTTTCTCGGCGAGGAGCGTGTCGCCGGTGGGGCCCAGGAACGTGAATCGAAGAGTGAATCGGAGCGCGCTGAGTCGGAAGCGAAGGTGGGAGACGACCGGGAGCCGCTCGATCCCAAGGAGCCGTTGTATACGCGCCATTACCTGCCGCGCAAGTTCAAGGTGGCCCTGGCGATTCCGCCGGAGAACGATGTCGATCTGTTCGCCCACGACGTCGGTTTCATCGCCGACGTGGTCGACGGCGAGCTTCACGGCTTTACCGTCTGCATCGGCGGTGGCATGGGCATGACCCATGGCGACCCGTCGACCTTTCCGCGCCTTTCCGATCCCATCGGATACTGTTCGCCGGAAGCCGCGCCCGCCGTCGCGGAAGCGATCATGCTGGTCCAGCGCGATAACGGCAATCGCCGCGATCGCAAGCAGGCACGACTGAAATATACCGTCGAGGAGATGGGACTCGACGCGTTCAAATTGGAGGTGGAACGGCAACTGGGCGAATCGCTGGCACCGGCGCACGACTATCACTTCGACAACAACGGCGATCGGCTGGGCTGGATACAAGGCGATGACGGTCGTTGGCACTATGGCCTGTTCGTCCAGAACGGTCGCATCGCCGACTTCCCGGATGGCCCGCAGCTACGCACCGGCCTGCGCGAGATTGCCGAGCAGCATGACGGCGATCTGGTTCTGACCACCAATCAGAACGTGATCATTACCCAGGTCGAAGAGTCCCGGCGCGGGGCCATCGACGCGCTGCTGGACCGTCATCGGCTGGTCGCGGAAACTTCGCCGCTGCGACGCAACGCCATGGCCTGCGTGGCATTCCCGACCTGCGGGCTGGCGATGGCGGAAAGCGAGCGCTACCTGCCGTCGCTGATCGACCGGCTCGACGCCGTGATGCGCAAGGCTGGGCTCGCCGACGATGCCATCATCGTGCGCATGACCGGCTGCCCCAACGGCTGCGCGCGGCCGTACCTGGCCGAGATCGGTTTCGTCGGCAAGGCGCCGGGGCATTACAACCTCTATCTTGGCGGCGGTTTCAGCGGCCAACGGTTGAACAAGCTCTACCGCGAGAACATCGACGAAGCGACCATTCTCGAGGCGCTGACGCCGCTGATCCAGCGCTACGCCACCGAGCGTGAAGATGGCGAGCCCTTCGGCGACTTCGTGATTCGCATCGGCGAGATCAACGCGACCACCGCCGGGCGTGTGTTTCACCAGACTTGAACGGCCGCCGTTCAAGAGAGATCAGCCCCGGCTTGGTACCGGACGCTTGGCCGGACCGCCGTAGGGCCACAGCCAACCCTTGGGCATCGGTCCTTTGTTGCGACCGCCCTGGCACTGCTGTTCCCAGGCGTGGGCGAGGATGCCCACCGAGCGCGACAGGCAGAACAGGCCGCGAGCCAGCGGGGCGGGAAAGCCCAGTTCGGCATAGATCACGGCGGTAGCACCGTCGATGTTGAGCGGAATCGGCTTGCCTTTCATGGCGATGAGCTGGCGTTCGACCTCGCGGGCAATGGCGACGAAATTGCCATCTACCTCGCCGCGACCGGCGGCTTCCTCGACCAGTTCCAGCAGTCGCGGCCCGCGGGGATCGACCGGATGGAAGCGGTGACCGAAGCCGGGAATGATTTTGGTTCGTTCTCGCTGCCAGGCGGCAATCCCTTCCTGGACGGCGGCTTCCAGCTTGTGCCCGCCAAGCTGGTATTCGAGGATCGACTGGTACAGCTCGACGGCCTGTTCGCCAGCGCCGCCGTGGACGTCGTCGAGCACGTTGACGGCCGAGGCCATGGCGTTGTTGAGGCTGCTGCCGCAGGTCACCGCCATCCGTGCGATGGCGATGCTCGGGGCCTGCGGACCGTGATCGACAGCGCTCATCAACGCCGCTTCCAGCAGCGCCGCCTGCGCTCGGGTGGGCAGCTCACCGCGAGTCATCAGCCACACCATGTCGGTAAAGCCGACGTTGCCGATCAGCTCCTCGATCGGGTAGCCGCGATAGCGGATCTCGCCGGGGCGCATATCGATGATGTCGGTTTTCCACCACTGCTGAGCCTGGTATTCGGGCGTGTGAGCGTCGATCATGAGATATCTCCGGTTCTATTCGTCGTTGGCGGCGTGAGCGGGAAGCAGGGTGGCGTTGTCCTGGCCTAGCCGAGGCGGCGGCGACGCCACCCGCGGTGGCTGGTCATCGAAGCGATAACCGCCGCTGACCACCTCCAGCGGTCGGCCGATCGAGGTGTCGTCGAATCGCTCGATCAACCCGCGGTCGCGAACCTGGGGGTGGGCCAGCGCTTCGGCGACGCTGTAGACAGGCCCGGCGGGCACGCCGGCTTCGACCAGGCGTGGCCACCAGTACTCGGTCGTTTCCTGTTTCAGCACCACCTCGATGCAGTCGCTCAGCGCCTGTCGGTTATCCAGCCGTGCCTGGCGCTGGGCAAATCGCGTATCCGTCAGCCATTCGGGGCGTCTGAGCAAATGGCAGATCGCTTCGAACTGCTCCTGCTTGTTGGCGGCGATATTGATCAACCCATCGGCCGTGGAGAAGGTGCCGGAAGGGCTCGCGGTCACGTTGTCGTTACCGAGCGGCTGCGGCGGCTTGCCGGCGATGAGCAGGTTGGATACCGCCCAGCCCATGGTGGCGAGCACGGACTCGAGCATCGAGATATCGATGAAGTGTGCCTTGCGCGGGCGCTCCGCCAGTGCCGCGTTGATCGCCATCGCCGCCGTCAGGCCGCCGACGGTGTCGGCCAGCGGATAGCCGACCCGGTAGGGTGCGTTCTCCGGCGCGCCGGTGATGCTCATCACGCCGGCCATGCCCTGAATGATCTGGTCGTAGGCCGGATAGTTGGCCAGCGGGCCGTCCTGGCCGAAACCGGAAATCGCGCAGTAGACCAGTTCGGGATTGGCCTGGCGCAAGGTCTCGAAGCCGAGCCCGAGGCGCTGCATCACGCCGGGGCGGAAGTTCTCGACCACGACATCGGCGGTGGCGACCAGTTCGAGAAAGGCTTCACGCTCTTCCGGTCGCTTGAAGTCGAGCGTCACCGAACGTTTGCCGGCGTTCTGGGCGAGGAAGGAAACCCCCATCAGCGCCTGATTGAGCGCGGGGTCCGCGCCGAGCTGGCGGGCCAGATCGCCACCCTGGGGTCGTTCGACCTTGATCACCTCGGCTCCCAGATGAGCCAGTTGATGGCAGCAGAACGGGCCGGCCAGCACGTTGGTCAGATCGAGTACCCGATAACCGGTTAACGGCGATGACATCATTCCTCCTGACGAAACAAATTCTTTCAGAGAGAATATGTTCGGTCCGAGTTGGTTGCAATAGCGTTTTGTCTGTCGCAACATTCGCCATTAGTTCAAGTCAAATGTCCGTGACAGAAAATATCCACGATCGAAAGGAGCGTCCCATGGCCCAGCGACGTGTGGAGGCCGTCGAGCGAGCCCTGACTCTGCTCGAGGCGTTCTCCCAGGAGCGGCGAGAGTTCTCGTTGACCGAACTCGCCAACGCCTCGGGTTTTTACAAGAGCACCATCCTGCGGCTGATGGCGTCGCTGGAGCATTTCGGCTACGTCACCCGTGACGAGCGCGGCATCTACCGGGTCGGCCCCGCCGTGTCGCGCCTGGCGCCGCTGGCGGGCGACGGACCGCAGCTCGAGAATCTGGTGCGGCCGATTCTGGAATCGCTGCGCGACGCCAGCGAAGAGACCGCCTCTTTCTATGTCCGCGATGGCGACCATCGTATCTGTCGGCTGCGCGAAAACGGTCGGCTGGAGGTGCGCCACCACCTCGAGGAAGGCGTCAGACTGCCTCTGGGTCGCGGTGCGGCGGGTCGGGTGCTCAATTACGAGACACCCCGGGGCCAGGTCGCGGTGTCGAGCGGAGAGCGCCAGGCCGGCCTGTCGGCGGCGGCCATCGGCATCTATAACGGTGAAGGGGAGTTGATGGGCGCGCTGGCGTTGTCGGGTCCGAGCGAGCGATTCAACCTGGCCGCCAAGGACCGCCACATGCCGCTACTGACACAGTACGCCCCGCGTCTCGAACGCCAATGGCCACGCGCGCTGCGCACCTCCTGAATAATCGGCGTTCGCGTGATACAACGGACGGCTCGGTAGCGAGTCGTCCTGTTGCCAACGAGTTGCCAGCTGATTGCGAGCAGGAATCGAGATTTACCTTGCTGCTGAACCCGCCTGTGGAACCGCCGTGTCGGACTGGACTTACCAAATCAGGCTCGCCAGATCAGACCCGCCGGATCAGGCTTACTGGATCAGGCCGACTTCCTTGGAGATCTCTTCGATATCGGCGATCTGCTGGTGGACGTAATCCTTGAAGTCGTCGCCGCTACGGTCGAACGGAATCAGCCCGTTCTGACGCATGACGTCCTTCCACTCCTGACTTTCGTACACCTTGTGCAGGGCATCTTCCCACCAGGCGACGTCTTCGTCGGAGAGTTTCGGCGGTAGGTAGAAGCCGCGCCAGTTGATGCCTTCGACATCCACGCCCTGTTCCTTGGCAGTGGGGAAGTCGTTGAGCGCACCGGGCAGGCGGCCATCGGCGAGTACGGCGAGAACGCGAAGATCGCCCGATTCGACGAAACCCAGAATCTCCGAGGCGTCTCCGGAGAAGGCGTCGATATGACCGCCGACGACCTGCGTCATCGCTTCGCCGCCGCCGTCGAACGGAAGATACTTGATCTTGTTCAGCGGCTTGATGCCGTCGGCGCGGGCCATCATCAGTACCTTGAGATGATCCCAGCCCCCGCTGGCACTGCCGCCGGCAAAACTGACGCTGGAGGGTTTCTGCTCCATCGCGTCGAGCAGATCCTCGAGGGTCCGGTAGGGAGAATCCTTGCTCACCGCGATGACGCCGTAGTCGGCGCCGACGGTGCCGGCCCAGTTGACCATGTCGGCGTCCAAGCCCGGAAACTGATGCTGGGCCAGGCGGGTGGTGGTGGACGTCGACGCCGAAACGATGACGTCGTTCTGACCGGCCCGTTTGGTGACGACGTGAGAGAATGCGACGCCACCGCTGGCGCCTGGCATGTTGGTGGTCTGGACGCTGCCGTCGATGGCGCCGATTTCACTCAGTACCTGCCCCACGCTGCGGCAGGTGAAATCCCAGCCGCCGCCGGGATTGGCGGGCGCGATACAGTCGATCTTCCCGCTCGGACCGGCCGCCTGGGCCGACAGGGACAGCGTTGCCAACGTGAGCGCCGCACAGAGTGCGGATGGTTTCAAGGACAGCAGTTTCATGGCGTCTCCATTATTCTCTTTTGTAGAACCTGTTCCGACAGTGGAAATTATGTCGGCTCGGGAACGGGGTCAATCTCAAGACCGTGAATTGCGACTAAAGAATATTGACAGAGGCTATGTTGTTCTCTCAGGTAGAACTTTTCGGGCCGATAAGTTCCCCCGGCAGTCGTAGAGAAGACGCTATCGACGGGTCCAGGTTTTATCCCCGCGGCTTGAGCGTCAAACTACCCGGACGCGTCGTCCTCGGTTGGGAGGGCTGACGCCTTCGGGGAGTGGACGACTCCGAGCCATCTCTTTATCAACTATCTGGCCACCACGGTGTTTTATGGCGTTACGACAATCGACCCGTATCAACAAGTACATCAGCGAAAGCGGGATGTGCTCTCGCCGTGAAGCCGACCGTTTCGTGGAGCAGGGCAACGTATGGATCAACGGGCGCCGAGCGACGACCGGCGACCAGGTGGTGGCGGGGGATCGGGTCAAGGTCAATGGGCAGGAGATCGAGCCTCAGGAAGCGGAGGATCTGATCCTGATCGCGCTGAACAAGCCGGTGGGTATCGTCAGCACGACCGAGTCCAGCGAGAAGGACAATATCGTCGAGTTCGTGAAACACGGCGCGCGAATCTTTCCCATCGGCCGACTCGACAAGGATTCCCAGGGGCTGATCTTCCTGACCAACAACGGCGATCTGGTCAACAAGATCCTGCGCGCCAACAATCATCATGAGAAAGAGTATCAGGTGACGGTCAACAAGCCGGTCACCGACGAATTCATCGACGGCATGCAAAGTGGCGTGCCGATTCTGGGCAAGGTGACGAAGCGCTGCCAGGTGCGCAAAGAGTCCACGTTCGTGTTCACCATTACCCTGGTGCAGGGGCTCAACCGACAGATACGCCGCATGTGCGAGTATTTCGGCTATGAAGTCACTCAGCTGATTCGTACCCGAATCATGAACGTGGCGCTCAAGGGTCTGGCGCTGGGCGACTGGCGGGATCTGACCGAAAAGGAACTCGACGGTATTCTCGCGCTGACCCAGCAGTCCGAGAAGGTGGCCGACAAGGGCCAGTCACCCCGCGCCAGGTCGGCGTCGAAAGCGGGTGCGAAAAGCGCCGGTCATGGGCCAGGGAATAGCTCGGCCGGTGGCGCGAAGAACAAGCCGCCCAGCGCGGGTGGCAGGGGTGGCCCCGCCAGCCGTCACGCCGCGAAATCGGGCGCGCGGGGCTCGGCCACCCCCCCGGGGAAGGGCAGGTCTGCAGAGAAGGGCAAGCCGGCCGCGAAGCGCAAACCGGCCATGAAGGGAAAGCCAACGGCGAACGGAAAACCCGGCGCCAAAGGCAATCCGAAGGCCACCCAGGGCAAGCCTGGCGCCAGGGGCAAGCCGGCAGGGCAACACGCCACGAAGTCCGGCAACGGCGGGCCGAGCCAGTCCAAGGCGGCGTCATCGAAACCGGGCAAGCCCGATGCCCGCCGAAGCGGCAAGAGCGCCGGCCGTTCAGCGCAGGGCCGCAAGAAGCGCTAAGGCGCGGGCCGTCGATGCCGATGTTTGCGCCGCTCGCGCCGCGTCAGCCGACGTGGTCGATTACCTGATCGAACCCCTGCTTCATGTGCGCTTCGATGAAGTCGAGCGCCGCTGGCAGGGACTCTCCCTTGGCATGCTCCAAATAGCGGTCGTGGGACTGGCGCGCCGGGCCGGATCGGTTGTGTGCCCGCTGATGCAGGACGAAATAGCAGCGCAGATGCGGCTTGACCCGCCCCCAGGCATCGATCAGCAGGGCATTGCCGCTGAGTTCGTAGCACCACTGATGCAGCTCCAGCTCACGATCGATGGCAAGCGCACTGTCGCCGCTGTCGATTGCCTCGAGCAGGCGGGCGTGACGCCGGTCGAGATCCGCGAAACTCTCTGCGCTGCGTTTGGGCCACAGGCTGCGAAACGCCATCTGCTCGATCCCGGTGCGGTACTCGTAGAGTTGATGCAGCCCTTCGCTGGTCAGCTCGAGTACCCGCACGCCCTTGTAGGGCTCGCTGATCAGCAGTCCGATATTCATCAGGTGCCGAATCGCTTCGCGCAAGGGAGCGCGACTGACCCCGAGCTGCTTGGCGAGCGCGTTCTCGGTCAGTCGTGTCCCCGGCGCAATCGTGCCGTTGGCGATCAGCGTCTGTAGACGCTGTGCGGTCTGTTCCCAGAGTGTGCGTCGCCCGGGTATCTGCTCGATGTCGGTGGTGAACATTCGGTTCCAGCGGTTGGAATGGAGGCCTTCAGGCGTGCAGGTAGGCGTCGTAGAGCGCCGCCAGACGTGCCGTAAGGCTTTCGCTTTGGGGGTTCACGATAGCATGTCCGTCGATTTGATAGACCGGTGTCAGACCGCCAAGCGTGCCGGTCACGAAAGCCTCGTCGGCAGTGTAGGTCTCTGCCAGGGTATAGTCCGTCTCGCGAACGACGATACCGTTGTCGCGGGCCAGACGCATGACTGTCTTGTGGGTGATGCCGTTGAAGTTGTAACGGCCGGTTGAGGTCCACAGCTCGCCATCGCGAACGATGAAGAAGTTGGTGGAGTTGCAGCTGGCGACGAAACCGTGAGGGTCGAGCATCAGCGCCTCGTTGGCCCCGGCGTTGATCGCCTGGATCAGGGCCTGAATGAAGTTGAGTCGGCTGTGGGAGTTGAGCCTGAGATCGAACACGTCCGGCGAGCTGCAGCGAAACGTCGACGTGAACAGCGTCAGCCCCTTCGCCTTGGCCGCCTTGTCGATCACCTTGTGCTCGGCAACGATGACGATGGTCGCCTCGCCGAGCAGGAATCGCGGGTCCTGGTTGGGCGTGCTCTTGAGGCCGCGGGTGACCATCAAACGGATATGCACGCCGTCGGTCATGTCGTTCTTCGCCAGCGTCTCGTGGATCAGGCCGACCAGTTCGTCGCGGTCGACACCGATATCCAGTGAGATCGACGCCGCCCCCTGATAGAGGCGCTTCATGTGCTGGTCGAGTGCGACCAGCTTGCCGTTCACCAGGCGAATACCTTCCCACACGCCATCACCCAGCACGAAACCGCTGTCGAAGATCGACACCGTCGCCTGGCTCTTGGGTTTGAATTCGCCGTCGACGTAGACGATGACGTCCTCGTTGCGCGCGTCGGCGACGTAGGATTGCGAGCTGCCGTTGGTATGGGTCATTCGGGTGTCTCCAGAAAACGAAAATCAATGGGCGGGTTCGACATCGGTCTGCGGGCGTTGCCACATGGCGAAACCGGTGAAGCCGTAGAGCAGCGAGAACGCCATCACCAGCCAGTGGTACCAGAGGAAGGGCAGGTAGTCGGCGGTAGCGACACCGGTGGTGGTCGCCATGAAGACGGCGCCGCTGGTCCATGGAATCATCGGCGTGGAGAGCGTGCCGCCGGCCTCGACGTTGCGTGACAGCACCACCCGCGCAAGCCCCAGCCGGTCGTAGATGTTTCGGGTCATCGACGCGGCCGTGAAGATGGCGACATACGCCGCGCCGCCGAAGATCGTGCCGAAGAAACCGCAGGCCATGGTGGCGAGCGTCAGCCTGCCAGTGCTGCGGTGCACCATCTTCGTCAGCGCGTTGGCGATGGTTTCCAGCACGCCCAGACGTTCCATCAGTCCGCCGAGGCCCAGCGCGAAGATGACGATGGCGATCACCGGTAGCATCGACACCATGCCGCCGCGGTTGAGGATGCTGGCGAGGTAGCCGTCGCCGTAGTCGCCCTGATTGCCTGCATAGAGTGCAGTGACGGCCTGCAGCGGCGTACTGCCCTGGATTGCCCAGGCGCAGGTGACGCCGAGTACCGCACCGATGGCGATGACCGGCAGCGCCGGCTTGCGCAGGGCCAGCAGCACCAGTGTGGCGAGGATGGGCAGCAGCAGCCAGAGCGAGATCGAGAAGTGCGCGTCGAGCTGATTCATGACCGCATCGGCCTGCTGCATGTCGTAGTCGGCGCTGGAGAAGTGATTGCCGGCGATGGCGAAACCGACGGTTGCCAGGCTCACGCAAGGGACGCCGGTGTAGAGCATGGAGCGCACGTGCTCGATCAGCGGCACTTCACAGATGGAGGCCGTCAGCACGGTGGTATCGGAAAGCGGCGAGAGCTTGTCGCCCACGTATGCGCCGGAGATGACCGCGCCGGCAACGACCGGCAGCGGCAGTTCGAAACCGTGGCCGATGCCCATCATGGCGATCCCGATGGTGCCGACCGCGCCGAAGGACGTACCCGTGACCAGGCCGGTGAGGGCGCAGATCAGAAACGCCGCCGGCAGGAACCATGCGGGGTCGATCAGCGACACGCCGTAATAGATGACGCTGGGAACAATGCCACCGGCGATCCAGCCGCCGATCAGGGCACCGACGGTCACGATGATCAGAACGCCTTCGAGCCCGCTGCGGATCCCGTCGAGCGCACCCTGCTGTAGCGAGTCGTAGGCGTGCCCCAACCCTTTGCCGATCGCGAACATGGCGAACCAGGCGGCAAAGAGCGCCAGCGCCACCGGAATCTTGAGGATCAGCACCGTCGACATGATGACGGCGAAACTGGCAAGGATCAGACAGAGGGCACCAGGCCCCGGTGGTCGGGCATTCCGTGAAGTCATTTCGCACCTCTAGCGTTCTTGAGCTTGTTATGTGTCGTGCTGCCCAAGATTGTATACAGCATACAAAGAGGTCGATTCAAGCGATAGCCGAAGCGCGTTAGCGTTAGGGCCGCTGCAACCGGCCAGCATCGAGACGAAAAAAAGCGGCCGAACGCGGCCGCTGGAGGGGAGAATCGGAAAAATGAAAAGGTCAGTCGCGGCGCTTCTGTGAGTCGTGACGATCCTGACAGTGGTGCAAGGAGAACGGCCCGGCTTATCCGCCGTGGCGACCGGACCTAGGCTATGTCTGAAAAGTACTGCGCTTACTCATACGGCGTTAAAAATCGGATGGTGCGCCAGTCCGATCAAGATGCTCATTGACACCCCGTAAACTGGTACGCCAGCCCGGTCTTGCCTTCGCTCGTCGACTTTTCAGACAAAGCCTAGCCGACAGCTTCGACACCGGCCTTGGCAACCTGGACGTCCTGGTCCGGTTTCACTCCCGATACGCCGACACTGCCGATCACGTGGCCATCGTGAATGACCGGCACCCCGCCGGCCAGCAGCGCCGTCATCGGGGCGGTCACGAAGGCGGTGCGGCCATTGTTGATCATATCCTCGAAGACTTGGGTCTCCTTGCGCCCGATCGCCGCGTTGCGCGCCTTTTCGGTGGCCACGCCAGCGCTGAAAGGCGCGGCGCCATTCATGCGACGCAGGCCGAGCAGATGGCCGCCGTTATCGGCGACGGCGATGGTGACCGCCCAGCCTTGCGCTTCGGCTTCGGTCTGCGCGGCATCCAGGATGGTGTTGACGTCGGTGAGTTCGAGTGCGGCTTGGGTAAACATCGGGGTTCTCCTGTGAGGAATCCGTTGGGTTATGGTCAACGATCAAGCGTTATGGGAGGACTGGCGCCTGGTGTCAGGCGGTGTCCAGGCATTCATCCACCAGTTCGATCCAGTGGCGTACCGGCGTGCGTCCGGCGCCATTGAGATGACTCTGGCAGCCGATATTGGCGGTGACGATGGTATCCGGCGCTTGCGCTTCCAGCGCGTCCAGCTTGTTGTCGCGCAGCCGCTTGGCCAGCGTCGGCTGGGTGATCGAATAGGTACCGGCGGAGCCGCAGCAGAGGTGCGAGTCCTGCACCGGGGCGAGCGTGAACCCCAGCCGCATGAGCACGCCTTCGACGGCTCCCCCCAGTTTCTGCGCATGCTGTAAAGTGCACGGGCAGTGAAACGCCAGCCGTGCTGCCGGATGGCGCGTGCCCAGCGCTTCCAGATCCTCCTCCCGCAGGATCTCGACCAGGTCCTTGGCCAGCTCGCTGACGCGCCTGGCCTTGGTGGCATACTCGGGGTCGTCGGCCAGCATTTCGCCATACTCCTTGACGAAGGCGCCACAGCCGCTGGCGGTCTGGACGATCGCTTCCACGCCGGTTTCCCCGGGGGCTCCTCCGTTTTCGATCAGCGGCCACCACGCATCGATATTGGCACGCATGCGTTCGCGCCCAGCGGCCTGGGCATTGAGGTGAAAGTCGATGGCGCCACAGCAGCCGGCTTCCCGGGCCGGCTTGACACCGATACCCAGCCGGTCGAGCACCCGTGCCGTGGCGTCGTTGGTGTTCGGCGCCAGCCCTGGCTGCACGCAGCCTTCCAGGATCAGCATCTGGCGGTCGTGGCGGGCAGGGTCGGGGCGTTGTTGGCGATAGGGTTGCCGTTGCGGCTGGCGGGCCGGAATCTTGTCGCGCAGATCCTGTGGCGCCAAAGGTCGAAACGTCTGGCCCAGGGCCAGCAGGGCCTGAAAGCGCTTGGGTTCGACCAGCGCCGTGCGCAGGCCCAGTCGCATCACGCGCTCGCCGGGCCGGCGACCGACTCGGCGGTCGATCTCGGCACGCCCGATATCCAGCAGTTTGTGGTATTCGACGCCTGAAGGGCAGGTCGTCTCGCAGCTGCGACAGCTCAGGCAGCGATCCAGATGCAGCTGAGTTTCCTCGGTGATCCGGGCATCGCCGTCATCGCTCTCCAGCAGCTCCTTGATCAGGTAGATGCGCCCGCGGGGACCGTCGCGCTCGTCACCCAGCAGTTGGTAGGTTGGGCAGGTGGCATTGCAGAAGCCGCAGTGCACGCAGGTGCGCAGAATGCGATCGGCCTCGACAATATGAGGCTTCGTGCGGGCGGCTTCGGAGAAATGGGTCTGCATGGGATGGAAGTCTCCTCACCACTCGGCGTAGAGCCGGCCGGGATTGAAAATCGACTGAGGATCGAGTCGGTTCTTGAGCTGGCGGTGATACTTGGCCAGCACCGGCGCCAACGGCGTGAACGGTGACGCGCCGCTGGCATCGGGCGTGAAGCGTGTGGCGTGACCGCCGACCGCGATGGCGGCCTCGTGAATGTGGGCGTCGGCCTGCGGGTCGCCCTCGACACCGCGTCCCTCGGAACCTTTCAGCCAGCGTTGGGCACCGGCCCAATCGACGAGCCAGTCGCCCTCGAGCGCCGGCATGCGGGCCAGCGCCGGCAGCGACAGACGCCACAGGGTGGCAGAAGTCTCGAGCGCGTCAGCGAAGAAGGGCAGTCGCTGCTCGCGAAGTTGTTCCCAGAACAGCGGCTCTTCCGCTTCACCGCCAAGGCGCTGACGCGTGGCCGTCACCGAGCCTTCGCCGCCCTCGAGTCTCAGGTGCAGCGTCTGGCCATCATGAGCGGCACCGGTGATCGGCAAGGGTTCTCGACCCCAGGCCGTCAACCGATCGAGCGCTTCGGCCAGCGGCAGTTCGAAGCGCAGGCAGGCGCGTGCCTGGGGCAGCGGCAACACCTTGAACGAGATCTCGGTCAGCACCCCGAGCGTGCCCTGGGCGCCGACCATCAACCGCGAGAGATCGTAGCCGGCAACGTTCTTCATCACCTCGCCGCCGAATCGCAGCAGCTTGCCCTCAGCGGTAATGACGCGAACGCCGAGCACGAAATCGCGCACGGCGCCAACCCACGGGCGGCGGGGGCCGGAAAGTCCGGCGGCGACCATGCCGCCCACCGTGGCGTTGTCACCGAAGTGCGGTGGTTCGAAGGCGAGGCGCTGGCCGTTGTCGGCGAGCACCCGTTCGAGATCGCGAAGCCGAGTGCCGGCGCGCACGGTCGCTACCAGCTCCACCGGATCGTAATGCACGATGCCGTGGTGGCCGGTGGTGGAGAGCGACTGCGCGGCATCGACCTGGCGACCGTAGAACGCCTTGGTGTCGCCGCCGACGATTCGCAGCGTGGCTCGCTCGGCCTGGGCGCGCGCGACCTGCTCGCAGAGCGCCTCGCTATCGTCGTTGCCCGCCAGCGCATCCGGCCCGGGTTCGTCCGCCGAGGTGTATTCCGGCCGCTGATCCTGCAGATGAGTCATGGGCGTGATTCCTGTTTCTGAAGCGGCGTGGCGCTATGCCTCGTATCAGAGCTCAAAATCTGGGCAGCTCGGGATGCGGCAGCTCACCGTGATGCACGTGCATGGCACCGAATTCGGCGCAGCGGGCCAGCGTCGGGATGTTCTTGCCGGGATTGAGCAGGCGACGCTCGTCGAAGGCTGACTTCACCGCATGAAACAGGGTGATCTCGTCGTCGGCGAATTGCGTGCACATCTGGTTGAGCTTCTCGCGGCCGACGCCGTGCTCGCCGGTAATGGTGCCGCCCGCCTCGACGCACAGCTCGAGAATCTTGCCGCCGAATGCCTCCGTGGTCTCGAGCTCGCCCGGCTGGTTGGCGTCGAACAGGATCAGCGGGTGAAGATTGCCATCGCCGGCGTGGAAGACGTTGGCGACCCGCAGTCCGTAATGCGCGGACAGTTCGTTGATGCCCTTGAGCACGCGCGGCAGTTCACGCCGCGGAATGGTGCCGTCGATGCAGTAATAGTCCGGCGACATCCGGCCCACGGCGGGGAAGGCGGCCTTGCGGCCGGCCCAGAACAGCTGTCGTTCGGCATCGTCGCGCGCGAGCTGGATCTTAGTCGCGCCAGCGGCATTGAGCAGCTCGCGAACGCGCTCGCAGTCGGCCTGCACGTCGACCTCGACGCCGTCCAGTTCGCATAGCAGGATCGCCTGAGCCTCGACCGGATAGCCGGCGTGAACGAAATCCTCGGCGGCGCGAATCGCCAGGTTATCCATCATCTCGAGTCCGCCGGGAATGCAGCCAGCGGCGATGATGTCCCCGACTGCTCTGGCGGCCAGCTCGACGTCGTCGAAGCAGGCCATCAGCACCTTGGCCACTTCCGGCTTGGGCAGCAGCCGCACCGTGACCTCGGTGATCACCCCGAGCATCCCCTCCGAGCCCATGAACAGCGCCAGCAGGTCGTAGCCGGGAGTATCCAGCGACTCGCCGCCGAGGGTCATGCGCTCGCCCTCGATGGTGACGATCTCCACGCTCAGCACGTTATGGACGGTGAGGCCGTACTTCAGGCAGTGCACGCCACCGGCGTTCTCGGCGACGTTGCCGCCGATCGAACAGGCGATCTGCGACGACGGATCGGGGGCATAGTAGAGACCGAAAGGCGCCGCCGCCTCGCTGATCGCCAGGTTACGCACGCCGGGCTGAACGCGGGCGATGCGGGCATCGGCATCGACGCTGAGGATCTTGTTGAAGCGGGACATCACCAGCAGCACGCCTTTTTCCAGCGGAAGCGCACCGCCGGAAAGCCCGGTGCCGGCGCCGCGTGTCACTACCGGTACATGATGCTCGTAGCAGACCCGCACCAGCGCCTCGACCTCGGCCAGCGTCGTGGGCATGGCCACCAGCATCGGCACCACGCGATAGGCCGACAGGCCGTCGCACTCGAACGGTCGCAGGTCCTCCTCGCGATCGAGCACCGTCAGTTGGGGAGCGACCGCCAGGATCGCCGCCATCAGCGCCGATTTGTCGACGTCGGCGATATCGCCATCGATGCGCTCGTCATAAAGCAGTTCCATGGCCTCTCCTGGGTGCTGATCTTGCATCGGGTGCGGCTCGGGAAAACGATTTTGTGGAAGCGCTTTCCACATCGGTGATCCGACCATTCTGTGGAAGGTCTTCGGCAGCGGCTATTAGCCAAAAGCCCAACGAAAGGAAAAGTGGTCAGACCAAAAGGGTGGCAACGGCGCGACTCCCGACCGTGGCCGGGAGTCCTCGAGCGTTAACGCCTGACGTCGATCGGCGCTGTCTGGTCATCCGCCCATGAGCGGGTCGTTGAAGCCGAACACATAGAACGCGAGCAGCCCTATGATCCCCGCGAACAGGCAGTAGTAGATCGTCGGCAGGATCGTCTTGCGCAGCGTCGTGCCTTCCCGACCGAGCAGTCCGACGGTGGCGGAAGCCGCAACCACGTTGTGAATCGCGATCATGTTGCCTGCAGCGGCGCCCACGGCCTGCAGCGAGATCATCATCGCGGTGGAGACGCCCAGCACTTCGGCGACATTGAACTGGAACGCCGCCAGCATCAGATTGGAGACGGTGTTGGAGCCGGCAATGAACGCACCGAGCGCACCCACCGCCGGGGCGAACAGTGGATAGATCTGACCCACGCCATCGGCGACCAGCTGGGCCATGGCGACAGGCATCGAGACCAGGTCGGACTCGTTGACGCCCGAGTTGATCAGGATCCGCACCATCGGAATCGTGAACAGCAGCACGAAACCGGCGCCGAAGATGGTCTTGGAGGACTCGGCAAAAGCGGCCTTGACCTGGGGGGCGCGCATGCGATGCAGGAAGATCGTGCAGATGACGGCGATCAGGATGATGCCGCCGGGCAGATACAGCCATTCGACGCTACCGGAGACGCCTTGTTCGCCGAGGATGTTGCTCCAGCCGGTACTGATCGATGACAGGCCCGCCTTGACCGAGGGGATGGTGCGCGAGATCACCAGCAGGATGGCGACGATGACGTAGGGCATCCAGCCCCGCAGCGTCGACATCGGCGCACGGCCGGCGACATCGTCGACCTTGATCTCGATGGTGCCGATCCATTCTGCCGGCCATTTCGAGCGCTCCGGGAAGTCCCAGGTATCCTTGGGCAGCAGGAAGCCCTTGCGCGCCGCCGGGACCACGATCGCCAGCCCTATCAGGCCGCCCAGCAGCGACGGGAATTCAGGTCCCAGGAAGACGCCGACCAGCATCGAGGGGACCACGAAGCTGACGCCGACGAACAGCGCGAACGGTGTGATCGACAAGCCTTCGGTCCAGGATCGGTTTTCGCCGAAGAAACGCACCATCACGATGACCAGGATCAGCGGCATGAAGACACCGATGATCCCGTGGGTGACGACCACCTCCGAAGTGATCAGGCGGAAATAGGTCTCCCAGGTCGAGCCGTTGGTGGTGAGCTGATCGGCGATCGCTACCTGATTCACGCCACCGGTGACACCCACCACGATCGGGGTGCCGACGGCGCCGAACGAAACCGGCGTCGACTGCAGCATCATGCCGACCACCACGGCAGCCAGCGCCGGGAAGCCCAGTGCCACCATCAGCGGGGCGGCCACGGCGGCCGGCGTGCCGAAACCGGAGGCACCCTCGATGAAACAGCCAAACAGCCAGGCCACGATCAGAGCCTGCACACGACGGTCCGGACTGATGCCGGAGAAGCCGTTGCGGATCGCCATGATGCCACCCGAGTGCTTCAGCGTGTTGAGCAGCAGGATGGCGCCGAAGATGATCCACAACAGCGAGACCGTCATGATCAGCCCCTGCAGCGTCGAGGCCAGCACCCGGGTGCCGGTCATGTCCCAGGCCAGCAGCGCGATCAGCACTGCAACGACGAATACGATCGGCATCGCCGTCCGTGCCGCCATGCGGAAACCGATCAGCAGGATACCGGCCAGCACCAGCGGCAGGAAGGCAAGCAGAGAGAGAAGCGTGTGATCCATATCGAGAGCCCCTGTGTCGTTGTTATCAGTGGGAGGTCGCCGGTAGCCATCGCGACCTGACGATGGCGCTTGCCGGATCGCCGGCCGATGTCGATATTCTTCCGCTCGATACTCAGGCGTGGCGATTGACTCGGAAGATAACCACAGAACGGGTCACTGCCAATCGTGGTTAATTGGTCAGACCTTTATGGGGCGGGACATGGGATCGCTTTCCAAGTACTTGAACGGAAAAGAGTTAGGAGCCTATTGGCGGGGGTGGAAACGGGGGCGGTTGGCGGTGGCGCTGCGACTAATGGACATCGCCGCCTCACCGGAACGGCGAGGCGGCGACGGTGTCGAGGCAAGAGAGGGCCCGGCCACGGGTTGCGGTGAAATGGCCCGGCGACAGAACCGTCAGCCGGTGGCGAGCACACCCGTCTCGGCTTCGACCTGCTCGGTGGACATCAGCTCGAGGGTCACGGGGATCGACTTGCCGGCGATGGTGTTGCTCTGCCGATCCCGATTGGCCAGCGGAATCAGATCGTTGACCTCCGGGTAGTAGGCGCCGAGACAGTTCTCCGGCAGGTCGTAGGCGATGATCTTGAAGCCCGACACGCGACGTTCGATACCATCGTCGCTCACCGCCCTCAACGTGACCCGGTTGCCGGCTTGGAAACCGTGCTTCTCGATGTCGGCAGGATTCATCATCAGTACCATGCGGGTGCCGTAGATATCCCGATAACGGTCATCCAGGGAGTAGACCGTGGTATTGAACTGATCGTGCCCGCGGATCGACAGCAGCTGGAAGTGGGCGTCGCCCGGTTCGGAGGCATCTTCGGTGAGATGGTCGTCGGGGAACAGGAAGTGGGCCTTGCCGGAGTCGGTCTTCCAGATCCGGTCGCGGGCGGCGATATCGAGATGGAAGACGCCTTTCTCCCCCAGGCGCTGATTGAAGTCGTAGAAGGTATCCGGCTGCGTCGCTTCGATCCTGTCGCGGATGCGGGCGTAATCCTCGGCGAGCCACTCCCAGTCGACCTTCGGGTTGGGGGCGAACGTCGCCTTGCCGAGGCCGGCAACGATGGCGATCTCGGAGCGCAGATGCTCCGACGCCGGCTCCAGGGCACCCTTGGAGCCCTGAACGTTGCACATGCCGTCTTCGATGGTAATGGTCTGCTCGACGCCGGCCTGGATGTCCTTCTCGGTGCGCGCCAGCGCCGGCAGCAGGTAGGCCGCCTTGCCGTGTATCAGATGGCTGCGATTGAGCTTGGTGGCAATCTGGACGGTGAGCGGGATGTCGCCCACGTGGGCGGCGACACGGGCCTGGTCTGCGATGGCGCGGAAGAAGTTGCCGCCCATGCCGAGAAACGCATCGACCTCGTCACGCAGGATCGCCTCGCAGCAGAGCGACACGTCGTGACCGTGCTCGCGCAGACATTCGATCCCGAACACCTCGTCCATCTTCGCCAGGAACGCCTCGCCGGACTTGTGAAAGATCCCCACGGTGCGATCGCCCTGGACGTTGGAGTGGCCACGAACCGGGCAGGCGCCGGCGCCGCGCCGGCCGATATGACCGCCCATCAGCAGCAGGTTGAGAATCTGATGGACGTTGTCGCCGCCGCGGATGTGCTGGGTGATACCCATGCCCCAGCAGCAGATCACGCGCTCGGATCGCATCCAGGCCCGGGCGGCTTCCTCTATCGCCGCACGTTCGAGCCCGCTGTGGCGCTCGATACGCGCCCAGCTCAGGTTGCGGCAGTGATCCGCGAACGCGCTGAAGCCATCGGTGTGCATCGCAATGAAATCGTGGTCGATGACACCCTTGGCGCCGCTGGCACGAGCCTCGTCGTCGACATCGAGAATGTGCTTGCAGATGCCCTGAATCGCGGCGATATCGCCGCCGATGCGGACCTGGTGATATTGCGAGCTGATCGGCACGCCGTGGTTGGTGAGCATGTCCCTGGGCGTCTGCGGATTGGCGAACTTGACCAGCGCCCGTTCGCGCAGCGGGTTGAAGGTGATCACCTCGGCGCCGCGCAGGCGCGCCTCGTGCAGCAGCCCCATCATCCGCGGGCTGTTGGTGCCGGCGTTCTGGCCGAACAGGAAGACGCAATCGGTATGTTCGAAATCCTCCAGCACCGTGGTTGCCTTGCCCACGCCGATACTTTGGGGCAGGGCCACGGTGGTGGTCTCGTGGCACATGTTGGAGCAGTCGGGAAAATTGTGCGTGCCGAGCATGCGACCGTAGAGCTGCCACAGGAATGCCGCCTCGTTGGAGGTGCGCCCCGAGGTGTAGAGCTCGACTCGCTTCGGGTCGAAGGCGGCGACGCGCTCGCCGATCTCGCGGAAGGCAGTCTCCCAGTCGATCGGATCGTACTTGTCGGTCGCCGGGTTGTAGCGCATCGGGTGCGTCAGCCGCCCTTGCTTCTCGAGGGCGTGATCCGACCAGCCGTGCAGCTCGGAGACGGTGTGCCTGGCGAAGAATTCCGGCGTGGTCCGCGCGGCCGTTGCCTCCCAGGCGACCGCCTTGGCGCCGTTTTCGCAGAACTCTGCCGGGCCAGGCTTTTCCGGATTGGGCCAGGCACAGCTCGGACACTCGAACCCGCCGTTCGGGTGATTGATCTTGAACATCAGGCCGTTGCCCTTGAACGGCACCTTCTCGCGCAGGAAATGCGACTCGGTGGCCTTAATCGACTGCCAGCCGCCGCCCGGCGCATCGTGTTTGCCCTGCTTGCCATGCAACTCGTCATCCTTGAGTCGGCGTACCATGATCTACTCCTTCGTGACCGATCCGAGGTGGTAAACCCGCCGCGATCCTGTCTGAAAAGTCCTGCCCGAAAAGGTGGCTCGCAGGCTCACGGTATGACTGCTATCCGTAACAGTATGGCAACGATTTCCGATTTTCGCCGACGCGATGTGAATCGTCAGCGTGCGCGTTCAGGGTTTGACGACTCACGCTCCCTTGGACATGCTGCGACCACTGCAGCGTGACAGCCGTATCTGACGAGGAGTGTGACATGGGCCGTAAGATGTTCGATCTGTGTGGGCGCGACGAGCGTCTGCGATTCTCTCCCTACTGCTGGCGGGTCAAGTATGCGCTGGCGCATAAAGGGCTCGATTGCGAATTCGTGCCGTGGAAGTTCACCGACAAGGAGGCGATCGCCTTCTCCGATCAGACGAAGGTGCCGGTATTCGTCGATGGTGACCAGACGGTCGTCGACAGCTACGAAATCTTCCGCTATCTCGATCGCGTCTATCCGGACAAGCCGCTGCTGGGAGGCGAGACGGCCGAGGCTCGGGCAAGATTCTTCAAGTTCTACGCTGAGCGTTCGCTGGCGCCGGGCGTCATGCGCACCATCCTGATGGACGTATTCAACGCCGTGCATCCCGACGACCGTGACTATTTCCGTACCACGCGCGAAAAGGCGTTCGGCCGCACGCTGGAGGAGATGCACTCGCCGAGCCAGGGGCTATCGATGCTCGACAAGGCACTGGAGCCGATGCGCGGTCGACTGGAAGAATCGCCGTTTCTGGAAGGCGACGAAGCGGGCGCATCGGACTATCTGGTGGTGGGCGCGTTCATGTGGGCGCGGGTCACCTCCGCGGCCGATCTGATCTCCAACGCCGACCCGGTCTACGCCTGGTTCCAGCGAATGCTGGATCTGCATGGCGGCGTCGGCCGCAATGCCACACGGATCGTCGATATCGACGGCGGCTATGCCAACTGATCGCGAGCTTTAGCCGATCGAGCAGGCGCTTTTGAACGGCGCGGGGCGATGTCGGAAGACGCCGCCTCGCGCAAAGCCTATCCTGACAGCATCCGGCTTACCGCCGGGCGTCACGACAGGAGCCTGTGATGATCGATCTCTACTACTGGACGACCCCCAACGGTCACAAGATCACGCTTTTTCTCGAGGAAGCGGGTCTCGATTATCGTATTCATCCGGTCAATATCGGCAAGGGCGAGCAGTTCACGCCTGAGTTTCTCGAGATCGCCCCCAACAACCGTATTCCCGCGATCGTTGATCGTGCGCCGGCCGATGGCGGTCAGCCGCTGTCGCTGTTCGAATCCGGCGCGATCCTCGAATATCTGGCCGACAAGAGTGGCAAGTTCCTGCCCAAGAGCGGGCGCCAGCGCTATCGCGTGCTGCAGTGGCTCAACTGGCAGATGGGCGGGTTGGGGCCGATGGCGGGCCAGAACCATCACTTTCGCAACTACGCGCCGAAGAAGATCGATTACGCCGTCGAACGCTACATGAACGAGACCTCGCGGCTTTACCGCGTGCTGGACAAGCAGCTCGACGATAACGATTTCGTCGCCGGCGATGATTACTCCATTGCCGATATGGCGATCTGGCCGTGGATCAAGCCCTACGAGAAGCAGGGCATGGACCTGGAAGACTATCCCAGCCTGCAGCGCTGGTTCGAGCAGATCGGCCAGCGCGAGGCGGTCAGGGTCGCCTACGCCAGGGCGGAAGAGATCAATCCGCAGAACAACGTGGAAATGACCGACGAGGCGCGCAAGCACCTGTTCGGGCAGTAGCGCCTGCGCCACGACGCCAGACTTGGCGATATCCACGACAACCCCGGCCTCGGCCGGGGTTGTCGTTTTGCGCTCTAGCCGGCAAAGAACTCCCGGACCTGGCGAAACGCGGTCGAGAAATAGAGCTCGTAGGTGTCCTTCTCGACGAAGCCGATATGCGGGGTCGCCAGCACCCGGGGATGGGCCTGGTAAGCGTTGGCACCGGCGGGCTCGTTCTCGAATACGTCCAGCGCGGCCGCCCCGGGACGCCCGGCATCGAGGGCGTCGAGCAGCGCACCGGCGCGGATCAGCTCGGCACGGCTGGTGTTGACCAAGAGCGCATCGGCGCGCATCGCGGCAAGGTCCGCCGGCGTGATCATGCCTCGGGTATCGCCATTGAGCTTGAGATGCAGGCTGATCACGTCGCAGCGGGCAAGGAAGGCGTGACGATCGGGCTCGAATTCGATGCCCATTTCGAAGGCACGTCCGGCGCTGCTTTCCCGACCGTGTGCGACGACGTTCATGCCGAAGGCCTGGGCGTAACCGGCAACCAGATTGCCGATCTTGCCCAGACCCCAGATGCCCAGCGTACGCCCGTGGACGGCGTGGCCCAGCGACTCCGCCTCCAGGAGCTGGTTGGTGCGCTGCCAGTCACCCTCGGCCTGTCGGGCGAGATAGCCGCCCAGACGCCGACAGCCCGCCATGATCAGCAGCCAGGTGAGCTCCGCCGGCGCGATTGGCGAGCCGCCACCGTCGCGTACGGCGATATCCAGTTCCTGGCAGGCCTCGACATCGATGGCCGAGGAGAGTCGCCCGGTCTGGACCACCAGCTTGAGATTCGGCAGCTGCTCAAGCAGTTCGCGGGTCAACGAGGTGCGTTCGCGGATCAGGATGATGGCGTCGCTGTCCGCCAGGCGGGCGGGCAGCGCCTGGTCGTCGAGATGTCGATGTTCGATGTCCAGGCGCACATCGCTGCCGTCGAGTTCGTGGGCGGCATCGAGAAAGGCACAGCATCCCTGATAGTCGTCCAAGACCGTGACCGTTATCGACATGACTGCTCCCTCGAAATGATGGCGTTTGCGCATTGTTGGCACTTTCGCCATCGGCTGTCGAGTCGCTTTCACCGTCTTCGATGGCCGGTCTTCGTTTCAACTCTCTTCGCGCTCCAGGAACTTGCGTACCCGCTCGGTACTGGGGTTGGTGAAGAACGTCTCCGGGTCCGCCTGTTCGATGATCAGCCCCTTGTCCAGGAACACGACCTTGTCGGACACCGCCCGGGAGAAGGCCATCTCGTGGGTGACGATGACCATGGTGTAGCCCTCGGCGGAGAGATCCCTGATCACCGACAGCACCTCGCCGACCAGCTCCGGGTCGAGCGCCGACGTCGGCTCGTCGAACAGCATCACCTCCGGCTGCATCGCCAGGGCGCGAGCGATCGCCACGCGCTGCTTCTGGCCGCCGGAGAGGGTGCTGGGGTAGGCGTCGGCCTTGGGCGACATGCCGACCTTCTCCAGCAGTTCGCGAGCGTGGGCCTCGGCCTGGGTCTTCGATTTGCCCAGTACGTGGATCGGCGCCTCGGTGACGTTGTGCAGCACGTTGAGATGCGGCCACAGGTTGAAGCTCTGGAAGACCATGCCGGTACGGGCGCGAACCCTGGCCAGCTCGCGCACCGGCATGGGCCGGCCGGCGTCGTTGACCCCGATGCGCTGGCCGCCGATATGAATGCTGCCGCGGTCGGGCTGCTCCAGCCAGTTGATGCAGCGTAACAGCGTCGACTTGCCGGAGCCGGAGGAGCCCAGAATCGTCACCACGTCGCCTTCGCGCACCTCCAGATCCACGTCGCGCAGGACCTCGACGCCGTCGAAACTCTTCGACAGATGGCGGATCGAGACCGCGGCCTGCTCGCTGCGGGCTGCGTCAGGCACGGTTTGTTCAGCCCCGACCCTTTCAGACGTGTTCTTCTCAAACATTGTCGAACCCCCGTTTGGCGCTGAAGCGGCCACACTGCTTGATGATGATCTCCATGACCACGCTGACCGCCCAGTAGAAGCCGATGACCACGATGAAGGCCTCGGTAGGGATGAAATAGGTTCCCGACAGGCTATTGGCGGCGGCGGTGAGTTCCTGCACGGTGATGATTACCAGGAAGGCGGTGTCCTTGAGCGCGTAGATCAGCTGGTTGCCCAATAGCGGCCGGGTCTGCATCACGATCTGGGGCAGGATCAGGCGGAAGAACATCTTGCCCTTGGTGAATCCATGCGCCTTGGCGGCTTCGACCTGGCCGGGCGGGAAGGTCAGCCGGGTGCCGCGGAATATCTCGGCGAAATAGCAGCCGTGGTAGACCGCGAGTGCCCCGACGCCGGACCACCACGCATCGAGACGAATGTCGAACGCCGGCAGACCGTAGTAGAGCAGATAGGCCAGGATCAGAAACGGCAGCATCCGCATGCCGTCGATGACTACCCGCAGCGGCACGGTCAGGCGTGGCCGGCTTCCCTCCAGCAGATAGAGCATGCCGCAGCCGATCAGGAATGCAGCGCTGATCGACAGGCCGAAGATCTCCATCGTGCTGAAGAATCCGCTCCAGAACTGGTCACGGGCGCTCCACAGAATCTCCCAGTTACTCATGGCGCCTCCTCGGCGTTTGGGGACTGCCGCCCTGTCGTTGTTGGCCCATCACACCGCCAGCCGATTGGCGCGACGTTCGGCGATTCGCTGCAGCCAGACCAGGCAGCCGATCGCGGCCATGTAGAGCGCGCAGGCGACCAGAATCGGTGGCAGGGGTTCGTAGGTGACGGCCGAGATGCGATTGGTGACCCGGGTCAGGTCGACGATCCCGATCACCGCGATCGCCGGGCTGCCCTTGATCAGAAACGACATCTCGTTGATCAATCCGGGCAGGCTGGTGATCATCATCTGCGGCAGCATGATGCGCCGGAAAGTGACCCACGGTGTCATGCCGGCGGCCATGGCCGCCTCGCGCTGATCGCGGGAGAAGTTGCGAAAGGCGCTGCGCCAGATTTCGGCGTTGAACGCCGTGGTGTTGAGCGTCAGCGCCAGGATGCCGGCGACGTTGCGATCGAGATTGATGCCGAAGGTCGGGGCGCTGAGGAAAATGAACAGCGCCAGCGTGACCAGCGGCGTGGCACGCGCCAGGCTGATATACAGCACCAGAATCTGATCGATGACGGGAATGCGGGCGAGGCGGATCAGGGCCAGCATCAGGCCGGCCGTGACCCCCATGGCGATCGATACGCCGGAAATCCAGACGGTCGTCCAGGCGCCCTCGAGCAGCATCTGCCAGGCACTGGCGTTCATGGGCGGCTCCCGAAGACTTGAGAACGGGGAAGGCGCCGCGCAAACCTGCGGCGCCAAGGATGTTACGTGTCAGGCGCTGTGACGTGTCAGGCGATGAGGTGTGTCGTGCGACTCGACGATCGGGCCACCAGGATCAGTCGTCCAGGCCCGCCAGCTCGTGGAACTGCTCGACGCTTTCCAACGGCTCGTCGGGCAGGTCGGGGAAGCTCTCGCCGAACCACTTCTCCTGCAGCTCGGCCAGACGGCCGGTTTCCTTCATGTGATCGAGGAATGTGGTCATGTAGGCGAGCAGTTCCGGGCTCGACTTGGGGATCGGCCAGGAGACGTAGCCGGCGCCGGAGACCGCCGGGCCCTTGGCAAAGACGTCCGGCTTGGAAGTCACCAGCGTGTTGACCGGCACGGCCGAGTCAATGACGAAATCGAGGCGGCCGTTGGCCAGGTCGGCGAAGGCTTCGGGGTAGGATTCGTACTGCACTACCTCACCCAGCTCGCCGCCGTCGTCCTCGAGCATCTTCTTCAGCTCCGGCAGCCGCGACAGCAGCACGCTGCCCGCCTGAACGCCCACTTTCTTGCCGCTGAGGTCGTCGACGTCGTTGATGCTGTCGTCGTCGGCGCGCTTGATCGCGAAGTGTTGGGCGGAGGCGTAGGGCGGGGTGTAGTTGAACACCCGCAGGCGCTCGTCGGAGACCGAGGCGCCGGTCAGCGCCATGTCGTACTGGCCGGTAGAGACGGCCGCCAGCAGGCCGGTCCAGGGCAGGATGTCCTGGCGGATCTCGAAGTCGGCGTAGTTACGCAGCTCCTCGAGCATGTCGGTGTTGAAGCCCTTGGCGTTGCCATCCTCGATGAAGTTGAACGGGGCGTAGTTGTCCTCCGTCGCCACGCTCAGATAGCCGCGGCTTTCGATCTCCGGCAGGTCGGCGGCGAACGTCGCCGGCGACACAGTCGACAGGGAAAGTGCCATCAGCGTACCGGCCATGGTCTTGGCGGCGAGACGGGACAGTGGGAACCTGACGGTGGATTTGCGGTTCGGGAAGCGCATCATGAAGTACACCCTCTCATTGTTGTTGGTGTCGGTGATGGGTCGTGACGATTGCGTACCGGTGATCCCACCCTAAAGAATCCGGGAGCGGTTGCTGTAGAGCCAGTTGATGAACATCGGCTGGCCAGATCGGCGTTGCCGCCGGCAAATCAGGCGAGGGCCCTCAGTGCCGCGATCAGCGCATCCAAGGGTGCCCCGGCAAAGCCGATTCCCACCAGCTGTCTGGCCCCCGGGCGTGGCGCAGTGGGCGTCCATTCGGCCTGTCCGCCGCTCCACTGGAACACGTAGTGCCGGCCGTCGGCCTGAAGGAACCCCTTGGCTCGCGCCAGGCCGTCGGCATGCTCGGTCAGCAACGCTTCCAGCGTTTGCCGTGACAGCGAGGAGGGAAGCGCGATCGCGAAGCGTTGCCAGTCGGGGTCGCGCTCGTCGGTACGGCGCAATGTCAGCGGTCGCTTCGGTGCCGCTCGCTCCCGTCGTCCGGTCCTGAAACCGGCGTGAGCGACCTGGGCATGGGGATTGAGCGAATGCAGCCGACGCATCAATCGTTCGCGCTCGGCATCGTCGAGATCGTCGCCGCGATTGAGCGAGAGGGTGTCGGCGCTGGCAATCTGATCGGCCACCAGCTCGCCGACGCGGCTGTCAATCAGCCGCTGTGCCAGGCTCGCCAGATCGACCAGGGTGACGATGCGTGCCAGCCGGAAGCGGCGCGCCACCCGGATCAGGTCGGCGATCCGGCGCGGCCGGGCCACGCCGCTGGTCTCGATGATCAGCGCCGCCGGCGGCGCCGGCCAACGGCCGATACGCGACAGCTGGGTTCCCAGCTCGTCGCTCAGCGAGCAGCACAGGCAGCCGCTGCTGAGCTTGAGCAGGCGCTCCCCGGCGTAGTCGATCAGCTCGGCATCGACATTGATGGTGCCGAAGTCGTTGACCAGCACCAGCGTATCCGGCGCCACGCCGTCTCGCAGATGGGCGTTGAGCCAGGTCGTCTTGCCGGCGCCGAGATAGCCGGCAATCAGTATCACCGGGATCGGATCGGCGTCGGGCTCAGCCATTGTCGAAGACGCGACCACCGACGACCGTCGCGGCGACGCCGATCGAGGCCAGCCGCGCCAGCGGCACCTCGCGCGGGTCCTCGTCGAGCACCGCCATGTCGGCGAACTTGCCCACCTCCAGGCTGCCGACGCGGTCGTCCAGCTTGAGGGTGTAGGCCGCGTCCAGCGTGATCAGGCGCAGCGCGCGTTCCACGCTCAGCGCCTCGTTGGGCCCCAGCACCTCGCCGCTGGCGGTCTGACGGGCGACGGCGCACCACGCCGTGAACAGCGGCGCCAGCGGGGTGACCGGGGCATCGCAATGCGCCGCGATGGGGATGCCCAGGCGATCCGCCGAGGCCAGCGGTTCGAGGCGCTGGCAGCGCTCGAAACCCAGCGTGCGCGAGCGGTGGATGTCGCCCCAGTAGTAGAGGTGGTTGGCGAACATGTTGAGGCACACCCCCAGTCGTGCCGCGCGTTTCAACTGGGCGTGGCTGATGATCTGGCAGTGCTGCAGGGTGTGGCGATGATCGGCCCGCGGCCACAGTTCCAGCGCCGATTCGATGGCGTCCAGCATCAGCTCGACGGCCTCGTCGCCGTTGGTGTGGATATGCAGCTGCAGCCCGGCCTGATGATAGCGCTGCACGATCTCGGTCAGGCGTTCCGGCTCGGCGTTCCACATGCCGTTGGGCGAGCCGTCGTGGTAGCCCGGCCACATGAGGCGTGCGGTATAGCCCTGGATGGAGCCGTCGGTCATCAGCTTGACCAGTCCGAAATGGAGCTTGTCGCTGCTCTTGTCGCGGCAGCCCAGCACCCGCTCGATACCGTCTTCGGGCGTGTAGGTCAGCGCGCTCATCGCCGGCGCCAGCCGCATCGGCACGTCGTCCCGGTTGCAGGTGCGCTGCATGCTCTCGACGCCGGCCTCGCTCAGCGGATTGTAGAGGTCGGTCAGCGTGGTCACCCCGTGGCGCTGGCCGATGCGCGCGTAGCGCTCGAGTGTCGCTTCCTCGCTGCCGCGGTCGAAGAGATCGAGGTCGAGCGAGTCGAAGATCGCGAACATCGCTGCCATCTCGCGCAGCTCGCCGTTGGGACGGCCGTCTTCGAAGGTCACCACGCCCTCGATGTCGGCCTGCGATTCGAGTCCCGAGGCGCGCAGCATGGCGCTGTTGACGGTCATCATGTGCAGGTTGGCATGAATGACCACGATCGGCCGCTCGGCGTCGACGGCATCGAGGTCGTTGCGATCCAGGCGACGATCCGGGAAGTAGATGGGATCGAAGCCCCAGGCGATCAGTGGCGTCTCGGCGTCGAGCTTGGCTACCTGCTCGCCAAGATGGTGCTGCAGTGAAGCGATGTCGGTCAGCCCCGGCCAGGTATGGCCGTCGGGGTCCTGTCGGGGAAAGAAGCCGGCGTAGGGATACTCCCATAGCACGCCTTCCAGCGCGTGGCTGTGGCCCTCGACGAAGCCGGGCAGAATCACCTTGTCGGCGAAGCGCTCTTCGAGCTCGAAGTCTCCCAGATCCGACAGCGTTTCCAGCGAGCCGACGCCGAGAACCCGGCCATCGCGTACCGCGATGTGCGTGGCCTCCGGCTGCGAAGGGTTCATGGTCAGGATGCGCCGGGCGGAGAAGATGCGATGGCTCATGAGGGATTGGGCTCCTGAATCGGGGCGGTGCGGTTGCCCCGGCTGCGCTGCCATTTCAGCAGCAGCGGGATGCAGATCAACATCAGTATCACGTAGCCGCCGAAGATCGCCAGGTAGCTCCAGGCGCCGAGGGAGGGGGCGATCGGGGCGACGAAGAACAGCGTGGGAATGTTGACCACGATGATCGCGATGTTGAAGAACGCCAGCTCCTTGGGTACCGAGGTGCTGAAGTCGGCATCCAGCATGCGCAGCAACAAAAGGCCGGTGCCGGTGGAGCCACAGCAGCAGCCGAAGGCGGTGACGGCGCGTTCGGGACCGAGTCGTCCGCTGAGCTTGCCGATCGCCATCGCGCCGAAGAAGGTGACCGTCGTCACCGCGACCGCGATAAGCAGGATCGGCACCAGCAAGGCCGACAGCACGGCGATCTGGATGCTCATCAGCGTGGCGACGACCATGAAGTCCACCGAGCCGCTGGTGATGCGCTTGAGCGTGTCGTCGTCGACCTTGGCGGCCCAGCCGAAGCGGTCGATCGCCATTCGCATCAGCACGCAGACCGTCAGCCCGTGGATGAAGAACAGGTTATAGCTGAAGAACACCGACAGCACTTGATTGCCTGCCACCAGCGGTTGCATCGCACTCAGCCATGCATAGGTAATGACATAGGCCACGCCCAGCAGGCCCAGATGCCAGGCCAGCGAGTCGACGGTGCCGGCGTGCGACACCTGTCTGCCGGCCGAAGGCTGAGTCTCGGGCGTGTGAAAGCCGCGCACGAAGTCGTCATCGAGCGTCGAATGGCGATTGGCGTTGAGCCCTCGCTTGAGGAAATGGCGTGCGGCCGGTACACCGACGAGGAAGGCGGCCACGAAGCCCAGCGAGGCGAAGATCACGCCCACTTGCGCGGCGTTGGCAATGCCGTAATCGTTCTCCCAGATCGTGCCGTAGGTCAGCGCCTGGCCCGGCCCCTGGGTAAATCCATGAGTGACGATGGCGCCGAGCAGCGGGCTGAGATCGCTGTCGGTGATCAGGTCGTAGCCCGCCATCAGGCCATAACCGATCACCGCCTGAGCGCCGAGGCTGGCGGTCCAGATCAGCGTCAACCACAGCCCGCCACCGACGATACCCTGACGCTGTTCGCCCGCGGCCGGTTTGGGGCTGCCGGTCAGACACAGCGACATGAAGCTCAGGGTGAAGAAGTGGAAGGCCAGCGCGGTAAAATCCGAAGGGCCATAGCCGGGAATCAGCCCCGCGGAGAGTCCGACGAAGCCGATGATCCCCGCGACGATGCTGCCGGGGATCAGGCTGGCACGCAGCCAGGAAAGACGACTGCGCAGCAGACTGCCGGCGACCAGCAGGGCGGCGATCAGCGCGAAGGCAATGACGCCAGGGAAGGTGCTGCCCATGATGTAGTCCTTGTGATTGACGTTGTTGTGGTTGGCTCATACTACGCTCTGTCTGAAAAATGCCTGCGCTCGCCCATACGGCGTTAAAAATTGACTCAAAATGCTCATTTACGCCTCGTAAACTCCGCTTTTTCGTCAATTTTTGCCTTGTCTGGCCATCGCTCGCCGATTTTTCAGACAGAGTTTAAAGTTCGCGCTGCACGGCACTACAGGCCAGATTCTCGTCATGCTCGGGACAGTTCCGAACCCCGGCCGCCTGTCGAACAGGTCGACTGGCGCGAATCTTGCAGCGTTTAGAGCTCAGCCACGGGGCGGGAGCTCGGCATGCTCGATCATTATTTTCACCTCGACTTCGATACCCGGCGCGGCCTGCAGGAGCAGCTGCGCGAAGCGCTGCTGGATGCCATTCACACCGGCACGATCCCGACCGAGGAGGCGCTGCCCTCGTGTCGCAAGCTGTCGCTGCAGCTCGGCATCTCGCGCAATACGGTCGCGCTGGTCTACGAGGGGCTGGTGGAGGACGGTTATCTGGTCAGCCGGCCGCGCAGCGGTTACTACCTGCACGATGCCTACCACGAGCCCGATGCACTGGAAACGGGCCGGGGGATGCGCGACGAGATCGTGGATGCACCCGTGTGGGGCAGTCGTTTCACCCATCGGCCCAGCCATCTGCAGGGCGTCCTGCGTCCCGGCAACTGGATGAGCTACGAATTTCCTTTCGTCTACGGTCAGCTCGATACCCGGTTGTTTCCGCTGGAGCAGTGGCGAGAGACGTCGCGCCGGTTACTGGGCGGACGGCGCGAACGCCACTGGCTGAGCGATCGCTACGATCAGGACGATCCCATGCTGGTCGAGCAACTGCGAACCCGGGTGCTACCCAAGCGCGGAATTCATGCTCGCAGCGACGAGATCCTGATCACGCTGGGATCGCAGAATGCCCTGTTTCTGATCGCCCAACTGCTGTTCGATGCGCGGACGCGGGTGGCAATGGAGAATCCCGGCTACCGGGAAGCCGCCAACGTCTTTTTGCGCCAGGGCGCTCAGCTGAGCTACCAGCGGATCGACGCTGAAGGCATTTGTCTGGATGCGGCAGCGGCCGGGAGCGACTACCTCTACGTGACGCCGAGCCATCAGGGGCCGACCGGGGTGACCATGAGCCGCCGTCGACGGGAAGCCTTGATCGAGCAGATCCAGCGCCGCGATCAGATCGTGCTGGAAGACGATTACGACGCCGAGGTCAATTTCGATCGTCATGCTCAGCCGGCATTGAAGGCGAGCCGGGCAGGCTCCCGCGTGATCTACATGAGCAGTCTGTCGAAGCCGCTGTCGCCGGGACTGCGACTAGGCTACGTGGTGGCCGATGCCGAGCTGATCGAGGAGCTTCGCGCATTGCGCCGGCTGATGTATCGACACCCGCCTTCCGGACTGCAGCAGCAACTGGCGCAGTTTCTCTCCCAGGGGCATTACGACCGTTATCTCAGGCTGTTCGCCGACGAAATGCGTCATCGCTGGGAGATCATGGACGCTGCCATCGGTCGGGATCTCCCCGCCTGTCGTCGAGTCGGTGGCGACCATGCCAGCGTGTTCTGGCTGGAAGCCCCCCAGTCGGTCGACACCCAACGTCTGGCGTGGCAGGCCGCGCAGTACGGCGTGCTGATCGAGCCAGGCTTTCAGCACTTCTTCGATCAGGCACCACCGCGCAACTACATGCGACTGGGATTCGGGGCCATCGATGCCGAGCGCATTGCGCCGGGAATCACCCGATTGGCTCGGGCCTTCGGTTAGGCGGATATCCTGTGCGCATTCAAACGCCTGCGTTCAGCCGGACAGCGGCGACCGGCATGTCGCCGGTCGCCGCTGTCTGGTCTTAGGAAACCAATCAGCCAGCCGCAAACTCGCCCAGCACGGCGTCGAGGATCGTCAACCCCTCGGTGACTTCCGCTTCGCTGACGATGCACGGTGGCACCACGTGAATGCGATTCTCGACCACGAACGGTAGCAGTCCCTTGGCGATCAGCGCGTTCTTGATGGCGCCCATTCGAGCAGCCGGTAATGGGGTACGGGTATTGCGATCGCTGACCAGCTCGAGTGCATGGAAGACGCCGAGGCCTCGGGTTTCGCCGACGATGGCATGATCCTTCGCGAGCTGCTGGAGCCCGGCGGCCAGCGGGCCGTTGCCGACACGGTCGGCGTTTTCCACGATGCCTTCGTCGCGCATCGCATCCAGCGTGGCGACGATCGAAGCCATCGCCAGCGGATGGCCCGAATAGGTCAGGCCGCCGAAGAACATGTGATCGTCGAAATGGCGGCAGATCTCATCCGAAATGATTACCCCGCCGGCCGGCACATAGCCAGAATTGACGCCCTTGGCGAACACGATAAGATCCGGCCTGGCGCCGAAATGCTCGAGGGCGAACCAGCGTCCGGTGCGGCCGAAGCCGGCCATGACCTCATCGAAGATCACCAGGATGCCGTACTGGTCGGCCAGTTGGCGGACACCTTCCAGATAGCCCCTGGGAGGAATCAGCACGCCAGCGGTGCCGGGAATCGACTCCAGCAGAATCGCCGCGATGGCGCTGGGGCCTTCGCACTCGATCACTCGCTTGAGATGTTGCAGCGCGCGCTGGCACTCCTCTTCCTCGTTGCCGGCCCAGAAGTCGCTGCGGTAGAGGAACGGGTTGAAGAAGTGGGCATGACCGCGGGCGAATTCGTTGGGGACCCGGCGGGGGTCACCGGTTGCGACGATCGCCGCACCGGTATTGCCATGATAGGAGCGGTAGGCCGACAGAATCTTGTCGCGGCCAGTGACGCTGCGGGCCATGCGCATGGCATTCTCGTTGGCATCGGCGCCGGCGTTGGTGAAGAACACCTTGCCGAAGCCGGACGGCGCGCGTTCGAGAATGCGCCTGGCCGCTTCCCCCCGGGCAAGATTGGCATGCGCTGGCGCGACGGTGGTCAAGGTCTCGGCCTGGGCCTGAATGGCAGCAACGACCCTGGGATGCTGGTGGCCGATGTTGGTATTGACCAGCTGGCTGCTGAAATCCAGATACTCCTTGCCAGCGTAGTCCCACAGCCGGCAACCCTTGCCACCGGCGATCACCATCGGCGAGAGATTGCCCTGCGTCGACCAGGAGTGGAACACGTGCTGGCGGTCGAGCTGGTGGACGTACTCATTGGACACGTCTTCGTTGATGATGGTGTCGGTCATGGCGAGCTTCCTGTTGTTCGGGTTTGATTCCTGGCCGGGCTTGCGGAGGTTGGAGCCGGATGTTCAAAGACTAGGACGCTGCGATCGAAACGCGTAGAGCCAGAATTCGGCAGAGGTCGTGACAGCGTAGCCGGATGTCCCGAGCTGGACGCCAAACTGGCCCTACCCGGGCTTCGAGCCGCTGGGTATGGTTCTCGCTCGGCACCGAGCGGACCTCATGGCACCCAACGATATCTGTAGCCGATCGATATCTGGAATGAGCGATATCTGGAATGAGCGATATCGGCAGGCAACCCATGCTCGGTGGATCAAGGCCGATCTATCAGGGAAGTACCCCTCAGCGTGATCTCATCGATGCCAATGCTGTGGCCGGCCGTGGGGCTTGCCTGCTTTGCCGGATTCGTCAGGGGCTACTGCGGCTTCGGCTTCGCCATGCTGCTGGCCCTGGGGCTGATGCTGTTTCTGCCGCCGATCGAAGCGGTGCCGTTGGCGTTGCTGCTGGATCTGGTCACCAGTGTCGGCCTGTGGCGGCGCGCCGGTCGTCTGGCCGACTGGCCCCGCCTTCGGCGGCTACTTTGTGGCATGGTGGTGGCGACCGCTCTGGGTGTGGGCCTGATGGCCTCGTTGCCGACGGCACCGATGCGGATTGCGGTCGCCCTGCTGGCCCTGACCGGAGCCGTGGCGCTGTTGCTGCGGCGGGAGTCGCCGGTCGAAGCCGAAGAGCCCGCTCCAGCGCGGGCCGGCAGCGGCAAAAAGGGAAGCTGGTCCAGCGTGGCTGCCGGCGGCATTTCCGGTCTCTGCATGACGCTGGCCTCTTCCGGCGGGCCACCGCTGATGCTCTATCTGCTTCATCAGCGACTGCACCCCAAGGCGCTGCGGGCCACGGCGATCATGTTCTTCGCGGCCAGCAGCACGGCGTCGCTGATCGGATTGACGCTGGCGGCAGAGTTGGGCCGGGAAACACTGATCCGCGCTGCCTGGCTTGTGGCACCGGCGCTGATCGGCAATATTCTGGGGCAGTGGGCGTTCGAGCACTCCCGACCACGCTCGATGAGAGCCACCGTGGCGCCGCTGCTGATCGTGCTGTCGGTCTGGGTGCTGGCCCGTGAAGCTGGCTATGGCTAGAACCGTCTGGCGAGCGGATGAACACCGTCGAGCGCTGTCGCTCGGCCTATCGAAATCTGACGAGGAACATACTGTGAGCGATATCGTTTTCATCACCGGGGCGACCTCCGGTTTCGGCCGTGCCGCGGCCCATCGTTTCGCCGAGGCCGGCTGGTCGCTGGTGCTGTCCGGTCGCCGGGGCGATCGTCTGGATGCGCTCGAAGCCGAGCTGGGGGACAAGGTCGCGGTGCATACGCTGGTTCTGGACGTGCGCGACGACGAGGCCGTACAGAAGGCCGTCGATACACTGCCGGAGCCGTTCAAGCGCGTGCGTACGCTGATCAACAATGCGGGTCTGGCGCTGGCGCCGCAGCCGGCACAGAAGGTGGCGCTGAAGGACTGGCATACGATGATCGATACCAACGTTACCGGCCTGGTCAATGTGACCCATGCGCTGCTGCCGACGCTGATCGAGGTCGGTGAAGGGGCGACGATCGTCAATGTGGGCTCGATTGCCGGCCAGTGGCCCTATCCGGGTAGTCATGTCTACGGCGCGTCCAAGGCTTTCGTTCAGCAGTTCAGCTACAACCTGCGCTGCGATTTACAAGGTACCGGCGTGAGGGTGACCGATCTGGCCCCGGGCATGGCCGAAACCGAATTTACCCTGGTACGTACCGGCGGCGATCAGACGGCTTCCGACAAGCTGTATCGCGGTACCACCGCACTGACGGCCGAGGATATCGCCGAGCAGATGTTCTACATCTCGACATTGCCGGCGCACATCAATTTCAACCGCGTGGAGGTGATGCCGACGCGCCAGGCCTGGTCGGCTTTCGCGGTCGATCGCGACGACTGATGGCGGTTCGGAAGCCGGCGCGATAACGGGCCGGCGAGAGGATATACGCAAAAGGCCCGAGCCTGTGGTTGACAGGGCTCGGGCCTTTCTCGTTGGTCTTTCTTATTGGCCTTGCGTCAGAGCTTGCTGGAATGCTTGAGCTTTATGGTTAGACGCCGGGATTCTGCTCGATGCCCTGAACGTACCAGGGAGAGCCATCGCGCAGGGCCCGCTTCAAGTGCCAGGTCTCGTTGAATTCGGTCTCTTCGCCGTTCTCATCGAGCACGCCATGGAACAATACGGTCGCTTCGGCTTCATCCTTGAGTTCCTGCACACTGCCCAGTTCGGCAAACAGACGCACGATCTCGGTGCGGTTGTTGGCCGGCTGCGCCATGCGTTCCGCTTTGAGCAGGTTGTAGAGCTCCGGCGTCACGTACTCCTGGATCTGGCTCAGATCGTTGTTGTCCCAGGCGCGCTGCAGGGTGGTGAAGTGCTCCTTGGCTCCGGTCAGGAAACGCTCGCGATCGAACCACTGCGGCTCGGTGGCGATACCGCCGGCGCTCGTTCCGGTGGCGTTGCCGCCCATGAACGGTGCCGGCTGCGAGCTGGCATCGTGGTGCGCCGCGTCGCGCGGCTGACCGCCGTCGCGATGGCCGGCCGGCGCATGGCGTCGACGTCCCGCAATGAACCGGAAGGCGATGAACGCCACCAGCGCGATCAGCAGCATGTCCAGCATTCGGAAACCGTCGAAGGCGCCGCCGAAGAACAGCGATGCCAGCAGGCCGCCCGCCAGCATGCCGGCCAGCGGACCGGCGAAACGGGACAGCCCCGCGCTTGGCTGACGCGGCGGCGCGGCGGCGTTGCTGCGCGTGGTGGTCGGGGTCGGCTGCTGGGCCGAACGCGAATAGGAACCGAAGCTCTTGCCACCGCCCAGCCGGCGGGCCTCGGCGTGGTCGACGGCGGCGCTGAAGCCGAGCAGGCCGACCATTAACATGACGAGCAGATGGCGCATGGCGTTCTCCTGAAAATCGTTGTCCTGGACGAGTACCGAGCCCGAACCGACAAGAGGCCGGATGGATGCGGATTGCGACCGAACAGGGGTTTCGAACCGATGCGGGTTTCGAAACGAGTCTCGATCGAGCGCACTCGTTGCTGCGAGCATTGTCGCAGACGGGCATGAATGGAAGCTGAACGTACCGGCTTCCGGCCTGATTCTTTGGTCGCGATCTACTCGCGATCCCGCTCGCGTCGGCAGAAGACGGGCTTGCCCGGTTTCGACTCTTCCGGCGAATGGCGATAGCCGGCGACGTCGAACTCGGTCAGCGTCGCCGGCTTCTCGATCCGTTCCCGAATCAGCCAGGCTGCCATCAACCCGCGGGCCTTCTTGGCGTAGAAGCTGATGATCTTGAACTGGCCATTCTTTTCGTCTTTAAAGACCGGCGAGACGACATCGGCCTCGAGCCGCTTGAAGTCGATCGCCTTGCTGTACTCGTTGGAGGCGAGATTGACCAGCGTCGAACTGCCGCTGGCGGCGACCGCCTTGTCCAGATCCGGGGTCAAGCGATCCTGCCAGTAAGCATACAGGTCCTTGCCGGCGGCGTTCTCCAGACGGATACCCATCTCCAGTCGATAGGGCTGGATCAGGTCCAGCGGGCGCAGCATGCCGTAGAGCCCGGATAGAATCCGCAGGTGGTCCTGAGCGAAGGCGTTGTCGGCAGCGCTGAAGCTGGCGGCTTCCAGTCCGATATAAACGTCGCCCTGGAACGCCTGCGCTGCCGGCTTGGCATTGTCGAGCGAGAACGGCGTCTTCCAGTCGGCATAACGGGCGGCGTTGAGTCCGGCCAGCTTGTCGCTGATACCCATCAGCTTCGATAGCTGCTGGGGCGAATAGCCGCGCAGGATGTCGATCAACTCCCGGCTCAGATCGAGATAGTCGGGGCGGGTGACGTCCCGGGTCGTCGGGGGCGTCTCGAAGTCCAGCGTCTTGGCCGGAGAGAGGATGCTGAGCATGGCGTGCTTATCCGTTTCGTGAACGATTCGTTATGGTGCGCTGCTGTCGGCGAGCGTCAGGATCGCGTTTCAACAACGCGCCCCGGGGCCGAGCTTCAAGGGCAGGGATTGGAAATCCGCTGATGAACCCTCTCGATGGCGTCGAGTACCTCGTCGGAAAGCGTGAGCGAGTCGCTGTCGATGTTGGCATCGAGCTGTTCGAGGGTGGTTGCGCCGATGATGTTGCTGGTGACGAACGGCCGCGAGGTGACGTAGGCCAGTGCCATCTGGGCCGGATCCAGGCCGTGCTCGCGGGCGATGTCGACGTACGCCTGCGCTGCCTCGTTCGCCAGTTCGGAGGTGTAGCGGGAGAAACGCTCGAACAGCGTCAGCCGACCTTTGGCTGGCTTCTGGCCGTCGAGATACTTGCCCGAAAGCACACCGAACGCCAGCGGCGAGTAGGCCAGCAGGCCGACGGACTCGCGATGAGCGATTTCGGACAGGCCGATCTCGAAGCTGCGGTTGAGCAGATTGTAGGGGTTCTGCACGCTGGCGACCCGCGGCAGGCCCTGAGTCTCGGCCAGGTGCAGGCAGCGCATGACGCCCCAGGGGGTGTCGTTGGAGAGTCCCACGGCGCGGATCTTGCCTGCCTCCATGGCCTCTTTCAGCGCGCCGAGGGTCTCTTCCAGCGGTGTGGCATCGCTGTCGTCGCCGGGCAGGTAGCCCAGCTGACCGAAGCAGTTGACGTGCCGGTCCGGCCAGTGAAGCTGGTAGAGATCGAGATAGTCGGTCTGCAGGCGCTTCAGACTCGCGTCCAGCGCCTGATGGATCTGCTCGCGGGTATGGCGCGGGCCGCCACGCAGGTGCTCCATGCCCCGGCCGGCGCCCGCTGCCTTGCTGGCGATGATCAGATCGTCGCGCTTGCCACGTTTCTGCAGCCAGCTGCCGATATAGGCTTCGGTGCGCCCCTGAGTCTCGGGCTTCGGCGGCACCGGGTACATCTCGGCAGCGTCGATGAAGTTGATGTCGGCGGCGATGGCCCGGTCGAGCTGTTGGTGCGCTTCGACTTCGGTGTTCTGTTCACCGAATGTCATCGTGCCGAGGCACAGACGCGAGACCTGCATGTCGGTATTGCCTAGGGGGCGTCGCTGCATGTTGCGCTCCAGAGTGTAAAAAAGCCGGGTCGAAAGGAACCGGACCGAGACGAAAAAGGCGGTGAAAATCGTATGTTACTGGCGTCGCTGTGAGGCGGCAAACCAGGGCTGGGCGTCAGGGGTTGAGTCGCTGCCCGGGCAGGCGTATTCTTGCGGCCTTTCGCCGCTCGGCCCCGGTCGAGCGCGCCTGTGTAGAGTCGATTCCGACGCGCCATGGATTGTAAAAAAGCGGCACGCTGTCCTGCTGTCCAGACAGCGTGCGGCCATAGAGAACAAGAGGCGTCCAGATCGACACGGTAGTTCGGACCGTCAACGGATCCCAGTCTCCAGGGTCACTGTCAGTTATGCCACAGACGTTTTCTTTCTTTACGCGCTTCGAGTTTCAGCTGGCCACGCAGCTCAGCCACACGCGCTGGATGACGGGGTCGCCGGGCAAGCAGCGCTTCATGCTGCGCTGGTTCAAGCGTTGCGCCGACGCCGGCCACGTACCGGCGCGCTCGCTCTACGGTCGCGTGCTGATGCATCGCGGAATCTCGCCGCGGGACAAGTCGACCGGTGCGCGCTATGTGCTGCAGGCGGCCCAGCAGGGCGACAGCCACGCTCAGTATCAGGCCGGACGCATCTACGAGCTGGGCTGCTCGCAGTATCAGCCCAACGTGCATCACGCGGTGACCTGGTACGCGCGATCCGGCGAGAATGGACATCTCCAGGCGGCGCAGCGGCTGGCCGATGCGTATCGCCGCGGTGAGCTGGGCTTGCCTCATGATCCCGTGCGTGCGGACGAATGGCAGCGCTGGGCGCACAATCTCGCTGCAGACGGACCCAACGGCGAGACGCCTGCCGCGCTCGCCACGCACTGACCGCCCGCAACCGTCGGAGCACTCCGCGTGAACCCCGTCACCCTCCGGTGGCGGGATGAAGTCACGCCCCAACGCTGTCATGATGATGCCTCATCGGCGTCGCAAGATGAGACGGCATCATGGAGAGGGAGCCCGCAACGTGTTGCTGCCCACCCTGCTAGACATCGAAGCTTCCGGCTTTGGCCGTGGCAGTTATCCCATCGAGATCGGCCTGGCCCGTGGCGATGGCAGTCGCTGTGCGTTCCTGATCCAGCCGATCCAGGCGTGGACGCACTGGGATCCCAAGGCAGAACTGCTGCACGGCATCTCCCGATCGCGTCTGCTGCGTGAAGGTCACCCACCGATCGAAGTCGCGCGCTGGCTCAACGACGAGCTGGCGGCGAGCGGTATCGCCTACAGCGACAGCTGGGGCTACGACAATACCTGGCTGTCGCTGCTGTTCGATCAGGCCGGCATGCTGCCGCGGTTTCGGCTGGAAGCACTGCGACGACTGCTGAGCGAGGCGCAGACCGAGTGCTGGGCTGCGACCAAGGAGCGGATCGCCGAGCAGCACGACATACGCCGTCATCGTGCCGGTGACGACGCCCGCCTGTTGCAGCTGACCTATAAAGCCACGCTGAATCTCGACTAGTTCGCCACCATCGCCTGCTGATCGTGGACGACGGCCCGGCGGCGCCTCAACCTTCTCCGCTGACGCTCAGCAGGATCTTGCCGGTATTGCGATTGTCGGACAGATGCTGCATCGCCGTCTCCGCTTCCTGAATGGGCCAGGCCCCGGCGATCAGCGGTTTGATGTCGCCGCTGACCAGCTTGGGCCAGACGTGGGCGTACAGCGCATCGAGAATCGCCCCCTTGGCCTTCGCCGAGCGTGAGCGCAGGGTCGAGCCGATCACCCGCTGGCGCTTCATCAGCATGCGGCCCAGGTTGATCTGCGCTTCCAGCCCGCCCATCAGACCGATGAGCACCAGGCGGCCATCCGCGTTCAGTACGACCAGATCCTGGGCGATGTAGTCGCCACCTACCGGATCGAGAATCATGTCGGCGCCGCCCCAGTTCTTGACCGCCTCGACGAAGCTGCCGTCATGCCGGTTCCAGCCGGCGTCGGCGCCCAGTCGATAGCAGGTCTCCAGCTTGTCGGCGCTGCCGGCGGTGACGAAGCAGGGGTTGCCGAACACTCGGCAGAGCTGAATCGCCGCGGTGCCCACGCCGCTGGCGGCGGCATGCAGCAGGACGCGCTGGCCGGTCTGAACGGCGCCTTCCATGTAGAGGTTGAGCCAGGCAGTGGCGAAGACTTCCGGCAGCGCGGCGGCCTCACGCAGCCCCAGGCCCTGGGGAATGGGCAGCACCTGCGCTTCATTGACGACGACCTGTTCGGCATAGCCGCCACCGGCAAGCAGGGCACAGACCCGGTCGCCTTTCCGGAAACGCTCGACGCCGTGGCCGACTTCGCTGATCGTGCCACTGACTTCCAGCCCCGGTATTTCGGACTCTCCCGGCGGCGGCGGGTAGTTGCCGCCACGCTGCATCAAGTCGGCGCGATTCATTCCCGCCCAGGCGACGTTGATTCGCACGTCGCTGGCACCCAAGGCGCCGGGGGCGTCGTGCTCGCGCCAGATCATCTGATTGGCTTCGATAGCGATGGCATGCATTCGTAATCCTCCTTGATGGTACGGCGTGCGTTACCGAGCTTCGAATCGCTTCACTCAAGCCCGGTCGTTTTCCAGCCCGGTCTCGTTCATGCTGCACTGTCGGCCAGACGGTCCAGCAAGGCCTCGATATCGCTCTCGGAAAACAGCGTGCGACGGGTTTCGACATCCAGGAAACCGTGCTCGACGGTGGTGTCGAGGAAGGTCAGCAGTGGCGAGTAGAAGTCGGCGACATTGAGCACGCCGATCGGCTTGCCGTGCAGGTCCAGATAGCGCCAGGTCCAGATCTCGAACAGCTCCTCCAGGGTGCCGATACCGCCGGGCAGGGCGATGAACGCATCGGCATGTGCGGCCATGGCCGCCTTGCGCTCGTGCATGTTGTCGACCCGGATCAGCCGGCTCAGGCCGTGATGCGAGACTTCGCGCTGTACCAGATGTTCGGGCATCACGCCGATCACGTCACCGCCTTCGGCAAGGCAGGCGTTGGCCAGTCTGCCCATCAGACCGTTACGGGCACCACCGTAGACCAGACCCCAGCCGCGTCTGGCAATCGCCGCACCCAGCGCTTCCGTCGCCTCGGCGAACCGCGGATCGTTGCCTTCGCGCGAGCCCAGATAAACACAGATTTTCACGCTATCGCTCCTGGAAAATGAATGAAAGGGAGTGGCCGGGACCTCGCATACGATCAGGGAATGCTGGCCGCGACGTCATGCTCTGCGTCAAGCCAGCGACCGATGGCGTTGTCGCCGCAGAGATGGTGGGCGTACTGCGTGTGCAGGCAGCGCACCTGATCCCAGTTGGTGATGCCGCCGACGCCGCGCTCGCGCATCAACTGCGAGTAGCCGCGCTGCTCGACCGCCTGGCGCTGTTCGTCACTCATGAAGTCCCAGCGCTGGCGGACATAGTCGGCGTGGCTTTGATGATAGCTGGCGAGCCATTCGGAATCCTGCTGTAACCGGGCCTCCAGCTCCTTGATCACACCGCTGGCCTCGAGGCGGGACAGCACGACCTTGAGACGCTCGCAGGAGAGCCAGTAGAGCGTCGGAAACGGTGCCTCGTCGATGATCGGGGCCATTCGCAGCACCAGCGGGCGGCCGTGGCTATCGGTGGCGGCAACCGCCTCCAGGCCTCGGGGCGGGCGGCCCAGCTGTTCGGCGATGATCGATAGCTGCTCGTCGGTGGGGGCCTGATTGGGGTGTATCACCATAGCGAAATCCAGTATGACCTAGTCCGTTGCGACTCAGCCTGCCACGACTCAGTCCAGTATGACCTTGTTGGAGCGCGCCACGGCGCGATAGAAGGCCTGGCTCAGCTGCATCGGGGTGGGCGAGTAGAGATAGTCGCGCAGCAGGTAATCGCGGGCGCGCTCGACCAACACCGCGTGCAGTCGATTGAACGGCGCATCATAGTCGTAGGGATCGGGGCCCGGCAAACGCAGATGTGGATAGTCGGCCAGGCGTTCCATGAAGTAGTGCTCCAGCACACGCTCGACCGCGCGATGACGATCGAGATCGTCAGGATCGATCCACAGGTCGAAGTCTATCGACATGCGGGGATTATCCGCGTCGCGCCAGATCCGCAGTACGAGCTGCGGTCAGGGCGATCAGGTCGTTGGGCGCCAGCGATAGCTCCAGGCCGCGCCGGCCGCCGCTGACGTGTATCGTCGCCAGGGTCATGGCGCTCTCGTCGATGAAGGTCGGCAGCCGCTTCTTCTGGCCCAGCGGGCTGATGCCGCCGACCAGATAGCCGGTGGTGCGTTCGGCCGTCGCGGCTTCAGCCATGCGGCCCCTGCGCCCGCCGGCGGCCTTGGCCAATGCCTTGAGATCCAGCGTGGCATCGACGGGAACGAGAGCGACGACCAGACGGCCATCGTCGAGTTGCGCAAGCAGTGTCTTGAACACGCTGGCGGGTGGAAGCGAGAGCGCCTGTGCGGCATCGAGGCCATAGGAACCCTGGGAGTCGGACTCGCCATTCAGTTCGTAGCTGGTGACCTGATGAGGAATCTTGCGCGACTCGAGCAGCCGGACGGCCGGCGTCACGAGGTTGCCCGCCTCTCGCTCGTACCGGGTTGCGGAGTACCCGGGGACGTTTCTACGCTGATCATGCTATGGAGACTCCCTGCCGATGGCGACTGACTGCGAACTGACCGACTGCGAGCCGACCGGGTGCTGCGCGCTTTGCGAGCGTGCCGCGCCGTTGACGCGTCATCATCTGATTCCCAGATCGTTGCACCGCAAGCCGCGCTATCGCAAGCGTCATGGTCGCGATCGGATGCAGATGGCGGTGCTGTGGGTCTGTCGGCCGTGCCATTCCCATCTGCACCGTACCCTGAGCGAACGCGAACTCGCCGATCATTATGCAAGCCGCGAGGCGCTGCTGTCGCATCCCGACATTCGCGCCTTCGCCGCATGGCTGTCGACCAAGCCGGATGGCTTCGTGCCCAAGCGTCAGGCTAGGCGCCGCGGATCGTGACCTCATGGATATCAGACCAGGCGCAGGCCGCGAAAATCCTGCCACGCCTCCGCGAGCGGTGCCGAGAGGCGGTCACGCAAATGTTCGGGCAGGCTGTCACGTGCCGTCTCGAAGGCTTCGAAATCACGGTTGTGCAGCCAGCAATAAGCCCAGGCACAGGCCTCGTCTTCGTCACGGGGCAGGGGCTTGGCGGGCATCTGCACCAGCAGGAAAAGCGCCGTTCTGGCGGCCCAGCGCGGCGGCCTGGCGTCGCCGCTCCAGTGGGTCAGGGTGGCGCCGTCCGGTGTCGACTCGGGCTCTCCCAGTTTGGCGATGCGCGCGGTATCGGCCAGAATCATGGCCAGCCGGTCGGGATCGGCCTGCCCCAGCATCAGCCAGTGGCCGACCAGTTTCGAGTTGCCGGCCAGCACCCGAGCGTAGAAAGGTCGGGAGGAAACGTTGTCGGGCGCGTCAGGCCGCTTGCACATATTCGTCCATCCATTTCCGATGATGAGAACACTATCGTGAACTTCGATTTTGCCACGCGTATCGATCGCCGCCAGCACCCCACCAAGAAATGGCAGCAGTACGACGAAGACGTCCTGCCGCTGTGGGTTGCCGACATGGACTTCCGCTCGCCGCCGGCGATACTCGAGGCGCTGGCGACGCGCGTCGAACATGGTGTGTTCGGTTACGGCGGGGTCTCCGAGAGTCTAAAGCAGACGCTGTGCGAATGGAGCCGCCATCACTATGACTGGGCGATAGACGCGCGGTGGCAACACTGGGTGCCCGGTGTGGTACCGGCGCTCAACCTGGCCGCGATGGCATTCAGTGACCCCGGCCAGGGCGTGCTCACCGCGACCCCGATCTATCCGCCGTTCCTGAGCGTGGCCAGTAACACCGGACGCGAGGCGCAGACGTTCGAACTGGCCGAACCCGTGGCAGCCGGCGGGCCCTGGCGGCTCGATCTCGAGGCGCTGGAGGCGGCGATCCGGCCCAACACCCGCGTCCTGCTGTGGTGTCATCCGCACAACCCCACCGGCCGGGTGTGGAATCCCGATGAGCTCGAGGGGCTGGCCGAGCTGGCGGTACGGCACGACCTGATCGTCGTCTCCGATGAACTGCACTGCGATCTGATTCTCGATCCGGCGCTCCCCCATCGCCCGCTGGGCCAGCTGTGCCCGGCGCTGGCGGATCGCCTGGTCACGCTGTGGGCGCCGTCAAAGACGTTCAACATCGCAGGGCTCTCTTCGGCCTGCGCGATCATTGCCGACGACGACCTGCGCCAGCGATTCCAGGCAGCGGCCGCCGGCTTGCTGCCCGGCGTCAACGTGCTCGGGCTGAGCGCATCGCTGGCCGCCTACGCCGAGTGCGAAGATTGGCGGCAGGCGCTGCTGAGCGAGCTGCGGGACAACCTGGCCATGGTGGAGGCCCATGTCTCGCGCTGGCCGGGCGTGACCATGGCGACGCCGGAAGCGACCTATCTGGCGTGGCTGGATTTTCGCCATAGCGCGTTGGCCGAATCGCCGCAGCAGCGCTTGCTGGAGGAAGCCCGCGTGGCGCTTTCCGATGGCGCCGACTTCGGCTCTCCGGGATTCGTCAGGCTCAACTTCGGGATGCCGCGAAGCTGGCTGGAAGAGGCGCTGATGAGGCTGGACAGGCTGCTGGCGGAACCGGCCTGACAAAAACGCCCGGCCCGAGACTCCACTCGGACCGGGCGTTCCTGACTCCCCCCGAATCGGCGCCGATCAGTAGAGCAGGGCAAACAGACGCCGGCGGTAGACCACGGTCAGCGGATGCTCGGCACCCAGCGCGTCGAAAACGCGCAGCAGCGTCTTGCGTGCGGCGTCTTCCCCGTAGGCGCGATCACGCTTCATCACCGCCAGCAGCGCCTCGAGGCCGGTTTCGTAGTGACCGTCGGCAATCTGGCGCATGGCGCGCTGATACTGCGCTTCGCTATCGTCGCGCTCGCCCAGGGCGTCGATGTCGGCCTGACTCAAGGCTTCCTCGCCGAATTCGATGCGGGCACGTACGCCGCGCGCCTTCGCGGCATCGCGCTGTTCCGGCGGCAGGTTGTCGAGAATCTGCTTGGCGTCGTCGGTGCGGCCGGCGGCCACTCGCACGCTGGCCAGATCGATCTGGTAGTCGTGATGTTCCGGGTACTGCTGGATCAGCTCCCGATAGATCGCCTCGGCAGTTTCGGTGTCACCGGCGGCCAAGGCCGACTCGGCCATCTCCTCCGGGCTCTGGGACGCATCGGCCGGCGCCTCGATGTACTTGCCCAGCCATTCGCGCACCTGCTTCTCCGGTAGCGCGCCCTGGAAATGATCATAGAGCTGACCCTGAGAGATCAGCTTGACGTCCGGCACCGAGCGCACACCAAGCTGTGACGCGATCTGCGGGAAGGCTTCGATATCGAGCCGGGCCAGCACGAACGCGCCGGCGTACTCCTGAGCGAGTTTTTCCAGCACCGGCTTCAGGCCCCTGCACGACTCGCTCGAGTTGGCCCAGCTCTGCAACACCACCGGGTACTGCATCGAGCCTTCGAGCACGACCTGCTGAAAGTTTTCCAGCGTGACGTCGACAATGACGTCCTCCGGGGCAACGCTACTGCCGGTGCCGTTCGGATTGCTCTGTTCCGGGCCGGTCAGCGGCTGTCCGGTACGGGGATCGACGATAGCCATGTAAAAACCCTTGATGTTCGATTCGAGATTGCTGAGTGTTATGCGGGTAACGGTGCGTCTATTCAACCCCGGCGTTCGACTCACGCTCTGGAATCCGCCATTTCATGCCATTGTCTCGCATACTCAGGCGCACGCTGGCCCTCGTGCTGGCGTTCGCCGTTCTGGTCATCGCGCTATTGCTGGGGCCTGCCTACATGCTGGCTTCGCAGCAGGTGCCGCTGCATGCCAACTGGCAGGGTGCCGACCGCTCTTCCAGTGGCCTGGCGCCGGACCCGGATGAGATGCGCGAGGCCGTGGTCCAGGTCTACGCGGCGCGCACTTTCGAGTGGCGCGGGGCATTCGGCGTCCATACCTGGATAGCGACCAAGGCCGAGGGCGCCAGTCGCTACCGCGTCTATCAGGTGCTGAGCTGGCGTCGGCCCACGGTGGAAACCGGCTATGCGTTGCCGGATCGTCAATGGTACGGCAACCCGCCGACGTTGCTGGCAGAGATCCGAGGTGACAAGGCGGCGCGGGCGATCCGCGAGATCGAGCGTGTCGTGCCCGATTACCCGGATCCCGATCGATACCGTATCTGGCCCGGCCCCAACAGCAATACCTTCGTTGCCTGGGTAGTGCGACAGGTGCCGGAGCTGTCGGTCGATTTTCCGCCCAATGCCATCGGCAAGGATTATCTGCCGGGCCGGATCATGGCGCAGACGCCGACGCAGACCGGCTATCAACTTTCGCTCGGTGGACTGTTCGGCGTCATGCTGGCTTGGGACGAGGGCTTCGAACTCGATGTGCTTGGTCTGACGGTCGGGTTCGACTGGCAGTCGCCGGCGCTCAAGTTGCCCGGTATCGGCCGGGTCGGCATGGCGCAGCCGACCGGCAGCCAGTCACAAAAGGCAGTGGAGCAGGACATGCCTTAGGCGGTGACTCTCCGCTTCCAATCATGAACCGGCATCAGACGGATGGATAGCCGGGCGGTCCGGAACAATCCCGTTGGAGGTGGCTCGTCGCATCAAGTGCGTTGAATGACAGGTCTTGAAGGAAGGACTTCGAGAAGAAATTCGATAGAACGACAGCGCAAAGGTGGGTGAGGCAAAGCCTCGGCGCGATGCTCGTAGAGACGGTCGGGCATCGCAGAAAGATTTGCCAAACCAAAAAGTAGCAACAAAAAAAACCGGCGCCTGAGGAAGGCACCGGTTAAATAATTTGGTAGCGGGGACCGGATTTGAACCGATGACCTTCGGGTTATGAGCCCGACGAGCTACCAGACTGCTCCACCCCGCATCAACTTGTGGCGTATTATACGTATGGATTAGACGATGTCAACACCGTCATCTTCATGACGATGTCCTGGGCGGCCCAGGTGTGCCATCACGTTATCGAACGCGGATTCATAGCGCTCCCACAACTCGCCCGAGACCGGAGCGATCGACAACAAGCGCAGCAGCGTCTGATGCAATTCTTCCGGGGGCGTGGGCGGGCGGCCCAGGCCATCGTTGAGTCGTGCCACCTGAACTTCCAGGCGCAGCGGCTCCAGCGCCGTAGGAATGGCGTCGCCGGCGAGCAGCACGAGCTGGACCAGGCAGCGCTGGAGGTGCTCCTCGGCCTGCTCCGGAGACTGCGTCTGGCGCTGGGTGTGGCGGGCTTCCAGCGCCTGGCGGATTTCGCTGTCGAGCTGGGTCGTCTCTGCGGCCTCTGCTGTTTCCGGTCGCATCCACTCGCGATATTCGGGCCACTGTCGCGCCTCTTCCATCAGGGAGAGCCGGTCCAGCGTGACTTCCCGCGCGTGGACGATGCCTTGCCAGCGCTTCTCCATGCCTTCGCTGCGTCGGCTGCGCGGCAGCGGCACCAGACGCTGCGCTTCTGCCAGCGCCGAGTCGAGGACATGTCGCTCTCTGGCGGATTCGGGCTGCCAAGCGTCCAGTCGGTCGATCAGCGCCTGCATATCGTCGAAGCGCTGCTGCTGTTTCGCCTGCTGCTCGTCGCGGACACTGTCGCGGGAGGCAAAAATGGTGTCGCAGTGGCTGCGGAACTGGCGCCACAAAGTCTGTTCGATGCCCTTGGGCGCTCGACCCAGTTCTCGCCAGCGTTGCTGCAACGCTTTGGCCTGCTCGGCTCGCTGCCCGGCCGGCGCCGCATCTTCTGCCAGCTGTCGTGCCTGCTCGACCAGGTCGCGTTTGCGGCTGGCGACATCACCGGCGCGCTCGTCGATCAGCGACTGCAGCTGGCGGCGCAGGCGCGCGTAGTGCCGGCCGGTCGAGGCGGCCTGGCGCCGCGGCACCGGCCAGTGCTGATCCCACTGCTCCTGGGCGGCATCGCGAACCTTGCGCAGGCCGTCCGGATCGGCTGCGTCGGAAGGGTGGGCCAGCAGCGTCTCGAGCTGCTCGCAGAGCGCCTGGCGGACCGCGAGGTTATCCTGTTCCCGCGACTCGAGCTCGGCCTCCCACTCCGCCAGCTGTGCATGCAGGGCATCCGAGGCGGTGCGAAAGCGCTGGGCCAGATCACGGGTCGCGGCGGCGTCGCCGAGCTGGCGCCAGTCGCGGATCAGCTGCTGATGTCGGCGATGACGCTCCGCATCCGGCTGCTCTCGGGCTTCGGCCAGCGCTTCGATGTTCGCCAGCAGGGCTTCACGCTTCGGCGCCGCAGCGAAGCCGCGCCAGTCCTTCAGTTCGGCCAGTCGGGCGGACTGCTGCTTGTAGGTCTGCTCGTGAGTCGAGGAGAGGGGCTGCCCGCTGGACTCCAGATGTTGACGCAATCGGCGATGTAGCTGCGAGGCGGGGCGATAGCGGCCCTGGTCGAGTTCCTGAGACAGCGCGTCGAGGTGTTCGCCGATCTCCTCTTGCGACCACTGACTCTCGGCCTTGGCTGCGCCCTGGGCATCGAGATATCGCTGGCTGGCCGTCGCCTGGCGCTGCGCGTCGAGTACCAGCTCGGTCGGCGGCAACGTGTCTGGCCAGGCCAGCCGATCGAGAGCGGGCTGCAGCGGTTCGCCCTTCTCCAGACCCGCGCGCAGGGCGGGGGCTTCGGCCTGCAGCCGCTCCCAGGCCTGCCAGATGGATTGGGCCTGCTGATCGAGCGCGACGTAGCGTTGCTGGTAAGGCTCGCTGACGCCGTAACGGTCCGAGACATCCTGCCAGCGCTCCTCCTGCAGCCGCCATTTGCCTTGCAGCGCCTGCATGACTTCCGGCGTCAGCCGTTCGGATTCGCCGACGATCGCCAGTGCCTGACCCAGCGCCTCGAGAATCCCGTCGCGGGTTGCTTGTGCCTCGGACTTCTCGCGCTTGACGCGCTCGAGTTCGCGGTGTTGATGGTCGTGCTCGGCGATGCGCTGGCGACAGCGTGTCACTGCGGTCTCGAAGCGGGCATGCTGGCTCTCGTCGACGCTACTGGTGAGAGCGTCCCAGCGCTTGATCCAGTGCTTCAAGCGCGCCTCGAACGTCGGTTCCCAGGGGCGGTTGGCCTGTGCCTCCAGCGTCTCCAGAAGCTGCTCTCGCTCACCCTCCTCACGACTCTGCTGTTCGGCATCGGCGCGCAGCCGTGCCAGACGTTCGCGGGCGAGGCGAGCCACCTGCTTGTCGCGTCGCGCCTGCTTGGACAACAGCGCGAGCCCCTCGGCGGAGACGACTCGCTCCGCGGCGGCGTGGCGCACGGCGGTAATGCCGTTTTCACTGGCGTGATGAATCAGGCGACTTTCATCGTCGATGCGCGCCAGCGCGGCGAGACGCAGGGATTGATTGTCACTGAGCACGATCAGCGCATCGACCAGCGCCATGTCCTCGAGCTGCTCGACCTTCGCGAGACGGGTATTGAGGTCGGGACTGGGCGAGACGCGACCGCCGAGGAGATCGACGAGGCGCTGGAACGACTCTTCGCTGGGCGACTGGCGGTGCCACTGAAACAGCGGATCGAGCGCCTGCACCCGAGCGAGTGCTGCCTGACGAACCGCGGGCGAATCATCCTGGGCGAGCTGTCGAAGCGTGTCGAGGTCGTCCGGGCTCAGCTGAGAGGCGGCTTGGGCGCGGACAGCGGGATCCTTGTGCCGCCAGCGGGGAGAGAAAAAACGTTGAAAGAGTCCTGGCATGGCCGGTGTGGCATCCTGAAAACGACGAGGCTGGCAAAGGTCGACCTCGCAACTTGGCGGCGCCGACGGCAACTGTCTATCTAACCATCTGACGGCCGGCGGTAAAAGCCCGATTGATGGACGTCGGTCTGCGATGAAGTCTGGTATTGATGGATGCGGCGGTCTGCGACCAATGAATGCATCGGTCCGGGATCGTCAGCTGCGTCGGTCTGTGGAGACACCTGACAAAAGGTCTGAGGAGCCTTATGATCGGTTGCAGCGACGCCCTCCCTCGCTTAGCGTAACCCCATTCCCCCGCTGCGGAGTTCGGTCATGAGTCTCAACAGGGATCGGGCAGATACTGCCTTTACATTCAAAGGCGGCATGCTGCCGATGACAGTCATGGAGTTGTCCAGTGGCGACCCCGAGCGTATCCGCGCGCAGTTGGCTGGCAAGGTGAGTCAGGCACCAGCCTTCTTTCAGCATACCCCGGTGGTGTTGAGCGTCGAACAGCTCGATGAGCCACATCTCGCGCTCGAGCGCATCTGTGCTGTCTGCCGTGCGCACAAGCTGTTGCCGGTGGCCGTGCGCGGCGGTTCGGATCCGGTCAAGCAGTCGGCGTGGGCGCTGGGACTGGGATGGTTCCCGCCGCAGGAGAGTCGTCCGCGGGCGGTCGAGCCCCGCCCCGTCGAAGCGCCGGTCGAAGCGGAGCTGCCGGTACCGCCGCCGGAGGTGTCGGTCCACGCCGGGGGGCGTATTCATCGTGGCACGGTGCGCTCTGGCCAGCAGATCTCCGCCTCGGAAGGCGACCTGGTCGTCATCGGAGCCGTCAACCCCGGCGCCGAAGTGCTGGCGGCGGGTAGCGTGCACGTCTACGGGTCGTTGCGGGGGCGGGCGCTGGCCGGCATTCACGGCGACCGTGAAGCCGGCATCTTCTGCCATGACCTGCATGCCGAGCTGCTCTCCGTGGCCGGAACGTACAAGCGGCTGGAAGATATCGACCCCAAGATTCTGGGTTGTTCGGTACAAGTGCAGCTCAAGGAAGACCAGCTAAGGATCTCGGCGCTGAACTGAATGGCGCGAGAATGATCAACATTTATCGGGTAACAGGAAGTTCATCTTGGCCAAGATCATCGTTGTAACATCCGGTAAAGGTGGCGTCGGTAAAACGACCAGCGCAGCGGCTATTGCCACGGGGCTGGCGCTGCGCGGAAACAAGACCGTGGTCATCGACTTCGATGTGGGGCTGCGGAACCTGGATCTGATCATGGGTTGCGAACGCCGGGTCGTCTACGATCTGGTCAACGTCATTCAGGGCGAGGCCGGGCTCAAGCAGGCCATGATTCGCGACAAGCGCTCCGAGAATCTGCACATCCTTCCGGCTTCCCAGACCCGCGACAAGGATGCGCTGACGCTGGAAGGGGTCGAGAAGGTGCTGATGGATCTGTCGGAAGAGTTCGACTACATCATCTGCGACTCTCCTGCCGGTATCGAGCGCGGCGCCCAGTTGGCGCTCTACTTCGCGGACGAGGCCGTCGTCGTCACCAACCCGGAAGTGTCGTCGGTGCGAGATTCCGATCGCATTCTCGGGCTGTTGTCTTCCAAGTCGCGCCGCGCCGAGCAGAACCGCGAACCGATCAAGGAGCATCTGCTGGTCACCCGCTACAATCCGAACCGGGTCGACGACGGCGACATGCTCAATCTGGACGACATTCGCGAGATTCTGGCGATCGATCTGGTCGGCCTGATTCCCGAATCGGAAGCCGTCCTGCGCGCCTCCAACCAGGGGGTGCCGGTCATCCATGACGACAAGAGCGATGCCGGGCAGGCTTACGCCGATACCGTGTCACGCCTGATGGGCGAGGACGTACCGCTACGTTTCCAGTCGGTGCAGAAACGCGGGTTGATCGCACGCATGTTCGGAGGAGGAGGCCGCCGGTGAGGCTACTTGATTTTCTCAAGGGCGAACGCAAGAAATCGGCATCCGTTGCCAAGGAACGGCTGCAGATCATCGTTGCCCATCAACGCGGACATCGGGGTCAGCCCGACTACATGCCAATGCTGGAGCAGGAGTTGCTCGCGGTCATTCGGCGTTACGTCAAGGTCGACCAAGATGCTATCAATATCAGCCTGGACAGCGACAACGACTGCTCGGTGCTCGAACTCAACGTGACGCTGCCCAACGAAGGCGAAACGGTCAAGGGTTAGTGTCGCCGACGACTCGGATCAGGGCTCGCGAACAGATGCTTCGCGAGTCGATGGTCGGTCAGTCGCTCAGCGGCACATGAGTCGTGTTGCCGGCTATGCTAGGCTTGGCCTTTTGCGCAGGCGGAGAGCGGAATGGCCAAGAGTGGAATGGTCCATGGCAAAAAAGCCCAGCCCCAGGCAGAACTGACGTTCCTCTGGCACGACTATGAAACCTTCGGCGCCGATCCGCGACGGCACCGAGCCTCCCAGTTCGCGGCGATTCGCACCGATGCCGATTTCAACGAAATCGGCGAGCCGCTGACGCTATACGCGCGTCCGGCCGATGACGACCTGCCCAACCCCCAAGCCTGTCTGATCACCGGTATCACGCCGCAGGCGGCGCTACGCCGTGGCGTGCCCGAGGTGGAATTCGCCGCGCGGATTCAGGCGGAAATGAGCGTTCCCGGCACCTGTTCTCTGGGCTACAACAGCCTGCGCTTCGATGACGAAGTCAGCCGCCACCTGTTCTATCGCAATCTCTTCGATCCTTACGCCAGAGAGTGGCAGAACGGCAATTCACGCTGGGATCTGATCGATGCCGTGCGCGCGTTCTATGCCGTGCGTCCCGAGGGCATCGAATGGCCGAAGCGCGAGGATGGCGCGCCGAGCTTCAAGCTCGAGCATCTCACCGCAGCCAATGGTATCGAGCACGAGGGCGCTCACGATGCGCTGGCGGACGTGCGTGCCACGATCGGCCTGGCTCGGCTGCTGCGGGCGCAGAACCCCAAGTTCTTCGATTATCTGCTGTCGTTGCGTCAGAAGCGCCGGGTGGCCGGGCTGCTCGATGTCGAGGCCCGCAAGCCGATGCTTCACATCTCGCGGCGCTATCCCGCCAGTCGGGGCTGCAGCGCGCTGGTCGTGCCGCTGGCCGCACACCCTTCGAATCCCAACGGGATCATCGTCTATGATCTCGCCGTCGACCCGGCGCCGCTGTTCTCGCTGACGCCCGAGGAGATTCGCGCGCGCATCTTCGTCAGCGACAGCGAGCTGGCCGAAGGCGAGACGCGAATTCCGTTGAAAGTGGTCCATCTCAATCGTAGCCCGGTGCTGCTGCCGATCGCCACGGCAGACGAGACCGTGGCCAAGCGCCTGGGGCTCGACCGGCCGCTGTGCGAGCGCCACTGGCAAGCGCTGGTGCAGAATCCGGAATCCGCCAGCAAGGCAGCTCTGGCCTTCGCCGATGCGCCCGCCGATCCGCCGCAGGATCCCGATCTGATGCTCTACTCCGGCGGCTTTTTCTCGCCGCACGACCGCCAGGCGATGGAGCGCGTGCATGCCACCTCGCCGGATGATCTGGGCGAAACCGGCTTCGCGTTTCAGGATCCTCGGCTCGAGGAGATGCTGTTCCGGATGCGGGCGCGTAGCTACCCCGATACCCTCAGCAGCGACGAGAAAGCGCAGTGGGATGCCTTCCGCTGGACGCGCATGAACGACGCCCACAGTGGCGGAATGACGCTCAAGGATTTCGCCCGCGAGATCGAACGCCTCAATCAGACCCCGCTGGAGGATCGTGAACGCCAGGTGCTCGAGGAACTGGTGATGTACGTCGAATCGATCATGCCGGAGCAGGCCTTCGACGCCTACTGAGATGTCTCGTGCCCGACATTCAGGGTGCAATCGTCGCGCGTCATCGCGCTGTCACACACACTGCCTAGCCTGCATTCCCTTGATGACAAACAACAAGCATGGATCAGGGGAGCTTCATGGGGATCGAGATCAGACGGCGTCGCGGCGTGGCGCTGATGGCGGTGTCGTTTTCTGCGGCGGCGTTCTCGGCACTGGTGCCGGTGCTGAGCATTGCCGACGTCTATACCATCGCTGGTGGTGACAGCGAAGCGACACCTCGCAGCGTGACCGGTACGGATACGTTGAGCGTCGAGGCCGGGGCCGTGCTCGAAACCGGGGACACCGCGGTCGAGTGGACCGGGGCGTCGCCCGCGCCCGGCGTGACCATCATCAACGCCGGCTCGATTCTCAGTCGGGGCCGGGGCATCGATACCGATGGCGACGAGAGCGAGCGCTCGCTGACGCTGTACAACGCCGCCGGCGCGGTTATCGAAACGGGTGACGACGCCTTCCGGGACGACACCGACGTCACCGATGGCGAGATCAGCGTCGATAACGCAGGCACCCTGCACTCGATCGGCGGTCAGGTTCTGGATTTCGACTCGATCGAATCGCCGACGGCCGTCGTCACGATCACCAATGCCGAAAGTGGCGTGATCGAGGCCGACGACAACGATGCGATTCGCCCGGGCGCCGGCAAGATCACCATCGATAACGCGGGCCGGATTCTGTCGACGGCCTCCGCCAACCGGGCGATCAATGTCGACGATGTCGCCAACCTTTCCGAATTTCATCTGACCAACGATCGTACCGGGATCATCGAGTCCATCGACGACGCCGTGCGAATCGATGGCGATGACGACCAGCGGGGCGCCAACGGCGTCGTCACGGTCGACAACCACGGCCTGATTCTCTCTTCCGGCACCGGCGACGATGCCGGTCAGGCGATCGATTTCGATCACATCGAGTCCGGGCAGACCGCCGTCACGATCAATAACTACGTCGGCGGCGAAATCCGGGCCGAAGATGCCGATGCCCTGCGCCCGGGAGAGGGCGCCACGGTCAACAATACCGGCACCATCGTCTCCAACAGCAGCGAACCCGATGCCTCCAACGACGCGGTCGATCTTCAAGCCCATGCCGCGGCAGTCAACAATCTGGCCGGTGGCACGATCTCCGGCGCACGCCACGGTATCACGACCGATGTCGACGTGACCGTCTACAACGCGGTCGGGGCGACGATCCGGGGTCGCAACGGCTCGGGTATCGGTTCCGATGGCAATGGGACGGTCGTCAACGAGGGCTTGATCAGCGGCGACATCGATAGCGACTCCGAACTGGGCGATGGCGACGGCGTGGATATCGACTTCATTGGCGATATCACCAACCGCGGCACGATCCGGGGAACCGGAGCCAAGGGCCAGAAGCCGGGCGATACGCCCAGTCAGAGCGAAGGTATCGCCATGGGCGGCGGCTCCATCGTCAATGCCAGCGAGAGTGCGCTGATCAGCGGCGCCGACAACGGCATTCTGATCGACGATGGCAGCAGCGGTGGTGCCTATGGCGAGACCACGATCGTCAACCGCGGCACCATCGAAGGCATCGATGGCTACGGGATTTCGCTGGTCGGCGACTACGACGACACCGTCGTCAACTCGGGGCGGATTGCCGGCGGTAACGGATTGGCGCTGGATCTGGGTGATGGTGACGATACGCTGGTCGTCGAGACTGGCGGGGCGTTCGATGGTCGTATCGATGGTGGAGATGGCGTCGATAGCGTCCTGCTCGACGGTGACGGTAAATTTGCCGGTGGCGACGATTTCGAGTCGCTCTCGATCAACGGTGACTGGCGGATCACCGGCATTCAGCGCTATGCGGATGGGATCGACGTCACCAGCGGCAGTCGTCTCGATCTGGACGGCACGCTGGATGGCCCGCTGACGGTTGCGGCCGAGGGCCTGCTCGAAGGCAATGGCACGCTGGGGGAGGTGACCGTGAATGGCACCATCTCGCCCGGCCACTCCGTCGGCCAGCTGAACGTGACCGGCGATTACCGGCAGACCGCCGGTTCGACCTATCAGGCGGAGATCGATGGCGCCGGGCGCGCCGATCGAATCCGCGTCGATGGCATGGCGGCGCTGGCTGGCGAGCTCGTCGTGACGCCGCTATCGGATGCCGCTTATGCGGCCTCGAGCTACACCCTGGTCACCGCGACCGAGGGCGTCAGCGGCGTCTACACCGATCCCGAAGCATACTCACCGTTTTTCGATCTCGATCTGGATTATCGGAACAATGCCGTCGTGCTCGACGTCACGCGCAACGACACCCGCTTCGCCGATCTTGCCGCGAGCGATAATCAGCGTGCGGCGGCCGCCGGGATCGAGAGTCTGGGCGCGGGCAACGGTCTCTACGACCTGATCATCAGCACGACCGATACCGCGAAGCTTGGCCACGATTACGACGCGCTTTCCGGCGAGATTCATGCCAGCACGCGCACCGGGCTGATCGAGGAGAGCCGGTTCGTGCGCGAGGCGGTGTTCGAGCGGATCCGTCGTGCCGACGCGGAGTCTCCTCATGTCGCCATTGCCACCTCATTGGCCATGGAAGGGCTGTCCAGCGACCGGTCGGGGTTCTGGCTGCAAGGGTTTGGCGGCTGGGGTGAGAGTGACGGCGATGACAATGCTGCCGGGCTGGAGCGCTCGATACACGGGCTTTTCGTGGGGGTCGATACGATGATGGGCGCCAGCGAAAGTGATGCGTGGCGACTCGGTATGGCCGCGGGTTATGGTCGCTCGGACTACGATGTCGACCGTCGCGATTCGTCCGCTGATATCGACAGCTACACTCTGGTCGCCTACGCCGGCCGATCCTTCGGGCCGTTGGGTCTGCGTCTGGGTGCGGCGCAATCCTGGCACGATGTCGACACGCGCCGCTCGATCGACGTCGCGGACTTCGAGACGGCCAAGGCTTCCTACGATGCTCGCACCGCTCAAGTGTTCGGCGAGATCGGCATCTCTCTGACGGCGGGCCGGACTCGGCTGGAGCCCTACGCCGGACTCGCCTATGTCGATCTGCACAGCGACGGCTATCAGGAGAGCGGAAAGGCGGGCCTGCATGGCCAGGATGGGGACGCCGACGTTACCTTTTCGACGCTGGGGCTGCGGTCGACGACGCCATTCGAGATCGGCAGTGTAAACGCCGGTTGGCAGGCGGCGGTGGGTTGGCAGCACGCTTTTGGCGAGCGGACACCGACGGCGGACCAGGCATTCCGGGTCGGGGACACCTTTTCGGTCGATGCCGTTCCGGTGGGCGAGGACGCCATCACGCTCGAAACCGGGATCGACATGGCGATCTCGCCGGCAACCTCGGTGGGGGTAGGCTATACGGGCAGACTGGCCAGCGACGCACGGGACCAGAGTGTCGACGCCAATCTGAAGATACGTTTCTAGGCACTATCCGATAATCGACCGCGCCGAGCCTGCGCTAACGACGAAACCCCAGCCAGACGGCTGGGGTTTTGCGTTGACGGATCCGCGACGATGCGGGGCCCTATTGTGTCAAAGGCTCGAAGTCGCTGGTCAGCGCATCGACGTCACTGGGTTGATCGCGCGGGTCGGCGGTGATGTCGAGCGCCGGGCTGTGGCGCAGGGTCTGCCAGGCGCTGCGGATATCCGAGGCGGTCAGCTTGTCGACCTGCGCGGCCAACTGCTGGCGACGATCGAAATCCGCCTCGGGGTAGGCAAGCGTCTGCCACAGTCGATCGGCCCGCGCCGACAATGACTGATCGCGCTGCAGCAGCTGCTGACGCACGGCCTGGCGATAGGGCGCCAGATCATCATCGCTCAACGCCTCGATGCGCTGATCGAAGGTCTTCAGGAAGGCGTCCATGCGCTGTTCGATGGTGTCGCTTGCGACGCTTGGCGACTGCACCAGCATCATCAGCCCCGGGGCATCCATGAACGGTGCGTAGCCGGCGCTGACGATGTAGCCCAGCTGCTCGTCGGTGCGCAGCTTGGCGAAGAAAGGTGGTCCGATCAGTTGCCCGATCACGGCCAGGCTGGCCTGGCTTTGCAGCGCGCGGTCGGGCCCCTGAAGGTAGCGCAGCACGGCTGCGTCGTTTCGCGCCGTCGCCGGATGCAGAGCCGGCGCGTCCGGCGGTACGTCGAGCACGGTCAAAGGCGGGATGTCGTCGGCGCGAAGTTGGGGCGCCAGCGCGTTGGCCACCAACAGCCCCTCGCGCTTGGCAAGCGTGGCATCGAGGTTGCCCACCGCCATCGCTTGTACGTAGAGCTTGCCGAGAAACTGCCGGCGGTAGTCGCGCACATCCTGGGCGCTGATCTCGTCGATCGCTGCCAGCATATTGGGCGTGCTGATCTGAGGGCGCATCAAGGCCTCGCCCAGTGTTCGCTGCATCTGCCGGTAGAGTGCATCCTGGGGCGCGTTTTCCCAATTGCGCTCCAATCCCTGCTTGACCCGCTCGATGCTGCCATCGGTGATATCGCCTTGCTGCAACTGTTCGATGACCGTCTGCATCAAGCGGTCCTGATGGTCACGCCATCCGGAAAAGGCGAGCGTGATGCCGCGACCGTGGGCATAGGCCGCAAACTCCTGGCCGGCCAGCGAAGCGGGATAGAAGCGCTCGTTGAGGCCGTCGTTCAACCAGCCGGCCAGCAGTCGTGTCAGCACCGCATGGCGGGCATCCTGCGTGGCATCGGGGTTCTGCAGGCTGAAGCGCCACTCGACGCGCGGGGCGCCGAATTCGCTGTCGGCCTGGTGCCAGATCTCGACGCTGGGTGAATCGACGAGGCGCGCGGGTTCGGCGCTATTGAACGGCTGGACGCTGAGGTCCTCGGCGATGTAGGGGTTGGGCTCGGGAAGCGCCAGTCCGTCGAGTGACGTTCCGCGGGGCCAGTCGTCGCGACGCGTCAAGGTGTAGGGCGTCGCAAAGTACTGTGTGGTTTCGTCTCCCGAGACATCCGGCCCGCTATAGACCCGCAGCAGGTTGCCCGGTGTCAGCCGGTCGAGAATGTCGTCGATCGCCGCCTTGTCGAATTGATCCATGCGGTAGGGCGCGTACTGCACGTCCTTGAGCGGATAGTGCGCCAGGCTCATTGCCATGCCGCTGACGGTATCGATCGGCTCGCTGCGCTGCTGGAAACGGAAGCTCTGTTCGGCCAGCTTGGCTTGTTCGTCGTAGCGCCAGGCGTCGACGCCGTGATCGCGGATGCGCCGAATCTGGTCGAACAGGCTTGCCTGGATGTCGTCGAGGTGATTTTCGCCCTTCGGCGTCAGACTGATCGAGATATCGAACAGCGCATGCTGACCGTCGCCCTGGCTCGTGCCGGCGGACAGGCCATCGGCCCAGCCGGCCTTGCGCAAGGCGGCCAGCAGGCTGCCTTCGCCTTCGTGGCCCAGCAGGTTGGCAAGATAATCGTCGGGCTTGTCGGCGTACTCGAGGATCGGGTCGTCGACGGGGAACAGGAACTCCAGCTGGCGCCGGGCTTCGTTGGTCTTGATGCGCAGCGATGCCGGCAGGTCACCGTCTCTCGCCAGCGGCTGATCGACGACCGGCTTTTTCAGGTCGCGATCCGGCACCGCATCGAAGCGCTGACGCACCTGCTGTTCGATCGTGTCCAGCGGCTCCGGAGCCAACACGGCCAGGTGCATCACGTTGGCACCGTAATGCTGGTGATAGAAATCGAGCAAGGCCTGACGCAGCGGACGTTTGTCGCTATTGAGCGTCTCCAGGCTGCCGACGGAAAAATGATTGATCGGATGATCGGGGTTGAGCGCCTTGCCCAGCGCTTCGTTGATGCGACGGCCGTCGTCGTCACGACGCGCCTGATACTCGGAGTTGACCGCATGTCGTTCGCGATCGACGTAATCGGGATTGAATTGGGGGGAGATGAAGAACTGCGAGAAGCGATCGAGCGCGTCGGGAAAGGCGCCGGGATCGACATCGAAGTAGAAATTGGTGTCCTGGTCCGCGGTAAAGGCGTTGTGGGACCCGCCATTCTGGCTGATGAAGCGCTGATAACCGTCCGGATCGGGATATCCCTCGGTTCCCAGAAACAGCATGTGCTCGAGAAAGTGTGCAAGCCCGGGCATGTCGGCCGGATCGTTGTCGCTGCCCACCGAGACATCCATCGCCGCCGCGGCCTTGTCGGCATCGGGATCGCTGACCAGCAGTGCCTGCAGACCATTGTCGAGCGTGATGGCCCGATACTGGCGGTCGTCATTAGGGCTCTGGATCAGGGCGTTTTGAACCAGAGCGCTCTGGGCTGCGGAACTCTGGGTCGGCTGAACACGATCCACCGAGGCGGCATCGGCAGCGGCGAGGGTGGTTGCAGGCATCGTGATGCCGACCAGCGCAAGCCCTAGGGCCAGATAACCGGCAGCGAACCAGGTGCGAAGTCCAAAACGCTGCGCTACCGAGGTGCCGGGGAGCCGCGCACGGTGCGATGACGCTCGGTGATGGAATTGCTGCATACAGACTCTCTCAGTAATGGATCGACTCATTGGCTGACAACGCCAGGCGATGAACAAGGGTCAGGCGGTGAACTCTCTACCCGGTCGTCAACAGCGAAGCAGGTGGCGAGGTGGCCTTTCAGGCACTCCACACCCGCATGGGGCCGGTCGGATAACCGCAAGCCCACGCCTGATTTGCCGGGTCGTTCACCTGCCTTGATACCGGAAAAGCGCCCAACAGTTCCCTATCCGCCACGCCGATCAGGTTGCGCGCCGAGGCCAGCGAGGTCTCCTGAGAGAGCCACTCTTCGGCCTGGGACGAAGCGATGACCGCGGGCAGGCGATCGCTCATCGGCGAGATGACCTCCGTGGTGGGCACCGTGATCAGCGCAAACGAGTCGCGTGACTCGCCGGTATCCGGTGCGTAGCGACTCCAGATGCCGGCCAGCAACAGCGGCGAACGGTCGGTGTGAGTGACCATGAAGGGCTGCTTGCCGCGTAGCCCGGGCTGCCAGACGTAAATGCCGGTCACGGGAATCAGGCAGCGCCGTTGCGCCATCGCTTCACGGAACATCGGGCGCTCGTCGAGGGACTCGGCGCGCGCGCAGTGAGGCGCCTGATCGAGGACTTTCAGCCAGGTGGGGGTGAGGCCCCAGAACGCGTCGCGCAGCACGGTGACATTCGCCTCCCGGCGCAGCATCGACAACCATCGGCGAGGCGCCAGGTTGGGGCCGAGCACCGGTGGATCGATGCCACGAAATGCGGGACGTTGCGGATGGCGCGTCCAGTCGTCGACATGCAGTCGACCAGCCATGATTTCTCCTCGTGGGTGTGCGGGCTGCAGGAGTCACAGCCTATGCCACCGTGGGCTCGGGGCCAAGGCGTTATCGCGCGGATGGCCCAGCCAGCTTCCGCCTGGGCCAGCTACGGTCATCAGGCGTAAAACTCTCGCGAAAACGTAGCGTTAATGCGCATGACGCTTGCGTTTATGCGGTATGGCGATATGCTGGGAAACGCTGTTCGATTTTAAGTCGACAACAACATTTTTCCGGCCTCCGGACCATCGGCAGCGATTCGACACTATTCCGAGCGAGGAATTTCATGGCTCGACCGCGACAGCACGCCCCCGAGGCGCTCCATGCTCAGGTCATGGCGGCCTGCAATGCCTGGCTGAGAGACAATCCCGTGCACACGCTGTCGCTGCGCTCGCTGGCTCGCGATGTGGGCTGTGCACCGAGCACGCTGCTCAAGCTGTACGGCAGCTTCAGCAACCTGCTGCAGTACGTCAATATCGAGACGCTCGATCGTATGGGCGCTGCTGTCTCCTGGCTCGAGGATGCCGATCCGGAGCCGCAGCTCAAGGCGCTGGCGACGGCGTACTGGCAATTTGCCCAGCATGAACCCCACCGTTGGCAGATGCTGTTCGAATATCCGCTTGCCGACGAAGGTGAGCTGGACGAGCGCCAGAGTCATATCATCGAAGCCCTGTTTCTGCGGGTCGAGAGCGCCCTCAAGGCGCATCAGCCGGCCCTCGACGACCTCGGCGCTCGACGCATGGCGAGAACGCTATGGGGCAGTGTCCACGGTCTGGTCCAACTGGGGCTCAACGATCGTCTCGGTTATTGGCAGGGGCAGCCGATGGAAGTCGGTGAATTGCTCGATCAATTGCTGACGATGACCCTGAACGGGCTGAGCTACCGACCGGATGCCTCGTGATCTCGGGGTTTCTGACCCAGCGCCGCTTTGCGCCGTTCTTCTGGACTCAGGCGCTGGGCGCGTTCAACGACAATCTGTTCAAGAACATCCTGCTGCTGCTGCTGACATTCGTTGCCGTGCCTCGATATGGCTGGGACACGGGACTGCTCAACAATCTGGCAGCGGGCCTTTTCATCCTGCCTTTCTTCCTGTTTTCCGCCTGGGGCGGTACGCTCGCCGACCATCTCGACAAGCAGCGTCTGGTACGTCGGCTCAAGTTGCTGGAGCTGGTGACGATGATCGCGGCGGCGGTGGCGGTCTGGTTCGAACTGTTCGGCCTGCTGCTGGCATTGCTGTTCATGATGGGGACTCAGTCGGCGCTGTTCGGGCCGGTTAAGTACGCCATTCTCCCCCAGCATCTGGCCGCCACCGAGCTGGTCAAGGGCAACGCCTGGGTCAATCTGGGCACGTTCGTCTCGATACTCCTGGGCACGCTGCTGGCCGGCGTGCTGGCATCGCTGGATGGCGCCCTGGGCCGAGCGACGATTGCGGCGAGCCTGATCATCATTGCGCTGATCGGCGTCGTCGTCAGCCTCAAGATTCCCGCCGCGCCGCCGAGTGTGGCCGGGCGCGTGGCATGGCGACCGTTTTCCGGGACCTGGCGCGTGATGCGCGACGGTCTCGGCGAAAAGCGGGTGCGGCCGGCTCTGATCGGGATCAGCTTCTTCTGGTTTCTGGGGGCCTGTTACCTGACCCAATTGCCCGCCTGGGTACGTGACGTGGTTCACGGCAGCGAAGGCGCGGTCAGCTTTCTGCTGGGGGCCTTCGCGGTTGGCGTCGGACTTGGGGCGCTGCTCTGCTCGCGGTTGTCGGCAGGGCGTCTGGAGCTCGGACTGGTGCCGATCGGGGCGCTGGTGATCGGCGTGTCAGGTCTCGAGCTGGCCTCGCAATCGGGCCTTGCCGGCGAACAGCTGGCGCTTGGCGAACTGCTGACGATGACCGGTTTCTGGCAGATGAGCACGCTGCTGGCGCTGGTGGGGCTCGGTGGCGGTCTCTACAGCGTGCCGCTCTATACCTTGATGCAAGTGGCCAGTCGCGATGAGCGGCGCGCCCGCATGGTCGCTGCCAACAATATCCTCAACGCGTTGTTCATGATCCTGTCCGCCGTGTTCGGGATCGTGGTGCTGAGCGTGATGAAGCTGTCGCTATTCGTACTGTTCGCCTGCCTCGGGTGGTCGGCGCTGCTGGTGGGCATCGCCCTGCTGATGCGCAACCCGAGACCGGCGCTGCGGCTGTTGATCTTCGCCTTGATCCAAGTGCTCTATCGGCTTCGCTGCCGCGGTCGACAGCATGTGCCGGCGACCGGCCCGGCACTGGTGGTCTGCAATCACGTCAGTTTCATGGATGCGCTGGTGCTGGGCGGCGCCTGTCCTCGTCCGCTGCGCTTCATGATGGATCGGCCGATCTACGAAAATCCTTGGGTCAACTGGTTCTTCCGCATCGCCGGCGCGATTCCCGTGGATTCCGACCGGCGCGACCCGGGCGGCGTGCGGCGAGCCCTGGAGGAAGTCAGCCGAGCCCTGCGCAATGGTGAGGTGGTGATGATCTTCCCGGAAGGCCGGTTGACGCCGGACGGCGACGTGCAGGCCTTCCGTCGCGGTCTCGATCTGGTGCTGGCGCGCGATCCGGTGCCGGTAGTGCCGGCGGCGCTGTCGGGATTGTGGGGATCGTGGACATCGAACAAGGACGGCAAGGCGTTGACCAAATGGCCGCGGCGATTGAGAGCTCGGGTACTGCTGGTCTTCGGTGAACCGATCCCGGCAGGGCACTCGCCGCGCCGGACGCTGGAGCGGCGGGTCCGTGGTCTCAAGCGGGCGGCGGACCAGAGTCTGGCCTCGAGGCTGGGTGGTCCGATCTAGCCGCCGGACATCGCGGCCGACTTTCCGGATCAGCCAGTCGCCAGCGCCGGCGACTGGCCGTCGTCTCGAAGACCGGCCGGTCTACTCGCTGCTGCGGCGTCGAACGCCTTGTTGCCAGCAGCGTGCCGAGGTGATCAGGTTATCCCCGATCTCGAGAATCTCCAGCCGATTGGCGCCGATCTGCAGGCAGGCCTGGGCGTCGGGAAAGGACTCCAGCTCCTCGAGAATCAGGCCGTTCAGGGTCTTGGGGCCGTCCGTCGGCAGTTGCCAGCCGAGCGCCTTGTTGACTTCGCGAATGTTGGCCGTGCCTTCGATCACGTAGCTGCCATCGGTCTGCGGGTGAATGTCCCGGTAGGTGCCGGCGACATCGGTGGTGAACTCGCCCACGATCTCTTCCAGAATGTCTTCCAGCGTCGCCAGCCCCTGCACGTCGCCGTACTCGTCGACGACCACGCCGATGCGGCGCTTCTGCTGCTGAAAGTTGAGCAGTTGCGTATGCAGCGGCGTCGACTCCGGAATGAAGTAGGGCTCGCGCGCTTCCTGCACGATCGCCGCCTTCTGCAGATCCGGCTTGGAGAGAAAACGCGAGGCGTTGCGTAGATGCAGGATGCCGATGATGTTGTTGACGTCGCCCTTGAAGATCGGCAGACGGGTGTGCTGACTCTGGCGAATCTGCGCGAGCAGCGTCTCAAGGTCGTCGTCGAGATCGAGGCCGACGATTTCGTGGCGCGGCACCATGATGTCGTTGACGGTGACGTTTTCCAGATCGAGGATCGACAGCAGCATCGCCTGGTGACGGCCGGGGATCAGCGATCCGGCTTCGTGGACCACGCTGCGCAGCTCGTCTCGGGTCAGACTGTCGGCGCCCGCGTTGAGGTGGCGAACGCCGATGAGCCGCAGCAGGTTGTTGGAGATGGCGTTGACCAGCCAGACCAGGGGGTAGAATAGCTTCAGCAACGGCGCCAGGACCAGCGACGCCGGCAGCGCGATCCGATCGGGCTTGATGGCCGCGTAGGTCTTGGGTGTCACTTCACCGAAAATCAGCACCACGATCGTCAGCACCAGCGTCGCGATCGCCGGCCCCGAGACATCGCCGAAGAAATGGATGGCGAGGATGGTGGCGATCGAAGCCGCGAGGTTATTGACCAGATTGTTGCCGATCAGTATCACGCCCAGCAATCGGTCGGGACGCTTGAGTAGTTCGACGACACGCCTGGCCGAGCGAGATCCGGCATTGGCCTGATGATTCAATCGGTAGCGATTGATCGACATCATGCCGGTTTCGGAGCTTGAGAAGAATGCTGACAGGCAGACCAGAATGAACAGCAGGCCCAGCATCAGGCCCAAGGGTATGTCATCGCTCAAGGCGGGGAATTCCTCAGGGGTGGTCAGGTTGTTTTAGGGCGTTAACCGAATCCTGTCAACGCCGCCGATAGCCGCATCCGTCGCGGCTGTCGGCTGACAGGAGTCAGGCGTTGTAGTGGAAAATGTACTCGAGCACGAACTTGGTGCCGAAGAAGGCCAGTACCAGCACGCCGGCGCCGGCCAGCGTCCAGCGTACCGCCTTCTGGCCGCGCCAGCCCAGATAATGGTGTCCCGCCAGCAGTCCGGCAAAGATCAACCACGCCAATAGCGACAGAATGGTCTTGTGGGCCAGGTGCTGGGCGAACAGATTATCCAGAAACACGAAGCCGCTGATGATAGCGACGGTCAGCAACAGCATGCCGCACCAGATCAGTTCGAACAGCAGCTGTTCCATCCGGGTCAGCGGTGGCAGCACCTGGACGATGCCGCCGGTGTGGCGGCGTTTGAGGGCATGATGCTGAAAACCCAGCAGCGCTGCCTGAACGGCGGCGATGGCGAGAAAGGAGAACGCGGCGATCGAGCTCAGGATATGGAAATAGAGTCCGGGCGAAACGCCGGATTCGATCATTCGGCTGGGCATGCCGACGACGCCGACGATGGTGACGGCGGCCAGCGGAAAGACGCAGACGCCCGCGTTGAGGACCGGTTTGAACAGGCTGGCCAGCAGCAGCAGTGCCACCACCAGCCAGCCGACCAGCGCCGCGCTCTGGGTCAGGCCCAGGTGCAGGCCGTACGGGCCGATGATCGCCACCCCGACGATGAGGGTGTGACAGAGCAGTGCGATCAGCCCGGCGCCGCGCACCCAGTTCGGGCGTTCGGTCACGCGCCGGGCGAGGCTCAGGCTTTGCCATAGCCCGGCGGCGAGATAACAGACAATAGCGACAAGGGCGAAAGGAAGCGCCGGCATCGGTGGTTTGGCCTCGTTAGCGGTTTCTGGTGGCCGCCGTGACGATGAAAAGAGTTCGAGAAGCAGATGTGCTGGATGATAGGCAATCGCGTTTCGCGGCTACTATACCCAATCGCTGCCACCTCGCCCAGCCATGGCTTCCAGCGGCCAAGCACGGCGAAGTAACGGGATGCGACCGGCCGCATGGAGCCAGGCCGCTTCCATGCGTATAATACCGGCCACATTCCTTCTAGCGGCGCCGCGAGCTTGAGTTCGAGCATCGGTGGCGCCAGGCATCGTTGCCCGGAGCGTTCCATGTTCGAAAGTCTCTCCAATCGCCTGTCGCAGACGCTCAAGTCGATTACCGGCCAGGCACGTCTGACCGAAGACAATATCAAGGATACCCTGCGCGAGGTGCGCAAGGCCTTGCTCGAGGCCGACGTTGCCCTGCCGGTGGTCAAGGATTTCGTCGAGCGGGTGCGTGAACGCGCCGTGGGGCAGGAGGTTTCCAAAAGCCTCTCCCCGGGTCAGCAGTTCGTCAAGATCGTCCAGCAGGAGCTGGAAGCGATCATGGGTCAGGCCAACGAGGCGCTGACGCTTCGAGGGTCACCCGCCGTGGTGCTGATGGCCGGTCTGCAGGGCGCGGGCAAGACCACGTCCGTCGCCAAGTTGGCCAAGTATCTGCGCGAGCGGGAAAACAAGAAGGTACTGGTGGTTTCTGCCGACGTCTATCGTCCGGCGGCGATCGATCAGCTCGAGACGCTGGCGAAGGAGGTCGAGGTCGACTTCTTTCCGTCGAACAGTGCCCAGCAGCCGGTGGCGATCGCCGAAGCCGCGATCAAGCACGCCAGGATTCAGTTCCACGACGTGGTGATCGTCGATACCGCCGGGCGGCTGGCGGTGGACGAGGCGATGATGGCGGAAATCCAGGCGCTGAATCAGGCGATTCAGCCGCAGGAGACACTGTTCGTCGTCGATGCCATGACCGGCCAGGACGCTGCCAATACCGCCAAGGCCTTCCATGACGCGTTGCCGCTGACCGGGGTGATCCTGACCAAGGCCGATGGTGATGCGCGCGGTGGTGCTGCGCTCTCGGTACGCCACATTACCGGCAAGCCGATCAAGTTCATGGGGATGGGCGAGAAGGTCGACGCCCTGGAACCTTTCCATCCCGATCGCGTGGCCTCGCGTATTCTCGGCATGGGCGACATGCTGTCGCTGATCGAGGAAGCCGAGCGCAACGTCGACAAGGGCAAGGCCGAGCGACTCGCCAAGAAGGTCAAGAAGGGGCAGGGCTTCGATCTCGAGGATTTTCGCGATCAGCTCCAGCAGCTCAAGAAGATGGGCGGTATGGGCGGGCTGATGTCCAAGATGCCGGGTATGGGGCAAATGGCGGAGATGGCCCAGAACAAGGGCGCCGAGCAGGAGTTCGGCAAGCTCGAGTCGCTGATCAATTCGATGACCCCGCAGGAGCGCCGCAAACCCGAGATCATCAACGGGTCGCGCAAGCGCCGCATCGCCATGGGCGCGGGCTTGCAGGTGCCGGATCTCAATCGTCTGCTCAAGCAGCACAAGCAGATGCAGAAGATGATGAAGAAGGCCGGCCAGAAGGGCGGTATGCAGAAAATGATGCGCGGCATGTCCGGCATGATGGGTGGCGGAGGCCCGGGTGGTCCTGGCGGCCCCGGTGGCATGGGCGGAATGGGCGGGATGGGCGGCGGCGGTTTCCCCCGACGTTGATTCGTTCGCTGACCGCAACAAAAGGTTCCCAAGGCACGGCCTTTTCCGTAGAATGCTGCGTCTTCGTCTCGGGCAAGTGTTCGAGAAGACTTGATTTCGTGGCGTAACGATTAACTTAACCGAAGGATTATCAACGCAATGGTAACCATTCGTCTGGCACGTGGTGGCGCCAAGAAGCGTCCCTTCTATCACCTGACCGTTAGCGATTCTCGCGTTTCTCGCGATGGCCGCTTCATCGAGCGCGTCGGCTTCTTCAACCCGGTCGCCCGCGGCCAGGAAGAGCGCCTGCGTGTCGATCTGGAACGCGTCACCCACTGGCAGTCCCAGGGTGCACAGGTTTCCGAGCGCGTGGCCGAGCTGGTCAAAGAAGCGCGCAAGGCCCAGGCCTGAGTTCGATCATCATGCCGCAGTCGGCTCACGAAACGCTGCCGGGTGAACCCTTGCCGAATGAATCCGGCAAGGACGAACCGATCCAGCGTGAAGAGACGCAGCACCTGGTGCTGGGGCGTTTGACTAGCCCGCACGGCGTGAAGGGTTGGCTCAAGGTCTACTCCTATACCAGTCCGAGCGAAGGCATCTTCGACTATCCGGTATGGGTGCTTTCGAGGCAGGGGCAGCGCGAGTCGCGGCGTCTGCTCGAGGCGCGGCCGCAAGGCAAAGGTCTGGTGGTCCGACTGGAAGGTATCGATACGCGAGAGCTGGCCGAGCAGTGGGCCGGCGCTGACGTGTTGATGGAAAAGACGGCGCTGCCCGAACTGGATAGCGGCGAGTACTACTGGTATCAGTTGGAAGGCTTGCAGGTCGAGACCCGCGACGGCGTCAAGCTGGGGCGAGTCGATCATCTGTTCGAGACCGGTGCCAACGATGTGCTGGTGATCAAGCCCGCCGAGGGCAGTCTCGATGATCGCGAACGGTTGCTGCCGTTCCTGCCTGACGATGTCATCGTTCAGGTCGATCTGGTCGGGCAATCCATGATCGTCGATTGGGATCCTGCCTTCTGACACTCTGTACGCTGGCGGGTGGATGCCGGTAGCAGAGCTCAGCGAGAGAGCGATCGTCGGCGACGGACAGGAGAAGCGTACCGTGTGGATTGGTGTCGTCTCCCTGTTTCCGGAGATGTTCGAGGCCATTACCCGGCATGGCGTCACCGGTCGCGCCGTGGAGCGTGGACTACTGGAAGTGGCGTTCTGGAATCCCCGGGACTATGCCACGGACAGACATCGTACGGTCGATGATCGACCTTACGGCGGTGGCCCCGGCATGTTGATGAAAGTCGACACCCTGCGTGGAGCCCTGGTCGAAGCGCGGGCCGGCGCGGAAGCCGCCGGGCATCGGCCCAGCGTGATCTATCTCTCGCCCCAGGGACGCAGGCTGGATCAGGCCGGGGCTCGCGAGCTGGCATCGCGGGATGGCCTGATCGTCGTGGCGGGGCGTTACGAAGGTATCGACGAGCGCGTGGTCGAGGCCGATATCGATGAAGAGTGGTCGATCGGCGATTACGTGCTCAGCGGTGGCGAGCTACCGGCCATGGTGTTGATCGATGCACTGGCGCGAGAAGTGCCGGGCGTGTTGGGTCATCAGTCTTCGGCCAGCGAAGACTCGTTTGCCGACGGCCTGCTGGATTGTCCGCACTATACGCGGCCCGAGGTCATCGACGGCCACCGGGTGCCGGACGTCCTGCTCAGCGGCAATCACGAGCTGATTCGTCGCTGGCGACTGAAGCAATCTCTCGGGCGCACCTGGCTCAGGCGTCCGGATCTGTTGCAGAGCCGAACGTTGGATCGTGAACAGCGCAAGCTGCTCGACGAATTCATCGATGAACACGTCGCGAAGGAAGCGGTTTTTCGTGACGGCGGTGCATGAGGCGATCGATCTTCGAATGCGTGAATTTCGAACGGATGAATCGTCGACATGCGTCATCCACGAGTCCGATTCCGCCCCGACCGTCTGTCGGACGGGCGCCGGGATCACGAAATGTCCCCCAGGGATGTTTCTTCAATCAGGAGCAAGACATGAGTAGCAAGAGCAAAGTGATCCAGGCGCTCGAAGACGAGCAGATGGGCAAGGAAATCCCGGCGTTCGCGCCTGGCGATACCATCATCGTCCAGGTCAAGGTCGTGGAAGGTAGCCGTGAACGTCTCCAGGCTTTCGAAGGCGTTGTCATCGGCAAGCGTAACCGCGGTCTGAACTCCGCTTTCACCGTGCGCAAGATCTCTCACGGTGTCGGCGTCGAGCGTACCTTCCAGACTTACAGCCCGCTGGTGGCCGGTATCGAGGTCAAGCGTCGCGGTGACGTGCGTCAGGCCAAGCTCTACTACCTTCGCGAGCGCAGCGGCAAGTCTGCTCGTATCAAGGAAAAGCTGGGCTGATTCAGCGCACGCCGCTGATTCACGCGCTCCCGTTCATCGCTCTGGAGCGTGCCCGGCAGGAGCTACGGAAACCCCGCGAGTCATTCGGCTCGCGGGGTTTCCGCGTTATGATGGGGCTCCTTGTTTCACCTGCCAATTTCCGCTTCGGAGCCGCATGAACGATCACGATCGACGCGATGCCTTTCTCGATGCGCTGTGGCTGGAGCGGGGTGTCAGCGAGCACACGTTGAGCGCCTATCGCCGGGACCTGACGGCGTGGATCGTCTATCTCGAGGCGCAGGACGAGCGTCTGCTGGCGCCCGGCGACGCCACCCTGATCGACTTCGTCGAGACGTGTCGCGAACGCTACCACCCACGTTCCATCGCGCGACAGCTCTCCTGCCTGCGACGGTTCTACCGGTGGGCGTTGGCGGAGAGCCTGATGAGCTACGACCCGCTGGTCGAGATTCAGGCGCCGCGGGTACAGCCGGGTTTGCCGTCGACGCTCGAGGAGCACGATGTCGACCGGCTGCTGATGGCACCGGACGTGGAGACGGCGCTGGGCCTGCGCGACCGGGCCATGCTGGAGGTGCTCTACGCCTGCGGGCTGCGCGTCTCAGAGCTGGTGGGGTTGACGGTGGCCGCGGTCAACCTGCGCCAGGGTGTCGTGCTGATCCGCGGCAAGGGCGACAAGGAGCGGCTCGTGCCGCTGGGCGAAGAGGCGATGGCCTGGGTCGAGCGCTATCTCCGCCAAGGGCGCAGCGAACTGATGCAGGATATCCGCCAGCCGCCGCTGTTTCCTGGGCGCCATGATGGTTTCATGACCCGCCAGACCTTCTGGTATCGACTCAAGCACTATGCCCAGCTCGCCGCCATCGACAAGCCGCTGTCGCCGCATACCCTCCGTCACGCCTTTGCGACGCATTTATTGAATCATGGAGCCAATTTGCGTGTCGTACAGTTGCTGCTCGGTCACAGCGATCTGTCGACCACGCAGATCTACACCCACGTGGCCCAGGCGCGTCTGGAAGCGCTACACGCTCAACACCATCCAAGAGGTTGAACATGAGAAGTCGTCTACTGTTGTCCACTATCGCGCTGTTGGGGACCGTTCTGGCGCCGGCGGTCTTTGCCGCCCCCCCGGCCGATCTCGCCGACAAGCTCAATGCGCATAGCGGACAGCCTCTGCCGATAGAGGCCATCGACGATTCGCCGGTGCCGGGGCTTTACGAAGTTCGGCTACGTGGTGGCAATACGCTCTATTCGGATGCCGACGGGCAGTACCTGATCGTCGGGGACCTCTATCAGAATGCCGACGACGGCATGGTCAACCTGACCGAGCAGGCTGCCAACCAGCGGCGCAAGGCGCTGGTCGATGCGATCCCCGAAGCGCAGCGCGTGGTCTACAGACCGGCTGGCGAGGTCAAGGCCAGGCTCACCGTGTTTACCGATCCCACCTGCCCTTACTGCCACAAGTTGCATGAGGAGATGCCCCAGCTGAATGAGTTGGGTATCGAAGTCGACTATCTGGCCTTCCCGCGCATGGGGCCGAATTCGGATGCGGCGAGACAGCTCGCCCAGGTGTGGTGCGCCGACAACCGTTCCGAAGCGATGAGCGCGGCCTTCCGCGGTGACAGCGTGGAGGCGTCCGGCAGCTGCAAGGCACCCATCGACTCGCAGTATCGGCTGGGGGTCGAATCGGGCATTCAGGGCACGCCCGCGATCATCTTCCCCGATGGCAAGATGGTGCCGGGCTATCTGCCGGCGAAGCGCCTGGCGACGATGCTCGGCATCGATGCGGACGGCGATAGCTGATCGCCGGCGCGAAACCCCTCGAGTCAGCTTGACAAGGGGGGCTGGGCTTTCTACCGTGACCGCCCTTCAGGGCACTTTGTGCGTCAATATCGGTACTGCAAAGAGTCTGGTGCCGTGACCGCGGTTACCGCTCCGGAGGGTGATGCGAAGAGTACATATCAGTAGGGGAGAGCGACATCTTGGATCCGGTGAGAGTGGGTATCTGCGGACTGGGCACCGTAGGCGGTGGCACCTTTGACGTTCTGACGCGCAATGCCGACGAGATTGCCCGTCGTGCGGGACGTCCCATCGTCATCGAACAGGTCGGTGCCCGTCGTGACAACCCCGATTGCGACACCACCGGGGTCAAGGTGACACGCGACATTTTCGAAGTCGCGCGCAATCCTGATATCGATGTACTGGTCGAGCTGATCGGTGGCTACGACGTCGCCCGCGAGCTGGTCATGACGGCGATCGAAAACGGCAAGCACGTGGTCACCGCCAACAAGGCGCTGATCGCCGTTCATGGCAACGAAATTTTCCATGCCGCCCACAAAAAGGGTGTCATCGTCGCTTTCGAAGCTGCCGTCGCTGGCGGTATACCGGTGATCAAATCGCTGCGGGAAGGCCTGGGCGGCAACCGCATTCAGTGGCTGGCTGGCATCATCAACGGCACCGGCAACTACATCCTCACCCACATGCGTGACGAAGGGCGGGCTTTCGACGACGTACTCGCCGAAGCGCAGGCGCTAGGATATGCCGAGGCCGACCCGACCTTCGATGTCGAGGGCATCGACGCCGCCCACAAGCTGACGATTCTGGCATCCATCGCCTACGGCGTTCCGCTGCAGTTCGATCGTGCCTATACCGAGGGCATCGCGCGGATTACCGCCGAAGACGTCGAACAGGCCGACAACCTGGGCTATACCATCAAGCATCTCGGCATTACCCGGCGCGGCGACAATGGTATCGAACTGCGAGTCCATCCGACCCTGATTCCCAAAGAGCGGCTGCTGGCCAATGTGCACGGCGTCAAGAACGCCATCGCCGTGATGGGTGATGCGGTTGGTCCGACGCTCTACTACGGTGCGGGCGCCGGGGCGGAACCCACGGCATCGGCCGTGGTTGCCGATTTGCTGGACGTCGCGCGGAACATTGCCACCGCGCATCGCTATCTCGTGCCATACCTCGCTTTCAGTGGCATCAACGATGAAGCCAACGCGCTGCCGATTCTGCCGATGGAAGAGATCGTCACGGCATACTACCTGCGACTGCTGGCCGTGGATCGCCCCGGCGTGCTGGCTCGAGTGGCGACGATTCTCGCCGAGCAGAGCATCTCGATCGAGGCCATCATTCAGAAAGAAGCGACCGAAGGTGAGCTGGTACCGATCATTCTGCTGACCCATCGCACTCGCGAACAGCATATGAACGATGCGATTCGACAGCTGGAATCGCTGGCTGACATCGCCGGGCCGGTCACGCGGATTCGGGTCGAGTCGCTGGACGAGCAGTAACAAACCGAGAGGGAAGAGGCCAGTCGCACCAGAGAAGTGCGAGGAACCGGGCAATATCCTGCTCCTGGGCTCCTGGGCTCCTGGGTTCTCTGGCTCTTCCTGGCGCAACGCGCCGCCATTCTGTCTTCAAGCGGCGCCGCCGCGTTCTTTCGGGTGAGGGATTGACGATGCGTTACATCAGTACGCGCGGCCAGGCGCCAGCGCTGAGTTTCGAGGAGGTCGTGCTGACTGGCATGGCGGTCGACGGTGGCCTTTACGTGCCGGAGACGGTGCCGCAGCTGTCGCACGAGGAGCTGGCCGCGATGGCCGGGCTCTCCTACGCCGAGATCGCCTTTCGGGTGATGAAGCCGTTCGTCGGCGGCGAGATCGACGACGACACCTTCCGCGGGCTGGTACGCGATGCCTACGCGACCTTCAGCCACGATGCCGTGGTGCCGCTCAATCAGCTCGATGCCAACCACTTCCTGCTCGAGCTGTTTCATGGCCCGACGCTGGCGTTCAAGGACGTCGCGCTGCAGCTGCTGGGGCGCATCCTCGATCACTTCCTGGCCAAGCGTGGCGAGCGGGCGGTGATCATGGGCGCCACCTCCGGCGATACCGGCTCTGCCGCCATCGAGGGCTGTCGTCACTGCGATCATCTCGACATCTTCATCCTGCATCCGCACAACCGCGTCTCCGAAGTACAGCGACGCCAGATGACCTCGGTGCTGGCCGACAACGTCTTCAACATCGCCATCGAGGGCAACTTCGATGATGCCCAGGCGATGGTCAAGGCGAGCTTCGCCGACCAGGCGTTCCTGAACGGCGCTCGACTCGTGGCGGTGAACTCGATCAACTGGGCCCGCATCATGGCCCAGATCGTCTACTACGTTGCCGCTGGCGTGGCGCTGGGTGCCCCGCATCGTGAAGTGAGCTTCTGCGTGCCGTCGGCCAATTTCGGCAACCTCTTCGCCGGCTACATGGCTTACAAGATGGGGCTACCGGTCAAACAGTTCATCATCGCCACCAACGCCAACGATATTCTGCACCGCACGCTGGCCGACAACGATTTTTCGAAGCGCGAGCTGGCAGCGACGCTGGCGCCATCAATGGATATCGTGGTGTCGTCGAACTTCGAGCGCCTGCTGTTCGATGCCTACGACCGGGACGGCAATGCCGTGCGCGAACTGCTCGAGCGTTTCCAGCAGGAGCCGGCCGTGCTGGCCGAAGCCCCGCTCGCCAAGCTGCGCGAGAAATTCTCCAGTTTCAGCGTCGATGACGACACCATCCTCGAAACCATTCGTGATGCCCATCATCGCACCAAGGCGCTGCTCGATCCGCATACCGCCACCGGTTACCGGGCGGCAGAGCGCGCCCGCGCCGATGCGGTGACGCCGATGATTACCCTGGCGACGGCGCATCCGGCCAAGTTTGCCGAAGCCGTGGTGAGAGCGGGTTTCTCCGGCGTGCCGCTACCGCCGCACATGGACGATCTGCTCGAGCGCGAAGAGCGCTATACGGTGCTGCCGGCCGAGCTGAAAGCGGTACAGAGCTTCATCGCCGATAACCGACGCTGAGCGCGACGCATGCCTGAGGCCATTGCCATTCCGGATTCTGCCCGGTGTCGAATCCAATCGCGGCCGAGAGACGAGAGTGTCTATCGGCGCGGGCTGGACGGCGGGCTTAGCGAGCTCCAGTCGCGCATTCTCGCCGGTCGGCTGCACGGGTACGACGGGCCGCTGGAGGCACTGACCGCACCGGCGCTGCGCTATCTCAGCCATCCCGAGCAGCTTTGCGACGCCCGCCGGGGTGCCGAGCGCATCGCGCGTGCCGTCAGCGATGGCGAGCACATCGGCATCCTCACCGATTACGACGTCGACGGCATCACCTCGCATGTGGTGATGCTGCGCTCGATGACCGAGCTGTTCGGCGTGCCGGCCCAGAAGCTGCATAGCCTGATCGGGCACCGCATCAACGACGGTTACGGCATCAGCCTGCCGCTGGTCGAGCGCACACTGGCGCTGAAACCGCGCCCGAGTCTGGTGATCACCGCAGATTGCGGCTCCTCCGACGAGCCGCGCATCGCGCGCCTGCGCGAAGCGGGGATCGATGTGGTCGTCACCGATCACCACGCCTTGCCCATCGAAGGCCCGCCGGCTTCCGCCTACGCCACGATCAATCCCACTCGTCCGGACTGCGGCTATCCCGACAAGACCATCGCGGGCTGCATGGTGGCGTGGCTGACGATGTCGCTGACCCGCTCGGTGTTGATCGAGCAGGGCGCGCTGTCGGCCTCTACCCCTAAGCTCTCACCCTGGCTTTCCTACGTGGCGCTGGGCACGGTGGCCGACTGCGTCTCGTTGGGGGCGAGTGCCGCCAACCGCGCCGTGGTGACTTACGGGCTGAAGCTGATCAACCGTATGGAATCGGCCTGCTGGCGGGTCATGGCAGAGCGCCTGGGCGCCGACAGCATGCCGTTCAACGCCGAGACGCTGGCCTTTCAGATGGGCCCGCGAATCAATGCGCGTTCACGACTGGATGACCCTTACGCGGCACTGCACTACATGCTGGCCGCGGAAGACGGCGTCGCGCGCCAGCATCTTCAGATACTTGACGACGACAATCAGGCACGCAAGGCGCTCGAGGCCGATATGGTCGAAAGCGCCCGTGCGCTGGCCAAACCGCAGCTGGCGGACGATCTGCCGGCGCTGGTGATCCACCTGCCGGAAGGACACGCCGGGGTGCAGGGCATCGTCGCTTCGCGCCTGGTCCAGTCCTACGGTCGCCCGACGCTGGTGCTGACGCCGGCCACCGCGCCGGACATGCTGACCGGTTCCGGACGTTCGATCGAGGCGCTGCATCTGCGTGATGCGCTGCAGCGCACCCACGATATCGCACCCTCGAGCCTGCCGCGTTTCGGTGGCCACCGCGGGGCGGCCGGTGTCGGTGTCCCGCTGGCCGAGCTGGGTACGTTCCGCCACGCCTTTCTGCAGGCCGTGCGGGAACAGCTGGGCGAACGTGAGCTGTTCCCGGTGGTCTGGACCGACGGCAGCCTGAACGCGTCGCAGCTGACCCTGGCAACGCTGGACGAACTCGAGGTGTTGGCGCCCTACGGCCGTGAATTCGATGCGCCGCTGTTCGAGGCCGAGTTCCTGGTCGAGCAGCTGCGTCCGGTGGGCGCCGAGGGCAATCACCTGATGCTCGAACTCTCCTGCGAGGCAGTCGTCAGTCGGGCCATCTGGTTCCGCGCGCTCAACCCCGGCGAAGCCGCCCCGATTTCGCTGGGCGACCGGATACGATGTGCCTTCAAGCTCTCTCGCAATCGCTGGAAGGGTCGTGAGTCGCTGCAGCTGATGGTCGAGCACGCCGAGCGCCTGACGCCCTGAACTCTCGAACCGCTCGCTTTTAGCCCCAATTCCTGCCCTGCACTTCTGCCGCGCCGACCTCGGCGCTTCCCCGTGATGCCGACGCTCTCTTCTGAGTCGCGTTGACGATATAATTCGCCGCGGCGCCACAAGCGCCGCCTTTGAATTCGGCTGCCTATCCGGCAGTGACAAGACAACAGGGATTGCCTGATGGAAGCGACGCAACGTCACCGTTCCTACGAGGATGCGCTGGCTATTTTACTGGGATCGTCCTGCGCGGCGCTGGGATTGGCGCTCTATCACCATGCCGAGATTCTGATCGGCAGCACCGCGGGCATGGCGTTACTGGTGACCTATATCACCGGTTGGAGTTTCGGGCCCGTCTTCTTCGTCATCAACCTGCCGTTCTACTGGCTCGCCTGGCGGCGCATCGGCCATCACTTCACTTTCAAGACGTTCGGCGCGGTGGCACTGCTTTCGTGGATATCCTGGATGCTGCCGAGCTGGCTGGAGATCGGCGAGGTCGACCCGCTGTTCGCGGCGCTGGCCGGGGGCAGCCTGATCGGTCTGGGCGTGCTGTTTCTGTTCCGCCATCGTGGCAGTCTCGGCGGCTTCAACATCCTGGTGGTCTATCTGCAGGATCGTTATGGCTGGCCGGCAGGCAAGGTGCAGATGGGGCTGGATGGCCTGATCATGTTGGCCGCGTTTTTCGTGCTGCCGGTGACCAACGTGCTTTATTCGATCGTCGGCACCGTGGTGCTGGGTGCGATTCTGACCATCAATCACCGCCCGGGACTCTACGCCGGCATCAGCCAGAGCTGAAGAACGCGCCGGAAAACGTCCGCCAGCGCCGCGATTCAATAGTTGGGCCACAGGCCCGGGGTGACCAGTTCGAGCAGGTGGCCGTCCGGGTCTCGAAAATAGAGGCTCACGCTGCCTTTCGGCCAGCGGGTTCGACCTTCGATCTCGATCCCTTGGTCGGCGAGGTGCGCCTCCCAGGCTGAGAGACTCGCCGTGGGAATCGCCAGCGCCAGGTGCTGACGGCCCTCGCCGTCGTGGGGCGGAATCGTACCCATGTCACCCGGCAGGAATACCGTCTCGTCGGTCTGACCCCGCTGAAACACCAGCAGCATGGTGTTGCCGGTGGGATAGGCGGTGAAGCGCTCGTCTTCGAGATGAGGCTCGAGCCCTAGCACGCGCATGAAGAAGTCCCGCGCCCGCTGCATGTCGGCCGTGTAAAGAACGCTCTCGATGACGCTGCCCAGCGGTGGTGCCTGGCGTGGTGAAGTCATCGCTTTCTCCTTGCTGGTTTCGGCCTTCTGGCTGCGATCAGCCGCGCAGCCAGAACCACCAGACGATGAACACGATCACGGCGATGCCCAGGGTGTTGAGCAGGAGTGTCATGCCGTTGCTTCCTCTGCTTGGATCTCGGGTTTCGAATGGCGACCGCGATCGGGCCGAAACAGGCGCAGTCGGTTGGCGTTGCTGACCACCGTGACCGAAGAGAGCGACATCGCCAGCGCCGCGATCATCGGCGACAGCAGCATCCCGGTGAACGGGTAGAGTATACCGGCGGCAATCGGGATGCCCAACGCGTTGTAGCCGAACGCGCCCCACAGATTCTGCTTGATGTTGGCAAGCGTGGCGCGGCTGATGGCGATGGCGTCGCCGACGCCATGCAGCGAGTTGCGCATCAGCGTGATGCCGGCACTTTCGATGGCGATGTCGGTGCCTTGACCGATGGCGAAGCCGACGTCCGCCTGGGCCAGTGCCGGGGCGTCGTTGATGCCGTCGCCGACCATGCCGACACGTTCGCCGCGTCGCTGCAGCTCGGCGATGGCCTGCTGCTTGTCGCCAGGCATCAGTTCGGCACGAACCTCGTCGATGCCCGCCTCTTTTGCGATGGCTTCGGCGGCAGCACGATTGTCACCGCTCAGCATCACCACTTTCAGGCCCTCCGCCTGTAACCGCGAAATCGCCGCGCGACTATCCGGGCGCAGTGCATCGCGAATCCCGAAAAGGGCTGCCAGCTCACCGCCGATGGCGAGATAGATCACGCTGGTCGCCTGCGCCTGCCACTCTCCGGCAGCGGACGCGGCGGGAGCGATATCGATGTCGTGCTCGTTCATCAGCGCGGCGTTACCCAGAAACACCTGGCTGCCGTCATTTAGCGTAGCGCTGACGCCACGGCCGGTCAGGCTCTGGAAGTCGTGAATCGACAGAGTATCCCCGGTATCGCCGACATGGGTCATCAACGCATCGGCCAGCGGGTGCTCCGAGCCGCGCTCCACGGCCGCTACCACCGCGTTGACACGCGCTTCGTGCTGCCAGTAGCGGCTATCGGTGACGCGCGGCTTGCCCTCGGTCAGGGTGCCGGTCTTGTCGACCACCAGCGTGGTCAAGTGGCTGGCGGTCTGCAGCGCTTCGCCGTCGCGAATCAGAATGCCGTATTCGGCGGCCTTGCCGATGCCGATCATGGTCGAGATCGGTGTCGCCAGACCCAGCGCACAGGGGCAGGCGATGATCAGCACGGTAGTTGCCGCCACCAGCATGTGCACGAGTTGCGGTGCGGGGCCGAAGTTGAGCCAGACCAGCGCCGTGACGACGGCGGCGATCATCACGCTGGGCACGAAGATCGCCGACACCCGGTCTGCCAGTGCGCCGATCGGCGGCCGCGACTCCTGGGCGCGGGAGACCTGATCGACGATACGCCCCAACCGGGTGTCGTCGCCGATATGGCTCGTTCGATAGATAAGGCTGCCTTTGCCATTGACGGTACCGGCGCTGACACGATCTCCCGGCGTCTTGCGTATCGGCTCCGGCTCGCCGGTGAGCATCGACTCGTCGATGAAGCTTTCGCCTTCCTCGACGTCGCCATCGACCGGTAGACGCTCGCCGGGCCGCACGCGAATTCGATCGTCCACCTGAACCTGCTCGATCTCGATATCGCGCTCTTGTCCATCACGGATCACCCGGGCCGTCTTGCTCTGCAGATCGAGCAGTCGAGACAGCGCCTGACTGGTGCGGCCTCGGGCCCTCAGCTCCAGTGTCTGACCGATGCCGATCAGACCGATGATCATCAGTGACGCTTCAAAATAGAGATGGCGGGAACCCTCGGGAATGGCCGTGGGTATCAGCAGCACGGCTATCGAATAGAGCCATGCGGCGGTGCTGCCCAGGGCAATCAGCGTGTCCATGTTGGCCTGATGATGACGAAACGCTTTCCAGGCGCCGTCGAAAAAACGTCGGCCCGCGGTCGCCAGCACGCCCAGGGTGGCAAGGCCCAGCGCCAGCCAGATCCCACGTTCGCCGCCTTCGAGCTGTGGGGTATGCACGAACATCGCCAACATCATCGGCACCCCCAGTGCCAGGCTGATGGCGGATTCGATGGCATGGCGGCGAGCCAGGCGGGAAGCGTTCTGCTGGCGCTTGGCGGAGGCCTCGCGCAGATCCTCGATTGGCGAGGCACCATAGCCGGCGCTCTCGACCGCCGCGATCAGCTCGGCGGTGCCTGCCTGGCCGCTGACCTGAGCCGTCTCGCTGGCGAAGTTGACCTGGGCATGCTGCACGCCAGGCGTGTTCGACAGCGCTTTCTGCACTGCGTTGACGCAGCCGGCGCAGGTCATGCCGCTGATCGACAGGCGTTGCAACTGGCCGATCTCTGAGGTCGATCCCGTCTCGTCGGATTCGCTCCCATCGGCGCTGGACTCGACTGCGGCCTCGACCGGAGCCGTGTCTGGTGTCCCGGCGTCTTCCTCGCGCGCCCCCTCGACCGGGGGATAACCGGCTTCGGTCAGCAGTTGGGCGAGCCGATCCTGTGACAGCGTGCTGATGACGTGAAGGCGATGCCGATCCGGTTCGCCGCTGACTTCGGCCTGATCATCCGCGGCTTGAATGGCCACGCGCATCCGTTTGACGCAGCCCTGGCAGTGCATGGCATCGACGCGATACTGGTAGCGGTTCATGAGCTCTTCCTTGCCGGTGCGCAACAGGCATCGGCGTTGTCGGGCGTCTGCTCGATCAGGCGGCAGATGCTATGGCCGTCGGGCGTGCCGTCCGGCAGTCGCGACCATTCGTTCATGGCACGCTCCATCCGATCCGCCAGCGCCTGAAGTTCGCGGATCCGAGCGTGAATCTGCGGCAGACGCGCGGCCAGCAGGTCGCGGACCAGCGGACAGGGAGAGTCCCCCTGATCGGCCTGCTCGAGAATGTCGGCGATCTCCTTGAGGCTGAAGCCCAGCGTCCTGGCTCGCTGAATGAAACGCAGCCGTTCGAGATCTCGCTGATCGAACAGCTGATAGCCATTGTCCGGGTCGCGGCTGGGCTTCAGCAGCGCCTGACGCGTGTAGTGACGCACCGTCTCGGCGGTGACACCGGCGGTTCGGGCCAGTTCGGTTACCTTCATCTCTCGTCCTCGCTGATCCACTGATAACGTCAGTCTAAAACCCAGGTGTAGCCCAATGGTCAAGCAGCCTCGTCATCGGTTGCCCCTGGCGTGACCGGGATATAGCGGTTGGTCTTACGACTAAAGAAATCTCTAAAAAGCGATTAAAACGACCGTTTGCGCATTGACGCTCAACCCCCGTTCCGTCAAAACGGATAGCGAAAAGTCGAGCTTTTTCATCTCGGGAAATGGCTCAGAGAAAAACGGAATCACCGACCGCATTAAAGGCAAACAAGCCGCCGCGGCGGCTTCCTGGGTCCAGGGGAACCAATCATGATTATTCGTTATCACCGTCTGACATTGGCCATCGCCTTAGCGAGCGTCGCGACATCGGGACAGGTTTTCGCCGGGTCGTTCCAGTTGCAGGAGCAGAGCGTCAGCGGCCAGGGCACCTCCTGGGCCGGGCGAGCTTCCAACGTACAGGATGCTTCCATCGTCTACGGTAACCCTGCGGGGATGTCCTTCCTCGATCGTGCCCAGATCACGGCCGGTGCCAACCTCATCGATGCCAGTGCCGACATCGACGAGGCCAGCGGCACTCAGCCGGCGGTAACCGGTGTCGGTCCGGGCGGACCCGTGATCGGCGCCGTGCCCTCCAGCGGGAGTAACGACGGCGACATGATCCCGCACAAGGCGATCCCGTTCGGTTACTACGTCCAGCCGATCAACGACCGCTGGACCTTCGGCCTCGGCGCCTACGTGCCTTTCGGCCTGGTCACCGATTACGACAACGATTTTCAGGGTCGCTATTTCGGCAACTACAGTGAAGTCGAAGTCATCACCGTTCAGCCAACGCTCGCCTATCGCTTCAGCGATCAATTCGCGATCGGGGTCGGCGTGACCTGGAACCATATCAACGGCGAACTCGAGAGCAAGACGCCCAACCCGCTGCCGGCCGCGCTGGGCGGCACCGGTGACGGCACCGTCAATGTCGAGGGTGACGACGACGCCTGGGGCTACAATATCGGCATGATCTATCGCCCGGTCGAGTCGACGACACTCGGTCTGACCTACCACTCGAAGGTCGATTTCGATCTCGATGGTGATGTCGACTACGACAATATCTTCAATAGCGCCAATCCGCTGGCCGGGCCCATCAACACCAGTGCCGATGCGGGTCTGGCGATCACGCTGCCGGAGACCATCGATCTCTCACTGACCCATGAGCTCGACGAGCGTTGGACGCTGATGGCCGGCGCGAGTTACATCCGCTGGAGTCGTTTCGACGAAATCAAGGTGAATGTCGGGCCCGGCGCGCCAACCGGCGACATCGTGGAAGAGCAGGATTACGACGATGTCTGGCAGTATCGCGCGGGTCTTTCCTATCGCGTCAATCCGCAGTGGCTGCTCCGTACCGGCATCGGCTACGACGAATCGCCGATCAACGACGAGCATCGTAGTCCGCGTGTGCCATCCGCAGACCGGACGCTGGTCTCGATCGGTGCCGGCTGGACGCCGATCGACGACCTGACCATCGACGCGGCCTACAGCTATATCTGGGAAGATCGAGCGGATGTCGATCTGCAGGATGCCAACGGCACTTCCTACCGCGCCGAGTACGACAATACCCTCAATCTGTTCGGACTACAGGCGACCTACCGCTTCTGATGCCACGCCAGTCGCGGCAACCCTATGACCCCGGCCCAGGCCGGGGTTTTTGCGTCATGGGGCGCGCCGGGACGATCCCTATATCCGAGTCACGGAGATGCATAAATAACGTTGGACGTTTCATTTCCTTTACATAATAAAAAAATATGTCACGTAGCAGCGCTCTCAGAAGAATAGAGAGACGGGATACTGATTCAGGCCGAGACCTGTTCGTCTCTCTTGTCTTGACCGACTCCTCAATTGTCTTGACCGACTCCTTAATATCCTCATGGCTCAGGAGGCTATCGATGGCACCTTCGGTGAACTCAGACCGCGATATCAACACGTTGGATGCCACAGCCGCTACGGCAGGCTCTCCACAATGGTTGTCGACGCTGGTGAAGGCCATCGCTTCGAGCAAGTCCAATGGCGAAACGGAAGAAAGTCGTGCTTCCGAGGCATCCGAATCGACCTCCGATACCTCGCTGAGCGTCGAGCAGATGCGCGACAAGTACGACATTCCGGATTTTACGGGTGACGGTCTGCTGGAGGTCAAGGTCGGTGACGACAAGACCGTGGGCGAGAAAGCCGCCGAGGATTTCATCAACGGTATCCGCGACGACGTGAAGAGTGGAAAACTCGCCGAGGATTCGGATGAAGCGAAACTGGTCGATCTGATCGACGCTCAGGGCGCCACCGAAAACGGCTACGATCTCTACGGCTACGTCGAGCTGATGGAGTCTGGCGGCTCGACCTACCGTCAAACCCAGACGGACCCGACGCACCTTACGGGCGATGACGCCAAGGCGATCATCGACGAAGACGAGTTGGCCAAACAGATTTCCGGCCTGATGCAGAAGGAAGGTATCAGCAAGCGTTACGACGATGCCCTGCAAGGCGCGATCGAGAGCATCCCCGAGGATACCAGGACGGATATCGCCGACAGGGTGGACAAGGCGCTATTCGAGCCCGACAGCAAGGACCCCAATCTGGACTTCGAGGATTACGTCATCGCCATGAAGGAGAAGGCGGACGCGACGGATGACGAGGCGCTGTCGGACGAGATCCAGAAAGAGGTCGACAACTATTTCGAAGCGTTGCAGGCGCTGGAGCCGGACAGCTACGTCGATCGTAAACAGACCTTCGATCAGAACATGATGACGCACCAGCTGGACTCCTATATGGAGAATCCCGACTCGGTGGATGCCGAAAATGCCAGCATTGGCCTGCGGGACACGATCGATATCGTGCAGGCCGGGGTCAACAGTACGCTGCAGAGCCTCGACAAGTCCGACAAGTCCTACAACGCCTATCAGACCCTGAACAAGGATCTGGAGTCCTTCAAGCAGTCTCTGCCCAGCCTGTCGCCGGAGGGCCACAAGCAACTGGCCAAGGCGCTGCAGCTGGCGACCGAGGTCACCAATCGTCCTGGCATCAGTCAGAATGAGAAGAACAAGCTGTTCCAGTCGGTCATCAACGATAACCTGAAATCGCTGCCTGCAGCGGAGAGAGGTACCTTCAAGAAACTGCTCGACTCGGCGAGTTCCACCGGCACCTTGGGCGCGATGAGTGGCACGATGAGCCTGATCAGCGGTGGTATGCAGATTTCCAACGGCGGTTGGGACGACATGTCCACCGACGAGCGCGTCGCCGCGGTCAGGGATCTGGTCGGTGCGCTGAGTTTCGGCAACGATTTCGCCCGATTCGGTTCGAACCTCATCGAGCAACTATCGGGCAAGATCGATGTGCCCGGCGTCGAGGGTGGCGTTCCCCGAGCGCAGGCGACCTCCTGGCTGGGGCTGCTGGGCGACAACTTCCCGGATATCTGGAGAACCGGAGCCGACGTCAAGGCCGACCTGTTCTCCGAGGCGATCAGTACCCGAGTCAACAAGGCCTCCGAGAATCTGGGCAATCAGGGGATCCCGCTGGATGATCTCGACGAGAACGGGCGCAAGAATTTCGAGAAGCTGGCGGAAAACCTGGGCAATCAGATGATCGACACGGGGTCTCGCACCTCGGGCGGGGATATCGCCAAGAATGCCGGGCGTTCGTTCCTTCGCTTCATGGGGGGCGCCGGACTGGATATCACCGGTGGCGTCATGGACCTCGTCAGCGGCGTCAAGAAGCTCAAGGATGCCGACACCGCGCTGGAAAGGGCAGGGGCCGGCCTTCAGATCGGGCTCGGTGCTTCCGGCACCGGCATGGCGATCGCCAATACGGTGTCGATGTTCGCGCCCAGCGGCAGCAATCTGGCCGCCAATATCGGCGGAATCGGCACTCGCGTGATGAGCGGGATCTTCATGGGAGCCCGCGTGGCTGGCCCGGTACTGGGTGTCGTCGGCACCATTTTCGGTATCGCCGGGACGCTGATCGCCGAGGCGATCAACCACAAGAAGCTGCAGAAGCTGACCGACTCCCAGGGCGAGTTCTTCAAGGATCTCTCCGAGTACGGCGTGACCGAGGAGGACTGGGGCGACAAGCTCGAGTTCGCCCGCTACGAGTCCTACATGTATGGCGGGCGCGACTCGCCCGACGATCAGTCGATCTTCGAGTACCAGGCCGACGAATGGGAACACTTCCAGAACACCGAGGGCGAGAAGGGCAGCTCGTTGCCGCGCCTGGCGCCTCATCTACACAAGGACGGCGACCCGGACGAGAAAAATCTCTGGGAAAAACATCTGGATGGCGGCACCACGCGACAGAACGGCAAGGACAGCTACTACAAAACCGATGACTGGCGTCCCTGGGGCGATACGGACACGGAAATACTGGACCCTGCGGACGAATCCGGTCTGCCCCGATATGGCGATAGTGGCGGCGCGGGCACCTTCAGCGACTTCAGAGAGGATATCGACCGGGTCGATATCGGTTCCATCGAGCTCGTCGATGATGGCCGCGTCGTGTTCGTGAAAGATGGCGTCAGGCAGATCATCGACCCCGAGGCCGGCGACAGTCACTCGGACAAGGAGACTCGCACCGAGATCATCGACTACCTCAAGGGGCTCTACGATCTTGCGCATCCAGACGGGGAGAGAAGCCAGCAGCGTATCGACGAGATGGATAGCGTGTTCGCCCAGACCGATCGCTACAACGATGTCGATGCCATCGGCAATTACGTCAAGGCGGAAGACCCCGCCGCCTGGGACGAAAAGCCTGATGTCGTCAATATCTTCGGCGACAAGGGGAGCCCGGGTAATTTCGGAGACTTCAAGGAGGACATGGACAAGGTCGATGTGGCCTCCATCCGGGTGTTCGACGATGGCCAGGTCTACTTCAAGAAGTCGGGAACCTGGTACGTGCTCACACCGAACGCCAACAGCAAGATCGACGGCGAGTTCGACAAGTTCACCGGCTACCTCAAGGAGCTTTACGACATCACCCACGATGATGGTGTGCTGAACAAGCGTCTCGCGGCGCAGATCGACGAGCTGTTCGGAAGTACCGACGATTACAACGATCTCGACGATCTCAAGAAGTTTCTTGATATCGCCTGAGCCTAATGGGTGTCCTGACAACGATCGAAGATAGAAGCCCCGCCGCGCCTCCATGAGCCATTGGCGAGGCGGATAAAAAAAGCCGCTGCGCAGGGCAACGGCAATCGATCGAAGAAACCATGTTACGAGATGCCTTCGGGCCTCTTTTCGGCAGGGTGTGTCCATGGAGCACTCCTGCTGGAGTGTTCCATGTACGTGGGATCAGAAGTTGTAACGTACCAACAGGTCGGTCTCGTCGTTGCTGTAGTCACTGTCGTCGACGTTTTTCGAGTCGTCGAACTTCTGTTCGAGCGCCAGGATCAAATTGTCGTCGAACAGCATCCACGCCGCGCCGGCGAGATAGAACGCGTTGCGGGCATCGGAGTCGCTATCTTCCAGCCGGTTGAGACCGGTATAGAGCTGTACCGTGCCGGGAACCTGACCCTTGACGTTGTAGAGCGCGACACCCTCGTAACCCCGCGCCTCGTCGACGATCCCGTCGCCGTTTTCGACTCCGCTGAAGTCGCCGTCACGAACCAGGTTGTGATATTCCCCGGCGGTCAGCGCGAAATACCAGTTCCCGGGCGTCCAGCGCGCGCCGAGCAGGGCGGCATCGACATTTTCGTCGGTGTTGTCGCCACCACGGAGTTCGCCATCGATATCGCTATGGGTGTAGGTCAAGCCCAGCGACAGGTCATCGCGCGGTTGGTAGACCGCCGCACCCTGGGCGGTGTATTTCCGATCCAGGCCGGTGAGGTTGCCGCTATAGCCCACGGAGCTGGGAACGTCGTCTCTCGAAGTCTGATAGAGCACACCCAGTGTCCAGTCTCCCCAGCTGTTCTTGTAGGAGATGGCATTATCGGGCCGGCCGTTGCCATCGAAGCCACCATCGCTGGAAGCGCCGCTGAACGAACCCTGCGCTGTCGCCCCGTTGTACCAGAACCAGTCGGTCCAGACGCCCACCATGTCGTACCACAGCGAGTACTGCTTGCCGACCAGAATGGTGCCGTAATCGTCATGGCTGACACCGGCATAGAGCAGTCGCTTGTAGTGTGCATCTTCGCCGTTCTCGTAGAAGGGATCGAAGCCCCACTCGGCGCGGGCGATCGATGACCAGCCGCCCTTGAAGTTGTGTTCATGAATCAGACGAACACGTGACCCGGCATTGGTCGGATCGTGATCGTCATGCACGTCATCGACGAAGCTGCTTCCCGCCGCGATACGGCCACTGAAGGTCACTTTGTCCTGGGTGGTTTCGTACAGCGTCAAGCCCAGTGCGGATTGACTGGCCACAAGCGTTCCGGTGGCGACGATACCCGCCAAGAAAGTTTTATTCATGGTAATGACTCTTACTGACTGTTTTTGTAGAAAGTGGTCATTCGTTTTATAAAACGAGTTCACTGGATTTATAAAAAGGTCGACTCGATTGATAAAAGCGCCACTTGATTGATGATCCGTGATCGCTCCAGCGATCAGTTGTTATCGGTGGCCTGACTATCGGCGAACTCTTCGAGCGACAGCTGACGGTCACTATCGACGTCAGCGGTACCGAAGGCACCCATCAGGTCAGAATTCGAGCGCGCTTCGCTGACATCGATGACGCCGTCACCATTGCTGTCGAGCGAGTTGAATTGCTCGACCACCGCTGGCGGTAAGCTCATTTCCAGCTTGCCACGATCGAAACTGCCAGCACCGTCACCCGCCGGGGTGTAGTTCTGACAACCTGCCAATGCCACGACGGCGGCGGTGAAGAGTCCTGTTGTTATGGACTTCATGTTCAAGAACATCTTGAGCTCCCTTGCAGGAGTGGGTTTTGGGGCTATTCCCCGCTTTTTAGCCGCAAGCGCCCTAAACAGGCGGCGTGAGGCGCCTGCGGCCAAATCTATTGTTATTGGATAGAGAAGGGCGCTAGGCCGCTTCGCTTTCCAGAAATGCCGCCTTGAGCAGTGCTTGAGTGTAGGGTTCTCTCGGATGGGTGAAGATATCCTCTACCGAGCCGTGTTCGATGACCCGCCCCTCCTTCATCACCATCACGTCGTCGGAGAGCGCGCGAACCACCGAGAGATCATGGCTGATGAAGAGATAGGTCAGGCCGTGCTTCTTCTGCAGATCCCGCAGCAGGTCGATGACCCGGACCTGAACCGAGCGGTCGAGGGCCGAGGTCGGTTCGTCGAGCAGCAGCAGCTCGGGCTTCAGAATCAGCGCGCGGGCGATGGCGATTCGCTGACGCTGGCCGCCGGAGAATTCATGCGGGTAGCGGTTGCGCATCGAGGGGTCCAGTGCGACCTCTTCCAGCGCGGCGATGACCTCAACCTCGCGCTGACGCCGATTCAGCGCCGGGTGATGCACCTTGAGGCCTTCACTGATGATCTCGCCCACCGTCAGGCGCGGTGAGAGCGAACCGAAGGGGTCCTGGAATACCACTTGCAGGCGCGACCGCAGCGGCCGCATCCCGGACTTGTCGAGCCCGGAAATATCGGTCCCTTCGAAGCGAATATCGCCCTTGGATTTCAGCAGCCTTAGCAGGGCTCGGCCTAGCGTCGACTTTCCCGAGCCGGACTCGCCGACGATGCCCAGCGTCTCTCCACGCCGAATGGTGAGGTCGATCCCCCGGACGGCTTCGAAGTACTGACTCTTGCCGAACAGACGCTTCTTGAGCGCGAAGCGGACCTTGATGTCGCGCCCGCTCATCAACACCGGCGCATCCGCCGGCGCCGGCTCCTTGCGGCCTCGCGGAATCGCGTCCAGCAGCATGCGGGTATAGTCGTGCTGGGGATTGTCGAATACCTCGAGGGTGCGGCCGCTCTCGACCACCTCGCCATAGCGCATCACCGCGACGTGATCGGCGAAGTGACGAACGATGCTCAAATCATGGGTAATGAACAGGATCGCCATGCCGTACTTGGCCTGCAGCGACTTGAGCAGGTCGAGGATCTGCGCCTGTACGGTGACATCGAGCGCCGTTGTCGGCTCGTCGGCGATCAGCAGCTTGGGCTCGCAGGCGAGCGCCATGGCGATCATCACCCGTTGACGCTGACCGCCGGAGAGCTCGTAGGGATAGCTATCGATGCGTCGTTCCGGCTCGGGAATGCCGACCTGGTTCAATAGCTCCAGGACGCGCTGGCGATTGGCCTTGCCGGTAAGCTGTTTGTGCTTGATCAGCACCTCGCCGATCTGGCGGCCGATGCGATGCAGCGGATTGAGCGAGGTCATCGGCTCCTGGAAGATCATCGAGATATCGTTGCCGCGCACGCGACGCATCCGCTTGGGGGTCACCTCGAGCAGATTTTCGCCATTGAAGCGGATCGCACCGGCGGTTTCGGCGAGGTCGGGAAGCAGACGCATCGCGGCGGTGGAAGTCACCGACTTGCCGGAACCGGATTCGCCGACCAGCGCCATCGTTTCGCCCTCGGCGATGGAGAAACTGACGTCCTTGACTGCGGTCACCGGTCCATTGGGCAGCTGAAACGTCACGCTGAGCTTGTCGATTTCGAGCAGGGATTGAGTCATCGATCAGTCCTTAACGCGTGCGCGGATCGAGGGCGTCGCGCAGCCCATCGCCCAGGAAGTTGAGACAGAACAGCGTCGCCGCGAGGAAGAATGACGGCACCAGCAACATCCACGGTGCGCTCTCCATCATGTCGACGCCTTCGGAGATCAGCACGCCCCAACTGGTCAACGGCTCCTGCACGCCGAGTCCCAGGAACGACAGGAAGCTTTCGAGCAGAATCACCTTGGGCACGGTCAGGGTGACGTAGATGATCACCGGTCCGATGGCGTTGGGGATCAGGTGGCGGGTGACGATCTTGGTATCGCGAACGCCGAGCGCATGGGCGGCCTCGATGAACTCGCGACGTTTCAGCGCCAGGGTCTGGCCGCGCACGATGCGCGCCATGTCGAGCCACTCCACCGCACCGATGGCGGCGTAGATCAGGAAGATGTTGCGCCCGAACACCACCATCAGCAGGATCACCAGGAACATGAACGGCAGCGAATACATGATGTCGACGAAACGCATCATGACGTTGTCGACGCGGCCACCCAGATAGCCCGAGATGGCGCCATAGAGCACCCCGATCACCAGGCTGACGAAGGAGGCGACCAGTGCCACCGATAGCGAGACACGCCCGCCGTAGAGCACCCGGGTGAGCAGGTCGCGGCCGTTGGCGTCGGTACCCAGGTAGTGGGCGCCCTCAAGCGCAGGGCCGGTGCCGAAGGCATTCCAGTCGACCTCGGCCAGCCCCCACGGCAGCAGCCACGGGCCGACGATGCAGACCACGATGATCGCGATCAGCAAGGCCAGGCTGGCCATGGCAGCGCGGTTCTGGGAGAGCCGCCGCCAGGCGTCGCGGGCCAGGCTTTCACCCATAGGGGCGGCGCCCGCCTCCGGCTCCGGCGCGCGGGGCGGATTGGGGCCGCCGGCGGGCAGCGGAGCACCATGGGATTGTTCGCCGCTGTAGGGCTTGGATTCAGACGTCATTGGCGCCCTCCCCGGTGGCACGAATGAATGGAGTCGAGGCTCGGTCGTTGTTCATGAGGCGGTTATTGTTCATGGGTCAGTCGTCGTAGCGAATTTGGGGATCGAGCGCGGAATAGAGCAGATCGACGATCAGATTCATCAGCACGATCAAGACGCCGTAGAAGACCACGGTACCCATCACCAGGGTGTAGTCGCGGTTGAGCGCCCCCTGCACGAAGTAGCGGCCGATGCCGGGGATGCCGAAGATCTGCTCGATCACCACCGAACCGGTGATGATTCCGGCGATGGCCGGTCCGAGATAGGACATGACCGGCAGCAGGGCGGGGCGAATGGCGTGGCGCCAGATCACTTCGCCCTCGTTGAGACCCTTGGCCCGCGCGGTACGGATGAAGTGGCTACCCAGTACTTCGATCATGCTGGCGCGCATCATCCGCGCGATATAGGCGATCTGCTGGATCGACAGCGCCACCACCGGCAGCACCAGGTTGGGCAGGGCGCCGCCGTTCCAGCCGCCCGCCGGCAGCCAGCCCAGCAGGACGCCGAACACCAGCGCGAAGATCGGCGCGATCACGAAGTTGGGTACCGCGATGCCGGTCAGCGCCGTGCCCATGACCACGTAGTCCACGGTCGAATTTCGCCTGATCGCCGCCGCGATCCCCAGCGGTAACCCGATGATCAGTGCCAGCAGGATCGCCAGCCCGCCGATCTCCAGACTCACCGGGAAGCCCTGGGCTATCAGCTCGGTGACGGAGAAGTCCTTGTACTTGAACGACGGCCCGAAATCGCCCTGGAGCAGGTTGCCCATGTAGCGCAGATACTGCATCGGCAGCGGCTCGTCGAGATGGTAGGCCGCCATCAGGTTGGCTTCGATCTCCGGCGGCAGCTGGCGCTCGCCGTCGAACGGCCCGCCCGGTGCCACCCGCATCAGGAAGAACGAGATCGTGATCACGATCAGCAACGTGGGAATCGCCTGCAGCAGGCGCTTGAGGGTGTAGATCAGCATGCGGAATCACCTGAGCCTGGACGCAGCGGCGTATTAGAGAGAATCATTGCTCGCTCTCCTGGAGATAGCGCAGCGGGTGAACGTCCATCGGGTTGCTTTCCCAGCCCTGAATGTCGGGCGAGACCAGATGGACGGAGACATAGTCGTAGAGTGGCAGCAGCGCGTAGTCGTCCAGCAGTCGCTGCTGGGCACGGGTCATCAACTGGCGGCGTTTCTGCGGATCGAGCTCCGCTGTGCTGGCGGCGACCAGCGCGTCGTACTCCGCATCGTGATAGCCGCTGCTCCGGCTGGCCGAGCCGTTGTCGGCGTAGGCATTGAGAAAATCGAACGGATCGTTGATGGTCGCCACCATGCCGTAGCGCGCGACTTCGAAATTGCCTTCGCGAATGGTGGCGTAATGCACGGCGGCCTCGGAATTGATCAGCTCGACTTCCACGCCCAGCGGCTTCCACATCGCGGCCACGGCCACCGCGATCTTCTTGTGATCCTCCAGCGTGTTGTAGTTGAGTCGCAGACGTAGCGGATGGTCGGGGCCGTAGCCCGCTTTCTGTATCAGTGCCTTGGCGCGTGCCATGCGCTCGTCCATCGGCATGTCGGCGAAATCCAGCTCGCCTTGCGGCGCGTTGGCGGTGTTGCGGGGCACGTACCAGAACGAGGGTGTCTGGCCCTGACCCAGAATCTGGTCGGTAATGACGTCGCGGCGGACTGCCAGGTTGAGGGCTTCGCGGACGCGTTTATCTGCCAGTGGCTGGCCGTCGTGGAGGTTGAACATGTAGAAATATTCGGCGGTCAGCGGCCCGACCCGAAGCGCGTCGCCGAGGTTCTCCCGCGCCCAGGCAAAGCGCGACGACGGCACGCTGGAATAGGCGATGTCCATCTCGCCGGTGCGGAAACGGTTGAGGGCCGAGCCGGCATCGTCGATGGGATAGAAGGTAGCCTTGTCCACCTCGACGCTGTCGGCGGCATGGAAATGCGGATTCTTCTCCACCACGATGCGCGACTGCGGTTGCCACTCACTCAGCGTGAAGGCGCCGCTGGAAACGGTGTTACCCGGCTGCACCCAACCCGCGGCCTTGGCGATGACGTGTTCGGGAAGCGGCGCCGCTTCTGTCATCGCCAGCGCCTGCAGGAACCAGGCGGTGGGCTGGGACAATCGGATGCGCAGCGTATGCGAATCGACGGCTTCGACCCCGAGGGCGTCGGCACTCTTGTCACCGGCATTGATCGCCCGGGCGTTGACGATGGGGTAGTAGAGATTGGCGTTCTGGTTGGCGATCGCCGGATCGAGCACGCGACGCAGGGCGAAGACGGCGTCCTCGGCAGTGATCGGCTCGCCGTCGGACCACTCGGCGTCGCGCAGATGGAAAGTGTAGGTCTTGCCGTCGTCGCCGACTTCCCAACGATCGGCCAGCCCCGGGACCAGGCTGCCATCCTTGGCGTAGGTGACCAGGCCCTCGAACAGCGCGCGGGTGATGCGTGTCTCCCAGGTGCCGCTGGTCTTCTGCGGATCGAGGGTGCCCGGCTCGGCACCGTTGGCGATATTGACGCTGAAGGCCTGCGCCGGGATGGCGAATGCAGCCAGCGTGATGCCGCCCAGCGTGGCAAGTAGGTGGCGCGAGATCTTGCTGCAGGGTTTCGAAATCATCTTGTCATGCTTCCCTCGGCCGCCGGTCGCAACGATCGTACGATCCGGCGGCATTGGTGATTCGAGTTGTTATGTCGTCAGTCCGCTTTTAACGAAAACCAGCGCGACAGATGCCGGTTGAGCGCGTTGTCCTCCCATCCCTCCAGCTTGGGATTGACCAGATTGCGCGAGACGTCGACGTAGATCGGTGCCACCGCGTAGTCGGACAGCGCCTGCTGTTCGGCCTGCTGCAGCAGTTTCTGTCGGGCCGCCAGGTCGGTTTCGCGACTGGCCTTGGTCATCAGCTCGTCGAAGGGCTGGCTCTTGTAGCCACCGTAATTCTTGGGCGAGTCGCTCTGCAGAATGCCGAGGAAGTTGCTGGCGTCGTCGAAGTCGGCGACCCAGCTGCCGCGTCCGACGTCGAAGTTGCCTGCGGCGAGCTCGGCGTAGTGCACGGCGCCTTCGGCATTGATCAGCTGCGTCTCGACGCCCAGCGGCTGCCACATCGCGGCCAGCGCCACGGCGATTCGCTTGTTGGCCTCGGTGGTGGAGTAGCGCAGGGTCAATTCGAGCGGGTGGTCGGCATCGTAGCCGGCCTCATCGAGCAGGCCCTTGGCCTCGGTGACTCGGTCGTCCATCGCCTGATCGAGGCCGGGCATGGTCTGGGCATCGTAATGGCCGACGCCATCGGGCACGAAGCCGCTGGCCGGGGAGACGACGCCGCCCATGATCTTGTCGGCGATGACGTCCCGGCGAATCGCCAGGTTGAGCGCTTTCCTGACACGCTTGTCGGCGGTCGGGTGGCCGTCGCGCTGGTTGAGGGCGAAGTAGTAGTTGGCCAGCTGCGGGGCGAGATGCACGGCGTCGGGCAGGTTCTCCTGCAGCCACTGATATCGATCCGGCGAGAAGTCGCGGACGATGTCGAGGCCGCCGGCGCGGAAGCGCTGCAGGCCGGCGCTGCGATCCTCGACCGGATAGTAGTCGACACCCTCGAGCGCGACGTCGTCGACGGCATGGAACTCGGCGTTCTTGCGCGCCGCGATATGATCGTGGGAGACCCAGCTTTTCGGGGTGAAGGCACCGTTGGTGGCGATATGGTCCATCTGGGTCCAGTCGTCGCCATACTGCTCGACCAGATGCGAGGGCACCGGAGACGCGGCGATATGCGCCAGCAGCGTCGGAAAGTAGGGCGTTGGCTGGTTCAGGGTGATCTTCAGCGTCTTGGCGTCGATGGCTTCGACGCCGAGTTCTGGGGCGTCCTGCTCGCCCTTGGTGTGCGCTTCGGCGCCGCGAATGGGATAGAACAGGCTGGCGTAGACGGCGCCGTTGGCCGGATCGAACAGACGCTGGAAGGCGAGCACGAAGTCCTTGGCAACCACGGGTTCGCCGTCCGACCAGTTGGCGTCGTCGCGGAGCTTGAAGGTGTAGACGGTGCCATTGTCGCTAATGTCCCAGCTGCTGGCTGCGCCGGGGATGTACTCGCCGCCCGGATTCAACGTCACCAGGCCCTCGAACAGGTCGCCGAGGACGTCGTTCTCCCAGGTGGTACCGCCGATCCGGGCGGTATCCAGTGATGCCGGTTCGCCCTGGATGCCGATATTCAGCGTGGCGGCCCGGGCGGTGTCGACGGACAGGGATGTCGCAAGGCTCACGGCCGCGAGCAGGGGAAGGACGAGCCTGGCGGTTCTTCGATGTGAGCCGTATCTGGGCTGTGTACGCATGATCGAGTCCATCCGTTGTTGAGCGTTTGTTATTGCCGGGGCTGCTGGCGCCTTCGCCGGTTTTGGCGACCCCGTCTCGATCTTAAGTCTTCATGTTCCCGCTGGAACAGTTCCTGCGGGAATCACCGTTCCCGGATCGCCCGGGTCGAGATAGCGACGCACGGCGCAGAGCTCCGTTTCATAGCGACTACCCGAAAGTCGACGGCATTCGATACGCGCATTGTTGGTGGGCGAGTGCAGCATGCGGTCCTCGCCGAGGTATAGCGCGACATGATCGACGACCAGCCGGCCCTGGTCGTTGGGCTTCTCGAAAAACAGCAGATCGCCGGAGCGCCGCTCGTCGAGCTCGACCGGCTGACCCGTCTTGACCTGATCGTGGGCGTCGCGAGGCAGCGCGATGTCGATGGCGGCGAACAGGCTGTGAACCAGCCCTGAACAGTCGTAGCCGAAGCTCGAGTTGCCGGCCCACAGATAACGCAGTCCATCGAATCGTCGACCCAGCATTTCCAGGGTGGCCGCGGTAGCCGGAAAAGCGTCGCCCGGTAACTGGACGCTGTCGCGTGGCAACCAGCCGCGTCCCAGCGAGGTCTTCACCCACACTCGCGAGCCTTCGCGGGCCTTGGCGTTGTCTCCCGGTTCGGCCAGTTTCAGCCGAGTCAGAAAACTCAGTTTCAGCGAGCGTTCCTGGGGCAGACCCTGGAGCCAGGCGACGGGAGCCATCACCACCACCGACTCGGCATCGGCCGGGCAGCCCTCTGCCTCGACGAGCTGCGTCGCCGGAATCCAGCCGGGGTAGCCGCGCTCGTCCAGCGAGGACCGCTGGCTCGGGACCACCACCCGATTCCAGTCGTTGCCCTGGCTGTCCCGCTGGCGTTCGAGCACCTCGACCGGCGTGTCCAGCAGGACCTGCGTGGCGAGCCGCTTCTCCTGGCACAGGGCAAGACGGGTGTCGTCGTCCAGATCGGCCAGCCACTGCTCCAGCAGCACCGGGTCGGCCAGCGCCGGGGAGTCGATGGCTCTCGGCGCTTCGGGGGATGTCCACAATCCGGCGACGGCAACACCTACGCAACTCACGTCAAGTCTCGCTGAGCGTCATTCACGCGATTACTCCGTGAAGTGAACCCAGCGGGACGGATGATCGTCCTCGACGTTGTCTGCCCAGCCTTCGAGCTTCGGGTTCACCAGATTGCGGGTGACGTAGGTCAGCATGGGAATGAACGCATAGTCGTTCAGGGCCACGTTCTCCGCTTTCTCGAGCAGCTTCTCGCGGGCATCCAGATCCAGGGTCTGAGCCGCCTGGTCCATCAGCTTGTCGTACTCGGGGTTGGAGTAGGCGCCGTAGTTGTTGCCGACACCGGTGTGCAGCAGGGTGAGGAAGTTCTCGGCATCGTCGTAGTCGGCGATCCAGCCGGCACGCGCCACATCGAAGTCACCTTGCTGAATGGTCTGGTAGTGGACGGTCGCTTCGGAGTTGATCATCTGCACGTTGACGCCCAGCGGCTTCCACATGGCGGCAACGGCGATGGCGATCTTCTTGTGCTCGTCACTGGTGTTGTAACGCAGGCGTAGATCCAGCGGGTGATCCGGCCCGTATCCGGCTTCCTTCAACAGTTCCTTCGCCTTGGCCATGCGCGCGTTCATGTCGTCACTGCCGAGATCCATCTGCTGGACGTCGTAGTGGCTGGTGCCCGGCGGGACCATGGCAGTCGAGGCCTTGAAGCTGCCGGCCATGATCTGCTCGGAGAGCACGTTGCGACGGACCGCCAGGTTGAGCGCTTCGCGCACGCGCTTGTCGGCGGTGGGGCTGCCCTCGCGGTTGTTGAGCACGTAGTAGTAGGAGCCAAGATATGGGCTCATGTGGGTGGCGTCGGGGAGGTTCTCGGTCAGCCACTGGTAACGGCTGGAGGGATATTCTCGCAGCACGTCCAGCTCGCCGGCGCGGAAGCGCGAGATGCCGGCGTTGCGATCTTCCGTGGTGAAGTAGTTGACGCCGTCCAGGGAGACATCGTCGGCATCGTAGTAGGTCGAGCTCTTCTCGACGCTGATCTTCGACTGCGAGACCCAGTCCACCGGCTTGAACGCCCCGTTGGTGGCGATGTGGTCGAGCTTGACCCAATCCTTGCCGTACTCGTCGACCAGGTGCTTGGGTACCGGGTAGGAGGTGTAGTGGGTCAGCAGTTGCGGGAAATAGGGCGTGGCGTGGTTGAGCGTGACCTTGAGCGTCCTGCCGCCATCGAGAGATTCCGCTCCCAGCGTGTCCGCGGCCTTGTCGCCGGTGTTGATCGCTTCCGCGTTGACGATCGGATAGAGCATGTAGGCGTACTTGGAGGCGTTCTCCGGCGCCAGCAGATGCTGCCAGCCGAACACGAAGTCCTCGGCTGTGACCGGCTCGCCGTCGGACCATTTGGCGCCTTCACGCAGTTGGAAGGTGTAGGTCTTGCCATCGTCGGAGACCTCCCAGTCTGTCGCCATGCCCGGCAGCAGCTCGCCATCCGGCGACTTCTTGAACAGCCCTTCGTAGACGTCCATCAACACCTGGGATTCCCACACGCCGCCGGAAACCTGCGAGGTATCGAAGGAGGCGAGCTCGCCCATGACGCCGATGTTGAGTGTCTCGGCCAACGCCGGCGATGCCATCAGCGAGGTGGCCAGCGCCAAAGCACTGAGCGGAAACAGCGTGCGGGGGAGGGACGTCTTCGACATGGATGGAGCACTCCGGCTTGTTGTTGTGAAACATTTCGTTGTGAAACATTCGTGGTGGAAATCTTTACGGGGCAGCGCCGAGAAGGAGCCGATCCGAATGCGTTCCCGAGCGATGGCCGGTATGGCCCGTAGATTCAATGCAGTACCTTCGCGCGAACCTCATGAGCCGTCTAATTCAAATGCTCGATGGCCTGTTTCATTTCACGCATAGAGGACCGCAAAGGCGGCGGATACGCCACCTTTGCCTTGCATTCGATCCCCGTTAGACGTTGGTCTATTCACTCTGGCAGATCGACCCAGCGCGAGGCGTGCATATCCAGCGCGTTGTCTTTCCAGCCTTCGACTTCGGGATCGACGAGGTTGCGCGAGCTATAGGTATAGATCGGGGTCAGCGGATAGTCGGCCAGGGCCAGCGCTTCGGCCTGGGCCATCAGCTTGCTGCGTTTGGCCGGGTCCTGCTCGGCGTCCGACTGGGTGATCAGCCGATTGTAATCGGCATCCTGGTAGCCGCCGTAATTGTTGGTCTCCGCCGACAGCAGCTGCAGGAAATTCTGAGGATCATCGTAGCTGGAGATCCAGGCGGCGCGGGCGACCTGGAAATCGCCCTCCATCAGATCGGCGTAATGGACGTTGGCTTCGGTATTTCTGAGTTCGACGTCGACTCCCAGCGGTTTCCACATGGCTGCCACGGCCACCGCGATCTGGCGATGCTCGTCGCCGCTGTTGAAGCGCAGCGTCAGTTCGAGCGGCTTGTCCGGGCCGTAGCCGGCTTCCTGCATCAGCGACCTGGCCTTGGCCAGTCGGCTGTCCATGTCGTCGTCGAGGCCCGGCTGGGACTGGGCCTCGTAGTCGCTGGTACCCGGGGGAACGAGAGAGGTCGCCGGCTCGACACCGCCTTTCAGCAGCTGCTTGGCGATCACGTCGCGACGAATCGCCAGGCTCAGCGCCTCGCGGACGCGCTTGTCGGCGACCGGGGAGCCGTCGCGAAGGTTGAACACGTAGTAGTAGGTGCCCAGTGACGGGAACAGGTGGGTGGCGTCCGGCAGGTTTTCCGACAGCCGTGGATACTGCGCCGCCGGGTAGTCGCGCAGGATATCGAGCTCGCCGGCGCGGAAGCGCTGGATGCCGGCGTTCTTGTCCTCCAGCGGATAGTAGTCGACGCCGTCCAGGCTGACGTTGTCGGCATCATGGAAGTTCGGGTTCTTGACCGTTTCCAGCTCGGTGTTGGAGACCCATTTCACTGGCTTGAACGCCCCGTTGACCGCGATATGCGACGGATCGCTCCAGTCATCGCCGAACTCGTCGACGACGTGCTTCGGGATCGGGTAGGCGAACGGCAGCACCAGCGTCTTGAGGAAATAGACGGTAGGGGCGTTCAAGGTGATCCTGAGCGTCCTGCCGTCGTCCAGGGACTCGACACCCAGTGAATCGAGCGGCTTGTCACCGGCGTTGATCGCCTGAGCGTTGACCACTGGATAAAGGCGATGCGCGTAGTTGGAAGCCGTCTCGGGATCGACCTGATGACGATAGGCGTAGACGAAATCATCGGCGGTCAACGGTTCGCCATCGGACCATTCGAGATCGTCGCGAAGGTGAAAGGTGTAGATCTTGCCGTCAGCGGAAATATCCCAGCTTTCGGCGGCACCGGGGATGATCTGGCCGTCGGCATCGATGGCGATCGGGCCTTCGAAGATATCCCGCAGGACGTCCTCTTCCCACACGCCGCCGGTGATCTTGGCCGGGCTCAGCGAGGCGGGATCGCCGGAGATGCCCACCTGTAGCGTGGCGGCCTGAAGCGGCAGGGCGGTCAAGCTGGCGGCAAAACCGATAGCGGTGGCAAGTCGGGTCGGTATCATGGAAGCGCTATCCCTCGAATGAGTGTTGAGTCGAACGCGTATCGATGACGCGCGATTTTTCCAACCTTAGCGCATAGCGTCATCCCGCACAGCGCTTTGAGGTTGCCCGTGGCGCGCGGGATGACGCTATGGCGCCATTTGGCTACAATGAGCGCCCTTTTGGGGCGTTCTCTCGATTCGGTTTCCGGCTCACGCTTTTGTCGGCTCGGGGGAGCGCCCGTGGCTACGTTGGCAGGAACCCCATGCAAGAGATCAACCCGATCAACAACCTCATCAAGGACCTGTCCGAACGGACAGACGTCCTGAGGGGGTATCTTTGACTATGCCGAGAAGAAAGACCGGCTAGAAGAAGTCTCCCGCGAGCTGGAAAACCCGGATGTCTGGAGCGATCCGGACTATGCCCAGAAACTGGGCAAGGAGCGTGCCTCCCTCGAGGCGGTGGTCGAGACGATCGATACGCTCGACAGCGGCCTCACCGACAACCGCGAGCTGCTCGAGCTGGCGGTGATGGAAGAGGACGACGCCACCATCGACGAAGTGCGCAAGGAGCTTGCGTATCTCGAGGGGCAGCTCGACAAGCTGGAATTCCGGCGCATGTTCGCCGGCGAGATGGACGAGAATAACGCCTATCTCGATATCCAGGCCGGCTCCGGCGGCACCGAGGCTCAGGACTGGGCCAACATGCTGCTGCGCATGTATCTGCGCTGGGCCGAGCATCACGGCTTCAAGGCAGAATTGACCGAAGTCTCGGCAGGCGAAGTCGCCGGTATCAAGTCCGCCACGATTCACGTGCAGGGCGAATACGCCTTCGGCTGGCTCAGGACCGAAACCGGTGTCCACCGTCTGGTGCGCAAGAGCCCGTTCGACTCTGGCGGCCGTCGCCACACCTCATTCGCGTCCGTGTTTCTTTCCCCCGAGGTGGACGACAAGTTCGAGGTGGAGATCAATCCGGCCGATCTGCGAACCGATACCTATCGCTCCTCCGGCGCTGGCGGTCAGCACGTCAACACCACCGATTCGGCCGTGCGTATCACCCACGAGCCGACGGGCATCGTGGTGGCGTGCCAGAGTCAGCGTAGCCAGCATGCCAACCGCGACTTCGCCATGAAGCAGTTGAAGGCGAGGCTGTGGGAGCACGAGATGCAGAAGCGTAACGAGGCCAAGCAGCAGGCCGAGGACAGCAAGGCGGATATCGGCTGGGGCAGTCAGATCCGCTCCTACGTGCTCGACGATCAGCGGATCAAGGATTTGCGCACCGGCGTGCAGAGCAGCAATTGCGACAAGGTGCTGGACGGGGATCTGGATCAGTTCATCGTGGCGAGCCTTAAACAGGGCCTTTGATCGGGCCGACTGCGCTCGCCAATACGGCGTTGAAACTCGACTCGCCATGCTCATTGACACCACCGTCAACTCCGCTGGCTCGTCGAGTTCGCCTTGTCTTGGCGTCGCTCGTAGCGGCCCCTCGACCGGTTCGGGCGCTCGAACAACGCGCCGCGCTCGCGGCTTAACTTTCTTTTCGACAGGCGATGACATGGCGAATCAGGACAATCCGCAATCCCCTTCCGAGGCACATTCTGAATCGCAGAACGAGGTGCAGGAAGAAAATCGGCTGATCGCAGAGCGCCGCGCCAAGCTGGCGATGCGTCGCGAGCAGGCGGCGGAGCAGGGCGGCAGTGCGTTCCCCAACGACTTCCGACGCGACAGTCTGGCGGCGGCTCTGCAGGCGGAACTGGGCGACAAGGACAAGCCCGAGCTCGAGTCACTCGATCGCCAGGCTTCCGTTGCCGGCCGGGTCATGCGCAAGCGCGGGCCGTTCGTGGTGATCCAGGACGTCTCCGGCCAGATCCAGCTCTACGTCGACAAGAAGGGACTGCCGGCCGCGCTGCTCGAAGATATCCAGAGCTGGGACATCGGTGACATCGTCGCCGGCCGCGGCCCGGTGCACAAGTCCGGCAAGGGTGATCTCTACGTGATGCTGGTCGAGGCCAAGCTGCTGACCAAGAGCCTGCGACCGCTGCCGGACAAGTTCCATGGCCTGACCGATCTCGAAGCGCGCTATCGTCAGCGCTACGTCGATCTGATCATGAACCCGCAGTCGCGGCGCGTGTTCGAGGTTCGCTCCGGCGTCATCGCCGCGATCCGTCGCTTCATGGTCGAGCGCGGTTTCATGGAAGTCGAAACCCCGATGCTGCAGCCGATTCCCGGCGGTGCCACGGCGCGACCGTTCACCACGCATCACAATGCGCTGGATATCGACATGTATCTGCGCATCGCGCCCGAGCTCTATCTCAAGCGTCTGGTCGTGGGCGGATTCGAGCGGGTGTTCGAGATCAATCGCAACTTCCGTAACGAAGGGCTGTCGACGCGCCACAACCCCGAGTTCACCATGCTCGAGTTCTACTGGGCCTACGCCGACTATCGTGACCTGCTCGATCTCACCGAAGCGATGGTTCGCGACGCGGCCGAACAGGTGCTGGGCACGACCACCGTCACCTATCAGGGCACCGACTATGATCTGGGTCAGTCGTTTCGTCGTCTGACCCTGCGTCAGTCGATTCTCGAATACGGTGGCGAGGTCGAAGGCGGCGCCATCGGTGAAGCCGATATCGATACCCTCGACGCCGCCAAGGCGACCTGCGAGCGCCTGGGTATTTCGACCAAGCCGAGCTGGGGGCTGGGCAAGCTGCAGACCGAGATCTTCGAGGCAGTCGCCGAGCACCGACTCGATCAGCCGACGTTCATTACCGAATACCCGGCTGAAGTCAGTCCGTTGGCACGGCGCAACGATACCAATCCCCATGTCACCGACCGCTTCGAGTTCTTCGTCGGCGGGCGCGAGATCGCCAACGGGTTCTCCGAGCTCAACGATGCCGAGGATCAGGCCGAGCGTTTCGCCGCCCAGGTGGCAGAGAAGGACGCTGGCGATCTGGAGGCGATGTATTACGATGCCGACTACGTGCGTGCGCTGGAATACGGCATGCCGCCGACTGCCGGCGAGGGCATCGGGATCGACCGTCTGGTGATGCTGCTGACCGACAGCCCGTCGATTCGAGATGTGTTGCTGTTCCCGGCGATGCGCCCCGAATAAGGCCGAATACGATAGCTGCGCTGCTCGATCGCAGCGTGGCGCGGCAAGCGGCGGCTTCACCCATACCCCATGGGCTCGGACGCCCGAGTTCCGTGCGCCTTGCGCTAGAGCAGCTCGCAGATTGTCTCGGCCTCTTTCACTTGAAGACGACCAATCGGCATTCTGTGAGCGGTTTTCGTTAGACGTTGTTGGTCAGGGGCGCAGCGAGCGCCCATAATGGCTGCGGTTCGAATTCCGCCGACCCCGTGCGGTTCCCAAAAAGAGGTGACACCGATGAAGCTGCTCAATCGTTCCGCGCTGAGCGTCAAGCCGACCCAGGCGTTCGTCGACTGGGTCAACTCGTTGGAGCCGACCGTCGGTGAAGACGACCTGACGCTCGACGACATCGCTGGCGAAAACACCGTCTATCTGATTCCCGAAATGGATACGCCGGAGGCATTGCACGGCTATATCGAGGAGCGTTACTACGACATTCTCGAAAGCGAACTGCGGGCCTGGGAAGAGGACGAACGCCAGTGGCCGGAGAGCCTGAACTGGGCATTGTTCGAAGCTTTCCTGACGCTCGAGCATAGCTATCTGGCGGTGGATCTCGACGACGAGGCCGAGTTGGAGACCTCCGAGGTCGACGACGAACTGCTGATGGAAACCGACGAGGAGTGATGGGTCGGATGTTGCCTGACGGTAGTGCTCGACGCTTCTTCAGACCATGCTGAAGCGGCTATTCGAGGAGCGCCCGGGGGACGACGGTCTACCCGGGCGCGAACGCAGGCTGGCGCTGCTGGCGATGATCACCGGTACCCAGATGGCGGTGCTGGACAACGGTATCGTCAACATTGCCCTTCCCACGTTGGCCAAAGAGCTGGCGATCAGCGGCTCCGAATCGATCTGGATCGCCAACGTCTATCAGCTGGTGACCGCCGCGCTGCTGCTGACCTTCGCCGCGGTGAGCCGGCGCGTCGGGCGCCACCGCCTCTATATCGGCGGGTTGATATTCTTCACCGTGGCATCGCTGGGCTGTGCACTGGCCCGTTCGTTCGAATTCCTGCTGGCAATGCGGGGGCTGCAGGCGATCGGCGCTGCCGCGATGCTGAGCATCGGCCCCTCTCTCTATCGAATCATCTTTCCCACCCGGCTGCTGGGCTCGGCGATCGGGCTCAGTGCGCTGACGGTGGCCTTCGGTATCGCGGCGGGGCCATCGCTGGGCGGGCTGATCCTGCATGTGGCGAGCTGGCCGTGGCTGTTCGCGATCAATGTACCGATCGGCCTGCTGGCTCTCGTGCTGGGCGTGCGCGCGCTGCCGCGAGAGAAACCCATCCTCGGGCGAATCGATGTCTGGGGCGCGCTGATGTCGATCGTCATGCTCAGCGGCAGCGTCTTTGCCCTCGATCAACTGGGTCATGGCAACGGGGGCGCGCTCGCGCTGGTGACGCTGGCGCTCAGCGTGATCTGCCTGGTGGGGTTCATCTATCGCCAACGCCACGCCGCCAGGCCGCTGGTACCCCTGGCCCTGTTTGCCGAGCCGCGCTTCTCGTTCGCCGCTATCGTGTCGATGTTCGCGTTTCTGGCGCAGGGTGTGGCCTTCGTGGGCTTGCCGTTTCTCTACCAGACCGTCATGGGCGTGTCGCCAATCATGTCGGCGGTACTGTTCACGCCCTGGCCGCTGGTCATCATGATCATCGGTCCGCTGGCCGGGCGGCTGGCGGACAAGGGCAATCCGGCCTTGATCAGCTCGACCGGGCTGGCGCTGTTTCTGCTGGGCATGCTGGCGTTGACCGGGCTCGATGCCGATTCCAGCTATATCGACGTGATCTGGCGCACCGCGCTCTGCGGCGTGGGCTATGGTCTGTTCCAGGCACCCAACAACCGCGAAATGATCGGCAGCGTGTCGGTGGAGTTGAGCGCCAATGCCTCGGGCGTGCTGGCCTCGGTGCGCACCTTCGGGCAGTCGCTGGGGACGGCGCTGGTCGGTCTCATCCTCGGTCTCTCCTTCGGTTCGCTGACGCTGTCGCTGTGGGTCGGGGTTGGCTCGGTTCTGGTGGCTCTGGCGCTGAGTCTCTACCGAACGCCGATGGCGGCCAAGGGGCTGCGTCGCTGATCTGCCGCCTCTGCGCGCCACCTCGTTCTTCGGGCCGTCGCCCGAGAGGGCGATGAGGCGTTACAATGGTTCGGTTGGCACAGGAGGAGCTGTCATGAGTGTTCAAGCACGTATCGAAGAGAAACTCTCGACGCTCGAACCGGTCCGGATGACGGTCGAGAACGAGAGTCACATGCACCATGTGCCACCGGATTCGGAAACCCACTTCAAGGTGACGCTGGTCTCCGAGCGGTTCGCGGGCCTGATGCCGGTCAAGCGCCATCAGTTGATCTACAGCCTGCTGGCCGACGAGCTCGCGGGGCCCGTTCATGCGCTGGCGCTGCATCTCTACACGCCGCAGCAGTGGTCGGCTCGCGGCGAGGCGCGCCCCGATTCGCCCAATTGCCGCGGCGGAGGCCGCCGGTGATCGGCGACCCTCAACGCCTCCAGTACCTCGAAGCCATGGGAATCGCCAGTTGGGTTTCGCGGTATCGCTTCGTCAATGCCCGGCCGACCGAGCAGGGCGATTGGAGCGTTGCACCGGAGCCGGAAAAGCCGGCGCCGGGTCAGCGTCTGCACGCACTGCTGGAAACACCGGTGCGGCCAGTCGAGGTCGATCGCGGCCAGCCCGCCGATGATGTACCTCCGGCTGGCTCAGGCGCCGCGGCGCCGTTATCGCGAGCCCGGGCGCTGCTTGATGGTGTTTCGGTCGATGGCGTTTCGATCAATGGCGCTTCGAGCGGTGGCGATAAGACCGCCGAGACCGCAGCGGCATCCGAGCCCGCTTCCCGGCCGGCATCTGCGCCTGTCGACGAGGCACCCTCCGACGATGTCGCAGCGCTCGGGACATCGGCGCCGGCCGAGCCGTTGCGTTTCACGCTGTCGCTATCGGTCATCGGCGAGCGATGGTGGCTGATGCTGCCCGGCGAGCGGCCGCTCTCCCTCGCAGGTCAGATCCTGCTCGGACAGATGCTGAAAAGCGTCGGGATGCCCGTCGAGGCGACCCCGTTGTCGAGTCTGTCCTGGCCGTTGATGGATGTGTCGGCGAGCGACCCGGCCGACGAGGCCCGCGAAGGCATCCAGGTGTTCTGTGCCGGACAGGCGCGACGCCACGGCATGACGATCGACGGCGCTATCGTGGTGGGCGAAGAGATCTGGGCACCACTGCTGAGCGACCCGGCAAACGAGGTCAACTGGCGCTGTCACCATCTACCGCATCCCGACGATCTGCTGACCTCCGCCACGGCCAAACGGGAATGCTGGTCATTGCTGCAGGCGGTTGGGCAAGCCTGGCATCTACGATCTACCGCTCCGGAGTGAGCGGATCTCGCTGACGTTCGGCGTCTCCGACGTCAAATGCTCCCTAGAGTCACGTTTTCCATGTCCGCCAATGTTCCAACTTCCCCGATTTCATCGCATAACGCGTCACTGGTTCTGCTTGGTGTCCATGACCTGCCGGCACTGATGGCGTTCGAGCGCCGGGCCAACGACGATGCCTGGTCGGAAGCGCTGTTGAGCGCCGCGCTGATCGATGACGGCTACGAAGTCTGGGGCCTCTGGTCCGGGGGCGGCGCGGAACTGCGAGCCGCGGCCGTTCTGGCCTATCTCCCCTTTGACGCCGAGCTGCAGTCGATCTGTGTTCTGCCGGAAGAGAGGCGTCACGGCCTGGCCCGGGAATTGCTGGGCTGGATCATGCGGCGTGCCGGCGAACGCGGTGCCGAGCGCCTGTTGCTCGAGCTTCGCGCTTCCAATGTCGCGGCTCGCAGGCTCTATGAGGGCGCCGGATTCGGAATCGATGGCCAACGGCGTGGCTATTATCGGCAAGATGACGGTAGTAACGAGGACGCGCTACTGATGTCGCGGGCGCTGACCGAGTAACCGTGTCGGCGGCCAGTGGCGAAGACAGTGGTGTAAGCAGGCAATGGCAGATGAAACGAACGGTGGGCAGGGCAGTTGTCGGAAAGGCTTGCAGCAGAATGAGCGGATGAGCGTGATACAGGTAGGGGGTTAACGGGGCAGCCTGTGGCAGGTCGCCCCGTGGCATCGCTTCAGCCGTTGTCGCTGGTCGCGCTGCCGTCCAGAGGTTGCAGCTTCTCGAGCAGGCCACCCAGGCGCTGTTCCCACTCGTCACGCTCCTGCTGGAAGCGAGCGTTCTCGGCCTTCAGTTCTTCATTCTCCATCTTCAGCATCTCGATGCTGTCGACGGCGTCCTGAATCTTCTGTTCCAGTTTGGCGAAGATTTCACCATTCATTGATACTCTCCTTGAAAGTGAGTGACGTTAACGGTTAACGACGGGTGTCTTTAACGTTGATGACCGCGTGTTTGAAAACATCGATGGGCCCAGTGGGCGCCAGCCTACGTGGCGCCGGGGCCGACGACAAGCGTCTCGAAGTGGCGACGTCAATCGGTCGCCAGCTGGCGCCGAAACAGCCGACCGTGACTGTCTCCGGCGACGATTTCGCGGTGCAGTTGCCAGTGGGCCGGTGGCTGCCAGTCAAGCTCGTGCTCCGTCTCGACGTAGATCATCGCCTCGGGCGCCAGCCACCCCTGGGACTCGAGCCGCTGGCAGGCCAGGGCTGCAAGGCCTTGGCGAAAAGGCGGGTCGAGAAAGACGATATCGAACGGAGACGGGACCCCGGTCAGGAAGCGCTCGACGTCGATTCGATGAACGTGGCCGGCCGCGCCCAGCGTTTCGATATTCGTTTCCAGCATCGTTGCCACATCGGCAACGGACTCGACGAACGCTGCCATGGCCGCGCCGCGCGATAGCGCTTCCAGACCCAGTGCGCCGGTGCCGGCGTAGAGATCCAGCACGCGACGGCCGCCGATATCGAATGCCAGCCAATTGAACAGCGTCTCGCGCACTCGATCCGGCGTCGGACGCAGACCCGGGCTATCCGTAATGGGTAGCTTGCGGCGGCGAAACTCGCCGCCGATCAGGCGCAGCTGGCCGCTGCCACGATGGGCGGGTTGCTGGCCTGTGCGGCGAGAGTCGCTGCCTTTGGCGGGGCTTCGAGCGCTATCGTCAGCGCGGTGTCGGGCGCCGTTGGCAGCTCGGCGGGAGCGGCGTCGATTCATGGCGCGCAATTGTACCCCCGCAACCCTCGCGGTGATAGGATGAGGCCTCGATATCGATATTCTCCGAAGCCGTGATGATCGACGCTAATCCAGCGGCGCACGCACGGCTTTTCAGCAGTGAAGCCATCCATGTTCGGACTATTCAAGAGTCGTAAAAAGCAGCAGGAAGAAGAGGCCCGCCGGCGCGAGGCCGAGGAAGCCGAGGCCGCGGCGGCAGAGAGAAGCGCAGAAGAGGAAAGCGCAGAAGAGGGATCCGGCGAGACGGCAAGCGACGATGCCGAGCGCGTCACCTCCGACGCGTCGCAGTCCGAGGACGTGCCGCGCGGCCAAACCGGCGTCGAGCAGGCGTCCTACCGGACCGAAACCTCCCCTGCGCCGGGCCAGGAGCCCCCCCTGAATGTCGAGACCGTTGCGCCCGGTATCGAACCTCTCGTTCAGGATGAGGATCCCGATCGTCCGCCCGCGGTGGATTACGATCCTTCGACACTCGAGGAGACGGCCGCCAGGCAAGCGCTCGATGCACCCCTGTCGCAGGAGTCGTCGAAGTCCGCGCTCCAGGAAACCCCGGCCGACGGCACACGTGAAGCCGATCTGGCAACGGATGTGACCCCGACGCCGTCGCCCTCGTCAGCATCCGATGCCACGCTGGATTCGACGCCAGAGCCTGAAGCCTCGTCGCCGGCTGTCGAGCCATCGACCGCCGCGGCCGAGCCGAGGGAAAAGCCCAAGGGCGGCTGGCTGTCGCGCGTGCGTGCCGGCCTCGGCCGCACGCGCGCCAACCTGACCGACGGCATTGCCGATCTGCTGCTGGGCAAGAAGCAGATCGACGACGAGCTGATCGAGGATCTCGAAACCCAACTGCTGCTGGCCGACGTGGGTATCGAGGCGACCAGCGAAATCATCGAGCGTCTGACCGAGCGGGTGTCACGCAAGGAGCTGGCCGACGCCGATGCGCTATACCGCGCGTTGCAGGAAGAACTGGCGGCACTGCTCGAGCCGGTGTCGAAGCCGATGCAGCTGCCAGCGAAGGGCGAAGGCCCGTTCGTGATTTTGATGGTCGGCGTCAACGGGGTCGGCAAGACCACGACCATCGGCAAGCTGACCCAGCGCTTTCAGAACGAGGGTCGCAGCGTGATGCTGGCGGCCGGCGATACCTTCCGGGCCGCGGCGGTGGAGCAGCTCAAGGTCTGGGGCGAACGCAATCGGGTTCCGGTCATCGCTCAGCACACTGGTGCCGACAGCGCTTCGGTCATCTACGATGCCGTCGCGGCGGCGCGAGCTCGCAAGGTCGATGTGCTGATCGCCGATACCGCCGGCCGACTGCACAACAAGAGCCATCTGATGGAAGAGCTCAAGAAAGTGCAGCGAGTCATGGCCAAGCTCGATGCCACGGCACCGCATGAGGTGATGCTGGTGCTCGATGCGGGCACCGGCCAGAACGCGATCTCCCAGGCGACCACGTTCAACGAGGCGATTCCGGTCACCGGTATCACCTTGACCAAGCTCGATGGTACTGCCAAGGGCGGCATCATTTTCGCGCTTGCCAAGAAGATGGGGACGCCAATTCGCTTCATCGGTGTCGGGGAGTCGCTCGAGGATCTGCGCCCGTTCGATGCCCAGACGTTCGTCAAGGCGCTCTTCGATCGAGACGCCGGCCGGGACAGCGACGCGGATTCATGATCGCGTTCGAGCATGTCGGCAAACGCTACGGCGGGCGCTTCGAGGCGCTCGCCGACATCAATTTCCGCGTCGAGCGCGGCGAGATGCTGTTTCTGACCGGCCACTCCGGTGCCGGCAAGAGCTCCCTGCTGCGTCTGGTCATGCGGCTCGAGCGGCCATCACGGGGCCGCGTTCTGGTCGCCGGCCACGACCTCGATCGACTGCATATCAGTCAGGTTCCCTACTATCGCCGTCAGATCGGCGTGGTTTTCCAGGATCATCAATTACTGTTCGATCGCGATATCTTCGCCAACGTCGCCTTGCCATTGACGATTCAAGGCGTCGAGCCGGCCGATGCCGCGCGCCGCGTGCGTGCTGCACTCGACAAGGTGGGGCTGCTGCATCGCGAGCGGGCGCTGCCGATCGAACTTTCCACCGGTGAACAGCAGCGCGTAGGGATCGCCCGTGCGGTGGTCAACAAGCCGGCGCTGCTGCTGGCCGATGAGCCGACCGGCAATCTCGACCCTCAGCTTTCTGCCGACATCATGCGGCTGTTCGAGGATTTCAATCGCATCGGTACCACGGTAATGGTGGCGAGCCACGATCTGGCCTTGATCGCCCGGCTGCGTCACCGCGTGTTGAAGTTGCGGGATGGACGGCTCATCGGTGACGGGGAGGCGGCATGAGCAAGCGTCAATCTCCGGTGGAAGAACGTCGCGGCGAAGAACGCCGTGGCGCGCAGAAGCCGCAGCGTCGTGCCGCGGGCGGCGGTCGCGCGTGGATGCGCCACCATCGCGCGATGATGGGTGACAGTGCCTTGCGGCTGGTCAAGCGACCGATCGCAACGCTGTTGACTATGCTGGCGATCGCCATCGCGCTGATTCTGCCAGCCGGCCTTTGGCTGGCGCTGGATAGTGCCCGGCTGCTCGATGCCGAGCTCGACGAGAGCGCCACGCTGACGGTCTACTTCGACGCCGATGTCGACGAGTCCGAAGCGATGGACCTGGCGGCCGAAGTCGGGGGGCAACCTGGCGTGGCCGGAACCCGTCTGGTGACCGCAGCCGAAGGGTTGGCGGATTTTCAGCAGACGCTGGGGGTCGACGACGCGCTGTCCCAGCTCGATGCCAATCCGCTTCCGGCAAGTGTCGTGGTGACGCCCGCGGATACCGATCCTGCTGGTGTCCAGTCACTGAGCCAGCAGTTGCAGACGCTCGACGGTGTCGATGAGGTGCGGCTGGATCTGGCTTGGCTGGATCGGCTGCAACAATTGGCGGCGCTGGGGCAGCGCGTTGCGCTGGCACTGGCATTGCTGTTCGGCCTGGGCGTGCTGCTGGTGGTCGGCAATACCATCAGGCTCGCCGTGGAGAGTCGTCGCCAGGAGATCGAGGTCGTCACGCTGATCGGCGCGACGCATGCGTTCGTGCGGCGCCCGTTTCTTTACAGTGGCGCCTGGTACGGGTTGGGTGGTGGCGTCCTGGCACTGGTGATTCTGCTGCTGGGTGGCAACTGGCTGGCATCGCCGGTGGCGGCGCTGGCGCAAAGTTATGGCGCTCACTTCGCGCTGCCATCCCTGGGCGGAAGCCATTCGGCTTTGCTGCTGCTTTTTAGTACACTACTAGGCTGGCTAGGCGCATGGCTCGCCGTCGGGCGTCATCTGGCGGACATCAAGCCAAGGTAGATTGATCAGCGGTGTCGAGTCATCGCCAATGCTGCCCAACTGAGGGCATAATAGCCGGCGTCACCGTTCGCCGGTTTATCGTCATCTCGAAGGACGGCATGACTTCGGATTTTCCGGAGCTGGCGTCAGTATTGAACGTTTGTCTAGACTGAGGGTCTTATCAGGCATCCTCGTAGACAGGCAGAATACCCTGTCGCGACGCGTTGCTGTCGAATCGAGCCGGATGGCTCTTCGCCTCGACACGCCGCCTATCATGGAGACAACGCACATGAGCACCAGTCTTCAATCCATTGGGAACCTCTCCCCGGGTCACGATCTCAACGGTTATATTCAAGCCGTCAACGGCATTCCGGTGCTGACGGCGGACGAAGAGCATGATCTGGGCGTGCGGCTATACCAGGAAGACGATCTCGAATCGGCTCGCCGATTGATCATGTCGCACCTGCGTTTCGTCGTGCACATCGCGCGTAGCTATTCAGGCTATGGATTGCCCCAGGCCGACCTGATCCAGGAAGGTAACGTCGGGTTGATGAAGGCGGTCAAGCGCTTCGATCCCTATCAGGGCGTGCGGCTGGTCTCCTTCGCGGTTCACTGGATCAAGGCCGAGATTCACGAATACGTGCTGCGTAACTGGCGCATCGTCAAGATCGCCACGACCAAGGCGCAGCGCAAGCTGTTCTTCAATCTGCGCAGTGCCAAGAAACGTCTGGGTTGGTTGAACAACGACGAGGTCGATGCGATCGCCAGGGATCTCGACGTCAAACCCAAGGTCGTGCGTGAGATGGAAGGTCGCCTGACGTCCTATGACGCCGGTTTCGACGCCAGCCCGGGCGAAGAGGAAGAGCAGGGCTATCAGGCGCCGGCGCAGTATCTCGAGGATCACAGTTTCGATCCTGCCGCCCAGCTCGAGGCCGACGATTGGGAAGCCGATTACACGCAGCGGCTGCGCAGCGCGCTGAGTGAGCTCGACGAGCGCTCTCGGGACATTCTGCAGCGCCGCTGGCTCTCCGAGCACAAGTCCACGCTGCATGAACTGGCTGATGTCTACGGCATCTCCGCCGAACGTATCCGTCAGCTCGAGAAAAATGCAATGAAGAAGATCAAACTGCAGCTGGGTGATTCCCTGGCGGCTTGATGATCTTTGCAGGACGCAGCACCAGAAAGCCCGGCCAATGGCCGGGCTTTCTGGTGTCAGTACGACTGGTGTCAGTACGACTGGCGCCAGCGCTATAGCGAGGTGGTCTGAGGCGAGGCGGCCAGCAGCCCGCCGCCCAGCAGACGCCACTGGTCTTCCCAGTGCGTCGTGGGCCGATGGCGAAAGTCGCTGCGAACGTACTGGCTGATCCGGCCTTCCATGAAGGCTGACAGCAGATTGGCCGCCGCCGATACGGTCAGCCGAGGGCGCAAGCCCTCGCGGAGTTCCGCCTCGCGCAGCACCTGCTTGAGCTGTGTTTCCAGTCGCTCGAACAGCTGGGACATGCGTGTGCGCAGACGCGCGGTCTCGCCGGTCAGCACGTCGCCATCCATCAGCCGGCTGAGACCGGGATTCTTTTCGGCGAACGTCAGCACCAGTTGGACGATCGTCTCGCAGCGCGCGAGCGCCGACGGTTCGTCGTCGAGGATGCGTCGGATACGCTCGAACAGGCTGGCCTCGATGAACTCGATCAGCCCCTCGAACATGCGCGCCTTGCTCGGAAAATGGCGGTAGAGAGCTGCCTCGCTGACACCGACCTGGCGGGCCAGCGCGGCCGTGGTGATACGTTTGCCGCTATCCTCCTCGAGCATCAGTGCCAGTGCCTGAAGGATCTGTTCGCGGCGGGAGAGTGGGGGAGTTGCCTGCGTCATGGCGGTTCTTATCGGTCGCTTTGTTGGAGCTCCTTCCTGGAGCGGCCCGGTCGCGTGATGATCTATTGGGCGACCGGGGCGGGCCTTCCGGGCCCGCAATGATGGGAACGGGGGTTATGCGCACCGTTGTTGCTGGATTCGTCAGTCTCGGTGGTCGGTGATCTGGGTGCCGACCCCGGCATCGGTGAAGATCTCCAGCAGCGTCGAGTGCACCACGCGGCCATCGACGATGACAGCGCTGCCGACGCCGCCCTTGACCGCTTCCAGCGCGCAGCGAATCTTCGGCAGCATGCCGCCGTAGATCGTGCCGTCGGCGATCAGCGCATCGACCTGCTCGGTGGAGAGTCCGGTCATGACATTGCCTTCGGCATCCTGCAGGCCGGCGACGTTGGTCAGCAGCATCAGCTTCTCGGCCTTCAGCGCTTCGGCCACCTTGCCTGCCACCAGATCCGCGTTGATGTTGTAGCTGCGCCCCTGGCGGTCGACGCCGATCGGCGCGATGACAGGGATGAAATCGCGCTCGGCGAGCATCTCGATCAGATCGGTGGAGATGTGCTCCACTTCACCGACATGTCCGATATCGATGATCTCGGGCTCGGTCAGCGCCGGATTGTGCTGCTCGACCTTGAGCTGACGCGCCAGGATCTGAGCGTTGTCCTTGCCGGTCAGACCGATCGCCTTGCCACCGCACTGGTTGATCTGGGTGACGATGCTCTTGTTGACCAGCCCGCCGAGCACCATCTCGACCACATCCATGGTCTCGGCATCGGTGACACGCATGCCGTTGACGAAGCGCGATTCGATGTTGAGTCGCGCCAGCAGCTGGCCGATCTGCGGGCCACCACCGTGGACCACCACCGGATTGATCCCGACCTCCTTCATCAACACCATGTCGCGGGCGAAGGAGTCGATCAGCTTGTCTTCGGTCATGGCGTTGCCACCGTACTTGACCACTACCGTCTTGCCGGAATAGCGCTGAATATAGGGCAGCGCTTCCGACAGGATCTCGACGACCTGACGCGGATCGCGTGGGCTCTCGTTCATGAGGCGTTATATCTCCACTGTCTGTGCGCCACGCGTCTATCGAAGGCGGCGCGTTCCCTGTTGTTGCGTAAGGCTCGTCTTCTGCGACCTCAGAACGGCAATTCGACGTTCGGTGCCACCGACAGCAGTGCGGCGCCGAACTGGCGCTGGATGCGGGCCAGCGCAGCCTGATCCTTGCCTTCAAAACGCAAAACCAGCATCGGCGTGGTATTGGAGGCGCGACACAGCCCCCAGCCATCGGGATAGTCGACGCGAATGCCGTCCAGCGTCGTCTTGATGCCATCCTGACCGAAGTCACCGGTCTCGGCCAGTCGTTCGATGATCGCGAACTTCTCCTCGTCGGTGACCGCCGCGTTCAGCTCCGGGGTGCAGATATCCTGCGGGAAAGCACTGAAAAAACGATCGGCGTCATGCGGTTGGCGCGAGAGAATCTCCAGCAGCCGGGCGGCGGCATAGAGCCCGTCATCGAAGCCGTACCAGCGTTCTTTGATGAAGATGTGGCCACTCATCTCGCCGCCAAGCTGGGCGCCGGTCTCCTTCATGCGCGCCTTGATCAGCGAGTGACCGGTGCGCCACATTTCCGGCTCGCCGCCGGCCTGCTCGATGATCTGAGCCAGGTTGCCGGTGCACTTGATGTCGAACACGATGCGGGCGCCGGGATCGCGCGCCAGCAGATCCACCGCGAAGGCCATCAGCAGCCGGTCCGGATAGATCATCTCGCCTGCCGGCGTGACCACGCCGAGGCGATCGCCATCGCCATCGAAGGCCAGCCCGATATCCGCACCGCTCTCCTTGACCCTGGCGATCAGGTCGACCAGATTGTCGGGATTGCCCGGGTCGGGATGGTGGTTGGGAAAGTCGCCGTCGATTTCGGCGAACAGCGGGATCGTCTCGACGCCCAGTGCCTCGATGAGCCTGGGGCCGAGCTCACCGGCGACACCGTTGCCGCAGTCCACCACCGCCTTGAGCGGTCGCTCGCGCTGGCTCCGGTCGAGAGAGACATCACCCAGGATGCGCTGGAGATAGGCTTCGCTGACATCGACCCGTGTGAGCGTACCGTCGCCATCGGCGAGCTCGCCTTGGCGGATGCGCTCGAACAGGCCGGTAATCGCCTCGCCCGAAATCGCCACACCATCGAGCACGATCTTGAAACCGTTGTAATCCGGCGGATTGTGGCTGCCGGTCACCATCACGCCACTGCGACTCTCGTCGAGGGTGGCGGTGGCAAAATAGAGCACCGGCGTTGGTACCCGACCGATATCGATCACGTCGCGGCCGGAAGCCCTCAAGCCGCGAATCAGCGCCGCCTGCAGCCGGGGGCCGGAATGGCGGCCATCGCGAGCGACGATCACGCGCTGCTGGCCGCGGGCGGCGGCTTCGCTGCCTACCGCACGGCCGATCCACTCCACCGTTTCCTCGGTCAACGTCTCGTCGACGACGCCGCGGATATCGTAGGCGCGAAAGATCGAAGCGGGCACGTTGGCGCCGGACTGGTCATTCATCGTCGTTTCCTTGCCTTCGTTCGTCACGGCCATCGTTTACCACGTCTATCATCCACCATATCCGTCGTTCACTACGGCGATCCGTGTTCACGCCCAGCGCTCGAACTCGAGTTCCACCGAAGCGTGACCATCGGTGATCAGCCACTGGCCTTCCATCAGCGTGGCGCCAAGACTCAAGTTGCGATCGACGAGGGCAGTCAAGGCGGCCAGCGGCTCGGTCGGCAGATTCCAGACCTCGACCCGCGGCAGTGCGCGAATGTCGTTCTCGAGTTTCTTCCACCACTGCACCGCGCTGCGGGGCGCGTAGGGGTAGATCAGCACGCGCTCGGCCCGGGAGAGCCCCTGCTTGATTCGCTTCAGCGACGGCTCGCCCAGTTCTATCCACGAAAGAATGCGGCCGTCCGATGCCTTGAGCCACAGATCCGGCTCGTCGTCGCTGCTCAGTCCGCGCGTCATCGCGAGATCGTTATCCGCGCTGGTGGCGTGCGCGTTGGCGATGAACGCCAGCAGACGCACCATCAGCCGAGTGGCCGTCTCGGAGGGATGGCAGGCCACGGTCAGCGCGTGATCGCCGTAGTAGTGACGGTCCAGGTCGCTGACATTGAGTTTCGCTTTATAGATAGTTGCGCTTAGCGCCACGCTGGATTCCTTCAATGAGAGAACAGCTGACTGCTGCCGTGGTCGGCAGGGATCATCGGCGGCCGTTCATCGACGACCCGAGTGACCGAAACCGCCATCCGCTCGGTCGGTGGCGACGAACTCCTCGACGATCTCGAGTTCGGCCTGGACCACCGGCACCAGCACGTACTGTGCCAGCCGCTCGCCGGGCTCGAGCATGAACGTGTCGCGGCCGCGGTTCCACACCGAGATCATCAGCTCGCCCTGATAGTCGGAGTCGATCAGTCCGACCAGATTGCCCAGCACGATACCGTGCTTGTGGCCGAGCCCGGAGCGCGGCAGGACCACACCTGCCAGGGCGGGATCGCCGATATGGATGGCAAGGCCGGTGCGTACCAGGGCGCTGTCACCGGGCGTCAGGGTCAGCGCCTCGTCGAGCAGCGCGCGCAGATCCATGCCGGCGCTGCCGGTGGTTGCGTAGTGCGGCAACGGATAGTCGTGCACACGCTCGTCGAGAATCTTGACCGAGAGCCTGGGTCTGACCGTCGCTGCCGCAGATGGCGCGGTGGAAGAATGGCTGAGTGACATGAAAAATCATTCCTGAAAGCGCATGAGGGGAAAGCGTTTGATGCGAAAAACGACCTGATAAAACAGCGATAGTTTACCACCGCTGGAGGCGAACCGATCGACACCCTGTCAGGTTAGGCGGTCAGCGATATGATCGACGATGGCGCCGGCCAGAGCCGCCTTGGATTGAAGCGGAAGCTCGAGATGACGTATCTGGTCGTGCGTTTTCCACAGCAGTGTGACGGCGTTGTCATCACTTCCGAAACCGACGCCCTCGCGAGAGACGTCGTTGGCGACGATCAGATCCAGCCGCTTGCGTTCGAGCTTGCTACCGGCGTGAGTCTCCAGCGACTGCGTCTCGGCAGCGAATCCAACCGTGAACGGGCGGTCCGGTCGCGCCGCGATCGTGGCGACGATATCCGGATTGCGCACCAGCTCGAGGGTCAGGCCGCTGTCGGCGTCCGTCTTCTTGAGTTTGTGCTCGCTGACGGCCGCGGCGCGATAGTCCGCCACGGCGGCGCAGCCGATGAACAGATCGCAGGGCAGTTGGGATTCGACGGCGGCCAGCATCTCCGTCGCCGAGGTCACGTCGATTCGATTGACCCCGGGGGGGATCGGCAATGTGACGGGGCCGCTCACCAGGCTGACGCTGGCGCCGCGCTCGACGCAGGCGGCAGCGAGTGCGTATCCCATCTTGCCGGAGCTGTGGTTGGAGAGATAACGCACCGGATCCAGTGCCTCGCGAGTCGGTCCGGCAGTGATCACCACGCGCTTGCCGGCCAGATCCTGATGCACGGGCATCATTCTGACCGACTCTCCGCCGGATTGTCCGACCTCGCTCAGCAGCTGGGCGAGAAGGGTTTCCGGCTCCAGCATTCGGCCAAGACCGACGTCGCCACAGGCCTGGTCGCCGGCGTCCGGCCCCAGCAGGGACCAGCCCAGCTCAACCAGTCGATCGGCATTGGCCAGCGTCGCCGGATGACGCCACATCGCCTGGTTCATGGCGGGTGCCATCAGGCATCTGGCTTCGGTCGCCAGGCACAGCGTCGTCAGCAGATCATCGGCATGACCGTGGGCCAGTCGCGCCATCAGGTCGGCGGTGGCCGGCGCGATCAGGACGATATCCGCCCATTTCGCCAATTCGATATGGCCCATGCCGGCCTCGGCTTCCGGGTCGAGCAGTGACGTCCGCACGGGTTCGCCGGTGAGCGCCTGCAACGTCAGCGGCGTGATGAACGCCTGTGCGCCCTCGGTCATCACCACGCGCACATCAAAGCCCGTCTTTTTCAGCAGACGAGCGAGATGCGCGCTCTTGTAGGCGGCGATGCCGGCGCTGATGCCGAGCAGGATGCGGTTTCCGGTCAATCCCGGACCAATCGGTAGCGACATGGAATCTGTCCTGATGGTTCGGTCGTTACCATACCACTGCGGTCGCGGGTTGCGTAATGGTGAGGTAAAAGTGGCGGCCGCCGGTGCAGCGGCCGCTCGTGGCGATCACTCGGCGTTGCTGACCAGGCGCCTGCGCGAATCGAACGAACGCGGTCGGTTCATGATGGCTCCCGAGAGGTGAGGTGTGGTTCCACCATAGCCCAGTCGGCGTCCCTCGCCATGCGCGGACGCCAACTGAGCCGCTGCCACCGCTGCCTTAGCGCACCGCGGGGCCGAAGGCGAAATCCACCGGCACCGGACTGTCGATCAGCTTGATCGGGCCTTCGAGCTGGCCGTCGTCCGCGCCGATGCGGAACACCGCGATGGTGTCCGAGTTCTGATTGCCCACGTAGAGCCAGCGGCCGGACGGTTCGATGTTCATGCCCCGGGGGATCTGCCCCCGGCTCTGGACCCAGCCCATGGGGGCCAGACGCCCCGAGTTCGGGTCGACTTCGAACATGGCGATGCTGTCCATCCCGCGATTGGTGGCATAGACCCAGCGTCCGCTGGGATGAACCCGGATTTCGGCGGTGGTGTTCGTCCCTGTCGGCACCTCGCCCGGATTGTCTGGATTGAAGGCGGGCCGGGTGAAGGGAGTGCCCTGGGGCAGCGTGGAGATCGACTGGCGCCAGATGAAGGCACCCCGGCGGGGCTCGAAGTCGAACACGTCGATGGTCGAAGAGAGCTCGTTGATGACGTAGGCCCGGCGCTCGTCGGGGTGGAACGCCAGGTGGCGACAGCCGCTGCCGGAAGGCACGTTGGCCCGCGGAACCGGGCCGGGTGCCAGCTTGCCCGTCGCCGGGTCGAGCTGCCACGCCAGCAACGTATCGCCGCCCAGGTCCACCCCGAAGACGTGCTGGGCGCCGGGGTTGGCGAGCATCATATGGGCGTGCGGCCCCTCCTGGCGTACCGGGTCGGGCCCGCCGCCATTGCCCGGCGCCTGGAACAGGTCGCTCATCGGCTCGATTCGGCCATCCTCGCCCAGCGGGAAGACGACGAAGGTGCCGGTGCCGTAATTGGCCGCGAGCAGGTGCCCGCCCGAGGGGTGAACGGCGCAGTGGCAGGGCCAGGTACCGCGGGTCGAGCGGGCGTTGATCAGCGTCAGCTTGCCGGTGTCGGGGGCGATCGAGTAGGCGCTGACCCGACCCAGCGGCTCGCCGGTGGCGTCTGCGCCGAGTTCGTTGACGCAGTAGAGATAGCGCTGCGACGGCGCCACGGCGAGAAACGACGGGTTGTCAGCGGTGATCGTCTGGACGTGGCTCAGATCGCCGGTAGCGTGATTTAGTTGGTAGACGTAGAGGCCTTCGGCGCGGCTCGGGGCGACACCACCGGGAGCCGTGTTCGGCGCCGAATAGGTGCCGACGTACAGATAGCGTGATGCGGCCGGTGCGATCGGGTCGGCCTGCGACGCGCTGTTCTGGGCAAAGGCGCCCGGTGCGCTGACCGCCCAGGCCGCGCCGACGCCCACCGCCTGCAGGAAAGTGCGTCGGGAGAGGCCTGCGGTGGCTGAGGAAACACTAGAGGGCCGTTGTTGTTGCTCTTTGACTGTCATCTCGATGACTCCAGGGGCTAGCGGTCGGGCGCTATTGGCATCGGCCGCAAGTTGGGTAGCACTCGCCTCGGCGTGTTGCCGAGACGGCGCTACGGGATCCAGTGCTGCACCGCCGTCTCCACCCCCCGCAGCTCGGCAAGCCCCTTGAGTCGACCGATCAGCGGGTAGCCGGGGCGGCTGTCGCGCTTCAGGTCGTCGAGCAGGTGGTGACCGTGATCGGGGCGCATCGGCAGGCGATGGCCGCCTTCCCGCTGGCGGCGGCGCTGTTCCCGAACCAGCTCGCCGATCACGCCCACCATGTCGACGTCGCCGTCCAGGTGCTCGGCCTCGTGGAAGCTGAGCGGATCGGCTTCGCGCCGGGTGGCGCGCAGGTGCACGAAGTGGATCCGCGGCCCGAACCGCCTGGCCATGGCGACGAGATCGTTGTCTTCACGAACGCCGTAGGAACCGGTGCAGAAGGTCAGGCCGTTGGCGGGGCTGGGGGCGCACGCCAGAATCGCCTGGGCGTCGTCGGCAGTCGAGACCACGCGAGGCAGTCCGAGCAGCTCGCGGGGCGGGTCGTCCGGGTGAATCGCGAGGCGGATGCCGGCGGCTTCGGCAGTTGGTACGATCGCGCGCAGAAACGTGGCCAGATTGGCGCGCAGCCGTTCGGCATCGATCTCGCGGTAGGCGTCGAGCGCCTGACGGAAATCTTTGAGCGTGTAGTGTTCTTCGGTGCCGGGCAGCCCGGCGATGACGGTATCGATCAACTGCGTTCGCGCTGTCGTGTCGAGTGTCTCCAGATAAGCGCTGGCCGCTTCCCGCTCGGTCTCGCTGTAGTCGGTTGCTGCCCCTTCACGCTGAAGCAGAAACAGATCGAAGGCGGCGAATGCCGTCTGGTCGAAGCGCAGCGCGGTGCCGCCATTAGGTAGTGGCCAGGCCAGATCGGTGCGAGTCCAGTCGAGAATCGGCATGAAGTTGTAGCAGACCACGTCGATACCGCACTCGCCGAGATGGATCAGCGTCTGGCAATAGTTGTCGATATAACGCTTGGCTTCCGGCAGCCCCTGCTTGATCGCTTCGTGTACCGGCACGCTTTCCACCACGGACCAGGTCAGGTCGGCGGCTTCGATCAGGCGCTTACGCTCGGCAATGGCGGCGACCGGCCAGACCTCGCCGTTGGGAATCTCGTGCAGGGCCGTGACGATGCCGGTTGCGCCGGCCTGGCGAATCTCGCCGAGGGTGATGGGATCGGCAGGGCCGAACCAGCGCCAGGTATGTTCCATGATCAGGCTTTCCCGTCTGAGTTCTTGTAGGACATTGCGGCGATGGCCGCTTCGATGCCGTCGCGTTCGATGATCGTCAGCGCGTCCACGACGCGAGTGTGAAAAGGCGCATCGTCGCGCAGCGCCGCTGGGAAAACGGCATCGAGCGCGAGGAAGGCCGCGACCAGCGCCACCGGATCGTCCGGGTGACGGCGATGCAGCGCGGCGAACGTCTCGGCCAAGGGATCGTCGACCGGATGCGGCTGGCCGCGGAGATCGGTGCCCGCGGTGTAGCGAATCCATCCGGCGACGCCCAGCGCGGTTACGCTGATGTCGGCGCCGTCGATCGACCGCTCGACACCGCCGGCCAGCCAGCGCTGGGGAATCTTCTGCGAACCGTCCATGGCGATCTGCTGCAGCCGGTGGCGCAGGCTGTCGTTGCCGAAGCGCGCCAGCAGGCTGTCGGTATAGGCGCCGGCATCGGTACCGGTCGGCAGCGACAGCGTCGGGATCGCTTCCTGATGCCAATAGTGCCGAAGCAACTCACGAAAAGCGGGGCGCGCAACGGCGGCATCCACCGTTTCGATGCCGGCCAGCGTGCCAAGATAGGCGAGCAGCGAGTGGGCGCCGTTGAGCAGGCGCAGCTTCATGGTTTCGAACGGGGCCACGTCCTCGACCATCTCGACGCCGTCGGCTTCCCAGTCCGGCCGGCCCAGCGGGAAATCATCCTCGACCACCCACTGGCTGAAGGTTTCGCAGACCACGGCGGCGGGATCGTCGACCCCCAGCGCCGCCAGACGCTGGCGATCGGCATCGGTCATCGCCGGTACGATGCGGTCGACCATGCTCGAGGGGAAGGCGACGCTGGCTTCGATCCAGTCGGCCAGCGCCTCATCGTGAAGACGGGCCAGCGAGACCACCGCGCGCCGCGTGCGCTGGCCGTTGTGGGGCATGTTGTCGCAACACAGCACGGTGAACGGTGCGACCCGGGCCGCTCGGCGTCGCGCCAGCGCCTCCACCAGCATGCCCGGCGCGGTCTCCGGCGATTCGGGATTTGCGATGTCATGGACGATCGGCGCGGCATCGGTCAGCAGTTCGCCGCTGCTCGGACTCAGAAAATAGCCCTTCTCGGTCACCGTGAGCATGACGATGCGGACAGCGGAATCGCTCATCCGCGCCAGCAGCGCCTCCCGGTCGGGCCCATCCGGCCCCGCGTAGAGCGCTTCACTGATGGCGGTGACGTCCCGCAGCGTGACATGCTCGCTGTCGCTGTATTCGGCGACGTGGTAGCGGCAGTCGCCTTGGCGCAGTTGCTCGACCAGGGTGCGGTTGGAACGGATGTTGGCGCTGCAGATGCCCCAGTCTGTCCGTCTTTGGTCATCGAGCCCGCGGTCGTCGACGAGGCGATTCAGGCAACGCTGAACGTAGACCGCCTGATGGGCGCGATGGAACGCGCCCAGGCCCAGATGAACGATACCGATCCCGCTCGACGTTCGTCGGCTCGGCTCGCGCTCGATATGGATGTCGGCTGCGGCCATGGCGCTATTTCCCCATCAGTAGATTCGGCAGCCACAGCGACAGCGCCGGGACGAACGATACCAACATCAGCACGATCAGGTTACAGATCAGAAACGGTACGATGGCTTTTGCCACGCGCAGCATGGGCAGCTTGCCGATGCTCGATACCACGAACAGACAGACACCCACTGGTGGCGTGGTCAGGCCGATCATCAGGTTGAGTACCGCCATCACGCCGAAGTGGATCGGATCCATGCCGATGCCGGTGGCCACGCCCAGCAGCGCCGGGAACAGGATGATCAGCGCAGCGATGGTCTCCATGAAGGCACCGACGAACAGCAGGATCAGATTGAGGATCAGAATGACCACGATCGGATTGGTGCTGATGCCGAGAATCGCATCGGCGAGCATCTGCGGAATCTGCTGGCTGGTCAGAATCCAGCCGAACAGATTGGCCAGCCCGACCAGCAGCATCAGCGAGGCGGAGGTGATCACGGTGTCCGACAGAATGCCGCCCAGGTTGCGCCAGTTGATCCCCTTGTAGACGAAGGTGCCCACCAGCAGCGCGTAGAGGCTGGCGACGATCGAGGCCTCGGTCGGCGTGAACAGGCCGCCGATGATGCCGTAGAGGATGATGAAGGTCATCAGCAGCGCCCAGAACGCGCTGCGGCCCTCCTTGATCAACTCCTTGAAGGTGGCGCGTTTCTCCTTGGGATAGCCACGCCGCACCGCCAGCCAGTAGGCGGTGATCATCATCGCTATGCCCAGCAGTAACCCGGGCACGGCGCCGGCCAGAAACATGCGACCCACGGAAATGCCCGAAAGCGAGCCGACGATGATCATCGGCACGCTGGGTGGAATGATCGGGCCGATCGTCGAGGAGGCGGCGGTCACGGCGGCGGCGAACGGCTTGTCGTAGCCGGCCTTGGCCATGCCCGGGATCATCACCGAGCCGATGCTGGCGGCATCCGCCACCGCGGTGCCGGAAATGCCGCTGAAGATCATCGAACCGCCGACGTTGGCTAGGCCCAGGCCGCCGCGGATGTGGCCGACCAGGGCATTGGAGAAGCGCACGATATGCTGAGTGATATTGCCCACGTTCATCAGGTTGCCGGCCATCACGAAACCGGGGATGCACAGCAGCACGAAGGAGTCGATCCCGGAAAACATGCGCTGCGGCACGATGGTCAGCGAGATGCCGCCGAGCATCAGGTAGGCCACTGACGAGACACCGAGGCAGAAGGCGATCGGCAGACCGATCAGCAGCAGTGCCAGAAAAGTGATGAAGAGAACGGCGATTTCCATCAGAGCGCCTCCTGGCGAGCGGTGTCGATGCGTTCGCCACGAGCGATGGCGATGATGCCCTCGGCGAGACCGATCAGGCTGTACAACAACAGCGCCCCGAACAGCACTACCGAAGAGAGAAAGATGTAGAGCATCGGGATACGCAGGGTCGGTGATGTCTGAAACGCCCCGATCTGGGCGAACTGCCAGGCATTGGGCAGCACCATGACCGTGAACACGAGAGTGATTGCCGAGATCAGCGTGAGATAAGCGGCACGACCGCGAAACCCAAGCCAGCCGTGAAACAGTTCGACGTTGACGTGGCGGTTGCGGTGCTGCACCACGCCGGCTCCCAGCGCCACCATGTAGATGAAGAGATAGCGGGTGAGTTCCTCGGTCCACGACAGCGTGATGGGTAGAAACAGTCGCGAAGCGACCTGCAGCAATACCGTCAGCGACAGCCCGACCAGCGCGATCACGGCCAGCCATAGCAGAAGGCGATCCAGCCCGTTAGCCAGACGGCCGATGGGGCCGCCCAGGCGCGGAACACGGTTCAGGATCTCCAGGCTCTCCTGAATATCCTGCGGCTGAGTGTCCGTTTCTTGTTCCGACATGGCGATCTCCGAACGGGGGAATGGGGCCGGGAGCGTCGTGCCCCCGGCGTGCGATTGTCAGAGACCCTGAATTTCGTCGTAGAGCTTGCGCTGATCGTCGTCGAGCGCGTCGAGTACCGCCGGACGCGCTTTCTTGGCGAACGCTTCCTGATCGACGTCGACGAACTTCATGCCCTTGTCCTTGAGTGCCTGTTCGAGGCGCTTCTGGTCATCCACGAACAACCCTTCCTCGTAGGACTGCATCTCGCTGGCCGCGTCGCGTACCACGTTCTGCAGATCGTCCGGCATCGATTCGAGCTTCTGCTTGCCGATCACCACGTAGATCCAGCTGCGGACGTGATCGGTCATGTCGACGTACTGCTGGACTTCGTTGAAGCTGGCGCTCTCGATCAGGCTGAGCGGGTTTTCCTGCGCTTCGATGGTGTTCTGCTGCAGCGAGGTGAAGACTTCGCTGAAGGCCATCGGGGTCGGCCGAGCGCCGAGCGCTTGCCAGGTATCGACGAACAGCGGCACGTTGGGCACCCGGATCCGCAGTCCGTCGAGATCGTCCGGCGTCTTGATCGGGCGGTTCGAGGTCAGCTCGCGCGGACCACGCTCGAACCAGGCGATCGGCACCAGCCCGGTGCGCTCGGTGATCTGCTGTTCGATCTGATCACCGACCTCGCCTTCCACGGCCTTGCGCATGTGGTCCGCATCGCGAAACAGATAGGGTACGGCCATCATCGCCGCGGCGGGCGCCCAGTTCTGCAGGCTCTCGCCGGTGATGGTCATGTCGGCGGTCCCCAACTGGATGCTGTTGATCACATCCATCTCGCTGCCGAGCTGCTCGTTGGGGAACACCTGGACTTCGATGCGGCCATCGGAATTGGCTTCCACCAGCGCCTTGAACTTCAGCGCGGCCTTGTTCCAGATATTCTGCTCATTGGCCAGATGGCCGAATTTCAGCGTGTAGTCCGCGGCCATGACCGCCTGGCTGCCCAGCAGGGTGGCACCGAGGGCCGCACCGGCCAGCAGATGTTTGAGGGTTGTCGTCGTCAACATGGCGTGAGTCTCCTGTCGCGTGGGATACGCGTCGGTGTTGTTGTCCGAGCTCGCACTTCCGGATCTTTTTCCGGCCTCAGAGCGGGTTCGATAGGGCGTTCAAGGCGAGATTTTCACCAGCACCTTGCGCGCCTGTTCCGGGTGGTTCTCAAGCAGATCGATGGCACCGGGCATCTCGGTCAGCGCGACGCGATGGCTGATCAGCGCCTTGGGGTCGAGACGACCGGCGGCGATGTGCGCGATCACCTCCGGGAATTTGCGATTGTTCAGACGCGAGCCGACCAGCGTCAGCTCCTTCTTGATCACTTCCAGCTGAATCAGGTCGCTGGGCGTGGGGCTGAAACCGAGCAGGCCGATGCGACCGGCGGGACAGGCCATCCGCAGCATGGCCGGCAGCATCGCCGGTATGCAGGCGGCATCGGCGATCAGCGGGATGCCCTCGCCGTCGGTGGCGGCCAGCACGGCCTGCTCGAGATCGTCCGTGCGACCGTTGATCACTTGGCTGGCGCCCAGTTCACGTGCCGTCGTCAGCCGTTCGTCGAGGATGTCGGTGACGATCACCTCTTCGATACCGAGGGCGCGAGCCATCTGCAGCACGGTCAGGCCGATCACGCCGGCACCGATCACCAGCAGGCGATCGCCCGGATGCGGCTCCATCCTCGACAAGACGTTGGCGGCGATCGAATAGGGCTCGACCAGCGCGGCGGCATCCAGATCGAGCGCGTCGGGAATTCGGTGGGCGTTGGCCGCCGGCACGTTGACCCGTTCGGCAAAACCGCCGTTTCTGTGAACGCCGATCACCTGCATGGCGCTGCAGACGTTGGGCCGGCCGATACGGCACGGATAGCACTGGCCGCAGTTGACCACCGGATCGATGCAGACGCGCTCGCCGACGCGGGCGGCATCGACACCTTCGCCGACCGCGCTGATCACGCCGGCGAACTCGTGACCTGTTATGCGGGGAAACTGCACGAAGGCGTTGTCGCCATGAATGATGTGCATGTCCGAGCCGCAGATGCCGGCGAACGCGACGTCGACGACGACTTCACCCGGTGCTGCGGCCGGTGCAGGCTGATCGCCGACGGCAAATACATGAGGGGCGCTGACTTCAAAGGCTTGCATCGATGACTCTCCTGACTGTGTCGCAATCGCCGTATCGGTGGCTGACCGGTCCCGCATTCGCCAGCGCTACATGCGCCGGCCCCACATTTGCCCGTGCCACCTTCACCAGTGCCACAGCGTGCCGTCCTCGAGCCGGTTGACCGGCAGGCTGGCGCGCTTGAACGGGTAGCGGGCGGCGGCTTCCTCGTCGATGTCGACGCCGTGCCCCGGCGATTCGCCGACCAGGAAATGGCCATCCTCGAATCGATAATCGTGAGGAAAGACCGAGTCGGTCAGCGCGTCGTGGGGCATATGTTCCTGTATGCCGAAGTTGGGCACCCAGGTATCGAAATGGACCGCGGCACCGAGACAGACCGGGGACAGATCCGTCGGCCCATGGAAGCCGGTGCGCACGTGGTAGAGCGAGGCGAGGTCGGCGATCCGGCGCAGATGCGTGATACCGCCGCCGTGGGTCAGCGGGGTGCGGATGTAGTCGATCCACTGGTTCTGGATCATCTCTCGACAGTCGTGGATCGAGTTGAACACCTCGCCGATCGCCAGCGGCGTGGTGGTGTGTTCGCGGATCAGGCGCAGGCTCTCCTGATTCTCGGCCGGCACGCAGTCCTCGAGCCAGAACAGGTGGTAAGGCTCGACCGCCTTGCCGAGACGTGCCGCCTCGATCGGTGTCAGCCGGTGATGGACGTCATGCAGCAGGTGCAGGTCATGGCCGAAACGCTCGCGCACGGCGGCGAACAGCTGGGGCACGTGGTTGAGATACTTCTCGGTACTCCAGACGTGTTCGGCGGGAAGTTCGGCATCGGCCGGCTCGTAGCGCTCGCCCTCACGCTTGGCGACGCCGTAGATGGTCTTGATGCCCGGCACGCCGGCCTGCACCCGCACCGCCTTGTAGCCGAGCTCGACGTGACGAGCGACCTCTTCCAGACAGCTGTCGATATCCTTGCCGGTGCAGTGGGCGTAGGTCATCACCCGCTCCCGGCTCTTGCCGCCCAGGAGCTGATAGAGCGGCATGTTGGCGGCCTTGGCCTTGATGTCCCAAAGCGCCATGTCGACCGCGCCGATCGCGCTCATGGTGACCGGACCGCGACGCCAGTAGGCGCCACGATAGAGATACTGCCAGGTGTCCTCGATACGGCTGGCATCGCGACCGATCAACGCCGGCACGACATGCTCTTCGAGATAGGCCGCGACCGCCATCTCCCGCCCGTTTAGCGTGGCATCGCCGATTCCGTAAATACCGGATTCGGTCATCAGCTTGAGAGTGACGAAATTGCGTCCGGGGCTGGTGACGATGACGCGGGCGTCGATAATTTTCATGGACTCTCCGGCTAGGTAGAAGGGCAGCTTCAGTGGTTGGCGAAAAGCTCGGGGAAACGTTCGATCAGGCGCGGCAGCGAGTTGAGCAGTTCGCGCAGGTGGGCCTGCACGGCACGCTCGGCGGCATCCGGGTCGCGATTCTTGATCGCTTCGACGATACGGGCGTGCTGGTCGACCAGCGTCTCCAGCGGCGTGCCATCGGGCACGCTGATGTAGCGCACGCGATCGAAGTGCGCCTTGACCTCTTCGGTGAAGCGCCAGGCCGATTCATGGCCGGCTTCCCGAGACAGGGTCTGGTGAAACTCCTCGTCCAGCACGTAGAAACGGTCATAGTCGCCGCCGTCGATCGTTCTGCGCTGGCGTTCGACCAGCTCGGACAGATCGTCCAGTCCGCGCGATGACAACCCGTTCTCCGCCGCGGATTTGGCCACCGCCACCTCGATCGCCTCGCGGACGAAACGCGCGCTGTAGACCGCCTGGGGCGAAATCTTGACCACGAAGGTGCCGCGCTGGGGGCGGACTTCGACCAGGCCGGCTTCGGAGAGCCGGATGAAGGCTTCGCGGACCGGCTGGCGGCTGACATCGAAGGTGTCGGCAATCTCTTTCTCGGAGAGCGCCTGCCCTGGCGAGAGCACCAGCCGAATGATGGCGTGACGCAGTACCTCGTAGAGACGCTGGCGGACATGGCCGGCATCCGAGAGATTCCAGAGGTCATGCAGGGTCGTTGTGGTCACAAGGGCTCCAGCGTTCTTGTCTGACTAGTATGGTAGTTAATTGGCAGAAATTGGCGATTCGACTTTGGGGGTAGAAATGCACCATGCCGGAGAATCGATCACAGGTTTTGACCGAAGTGGCCGATGTCCTGAATGAATGGCTCGACAACTCACGGCAGATGAACGGGAGGGGCATGGCAATACGCGATTGGCCGGAGGGGGAGCGGCCGCGGGAGAAGCTGTTGACGCTGGGGGCCGCGGCACTGTCCGATGCCGAACTGCTGGCGATCTTTCTGCGCGTCGGCGTCAAGGGGCGCTCGGCGGTGGATCTGGCCCGCGATCTGCTGAGCAGCTTCGGCGGGCTACGCCAACTGCTGGAGGCGGATCGTCAGCGATTCTGTGCCGAACATGGCCTCGGCGAGGCAAAGTTCGTGCAGCTTCAGGCGACGCTCGAGTTGTCGCGTCGTCATCTGGGCAGCCTGCTTGAACGTGACGCGGCATTGACCTCTCCGACATTGGTCCGTCGGTTCCTGAGCGCCCAACTGCGCCATCTCGACCACGAGGCGTTCGCGGCGCTGTTCCTGGACACCCAGCATCGCGTGATCCGCTTCGAGATCCTGTCCGAAGGCACGCTCGACAGCGCCTCGGTCTATCCTCGGGAAGTCGCCCGGCGTGCGCTGGCGCGCAACGCCGGCGCGGTGATCTTCGCTCATAACCATCCCTCCGGAGTGGCCGAGCCCAGCGATGCGGACCGGCGAATCACCGAGCGCCTGCGCGAGGCGCTGGCGCTTTTCGACATTCGCGTGCTGGACCACTTCGTGATCGGCGATGGCGAGGTGATCTCGTTCGCCGAGCGAGGTTGGTTATAGCGGGCAGGGACTGTTGGCTTTAGGAACTGTTGGCTGCAGGGATTTTGGCGACAAAAGCCCTGAGGCTGCTGGTCATGGACATATAGATGGCTGATGACCATAGAGGGTAGAAGACTGCAGCAGGAAACCTTCAGCGAGAGGCGAGTCGTGGAACGAAAACCGATTCGAGATTCGGATGGGAACTCGCGCCGGATTCGGGTAACATACCGCGCCATGATCTCGGGTGGCTCCCCTCAGATGGCCTGTCGATCACGCGGGTCGACGCTTTGCTCGCGCGGTGTGACTTGCCGTTGCTTGTTGCGAAGAATGGGGGGCTCTGGTATAAAGTACGCCCTTTGAATCGGGGTACCTTTGAGTCAACGCACTGAATTCAGTGAATCAAGGCATCGACTCAAGCCAGTAGGGCAAATGAATGCCAGCCATTTCCGTGATGGATCCGAAATGGATGGGCGCGTCCCGAACCGAGTGCCCGAGATAAACCGAACAACCCAACCCGCCAGTGGTCGGAGGCTTCCATGTCCCAAGTTTGTCAGGTTACCGGTAAGCGTCCGGTGACTGGTAATAACGTCTCGCACTCACAGCGCAAGACACGTCGTCGTTTCGTCCCGAACCTGCACACGCATCGTTTCTGGGTCGAATCCGAGAAGCGTTTCGTCAAGCTGCGTCTGTCTTCCAAAGGCATGCGCATCATCGACAAGAAGGGCATCGAAGCGGTGCTCAGCGACATTCGCAAGCGCGGCGCTAGCCTTTAAGGAGTCGAGACATGCGTGACAAGATCAAGTTGGTGTCCAGTGCCGGTACCGGCCACTTCTACACCACTGCAAAGAACAAGCGTAACACCCCGGACAAGCTGGAATTCAAGAAGTACGATCCGGTCGTTCGCAAGCACGTCATCTACAAGGAAGCCAAGATCAAGTGATCTAGCTTTCCACCGGTGCTGCAATGCCAGCGCTGGAGTGACAGTACGGAAAACCCGGTCCTCGACCGGGTTTTCTCGTTTGTGGTGAATTCGTTTGTGGTGAATTCGTTTGTGGTGAATTCGTTTGTGATGAATTCGTGTGTGATGAAAGAGTCGCGAGAACCTGACGCATGCCGGAACTTCCCGAAGTCGAGACAACTCGCCGCGGTATCGCGCCTTACGTCGAGGGGCGAGAGATCGTCGAGGTCGTCGTGCGCCAACGCAGTCTGCGCGTACCGGTCCCGAGCGATCTGGAGTCGGCGCTGATCGGCGAGCGATTCGGCGAGCTTGCCCGTCGCGCGAAATACCTGTTGCTGCCGCTGGCGGATCGGACCTTGCTGTGGCATCTGGGAATGTCCGGCAGTCTTCGCGTTGCCCGCCTGGGGGATTCGCCAAAGAAGCACGACCATGTCGATGTCGTCTTCGAGGGCGGCAATATCCTGCGCTATCACGATCCGCGTCGTTTCGGTTTCGTCGATTGGCTGAAGGGTGATGCCGAAACGGATACCCGGCTCTCGCGTCTGGGGCCGGAGCCGCTGTCGCCGGATTTCGACGGTCGGCGACTCTATCGGCTCTCCCGGGGGCGCCGGGCTGCGGTAAAGACCTTCATCATGGACAACATCGTGGTGGTGGGTGTGGGCAATATCTACGCCACGGAAGCGCTGTTCATGGCCGGCATCGATCCGCGTCGGGCGGCGGGGCGGGTCTCGCTGGCGCGCTTCGAGCGTCTTGCCGAGACGATCAAGGCGGTGCTGGCGGCGGCAATTACCCAGGGCGGGACCACGCTACGAGATTTCGTCAGCGGTACCGGCGAGCCGGGGTACTTCGCCCAGCGGCTCAGTGTCTACGGTCGTGCCGGCGAGCCTTGCCGCCACTGCGGTATGGAATTGCGCCACATCGTGCTTGGTCAGCGCGCTACGGTATATTGCGCCATCTGCCAGACCTGAGTCGGGTTTGCCCGGCTCGAGTCAGACCCGAGAATCATTCGATTTTGCCTCTGCGGGTTGGTGTCGGACGCATGCGGGTTAGAATGCGCCAGGATTGCTGTTTACCGATGCCCGTTCGAAACGTTTTTTCCAACTTCTTTTTCCCGATGTCCCCTGCCGATGGAGCCCTGCACATGGAGTCAACCGTGACCCAGACCCTGCGTCTCAAGAAGAACGCCGATCGGCGTCTGAAGGCGGGCCACCTGTGGCTCTACTCCAACGAGATCGATATCCAGGCGACACCGCTCAAGGGGCTCGAGCCGGGCGCGCAGGTGATCATCGAAGCCGCCAACGGCAAGGCGCTGGGCGTCGCTTACGTCAATCCGAACTCGCTGATCTGTGCCCGTGTCGTGTCACGCGATGCCGCTGTCCGGCTGGACCGTTCGCTGCTGGTGCATCGTTTCAATCAGGCGCTGGCACTGCGCAACCGCCTATTCGCCAAGCCGTTCTACCGGTTGATTCATGGCGAGGGTGACCTGCTGCCAGGACTGATCATCGATCGGTTCGATGACGTGCTCGTGGTTCAGCTCAATACGCTCGGCATGGAGATGGTGCGCGACGAGGTGATCTCGGCATTGGACAAGGTGCTGTCGCCCCGGGCGATCGTGTTCAAGAACGATTCCAGCGGCCGTCGTCTGGAAAAACTCGAGTCCGAAGTCGCAGTGGTTCACGGTGAGCTGCCGGACGAGGTGCTGCTGGAAGAGAACGGCGTGCGATTCGTGGCCCCGGTGCTGGATGGTCAGAAGACGGGCTGGTTCTACGACCACCGCGCCAATCGCGCCTGGCTCAATGGTCTGGTCGCCGGCAAACGCGTACTGGATCTGTTCAGCTACGTGGGTGGTTGGGGCGTACAGGCGGCGGCACACGGCGCCAGTGAAGTACTGTGCGTCGATGCCTCCGAGGTGGCACTCGATCGGGTGGCCGAGAATGCCGCACTCAACGGCGTTCACGAGCAGGTCGCTGTCGGCCATGGCGACGTCTTCGAAGCCATGACGGCGCTGCGTGCCGAGGGTGAGCGTTTCGATGTGGTGATACTCGATCCGCCGGCGTTCATCAAGAAGCGCAAGGATCTTGCCAATGGCGAACGCGCCTACGCGCGTCTCAACCGCGAGGCGATGCGCCTGCTGAGCCGCGATGGCCTGTTGATGTCGGCCTCCTGTTCCATGCATCTCTATGAAGAGCGGCTGGTCGAGTGCGTGCGCGGTGCGGTTCGTCACCAGGATCGCCATGGCCAGATTCTCTATCGAGGCGGCCAATCCGGCGATCACCCGATCCATCCGGCCATTCCGGAAACGGCCTATCTGAAAGCGCTCGGCGTGCGGGTCTTCCACAATTGATCGGCACGATGGAGCGGTACCGCTGACATGGCCGCCGTTCAGGTTTGCGTTTTTCGTCATCCCAATGTCTTGTTGGTCAGTCATGTTCGTAACGTGATCGAGAACGCTGGCTTGTCGGTCACGTTGCGTAATCTGACCCTGGCCGGCGGGGCGGGGGAGCTGCCCCCGGATCAATGCGAGGCGGAAGTCTGGGTCGATGCCGAGATCGAAGCGCCGGCCAGCGAGCTGGTTCGGGAAGCGCTCGATGGGCCCGCCGTGGTCGCGCCCGGCTGGCGCTGCCCGGGCTGCGCGGAGCAACTCGAGGGCGTTTTCGATCGCTGCTGGCAGTGTGGTCGTGAGCGTCCGGCAGAATTCGCATCGATCTGACTTTACGTTGTTGAACGACGCTGCTCAGGAGGCCGATATGACGTGGGATCTGCCCAGCCCTTTCGTGATCGACATTCAGGTCGAAGCTTCGAGCATCGATCACTACGGGCACGTCAACAACGCCGAATACCTGCGCTGGGTCGAGCGCGCCAGCTGGACGCATTCCCGGCATCTCGGTTTGAGTCTGGAGGACTACCGCGCGCTCGATCGTGGCATGGTCGTCCATCGCCACGAGCTCGATTATCTGGCGCCCGCCTTCGAAGGCGAGCCGCTTCAGCTTGCCACCTGGATCGTCGTCTGCGACGGCCGCCTGACGCTGGAGCGTCGGTTCCAGCTGTGCAATGTCGAAACCTCGCGCACGCTGCTTCGGGCGCAGACACGTTTCGCCTGCATCGAGCTCTCCAGCGGGCGGCCAAAACGCATGCCGCCTCGGTTCGTCGAGGTTTACGGTAATGCGGTGGCATCCCGCTAGCGTGTCGTAGCCCTAAGCGGGGAGTGCTGTCGCACTTGCCTGGAAAATAATCCTGTATATCACGTTAAATCAGAATTTTTCTTCACGTAAATCCTAAAATTCAGGTCTTGTTCGTGTTTTCTCGGACATTGTCCCGCCTTTATTGCTGGTGTGCTGTAATTCGCTCGATCCTTCAATGACAACCAGCGATCGAGGAAACCACCATGCATATCGGCGTCCCCAAGGAAATCAAGAACCATGAGTATCGCGTCGCCCTGACACCGGGCGGCGTGCGTGAACTGGTGGGACGAGGCCACCGCGTCTCGATCCAGGCGGAGGCAGGCGTCGGTTGCGGCTATCCGGACGAGGCTTATCGCGAGGCCGGCGCCGAGGTACTGAGCGATGTCGATGCGCTGTGGGCCACCACTGACCTGATCCTCAAGGTCAAGGAGCCGCAGGCAGAAGAAGTCGCTCGTCTGCGCCCGCAGCAGACGCTGTTCACCTACCTGCATCTGGCCGCCGAAGAGCGTCTCACGCGGGGGCTGGTCGATAGCGGAGCGACCTGCATCGCCTACGAAACCATTACCGATGCGCAGGGCGGTTTGCCGCTGCTGGCACCCATGAGTCGCGTCGCGGGTCGCATGGCGGTACAGGCCGGCGCGCACAGTCTGGAAAAGGCTCAGGGCGGTGCCGGCATTCTGCTGCCGGGCGTACCGGGCGTGGCACCGGCCAAGGTCACGGTGATCGGCGGCGGCGTGGTCGGCGAGAACGCTGCACGTATGGCGCTGGGGCTGGGTGCCGAGGTGACCATTCTCGACAAGTCATTGCAGCGCCTTGAGGTGCTCGATCATCGCTACCAGGGCCAGATCCGCACGGTCTATTCGACCACCGAGATGCTGGAAACGGCCGTGCGCGAGTCGGACATGATCATCGGGGCAATACTGGTGCCCGGCGCCGCCGCGCCCAAGCTGATCAGCCGCGCGATGCTCGCCGAGATGAAGCCGGGCAGCGTGCTGGTCGACGTGGCGATCGACCAGGGCGGCTGCTTCGAGACCAGCAAGCCGACCACCCACGCCGAACCCAGCTATATCGTCGATGGTATCGTGCATTACTGCGTTGCCAACATGCCCGGTGCCGTTGCCCGGACCTCGACCCAGGCGCTGACCAACGCGACGCTACCGTTCGTGATCGCCCTCGCCGACAAGGGCTGGAAGCAGGCGCTGGCCGACGATGTTCATTTTCGCGGCGGTCTCAACGTCCACGCCGGCCAGGTGACCTACGCCGCCGTCGGCGAAGCGTTCGGTATGGAAGTGGTTTCAACCGAGCAGATTCTGAAGGGCTGAGATCGAACACCTCCCGAGGCGGGTGCCAATAGACGAAATCGATAAGTCAGCGGCGCCGACACTGTCGGTGCCGCTTTCGGTTTCAGACTGTGTTTGTGCAGCCTTGCATGAAATGCAGTTGGTAAGAATCTCGCTATGTGAGACGAACTTGGTCAGGCGTCTCGGTATGCTCGGGAAAGACCCTGTCTCGAGCCGTCAACATGTCGTCAGCTTCACGTGAATCCTCCCAGACTCCCTCCACCCTGCGCCATGTGATGGCACTGCTGCGGGTGACCGCAGCGTGCGGCGCCCGAGGCGCCGGTATAGACGATTATCTTGATGCCACTGAGTTGAGCCGGCCGACTATCTATCGGCTGCTCAAGGGGCTGCGAGAAGAAGGGTTTTTGCGGCCCTCTCCGTTGCGTCATCGCTACCTGCTGGGCTACGAGCTGCTGGTACTCGGTGCCGAGGCAGGCAACGGCGGCAGTCTGCGCGATCTGTCCCGTCCCCGACTACTAACGATGGCGCAGCGTCTCGGCGACAGCTTCTATCTGTTTGCGCACGATGGCCGCTACGCGGTCTGCCTCGAAGTTCAGAACGGTGCCTACCCGGTCGGCAGTTTCGTCGCCTCGATCGGCGGCCGCGTACTGCTGGGTGTGGGGCAGGCATCGGTCGCGCTACTGGCCTCGCTCGAATCACGTGAGCGCGAATGGATCCTGACCGCCAATCGCGATCTGCTACAAGATCGCTACGAGATCAGCGTCGAAGCCGTCGAGGAGGAAATCTCGCGTTTCCATCGAGAGGGTTACGCCCGGGGTGTCGAGGGTTCGAGCCTGCCGGAGTTTACGGGCCTGGCGATCCCCATTCTCGACCATAGCGGGCGCTGCCTCGGCGCCTTTAGCTGCTCGATGCTCAAGTCACGGATGACGGTGGACCATCGACGGGACGTGCTGGCGATGATGGCGGAACAGGCCGATAGCCTGATGTCGGAAGCCCACGGTCTGTTGCAGGCGGAATGATGACTATGTCGAAAACGGTTCAACCATCTCATCTTCGCCCATGTGGATGGCAGGCGCTGTTGCCTCCCGCAACGCCGCGGGCTGAGCTCCAGGGTGAGCAGGTCGCCGACCTGGCGATCGTGGGTGCGGGCTACACCGGCGTCGCCGTGGCGCAGACCTATCACGCTCTGGCGCCGGATCGCCGCATCGTGATGCTTGAGGCCGAAAGAGTCGGTGAGGGTAGCCCTGGGCGTAACTCCGGTTTCATGCTGGAGATCGCCCTAGCCAATGATGCCTCTTCGGGTCAACTGGCGCGAATGTCGACGCTCAATGCGCTGAGCCGTCGGGCGATGGCGAAGCTCAAGGCGCAGGTCGACGATCACGCTATCGAATGTCAGCTGCAGCGCACCGGCACTTATCGAGCCGCCCGGGGGGGGGAGGGGCGCCGTGCGCTGGCCCAATATCGAGATTTTCTGGATGCGGCGGGACTGTCTTACGAGCGACTGGAGCGCGAGCAGCTCGCCACTGCGTTAGGGACCCGCTACTACGCCGAAGGGCTCTACTCTCCCGATTGCTATCTCGTTCAGCCGGCCGCGCTGATCAGGGGGCTGGTCGACGCGTTACCAGAAGCGATCGACTGTCGGGAGCAGAGTCCGGCGTTGGCGATTCAGCGAGACGCCGACGCATGGAGAATCACGACGCCGAATGGCTCGATTCGTACGCGCCAAGTGGTGTTGGCCAATAACGCGTTCTCGCGTTCCCTGGGCGCTGACCGGTCGCGTCTCGCCGCTATCTATACCTACGCCGCGCTGACCGCGCGCCTCGATCCCGCTTTGACGGCTGCGATCGGAGCCGCACCTTGGGGGCTGTTGCCAACACATCGTCTGGGCTGCACGTTACGCACCACCCGGGATGGCCGGCTGATGATCCGTGCCCAGTACAGCTACGAGCGAGAGCGGGACAACGCGACCGTGGCCGCCGATCTCAAGGCAAGCCTGGTGGCGCGCTATCCGGAGCTGGCTGATATCGAGTTCGAGCGGGTCTGGGGTGGAACCACCGGTCTGACTTATAACGGTGCCCCGCTTTGGGGGGAGCTGGAGGATGGCATATTCGTCTCTGCGGGCTGCAACGGCGGGGGCATCGTCAAGGGCACCTTGTTGGGCGATGCCTTGGCGCGCCTGGCTCTGAAACTGCCGACAGTCGATGTTCCCGGCCTTTTCGGTAAGCCAAGCTGGATGCCGCCCGAGCCCATCCGCAAGCTCGCCTTCAATACCATTCGCAACATCGAACAGCACAAGGGGCGAGATGAGGCCTGATACGTTCGTCCCGCCCCTGGCCTAGGCCTTAGTACCACCAACGAGTCATCGAGACCCATAAACAACAATTCAAGGAGTCACCATGGACCCGCAGACGCACTATGGAATACTGTCGTTACTGCCTGCCTGTCTCGCCATTGTCTTGGCTTTCTCTACGCGCAACACGATTTTCTCGCTAGCTGTCGCCTGTGTCGTGGGCGTATCGATCATGGGGAAGGGGCTGTTTGGTTTCCCCAACCTGTTGAAGACCTCGCTTGGCACCACGGATTTTTCTTGGATCCTTCTGCTCGAACTCTTCATCGGTACCGTTATCGCTTTCTTTCAGCGAACCGGGGCGATTCGCAATTTTACCCTTTGGGTCGAAGCCAAAGCGCTGTCACGCGTCCGTGTACAGCTGGTGGGTTGGTTCATGGGCATGTTCGTTTTCTTTAGCGACTACTTCAGTCCGCTGTTCGTCGGTTCCACGCTTCGCGGGCTGACTGATCGTTATCGCGTCTCGCGGGAGAAGCTGGCTTATATCGCTGATTCCACCTCGGCGCCGGTTAGCGTTCTGGTACCGATTACCGGATGGGCGGTGTTCATTTCCGGACTGCTCATCGGCATGGGGCCCATCGAGACGGCAGGCGATGCCATGCAGGCCTTCATTTACGCGGTGCCGTTCAACGTCTATGCCTGGATGTCGGTATTGATGGTTGGGTTGGTGATCGTGGGGATCGTGCCGCTTTTCGGTCCCATGAAGCGCGCCGAGGCTCGGGCGCAGCAGGAAGGCAAGGTCTTCCGAGACGGCGCGGATCCATTATTGGGCGAGGAGTTGACCGACCTTCAGCCATTCGAAGACATCAAGACCAGTCTCTTCCTTAATTTCGTGCTGCCGGTATTGATCGTGATCAGTGTCGCCGTGGGCACCTTCGCATTCATGGGGTCGGCGAAGACCATGGAAGCCTTTCTGGCCGCGGCGATCGTGCTGGGCGTGATCATGCGATTTCAGGGAATTCCGCTCAATGACATCATGAAGACCGCCACGGCGGGCATGAAAGGGGTGATGCCGGCAATTCTCATTCTGGCACTGGCCTATTCGCTGAATCAGCTCTCGAAGGACATGGGAACGGCGGACTATATCGTGCATTTGAGCCGCGACTGGCTGTCACCGACGCTGCTTCCTGCCATAACCTTTTTATTCGCTGCATTGATCGCCTTCGCAACCGGATCATCTTGGGGCACCTTCGCAATCATGATGCCGATTTCGGTGCCGGTGGCATTCGTGCTCACTGGCGATACGCTGACGCCTCTTGTCTATGCGACGATCGCGGCCGTCGCAGGCGGTGGCGTTTTTGGTGATCACTGCTCGCCACTGTCCGATACCACGGTGCTGGCTTCCACCGGCTCCGCTTGTGATCACATGGATCATGTGCGCACGCAGATACCCTTTGCTCTTGCGGTTGCGGCCGTATCTTTGATTGTCTATCTACTGATCGGCTATGGCCTGTAGGCACTCATTGCGAGTGTTCGCCACGGGGAGAGTGGCAGGGTAAACTGCCCGCACTGTCACTTTCCCCTATCGATTCGAAGAGTTCATGAGCAAGCGACGCGTTCTTACCGGCATTACCACCACGGGTACGCCGCATCTGGGCAACTATGTCGGCGCGATCAAGCCGGCCATCGCCGAGAGCCAGAATCCCGACGTTCAGTCCTACTACTTTCTCGCTGATCTGCATGCGCTGATCAAGGCGCAGGATCCGCAACGGGTGCAGCAGTCGCGTCTCGAGATCGCCGCCACCTGGCTCGCGCTGGGGCTGGATACCGACAACGCCATCTTCTATCGCCAGTCGGACATCCACGAGATTCCGGAACTCGCGTGGTTGCTCTCCTGCGTCTGCGCCAAGGGGTTGATGAATCGCTCCCATGCCTACAAGGCGGCGGTTGCCGATAACGAGGCCGATGGTCAGAGCGATGCCGATCGCGGTATCACCATGGGCCTGTTCGGCTATCCGGTGCTGATGGCGGCCGATATTCTGATGTTCAACGCGCACAAGGTGCCGGTGGGTCGCGACCAGATCCAGCATATCGAGATGGCGCGCGATATGGCGGGGCGGTTCAATCATATCTACAAGGGTGACTACTTCACGCTGCCCGAGGCCATTGTCGACGAGAAGGTCGAAGTGTTGCGCGGGTTGGATGGTCGCAAGATGTCGAAGAGCTACGACAACACGATTCCGCTATTCGTCAGCGAGAAGAAACTGCTCAAGCTGGTACGCAAGATCAAGACCAATTCGCTGGAGCCCGGCGAGCCCAAGGATCCGGACACCTGCACGCTGTTCCAGATCTATTCCGCCTTCGCGACGGTGGAGGAGAGCGCGGACATGCGCCAGCGCTATCAGCAAGGGATCGGTTGGGGGGATGCCAAGAACGAGGTGTTCGAATACTTGAATGCCCATCTACGCGAGCCGCGGGAACGCTATGAGGCACTGATGAGCGACCCCGCCTATATCGAGCAGGTGCTGGTCAAGGGTGCCGAGCGCGCGCGCGCCGAGGCCAACACGCTGATGGAGAAGTTGCGTGTCGCGGTCGGGTTGGGACGCTTCCAGTAAGCGTACGCTCCCGTAAAAGGCCGGCCCCTGGGCCGGTTTTTTTGTGCACCTTCATATAATATTCCGTTCTATTAACAGCATTTTTTGTCGTTTTCGTATTCCTGAGTAAAAGACTAAAGTATCGGCCATTCGATTTTAGTCTAAAAGGGGCTCCGCTTATGACGACTCTGGCACGCACGTCGCCACCAGGGATTGGCCGGCTTTCGCCGAAAGCATGGATCGCGGCGGCCCTGCTGGTGCTGGGTTCGTTGGCTGTGGGTGTGGCGTTCGGCGGCAATCAGGGCTGGCTGATGCTGGTCGGCGGCGCGCTGGGCATCGTGCTCTATCATGCATCCTTCGGTTTCACGTCGGCGTGGCGAGTCTTCATCACCGAGCGTCGCGGTCGCGGCCTGCGCGCGCAGATGGTGATGCTGGCACTTGCCGTGGTGCTGTTCTTTCCGGCGCTCGGGGCCGGGACGCTGTTCGGCCATCCGGTGCAGGGTTTCGTATCGCCCATCGGCGTTTCCGTGATCGTCGGCGCTTTCCTGTTTGGAGTGGGTATGCAACTGGGCGGTGGCTGTGCTTCGGGAACGCTGTTCACCGTGGGTGGCGGTAATGCCCGCATGCTGATCACGCTTTTGTTCTTCATCGTCGGTTCGGTGATCGGTACGGCACATTTCACCTGGTGGCAGAGTCTGCCGGCCTTCCAGCCGACCTCGATGATCGATCTCTTCGGCACCGGCGGCGGCATCGTCGCCAGTCTGGTGCTGTTCGCGGCGATCGCTGGGCTGACCGTTGCCATGGAGAAGCGGCGTCACGGCCAGTTGGAACAGACTTCATCGGTTTCTCCGGGGCCGGGCCGCTGGCTGACCGGACCGTGGCCGATCCTGGCCGGAGCGATCGGCCTGGCGCTGCTCAACTTCCTGACACTATCGCTGGCCGGGCGCCCATGGGGAATCACGTCGGCGTTCGCGCTGTGGGGCGCCAAGACCTTCCAGGCGCTGGGCGGTGACGTTACCGGCTGGGGTTACTGGCAGACGCCGGGCAATGCCCGGGCGCTGACGGCCAACGTCTTCAGCGACATCACGACCGTCATGAATGTCGGGATCATTCTGGGCGCCGGCCTGGCGGCGTCGCTGGCCGGTCGGTTCGCCCCGAGCTTTCGTATTCCGTGGCGTTCGGTGTCAGCAGCGGTGATCGGCGGACTGTTCCTCGGCTACGGCGCCCGCCTGGCGTTCGGCTGCAATATCGGCGCCTACTTCAGCGGCATCGCCTCCGGCAGTCTGCATGGCTGGCTGTGGTTGGTGGCGGCCTTCGCCGGTAACATGTTCGGCGTCAAGCTGCGGCCGCTGTTCTTCCCCGGGCCGGCCAGACCGGTTGCCGCCAGCTGCTGAACGTCTCGATGGCGATCACGATAGCCCCGCCAAGGCGGGGCTATTTCGTGGGTCGATAGTTTTCGGACTCGCGGTCTTCTGGCCGGTACCGCTCCGGTCCGGGTTTTTCTGGCGGACATGCCATTGTCCGCGGCAGATGGCATACTGGTCGGCCCTCGGCCAGCCACTGGCGGTAGGGGCGTTCGTTCGGTTGCGTGGCAGCCGTACGGGCGATAACGACAATGCGCCATCGGGCCTGCACCAACGATCGGTGAGTTCGCCCGTGCGACAGGCGCGTTTCATTCGTTGGTTACCGCGAGAGTCGATTCATGTCCGATCACGCCAAGCGCCCGCTTTATATCCCCTACGCTGGACCTTCGTTGCTGGAGACGCCGTTGCTCAACAAGGGCAGCGCCTTCACCAGCGAGGAACGGGTCGAGTTCAACCTGGTGGGCCTGCTGCCGCAGAACGTCGAGAGCATCGAAGAGCAGCTCGAACGCGCCTATCACCAGTACACCCTGTGTCAGAACAACCTCGACAAGCACATCTACCTGCGGGCGATTCAGGACGACAACGAGACGCTGTTCTTCCGCCTGTTGGAAGAACATCTCGAAGAGATGCTGCCGATCATCTATACCCCGACGGTGGGTGAGGCGTGCGAAGAGTTCTCCAATATCTATCGCAATCATCGCGGTCTTTTCATCTCCTATCCCGACCGCCATCACATGGAAGATATCCTGCGCAGCGCCACCAAGGACAAGGTCCGGGTGATCGTGGTGACCGACGGCGAGCGTATCCTCGGCCTGGGCGATCAGGGTATCGGTGGCATGGGCATTCCGATCGGCAAGCTTTCGCTCTATACCGCCTGCGGCGGTATCAGCCCGGCGTACACACTGCCGATCACGCTGGACGTGGGTACCAACAATCAGAAGCTGCTCGATGATCCGATGTACATGGGCTGGCGGCACAAGCGCGTCTCGCCGGACGAGTACGCCGAGTTCATCACCCTGTTCATGGAAGCGCTGAAGGCTCGCTGGCCGAATGTGCTGTTGCAGTTCGAGGACTTCGCGCTGACCAACGCCATGCCGCTGCTGGAGCGCTATCGCGATGAGCTGTGCTGCTTCAACGACGATATCCAGGGCACGGCCTCGGTGGTAGTCGCCACACTGCTAGCCTCGTGCAAGGCCAAGAACGTCAAGCTCAGCGAGCAGACGATCACCTTCGCGGGGGCCGGTTCCGCCGGTTGCGGTATCGCCGAGCAGATCGTGATCGCGATGACCCGCGAGGGGCTGTCGGAAGCCGAAGCGCGCCAGCGGGTCTTCATGGTCGACAAGGACGGCCTGCTGACCACCGACATGGACGGGCTTCACAGCTTCCAGCAGCGCCTCGCCCATAATCCCGCAGCGCTGGATTTCGACAGCGACGTTCGCCTGCTGATCGATGTGATCCGTAACGCCAAGCCGACGATTCTGATCGGTGTTTCCGGTCAGCGAGGGCTGTTCACCGAAGAGGTGATCAAGACGCTCAACGCCAACTGCGAGAACCCGCTGGTGATGCCGCTCTCCAACCCGACGTCCAAGGTCGAGGCGGTGCCGCAGGACGTGCTGGAATGGACCAATGGTCAGGCGATGGTCGCCACCGGCAGCCCGTTCCCGCCGGTGGAGATCAACGGTCGCAAGATCCCCATCGCGCAGTGCAACAACTCCTATATCTTCCCGGGCATCGGTCTCGGCGTGATTGCCGCCAACGCGACGCGTGTCACCGACAACATGCTGATGGCGGCGTCCAACGCGCTTGCCGACAGCGCCCCGATCGTCAAGACCGGCGAAGGCGCATTGCTACCGGCGCTGGGCGACATCCGCGAGATCAGCCAGGCGATCGCCTTCGCTGTCGGCAAGCAGGCCCAACAGGATGGTGTCGCGCTCTCCTCCAGCGACGAGGTGCTGTGGGATGCGATCCACGGCCACTTCTGGTATCCGCGTTATCGCCAGTATCGTCGACGCTCGATCTGATCGCGCGAGTTACGTGCTACGAGTTTCGAACAAGCCCCGCCCTAGAGCGGGGCTTGTTCGTTGATGGGGGTTTTTCCCCGCACGCGAAAAGTGGCAGCCTTCGACGCCTTTGCAATAGCGCTGAACGTGGGAGCGATGAATCGGGGTTTGCGACATGGATGTCGCGAAAGGCGCGTTGGGCAGGATGCCCTTTTGCGCGGATCCGAATTCAGCGTGACTGCGTTCAGGGTTTCGCTATTGTGCGGCGTCAAAAAGGGGAGTGTGAGGGGCTTGCCCCACACGACCATGAGCAGAAGGTAGGTTGATGCCAGATCAGTGGCAAGTACGAGGACATGAAATGAGTTGCCTCGTCCGGTTGGCGGGGACCCACAAAAAACCCCACCGATCGGTGGGGCTTCGTTGACTGCCATTCAAGCGACGCGATTGCGCCTACAACATGCTGCGTAGCACGTAGTGGAGGATGCCGCCGTGGCGGTAGTACTCCAGTTCGTTGACGGTATCGATGCGGCAGAGCGCGTCGATTTTCTTCTCGCCCTTGTCGCCCGCGATGGTCACCTTGACCGTGCTGCCCGGGGCGAGATCCGCCAGACCTTCGATGGAGATGGTCTCGTCGCCGGTCAAACCCAGCGTTTCGCGGCTTTCGCCTTCCGGGAACTGCAGCGGCAGTACGCCCATGCCGATCAGGTTGGAGCGGTGGATACGCTCGTAGGATTCGGTAATCACCGCACGCACGCCCAGCAGGCGGGTACCCTTGGCCGCCCAGTCGCGGGAGGAGCCGGTGCCGTACTCCTTGCCGGCGATGACCACCAGCGGCGTGTCGTCTTCGGCATACTTCATCGCCGCGTCGTAGATCGACATCTGTTCGCCGCTAGGCACGTGACGCGTGTATCCGCCTTCCACATCGTCGAGCATCTCGTTGCGGATACGCACGTTGGCGAAGGTGCCGCGCATCATCACTTCGTGGTTGCCGCGACGCGAGCCGTAGGAGTTGAAATCCTTCACCGCCACGCCGTGCTCCTGCAGATACTTGCCTGCGGGGCTATCCGGCTTGATCGATCCGGCCGGCGAGATATGGTCGGTGGTGACGGAGTCGCCAAGTTTGGCCAGCACGCGGGCATTCTTGACGTCCTCGACCGGCTTCGGCTCTTTTTCCATGCCCTCGAAGAACGGCGGATGCTGGATATAGGTCGAATCCTTGGACCAAGCGTAGACCTCGCTCTCCGGGAACTCGATCGACTGCCAGATCTCGTCACCATCGAAGACTTCGGCGTACTCCTTGCGATACATCTCGGTCTTGACCTTCTCGACCGCCTCGGCGATCTCGGCCTGGGATGGCCAGATATCCTTCAGGTAAACGTCGTTACCCTGTTGATCCTTGCCCAGCGGCTCCTTGGTCAAATCCTTGCGCACGTTGCCGGCCAGGGCATAGGCGACGACCAGGGGCGGCGACGCCAGCCAGTTGGTCTTGACCAGCGGGTGGACGCGGCCTTCGAAGTTGCGGTTACCGGAAAGCACCGAGGCGACGGTCAGATCGCCGTCGTTGACGGCTTTCTCGATCGGTTCGGGCAGCGGGCCGGAGTTGCCGATGCAGGTCGTGCAACCGTAACCGACCAGGTTGAAACCCAGCGCGTCGAGATCGTCCTGCACACCGCCAGCGGCCAGATAGTCGGTGACGACCTTGGAACCAGGTGCCAGCGAGGTCTTGACCCAAGGCTTGGTGGTCAGTCCTTTCTCGTGCGCCTTCCGCGCCAGCAGGCCGGCAGCCATCATCACGCTGGGGTTGGAGGTGTTGGTGCAGGAGGTGATGGCGGCGATCACCACGGCGCCGTGGTTGAGCGAGAACGTCTCGCCGTCGTACTCCACTTCCTGGCTGTCGCCGGTACGGTAATCGCTACCGGTCCGATAGCTTTCGCCGTCGGCAGGCGGAGCGCCGACCGCGGTATCGCCACCTTCGGACATCCACTTGCCCTGCTCTTCGGCGGAGGCATCCGGCTTGTCGCCGTTCATCAGGCCTTCGAAAGTGGACTTCAGGTCGGTCAGGGCGACGCGGTCCTGGGGACGCTTGGGACCGGCCAGGGAAGCCTCGACCTTGCCCATGTCGAGTTCGAGGGCATCGGTGAAGGTCGGCTCGGCACCCGGCTGACGCCACAGGCCCTGCGCCTGGGTGTAGGCCTTGACCAGTTCGATCTGCTCTTCTTCGCGACCGGTCAGGCGCAGGTAGTTGAGTGTCTCCTCGTCGACCGGGAAGAAACCGCAGGTGGCGCCGTATTCCGGTGCCATGTTGGCGATGGTGGCGCGGTCGGCCAACGGCAGATCATCGAGGCCGTCGCCGTAGAATTCGACGAACTTGCCCACGACGCCTTTCTTGCGCAGCATCTGGGTGACGGTCAGCACCAGATCGGTGGCGGTGATGCCCTCGTTGAGCTTGCCGGTCAGCTTGAAGCCGACCACTTCCGGAATCAGCATCGACACCGGCTGGCCGAGCATGGCCGCCTCGGCTTCGATGCCGCCCACGCCCCAGCCAAGAATCCCCAGGCCGTTGATCATGGTGGTGTGGGAATCGGTGCCGACCAGGGTGTCCGGGAAGGCGTAGGTCTTGCCGTCGACCTCCTTGGTCCACACCGTCTTGCCGAGATACTCGAGGTTGACCTGGTGGCAGATGCCGGTACCCGGCGGAACGACGCGGAAGTTGTCGAAGGCGTCCTGGCCCCAGCGCAGGAATTCGTAGCGCTCGAGGTTACGTTCCATCTCCATCGCGACGTTGTCCTTGAACGCGGACGCGTCGCCGAAATGATCGACCATCACCGAGTGGTCGATGACCAGATCCACCGGGGATAGAGGATTGATGCGATCCGCCTTGGCCCCCAGCTTCTTGACCGCGTCACGCATGGCGGCCAGATCGACCACACCGGGCACACCGGTGAAGTCCTGCATCAGAACGCGGGCGGGGCGGTAGCCGATCTCGCGAGTCGACTTGCCTTCCTTGAGCCAGTCGGCCAGCGCCTGGATATCGTCTTCCGCGACGGTAGGGTCGTCGGCGTAGCGCAGCTGATTTTCCAGCAGCACCTTGAGCGTCATCGGCAACTTGTCGATGTTGCCGAGGGTCTCGGCCGCCTTGGGCAGGCTGTAGTAGTGAAAGGTCGTGCCTTTGACGTCGAGCGTCGCTAGCGTATGACTCGGGTCTGTAGACATCAGGGTGATCCTCCTCATGGCGGCGGCTGGCCTCGAGAGATGGCGCCAGCAAGCCTGTCAGGTTCCTTTGCGGCGATTCCGCAGCGCAGATAGCTGTCAATCGCCTGTCGATGGGGTGTCGGTGCACCGCTCTGTTGTCTGGGTCCTGCTGCTCCGCTTCGCCTCTTGGTGCGAAATCGTTCGGTGCCATCCGACGATCCAGCAGGCATCGCTGCGCGTGTCTGTCGGACGGATCAGGTTGTCGACAATAATCATGGGCACAATAACACGCATTTTCAATCGGATGCTTCTCGACTATCGTCCGGTGCGACCTTGAAAGCGCCTGTCTTCGCCACCAGTTCCCACGTAATTCGGTAGTCGCGTCGAGCGTCGAGCGTGGTTCGTGTGAAGCATAGCCCTTGGCGACATACTCTGCAGAGCGGCCCGCATAACGCGCCGCAGACGCCACCTGCATCTCTGGAGGTTGCCCTTGTCTCAGGAAGCGATCATCGAGTGGCCGGTTCACTGCCCCTACTGCGATGCCCCATTTTCAATGCTGCTCGATCTGAGCGCCGGCGGCTATGACACCTGGGAAGACTGCGCCGTCTGTTGCCAGCCGATTCATGTCGTGGTCGAAGCTACGCCAGCGGGGGAGCTGGCGGCGGTAACCCTCGCCAGCGACGACGACGTCGTATGACGTGCAATAGGGATACCGCAAAGTCTCGATAGCCAATGACTATATGGTTTATTGCGGCAATCAAATTGGCGTCCGAGCGGTTAGCCATTAGTCTAACCGCTCTAAATTTTTCACCTCACCATAATCCATACAGGAGATGCTCATGAGTGTACTCGTAGGCCGCCAGGCCCCGGATTTCGAAACAGCCGCCGTGATGCCCGACGGTTCCATCAACGACAACTACCGTTTTTCGGACAGCAACGGCAAGCTGCGGGTGTTGTTCTTCTGGCCGCTGGATTTCACCTTCGTCTGCCCGTCCGAGATCATCGCGCACGACAACCGTCTGGCGCAGTTCAAGGAACTCGGGGTCGAGGTGATCGGTGCTTCCATCGATTCCCAGTACACCCATCACGCCTGGCGCAAGACCTCTCCGGACGCCGGTGGTATCGGTGAAGTCGGGTTCCCGGTCGTTGCCGACGTCAAGCACGAGATCTGCCAGGCGTACGGCATCGAGCACCCGGAAGCCGGCGTTGCGCTGCGCGCCTCTTTCCTGATCGACGAAGACGGTATCGTTCAGCATCAGACCGTCAACAACCTGCCGCTGGGTCGTAACGTCGACGAGATGCTGCGCATGGTCAAGGCGCTCAAGTATCACCAGACTCACGGCGAAGTCTGCCCGGCAGGCTGGGAAGAAGGCCAGGAAGGTATGAAGGACACCGCCGAAGGCGTTGCCAAGTACCTGGGCACCTACGCCGGCAACCTGTAAGGGAAACACTGCATAAATGTCTGTGCAGGCGAATCGCTGCGTTGCGTGGCGCTGGAGCGCCAGCCCGGTCGAATCCTCACCTATACCCCTAGGCTCCGGTTCCCGCGCTCCATGCGTCTTGCGCTGCAACCTGCTCGTCAATTTATTCGATATTTCCTGAGCGGCATGATGTTGGAGGCGGCCCATCGGGCCGCCTCTGCCGTTTCTGGTATCATGCCTGCCGATCGCAGTGCCCTGTGGCATGACTCGGATTCGGGATATGCCACAGGACGTTGAGTAACGATACATACCAACCGAATCGTTGATCTGAATCGAGGTAGTCATGAGCGACGCGCGCCACGAACGTTTGATCATCCTGGGCTCCGGACCGGCGGGCTATACGGCCGCCGTCTACGCTGCGCGGGCGAATCTCAAACCGCTGCTGATAACGGGGATGCAGGCCGGCGGTCAGTTGACCACGACCACCGACGTCGACAACTGGCCTGGCGACGACGAAGGCGTTCAGGGTCCCGAGCTGATGGAGCGTATGCGCAAGCATGCCGAGCGTTTTCAGACCGAAGTGCTGTTCGATCACATCAACGAGGTCGAGCTTCGCGAAAAGCCGTTCACTCTCAAGGGGGATAACGGTACCTATACTTGCGACGCCTTGATCATCGCCACCGGGGCCAGCGCGCGTTATCTGGGATTGCCATCCGAGCAGCAGTTCATGGGCCAGGGCGTTTCCGCCTGTGCCACCTGCGATGGTTTCTTCTATCGCAATCAACACGTCATCGTGGTCGGTGGCGGCAACACGGCGATGGAAGAGGCGCTCTACCTTTCCAATATCGCTTCGAAGGTCACCCTGGTTCACCGTCGCGACAGTCTCCGTGGTGAAAAGATCCTGCAGGATCGACTGCGCGAGAAAGTCGAGAACGGCAATATGGCGATGGAGTGGAATCACACGCTCGATGAGGTGTTGGGTGACGGTAGCGGTGTCACCGGTGCTCGGCTGCGCTCCACGCTGACCGGCGAAACCCGGCAGCTCGACGCCATGGGCGTATTCATCGCCATTGGTCACACCCCGAATACCGGGATCTTCGAAGGCCAGCTCGACATGGCCAACGGCTACATCCGTGTTCAATCCGGGCTGGAAGGCAATGCCACGGCGACCAGTGTGCCCGGTGTGTTTGCCGCGGGCGACGTCATGGATCACGTCTATCGTCAAGCCATCACCTCTGCCGGCAGCGGCTGCATGGCGGCGTTGGACGCGGAGCGATTTCTGGACGGTATCGACTGACAGTCGTCGGCTGGCGGTAGCGAGCCATTCCGAACCTTCACGAAGCCCGGCAGCCGCTGGGCTTCATTGTTCCGGACAAGCTTCAGAATCGTCACCAAAACCCTCGCCAGGGGATTGTCCTCGAAAATCAGTAATGGGGTGGCAGCTCGTCTTCCGGTCGTGGCATCTCCCCGCCCAGTTCGTCGATCGCCTGGCGCTGCTCGCTGAGCCGTTCTCGCATCAGTGTATTGACGCGCGTCAGCCGCTCGAGCTCGCCGGCCTGTTCTGTGATCAACCGATCGAGGGTTTCCAGCCAGTCGTCCTGGAACGCCACACGGCTCTCGAGTGCGTCGAGACGCGCCTCCAGGTCCATGCGCGAGGGGGGCGCTACCGTGTTAGACTTCCGAGGGTGTGTGTCATCTTTCATTCACGGCACCTTTTAGTGAACGCATTAGTGAACGTAATCGTTGTTGAAAGTCGAATAGTAGAGATAAGTTAGTGATATTAGGTATGAAAACCGCTCTCGCCCGGGAATCGATGGTGAGGCGTTTTCCTTGTTCCGACGTCTAGAGATATGAGAATCCATGAATAGCAAGGTAATTCTGCGTTGTACGCTGATCAGTCTACTCCTCTCGATACCCTCGCCATTGCTGATTGGTCTTTTGATCACGCTGATCAGCAGCATGTTAGCCACCGACCTGACCTGGTTTCTGAACGTGGAGGGCGTTTCCGCCATGTATGGCGCGACGGTGATCGCCGTCTTCATCGTGCTGTGGTTGGGCACGCTGGCCATGGCGTTGCTATCTCCCGCTTCGCCCAGGGCGGTTACCGCCGCCATGCTCGCCGACGTGGAGAATGACGATCGCGAGCTGGGCGAGGTCAAATGGTTCAACGTCAACAAAGGCTACGGTTTCATCACCCGCGCCGATGGCGAAGACGTGTTCGTGCATTTCCGCGCGCTTCGCGGCAAGGGTCATCGCACCCTCGCCGAGGGGCAGAAAGTGCGTTATCACGTGATCGAAAACGAGCGTGGCTTGCAGGCGGATGACGTGACCGTCATCACCTGAGACCGATCGCCATACGCTCGCTACCCCTCGAAGGCTCGCCTTCGAGGGGTATTTTTTTGCGCCATGGCGGGCTGGTTTCAGCTGGCGCCGAGCGGTACCGGTGTATCGTCGACTCCGGCGCGAGCTTCGGCTTCGACGAACACCCGCTTGACGCTGTCGTTAGCCTGCTTGATCTCCCGATCGAGCTTGGCGATCGCGCGTTCGATACGCTCTGCAGTAGCATCGCGGGTGAAGCGGACGCTGAGATTGACCAGGATGAAGTTGGGCCCCATGTGCATGGTCAGCACCTCGTTGACGCCCTCCACCCCATCGGCTTCCCCCGCGAGCTCGCGAATGCTGTCGACCACGTGCTGGTTGGCGCTTTCGCCGATCAGCAAACTCTTGGTCTCCTTGGCCAGCCAGATCGCCGTGCCCCCGAGGATCAGGCCGATGATCACCGAAGCGATGCCGTCGAACAGCAGGATGCCAGTCCATTGCGACAGTGCCACACCGGCGAGCGCGACCATCAGACCGAGCAGCGCGGCGGAGTCCTCGAAAATCACCACGAACATGGAGGGGTCCTTGCCGCGGTGTACAGCCTCCACGTAGCCCCACTTGCCCTTGGTCTTGCGAAACTCGTTGAGAGCGAAGGCCCATGATGCGCCCTCGAACAGAATGCCCAGACCCAGCACGATGTAGTTGACCATCGGTGATGTGATCGGCTCGGGGTGCAGAATGTGTATCACCCCTTCGTAGAGAGAGACGCCGGAACCGATCGCAAAGATCAGCAGCGCAACCACGAAGCTCCAGAAATAGACTTCCTTGCCGTGACCGAAAGGGAACTGAGGGCTTGGTGGGCGCTTGGCGCGCTTCATGCCCAGCAGCAGCAGAATCTGATTGCCGGTATCCACCACCGAGTGGATGCCCTCGGAGAGCATCGCCGAGCTGCCGGTGATGGCTGCCGCGACGAATTTCGTGATCGCGATGAGCAAATTGCCGCCCATGGCGGCATAGATGACTGGCTTGGATTCCGCCATGTGAACGACTCCCTGTCAGATTGGCCGCATCCCGGCGGCGATGGCGTGATCAGCGGCCTGAGTCTGGCCACTCGATGGTGTTTTCATGACCGTCCGGCAGGACCTGCCAGAAACGATCGGGTTCGTCGCCGGGTTGCCAGCCGCCGAGCGAACAGCGCGCCTCGCAGCCCAGCGCCCGCGAGGCATCGCGCGCGCAGTCGGTATCTCTGGGCCACGGCGTGGCGTCGCAGTCGAACCACAGGCTGGCATAGCCGTCGGCGGCCCGTTCGACGAGCATGATGCCGATACTGCGTCCGTCACAGGCTGCCCTGCCGCGCCAGATTCCCTTTCCGGCGCGACCGAGCGTCATGTCGTTATCGACCAGTGCCTCGCGCAGCCACCGGGTGATGGCTTCGACGTCGGCCACGGCGAGATAGATTTCGATATCAGGAAAACGCTCCATGGGTTCCTCTGGCGAACAGCCGCTCGAGTGTCGCCTCGTAGATGCGGCTCAGGGTATCGAGGTCTTCGGCACGGATGCGTTCGTTGACCTGGTGGATAGTGGCATTGACGGGACCCAACTCGATCACCTGTGTGCCCAGTGTAGCAATGAAGCGGCCGTCCGATGTGCCGCCGGAGGTCGACAGCGTCGGGCGATGACCGGTGATCGCCTCGCAGGCATCGCGGGTCGCCTCGAGCAGATCCCCCGTCGCGGTGAGAAAGGGCTCGCCGTTGAGCGTCCAGTCGACATGATAATCGAGGCCGTGAGCGGCTAGCTTCTGTTCGACGCGTTCACGCAGCTGGGTCTGCGTGACTTCGCTCGAGTAGCGGAAATTGAACGTCACTTCCAGCTCGCCGGGAACGACATTGGTGGCGCCGGTTCCCGCATGAAGATTGGAGATCTGGAAGGTGGTTGCCGGAAAGAAGTCGTTTCCGGCGTCCCAGGGCTCGTTGACCAGCTCGGACAGCACGGGGAGCGTCTGATGAATCGGATTGCGTACCAGATGCGGATAGGCCACGTGACCCTGAATGCCTCGTACGCGAAGCACGCCGCCCAGCGATCCGCGACGTCCGTTCTTGATCACGTCGCCGAGGTGACTGGTGGAGGAGGGTTCCCCGACGATGCAGTAGTCCAGCGGCTCGTGACGTTCGCGCAGCCGTTCGACCACGGCCCGGGTGCCATTGATCGCCGGGCCTTCCTCATCGGCGGTGATCAGAAAGGCGATCCTGCCATGATGATCCGGATAGGCAGCGACGAAGCGCTCGACCGCTGTGACCATCGACGCCAGGCTGCCTTTCATGTCGGCGGCCCCGCGACCGCAAAGAAAGCCTGCCTCATCGATGAGTGGCTCGAAGGGGGGATGGTCCCACTCGTTTTCCGGACCGCTGGGTACCACATCGGTGTGGCCGGCAAAGGCCAGCATCGGGCCGTGCTGACCGCGAACGGCCCAGAAATTGTCGATGCCGCCGATCGCCATTCGCTCGACCTGAAAGCCGATCCGTTCCAGCCGGTCGATCATCAGCGTCTGGCAGCCATGATCGTCCGGGGTCACCGACGGTCGCCGCAGTAACTCGAGAGCCAATGCCTGCGTGGGGGAAAGCGCATTCGGCTGTGGCGCTTGGGTCATGCGGTTCTCCAGAACAGCCGGCCGCTTAGGCCGGATCAATTGTGAGCGTGCAGGGATTCGTTCAGCGCAACGGCGCTCTTGTTGGTGCGGCACTCCAGGCGCCCGGTCACCGAATGACGAATGAACAGCAGATCGTCCTGGCCGGCGAGCTCGCGTGCGGCCACGGTCTGCACGGCCTCGCCCTGATCGTCGAGCACGGTCACCTTGGAACCGGCGGTGACGTAGAGGCCCGCTTCGACGGTGCAGCGATCGCCGAGCGGAATGCCGAGACCGGCATTGGCGCCGATCAGGCAGTTTTCGCCGATCTTGATCACCACGTTGCCGCCACCCGAGAGCGTGCCCATGGTCGAGCAACCCGCGCCCAGATCCGAGCCCTTGCCGACGAAGACGCCGGCAGAGATACGTCCTTCCACCATGCCCGGGCCTTCGGTGCCAGCGTTGAAGTTGCAGAAACCTTCATGCATGACCGTGGTGCCTTCGCCCAGATGCGCGCCGAGACGCACGCGAGCGGTATCGCCGATCCGGATCCCCTTGGGCACGACGTAATCGGTCATCTTGGGGAACTTGTCGACGCAGTCGACGGAGAGCGGGCGCCCGGCCAGTCGGGCCTTGAGGCGGCGCGCCGGCAGCTCTTCGACATCGATGGCGCCTTCGTTGGTCCAGGCGATGTTCTTGAGCAAGCCAAACATGCCATCGAGCTGCGTGCCGTGGGGTTTGACCAGGCGATGGGACAGTAGGTGCAGCTTGAGATAGACCTCCGGCACGCTGGTCGGGGCATGATCCTCGCTCAGAAAGACTGCGACCAGCGGGCGCTGGGCGTCCGCCAATGCCTCGGCAACGTCGGCCTGATCGGCGGCGCCGGCTTCGCGCAGCGCTGCGGCGAGCTTGACGGCATGCTCCGGCAGAAAGCTGACGACTTCTTCGACCTCGTCGGCACCCAGTGCCTGACGTGCCGCCACGACGAGGTCATCGGCTGGCTGAAGCAAGGGCGCCGGATAGTAGACTTCGAGCCAATCGCCTTGGCTGTTCTGGGTGCCGATTCCTAGCGCGAAGCTCAGCATCGAAGGTTCCTCTGGTTAGTCGGTTGTTGAGGGTCGTTCAGTGAAAGTCGTTCGCTGAAAGCCATGCTCGCTCGCTGACAGACACCGGCGAGGCGGCCATCGATCCAGCGGGTCGAGCCCGCTCATGAGGCGAGCGCCGCGTAGCGGGCAGGGTCGAAACCGACGATCAGCGTGTCGTCGGTACCCGGCTTTGAGCGTTGCAACACCGGGCGCTTGATCAGCGTCGGGTTGGCGAGCATGAGTTCCCGCGCCCGTTCGGCATCGAGCGGCTTCTTGTCTGCCGCATCGAGCTGGCGCCAGCTCGTGCTGCGAGTGTTGAGCAGTGTCTGCCAATCGACGTGGCGCAGGAATTGATCCAGATGTTGTGGATCGAGACCGTCTTCGCGTAGATCGTGATAGCGATACGCGACGTTATCTGCATCGAGCTGACGGCGCGCCTTGCGGCAGGTGTCGCAGGTCTTGATGCCGTAAACGGTAATGGTCATGTCACGGGTCCGTCGAGCGCTTGCGGAGAAGCGGGGGATTATAGGCGCCCACGGACGCCGGCTCAAACCGCGCCGGTTCGACGCCAGCCTGGTGTTGGTCAAGGCTCGGTCTGATGGGTGTCGATGGAACGATGATATAGGGTTTTGGTTGCGCTTGACCTAGGGGTGACACCATGGTGCTAGCGTCGGATTTTTCCTGGGAGATAACGAATGATGACTTCAAAGCGCTGGTTGGCCGGTATCGTGGCCGTTGGTTCGCTGGCTTTTGCCATCAGTAGTCTGGCTCAGTCAGAGCGCGATGGTCATGATGAGCATCAGGTTCATTCTGAATCGGACGTCCAATCCAGTGAGGCCGTCGATGCCTACCGTGAGGCAGCGAAGACCATGCAGCACGACATGGAGCTGGCGAATAGCGGTGATCCGGATGTCGACTTTGCTACCGGCATGCTGGCTCATCACATGGGAGCGGTTGCGATGGCCAAGGTCGAGCTCGCCTACGGCAAGGACCCGGAAATGCGGGCGTTGGCTCAAAACATCATTGAGGCTCAGCAGGCTGAGATAGCGCAGATGCAGGCGTGGCTGAAAGCCAACCCTGCGCCGGTCGATTGAGAATATTTAGGGCTGGCCGACCTGAGCGCTATACATCCAGCACTTCATACAGGCGCGCGCGCAGGCGTGCCTGGGCTTCGGGATCGGTCAGCGGCCGGCCGCGCTTGTCGGTGATGAAGAACACGTCTTCGACCCGCTCGCCGAGCGTGGCGATCTTGGCCGTCGACAGCGCGATATCCTGCTCCATGAAGATGCGGCCGACGCGAGCCAGCAGCCCCGGACGGTCGGGGGCGATCAATTCCAGCGAGGTGCGGGCATTGGCCGGGTCCTGTTCGATGATGACCTCGACCGGTACCCGGAAGTGCTTCAGCTGGCGAGGCGTATGACGGCTGACGATCTGCGGATAGTCATCGGGATCGTCGAGTTCCTCGACCAGATGACGACGGATCGTTTCCAGCCGAGCGGGGTCGCGGATGGCGTCATCGTCGTCATCCAGCAGGATGAAGGTGTTGAGCGTCCAGTCGTCGCTGGAGGTGGCGATGCGCGCGTCGTGGATCGACAGGCCCAGTTGTTCGATGGCCGCTGCCGTCGCGGCGAACAGGTCGTCGGCCGAGCGCGTATGGATGAACAGCTTGGTGCCGCCCTCGGTCATGTCTTCGCTGGGGGCGCTGACCAGGATCAGCGGCAAGTGGTCGTCGTGATGGGCGAGAATCCCCTGGGTCTGCCAGACGATCTCGCTGGGCGTGTACTGCAGGAAGTAGTCCTCGCCGAAGGTCTGCCAGAGGGCGGTGACCCGGGCGATGTCGGCGCCGATGGCCCGCAGCAATCCAGAGGCTTCTTCGCGGGTCTCGCTGACCCAGCCCTGACGGTCGACCGTATTGTCGAGACCGCGCCGCAGCACCCGGCGGGTCTCGGTATAGAGCTGACGCATCAGCGAGGCGCGCCAGCCGTTCCATAGCGTCGGGTTGGTGGCGCTGATATCGGCGACGGTCAGCACATAGAGATAGTCGAGATGGGTTTCGTCGCGCACGGTGCGGGCGAAGGCGTGAATCACGTCCGGGTCGGAGATGTCCCGTTTCTGGGCTGTCTTCGACATCAATAGATGGTGCTCGACCAGCCACGCGACCAGGCGCGTATCCCAGTGTGACAGCGCGTGCCGGCGGCAGAAGTCGGCGGCATCGACAGCGCCGAGCACGGAGTGGTCACCGCCACGGCCCTTGCCGATATCGTGATAGAGCCCGGCGATCCACAGCAGTTCGAGCTTGGGCAGCTTCTGGATCACCTCGAGGGCGACGGTGTATTCATCGGTCTCCCGTTCTTCGCGAAACCGTTGAAGGAAGCTCAGTAGCCGCAGGGTATGCGCGTCGACGGTATAGATGTGGAACAGGTCGTGCTGCATCAGTCCGACGGCTTCGCCGAACTCGGGGAGATACTTGCCCAGCACCCCGTAACGGTTCATGCGGGTCAACTGGGTCGGCACGTCGCCACCGCTGCGCAGCAGCTCCATGAACAGGCTTTGATGGCGCAGATCGTCGCGGAAGGCATCGTCGATCAGGTGGCGGTGATCCCGGATCTGACGAATGGTATCGGCGCGAACGCCTTCGATTTCCGGATGCTGGGCCATCAGTAGAAAGAGTTCGAGCAGCGCGCCGGGGCGATAAAGAAAGACGTTGGGATGACGATGCTGAATGTAGCCACCTCGAATCTCGAAGCGCGCATTGATCGGTTTGATCTCCAGCGATTCGCCAGCATGCAGAATCACTTCGTCGAAATGCTGCAGCAGCATGTCGTTGAGCCCGGCCAGCGCGGTGACATGACGATAGTAGGCTTTCATGAACTGCTCGACCGCGAGGCGCTGCGGGGTGTCGGCGTAGCCGAATAGCGTTGCCAGCGCGCGCTGATGATCGAACAGCAGGCGATCCTCGGCCCGCGCGGCAATCATGTGCAGTGCATAGCGAACCTGCCACAGAAAGGCCTGGCCCTGGCTCAGAATCCGCAGTTCGGCATCGTTCATGAAGCCCTGGGCGACCACATCTTCATAGCGCAGCGGTCCGAAATGACGCTTGGCCACCCAGCCGATCATCTGGATGTCGCGCAGTCCGCCCGGCGCGCTCTTGAGGTTGGGCTCGAGATGGTACTCGGAGTTGTTGTGCTTGTAGTGGCGGGTGATCTGTTCCTGCCATTTGCCCTCGAAAAACGCCGCCGATGACCACATGTGCTGTGTCGACAGCCGCTCTCGCATGGCGCTGCGCAGGCTTTCCGGGCCCGCCAGGGTGCGAGTTTCCAGCAGGTTGGTGATCACGGTGATGTCGGCCCGGGCCTCGCGCTCGCAATCGTCGAGCGAGCGCACGCTCTGGCCGATCTCGAGGCCGATGTCCCAGAGCAGGGTAATGAAGCCTGTCAGCGACTCGCGATAGGGGGTGTCATCGTTGGTGCCGAGCAGCAGCAGCAGATCGATGTCGGAATGGGGGTGCAGTTCGCCGCGGCCGTAGCCTCCGACGGCGAGCAGCGCGACATTGTCGTCGGGCCAGTCGAAACGCGCCCAGGCAATTTCCAGCAGCCGATCCAGGCACCAGGCGCGACCGTAGACCAAGTCGCGCACATCGGCACCGGCACGGAAGCGTTCGTCGAGGCGCTCGCGGATCGTCCTGAGCGCCTGCTTGAACAGCGGGATCGGCTGGCGATCTCGCGCCAGTGCCTCGCGAAACGCCGTTGCATCGAAGAGCGTCGGGTCCGGATGAAAGCGATAGTGATGCAGCAGCATGCGACGTGCGTCTCCGATGGCGAGGCAATGGCGCGGCGATCAGGCCGTCAGGAAGCTGAAGTCTTCGTCGGAACGCGCTGTCAGAACTTCCACGCCGGAGGCGGTGACCAGCAGGGTGTGCTCCCACTGCGCCGACAGGCTCTTGTCCTTGGTCACGGCGGTCCAGCCATCCTTCAGCACCTTGGTCCGGTAGCCACCGGCGTTGAGCATCGGTTCGATGGTCAGGCACATGCCTTCGGCGAGTTCGGCGTCGGCCTCTGATGCATACCCGTCGTAATGCAGCACCTGAGGCTCCTCGTGGAAGCCGGCGCCGATACCGTGACCGCAGAAATCTCTCACGACCGAGTAGCCGGCGTTTTCCGCGTGAGCCTGGATGACCTTGGCAATGGTCGACAGCTTGACGCCCGGACGGACTTCGGCGATACCTTTATACAGGCTCTCCCGAGTCACACGGCAGAGACGTTCGCCCTGGATGGTATCGCCGATCACGAACATCATGCTGCTGTCGCCATGATAACCGTCGGTCGTCTTCACGGTGATGTCGATATTCATGATGTCGCCATTCTTGAGCTTCTTGTCGAAGTCGGGAATGCCGTGACAGACGACGTGGTTGATCGAGGTGCAGATCGCCTTGGGGAAACCATGGTAATCGAGTGGTGCCGGCGTCGACCCCAGCTCCTTGACGATGAAGTCGTGGCAGAGGCGGTCGAGTTCGCCGGTGGAGACGCCTGCGGTAACGTACGGTGTGATCATCTCGAACACGGCGGCGGCCTGGCGGCCGGCTTCGCGCATTTTCTCGACTTCTTCGGGGGTCTTGCGTGGAATGTTCATGCGCTCTCGCAATGGGGCAATAGGAGAATGAGTCGTTCCGGATGGCGATGAATGGCTCGCCCGGGAGCGGTCTTGGACGTCCGGCGACTTCATCTTGTGCGTCTTCTATGGTATAAATCCGCGCGCTCGACTGCAATTGCCCATCCCTGCGTTCTGCGAAGTGGTGGCCGAGCTGGCCTGCCGTCGGCATTCATGTCGAGGCGCCAGCGCAGCCGAGTCAGTAGCGACGATGGTTCTCCGCGTGATTGCCGCGTCATCAAAAAACACACATGCACCGGCACATGGTCCCGGGTGCCGTGACGGCCTAGCCGTACGGTCGGATCCATGGGGTGTGTGGAAGCCTAACCCGATTCTCCAGGAGTCATCATGGCACAAGTCAATATGCGTGACCTGCTCAAGGCAGGCGCTCACTTCGGTCACCAGACCCGTTACTGGAACCCGAAGATGGGGCAGTACATCTTCGGTTCGCGTAACAAGATCCACATCATCAATCTCGAGCACACGCTGCCGGCCCTGCTGGAAGCGACCAGTGTCGTCGAGAAGATGGCCTCTTCCAACAACAAGATCCTGTTCGTCGGCACCAAGCGTTCCGCCAGCAAGATCATCAAGGAAGAAGCCAATCGCGTAGGTCAGCCGTTCGTCAATCACCGCTGGCTCGGCGGCATGTTGACCAACTACAAGACCATTCGTCAGTCGATCAAGCGTCTGCGCGAACTCGAAGCCATGCGCGAAGACGGTACGTTCGAGAAGCTGACCAAGAAAGAAGTCCTGATGGCGACTCGCGAGCAGGACAAGCTCGAGCGTTCCATCGGTGGTATCAAGGAAATGGCGGGTCTGCCGGATGCGCTGTTCGTGATCGACGTCGATCACGAGCGTATTGCGATCAATGAAGCCAACAAGCTGGGCATTCCGGTCATCGGTGTCGTCGACACCAACTCCAACCCGGATGGCGTCGATTACGTCATCCCGGGTAACGATGACTCCATTCGCGCCATCCAGATCTACGTCCAGGCCATCGCCGATGCCTGCGGCAAGGCGAAGGAAGGCCGCCCCGACGATTTCGTCGAGGTGAACGAGACGAGTGAAACCAGCGACGCCGCCCAGTAACGCAAGATGGCCACGGCATCGAGTCTGCGCTGAACCTGCTCCTGCAGAAGGCAGTCGATGTGCCGATATCGGCGCAGACAGAAAGGGGGCTCTATAGCCCCCTTTTTACACCCGGAGCGGTGCCCGCGCGGCACCGCTCGTCAGACGAAACAGCGATCCTCAGGGGTAGAACATGGCAGCTATCAGCGCTTCTCTAGTCAAGGAACTGCGCGAGCGTACCGGTCTCGGCATGATGGAGTGCAAGAAAGCACTGACCGAAGCCGACGGCGATATCGAGCGTGCGATCGAAGATCTGCGCAAGAATTCCGGCCTGAAGGCCGCCAAGAAGGCGGGTCGTATCGCCGCCGAAGGCGCGATCCTGACTCAGGTTGCCGAAGACGGCAGCTGCGCCGCGATGCTCGAAGTCAATTCGGAGACCGATTTCGTCTCTCGCGATGACAACTTCAAGGGCTTTGCTTCCAAGGTGCTGGCCAAGGTGTTCGAGACCAAGTCCGAAGACATTGCCACCATCATGGATGGCGAGCTGGAAGATGCTCGTAACCAGCTGGTGCAGAAGATCGGCGAAAACATCTCCGTACGTCGTGCAGTCGTCGTCGACGCGCCGGAAGGCGGCGTGGTTGGTGCCTACGTCCACGGCGATCGCATCGGCGTGCTGACCGTGCTTACTGGCGGTAGCCAGGAAGTGGCCAAGGACATTTCCATGCACGCAGCGGCGATCAATCCGGTCGTGGCACGTCCGCAGGACATGCCGCAGGCGCAGCTCGACAGCGAGAAGGCGATCATCCTGGCGCAGCCGGACATGGCCGGCAAGCCGGCGGAAATCGCCGAGAAGATGGTTCAGGGCCGTCTCAAGAAGTACCTGGCGGAAAACAGCTTGACCGAGCAGCCGTTCGTCAAGGATCCGAACCAGTCTGTCGCTGAATATGCCAAGGCGGCTGGCGGTGAAGTCGTCGGATTCACGCGCTTCGAGGTCGGTGAAGGTATCGAGAAAGAAGAAGTCGACTTCGCCAAGGAAGTGATGGAACAGGCTCGCCGTAGTTAAGTTTTGCAGGGCCGAGTTTCATCCAGTGCCCAAGGCTGAGGTGTCAGGTAACATTGACTGAACCCGGCCTCATCGATGGCGTGCGCGAAAGCGCACGCCATTGCGTATCCGGCAGATGAGAAGATCATCTGTCATGACCTGCCGACCCGACTCGTCAAACCAGGAGAGAGCGTCATGCCTGAAGTCATCGATCGAACCAGCAAGCCCAGTGAGCGCGGTGATAAATCGGAGCGTGGTGATAAATCAAAGTACAAGCGCATATTGCTGAAACTCTCGGGTGAGGCGCTGACCGGTGAGCAGGAGTTCGGTATCGACCCCAAGGTGCTCGATCGCATGGCGCTGGAAATCGGGCAGCTGGTGGGTATCGGCGTCCAGGTCGGTATCGTGGTCGGTGGTGGCAATCTGTTCCGTGGCGCTGCACTGCACGCGGCGGGCATGGACCGGGTTACCGGCGATCACATGGGCATGCTGGCGACGGTGATGAACGCGCTGGCGATGCGGGACGCGCTCGAGCGATCCAACATCCGTTCGCGGGTGATGTCGGCGATTCCCATGAGCGGCGTCGTCGAGCACTATGATCGCCGCTCCGCGATTCGCTACTTGACGTCCGGTGACGTGGTCATCTTTTCAGCCGGTACGGGCAACCCGTTCTTCACCACGGATTCCGCGGCCTGCCTGCGTGGCATCGAGATCGATGCCAATGTGGTGGTCAAGGCGACCAAGGTCGACGGCGTCTACGACAAGGATCCGGTCAAGTATCCTGACGCCATCAAGTACGAGAGTTTGAGCTACGATGAGGTGCTGGATCAGAAGCTCGGCGTGATGGATTTGACCGCTATCTGCCTGGTACGGGACCATGATATGCCGGTACGCGTCTTCGATATGACCAAGCCTGGCGCACTGCTGAATCTGGTGGTTGGTGGGCGAGAAGGCACGCTGATTGATTGAGGTATAGGACATGAACGACGATATCAAGAAAGACGCCAGTGCGCGCATGCAGAAAAGCCTGGAAGCGCTTCAGAGCAACTTCCACAAGATTCGCACGGGTCGAGCCCATCCGAGCATTCTCGATGCGGTGATGGTGGACTACTACGGCAGCAACATGCCGATCAACCAGGTCGCCAACATCACGGTCGAAGATGCCCGCACCCTGGCGGTGACGCCGTGGGAACGTCCGATGGTGGCCAAGGTCGAAAAAGCGATCATGACGGCCGACCTGGGATTGAATCCTGCCACGGCCGGTACCGTGATCCGTGTGCCGATGCCGCCGTTGACCGAGGAGACGCGTCGCAACTACATCAAGCAGGCGCGAGCCGAGGCCGAGAACGCGCGTGTTGCGATCCGCAGCATACGTCGTGATGCCAATGGCGATCTCAAGGCGTTGCTCAAGGACAAAGAGATCAACGAAGACGAAGAGCGCCGCGGCGAAGAGGAAATCCAGAAGTTGACCGATAAGCACGTCAGTGAAATCGACCGGCTTCTGGAAACCAAGGAACACGACCTGATGCAGGTCTAAGGAACGCAGGCGCCCGTTTTCTACCTGCCGCGGGCGCCGCTACCTACCTGTCTTGCGAGCTATCATGACTGACATGCAGTTGCGCGACGCTCAAGCGGTGTCGTCGATGCCTCGCCACGTGGCGATCATCATGGACGGCAACAATCGCTGGGCGCGCGCCAGGGGGCTCTCCAGCGCACAAGGGCATCGTGCTGGCGTCGAATCGCTGCGTGCGGTCATCCGGCGCGCGGCCGAGCGGCGCATCGAGACCCTCACGCTTTTCGCCTTCTCGAGCGAGAACTGGCGTCGGCCTTCGGCCGAGGTCAGTGCCTTGATGGAGCTTTTCATGCTGGTGCTCAAGCGCGAGGTGAAAAAACTCCACGAGAATGGTATTCGACTCAGCATCATCGGCGATCGCCGTCGTTTCTCCTCGTCTTTGCAGAAGCACATGAGCCGTGCCGAAGCTCTGACTCGCGACAACTCGGGCATGCATCTCGTGGTCGCAGCCAATTACGGCGGTCGCTGGGATATCGCGTGCGCCGCCCAGCGTCTGGCACGCAAGGTTGCCGATGGCCTGATGACACCCGAGTCGATCGACGAGGAAGCGCTGGACCGCGAGATGTGCCTGAGTCAGGAGCCGCCAATCGATCTATGTATCCGCACCAGTGGGGAGCAGCGAATCTCTAATTTTCTGTTGTGGCAGCTTGCCTACGCGGAGTTCGTGTTTGCGCCGGAGCTGTGGCCCGACTTCGATGGTACGACATTCGATGCGGCGCTCGAGGCTTTTCAGCAGCGTCAGCGCCGTTTCGGCCTGAGCCAGCAGCAGGTCGAGGTTCAGGGTGCTTAGACAGCGTATATTGACGGCATTGATATTGGCGCCTCTGGCGCTCGGTGGCCTGTTCGGGCTATCGGGTGGTGCCTTCGCAGCATTTACCGCACTGGTTCTGCTGCTCGGGGCCTGGGAGTGGGCGCGCCTGGCCGGGTTCGACGACGCTCAGCCGCGGCTGCTCTACACCGCCGGGCTGGCACTCCTGCTGCTGGTCGCCTGGTGGGCGGGATGGCTGCTGGATCGCTGGCCACTGTGGATCGGCGCCATCGGCTGGCTGGCCAATGCCTGGTGGGTGTCGCGCTACCCTCGAGCCACCGGCCAGTGGCAGCCTCCGGCGCTGCGCCTCGGCATGGGCGCGTGGGTGCTGGTGCCCTGCTGGGTCGGGCTCTATCAGCTGCGCCAGGAAGGGAGCGAATGGCTGCTGTTCGTGCTGCTGCTGGTGTGGGTCGCCGATATCGGGGCTTACTTCGCCGGACGTCGCTTCGGGCGCCGCAAGCTGGCCCCGCACGTCAGTCCGGGCAAGTCCTGGGAAGGCGTCTACGGCGGCTGGGTGGCCGTGGCCGTGCTGGTGCTCATCTATGCCGTCTGGCTCTCCTTCGATGTCGCGCAGACGCTGGCGCTGATGGTCGTGGCATGGGGCGTTGCCTTCATCTCCGTCATCGGGGATCTGTTCGAAAGCATGCTCAAGCGCTTCCGGGGCCTGAAGGATTCCAGCCATCTGCTGCCGGGGCACGGTGGCATCCTCGATCGTATCGATAGCCTGACCGCTGCCGTTCCGCTCTTCGCCTTGATTAGCCCCTGGCTGGGATAGCAATCCGATGTCCACATCTTCTCCCCGAAAAGTCACGCTATTGGGTGCGACCGGCTCCATCGGTCGCAGCACGCTGGACGTGATCGGCCAGCATCCCGATGCCTATGAGCTCCACGCGGTGACCGCTCAGCGCTCCCGCGAGGCGCTTTTCGAGATCTGTCGACGATTCGAGCCGGCGCGAGCCGTCATCGGCACGCAGGAAGATGCCAACTGGCTGCGTGCCCAGCTGCGAGAGGCCCGTCTGACGCACATCGATGTCAGTCATGGCGAAGCGGCGCTGCTCGAGGTCTCACGGGCACCGGAGGTGGACGCGGTGATGTCGGCGATCGTGGGGGCGGCAGGATTGTTGCCGACGCTGGCGGCCGTGGAGGCAGGCAAGCGGGTGCTGCTGGCCAACAAGGAAGCGCTGGTCATGTCCGGGGGGCTCTTCATGGACGCCGTATCCCGCCATGGCGCAACGCTTTTGCCTATCGACTCGGAACATAATGCCATCTACCAGTGTCTGCCTATGCAGCACCGGGGCGGGTTATCGGCTCACGGCGTGTCGCGGCTGTTGTTGACCGCATCGGGTGGACCGTTTCGCGAGTGGTCGCTGTCAGCGCTGGAGAGGGTGACGCCGGATCAGGCTTGTGCGCACCCCAACTGGTCGATGGGGCGCAAGATTTCGACCGACAGTGCCACTCTGATGAACAAGGGATTGGAACTGATCGAAGCGTGCTGGCTGTTCGATGCGAAACCTGAGCAGATCGAAGTGGTCGTGCATCCGCAAAGCGTCATCCATTCGATGGTGGGTTATGCCGACGGCTCGATATTGGCCCAGATGGGTAATCCCGACATGCGCATACCGATCGCCTATGGTCTGGCGTGGCCCGCCAGGATCGATGCCGGCGTCGAGCCGCTCGATCTGTTCGCGGTTTCCCGGCTCGATTTCGAAGCTCCGGATGAAGCACGGTTTCCCTGTTTGCGCCTGGCGAGAGAGGCAATGGCTGCAGGCGGCACCGCCCCGGCGAGCCTCAATGCTGCCAATGAGATCGCTGTGCAGGCGTTTCTTGATGGAAAACTACCGTTTCTCGGTATCGCACAATTGGTGAAAGCGACGCTCGAAGCGACCGAGGTACGCGCGGCGGACTCGCTCGACGTGATACTGTGCGAGGATGCACGAGCGCGGCAGCTGGCCGAGCGTTTGTTGCACCAACGGTCTTTCCAGAGGGGGCGGGCGTGATGGATACGATCCAGAACGTACTGGCGGTCATCGTCGTACTCGGCCTGCTGATCACGTTTCACGAGTTCGGGCACTTCTGGGTCGCCAGGCGCTGCGGCGTCAAGGTGCTGAGGTTTTCGGTAGGCTTTGGCAAACCGTTGTGGTCGCGTTTCGATCGTCAGGGGACGGAGTACGCCATCGCTGCCATCCCGCTGGGCGGGTACGTCAAGATGCTCGACGAGCGGGAAGGTCCGGTGGCACCGGAAGAGCTCGACCGGGCGTTCAACCGCAAGAGCGTCTGGGCGCGGATCGCGATCGTGGCAGCCGGCCCCATCGCCAACTTCCTGCTGGCACTGGTCGCCTACTGGGCGCTGTTCGTCTACGGCGCCACCACCGTCGCGCCTGTGGTCGGCGACGTGATGCCGGATTCGCCCGCGGCTCAGGGGGGGCTACGCAGCGGCCAGGAAATCGTCAGCATCGAGGGACGCGAGACACCCTCCTGGAATGAGGTCAATCTGCAGCTGATCGCGGCCATCGGCGCCGATGGCGAGCTGCAGTTCACGACGCGCGATCCCGCAGGCGGCGCGACAAGAACCCACGACGTACCGGTGCGGCAGTGGCTGGTGCGGCAGGACCCGCCGCAGCCGATGTCGTCGCTTGGCATCACGCCCTGGCGCCCGCAGGTGCCCGCGGTTCTTGGCCGCGTGCTCGACAACAGCCCGGCCAGCCGTGCGGGATTGAAGGCGGATGATCGCATCGTCAGCGTGGACGGCAAGCCGGTCGACGACTGGGTCGCCTTCGTCGAGACCGTGCGCCGTCATCCTGGCGTCGAGCTGGCGCTGGAAGTCGAGCGCGATGGCGGCAAGCGCCGCGTGTCGCTGACGCCCGAGTCGAAGCAGGCCGAGGATGGCGAGAACATCGGATATGTCGGTGCCGCATCCCAGACAGTCGAATGGCCTGAGTCCTATCGGCGTGAAATTCGATATGGTCCGATCGCCGCGATCGGGCAGGCTGTGAGCAAGACCGGCGAGATGACCTGGCTGACCGCGGATTCGATTCGCAAGATGATCGTCGGCTGGATATCCCCCTCGAATCTGTCGGGGCCGATCACCATCGCTCGCATTGCCGGCGACTCGGCCCGCAGCGGCGTCGAGACGTTCGTCGGCTTTCTGGCTTATCTGTCGATCAGTCTGGGGGTCTTGAACCTGCTGCCGATCCCGGTGCTCGATGGTGGTCATCTGGCTTATTACCTGATCGAGCTGCTTCGCGGCAAGCCGGTGTCGGAGGCCGCCCAGGCGATGGGTCTGCGTGTCGGCGTGGCGTTGGTCGGATGTTTGATGATGATGGCGCTCTACTTTGACTTGATGCGACTGTAGCGACTGTAGCGACTGTAGCGACTGTAGCGACAGGAACGACAGGAACGACAGGAACGAGAGGCGACGCTGGCGATGCGAACGGTCAGCGGTCGGCGCCGCAGTGGCGGCGAACGGAAAGACCCCAGGCGTGGCGAGCGATGAGCTTGTCAGTCGTAGGGAGAAATGTATAAGGTGCCTGTTCGATACGCGGGCGGACCCCACAGAAGCGATTGATTGCATGAAACTCAAGACCATCGGATTGGCAGGACTACTGCTGGCCAGCTCTCCCGTTGCGCTGGCGGCACCTTTTGAGATTTCGGATATTCGTGTAGAGGGGCTGCAGCGCGTCTCGGCTGCATCCGTTTTCAACGCTTTCCCCGTCAGTGCCGACCAGACGGTAGACGACCAGCAACTGGGCGAGGCCGCCCAGCAACTGTTCGACACCGGGCTGTTCGACGACATTCGGCTATCCCGCGACAACGACGTGCTGATCGTCAATGTGGTCGAGCGGCCGTCGATCGCCGAGATCAACATCGAAGGCAACTCCCAGATCTCCGACGACGACCTGCGCAAGGGCCTGACCGACGCTGGCCTGGCCGAGGGTCAGGTGCTGCAGCGCTCGACGCTGGAAGAGATGCAGCGCGAGCTTGAGCGTCTCTATCAGTCCCAGGGCCGCTACAGCTCCAGCATCAAGACCTCGGTCGAGCAGCTCGAACGTAATCGGGTTCGCGTCAACATCGACATCAACGAAGGGGAAGTGGCGAAGATTCGCCAGATCAACGTCGTGGGCAACGAGGCCTACGACGACGGCACTCTGAGTGACCTGTTTCAGCTCGAGGACAAGCCGGGCTGGTTCTTCGGCTGGTTCTCCGACGACGAGTATTCCCGGGAGGCGCTTTCCGGTGATCTGGAAACGCTGCGTTCCTGGTATCTCGATCGTGGCTACGTCAACTTCGCCATCACCTCGACGCAGGTCTCGATCAGCCCGGACAAGTCGCGGATCTTCGTGACCATCAACGTTGACGAAGGCAAACGTTACAAGCTCGACCAGATCAAGTTCGACGGCGATCTGAAGATCGACGAATCGATGGCGCGCTCGCTGGTGACTGCCAAGTCGGGAGAGTATTTTTCCCAGAGCAAGTTGACCGAATCTTCGGAAGCGCTGCGCCAGAAGCTCGGCGCCGAAGGCTTCGCCTTTGCCGATATTCAGGCGGTGCCTACGGTCGATGAAGCGGGCGATACCGTGGACATCACTTTCCGCGTCGATCCGGGTCGTCGTGCCTACGTGCGGCGGATCAACTTCGAAGGTAATACCACGACGCAGGACGAAGTCCTGCGCCGCGAAATGGTACAGATGGAGGGCGCGCCGGCCTCGACCGACCAGATATCGCAGTCGCGTCAGCGTCTCGAGCGGCTCGGGTTCTTCAAGCAGGTCGATGTGGACACCCGACCGGTAGCCGGCGAGCCGGATCAGCTGGACGTTACCTACAACGTTCAGGAACAGCCCTCGGGCTCCATTTCGGCCAGCGTCGGGTTTTCCCAGACCGCAGGCGTCATTTATGGCGCTGCGCTGTCCCAGAGCAACTTCCTGGGGACGGGCAATCGCGTCAATATCGGCGCGCAGCGCAGTGACACGTTCACCAACATCAACTTCGGCTTCACCGACCCTTACTGGACGCTCGACGGGATCTCGCGCGGCTACAACGTCTTCTACCGCGAAACCGATTACGAAGACTCCGATATCTCGACCTACTCGACCGATTCCTACGGCGGCAACATCAATTTCGGTTATCCGATCAATGATCTGTCGCGGCTGAACTTCGGTGTCGGGCTCGAGAATCTGTCGATCGATACCTACGACGACACGCCTTCCGAAATCGTCAAGTACACCGACGATGAGGGTGAAGACTTCTTCAATTACAAGCTGACGGCGAGCTGGACCCGCAACAACCTGAACCGCGGGATCATGCCGACGGCCGGTAGCTATCAGCGCGTCTCGCTGGAAGCCGCACTGCCGGGATCGGACGCCGAGTACTACAAGGTGCGTTACCGCGGCCAGAAGCTGTTCGAGCTCAACCCGGACTGGTCGCTCAAGTTCGGCAGCAATCTCGGCTATGCCGATACGCTGGGTTCCAACGATCCTTATCCGTTTTACGAGAACTTCTACTCGGGCGGTCTGGGCTCGGTACGTGGCTACACCGGTAACACGCTGGGGCAGAAGACCACGCAGCGCGGCGATGGGGATGACGATACCCTGGGTGGCAACATTCTGGTCGAGGGCTCTGCGGAGCTGATCTATCCGTTCCCCTGGATCGAGGATCGCCGGTCGCTGCAGACCAGTATTTTCCTCGACGGGGGTAATACCTTCCTCTCCGACTGCTACGAAGTGGTGCCCGGCGATGGTCCGTCCAGCTGTAACAGCGGTGTCAGCCTCGACGACCTGCGCTACAGCGTGGGCCTGGGGCTCTCCTGGCTGACACCGGTCGGCCCGCTGACGTTCAGCGTTGCCAAGCCGCTGAACGAGAAGGATGGTGACGACCCGCAGGTGTTCCAGTTCTCGCTGGGTCAGACGTTCTAGCGCCATCGCACCGGATTCACGGCACGATTCACAGGGCCGTGAATCCGGAGTCAGAAAAATTCCAGATTCCAAGTCAGGCTTTCAAGGAGTTGCCGCATGCGCAAGATAGCAGGAGTTCTCGGGCTCGGTTTGTTGACCATGGTCTCGGTGCCGGCCATGGCCACCGAAGTGGGCGTGCTCGACTGGCGCGAAGCGCTGATGTCTTCCAGTTCCGCCCAAGCATCGATGAATCAGCTGAAGAACCGTATCAGTTCCCAACAGCAGCAGGCGCAGTCGTTGAGCCAGGAGCTGCAGCAGCTGCAGCAGCGGCTGCAGAAGGATGGCGACGTGATGTCGGAATCCGAGCGCAACTCGGTGACCCAGCAGCTGCGACAGAAGGGTGGTCAGTTCCAGCAGTTGCGCGGTCAGATCTCCCAGGCGCAGCAGCAGGCCGAGCAGCAGTATCTGAAAGGGGCCAAGCCCAAGCTCGATCAGGCCATTCAGCGAGTCGTCGACAAGCATGATCTGGATATGGTCGTCGACCGTGATGCCGTCGTCTATTCCGGCGATAGCCTCGACATTACTTCCGAAGTGACGCAGATCTTCAATTCGCTCAACTGATGATTCAAACCGGCGCCCGTTCATGAAGAGAGATGCTTCCACCTCTTACACGCTTGGCGAGCTCGCCGAGCGGATCGACGCCCGCGTGGTGGGTGATGACACAGTGCGTGTCAGTGGTCTTTCGACGCTGACCGACGCGGTATCGACGGATCTGGCGTTTCTCGCCAACCGGGCTTATCTGAAGTATCTGGCGACGACGCAGGCCGGTGCCGTTCTGGTGCACCCGGCGCATGGTGAAAACTGCCCTTGCCCGCGGCTGGAGCTGGAAAACCCGTACCTGGGCTACGCCAAGCTGTCGCGCCTGTTCGATCCGCTGGCCAACCAGGCTTCGCAAGGTGTGCATCCGACGGCAGTCGTATCCCCCGAGGCGACCCTTGGCGAGCGCGTCGAGATCGGCGCTCACTGCGTCATCGAAGCCGGTGTGCACATTGCTGATGATTGTGTCATCGGTGCCGGGTGTTTCATCGGCGCCGACACCGCGATCGGTAGAGGCTCTCGCCTGCACGCCAATGTCACGCTGTATCACGGGGTGATCATCGGTGAGCGGGCGATTCTCCATAGCGGATGCGTCATCGGTGGCGACGGCTTCGGGTTCGCCCATGATGGCAAAGGCTGGGAGAAGATCGCTCAGCTGGGTGGCGTCAGTCTGGGTGACGATGTCGAAGTGGGTAGCTGTTCGAGCATCGATCGCGGAGCCCTGGGCGACACGCTGATCGGCAACGGGGTCAAGATAGACTCCCAGGTGCAGATCGCCCACAACGTTCAGGTCGGCGATCACAGTGCGCTGGCAGGCTGCGTCGGCATCGCGGGTTCCACCAAGGTCGGCCGCCACTGTCTGCTGGGCGGCGGCGTCGGGCTCTCCGGCCATCTCACGCTCACCGACGGTGTCCAGGTGACCGGGATGAGTCTGGTCACGAACTCGATTCTGGAGCCCGGCGTCTACTCTTCCGGCACGGGTTCGATGTCGAATAGTCAGTGGCGGAAGAACGCGGTACGCTTCAAACAGCTCGACGAGATCGCCAAGCGCTTGACGCGGCTCGAGCGCGATATCCGCGACGCTTGAGGATCCGTGACACCCTCGGGGCCGTCACCGGTCGCCTCCCGAGGCTGGCAGTCGTCAGGTGCGCCTGTATAATGCCCGCCCACATGGGTGAACGCCGTTTTGCCGCCCTTTGCCTGCCCTTAGCCAAAGTGTAGGGGCAGGCATTTCGTTATTTCAGAGGTTGTATTGATGATCATGGACATCAACCAGATTCGCGAATATCTACCGCATCGTTATCCATTTTTACTGGTAGATCGCGTGATGGAAATCACGATTGGCGAGTCGATCGTGGCGTACAAGAACGTCAGCATCAACGAACCTTTCTTCAACGGCCATTTTCCTCATCACCCGATCATGCCCGGCGTGCTGATCATCGAAGCGATGGCCCAGGCCTGTGGCATCCTCGGTTTCAAGACCGTCAACAAGCTGCCGGCCGATGGCTACGTCTACTACCTCGTCGGTAGCGATAACGTACGCTTCAAGCGCCCGGTCATGCCGGGTGACCAGCTGCGGCTCGAGGCCAACGTGATCAAGGGCAAGCGCGGTATCTGGAAGTTCGCCTGCCGGGCAACGGTCGGTGACGAGCTGGCCTGCGAAGCAGAAATCATCTGTGCCGAGAGGAAAGTCGCTTGATTCATCCCTCCGCCATCGTCGATCCCTCCGCCCGACTGGCCGACGACGTCGAAGTCGGTCCATTCAGCGTGATCGGAGCCGACGTCGAGATCGATGCCGGTAGCGTGATCGGGCCGCACGTCGTGCTCAAGGGGCCGACTCGACTCGGCAAGCGTAATCGGGTCTTCCAGTTCGCCTCGGTCGGGGAGGACTGTCAGGACAAGAAGTACGCCGGCGAGCCGACGCGGCTCGAAATGGGGGACGACAACGTCGTGCGCGAGAGCGTGACGATCCATCGCGGAACCATCCAGGACCGTGGCGTTACCACCATCGGCAACCGCAACTTGTTCATGGCCTATTCCCATGTGGGCCACGACTGCCTGATCGGCAACGACTGCATTCTCGCCAACCAGGCGACGCTGGCCGGTCACGTGACGCTTGGCGACTTCGCCATCATTGGTGGGCTCTCCGCGATCCATCAGTTTGCCCACATGGGCGAACATGCCATGGTCGGTGGCTGCTCGGCTATCACCAAGGACATTCCGGCGTTCATCATGGTCAGCGGCAATCCGGCGGCACCCCACGGGCTGAACTCGATCGGGCTCAAGCGCCGGGGTTTCTCCGCCGAGGCGATCAAGGCGCTGGGCGAGGCGTATCGCCTGGTCTATCGCAAAGGTCTGACGCTGGAGCAGGCTGTCAGCGAAATCGAAAGCCGTTTCTCGCTCGACGAAACGCAACGCTTCATCGATTCTCTGAAAGTGTCTCAACGCGGCATCATCCGCTAGGAACAGCCTGATGCGCGTCTATCTCGTGGCGGGCGAACTGTCAGGCGACATTCTCGGTGCCGGACTGATGCAGGCGCTCAGGTGTCGCCATCCCCAAATCGAGTTTCGCGGCATCGGTGGCCCGCGAATGCAGGCACACGGGCTCGAGTCGCTCTATCCGCTGGAAACCCTCTCGGTGATGGGTCTGGTCGAGGTGCTCAAGCATCTCCCGGGCCTGATCAAGGTGCGCCGTCATCTCAAGCGAGATGCGCTGGACTGGCGACCTGACATCATGGTGGGTATCGATGCCCCGGACTTCAATATCGGCCTCGAGCGGCAGCTCCATGACGAGGGTATCCGGACCGCGCATTACGTCAGTCCCTCGGTCTGGGCCTGGCGTCAGGGGCGCGTCAAGACGATCGCCAAGGCGGTCGACGGAATGTTGACCTTTCTGCCGTTCGAAGCGGATTTTTACGCGGACCACCACGTGCCGGTCGCCTATGTCGGGCATCCGCTGGCCGACGAGATGCCGCTGGTCAACGACCGTGCTGAAGCCCGGCGAGCGCTCGGGCTGGTTCTCGACGTGCCGACGCTGGCCATGCTGCCGGGCTCGCGCAGCAATGAGGTTCGGTTCCAGGGCGAAATGTTCCTGCGAGCGGCGTCCGCGCTGCGCGCGCATCTCGGCGCCCTGCAGGTGGCAATACCTGCGGCCTCGCCGGAGCGGCGCCAGGAGCTCGAGTCGCTGCTCGGGCGGTTTCCGGATCTCGCCGCCAATACGGTCATTGTCGAGGGACGTTCGCGAGAGGTGATGACGGCCGCCGAGGCGGTGCTGTTGACGTCCGGCACGGCGGCGCTGGAAGCCATGCTTTGTCATCGGCCCATGGTGGTCGCCTATCGCATGGCGCCAGCGACATACTGGCTGGCCAAGCGGATGGTCAAGACGCGCTGGATCTCGCTGCCCAATCTGATTGCCCAGGAAACGCTGGTGCCGGAGCTGATTCAGGAGGCGGTGACACCCGAATCGCTGGTCGAGACACTGCTGCCGTGGTTCGAGGATGACCAGTCTCGTGCTGCGCTCGAACGGCGTTTCGCGGCACTGCACGCCGAGTTGCAGCGTGATGCCAGCGAGCGGGCCGCCACGGCCATCCTTTCGCTGGCCGAGTACGGGACGCTGGAGCCAGCATCCGGAAGTCTCTGACGAGAAGTGTTTGACGAGAAGTGTTTGACGAGAGAAGTCATGCCATTGAAATCTTCGCCATCCGCCTGGCCGGAAATCATCATCGAATACGAGGGGCATCTGCTCGCCGGCGTCGATGAGGTCGGGCGGGGCCCGCTGGTCGGTTCGGTGGTGGCTGCCGCCGTGATTCTCGACCCCGACCGCCCGATCGAGGGTCTGACCGACTCCAAGTGTCTGAGCGCGGCACGGCGCGAGGCGCTCGACGTACAGATTCGCGACCGCGCGCTCGCCTTCGCCGTCGGTGAAGCCTCGCCCCAGGAGATCGATTCGCTCAATATCTATCACGCTACGCACCTGGCAATGCGACGTGCCATCGACGCGCTGCCGACCCCGGCCGAGTATCTGCTGGTCGACGGCAACCGGTTGCCGGGGCACGCCTGCCCGGGGCAGGCCGTGGTCAAAGGCGACCTGCGCCATTCCGCGATCAGCGCGGCGTCGATTCTGGCCAAGGTGGCCCGGGACGCGCAGATGGCCGCGCTCGATCTGCTGTATCCGGACTACGGTTTCTGCCGTCACAAGGGCTACCCGACGCCGGAACATCTCGATGCGCTGGTTCGTCTTGGCCCGCTGGCGGAGCACCGCAGCTCTTTCGCGCCCGTCCGCGCCCGGCTCGCCTGGGCATGAACGATCGACCGTGATGGATCGCGCCGGCCCCCGGTCTTTATCCATCGGCCCATTGTGGCTCGTGCCGCCTTTAGGCATGCTGATCTTCTCAATGCGCTGGCCATGGCATGCCGCTATCGCGTTGCCAGGCGCATGACCGGGCCTTATCGATCGTATAGCCAGTGTCTGAATTCATTCGCCGCCTGACTCGAGTTCGTCATGACAACACCCTTCGTTCACCTTCGTGTCCACAGCGAATACTCTCTCGTCGATGGTCTGGTCCGGCTCAAGCCGTTGGTCAAGGCCACGGCCGAGACAGGCATGCCAGCCGTGGCCGTGACCGACGACACCAACCTGTTCGGGCTGGTCAAGATCTACAAGGCGGCCCAGGGCGCCGGCCTGAAACCGATCATCGGCGCCGATCTGTGGCTGCATAACGCCCATGATGAGAGCCACCCCTATCGTCTGACGCTGTTGGCGATGAACGATATCGGCTACCGCAATCTGACCGAGCTGATCTCGCGAGCCTGGACCGAAGGTCAGCGTCAGAATCTGGCGATTCTCGACAAGGCCTGGGTATTCGAGCAGAGCGAGGGGCTGATTGCGCTATCCGGTGCCCGGGAAGGGGAGATCGGCCGGTTTCTGATCGCCGAGCATGTCGATACCGCGCGTCAGCTGCTGTCGGAATGGCAGCAGCATTTTCCCGGGCGTTTCTATCTGGAGCTGCAGCGCACCGGTCGCCAATACGATGAAGAGTGTGTCCACCACTCCGTGCGGCTGGCGAGCGAAACCGGCGTGCCGGTGGTGGCGACCAATGACGTGCGCTTTCTCGAACGCGAGGACTTCTGGGCGCACGAGACCCGGGTTTCGATCGGCGAGGGCAAGGCGCTAGAGGATCCCCGCCGCGAGCGTCGCTACAGCGAAGAGCAGTATCTCAAGACGCCCCAGGAGATGGCCGAGCTTTTTTCCGACGTCCCCGAGGCGCTCGAGAACAGTGTCATGATCGCGGCGCGCTGCACTGCCAGCGTGCGCCTGGGTGAGATATTCCTGCCGGAGTACCCGATTCCCGAAGGGCTGACGCAGGACGAATTCTTCCGCAAGATTTCCCATGATGGTCTCACCGACCGTCTGAATCTGCTGTTCGGTGGCGACACGCCGATCTACCCGGGACGGTCGCTGGCCGAGCACGAGCCGGCCTACCGGCAGCGGCTCGACTTCGAGCTCGACATCATCCTCAAGATGGGATTCCCGGGCTACTTCCTGATCGTGATGGACTTCATCCAGTGGGCCAAGGACAACGACATCCCGGTCGGGCCGGGGCGTGGGTCGGGCGCGGGCTCGCTGGTCGCCTATGTGCTCAAGATCACCGATCTCGATCCGCTCGAATACGATCTGCTGTTCGAACGTTTCCTGAATCCGGAACGTGTCTCGATGCCCGACTTCGATGTCGATTTCTGCATGGAGAAGCGTGACCGGGTCATCGACTACGTGGCCAATCGCTACGGCCGCGATGCGGTCTCCCAGATCGTCACCTTCGGCACCATGGCGGCCAAGGCCGTGGTGCGTGACGTGGCGCGTGCCCAGGGCAAGCCTTACTCGATGGGCGACAAGCTCTCCAAGCTGATTCCGTTCGAGGTCGGCATGACGCTGGGCAAGGCGATCGAGCAGGAGCCGCAGCTCAAGGAGTATCTCGAGTACGACGAGGAAGCGGCCGAAATCTGGGAGATGGCGCTCAAGCTCGAAGGCATCACCCGCGGTACCGGCAAGCACGCCGGCGGCGTGGTCATCGCGCCGACCAAGCTGACCGATTTCTCGCCGCTGCTGTGCGAGGCCAACGGCTCGGGGCTGATGGTCCAGTTCGACAAGAACGACGTCGAGGATGCCGGCCTGGTCAAGTTCGACTTTCTCGGCCTGCGCACGCTGACGATCATCGACTGGGCGCTGGAAATGGTCGACGTGGTGCGGGCCCGCGATAATGTCGGTCCGCTCGATATCAGCACCATTCCGCTGGACGACAAGCCGACCTTCGACATGCTCAAGAAGGCCGAGACGACGGCGGTGTTCCAGCTCGAATCCCGCGGCATGAAGGAACTGATCAAGCGGCTGCAGCCGGATTCGCTCGAGGACATGATCGCGCTGGTGGCGCTGTTCCGGCCGGGGCCTCTGCAGTCCGGGATGGTCGATGATTTCATCAACCGCAAGCATGGGCGCGCGGCGATCGCCTACCCGAGTGCGGATTACCAGCATGAGCTGCTCAAGCCGGTGCTGGAGCCGACCTACGGCATCATCCTGTATCAGGAGCAGGTGATGCAGATCGCCCAGGTGCTGGCCGGCTACACCCTGGGCCAGGCAGACATGCTGCGTCGAGCCATGGGCAAGAAGAAGCCCGAGGAGATGGCCAAGCAGCGCGCCGGCTTCATGGAAGGGTGCGCCGCCCACGGGATCGACAAGGATCTGGCCGGCAACCTGTTCGACCTGGTGGAAAAGTTCGCCGGCTACGGCTTCAACAAGTCGCACTCGGCCGCCTACGGGCTGGTCTCGTATCAGACCGCCTGGCTCAAGGCACACTATCCCGGGCCGTTCATGGCGGCCGTGCTCTCGACCGAGATGGACAATCTCGACAAGGTCGTGCCGCTGATCGAGGAGTGTCGTCATATTGGGCTGACGGTGACGCCGCCCAATGTCAACGTGGGCGCCTACAAGTTCACCGTCGACGAGAGTGGTCAGGTCGTCTACGGGCTCGGGGCGATCCGCGGCGTCGGTGAAGGTCCGATCGGTGCCATCGTCGAGGCGCGCGAGGCGGACGGCGAGTTCACCGATCTGTTCGATTTCTGCCGACGTATCGATGGCAAGCGCATGAACAAGCGCACCCTCGAAGCATTGATCCGCTCCGGTGCGCTGGACACGCTGGGGCCATCCCGCGCGGTGCTGGCGGCCTCGGTCGATGCCGCGATCAAGGCGGCTTCACAGAATCAGGCCAACCAGAGCCGGGGCATGATGGACATGTTCGGCGAGGCATTTGCCGAAGTCGACGGCAGCGAGGACATCTACGCCGACTATCGCCACGCCCGCGACTGGAGCGACAAGGAGCGTCTGGCGGGCGAGAAGGAGACGCTGGGGCTCTACCTTACCGGTCACCCGATCGACGAGTACGAACACGAGCTCAAACGTTTCGTGGCGACCCGCATCGTCGACCTCAAGCCGTCCCGCGAGCCCCAGCGCGTTGCCGGGCTGGTCGTGGCGATGCGGACCATGAAATCGAAGCGTGGCGACACCATGGCGTTCGTGACCCTCGATGACCGTACCGGCCGCATCGAGGCCTCGCTGTTCGGCGAGTTGTTCGATCAGGTCCGCGGCAAGCTCACCGCCGATCAGGTATTGATCATCGAAGGCGAGGTCTCGAGCGACGATTATTCCGGCGGTTTGCGGTTGCGTACCAAGGACGTCACCCTGATGGCGGACGCCCGCGCGCGTTTCGGCGAGGCGGTGGAGCTCTCGGTGGATGGCAGTCAGCTCAACGGGCGATTCTCCAGCTCGCTGCACGACAGCCTCTCGCCGTGGTTGAGCGAATCCGGTCTTCCGGTTCGCGTGCGCTATCGCAATGCCCAGGCCAGCGGCTGCTTCGAGCTGGCGGCGGCGTGGAAGGTATCGCCCAGCGATGAGCTGATGAGCGCGCTTCGTGACGTAGAAGGTTATGAAAAAGTCGCCCTTCGCTATCGGGGTGGCTGACCCGTGCTCGCCGGACGCCTCCTTGCCAACACTTGTGAAGGTGCGATAATGATCCGTTTCGCGGCACGCCAGTCGCCCGTATTTCAGAAATCGAAGCTTGCCAGGATCACAAAGTAGAAGCTCTATGAATCCCAACTATCTAGACTTTGAACAACCGATTGCCGAACTTCAGGCCAAGATCGAAGAGCTGCGACTGGTCGGCAACGATAGCCGTATCAGCCTGAGTGACGAGATCGGCAAGCTCGAAGAGAAAAGCCGCAAGCTCACCGAGCAGATCTTCCGTGACCTGACCGCCTGGCAGGTGACGCAGCTGTCGCGCCATCCCCAGCGCCCCTACACGCTCGATTACCTTGACAGCATCTTTACCGACTTCGACGAGATGCACGGCGATCGTCATTTCGCCGACGATGCCGCCCTGGTCGGCGGTGTGGCGCGGCTCGACGACAAGCCGGTGATGGTCATCGGCCATCAGAAGGGTCGTGACGTCAAGGAGAAGGTTCGCCGCAACTTCGGCATGCCGCGTCCGGAAGGGTATCGCAAGGCGTGTCGTCTGATGGAGATGGCCGAGCGCTTCAGGATGCCGGTGCTGACCTTCATCGATACGCCGGGTGCCTATCCCGGTATCGATGCCGAGGAGCGGGGCCAGTCAGAGGCGATCGCCTACAACCTCGCCGTCATGTCGCGGCTGAAGACGCCGATCATCGCCACGGTCATCGGCGAGGGCGGCTCCGGCGGGGCGCTTGCCATCGGTGTCTGCGACGAGCTGCAGATGCTGCAGTACTCCACCTATTCGGTGATCTCGCCGGAGGGTTGTGCCTCGATTTTGTGGAAGAGCGCCGACAAGGCCTCCGAAGCCGCCCATGCGATGGGCATCACCGCGTCGCGTCTGAAAGAACTCGGGTTCGTGGATTCACTGATCGACGAGCCGTTGGGTGGCGCACACCGGAATCCGCGCAAGACGGCCGATCGAGTCAAGGACGCGCTGACGGGCAGTCTCGATCGGCTGCGGGCGATGGATACCGAGGCGCTGTTGGAGCGAAGGTATGATCGCCTGATGAGCTATGGCGCCCCTTAGTGAAGATGACCGGCTGCGCTCACTCACACGGCGTTGAGCGCTCACTCGGTCCGCTCATGTAGTGAACTACACTGCGCGCCCTCGACCGCGCTCGCCTTGTCTGAGTATCGCTCGCACGGTCACTCGGCGACATGGGATGTTGTCCAAAGGTCGAGCGTTCAGGAGCCCCGCGTTGCAGCATTCTCTAGAAGATCTCGTCGATAACGCCCTGGCACGTCATGTGTCGGGGCGTGTCGTTTTGGTGGCGCTCTCCGGGGGGCTCGACTCTTGCCTGCTGTTGAACGTGACGGTGCCGCTGGCGCGCCGGCGCGGGATCGAGCTGCGGGCGATTCACGTCAATCACGGCCTGCAGGCGGCGGCACGCGACTTCGAGTCACATTGCCGTGAGCTGTGCAATGCGCTGGCGGTGTCGTTGACCGTGGCGCAGGTGCAGGTCGAGTTGCAGGGGCAAGGGCTCGAAGCGGCGGCGCGAGACGCCCGCTATCGGGCCTTCGCCGAACATCTTTCGGCGGGGGACCACTTATGGCTGGCTCAGCACGCCGATGACCAGGCCGAGACGTTCCTGCTGGCCGCGCTGCGCGGGAGCGGCGTGCGCGGGCTGGCGGGCATGCCTTCCCGGCGCGAGTGGCGGGGCATCCAGATCGAGCGACCCTGGTTGATTATCAGCCGGTCGACGCTGACGCAGGAAGCGGCTCGGCGCGGTGTCACCTGGTGTGAAGATCCCACCAACGAGGACTTGGTCTTCGATCGCAACTATCTGCGCCATCGTCTGATGCCACCGTTGCGGGACCGTTGGTCAACGGCTGTCGAATCGCTCGCGCGTAGTGCCGTCTGGCTGCAGGAGAGCGATGGGTTGATGACAGAGCTGGCGGCGATCGATCTGGCGGCCGCGGGTGGCGATCCCGGACGTCTGCCGTTATCGACGCTGATGGCGTTGAGCGGGCCACGGCGCCGGCTGCTGATTCGTCATGCGCTGGAACGTCTGGGCCTTCCCTCGCCGCCGGCCGCGCGCTTGATCGAACTCGAGCGTCAGCTTGCCGAGGCGGGCGCGGATCGCCTGCCGGCCATTCTCTGGCCGGGCGCCGAGGCACGGATCTGGCGGGACCATCTCCATCTGCTGGCGCCACTGTCGGCGGTGGATCCGGCCTGGCAGACGATCTGGGAGGGCCACGCGCCGCTTGCGACGCCTTGGGGCGTCTATCCGTTTGAGTTGCGCCCGCCACCGGAAGCCGCCACGGCGCGTTTACGGGTCGGTCTGCGTCGGGGTGGAGAAAGTCTGCGTCTGGCCGGTCGCGGCAGGCGCGATCTCAAGCGCCTGCTGCAGGAAGCCGGCGTCCCGCCGTGGCAGCGAGATCGCCTGCCACTGGTATGGTTTGGCGAAGAGCTGGTGGCTGTCATTGGCCTGGTGTCGGCGGAAGGCTGGTGTCAGACGCGCTAGATCGACGTCAGGCATCGTAGGTCAACGACAGCCCTGCGGCCTTCTGAAATTCCGCTTCCTGCTCCAGGTCGTTGAGCAGCAGGGCCTGGTGTCTGGCTTGTGGCAATGCAAGATGCAGCGCGTCACCGTCGCAAGCGAGGCGAAAATCGGTGCTCGCCTGCTCCGGCCGGGCATGATTGAGCATGACTGCGAGCCTGAGCAGGCGGGCCAGGCGCTGATAGGTGGTCTGCACGGCGCGAGGCAGCGATTCCAGCTCCTTCTGGGCAAATTTACGCCGGTGGGCGCGGACCAGGAACGCCAGCGCCTGCTGTTCGGGACGGGAGAAGCCTGTCAGGTCGGAGTATTCGATCAGATAGGCGCCGTGACGATGAAACTGGCTGTGAGAGATCGCCAGGCCGATTTCATGCACCTGGGCTGCCCAATAGAGAAACAGTCGCTGTTGTTCACCGAGTTCCCAATGATCCTGGACCTGATCGAAGGCAGCCATGGCGGTTTCCGCGACGTGATCGGCATGGCTGGTCTCGACGCTGTAGCGTCGCATCAATAGTTCGACGCTGTGACGACGGGGGTCTTCCAGCGTGTTGCGGCCGATCAGGTCGAAGAGCACGCCCTCCCGTAGCGCGCCGTCCGAATAGCGCATGCGTTCCAGCTCGAAGGCTTCGAAAACGGCGCAGAGAATGGCAACGCCAGCCGGGAAGACTCGCGCTCGGTCCTCCTTGAGCCCGTCCATCGCGACCTTGTCCAGGTGGCCGCAGGCGATCAGTTTCCTGCGCAGTTTCATCAGCGCATCGCGCTCGATCAGTGTGGCGTCTCCGTCGCCTCGCGCGGCGATGACGGCTGCCACCGCCTTGATCGTGCCACTGGAGCCTATCGGATCCTGCCATCCCAACTGACGATAATGGCGCTGAATATGGGCCAGCTCCGACAGCGCGGCCATCTCGGCACGCCGGAAGCGCTTTTCACTGAGTTCGCCATCGGCGAAAAAGGCGCCGGTGTAGGCGACACAGCCCATGTGGAGGCTTTCCAGCGCCTGCGGTTCGAAGTCCTCGCCGATGATGAATTCGGTGGAGCCACCGCCGATATCGACGATCAGGCGTCGCCCGTGGACTTCGGCCAACGCGTGGGCGGCGCCGAGATAGATCAGGCGAGCCTCTTCACGGCCACCGATGATTTCGATCGGATGGCCGATCAGCGCTTCGGCACGCTCGATCAACGCTCGGGCGTTATGGGCGGCGCGAAGGGCATTGGTGCCGACGATTCGCAGATCGGCGGAGGGCACGCCCTCGAGAAAGGGGGCAAAGCGTTCCAGGCACCCGAGTGCCCGGTCCATCGCCGCGTCGGTAAAGTTCTCATCGTCGTCGAGCCCGGCGGCGAGCTGGACTTTCTCGCCCATCTTGGCGACGACCTGGAGTTGGCCGTCCTGATAGTTGGCAACCAACAGATGAAAGCTGTTGGAACCGAGATCGATGGCGGCCAGACGGCGCGTCGCGTCTTCGGCGGTCGACTTCCCGCTCATGGCGTGGCGTCCTCGAAAGCTGGCAAGTGGAAGGCGGGTCTGCCGGGTATGCCCGACGCCGGACCAATGCCGGCAGGGCAGGCGCTTCGGGCACCGCAAGATTGCGGTGGGGGCGTGGCCTTGTCAATCGATGAGGCGGCAGGCATGCTGTCGGCAACAGGCAGTTACCCCGATCGAGACCCGAGAACATGTCGTCACAGCGTCGCCAGTTGGACAGTGAAGCTTTCGAGCTTCAGCGTGAAGATCATGACTCTCCGTGGTTGGCGGTCTTCGTTGCCGACTGGTGCCAGCCCTGCGAAACGCTGCTATCACGGCTGTCCTCGGTCTCCCAGGAGTCGATTCGCGGTCTGCCGGTAGCCGTGGTGGATGTCGATCGCGAGCCGATGCTGGCCGAACGCTACGGGGTCAAGGGAACGCCGACGCTGATTCTGTTCATCGACGGTGAACCGCGGCTGACGCGAGTCGGCGCGTTGTCGGAACAGCAACTGCTGCAAATTGGCGAAGAGTGTGCGCGTAATTAGTCGGAGACATTGGACAATACAATCGGTTATCGCCCTATCGTGACTTGCTTTCGGCAGATAGCTTGTCTACCATCTGGACGTTCGCCTGTTCCGAATGCTTCTCGACCGCGTCGCGGTCCCCCAAGTCGTCAGTCAATCCCAGTACCGATTTTCGGCAACCCCGATCGTTGGACAGTGACAACTCTCTCGGATGACTCTTCCGTGAGATTGCAGGCGAATCGAAACGCTCTCCCGGCACCTTCGTCACCCAGCAGTCGGCTCTCGACATGCTTCGGCGTTGGACCAATAGACCATACGAATGCCTGACATCCTGGGACGACTGAACGCGCCGCGCGGCGTTTGAACTGACCGCCTCTTGTCCTTCTTTTCTATCTCGGCAAAAGTCATTGCCTGCGACACGAGCCCTCTCTGACCGAACTCATGAATCTAACCGAACTCAAGCAAAAATCCGTTCCTGAACTGCTGGATATCGCCCGTGAAATGGGAATCGATAATCTGGCGCGCTCACGCAAGCAGGACATCATCTTCGCGATCCTGAAAAAGCACGCGAAGAGCGGCGAGGACATCTACGGCGATGGCGTCCTGGAGATTCTGCAGGACGGATTCGGTTTCCTGCGTAGTGCCGACTCTTCCTATCTGGCTGGCCCCGATGACATCTATGTCTCGCCGTCCCAGATTCGCCGCTTCAACTTGCGCAAGGGCGACTCGATTTCCGGCAAGATTCGCCCGCCGAAGGAAGGCGAGCGCTATTTCGCGTTGTTGAAAGTCAATGAAATCAACTTCGACAAGCCGGAAAACGCCAAGCACAAGATCCTGTTCGAGAACCTGACGCCACTGTTCCCGCAGGAACGGATGGTGATGGAGATCGGCAATGGCTCTACCGAGGACATCACGGCCCGGGTGATCGATCTCACCGCGCCGATCGGCAAGGGCCAGCGTGGCTTGATCGTGTCGCCGCCCAAGGCCGGCAAGACCTTGATGCTGCAGAACATCGCCACCTCGATCACGCGCAACAATCCTGAATGCCACATGATCGTGCTGCTGATCGACGAGCGCCCGGAAGAGGTGACGGAAATGTCGCGTACGGTGCGTGGCGAGGTCGTGGCATCGACCTTCGACGAACCCCCGGCACGCCACGTCCAGGTGGCCGAGATGGTCATCGAGAAGGCCAAGCGTCTGGTCGAGCACAAGAAGGATGTGGTCATCCTGCTCGACTCCATCACTCGCCTGGCGCGTGCCTACAACACCGTGGTGCCGTCATCGGGCAAGGTACTGACGGGTGGTGTCGATGCTCACGCCCTCGAGAAGCCCAAGCGCTTTTTCGGTGCCGCGCGTAACATCGAAGAGGGTGGCAGTCTGACCATCATTGCCACGGCGCTGGTCGATACCGGCTCGAAGATGGACGAAGTGATCTTCGAGGAGTTCAAGGGTACCGGCAACATGGAAGCCCATCTCGATCGCAAGCTGGCCGAGCGTCGGGTCTATCCGGCCTTCAACATCCGCCGCTCCGGTACCCGTCGCGAGGATCTGATCGCTTCCGAGGAAGAGATGCAGCGCATGTGGATTCTGCGCAAGCTGCTCAATCCGATGGACGATGTGGCCGCCACCGAGTTCCTGATCGATCGCCTCAAGGATACCAAGACCAATCTTGAATTCTTCGAAGCCATGAAGCGTAGATAACGTCGGGCTGCGCTCGGCAGTACGGCGTTGAACGCCGACTCGCCATGCTCATGTACGACAGTACACTCGGCTGGCTCGTCGTCGTTCGCCTTGTCCTGCCATCGCTCGATCCGATGTTCGGGTCTGATGGGATCGAGATTTGGAAATCGAGCAGAGATGCAATAGGGCAGCATGTTATGCTGCCCTTTTTGCGTTCTTGGATAGCGGGATACGGGCAACGCCATGAAATATCATGATTTACGGGACTTCATCGCGGCGCTGGAAGCTCGCGGCGAGCTCAAGCGCGTCACGGTGGAGGTGGATCCATACCTCGAGATCACCGAGATCTGTGACCGCACGCTGCGTGCCGGCGGACCCGCGCTGCTGTTCGAGAACGTCAAGGGTAGCGACATGCCGGTCCTGGGAAACCTGTTCGGGACGCCTGAGCGGGTGGCGTTCGGTATGGGCCAGGAGAGTGTCGAGGCACTGCGCGAGGTCGGCAAGCTGCTGGCTTTTCTGAAGGAGCCGGACCCGCCCAAGGGGCTCAAGGATGCCTGGGAGAAGCTGCCGATCTTCAAGCAGGTCATGAGCATGGGGCCGAAAACGCTGCGTTCGGCACCGTGTCAGCAGGTCGTGCTCGAAGGCGAGGATGTCGATCTCGACCGCCTGCCGATTCAGCACTGCTGGCCGGGCGACGTCGCGCCGCTGGTGACCTGGGCGCTGGTGGTGACCAAGGGCCCGCACAAGTCGCGCCAGAATCTGGGCATCTATCGCCAGCAGAAGCTCGGCAGGAATCGTCTGATCATGCGCTGGCTGAGTCATCGGGGCGGGGCGCTGGACTTCCGCGAGTGGCAGCAGGCTCATCCCGGCGAGCCCTTCCCGGTCGCGGTAGCGCTGGGCGCCGATCCGGCGACCATCCTGGGCGCAGTGACGCCGGTGCCGGACACGCTTTCCGAGTATGCCTTCGCGGGGCTGCTGCGCGGCTCGCGGACCGAGCTGGTCAAGTGCGGCCATGCCGATCTGGAGGTTCCAGCGTCGAGCGAGATCGTGCTGGAAGGCTACATTCATCCGGATGACATGGCGCCCGAAGGGCCCTATGGCGACCATACCGGTTACTATAACGAAGTCGAAAGTTTTCCCGTATTCACCGTCGAGCGAATCACCCATCGTCGTGATCCGATCTACCACTCTACCTACACCGGCCGCCCGCCGGACGAGCCGGCGGTGCTGGGCCTGGCGCTCAATGAAGTGTTCGTGCCTATCCTGTGCAAGCAGTTTCCCGAGATCGTCGATTTCTATCTGCCACCGGAAGGCTGCTCCTACCGGATGGCGATCGTCACCATGAAGAAGCAGTATCCCGGCCATGCCAAGCGCGTGATGATGGGCGTGTGGAGTTTCCTGCGTCAGTTCATGTACACCAAGTTCGTGATCGTGCTGGATGACGATGTTGACGCGCGCAATTGGGAAGACGTGATCTGGGCGATCACCACACGGATGGATCCGGCACGGGATACGGTGATGGTGGAAAACACGCCGATCGACTATCTCGATTTTGCCTCTCCGACGGCGGGACTGGGATCGAAGATGGGTCTCGATGCCACCAACAAGTGGCCCGGTGAAACCACGCGCGAGTGGGGCGAGCCCATCGTGATGGATTCAGCGACCCGATCGCGCGTCGACGAACGCTGGGAAAGCTACGGTATCGATATCGCGCCACCATCGGCGCGAACCGGGAAATCCTCGAATGATGGGGCGGCATGACGGCAAGCAATGAGGTGAACATGACGGTCAGAACGTTGACCTGCCAGGTGGAAACCGTCGAGGATCTGACGCCCGACGTATTTCGGGTCGTGCTAGAAGGGCGCGCCGAGGCGATTGCCCATGCACCCGGCCAGTATCTCGAACTGGAGTTGCACGAGGAGACCTGGGTGCCTTTCTCTATCGCCTGCGCCGAGGCCGGCGACGGTCGGCTGGAACTGCATATCCAGCATTGGCCGGAACGCACTCACTCGGCACGTCTGCGACAGCTGTTGACCCATCGCAACCGACTGTCGGTTCGTCTCCCCAGCGGTGAGTGCGTTCTGCCACCGAAGCGCTCCGAGCCGCTGCTGTTGATCGCCGCCGGCACCGGCTTTGCCCAGCTCAAGGCGATCGTCGAAGCGGCTTTGGCCGAGAACCCCGAGAGAGACCTTTCGATCTGGTGGGCGGTGCGCGAGCGTCGCGATCTCTATGCCGAGACCCTGGCGCGGGAGTGGGCCCGAACCTACGCGAACGTGCAATTCCACGCCGTGGTCGAGTCACCCGAGACCGAGCTCGAGGCGCTGTCGGACATCCACTGGCACAGCGGGCGTATCGACCAGGTACTGGCCGACGTGCTGGGGCGGCAGCTCGAGTCGCTGACGGGGATCGAGATCTATCTCGCCGGCTCTCCGGGCATGGTCTATGCCTGCGTGGACACATTGGCACCGATGGGGCTGGTCGAACAGCAGGTCCATTCGGACGTCTTCAGCTACGCGCCGCGCATTCCCTTTCTGCCGCTGCCGGAAGGCGACCCGGCACGGGCGCCACTGACCCCGGGCGAGAGCGCGTGGTCATCGGAGAAGAAGTCGTGAGCCAATCCCCGATTCTGATCACCGGTGGTGCTCAGCGCCTGGGTCGACACTGCGCCGAACGGCTGCTCGACGACGGCCATCCGGTCATCCTCACCTATCGCCGCGAGCGCGAGGCGCTGTCGGCGCTGCGGGCGCGCGGTGCCGTGACCCTGGCCGCGGATTTTGCCAGTGAAGCCGGGATTCTCGACTTCATCGCTCGGCTACGCGATAGCACCTCGAGTCTACGCGCCATCATTCACAACGCCGGCGAGTGGCTATCGGATCCCGAGCCGGAGGCGGCAGGGGCAACCTTCGAGCGCCTGTTTCGCGTCCACATGCAGGCGCCCTATCTGATCAATCTGCATGCGAAGGCGCTGCTGGAGGCGTGTCAGGAACCGCAGTGTGACATCGTGCATATCACCGACAGCGTGGTGCAGCGTGGCGCTGCCGGCCAGGCAGCCTATGCCGCGACCAAGGCCGGGCTGGAGAGTCTGACCCGATCGTTTGCGGCGCAGTTCGCGCCGCGGATTCAGGTCAACGCCATCGCCCCGGGTCTGGTGATGCTCAACGATGACGATGATGGCAGCCGGGAACCCGGGCGACGTGTGCCCGGGCCCGGCGTGGTGTATCAGACCTTGCGCTATCTACTGGACAACGATTTTGTGACCGGCACCGTCGTACCGGTCGACGGTGGCCAGCACCTCGCCTGACGGCCACCCACGAGCCCGCCACGGCGTGTCATGGCGAGCTCGGTGTCATAACGAGACGGGTATCATAACGAGACGGTACTGTTGCGGATCTGCACCAGCTTGCCTTCGTCGATCACCGGCCCGGACGGTTTGCCTCCCGGTGCACCGGCGCTGGGTTCCATGCTGACGGCGAAATCTGCCGTCTTCATCAGCCCCAGCATCTTGGCCGGCAGCTGCATGGTGGCCTGCCCGTGAATGGGCAGCATCCCCAGGGAGATCGGCGTGCCGTTCTCCATCATCCACAGTTCGCCACCTTTTCCTGACGGCATCGGGCCCGGCGCGACGGCCTGAACCATCATCTTGCCATCCAGCGTGGCATTGAGGATCCAGCCCGGCTGACCGCTGGGCTGATTGATCACGAAGACATATTCCCCCGGCATCATCGGCGGCTCGCGTGGTGCCAGCGCGATCGTCGCCAGCGCCAGCGCCGCAGCGGTGGCGAAACCACTGAAAGCACGCCAGAAACCGAGTCGATGGATCAGACCGGTTCGCAGCCCCAGGCGGGAGGCGATATCCGCCCACAACCGGCTGGGAGGGGAGACCGCTTCCAACTGCTGGTTGAGCAGTTGCAGGTGTTCCCGCCACGCATCGACGCTGCGTTGCAGATCCGAGCTGACCGCCAGCAGCGCTTCGAATTCTGCGCACTGGTCGCGATCCAGCGTGCCGAGGACGTACTCGCCGGCCGCCAGGTCTCGCGCTTCAGGATCGCTCAAGCTAAACGTGTCATGCATGCCTTCAACCTCTCGAGGCCTCTCCGGACCCAGCTCTTGACGGTTCCCAGCGGCGTGGTCAGATGTGATGCCAGGTCGTGGTGGGTCAGCCCTTCGAAAAACGCGAGTTCTAGCGCCTGGCGCTGCTGCGTCGTCAATTCGGTCAGGCACTGCTGTAGAGACGCCGCCTGCTGATTGAGGTCGCTCTCGCGCTCGACATCGGTCTCGCCGGGCAAGGTCTCGATGATGGCATTACCGTCGGCTTCCTGGGGGCGCTGACGCCTCAGCCAGTCGATACCGATATTGCGCGTGAGCGTCGACAGCCAGGTCATCGGACGGGCGCGGGTGGCATCGTACTGCCCGGCCACCTGCCACACGCGCAGATACACCAGCTGCAGGCAGTCCTGTGCGGCGGCTTCTTGTCTGACGATACGCAATAGCTGGGCATATAGATGCGGACTGGTCGCGCGGTAGAGCTTTTCGAATGCGAGACCGTCGCCACGGGCGCTGGCGTGGAGATTGTCGATCAGCACGTCATGAGGCGGGTAGGCCATGGAAGTCCTTAGAATGCTTTCTTTTTCTTGTGCGTCAGTCTCGCCAACGGGCCCCAACAAGTAAAGCGTGGATGGCGATCGGTTGTCATTCACGCCAAAAGACTTGTCAAAATTCATCGGGGCGTTAGGATAGAACCACGACTTACGAAGACTCTCTGCGAGAGATTGTCATGACCGAACGCCACGACACACGCTTCATCGACACCGCCTGCGCTTCTGGCGGCGTGATGGCGTTGGCGTTCTCTGGTTATGGCTACTGGTTTAGGACTGGCGTGCCCGCCGGTTGGTCGATATGACCTGAACCCGCGAGGCACGCCCGGAACCGGGCTGCCTCCTCGCATCAAGAACCCCCGGATGGCAGCCCCAACCGGGGGTTCTCGCGTTTCGGGTCTCAATTCTTGAATTCACCTGGAATGAGATCGTTATGAACGCCGCTACCGCCGAGCTGAAACCGACCCCTTCGAGACGGGCTGCCCTGTCTACCATCAGAACGCTGCCGTTGCCGACGGCGCACGAACTGCGCCAGGCAGTGCCGTTGAGCACGGCACTGGAGACCCAGATCGCCGCGAGCCAACAGGCCATACGTGCCATTCTCGACGGCGAGGACGATCGTCTGCTGGTCGTCACCGGGCCCTGCTCGGTACATGATCCTGCCGCGGCCCTCGAGTACGCCGAGCGTCTGGCGGCGCTCAATGCGGTAGTCGGCGATCGGTTGCTGCTGGTGATGAGAGTCTACGTCGAGAAACCGCGCACGACCGTCGGCTGGAAGGGCATGGCCTACGACCCCCACCTGGATGGCAGCGACGACATGGCCGCAGGTCTGGCCATGGCAAGACACCTGATGCGCGATATCGCCGAAATGGGTCTCCCGATCGCCACCGAGCTGCTGCAGCCGATGGCCAGCGCCTACTTCGACGACCTGCTGAGCTGGGTGGCGATCGGCGCGCGTACCACCGAATCCCAGATCCATCGTGAACTGGCCAGCGGTCTGGCGGCGGCGGTAGGTTTCAAGAACGGCACCCAGGGCAACATCGATGTCGCGATAGCGGCAATGCAGTCGGCCGCCCACTCGCATCGCCATTTCGGCGTCACTGCCCAAGGGGGGCCAGCGATGATCGAGACGCCGGGAAACTCCGCCACGCACCTGGTGCTGCGCGGCGGTCGCAGCGGGCCCAACCACGATGCCGGGAGCGTGGCTGCCAGCCGCCGGGCAATGGCGCAGGCCGGGCTCGAGCCGAGGATCATGGTCGACTGTAGCCATGCCAACTCGCACAAGGATCATCGGCGCCAGACAGAGGTTCTCCACGATGTGCTGGAGCAGCGGCTAGCGGGCGAGCGCAGCCTGATCGGCGTGATGCTCGAGAGCCATCTGTTCGAAGGCAAGCAGGCGCTGAATCCCGTCGCGCTCCGTTATGGCGTCTCGATCACCGACGCCTGCCTGGGGTGGGACGCGACCGGCAGTCTGCTGACGCGAGTGGCGGAGCGACTTCGCCAGGTCTGATCCGGCCGCCATCGTGACGTTCGGGTATGATCGACATGATCTCGTCATATCTCCGGCTTAGCCTCGTCAAGACGAGCAATCCGTGATGAGTCAGGGGATATGACATGAGTCGGGAAGTCGAAGATCATCGTAGTCACAATAACAGCCGCAACATGCCTTTTGGCGAAGTGGTCGAACGCCATCTATCGCGTCGCCAGATTCTGCAGGGTGGCCTGGGGCTGGCCGCACTCTCCATGATGGGCGGATTCGGACTTGGCGGGAGTGCTGGCGCCCGGGCCCAGGATAAGACGCCGTTGGCACTGGCCTTCGAGGCGATCCGGGGATCGCACACCGATGCCGTCGTGGTGCCCGAGGGGTACCGGGCGCAGGTGCTGATTCCGTGGGGAACCCCGCTCAATGCGAGGGCCAGTGCCTGGCAGAACAATCTCGCCATGACTCCCGAGCAGCAGGCGAACAGCGTGGGCATGCATCACGACGGCATGCACGCCTTCCCGCTTGACGCAGACAGCGGCTCGCGCCGCTTTCTGCTCGCCCTCAACAACGAATACATCGACCAGGATGCGCTATGGGCACCTCAGGGCGGACCGACTCAACCGGATGGCGTGCGGCCGGCCGACGAGGTACGCACCGAAATCAACGCCCATGGCGTCACGATCGTCGAGATCCAGCGCCAGGACGATGGCGGCTGGGCGCACGTGGTCGACTCTCCCTACAATCGCCGCATCACGACCGCCACGCCGGTCCTGCTGTCCGGGCCGGTGGCGGGTAGCGACTATGTCAAGACGCGCTACTCCAGCGACGGGACTCGAACGCGGGGCACCAACAACAACTGCGCCAACGGCTATACGCCTTGGGGTACCTACCTGACCTGCGAGGAAAATTGGCCGGAAGTGTTCGTCAATACCGGCGAACGTTTCAGCGACGACGCGCGCCTGGGGTTGCCGACCGATCGCGGACGCTACGGCTGGGAAACGGCGGCGGGCGACGACGAGCATGATGACGAGTTTGCGCGTTTCGATGTCACGCCCGGCCAGGGCGAGGCCAGCGAAGACTATCGCAACGAGGCGCGGACCTTCGGCTACGTGGTCGAGATCGATCCCTACAGCCAGGCGGTGGCGATGAAGCGCACGGCGCTTGGACGGTTTCGTCACGAGGGTTGCTGGCCGGGTCCGGTTCGCGCTGGTGAGCCGCTCACGTTCTATACCGGTCACGACTCGCGCAACGAGTACATCTACAAGTTCGTCAGCGCGGCCAGGTGGGACCCCGCCGATGCCCCCGAGCCGGGCAATGAGGCAGATCGCCTGGCCATCGGTAGCAAGTATCTCGATGAAGGCACGCTCTACGCAGCGCGTTTCGACGAGGAGGGGCGAGGCGAATGGCTGGCACTGACGCCGGATGCCAGAACGCCGTCCGGCCAGACGCTGGCCGCGGCGCTGGGCCTGGAGGCCGGTGATGCCGCCGGGATCATCATCCACACCTGCGACGCGGCCGACCTGATGGGCGCGACGCCGATGGATCGACCGGAGTGGTCGAGTGTCGACCCCGTTTCCGGCGAGGTCTATTTCACGCTGACCAACAACTCCAAGCGTACCGAAGACGGCACCGAGGCCACCTTCACCAACGGAGGCGTCGCGGTTGACGCCGCTGGCGTCGGTTTCGCGACGGCGCCGACCAATGCTGCCAACCCGCGGGCCAACAACGAGAATGGCCATATAATTCGATGGCGTGAGGAGAACGACAACCGCTTCAGCTGGGAGATCTTCGTGTTCGGTAGCGACGTCGATGCCGCCGATAATCGCTCTGGCCTGACCCGGGACAATCAGTTCGCCAGCCCCGATGGACTCTGGTATGACGACCGTGGGGACGGCCAGGGCATCCTGTGGTTCCAGACCGACAACAGCGATAATGCGGTGGCCGAGTATACCAACGATCAGTTGCTGGCAGTCGTCCCGGCAGCACTGGGTGCTGGCGGTGGATCGGGGTCGGTCATCAATGCCGACAATCAGGACCAGCTCAAGCGTTTCGCCGTGGGCCCGAATGGCTGCGAGGTGACGGGTATCTTCGCCACGCCGGATCGAACCGCGCTGTTCATCAATATCCAGCACCCCGGCAACTGGCCGGCGGATGGTGACGCGCTGAGCCAGGACGCAACGCAAGCGGCTAGCGGCAAGGTTCGACCCCGCGCCGCGACGGTGGCGATCTGGAAAGCGGATGGCGGTCAGGTCGGCCTTTAGATCGATCCCACTTCTCGCCAAATGACGGGCGCTGCAGTGGCAGTGCCCGTTTTCTTTAAGGGATCGGAATGGGTGGCGGTTTCCGCGAGGCAACGAAAGGCGCCGATCGACAGGCTCGATCGGCGTAAAGCCCGTGGGTGCAGATCAGGCCTGGCTGGCGTAGGCGTAAAGCAGCGTTTCCTGGGCGCTGATCGGCTCGGCATCGCCGGGGTTGCGCAGCTGATACTGCCCCTCGGTGTCGAGCTCCCAGCTCTGGCAGTTGTCCAGTAGATAGGTGTCGAGATCCTTGCGTACCTGCTGCGCCACTTTTTTGTCCAGCAGCGGAAAGCAGGTCTCAACCCGATGGAACATGTTGCGTTCCATGGCATCGGCGCTGGAACACCACACGTCGTGCTTGCCGTCATTGTGGAAGTAGTAGACGCGGGTGTGCTCGAGGAAGCGGCCAATGATCGAGCGCACCCGGATATTGTCGGAGATGCCCGGAATGCCGGGGCGCAGACAGCACATGCCGCGAATGATCAGGTCGCAGATCACGCCAGCCTGAGAGGCCCGGTAGAGTGCCCGAATCAGCCTGGGCTCGGTCAGCGCATTGCACTTGATGACGAGCCGGGCCTTCTTGCCGCTTTCGGCCAGCTTGGCTTCGCGTTCGATCATTTCGATCAGCGCCTTGTGCAGCGTGAACGGTGCATGCAACAGCGTGTGAATCTTGCGCGGCTTGCCCATGCCGGAGAGCTGCTGAAACACCTTGTGCACGTCCTCGCACAGCGCCTCGTTGGTGGTCATCAGGCTGTAGTCGGTGTACAGCTTGGCGGTCTTGGCGTGGTAATTGCCGGTGCCCAGGTGAGCATAGTGACGTAGCGCGCCTTTCTCGCGGCGCACGATATGCATCATCTTGGCGTGAGTCTTGTAGGCCATGACGCCGTAGATAACGATGGCGCCGGCCTCCTGCAGCCGGGAAGCCAGTACCAGATTGTCGGCCTCGTCGAAGCGCGCGCGCAGCTCGATGACCACGGTCACTTCCTTGCCGCCGCGCGCGGCTTCCACCAGTGCGCCGACGATCGAGGAGTCGGCGCCGGTGCGGTAGAGCGTCTGCTTGATCGCCATCACGTCGGGGTCGCGTGCCGCCTGGCGCAGCAGATCCTCTACCGGATTGAACGACTGGAAGGGGTGGTGCAGCAGAATATCGCCCTGGAGGATGGCGGAGAACAGGTTGACCTCGCCGCGCAATGGCTTGGGCAGGCCCGGAGTGAAGGGTCGGTAGCGCAGATCGGGGCGCTGTACATCGCCGAGCACGGCCATCATCCGGGTCAGATTGACCGGTCCATTGACCCGGTAGAGGTCCTCTTCACCAAGCTCGAACTGCTTGAGCAGAAAGTCGATCAGGCTGTCGGGACAGTTGTCGGCGACCTCCAGACGGACACCGCTGCCATAGCGTCGTGCCAGCAACTCACCGCGCAGTGCCGAGGCCAGGTCCGAGACTTCTTCGGGATCGACCGACAGGTCGGCATTGCGGGTCAGCCGGAACTGGTAGCAGCCCCCCACCTCCATGCCGGGAAAGACTTCATGGGCATGGGCGTGGATCATCGACGACAGAAACACGTAGTCGGTGAAACCCTCCTCGCAGAGCGCCGCCGGCAGCCGGATCAGTCGCGGCAGCGAGCGTGGGGCGGGCAGAATCGCCATGCCGCCCTCGCGGCCGAAGGCATCGGTGCCATCGAGCTCGACGATGAAGTTGAGGCTCTTGTTGACCAGCCGAGGAAACGGATGCGAGGGGTCGAGTCCGATCGGGCTGATGACCGGTGCGATCTCCTCCTCGAAGTAGTCCGCGACCCAGGCGGCCTGCTCGGGTGTCCACTGAGCGCGACGTCGAAAACGGATCTTCTGCTCTTCCAGAGCCGGTACCAGCACATCGTTGAGGATGCGGTACTGGCGTTCCACCTGCTCATGCGCGATGCGTGAGACTTCCTGCAACACGCGGATGGGCGGCATGCCGTCGGCGCCGGTCTCCTCGTGGAACGAGGCCAGCTGATGCTTGAGCCCGGCGACCCGAATTTCGAAGAATTCATCGAGATTGGAAGAGACGATCAACAGGAACATCAGGCGATCGAGCAGCGGGTGCGAGGCATCCAGTGACTGCTCGAGCACGCGGATATTGAACTGCAGATGTGACAGTTCCCGGTTGAAATAGAGCGCCGGGTCATCGAGATCCGCATGGGAGGAAGGCGTTTGCTTGGCGTGAATGCCCTTGCGCGTGCGGTTGACGCGCAAGGGTGCCGTGTTCATCTCGTCACCGATAACCGCCAGCGGGATATCGGTATCGGTAGAGGTGTCGGGCGTGTCGGGTGTGCCTGAGTCTGTCATGAGAAGTCTCCGGTACCGGGGTAGACACGCCCGCGGTCCTCAGGATTTGAGCAGTTGTGCGGCGCGTTTGGCAAAGTAGGTCAGGATGCCGTCGGCGCCCGCGCGCTTGAAGCAGGTCAGCGATTCCAGAATCACGCTGTCCGCATCCAGCCAGCCTTTCTCGAAGGCGGCCATGTGCATGGCGTACTCACCGCTGACCTGATAGGCAAAGGTGGGCACGCCGAACGACTCTTTCACGCGCTGGATCACGTCCAAGTAGGGCATGCCCGGCTTGACCATCACCATGTCGGCGCCTTCCTGAATATCCAGGGCGGTTTCGTGCAACGCCTCGTTGGTGTTGGCCGGATCCATCTGGTAGCTGAACTTGTCGGCTTTCCCCAGGTTGGCGCTGGAACCGATGGCATCGCGGAACGGGCCGTAATACTTTGAGGCGTACTTGGCCGAGTAGGCCATGATCTGGGTCTCGTGGAGCCCTTCGCGTTCGAAGGTGGCACGAATCTCGCCGATCCGACCGTCCATCATGTCGGATGGCGAGATCACGTCGGCGCCGGCTTCGGCGTGGGACAGTGCCTGCTTGATCAGCGCCTCGATGGTGCGATCGTTGATCAGGTAGCCATTGTCGTCCGGTACGCCGTCCTGACCATGGGTGGTGTAAGGATCGAGCGCCACGTCGGTGATGATGCCGAGTTCCGGGAATCGCTCGCGCAGCGCCCGGATCGCACGCTGAATCACGCCATCCGGATTCCATGCTTCGGCCCCGTCGAAGGTCTTCTTTTCCGCCGGCGTGAACGGGAAAAGATCGATCGCCGGAATACCGAGCTCGACCAGCTCCTCGGTCTCGCGCAGCAATTCGTCGATGGACAGTCGTTCGACACCCGGCATCGAGGCGACCGGTTCGCGGCGTTTCTCGCCATCGAGGACGAACACGGGAAGAATCAGGTCGTCCGTCGTCAGTGTCGACTCTCTGGCCAGGCGGCGGGAAAAGTCGCTCTTGCGCAGACGACGCAGGCGTGTGGCCGGATACTGACGAGGAAGGTTGTAACGCATGAATCTCTCCACGATAGACGGCGAGCGTGCCTTTCGACACGTTCGCGGCGCCGGTAGCTAACTTACCGACGGCGAGTGACAGAACGATGACAGTGGGTTCGACGCCTCAGTATAACAACCGTGGCGAACGCCAGGTTGAGGGCGGTTGTCGCAGCAGTTCGACAAGCAAGCGGCTCAGCCAGCCTCGGTCGGCTCTTCCGCGCGTCGCCGCTGGACGATACGGCCGAAGATGATGCCTACCTCGAACAGTAGCCACATGGGCACGGCCAGCAGGCTTTGCGAGATGATGTCCGGCGGGGTCAGCAGCATGCCGACGATGAAGCAGATCAGAATCACGTAGGGGCGCTTCTGGCTCAGACTTTTCACGTCGGTGATCCCGGTCCAGATCACCAGAAACGTGGCGATGGGGATCTCGAAGGCGACGCCGAAAGCAAAGAACATCTTCAACACGAAATTGAGGTAGGCGTTGATGTCCGTCATCACCGTGACGTCCTGAGGCCCGGTATGCACGAAGAAGCTGAACAACAGCGGAAACACCACGTAGTAGGCGAAAGCCGCGCCGCAGTAGAACAGCAGAATGCTGGAGGCGAGTAGCGGAAATGCCAGTGCCTTCTCGTGCTTGTAGAGCCCCGGTGCGATGAACGCCCACGCTTGATAGAGAATGAACGGGATCGCCGCGAAGACGGCGACCACCATGGTCAGCTTGAACGGTGCCAGAAAGGGCGACGTGACCTCGGTGGCGATCATCTTCGACCCGACCGGCAGCAATGCCACCAGGGGGTTGGCCACGAAACGGTAGATGTCGTTGGAGAAAGCGTAGAGCCCGAGAAAAATCACCACGACGACGATTACCGCCTTGAGCAGGCGCGAGCGCAATTCGATCAGGTGCTCGATCAACGGTGCCTGTGGCTGCTTGTCATCTGGCGGTGGAGAGGAGGCATCGCTCATCGGGGAGCCGAATCCTTGTCCGCAGGTGAGGAGGAGGGCGTGGAAGGCGGCGAGCCCGGCGCGGAAGACGACGAGGGCAGGTCGGTATCGGAAGGCAGGGCGGTCTGCTCGCGATCGCCGCCGGCCGCGGATGCTGACGTCGAAGCGGGCGAGTCGTTTTTCGACTCGCTCTCGAAGCTCCTTTCGACGCCGCGCCGCGCCTGATTGATGCCTTCATCCAGTTTTTTCTGCTGCTCGGCGAGCTTCTGGCGCAGCTCTTCGGCTTCCAGCTGGGAGGTGATTTCCCGTTGCATGGTCGAGACGCTGCGCTTGATCCGACCGACCCACAGGCCGGCGGTTCGTGCCGCCTTGGGCAGTCGCTCGGGGCCCAGCACCAGCAGGCCGACGATGCCGATCAGCAGAAGTTCGAAGAAGCCGATATCGAACATGTCGGTTACTGGCGCTCGACCTTGTCGCCGGACGTTGTCTTCGTCTCGTCGGGACGACTGTCGAAGTTGCTGTCCTGGCTGGTCGTGTCATGGGGCGTCGTGTTGCGAGTCGCGTCCTGGGAGTGGTCGATACTCTGCTGCGTGTTGCTCCCCTTCTTCTCCTCTTCATCTTCCCCAACGGCTTTCTTGAAGCCCTTGACGGCGCCGCCGAGGTCGCTGCCCACGTTGCGCAGTTTCTTGGTGCCGAAAATCAGGATGATGATCCCGAGGACGATCAACAGCTGCCAGATACTAATCCCGCCCAGCATAACTCTCTCCTTACCGATGCGCGTTGGCGCGATGATGATTCATGAATCTCGTTGGCGCGAGGCTTTTTCGTCCAGCCCCGAGACGCCGGCACGCCGGGCCAGTTCCGCCAGCACTTCCCTATGATCGATATCGAGATGCGACAGCATGACCAGACTGTGAAACCAGAGATCGGCCACTTCGCCGACCAGATCCTGACGGCTTCGTGCATCATCTACCTCGAAATCCTTGGCGGCAAGCAGCGTTTCGGTGGCTTCCTCGCCGACCTTTTCCAGGATCTTGTTGAGGCCTCGGTGATGCAGCTGCGCGACATAGGAGTTGTCCGGGTCCGCGCTGCGACGGGCGTCCAGTACCGCTGCCAGTTGCTCGAGGGTATCACTCATCAGATGACATTCCTGCGTGTATAGCGAATTTGGCCCGGCGAGGCGCTCGACGACGTCGTGGCTCGGGCCACCATTATAGACTCAGCGCCAGGCGAGCAGCACCAAGCCCAGTCCGGCGGCGACCAGTACCGGCCAGGGTTGCTGTTCGGCCCATTCCAGCATCGGTTGCCAGGCCAGCGCCACGGCCAGCAGAACGGCGCCCAGACGCAGGCGCCTGGCCCGAGGCGCGGCTCGCTGGAAGCGGGCTTCGAGGCCCGTCAGCGCCTCCGTCTGCTGGCGGTTGAGCCGACGCTGCTGTTCGCGATCGGATAGCGCCTGATAGGCGAGCACCGGCAGCTCTGGAATCTGGTGAGCCAGTTCGGGTGCGTGCTTCTGCAGGGCTTTCCAGAACCCCTTGGGGCCGGCGCGCTCGCGCATCCAGCGCTCGAGATACGGTCTGGCGGTGCTCCACAGATCCAGATCGGGATAGAGCTGACGACCCAGGCCTTCGATATTGAGCAAGGTCTTCTGCAGCAGCACCAGCTGTGGCTGGACTTCCATATTGAAGCGGCGAGCCGTCTGGAACAGGCCCAGCAGCACCTGGCCGAAAGAGATGTCCTTGAGCGGTTTCTCCAGAATCGGCTCGCAGACGGCCCGGATCGCCGAGGCGAACTCGTTGGCCCGCGTGCCTTCCCCGACCCAGCCGGATTCGATGTGCAGCACCGCGACCTCGTAGTAGTCCTGGCGGAAGAAGGCGAGCAGGTTCCGGGCCAGGTAGTCCTGATCTTCACGGGTCAGGCTGCCGACGATGCCACAGTCGATGGCGATGTAACGAGGTTCGGCAGGATTGTCCCGCGACACGAAGATATTGCCCGGGTGCATGTCGGCATGGAAGAAATTGTCGCGAAAGACCTGGGTAAAGAAGATCTCGACGCCACGCTCGGCCAACTTCTTGAGGTCGGTGCCCTGGGCGCGCAGGGCGTCGATATCGGCAACCGGGATGCCGTTGATGCGCTCCTGGACCATGACCTGGCGGTGGGTCAGCGACCAGTGGATGGCCGGCACATAGAGCAGCGGTGAACTCAGGAAGTTACGCTTGAGTTGCGACGTATTGGCGGCTTCCTTGTTGAGATCGAGCTCGTCGAACAGGGTCGCCTCGTAGTCCTGAACCACCTCGACCGGCCGCAGGCGGCGCGCTTCGGGAATTCGTCGCATCAGGCGCGCGAAGGTATAGAGCAGCCCGATATCCTCGCGCATGATGCGATCGATCCCGGGACGAATGATCTTCACCACGACCTGCTCGCCGCTGTGCAGCTCGGCGGCATGAACCTGGGCGATCGACGCCGAGGCCAGCGGTTCGGTGTCGAAGGCCGCGAAAGCTTCCTCGACGGTCTTGCCGAGTTCGACTTCGACCATGGCACGAGCGGTCTCGCCGGGGAAGGGCGGAACCTGGTCCTGAAGACGCTTGAGCTCGTCGGCGATATCCGGCGGCAGCAGATCACGGCGCGTCGACAGCATCTGGCCGAACTTGACGAAGATCGGCCCGAGTGACTCCAGCGCCAGGCGTAACCGTTTGCCGCGCGAATCGTTGCCGATCGGAATCAGCCGAACGGGCGCGAAGCGCCATAGCCAACGGATGACCGGCGGTAGCCGTTCCGGAGGCACCAGGCTGTCGAGGCGATAACGGGAGACGGTCCAGGCGATGCGAAATAACCGCAAGCTCATGAATGCGACTCCTGGCCACGTTGTAGCCGAGCCACTCGGGCACCGAGGCGGTCGACGGATTGCTGAAGTGCCGTGAGATGGTCGCGCGCCACTGCGAGCTGGTCGCGTCCGGCCAGCCAGCGCCGTTCCTCGAACAGATAGTCGCGCATGTCCTGATGCCATTCGCTGACCAGGAAACGGGCCTGGCGGTCGAGGTGGCGAATGCCGCTGGCGACACCATGAGCCGTCGCGTTGCCCATCGCCCGGGATAACGCGCCTTCCCAGTCGACATCAAGCTCCATGAACAGCGCCTGGATCGGAGACAGCAGCCCCGTTTGGCCGGTGACCGGCAATTGCCCGCTGAACAGCAGACGTTCGGGCGAGTCGCCGGCCACGAGGCGAGTCATGACGTGGCGAGTGACGGTGATTTCGAGATCGTCTGAATCGTGCCAGTCATGGACGCGTCCGAGCGTGACGCCTTCGGCATGAAAAGCCACGCGCAGTCCGAGTTCCGCGTCGACGAAGGTCAGCCGCAAGGTATGGCCGGCCAGCGCTGCCAGACGTGCGGGCGATGCGGGGTCACGACGCAGCAGCGTGTTCAGCGAGCGCTCCAGGGCGACCAGGGCGAAAGTATCCAGCATGACGCCAGCCCTCAGAGCTTGATGCCGCGGTGTAGCGCGACGATTCCACCGGTCATGTTGGTATATTCGACGCGCTCCAGACCGGCCGCCTGCATCATGGTCTTGAGCGTTTCCTGGTCGGGATGCATGCGGATCGATTCCGCCAGGTAGCGGTAGCTGTCGGCATCGTTGGCCACCAGTCGGCCCATCTGCGGCAACAGGCGGAAAGAATACTGATCGTAGGCTTTCGACAGCAGGCCGTTGACCGGCTTGGAAAACTCCAGCACCAGCAGGCGTCCGCCGGGTTTGAGTACCCGTGTCATCGAGCGTAATGCAGCGTCCTTGTCGGTCACGTTGCGCAGGCCGAAGGCGATGGTGATGCAGTGAAAGCTGTTGTCCGGAAACGGCAGGCTTTCGGCATTGGCCTGAACGTACTTGACGTTGTCGCCGACGCCGTGATCGATCAGCTTGTCACGACCCACACGCAGCATGGATTCGTTGATGTCGGCCAGGATGACCCGGCCTTTCGGGCCGACGCGCTTGGCGAACTGGCGGGTCAGGTCACCGGTGCCGCCGGCGATGTCGAGAACGCTGTGGCCCTGGCGAACACCGCTGCGCTCAAGTGCCAGCTGTTTCCAGAGGCGGTGAATGCCGAATGACATCAGATCGTTCATGACATCGTAGCGCGCGGCCACCGAGTGAAAGACGTCGGCCACGCGGGCGGCCTTCTCGTCGACCGCGACCTTTTCGTAGCCGAAGTCGGTGGTGCGCTTATCCATGTGCTTTTCTCCGAGATGACGCGAGCGGCGATCGTATCGCCATCGAGGCGATGTTGTCGCTGTCCGGCGATGAGCTGTCGAGCGGACCGAGCCGATGTGGGTGACGCGCTGAAGGTCAGGGCCAAAACGATGTGAATCGATCGAGTCCGCATTGTAGCGTCTGGTCGCAAACTTGTCTTTGCGCTTCACGCACGCAAAAGGGCGGCACCTTGCGGTCGCCGCCCTTTTCGATTTCCTGCTCGAGATCTCTCGCCCGGGATTTCCTGGCGTCGCTCGTGCGGCTTCAGACCTGGTGAATCCGAATCACGCTGGCATCGCGCGAGGCGCCGGCGCGTGCCAGCCGAGCGAGATAATCTTCCCACCACGCTTGTCGGTGGATCGCCATGTCGTGAAGGTACTCCCAGGTATAAAGCCCGGTATCGTGTCCGTCGTCGAAGTGCAGCTTCAGCGCGTAGCGGCCGGTCTGGGAGATATCCAGCAGCCCGACGTGGCGCTTTCCGGTCTGCAACACGGCCTCGCTGGGATGATGGCCCTGGACTTCCGCCGAGGGCGAGTAGACGCGCAGCAACTCCACCGGCAGGCGATAGCTCTGACCATCGGGATAACCCAGCTCGAGCTCGCGATCGCCCTTGTGGTAGTGGACACGGGTGGGAATCGGGACGGACATGACGGACTCCTGGCTTCGGGCCGATCGCCCGCCATGACGGCGAGCGACCGACGCGTTTCGCGGCTCGTGCCTTAGAGAATATACCGCGACAGATCTTCGTCCACCGCCAGTTCGCCCAGCTTGTCGTTGACGTAGTCCGCGTCGACCACCAGCGGACTCGCGAAGTCACTGCCCTGGAAAGAGGCTTCCTCGAGCAGTCGCTCCATCACCGTGTGCAGGCGACGCGCCCCGATGTTCTCGGTGCCATCGTTGACCTGCCAGGCGATCTGGGCAATACGGGAAATCCCGTCGTCGGTGAACTGGACGTCCAGACCTTCGGTATTGAGCAAGGCCCGGTACTGCTTGGTCAGTGCCGCCGAAGGCTCGGTCAGGATGCGCTTGAAGTCGTCCGGCGTCAGCGCAGTGAGTTCGACCCGGATCGGTAGACGACCCTGCAGTTCCGGGATCAGATCCGAAGGCTTGGAGAGGTGGAAGGCCCCTGAGGCGATGAACAGGATGTGGTCGGTCCGCACCATGCCGTGCTTGGTGGAAACGGTGGAGCCTTCGATCAGCGGCAGCAGGTCTCGCTGCACGCCCTCGCGAGAGACGTCGCCGCCGCTGCCGGACTCGCCGCGCTTGGCGACCTTGTCGATCTCGTCGAGGAACACGATGCCGTTCTGCTCGACCGCTTCCAGCGCGCGCTGCTTGATCTCTTCCTCGTTGACCAGCTTGGCGGCTTCCTCGTCCTGCAACAGCTTCCAGGCATCCTTGACCGTCACGCGGCGGTTTTCGGACTTCTGCTTGCCCATGTTGGCGAACAGGCTCTGGAGCTGATTGGTCATCTCCTCCATGCCGGGCGGCGTCATGATATCCACGCCCTGGCTGGCGGGCGTCACCTCGATATCGATCTCCTTGTCGTCGAGCTGACCTTCGCGCAGTTTCTTGCGGAACACCTGACGGGTCGAGGAGTCATCGCGGCCGGCGTCATACTCGCTACCCCGCGGACGCGGCAGCAGCGCATCGAGAATGCGGTCTTCGGCGGCATCCTGGGCCTTGTGGCGCACCTCGACCTTGGCCTGCTCGCGGACCATCTTGATCGCCATTTCCATCAGGTCGCGAATGATCGACTCGACGTCGCGGCCGACATAGCCCACTTCGGTGAACTTGGTCGCTTCGACCTTGAGAAAGGGCGCCCCGGCGAGCTTGGCCAGACGTCGCGCGATCTCGGTCTTGCCGACGCCGGTGGGACCGATCATCAGGATGTTCTTGGGTACGATCTCGCCGCGCATGTCCTCGTCGAGACGCATCCGACGCCAGCGATTGCGCAGGGCAATGGCGACGGCGCGCTTGGCATCGTGCTGGCCGATGATGTACTGATCGAGCGAATGCACGATCTCCCGCGGCGTCATCGCCGACTGGGTCAGCGCCGGTCGAGCGTTGGCGCTCTCCTGAGTGACGCCGTTATCGGTCGTGGCGCTGTGAGACGAAATATTCTGAGACATGGGTATGCGGCCTCGTTACAGCTCTTCGAGCGTAATCTGGTGATTGGTAAAGACGCAGATGTCGGCGGCGATGTTGAGCGACTTCTCGGTGATCTCGCGGGCACCGAGCTCGGTATTCTCGAGCAGCGCTCGCGCCGAAGCCTGTGCAAAGTGGCCGCCGGAGCCGATGGCGATGATGCCGCGTTCCGGTTCGACCACGTCGCCATTACCGGTGATGATCAACGAAGCCGTCTTGTCGGCCACGGCCAGCATCGCCTCGAGACGACGCAGCGCGCGATCGGTACGCCACTCTTTTGCCAGCTCGACCGCAGCCTTGGTCAGATGCCCCTGGTACTTGTCCAGCTGCGCTTCGAAACGCTCGAACAGGGTGAAGGCGTCGGCGGTACCGCCAGCGAAACCGGCCAGGACCTGGCCGCGGTAAAGACGGCGAACCTTGCTGGCGTTGCCTTTCATCACCGTGTTGCCCAGCGAAACCTGGCCATCGCCGGCCAGAGCCACCTGGTCGCCACGGCGCACGGATACGATTGTGGTCATGCAGTTTAACTCCCAATGGCGCGCCGCCCAGTGTCACCGGAGGCACGGAAAAACGGGTGCGATCGCGTCAGCATTGAACGAGGTGATGAATGACGCGATGCAGCATGACTCATCAAATGTGGGCGGGTAACGGGGAAATCAAGCCGCGGGCTTTTGCGGGTCCCGGAAAGAGAAACGGCCGACAAGGGATGCCGGCCGTCCTGAAGTGCTGTAATGAAAGTGCTGTAATGAAAGTGCTGTAATGAGGTGAGCTGCAGCGACGAGGCGCCGTCCACGGGATGACGTCGGGCGTTCAGGGCGGGACGATCCCGGGGTTTCGGATTCGAGGACTCAGTTCTGCAAGCGCAGCAGCAACGGCTCGATGCCCTGGGTCACCATCAGATCCTGAGCGCGCGACAGCTCGCGCTTGTCCTCGTAGGGTCCGACCTGGACGCGGTGCCATAGCTGATCGCCATTGGCGCGCACGTCGGTGATCTTGGCCAGCAGGCCGAAGTCCTTGAGTCGGTTGGCAAGGCGTTCGGCGTCGCCAAGATCGCGAAAGGAGGCCGCCTGCAAGACGTAGCGACCGCCGCTGGGCGTCGGCTGCTTGGTCTGATTCGCGGCATCGTCGGCAGCGGCTTCCTGGGTCGTCTTGGCGGTGGGCTCCGGCGCCGAGCTGTCACTGTTGGGGGCGATGACCTCCGTTTCCGGCAGCAGCGTGTAGAACTCGAACGTTGGCGTCGCTGGCGGCTGGGCGGTGTTCTCGCCGGCGCCCGCACCACCATTTTGCGCGCTGCTTCCCCCCCCGCTGGCGGCCTGATTGGAGGTCGGCCGCGGCACCACTGCGGCCACCGGCTCCGGAGAAGATCGATCCAGGTATTGCGACAGTGCGAAGCCGGCAATCAGGCCGGCAATCGCCCACAGCCAGCCCGGAATGCCACCGAGACCGCCGCCCTGGCTGTTGTTGGATCGGCTGGAGCGAGACTTCGTCGTCGCGCCTTTGGGTGAAGAACGAGAGGTCGAGGGGCGGCTGTTCTGATCGGGGCGGCGTGCCATGATTTACATCTCCTCCGGGGCGCTGACGCCGAGTAGCGCCAATCCATTGCCGATGACCTGGCGCGTTGCCAGACCCAGTGCCAGCCGCGCGTTGCGCAGCTCGGCATCGTCGACCATGACTTTCTGGGCGTTGTAGCAGGTGTGGAAATCGCTGGCGAGTTCGGTCAGATACTGCGCGATCTGATTCGCTTCGCGGGCGCGGGCGGCACGCTCGACGACATCGGGATAGCGTGCCAGCCGATTCATCAATGCCTTCTCCTGAGGGGCGTCGAGACGCTCCAGATTGGCCATCGCGGTCGAGTGGTCGAAGGCAAGGTCGTCGCTCTCGGCCTTGCGCAGCACGCTGCAGACGCGGGCGTGGGCGTACTGGATGTAGTAGACCGGGTTGTCGTTGGTCTGCGAGCGCGCGAGATCGATATCGAACGTCATCTGGGAATCGGCGCGGCGGGCGGCAAGAAAGTAACGTGTGGCATCACGGCCCACCTCGTCGATCAGGTCGCGCAGCGTGACGTAGCTGCCGGCGCGCTTGGAGAGCTTGACCTCGACGCCGGAGCGGGTCACCAGCACCATCTGATGCAGCACGTAGTCCGGCCAGCCCTGCGGGATCCCGACCTCGAGGGCCTGCAGGCCGGCGCGAACACGGGTGACGGTCGAATGGTGATCGGCCCCCTGTTCGTCGATCACGGTGGTGAAGCCGCGTTGCCACTTGTTGTAGTGGTAGGCGACGTCGGGCACGAAGTAGGTGTAGTCGCCGTCGCGCTTGCGCATCACGCGGTCTTTGTCGTCTCCGAAATCGGTGGTGCGAAGCCACAGCGCGCCGTCCGCCTCGTAGGTGTGCCCCCCGGAGACCAGTGCCTCGATGGTCTCCTCGACCCGACCCTCGGCATACAGTGAGGACTCCAGGAAATAGACGTCGAATTCGACCCCGAATGCCTTGAGATCGAGATCCTGCTCGCGTCGCAGATAGGCCACGGCGAACGCGCGAATGGCCGCCTCGTCGTCGGGATCGCCCTTGGCGGTGACCTCGCGGTCATCGGCCGTCACGGTCTCGCCGGCCAGATAGGATGCCGCGACATCGCCGATGTAGTCGCCGCGATAACCGTTTTCGGGCCAGCCTTCGTCATCGGGGCCGAGGCCGCGGGCGCGGGCCTGCACCGAGCGCATCAGATTGTTGATCTGAGCGCCGGCATCGTTGTAGTAGAACTCGCGGGTCACCTCGAAGCCGGTCGCTTCCAGCAGTCGACACAGGCAGTCGCCGATGGCGGCGCCACGGCCATGACCGACGTGCAGTGGCCCGGTCGGGTTGGCGGAAACGAACTCGACCTGAACTTTCTCTCCCGCCCCGATCATGCTGCGACCGAACGTGTCGCCGGCATCCAGGATCTGGCTGACGATGCCGGCAATGGCGTCGGTAGCGGCGAAGAAGTTGATGAATCCCGGCCCGGCGATCTCGGTCTTGCGGATCACCTCGTTGGCGGGAATGGCGGCTACCAGCTTGTCGGCGAGCTCGCGGGGCTTGCAGCCGGCCGGCTTGGCGAGCATCAGCGCCAGGTTGCTGGCGTAGTCGCCATGGGCCTTGTCGCGGGTCGGATCGACCTTGATCGCCGGATTCACGTCCGCCGGTAGATCGCCTGACTGCTGCAGCTTGGCGATGGCGGCTTCGAGCAGTTGTGTGATCGTCTCTTTCATTGGCTACTTCGTCGTCGTGGGGCCTGGGCCTGGCATGCGCTGTCTGGCCCGGCGCGGGGCGCCGCGGATCTGAACGTCGTGAAACTGTCGTCACGACGCGGGAAAAAGGGCGGCCATTATCAGTGATTGCGGCATGGCTTTAAACCCTCGGCATCAGCTCAGCGTCATCGGGTCGATATCCAGCGACCAGCGCACGCGACGCGTGGCGCTGCTTTCCAGCCAGCCGACCAGCCAGGCGCCGGCCTCATGCAGAGCGCTGCGCTTTTCCGACGACAGCATCAGTTGCAGGTGGTAGCGGTTCTGACGACGTTCCATGGGGGCGGGGACGGGGCCCAGGCAGTGTACCGGCAGTTGGCGTGTGGCGAGCCATTCGCGCACGGCATCGCCGGCGGCCTCCGCCATCTGGCGGGCATCCTCCTCGCGTGTCGCCTCGAAACGCGTCAGCGCCAGATAACGATAGGGCGGCAGGCCGGCCACACGACGCTCTTCGAGCATCTGATAGGCGAGCGCATCGTAGCCGTCATCCGCCAGCAGGCGCAGGTTGGGGTCGTCGGGATGCAGGGTCTGGACGAGCACCCGACCCGCGCGATCCGCCCGCCCGGCGCGGCCGGCGACCTGGACCAGCAGCTGAGCGCTCTGCTCGAGCGCGCGGAAATCGCTGGCGTAGAGCCCGGCGTCGGCGTTGACCACCACGACCAGCGTCACGTGAGGGAGATGATGCCCCTTGGCTAGCATCTGGGTACCCACCAGCAGGCTGGGTTCGCCACGGCGGATCTCGGTCAGCAACTGGTCGAACGCTTCCTTGCGCCGGGTGCTGTCGCGGTCGATACGATAGACCGGCACGTCCGGGAACAGTGTGGTCAGCGTCTCTTCGGTGCGTTCGGTACCGGCGCCGAGCGGTCTCAGGTCGGCGCTGCCGCAGCCGGGACAGGCGTCCGGCTGGGGCGTCTGGTGTTCGCAGTGGTGACAGACCAGGCGCGGGGGCTGGCGATGCAGGGTCATGCGCGAGTCGCAGTGACGGCACTCGGCGATCCAGCCGCACTGATGGCACGCCAGCGAGGGCGAGAATCCGCGTCGGTTGATGAATACCAGAACCTGGCCTTCGGCTTTCAGTGCCTGACGGATGGCATCGATCGCTGGGGGAACCAAGCCGCCCTGGCGCAGGCGTCCACGCAGATCGACCAGCTCCAGTTTGGCCGGCGCGTGGCGGCTCGGGCGCTGGGTCAAGCGCAGATGCCGGTAACGGCCGCTGCGTGCCTGAGCCAGCGTTTCCAGCGACGGCGTCGCGCTTCCCAGCAGGATCGGCACGCCGTCGCGGTGCGCTCGCGCCATGGCCAGATCACGAGCATGGTAGCGCAGGCCGTCCTGCTGCTTGAACGAGCCGTCGTGCTCCTCGTCGACGATGATCACGCCGGGGCGGGCCAGCGGTGTAAAGATGGCCGAGCGCGTGCCGATGACGATCGGCGCGCGTCCGCTGCGGGCGGCTTCCCACGCATCCAGCCGCTCCAGATCGGTCAGCCCTGAGTGCAGCGCCACGACCGGGGCGCGAAAGCGCTTGCGGAAGCGTGACAGCGTCTGCGGTGTCAGGCCGATCTCGGGCACCAGCACCAGTGCCTGGCGGCCCTGGCCGAGCACGCCCTCGATCAGCTGCAGGTAGACCTCGGTCTTGCCGCTGCCGGTTACGCCATGCAGCAGGCAGGGATGAAAGCGGTCCAGACCTTCGTGGAGTGCGGCCAGTGCCACCGCCTGCTCCCGGTTGAGCGGCAGCGACGGTTCGGCCAGCAGCGCGCCCGACCAGCCCTCGCTGGCCATCAGCGGTTCACTGCTGCGGGTAATCAGCGCCTTGTCGAGCAGCCCCTGCAGTTGGGCGCGGGTATATCCCTGTGCGGTGATCGCGGAGGTGATCATGCCGTGGCGATGTTGCGCCAACAGTTGAACCAGTTCCCGTTGGCGCGGCGCCCGGCCGAGTGCGTCGAGGGCGAGGGCTTCGCGGGTATTCAGCTGCCAGCGTTCGCGGATCCTGGCTTCCAGGGGCCGCCCCTGGCGGAGCGGTCCGGGCAGCGCGTGCTGCAACGTATCGCCCAGAGAGTGTTGATAGTAGCGGGCGGTGAATTGACACAGCCACAGCCAGTCCGCCGGCAACGGCTCGTCGTCGAGGCGCTCGGTGATCGGCTTCAATTGATGTGCGGGCAGCTCGCTGCTGGCCGCGCACTCCATCACGATTCCCACCAGATGACGCCGGCCAAACGGTATCTTGACCCGCAGCCCGGGGCGCCAGCCGCCGACAGGGGGCCGGCCGGCGGGGCGATAATCGAAGAGGCGCCTCAGCGGCGTGGGAACGGCGATACGAAGAACCCGAGGGACCGGCGGGCTGCTATCGGGGTCGGTACGGGAATCTGCCAATTGGCCTCCATGAAGAGTTCTGCTAAAATACGTCGCCTTCCGACGTAGGGTGCGTCTTTTATCCGTGGTGTCATCGTCTTGAAACGGTGCGCTTCGGGATTCCAGGCGGGCCGGTCGCGCGGGAGTGAACCGCGATTCCCTATCCGTGTACGGTGCCTGGCGAGAGATCAGGTGGCGGTACACCGCAAAGCGAGGCTTCACGATGAAACAGTCTATTCATCCCGAATACAAGAAGGTCACGGCGACTTGTTCCTGTGGCGCGACCCATTCGATCGGCACCACGGCTAACGAAGATTTTCACGTCGACGTCTGCTCTCAGTGCCACCCGTTCTACACCGGCAAGCAGAAGCAAGCGACCACCGGTGGCCGTGTCGAGCGTTTCAACAAGCGCTTCGGCGCTGCAGTACGACCGGCCAAGAACGCGTAACGTCGGAACCGACCGGTTGTCAGAAAGCCCGCCACCAAGGCGGGCTTTTTTGTGGGCGATCAATCGGCTTCGATGTGCCTGGCACGAGACGAGTTGCGATAGGAGCTCCCTTCCGGCAACGCAGGATAAGGGATGTTTTATGGCTGGGTGTCCAGGTATAAGTGTCGCCAAATGCATCTAAGTGATTCAAACAGGCGCTTAAAAGTCGTGAAAGCCGAAAAAGGGGAAAGATTTGTGCGCGTTGTTCTTTTTCGATAGTCTGGCGCCACCTCACGGCACGTCGATGCCGAAACATCCCACCTTCATCTCTGGACAATTTCCCATGAGTGACGATAGAAGACAGGCGGCGCTCGATTATCATGCCAAGCCGATCCCCGGCAAGCTGTCGGTCGAATTGACCAAACCGACAGAAACCGCCAAGCACCTGTCGTTGGCCTACAGTCCCGGGGTGGCGGAACCGTGCCGGGAAATCGCCCTGGACCCGGAAAATGCCTATCTCTATACCGGTAAAGGCAATCTGGTGGCCGTGGTTTCCGACGGCAGCGCGATTCTTGGTCTGGGCAATCTTGGCCCGCTGGCAAGCAAACCGGTGATGGAAGGCAAGGGGGTTCTGTTCAAGCGCTTCGCCGGCATCAACTCCGTCGATATCGAGGTCGAGGCCGATTCGCCCCAGGCCTTCATCGATACCGTAGCCAGCATTGCCAATACCTGGGGCGGTATCAATCTGGAGGACATCAAGGCGCCGGAGTGCTTCGAGATCGAGGCGGCGCTCAAGGCGCGCTGCAGCATCCCGGTGTTCCACGACGACCAGCATGGCACCGCGATCGTGACCGCGGCGGGACTGCTCAACGCGCTGGATATCGCCGGCAAGACGCTGGCGACGGCCCGCATCGTCTGTCTTGGCGCGGGGTCTGCTGCCATCGCCTGCATGAAGCTCCTGATCGAATGCGGTGCCAAGGCCGAGAACATCTTCATGCTGGACCGCAACGGCGTCATCCACAGTGGCCGCAGCGATCTCAATAGCTACAAGGCGCAGTTCGCGACCGAGACGCCACTGCGTACGCTGGATGACGCGATCGACGGCGCCGACGTCTTCGTCGGTCTGTCCGGGCCGAACCTGTTCAAGCCCGAGCAGCTCGCGAAGATGGCGGCGAATCCGGTGGTCTTCGCCTGTTCCAATCCGGACCCGGAAATCCATCCTGACGTGGCGCGGGAGACGCGCAGCGACGTGATCATGGGGACGGGGCGTTCGGACTATCCCAATCAGGTCAATAACGTGCTCGGCTTCCCGTTCATCTTCCGCGGAGCGCTGGACGTTCGGGCTTCGGCGATCAACGAGCAGATGAAGATCGCTGCCGTACATGCGCTGAAAGATCTGGCGAGAGAGCCGGTGACCCAGGAAGTGCTGGATGCCTACGACGTCGACTCGCTGGAGTTCGGGCGCGGTTACATTATCCCGACACCGGTGGATTCACGTCTGCTTGAACGAATCCCGGCAGCAGTGGCACAGGCCGCAGTGGAATCCGGCGTGGCGGGCAAGCCCTACCCCTCTCACTATCCGCTGAAAAGCGTCAAGGAGATCTACGGCCGATAACGGTTGGTCGTGGAATATGACGATGCCGCCCCGAGAGGCGGCATCGTGCTTTTCAAAGATCTTGTATGGCGACCCGTGGCCGTCTTTTTACAGCGACCCAGAGCCGTCGGCGGGGCTACCAGCCATAGAGAATCGAGACCGAGGTCGTGGTGTCGGTGCGGGCTTCGGCGCCCGGCGGCGGATGAGTGTTGCTCCTGGCATCGTAGGAGACCCGCAGCGCAAGGTGAGAGTTGAGCTGCGAGGTAATCGACGAGAGTGAACGGGTAGTGACACTGATGTGAGTCGCTTCCGCCGACAGCTCCTGATCGAAGGAGATGTCGTCGCTGAAGTTGTAAGTGTAGTCCAGCGCCGCGTAGGCCAGCGCCAGATCGTCGCTGCTGCCGCCTTCGTAAGCGTCGTCATCGTCATCGTCGCTGTCGTCGGCATAGACGTCATGACGATAGCCTGGGCCGACTTCGGCAGACAGCGTGTGCGTGGGTCCGTTCAACAGCTGGCGCCCGTAACCGGCAATGGTCGTGAACTGCGAGTCGTAGCCGCTGAATCGATCGCGCTCCCAGCGCGCGAAGCCGAACAGATAGTTGTTGTTCTCGAGCTCGTAGCGTTCGCGCGCACCGACCAGATACCGCTCCGAAGTGGTGTTGTCATTGTCCTGGACGCTGCGGGTCTCGGCCCGAAACGTATGCGTATTGCGCCCGGTCAGCCAGGTCAGGCGAGCCTTCGCGAGCAGCGTCTGGGTATCGGTATTGCCGGTCAGCTTGGTGTAGCCGAGTTCGGCGTTGCCGCTGAAGTTGGGCGCATTTTCATCGGGCGCCGGCGGTGCGTAGAAAAGCTCGGCGTAGGACGGCGAAGCCATCAGACAGGTGATCAGTAGCCACCATCGGCAACTGGGCAGGGGCATGACATCTCTCTCAACGTCGCTGCGACGTCCTGTTGCGGTGAAGAGCGGATTGGAACAGCCATCTGGAACGAGGCCGTCGGGGCGCCAGCCCCGACGGCCTTGGTCTTGATTGACCGGGCCTCGACCAATGTATCAGAAGATAGCTTCGTAGGTGCCAGTGCCTTGCGAACCGCTCTCATCTTCGAGTTCCGGGCGGATACCGCGTGGCTGATAGTCAGGCAGGTTGTCCTTGCGGAAAATTTCACTGATGCCGCCGGATTGATCCTCGTGCAGGCGCTTGCCGGTATCCGGATCGATGCGAACCCGAACGATGTCATCGGGGGCTTCGGGAATCACTTCCGGGGTGCCTTCCAGTGCCGGGCCCATGAACGCTTTCCAGATCGGCAGGGCGGCCTGAGCACCGTATTCCGCCGTCGTGGTGTTGTCGTCCTTGCCGACCCATACCGTGGTCACGAGCGAGTTGTTGAAGCCGGAGAACCAGGCATCACGCTGATCGTTGGTGGTGCCCGTCTTGCCGACGATGTCGCTGCGGTTGAGCGATAGCGCGCCGCGACCAGTGCCGTGTTCGATGACGTCGCGCAGGATGCTACGCAGGATGTAGAGCGCGTCCGGATCCACCACGCGGGGCGCGATGCGGCGGGGCTCGCCATCGACTTCGGTCTGTGTCGCATCCGGTGCGCAGTCGCGACAGGCGACCAGCGGATTGGCCTTTTCGACCACGGTGTTCTGGCTACCCTGAGTGACCTCCTTGATGTACCAGGGCGAGACCTGGAAGCCGCCGTTGGCCAGCACCGCATAGGCGTTGGCGATCTCCAGCGGCGTCAGCGAGGCGCTGCCCAGCGCCAGCGACAGCCCGTGCGGCAGGCGGTTCCGCGAGAAGCCGAAGCGTTCGAGGAAGTTCAGCGCGTTGTCGAGCCCCAGCGACTGCAGTACGCGGATGGTCACCAGGTTGCGCGAGGTGTAAAGCCCGACCCGCAGGCGTGTCGGCCCGCGGAACTGGCGCTCCGCGTTTTCGGGGCGCCAGTCGTCGCCGCTGTACTGGGACATCACCACCGGCGCGTCGTTGATGATGGTGGCTGCGGTCATGTCGCCTTCCTGCAGCGCCGCCAGATAGACGAAGGGCTTGAAGTTGGAGCCGACCTGGCGCTGCGCCTGGATGGCCCGGTTGAACTTGCTGGCGGCGAAGCTGAACCCGCCCTGGAGTGCATCGATGGCGCCGGTCTGCGGGTCGAGGACGACAATGGCGCCCTCGGCGCCGGGACGCTGTGACAGACGCCACTGATCGCCTTCTTGCATGATGCGGACCAGGTCACCGCGGTCGGCGATGGCGGCGGCATTGGCGGGCTCGCCCCCTCGCCACTTGGCGCTCTTGTACTCGCGCGCCCACTTCAGGCCATCCCAGCCAAGGGTGATGACCTTGCCGTCGGCGTCGAGCACGCGCATCTGCTTGCCGTCGGTGGCGGTCACGATGGCGGGCTGGAGCGGTCCATAGGCGGGCGTGCGCTGCAGCACCTTGAGCCAGTTGCTGACGTCGCCGTCGACGCCCTCGATCGTGGCCTCGCTGGACTGAGCCGCCTGGCGTGCGGTTTCGATGACTTCGGGCGATTCCGACAGCTCTTCTTCCAGGCCCTGACGTTCGGTGCGATCCTGCGCCTCGACGAGGCTCGGCGGGACGTCCTTCTCTTCTGGCCCACGCCAGCCATGGCGAGTGTCGTAGTCGATCAGGCCCTGTACCAGCGCATCGCGCGCCTCGGTCTGCAGCCGACTATCGAGCGTGGTGGTGACACGAATGTTGTCGGTGTAAGCCTTGTCGCCGAAACGCTCGACGGCGTAGGCGCGGGCCATCTCCGCGACGTAGGGCGCATCGACTTCCGCCTGTGCCGTATGGCGGCTGGCGGTGATGGGAGCCTTGACCGCCTCGTCGTAGGCGGCCTGGTCGATCGAGCCGAGCTGGCGCATCCGGTAGAGAATCCAGTTGCGCCGAATCAGTGCGCGTTCCGGGTTGGTCAGTGGATTGAAGCTCGACGGCGCCTTGGGTAGCCCCGCGATCATCGCGTACTCCGGCAGGGTCAGATCGGCCAACGGCTTGCCATAGTAGGTATTGGCCGCGGCGGCGATACCATAGGAGCGATGTCCGAGGTAGATCTTGTTGACGTAGAGCTCGAGGATTTCCGGCTTGCTCAGGATCTGCTCCATCTGCAGCGCCAGCAGGATTTCCCGGATCTTGCGGGTGAAGGTCTGATCCAGGGTCAGCAGGTAATTACGTGCCACCTGCATGGTGATGGTGCTGCCGCCGGACTGGATATTGCCCGAAGAGGCCAGCTCGACAGCGGCGCGCACGAGTCCCTTGGGATCGACCCCGGGGTGGTTGTAGAAATTGGCGTCTTCGGCGGCCAGCAGTGCGTTGATCAGCGGCTTGGGAATTTCGTCGTAGCTGACCGGCATGCGGCGCTCTTCGCCATATTCGCCGATCAACTTGTTGTCTTCGGTATAGATACGCAGTGGCGTCTGAAGCTCGTAATCCTGGAGCTGGCGCACGTCCGGCAAGCCGGGGGCGAAGTAGAGCCCAGCGCCAATGACTGCCAGCACCACGCCGGCGCAAAGCGACAGCAGTAGCCAGAAGGCGGTCGTCAGTAGGCGGGTAAAAAGCTTCATATGAAGGGGTGATCCTTGACTGGTGGCGGTCCGGCCGCGTGCGTGCTCGCTATCCCTGGCGTCGGACATGATTCAGCATCGGGGCATTATATGGATGCGATAGAGTCGGGGCCAGTTTCACTCGTGCCGCTTCCTGCAAGCACCAAGAAATAAGTGTAACAAAATGTCTCAAGTTGGTTTCGGTGCCGCCGTTAACCCTGATTAGGATTTTCGAGTTCCGGCGGGGTAAGACAGTGTTGCGCTTGAAAAGATCCTCTCAAGGTCTGGTGGGCGTGGATATCACGTCCGCCACCGTCAAGCTGCTTGAGCTGGAGCGTCGCGCCGGCGGCTTGAGAATCGACAGCTACGCGGTGCGTCCCCTGCGTGAGGGTGCCGTCGTCGAAAGGCGCATCCGCGACAAGCGCGAGGTCGAGGATACGTTGCGTCGCGCGGTCGAGCATGCCCAGCTTCGCTCCCGGCGCGCCGTGGTCGCGGTGCCTAGTTCGGCGGCGATCACGCGGGTGCTTTCGCTGCCGGCCTCGCTCAGTGACGACGAGATCGAAGCGCGGATCCAGATGGAGTCCGACAAGCATATCCCGTTTCCCCTCAATGAAGTCGCTTTCGACTTTCAGCGGTTAGGTCCCCACCCACGCTATGACGATCAGCAGGAAATTCTGCTGGTGGCCTGTCGCCAGCAGGATATCGAAACGCTGGTGTCGACCATGGAAGCGGTGGGTCTGGAGACGGTGGCCGTGGATGTCGAGGGTTTCGCGCTCGAGCGCGTCTGCCGTGATCTGCGTACCTCGCACGAGGAAGAAGGGGACAGTACGGCGCTGGTGGATATCGGCGCCAACCTGTGCGCATTCCATGTCCTGAAGGGCGGAAGGATCGTCTATAGCCGCGACAATCTCTACGGCGGGCGGCAGCTAACCGATGCCATCAGCAAGCGTTACGGCATGAGTTTCGATGCGGCCGGCCGGGCCAAGAAGCGCGGCGGATTGCCCGACGATTATCGCCAGCAAGTCCTGCTGCCGTTCATCGATACCCTGATTCAGCACATCGGGCGCTCGCTGCAGCTCTATTACACCTCCGCGGGGCAGCAGCAGGTTCGGCGCCTGGTACTCGCCGGCGGCTCGAGTGCGCTACCGGGGTTCGCGGAGCGCCTGCGAGCCCAGAGCGGGCTGGAGGCAACGCTTGCCAACCCTTTTGCGCAGATGCGGATCCACTCGCGGCTGGATGTCGGTGCCCTGGCCGCGGATGCCCCGGCGATGCTGACGGCCTGCGGCCTTGCCATGCGGGCGCTGTCATGACGATCGAAATCAACCTGCTGCCGTGGCGGGAGCGACACCGTCTGCGCCGGACTCGGCGATTCAAGCAAGGGCTGCTGCTGACGCTGCTGCTCGGGTTGGTGGTGGGTTTTTGCATCGCACAGTACGAGGAATCCATGGTGCGAGCGGGGCAGGCCCGGCTGGCATTGATTCAGCGCGATACCGACGCGCTCACGCGTGATATCCAGGTGATGCGCGATTTCCGCCAGCTGCGCGAACGCATGCTGAAACAGATCGAGGTGATCAGCGAGCTGCAGTCGAGCAGGCCCCTGACCATCCGCGTTCTCGATCAGTTGACGGCCACTGTGGTCGACGGCGTCCACTACACCGAATTGCGCCGCAAGGGCAGCAGGCTCGAGCTGAGTGGCGTCGCGGCCTCGAATCGCCAGGTATCCGACCAGATGAGGGCGCTCGACAACAGCGCCGCGTTCGACATCCCATTGCTGTCGGACGTGCAGTCCGACGAGGGCGCGGTGTCGGCCAAGCGCTTTCACATGAGTGTCGATGAGCACGCCATCGACGATATCGAACCGGAGGCGGGTTCATGAAGCGTCCGGCGTCGAACAGATCATGGCTGAGCGATTGGCGGGGCGCGTGCGCAGATCAGTGGCGCCAGCTGCGCGAGTTGCAGTGGCGCGAACTCGACGTCAAGGAAGCCGGCACCTGGCCCGTTACGCTCCAGGGATTGATTGCACTGAGCGTGCTGCTGGGATCGATGTGGGTCACCCAGTGGTTGCTGGCCTCGACGCCGCGGGAAATGCATCAGCGACTGATCACGCAGGAGCAGCAGGCGTTGCAGCGCTTCGAGACGCTCTCCTATCAGGCGGTCAATCTGCCGGCGATGGAGCGCCAGATGGGCGAACTCCAGGCTCGCATGCAGAGCGTTCTCGAGATGTTGCCAAGCGACGCGGAAGTGCCCGCGTTGCTGGACGCCATCAGCGACGCGGCACGCGAGCAACAGCTCGACATCGATAGCATCACGCTGCGCCCTGCAGTGGAGCAGGAGTTCTACATCGAACAGCCCTTCGATATTCAGGTGCGCGGCGACTTTCATCAGATATCGGCTTTTCTGGCCCGCGTCGCCGCGATGCCGAGGATCGTCACGCTTCACGATTTCACGCTGATGCCGGTGGGTGACCATCTCAAGCTGGCGATGCTGGCGAAGACCTACCGCTATCGAGAGGATCGCGATCCGGCTGTCGATTCACAGAAGCGGAGAGGGAAATCGTGAAGTCGAGCCGCATTCTCCTCGTCGGGTGGCTGGTCATCGGCGCCCTGCTCGCCGGCTGCGAAGACGCCAACCTGGGAGCGCTGCAGGCGCACCTGGACACCCTGCGTCACAAGCCCCAGGGACAGATTGCGGCGCTACCGGAGATGCCTCGGTACGCCACCGCCAGCTACGACCAGGCGTATCGCCGGAGTCCCTTCGTGGCTGAAGCGATTGAAGAGGTCAAGCCTGCCGATGTCACGCCACTGCCGGATGCCGAGCGTCCACGTCAGCCACTGGAAGCCTTTGAGCTGGACAGTCTGAGCCTGGTGGGCACGTTGACGGTGGGGAACACCCTGTCGGGGCTGGTCTCCGCGCCGGATGGCGCCATCCATCGCCTCTTCAAGGGCGATTATCTGGGCCGGGATTATGGCCGGATCATCAGCGTCGAGCCGCGAGGGTTGGTGCTGGTAGAGACCGTCCGCACTCCCGAAGGGGGTTGGAGCGAGCGTCTCCAGCGCCTGGACATGGCAGAACAAGAATCCGACGGTGGCAGCCGGCGGCAACGGTAGCAGGGGATACTATGACTTCTCGACGGTGCTTGGTCGCATGCGCAGCAGCACTGACCTTGTGGGCGCTGGCGTTCGCCGCCTGGGCGGCACCGGCAGTGACGACGCTGACGGCGATGACCTTCACCGACCGGGGTGCTGGCCGCCTGGACGTCGGTCTCGATTTCGTCGGCGGCGTGCCGGACATTCGCGGTTATCGCACCGATGCACCCCCGCGGCTGGCGCTGGATCTGCTGCAGGCCCAGAGCGGCCTGTCGCAGTCGAGCTTCGCCATCGGCAGTGCCGGCGTCGATTCGGTCAGAGTGCTGGGAGCGGGGACACGTACCCGGCTGGTGTTCGAGCTGGCATCGCCTGCCGACTACCGATTGGAGCGTCTCGACGGCAAGGTCGTGGTTCATTTCGGCGACAAGGCCGCTGGGTCGGCCGCGACCGATTCGGCCGTCGCGAGCGCGCCTGCTGGCGAGTCCGGGATGGCGGCGGTGTCGACGCCACCCGAGGTGACCTCGATCGACTTTCGACGCGGCGCGGATGGTGCCGGACAACTGGAGCTCGTGCTCGATCGTGCCGGTATCGCCGCCGAGGTGTCGGGGCAGGGACGCCAGGTTTCGGTCTCGCTCCCCGGCACCCGCTTGCCTGACGAGCAGTACCAGACGCTCGACGTCAGCGATTTCGGCACCCGTGTGTCGCGTATCGTGCCGCGTCGCAGCGCCGATGGCATCGTCTTCGACATCGTAGCCTCCGAGGCGGTGGAGCCGTTGGTGACCCAGAACGGCCGCCGTTTGACGATAGAGCTGGCGCCCGCGGGTAGTGTCGAACGCCCCCAGGCCGAGAATCGACCCGAGTATACCGGTCACCGCATCACCCTCGATTTTCAGGACATTCCAGTACGGGACGTGCTGTCGATCATCGCCGAGGAGTCGGGGCTCAACGTGGTCGCCAGCGACGGTGTGCAGGGCAACGTGACCCTCAATCTGACCGACGTGCCGTGGGACCAGGCGCTCGATCTGGTATTGCGCAACCATGGTCTGTCGGCCCGCCGGGAAGGTAACGTGATGATGGTGGCGCCGACCGGCGAGCTGGCCAGCCTGCAGCGCCAGACGCTGGAAACGCGCGAGCAGTCGGCGCAGCTGGCGCCGTTGACCACGGAATTTCTGCAGATTCGTTACGCCAAGGCCGAGTCCCTGGCCACGCTGCTGCAGGGGGGGGAGGGCGTCGGCATGATGTCGGCGCGCGGTCGCGTCACCGTCGATCCGCGTACCAACACGCTGATTCTCCAGGACACGCGCGACCAGCTCGATGCCATCCGGCGCACCATCGATCATCTCGACGTCCCCGTGCGTCAGGTTCAGATCGAAGCGCGGATCGTGATCGCCCGAGACAGCGCGACCCGCGAGCTCGGGGTCAACTGGGGCATGTCGGCCAATGGCGGGCGCCACTTCGATCTTGGCGGCGCGGCAGACGGCGATGCCTCGACGGTGCCCACGACGTCGGACGATCCTGCCTCCTATGGCGGCGGTCTGGCGGTCGATCTGGGCAATGCGACCAACCCCGCCAGCGCGTTCAGCTTCGGCTATCTTTCCGGCGACATTCTGATCGACCTGGAGCTCCGGGCGCTGGAGAGCGAGGGCAAGAGCCAAACCATCTCCCAGCCCAAGGTGATTACCGCCAACCAGCGTACCGCTGTGATCAAGCAGGGACAGGAGGTGCCGTATCAGGAGGCGTCGTCCAGCGGAGCCACCACTACCGAGTTCAAGGAAGCCGTGCTGTCGCTCGAGGTGACGCCGCAGATTACCCCCGATGACCGCATCATCATGGATCTGCGCGTCAATAACGATGATATCTCCGACACCCGCTACGACGGTGCACCGGCCATCGACACCAACGAGATTCAGACTCAGGTGCTGGTCAACAACGGTGAAACCGTGGTGCTGGGCGGCATTCTGACCTCCGAGCAGCTGCGAACGCTGTTCAAGACGCCGTTCCTCGGCGACATTCCGGTGATCGGCAATCTGTTCCGCTATACCCAGGAAAGCAACGAGAAGGTAGAATTGCTGATATTCATCACCCCCAAGATCATCGAGGACGGACTGGCCATTCGCTGATGCGGTCGCTTCCCAATCTTTTCCTGGTCGGCCCCATGGGGGCCGGCAAGAGTACAATCGGCCGCCTCCTGGCGGCCGAATTGCAGCGCCAATTCCTGGATAGCGATCATCAAATCGAAGGTCGCTGCGGGGCGAATATCCCATGGATTTTTGATGTCGAGGGCGAGCAGGGCTTTCGGGACCGCGAAACGGCGATGATCGACGAGCTGACTCGGTGCAGCGAGATCGTCATGGCCACGGGTGGCGGCGCGATCATGCGCGAAATCAATCGCCAGCTGCTGCGGGAGCGGGGCACGGTGATCTATCTGGCCACCACCGTCGAGCAGCAGATTCGACGTACCTCGCGGGATCGCAACCGGCCGCTTCTGCAGACCGCCAATCCCGAGCAGGTGCTGCGCGATCTGTTCGCGATCCGCGATCCGCTCTATCGTGCCACTGCGGATATCGTTGTCCGTACGGATCGTCGAGGTCCCCGAAGCGTGGTGGGGGATATTCTGCGCCGGGTGTCGCGTCTGGCGGAGCCGCTTGGCGAGTCTGCCTCCCTTTCTCATCAGCGGTAAGATCGTTGTCACCTCGAAGGTCCTGTCTTGCCCACATCGAAGGTAATCTGCCATGTCCTCTGTCTCGTCGCTTCCCGTGGAATCGCTGAACGTTTCGCTGGGGGATCGCAGCTATCCGATTCACGTCGGCGCGGGCATCCTTTCGAGTCGAGAGCACCTGCTGCCTTATCTGGCCGGCCGTCAGGTCATGATCGTGACCAACGAGGTGATCGCGCCGCACTATCTCGCGGCACTCAAGGAGACGCTTGCCGGCGCCGAGCTGGAAATTCGGGAAGTCATCCTGCCCGACGGCGAGGCGACCAAGTCGCTGGCGTCGGTCGAGCGCATCTGGGACGCCCTGCTGGCCGCGGGCTTCAACCGGCGCTGTACGCTGATCGCGCTCGGGGGCGGGGTGATCGGTGACATGACGGGCTATGCGGCCGCCAGTTATCAGCGCGGCGTCGCTTTCATTCAGATTCCCACCACGCTACTGGCTCAGGTCGACTCCTCCGTCGGGGGCAAGACCGGCGTCAATCACCCGCGCGGCAAGAACATGATCGGTGCGTTCTGGCAGCCCAGAGCGGTGATCGTCGATACCGACACCCTGCGAACACTGCCGGCGCGGGAGCTGTCGGCGGGGCTGGCGGAAGTGATCAAGTACGGCTTGATCTGGGACCTTTCCTTCCTCGAATGGCTGGAGGGCGAACTGGCGGCGCTTCGAGCGTTGGAGGGGGCGGCCATTCGCCATGCCATCCGCCGCAGTTGCGAGATCAAGGCGGAAGTGGTCGCGGAAGACGAGACCGAGCAGGGCGTGCGGGCGTTGCTCAATCTGGGTCACACCTTCGGCCATGCCATCGAGGCGCATCAGGGCTACGGCAACTGGCTTCACGGTGAGGCGGTCGGGGCCGGCATGATGATGGCGACTCGACTCTCGGCCGAGCGCGGCTGGCTGAGCGAGGCCGATGTCGAACGCGTCGCCGAGATTCTGAAAGCGGCAGATCTTCCGGTGACGGCGCCGGCAAACATGTCAGCGGATGATTTCCTCGATCGCATGCGCCTCGACAAGAAGAATGTCGACAGCCGTCTGCGACTGATTCTGCTCGAAACGCTGGGGCGCGCCTGTATCCGCGATGATACGGATACCGATCGGCTCGGCCGGCTGTTGACGGATTTTCCGCGAGCCTGATCCTTCCTCGTCGCCGGTTCTGCTCTCCGGCACGGCCTCAGTGCGAGCCCGACCGATCCTCGTCACTTCAGTTAACCAATTTCCGCTGGCGTCAGTGGGTGGCGCCAGCTCCGGGCCTCTTTTCACGCCGTCTGCCCGTCCGGGCATCCATCCCGTCGGTCGGGCTTCGCGTATGGGTGGCGGCAGAAGGCTTCATCGTGGCCAGGAAATTTTGTCGACAACCCGATGCCGGTGTCTGTCTTTTCGATGCGTTATCGATATAATTGGTATGCTCCATGCCGTATCGGTATGGGTATCGCGCCGAGATCTCACCCCGATCTGGCCATCGCGCAGAAGGCTTAGACTTTAGTCTACTCCTAAAGTCTAAGCCTTTGTGCCAACAGTGTATTTTGGCGATTATCTCGCTAAGTCTTCGATTTTAAATGTGTTTACGGAGAAAAACGCCGGCGCTCGAATTGCGCTGGGGTGGGTAACTGGCTATTCTGTCCGGCCTTTTGACAAGCGCCAGCGGCAAGATTGTCAGCGTTGCGCGATGAAAATCAGACCGATTTTGACGCGATTTACTCGGTCATAAAAATAAGAAAACCGGTAATAATCTCTTTTTATCAGACCGAATGCAATACCTTGTATTCAGACACTGCTTTGTGAGGCACGCCCATGATGAGAGGTCTTCACCAGCCTGGCGAATTCCGCGACAACTGCGGTTTCGGCCTGATTGCTCATATGGAAGGGCAGGCCAGCCACGATCTGCTCAAGACGGCGATCGAATCCCTGACCTGCATGACCCACCGTGGCGGAATCGCGGCGGATGGCAAGACCGGCGATGGCTGTGGCCTGTTGCTGAAAATGCCGATGAGCTTCATGCGAGCGCTGGCCCAGGATCAACTGGGCGTGACGCTGGGCGAGCGCTTCGCGGTCGGCATGGTGTTCTTTCCCGATGACGACGCCCGCGAGCAGAGCGCTCGGGAAACGCTGGAAGGCGAGCTGGCCGAGCGGGGGCTGAGCGTCAAGGGGTGGCGCGATGTGCCCACGGACCCCAGCGTCTGCGGGCCGATGGCACTCGAGTGCCTGCCGCGTATTCGTCAGGTGTTCGTCGAAGGCGACGCCTCCCAGTCCGATGCCGCTTTCAACGTCGAGCTGTTCATGGCCCGTCGCCTGACCGAGCAGAAACTGCGTCAGGAAGAAGAGTTCTACGTCTGCTCGCTGTCGTCCAAGGTGGTTTCCTACAAGGGTCTGATGATGCCCGCGGATCTGCCCACCTTCTATCAGGATCTGGGCGACGAGCGTCTCGAGACCGCCGTCTGTGTCTTTCATCAGCGTTTCTCGACCAATACCGCGCCGCGCTGGCCGCTGGCTCAACCGTTTCGCTTCATGGCGCACAACGGCGAGATCAATACCATCGAGGCCAACCGCAGTTGGGCCAATGCGCGCAAGGCCAACTTCGTCAACGAGCTGCTGCCGGATATCGAGGGTCTCGACGAGATCGTCAACACCACCGGCTCCGACTCGTCGAGCATGGACAACATGCTGGAAGTGCTGCTGACCGGCGGCATGGATCTCTATAACGCGGTGCGGATGATGGTGCCGCCGGCGTGGCAGAACGTCGAGACCATGGATGGCGATCTGCGCGCCTTCTATGAATACAACTCCATGCACATGGAAGCTTGGGACGGCCCCGCCGGCATCGTGATGACCGATGGCCGCCACGCTGTGTGCATGCTCGATCGCAACGGCCTGCGTCCGGCGCGCTGGGTGATCACCGATAACGGCTACATCACGCTCTCTTCCGAGATCGGCGTATGGAGTTACCAGCCGGAATCCGTGGTGGCCAAGGGGCGCGTCGGGCCGGGCCAGATTCTCGCCGTCGATACCCAGACCGGTGAGGTGCTCCACACCGACGACATCGATCAGCGGCTCAAGTCCGCCTATCCCTATCGTCGCTGGCTGAAGGAGCACGCCCACTACCTGGAATCCGCACTGACCGAGCTGGCGCGCTTCCAGCCGTTCGAGACCGATGAACTCAACGTCTATCAGAAGATGTTCTCGGTGACGTTCGAGGAGCGCGATCAGCTGCTGCGTCCGCTGGCCGAGAGTGGTCAGGAAGCGGTGGGCTCGATGGGCGACGATACGCCGATGGCGGTGCTGTCGCGCCAGAATCGTCTGCTCACCGATTTCTTCCGCCAGAAATTCGCCCAGGTCACCAATCCGCCGATCGACCCGTTGCGGGAAGCGATCGTGATGTCGCTTGAGACCTGCTGCGGGGCCGAGCTGAACGTCTTCGAGGCGACGCCCGAACACGCGCACCGGCTGATTCTGACGACGCCGGTGCTGTCGCCGCGCAAGTTCACCGCACTGGTGACCCAGGAAGATCCGGCATTCGCCTCGATCACCCTGCCGTTGCAGTACGATCCCGAGACGACCTCGCTACGGCAGGCGCTGGTGGCGCTGTGCCAGCAGGCCGAGCAGGCCACCCATGATGGCAAGGTGATCCTGGTCCTGTCGGATGCCGAGCTCGAAAAAGGCAAGCAGCCGATCCAGGCGCTGCTGGCGACCGGTGCGGTGCATCATCACCTGGCAAGGCTAGCGCTGCGTCCGCGGGTCAATATCGTGGTCGAAACCGGCTACGCTCGCGACGCCCACCAGATGGCGGTGTTCTTCGGCGTCGGTGCCACCGCGGTCTATCCGTATCTGGCCTACCAGGTGATGGCGGACATGCACCGTACCGGCGAGCTGGTCGGCAACCCGGCGGATGCCCGCGAGAACTATCGCAAGGGCATGCAGAAGGGGCTTTACAAGATCCTGTCGAAGATGGGCATTTCGCAGATCTCCTCCTACCGCGGCTCGCAGCTGTTCGAAGCCGTCGGGCTGGGGTCCGAGGTCATGCAGATGTGCTTCGAAGGCATGATGTCGCGTATCGAGGGCACCGGATTCAGCGAGCTGCAGATGCAGCAGGAACTGGCCGCACGCGATGCCTGGATCCCGCGCAAGACCATGCGTCAGGGCGGGCTGGTCAAGTTCGTCCACGGCCACGAGTATCACGCCTACAATCCCGATGTGGTGATGACGCTGCAGCAGGCGGTCCAGCAGGGCGACTACGCCAAGTGGAAGGCGTTCGCGCGGCTGGTCAACGAGCGCCCGGTCGCCACCATCCGCGATCTGCTGAAGCTCAAGCCGGCCCCCGAACCGTTGCCGCTGGACGAGATCGAGCCGGTCGAGAGCCTGCTGCTGCGTTTCGACAGCGCCGGGATGTCGCTGGGCGCGCTGTCGCCCGAGGCGCACGAGGCGCTGGCCCAGGCGATGAACGAGACGGGCGGTCGTTCCAACTCCGGTGAAGGCGGCGAAGATCCGGCCCGTTACGGCACCATTCGCTCGTCGAAGATCAAGCAGATCGCCTCCGGGCGCTTCGGCGTGACGCCGGCCTATCTGGTCAACGCCGAGGTGTTGCAGATCAAGGTGGCCCAGGGCGCCAAGCCCGGCGAAGGGGGTCAGCTGCCGGGCGGCAAGGTCAACGAGATGATCGCGCGGCTGCGCTACGCCGTGCCCGGCGTGACGCTGATCTCGCCGCCGCCGCACCACGACATCTACTCGATCGAGGATCTGGCCCAGCTGATCTTCGATCTCAAGCAGGTCAACCCGAGCGCGCAGGTGTCGGTCAAGCTGGTATCCGAGCCGGGTATCGGCACCATCGCTACCGGCGTGGCCAAGGCCTACGCCGATCTGATCACGGTCTCCGGCTACGACGGCGGCACCGCGGCGAGCCCAATCACCTCGATCCGCCACGCCGGCAGCCCGTGGGAGCTGGGGCTGCCGGAGGTCCATCAGGCGCTGCGCATCAACGGCCTGCGCGACAAGATCCGGCTGCAGACCGATGGTGGGCTCAAGACCGGCCTCGACGTGGTCAAGGCAGCCATTCTGGGAGCGGAGAGTTTCGGCTTCGGCACCGCGCCGATGGTGGCGCTGGGCTGCAAGTATCTGAAGATCTGCCACCTCAACAACTGCGCCACCGGTGTCGCCACCCAGCATCAGGAGCTGCGCGACGAGCACTTCCGCGGCACGGTGGACATGGTCAAGCACTACTTCCGTTTCATCGCCGAGGAAGTGCGGGAACTGATGGCGCTGCTGGGCGTGCGGCAGCTGACCGATCTGATCGGGCGCACCGATCTGCTCGAGATGCTGGAAGGCGAGACGGCGGCACAGCGCAAGCTCGACCTGAGCCCGTTGCTTGCCAACGACTTCGTGCCCAAGGACGCGCCGCAGTTCTGCCAGGTCAGCCGCAACGTGCCCCATGACCCCGGCGCCAAGAATCAGGAAGTGTTCGACGCGCTGCTGCCGGCGATCGAATCGAAGTCCGGGGGCGAGTTCGAGTTCAAGATCACCAACTGCGATCGTTCGGTAGCGGCACGGGTCTCCGGCGAGATCGCCAAGCGCTACGGCGAAGCGGGCCTCGAGGACGCTCCGATCACGGCGCGCTTCACCGGTGTCGCAGGTCAGAGTTTCGGGGTGTGGAACGCGCGCGGGCTGAATCTGTATCTGGAAGGCGATGCCAACGATTATGTCGGCAAGGGCATGAACGGTGGCAAGGTGGTGATCGTGCCGCCCAAGGCCAGCCGTTTCCTGAGCCACGAGACCGCGATCATCGGCAATACGTGCCTGTACGGCGCCACCGATGGCAAGCTGTTCGCCGCGGGCATGGCCGGTGAGCGCTTCGGCGTGCGCAACTCCGGCACCCATGCGGTGATCGAGGGCGCCGGCGATCACTGCTGCGAGTACATGACCGGCGGTCTGGTCTGCGTGCTCGGCAAGACCGGGATCAACTTCGGTGCGGGCATGACCGGCGGCTTCGCCTACGTGCTCGACGAGGATCGCGGTTTCGTGGATCGCTACAACCACGAGCTGGTGGAAATTCATCGAATCAATACCGAATCGATGGAAGCCTATCGTCGTCATCTGCGCGAAGTGATTACCGAATACGTGGAAGAGACGGATTCGCCACGGGGGCATGCGATTCTCGAGGATTTCTCCGACTTCATCCGCCATTTCTGGCTGGTGAAGCCCAAGGCCGCAAGTCTCAACGGTTTGCTGGCCCAATCCAGGCGCCAGCCTGAGTAAGAGGCGGCGATGGCCCGAATGACCCGGGGTTCAGCCCCGGGGTGCGGGCATCAGCCGGAATCCTAGAGCGTCGTCGGCCCAGTGAGGAGAGAGAACATGGCAAACCGTTTGAGTAACGACTTTCAGTTCATCGATGTGGGGCGGCGCGATCCGCAGAAAAAGGATGCGCGCAGCCGGGCGAAGGAATTTGCCGAGATCTACGAGCCGTACAAGCCCAGCGAGGCGGCCAGCCAGGCCCACCGTTGCCTGCATTGCGGCAATCCTTACTGCGAGTGGAAGTGCCCGGTCCACAACTACATTCCCAACTGGCTCAAGCTGGTCAGCGAGGGCAACATCCTCGAGGCCGCGGAGATGTCGCACCGCACCAACTCGCTGCCGGAAGTCTGCGGCCGCGTCTGCCCGCAGGATCGTCTGTGCGAAGGCGACTGCACGCTGAACGACGGCTTCGGTGCCGTCACCATCGGCTCGGTGGAGAAGTACATCACCGATACCGCCTTTGCCATGGGCTGGCGTCCGGACATGTCCAACGTGACCATGACCGACAAGCGCGTGGCGGTGATCGGCGCAGGCCCGGCCGGGCTGGGATGTGCCGATGTGCTGGTACGCAACGGCGTCAAGCCGGTGGTGTTCGATCGCTATCCGGAGATCGGCGGTCTGCTGACGTTCGGGATTCCCGAGTTCAAGCTCGAGAAGCACGTGATGGAGCGGCGCCGCGCGGTGTTCGAGGAGATGGGTATCGAGTTCCGACTCAATACCGAGATCGGTCGCGATATCACCTTCGAGCAGCTGAACGACGAATTCGACGCAGTCTTCCTCGGCATGGGCACCTACAAGTACATGGTCGGCGGTTTCCCCGGCGAGGAGATGGATGGCGTCTACAAGGCGCTCGACTTCCTGATCGCCAATGCCAACCATCATCTCGGCTTCGAGCAGGATTCGGTCGATTACGTATCGATGGCCGGCAAGCGCGTGGTGGTGCTGGGGGGTGGTGATACCGCCATGGACTGCAACCGCACCTCGATCCGCCAGGGGGCGACCAGCGTGACCTGCGCCTATCGCCGTGACGAGGAGAACATGCCGGGCTCCAAGCGCGAGGTGAAGAACGCGCGCGAGGAGGGCGTCGAGTTCCTGTTCAACCGCCAGCCGGTGGCGATCGTCGGTGAAGGCAAGGTCGAGGGCGTCAAGCTGGTGCGCACCCGCATGGGCGAACCGGACGACAAGGGTCGACGCAGTGCGGAAGTGGTGCCGGGCTCCGAGGAAATCCTGGCCTGCGACGCGGTGGTCATCGCCTTCGGCTTCCAGCCGAGCGAAATCGAGTGGTTCGATACACACCAGATCGAGGTCGACGAACGCGGCCGCGTGCTGGCACCGGAGATTCCGGCGCAGATGGAGCGCTTCGCCTATCAGACCAGCAACGAAAACGTGTTTGCCGGTGGTGATATGGTGCGCGGCTCCGACCTGGTGGTGACGGCGGTCTACGAAGGGCGCCAGGCGGCCGAAGGTATCCTCGATTATCTCAAGGTCTGAGACTTCCCGAGGCGATATCGGTCGATGACCGGCAGGCGCCGACGGTGCCGTTGGCGTTTGCCACTCAGGCGATCGATACCCTTGGGCGATGGTATAAAGCGCGATGAGCCTTTACAGTGGCGCGCTCGAAACGAACCGCAATTCTCAGAAAGGTCACATCATGATCAGGCTTGAACGCAACATTCTCGACCAGGCAAACACCCAACTGCGAGCGCTGGAAGATCATGTGCTGGATCAGGACGGCGGCCATCAGGCCATCATGATCAGTGGGCAGCTCAAGGCGCTGTTCTCACTCGCCAAATTGAATGACAGCGGGATGTCGGACGAGTGTGCAGGGATGCTCGAGGAGATCGAGCGTCGCGCCAAGATCCTGGCGGCCCGGCTGCCCGAATAGCACCATCGCTGAAGCCGGAGTGTCAGTCCGTCATCTCAGGCCAACATGTCAGAATGGATGTGCCGGGCTTGAAGGCAGCGGATAGGGAAAAGCGCCAATGGCCAGGGTTCATTCCCGCCGTTGGCGTTTTGGTGTCTGGAGTTCGCTGCTCGACGTGGTAGCGGCCGTTTTCCCCTTCATTTCATTCTGGAGAACAACAACGATGTCATCCTGGTTTCCCCGCTGGCGCCGCGTCGAAGCCGCTCGCCAAGGTGTGGTCGCGCCCGACGAGAGGTTGCCGGCGGCGCAGACATTGCTGATGGGAATTCAGCACGCCGTCGCCATGTTCGGCTCCACTGTGCTGGCGCCACTGCTGATGGGGTTCGATCCCAATCTGGCCATTCTGATGTCGGGGATCGGCACGCTATTGTTCTTCGTGGTGGTTGGCGGGCGGGTGCCCAGCTATCTGGGCTCGAGTTTTGCCTTCATCGGCGTGGTGATCGCGGCCACCGGATATGCCGGGAGCGGCGGCAATCCTTCGATCGGGCTGGCGCTGGGCGGCATCATTGCCTGTGGTGCGATCTATGCGCTGATCGGTCTCGTCGTGATGGCATCGGGGACGCGCTGGATCGAGTTCCTGCTGCCGCCGGTGGTGACCGGTGCGATCGTCATGACCATCGGGCTCAACCTGGCCCCGGTGGCGGTTTCCAGCGTGAAGGGCTCCAACTTCGATGCCGCGATGGCACTGGTGACCATTCTCTGCATCGGTCTGGCTGCGGTGCTGACTCGCGGCATGCTCCAGCGGCTGCTGATTCTGGTCGGATTGATGGCGGCCTACGCGATCTATGCGCTGGTCACCAATGGACTGGGCTGGGGCGCGCCGATCGATTTCTCGATCATCGAGAATGCCGCCTGGTTCGGCCTGCCCGCATTCACGGCGCCGACCTTCAGTCCGCAGGCGATGGTGCTGATCGCGCCGGTCGCGGTGATTCTGGTGGCGGAAAACCTCGGCCACATCAAGGCGGTGGGGGCGATGACCGGCCGCGATCTCGACCCCTACATCGGCCGGGCCTTTCTGGGCGACGGGCTGGCGACGATGGTGTCGGGGGCGTCCGGCGGCACCGGCGTGACCACCTATGCCGAAAATATCGGTGTGATGGCGGTGACGCGGGTCTACTCGACGCTGATCTTCGTCGCGGCCGCCGGATTTGCCATTCTGCTCGGGTTCTCGCCGCGTTTCGGCGCGCTGATCCAGACGATCCCCGGGCCGGTGCTGGCCGGCGCATCGATCGTGGTGTTCGGTCTGATCGCGGTAGCCGGCGCCCGCATCTGGATCCAGAACGAGGTCGACCTGGGTGACAACACCAATCTGATCGTCGCGGCGGTGACGCTGGTGCTGGGGGCAGGCAACTTCTCGATCGCCGTCGGCGACTTCACCCTCGATGGGATCGGCACCGCCACCTTCGGCGCGATCCTTCTGCATCTCGTCCTGCGTCATGGTGCCGGTTGCCGACGGCACGATTGATTGCCGGGTTCGCGGTCCGGCCTTGCAGTTAGGCTTGATGCCCGCGGGTCAATGCTCAGGAGTTGATGCCGGCGCCGAACTAGCGCTTCGCTTTGCGCGCGTTGGACGTTAGTCTGGGGTGACGGTGCCAGCCATCCGTGGTCGTCACCCTGTCAATGCTGAATCATACCGATCGTGCCCGAGATAGAGCCCCCAATGAGTGAGCCGCAGCCCAGCGACATATGCGCCGACGAAGACACTTCCGCGGAGAAGTCGATCGCCATGACACGCGAGGTGCTGGAGCAGGATCTGATTCGTCGTCACTTCGAACATGTCTATCCCGAGGTGGCGTTGAAGAGCCATCAGGAGCTTCGCAGCTCCATCCACCACGTTCTGGACACGGCGCCGCCTGGCGTAAGCATCAGTGACGGTGTCTATCTGTTCGCCTACGGTTCGTTGATCTGGAATCCGTGTGTCGAGGTTGCCGAACGTCATACCTGCCGACTGTACGGTTATCATCGCGATTTCTGCCTCAAGCTCGATCATGGCCGCGGTACGCCTGAAACCCCGGGGCTGATGCTGGCCTTGGCGCCGGGCGGCTCTTGCCATGGCGTTGCGCTGCGTGTACCCGGCGACAATCTGGAGCGGGAGCTGACGCTGGTGTGGCGACGCGAGATGCTGACCGGCGCCTATCGACCGCGCTGGATCAAGCTGAAGACGGACGTCGGCCCGATCTGGGGCGTCGCCTTCGTGATCAATCCGCATCACGACCGCTATATCGGTCGCCAGTCCGACGAGACGGTGGTGCACCTGTTGCGTACCGGCCGCGGCGTGCTGGGATCGTGCCGCGAATATCTCGACAATACGGTGGGCGACCTCCATGCGCTCGGCATCCGGGATCGTCGGCTGGAGTCGCTGCAGCGCGCCGTGGCGGATTGATCGGTCTCCTCGGCACGTCGACCGCGCGATCCAAAATTGAGCCTTTCGAACGACTCTGGTAATCTGACGTCCCATCCTGGCCCGACTTTCTCCCCCGGGTCTTTTCTCACGAGCTTTACGACCACGATTCGACAGGTTTTCCATGACACGATATATCTTCGTGACCGGCGGCGTTGTGTCCTCTCTGGGCAAGGGTATTGCATCCGCCTCGCTGGCGGCGATCCTCGAGGCCCGCGGCCTCAAGGTCACCATCCTCAAACTGGATCCGTACATCAACGTCGATCCGGGCACCATGAGTCCGTTTCAGCATGGCGAAGTATTCGTCACCGAGGATGGCGCGGAAACCGATCTCGACCTGGGACATTACGAGCGCTTCATCCGTACCAAGATGACCCAGAGCAACAACTTCACCACCGGTCGGGTCTACGAGCACGTGCTGCGCAAGGAGCGCCGTGGCGATTATCTCGGCGGCACGGTGCAGGTCATCCCGCACATCACCGACGAGATCAAGCACCGTGTGATCAAGGGGGGAGAAGGTTACGACGTGGCGCTGGTCGAGATCGGCGGCACCGTGGGCGACATCGAATCGCTGCCGTTTCTGGAGTCCATCCGTCAGCTGCGGAGCGAAGTCGGGGCCAACCGGGCGCTGTTCATGCACCTGACGCTGGTGCCCTACATCAAGACCGCCGGCGAGACCAAGACCAAGCCGACCCAGCACAGCGTCAAGGAGCTGCGTTCGATCGGGATCCAGCCGGACATCCTGATCTGCCGCAGCGAAGTCGAGCTCGAGGAGAGCGAGCGGCGCAAGATCGCGCTGTTTACCAATGTCGAAGAGCGTGCGGTCATCCCGCTGCAGGATGCCGACACTATCTATCGCATTCCGCTGATGCTGCACGAGCAGGGGCTCGACGATATCGTCTGCGACAAGTTCCGTCTCGAGGCGCCGCAGGCGGATCTCGCCGAATGGATCCACGTCCTCGACGCCAAGCTCAATCCGCTCAAGACGATCAATATCGCCATGGTCGGCAAGTACATGGAGCTGCTCGACGCCTACAAGTCGCTCAACGAGGCGCTGATTCACGCCGGCATCCAGACCCGCGTGAAGGTCAACGTCGAGTATATCGACGCCGAACTGATCGAGCGTCACGGCACCGAGCGCCTGGCTGGGAAGGATGCGATTCTGGTGCCGGGCGGCTTCGGTGAGCGCGGCGTGGAAGGCAAGATTCAGGCCGCCCGTTTCGCCCGCGAGAACGACGTTCCCTATCTCGGCATCTGTCTCGGCATGCAGGTGGCGGTGATCGAGTTCGCGCGCCACGTGGCGGGTTGGGAAGACGCCAACTCCACCGAGTTCACTCGCGAGACCCAGCATCCGGTGGTCGGCCTGATTACCGAGTGGATCAACCCGGAAGGGCAGATCGAGCTGCGTGACGAAGCTTCCGATCTGGGTGGCACCATGCGTCTCGGCGGGCAGGAGTGCCGACTCAAGCCGGGTTCCAGAGCGCATGAGGTGTACGGGCTGGATACGATCACCGAGCGTCATCGGCATCGTTTCGAGGTCAACGAGCAGTTCGTCGAGCAACTCGAGGCGGCCGGTCTCATCGTGTCGGGCAAGAGCGGCGATCAGTCGCTGGTCGAGATGATCGAACTGCCGGATCACCCCTGGTTCGTGGCGTGTCAGTTCCATCCCGAGTTCACTTCGACGCCGCGCGACGGGCATCCGCTGTTCACCGGTTTCGTCAATGCGGCGCTGGAGCACAAGGCGCAACGCCAGCGTCAGCATGGCATGGCGCATCAGGAGTGATCGAATGACCTGGCGGGGGATGAAGCGATTCATCCCCCGCTGTCGTTGGAGACGCTGGACCTGGGATCCCTGCGCTGGCTAAGCTCCAGAACTGCTGACATGATGGAATCACCACGCCCGCAACTGCACGCCAAGGAACGGGCGTTTCACCCTCGATCATTGATTTTTCAACCGACAGGACGACGTAACATGGCTGAGATCGTTGATATCCGCGCCCTCGAAGTGCTCGATTCCCGCGGCAACCCCACCGTTCAGGCTCAGGTCACCCTGAGTGGCGGTATTACCGGCAGCGCCTGCGCGCCCAGCGGTGCTTCCACCGGTTCGCGTGAAGCGCTGGAACTGCGTGACGGAGACAAGTCACGCTACCTCGGCAAGGGCGTGTTGAAGGCCGTCGATGCCGTCAACGGCAAGATTCGCGAGCGGCTGATGGGAATGGATGCCAGCGATCAGCGCGCCCTCGATGACGCCATGCTGGCCCTGGATGGCACCGACAACAAGGCCAGTCTTGGCGCCAATGCGATTCTCGCGGTGTCGCTGGCCGCGGCCAAGGCCGCGGCGACCGAGAAAGGCGTGCCGCTCTACGCTCACATCGCCGAGCTTTATGGCCAGCCGGGTCAGTACATCATGCCGGTGCCGATGATGAACATCATCAACGGCGGCGAGCATGCCGACAACAACGTCGATATTCAGGAATTCATGGTCCAGCCGGTCGGCGCACCGAACTTCCGTGAAGCGCTGCGCATGGGTGCCGAGATCTTCCACTCGCTGAAGAAAGTGCTGACGGCCAAGGGGCTGTCCACCTCGGTGGGCGACGAGGGCGGCTTCGCGCCGAACCTGGCGTCCAACGCCGAAGCGCTGGCGGTGATCAAGCAGGCGGTCAGTGATGCCGGCTACACGCTGGGCGACGACGTCACGCTGGCGCTCGACTGCGCTGCCAGTGAGTTCTTCAAGGATGGCGTCTACGATCTTGCTGGTGAAGGCAAGCAGTACGACGCCGCCGGCTTCACCGACTATCTGGCGGATCTCTGCGATCAGTATCCGATCGTCTCGATCGAAGATGCCATGGACGAGTCGGACTGGGACGGCTGGAAGGCACTGACCGAGAAACTGGGCGACAAGATTCAACTGGTCGGGGACGATCTGTTCGTCACCAACACCAGAATCCTCAAGCGCGGTATCGACGAGAAAATCGGCAACTCGATTCTGATCAAGTTCAACCAGATCGGTTCGCTCTCCGAGACGCTGGATGCGATCCGGATGGCGCAGGATGCCGGTTTCACCGCGGTCATCTCCCACCGCAGCGGCGAGACCGAAGACACCACCATCGCCGATCTCGCCGTGGGTACTGCCGCCGGTCAGATCAAGACCGGTTCGCTGTGCCGCTCCGATCGTGTCGCCAAGTACAACCGCCTGCTGGTGATCGAGCAGGAGCTGGGTGACAAGGCGAGCTACCCGGGGTTGAAGGCCATCAAGGGGCAGTAAGATCGCTGCAGATCGATAAACCAGGAAGGCCGCTCATCGAGCGGCCTTCCTGCGTTCTTCGGCAGCGAGCGTCCGATTTGCGTAATAGCAAATCAGCGTTCGAGCAGCTCGATCTTGTTGGGCTTGCCGTCCCACGCCTTGGCATCTTCCGGCGGATCCTTCTGCTCGGCAATGTTCGGCCACACTTCGGCGAGCTCGGCGTTGAGCTCGATGAACTGCTGCTGGCCTTCAGGCAGTTCGTCCTCGGAGAAAATCGCCTCCGCAGGGCACTCCGGTTCGCACAGCGCGCAGTCGATGCACTCGTCGGGATGGATGACGAGGAAGTTGGGACCCTCGTAGAAACAGTCCACCGGGCAGACTTCGACGCAGTCGGTGTATTTGCACTTGATGCAGTTCTCGGTGACGACGAACGTCATGGGTGTTCTCTCCTGATTGACGGCCCGGTCATGGCTTCTTTATCACGGCTTCTTTTATTACGGCTTCGTGCCACAGCCCATTGTCGCGTCCAGGTGGAAGAGGAAGACGTTCTCGAATCCACCGTTTCCACGGCGCCGCCGCACGCTACTCGAATGGCGCCATATTCTAGGCGGCGGGCACCGGCTCGGGCAAGCCGCTACCTGGAACATCGAGGAATGGCGTTATAGCTTCCGTGTGTCTCAACGCTGATCGCGCCAGGCATAGAGCAGGTCCAGCGCCGCCCGGGGCGTCAGCGAGTCGACGTCGAGCGATTCCAGCGCTTCCAGTACTGGATGCGGGACCGCGGCAAACATGTCTGCCTGCTGAGGCCTGGCGGGTTGAGCGCGTGCGTCATTCGCGACAGGCATGGCCGTGGGCTGCTCAAGACTGGCCAGCTTGTCGCGCGCTCGCGCGATCACGCTCTGCGGCACGCCGGCGAGCTGGGCGACCTGCAGGCCGTAGCTCTGGCTGGCAGGGCCCTCCTCGACACGGTGCATGAAGACGATACCGTCCTTGTGCTCGGCTGCCGTCAGGTGCACGTTGGCTACCGTTTCCTGCTGTTCGGCCAGCGCGGTCATCTCGAAATAGTGGGTGGCGAACAGCGTGAAGGCGCGCCGGTTAGCCAGGTGTTCGGCGCTGGCCCAGGCGAGTGACAGGCCATCGAAGGTGCTGGTGCCGCGGCCTATCTCGTCCATCAGCACCAGGCTCTCGGCGGTAGCGTTATGGAGAATGCTGGCGGTTTCGGTCATCTCCACCATGAAGGTGGAGCGCCCGCCGGCCAAATCGTCGCTGGAGCCGATACGCGTGAAGATACGATCCACCGGGCCGATTTCGGCACTGTCCGCCGGCACGAAGCTGCCGGTGTGCGAGAGCAGGGCGATCAATGCTGCCTGGCGCATGTAGGTAGACTTGCCGCCCATGTTGGGACCGGTGATCACCAGCATGCGGCGATCCTCGTCGAGCACGAGATCGTTGGGCACGAACGGATGCTGGCTGACATGCTCCACGACCGGGTGGCGGCCGCCGATGAGTTTGAATCCGGGGGTCTCCGACAGCTGCGGGCGCACGAATTCGAGATGTTGGGCACGCTCGGCGAAGGCACAGAGGACATCCAGCGCCGCTAGCGAGCGCCCGGTGGCCTGCAGCGCATCGAGATCGGCATTGAGTGTGTCGATCAGGCTTTCGTAAAGCAGTTTTTCTCGCGCCAGCGCGCGGGATTTGGCGGATAGCGCCTTGTCCTCGAACTCCTTGAGTTCGGGGATGATGAAGCGCTCGGCATTCTTCAGCGTCTGGCGGCGGATGTAGTCCGCCGGCACGTCCCGCGCCTGGGCGCGGGGAATTTCGATGTAGTAGCCATGAACCCGGTTATAGCCGACCTTGAGGCCAGCCAGGCCGGAGCGCTCGCGCTCGCGCACCTCGAGCTGGACCAGATACTCGCCGGCGTGCTCGGCCAGACCGCGATACTCGTCGAGCTCGGCGTCGAACCCTTCACGAATGACGCCACCCTCTCGAATCACCACCGGCGGATTGTCGATCATCGCTCGTGTCAGTGTCTCGGCCAGCTCGGGGTAGGGCCGGATGTGGCGAGCGAGATCGTTTAGTGCACTGTCGCCCTCGATCCGCTGCAGTTCGCTCTCTAGCGTCGGCAATACGTTGAGCGCATCACGCAGGCGGGCCAGATCGCGCGGGCGGGCGCTGCGCAGGGCCACGCGGGCGAGGATCCGCTCGACGTCACCGACCTCGCCGAGCGGTTCGCGGACCAGCAGATACCGGTCATCATCCAGCAGCAGCTGCACGGCTGCCTGGCGTCCGCCGATCTGGGTGCGGTCCCGTAGCGGCCGATTGAGCCAGCGCTTGAGCAGACGCGACCCCATTGGTGTCACGCTGGTGTCGAGCACGCTGGCCAAGGTGTTGTCGCTGCCGCCGCCGAGGTTGATGTCGATCTCGAGGTTGCGCCGACTGGCGGCATCGATCACCACGGCGTCGTCACGGTTCTCGACGCCCAGCGCCGTGACATGTGGCAGACGCGAGCGCTGGGTATCCCGGGCGTAATCGATCAGCACACCGGCCGCGATCAGCGCGGATTCGAGATGCGTGCAGCCGAAGCCTCTGAGATCGGCGACCTCGAACTGATCGCACAGCAGCCGGGTGGCGGTCGCCAGATCGAAGTGCCAGTCGTTCTGGCGGCGCAGGCCGGACCGCGAGGCCAGCGACGGTGACAGATCGAGACTCTCGGCCGCGAGCAGCTCCGCGGGTTGCAGACGATGGATCTCGGCCAGCATGTCGGCTTCTCCATCGACCTCGAGCAGGCTGAAACGACCGCTGGAGAGCTCGAGCCAGGCAATTCCCCAGCGCTCGCCGGCCTGGTGCAGCGCTACCAGCAGGTTGTCGCGGCCGGCATCCAGCAGTGCCTCGTCGTGCAGCGTGCCCGGCGTGACGATACGCACGACGCGACGTTCGACCGGGCCCTTGGATGTGCTCGGATCGCCGATCTGTTCGCAGATCGCCACCGATTCGCCGGATTTGACCAGCCGTGCCAGGTAGGACTCGGCGCTATGGTAGGGGATCCCGGCCATGGGAATGGGTTTGCCTCCCGACTGGCCGCGCGCCGTCAGCGTGATATCGAGCAGCCGCGATGCCCGCTTGGCGTCATCGAAGAACAGCTCGTAAAAATCACCCATGCGGTAGAACAGCAGGACATCCGGATGTTCACGCTTGATGTTGAGGTATTGCGCCATCATCGGCGTATGCTGAGTGTTCTTGCTGGAGGCCGCGTCCTGCATGGTTTCTCGGTAAGCTCCGTCGATTCTTGTGGCACAGATGGGGCATCGGGATGCCGGGGTCATACGATGAGGGGCAAGGTTACCACGCAGTGGCTGGGTCCAGCACGGCACGAGGCGACGGCCGCTCCGCCTTAGTGGGGATCATGCCTCAGGTCTAGTGATTTCAACCTGAGAGCCCGTCGATAACTCGTTACAGTGTTGACACTGGCACTCGAGGACTTCCCTATGGCCCGGTTGGTGCTAAACCACCTCAGCGACTCCACATATCGGCTATTGGCGATCGAAGCCAACAAACGCAACGTCAACTTGAGCGAGCTGGCCGTGGTGCTGCTGGAGATCGCCGTTGCCGAACTGGCGGCCCGTCGACCGGCGGCATTGCCGCCGGTGCTGAATCCCCGTGCCCCGGACTGAGCGTCTTCTCTGCCACTGGCGGTCAGCACATGCCGCCGTTCACCGCGATCACCTGTCGTGTGATATAGGCGGCATCCGCCGAGCAGAGAAAGCTCACGGTGCCGGCGACGTCCTCGGTTGTTCCGGTGCGCTGCATGGGGATCAGCTTGCGAATCTCATCGCGCGGTAGCTCGTCGGTCATGCGTGTCTCGATCCAGCCGGGCGCGACGCAGTTGACCGTGATCCGACGCTTGGCGAGTTCGACGGCCAGCGCCTTGCTGGCGCCGATGATTCCGGCCTTGGCTGCGCTGTAATTGACTTGACCGCGATTGCCCGTCAAACCGGACATCGAGGAGAGCGCCACGATACGTCCTGGCTTGCGGCGCTGGATCATCGGCATGACCAGTGGGTGCAGAACGTTGTAGAAGCCATCCAGATTGGTCCGCAGGACGCGATCCCAATCCTCGCCGTCCAGGGCCGGAAAAGGCTTGTCCGCGGTGATGCCGGCGTTGCAGATCACGCCGTAGTAACAACCGTGGGCGGCGATGTCCGCCTCCAGCACCGCCTTGACCGTGTCTCTCTCGGTGACGTCGAAGTGAACGAGGCGCACTCGGCGACCTTCGCTTTCCACTGCAGCCTTGACCGCGTCGATATCGTCGCCCGGGCGCCGGCAGTGCAGCACCAGGTCGTAGCCGTCCCAGGCCAGACGTTTGGCGATCGCTTCGCCGATGCCTCGATTGGCACCGGTAACCAGAACAGTCTCGGAATGTCGTTCTTCCATGGAGCCTCAAGCGTAGCGCTGCGAGTGATGAAACCGATGCCGTCAGACGCGGTTGGATATTGGCATCGAGTCGGGTCGATAGAGCGTCAGACTGCCGTGAGCCAAGGGCGCCTCGCTACCTGCGAGAGCCGTCGAAGCCTCGTTTTCGGCGACCTGCAGCTCACCGTTGATCTGGGTGACGCCGTTGTCGGCGACGAAGTCGATGGTCACGACGACGCGGATACGCTGGTCGAAGGCAAAGACGGGCTCGCGGGCGCGGTAGCGCCTGGCGCCCAGCAGCAGACCCGGGGGCGGCGGCTCCTGGGTCGCGGCAGCGCGAAAGCCGGCCCAGGCGGCGACGGTCTGCGCCAGCCACTCGATGCCGATCCAGGCCGGAATGCCATCGGCTTCGGCAAACAGATCGTCGCGCCGGGTGACGATCTCGGCCGTGGCGCCGTCCACGTGAGCGTCGATCAGCCGGTCCAGCAGGCACATGCCTCGGGCATGGGGGACCAGCGGCGCGATGGGTCCGGGCAATGGCATCGCGCCGGGCGGTGAAACCGTGTCGGGGGCAATCACAGGAATAACGTTCCGTTCTCGTATTCGTGGCTCAATCTATTCGGATGCGTCACTCGGTTCGGCTCAGCAGCAGGCTGGCGTTGTTGCCGCCAAATGCAAAGCTGTTGCTCAACGCATGGCGCAACCGACGCGCCGGTGCCGCGCTGGTGGTTGCCAGCGGCAGCGACGCGATCTCGGGGTCGTGCTCACCGTCGAAGACATGCCTTGGCAGCCGCCCCTGATCGAGCGCCAGCCAGCAGAACGCCGCTTCCAGCGCGCCGGCCGCGCCCAGGGTATGGCCGGTCAGCGCCTTGGTCGAGCTGCAGCCGGGCGGCGTGGCGAAGAGCGTCGCCACGGCTGCCGCTTCCATGCTGTCGTTGAGCCGCGTGCCGGTACCGTGAAGGTTGAGATAGTCGATCTCCGCCGGATCGCGTCCGGCCATTGCCAGCGCCTGGCGCATGGCATCGGCCGCGCCGCTGCCGTCAGGCCGGGGCGCCGAAATATGATGGGCATCGACGCTTTCACCGACCCCTGCCAGTTGAATGCCGCCGGTTTCTCGCGTGATGACGAACAGCGCCGCCGCCTCGCCGAGGTTGATGCCGTCGCGATGCCGGGAGAAAGGCAGGCAAGGTTTGTCGCTGACGGCTTCCAGGCTGATGAACCCGTTGACCGTCAGGCGACACAGGCTGTCCGCGCCACCGGCGATCACCGCGTCACACTGGCCGCTTTTGAGCAGTCGTCTGGCGCTGGCCAACGCTCTGGCACTGGAGCTGCAGGCGGTGGACAGAGCGTAGCAGGGGCCGGCAATACCCAGACGCTCGGCGACGAAGCGTGCCGGCGCCCCCAGTTCCTGACGCGCGTAGGCGAACGTCTCGGGCAGCGCTCCTTCCCGGCCGCTGACGGCCAGCGCCTGCTCGGTTTCGCCGATCCCCGACGTGCTGGTGCCGATGACCACGCCGATCCGATCCCGCGCGACGTGTTTCAGCAACGGCTCGATTTCCGACTCGAGCCGTTTCAGTGCCAGTGCCAGCAGGCGATTGTTTCGGCTGCGATGATCCTTCGGCCACTGGCTGTCGTCGGGTAGTTCGCCGGTGACGCGTCCCAGCGGTAGCGGATGGCCTGGTGTAAAGGCATCGCTGCTCGTCAGGCCGCGCTCACCGTCGAAAAGCGCCTGACCGATCGTCTCCAGATCGTCGCCCAGCGAGCAGACGACGCCGGGTCGGGACAGGCGGCAAGCGAAAGCGGCACTCATGGCTCGGCATTCTCCTGTTCTTCGTTGTCCTGTTCGTCGCTCTGCTGCTCGTTGTTCTGCTTCTCGTTGGCGTCTTGCATGGGAGCGATCGTCAGTTGGTAGTTGCCCTGCCGATCATCCAGCACCAGCGTGGTGGGGTGATCGCGGTCCGGCACCGGCGTGATGCGCGCGGCGAGTTTGCCGCGGTAGCGGATGTCGCGACTCGCGGCGCTGTCGACGACCTGCCAGGCGCTACCGGAAAAGGACTGCCGCAGGGCGTCCAGTGGCCACAGGCTCCATTCCAGACGCGACGCCAGCCACGCTGGGGGTATCGGCAGAGGCGATTCTCCCGGCGCATCCCCGGCTTCGAAGCGTGCGCCATCGGCATCTCGAATCAGTGTCGTCAGCCGTTGGCCATAAGGCGTGATCAGCACGGCGCGCAGCTGCTCCGGCGTGATTCGGATGAATGCGATCAGCGTGCGGGCGTCGCCATCCTCGGGCTGAAACGTCAGCTGACTCTTCAAGGTATCGGACGTCGTCGCCGCGGCCAGCGTCGGCGACGGCGAGGCCGGTGGCGTCAGGCTGCAGGCGGCCAGCATCAGTGCCAGCCAGGGCATCAGACAGCACGCCAGCAGGCGGGGAGACAACTGGCGCATCACGATCGGCTCTCCGCGGGCAGGTCGGTATCGGGGTCGTCGGTTCCGGAATGGTTCGATGCGGCTGTCCGCATCTCGCAGATCGCCGCCAGGGTGTCGATATGGCGGCGCGAGGCACTGGCAAACGGATTGCTTCGGTCCCATGCGTACCCTGCCAGGATCGCGCTGATGCGGGCCTTGATGTCGCTCGGCGCATCGGCATGAAAGATGATCGTCTGCAGGCGACCGTCGTACCAGGCATCGACAAAGGCACGGAACGTCTCGACACCTTCGCGCAGCGGAGCCTCGAACTCGGCGTGCCAGTCGGTGTCTCCCCCCGCCAATTGCCGTTCCACCAACGGTGCGGCGAGGCTGGCCGAGCGCAGGGCGATGGTGACACCGGAGGAGAATACGGGATCCAGAAACTCCCCGGCGTTGCCCAGCAGCGCATAGCCGGGGCCATGCAGCTGCGTCACATCGGCGGAATAACCGCATAGCTCGCCCACCGGCCGGGTCGGGCGGGCCCCATTGAGAAGCTGGCGGAAGCGGGGTTCGGCATCGATCAGCGCTTGCCATCGCGCTGCCGGAGTGGCGCCATGGGCATGGATGCGATCGGTTTGGCCGACCATGCCCACCGAGGCGCGCTGATTTCGAAACGGAATCAGCCAATACCAGATGCCGGGATCTTCAGGATGGACACCAATCAGAATCTTTTCGCGATCGTGGCCTGGTTCCACCGGGCAGGCTTCGACATGGGTGAATAGCGCCGTGCGAGGGTCCTGGCGCGCATCGCGCTCGAGATTCTCGAGTCGGGCCAGGACACGCCCATAGCCGCTGGCGTCGAGCACGAAGCGGGCCGTCAGCGTACGGACATCGCCGGATTCATCGACGAGATCGACCTGCGGACAGCGCTCGTCGGGGCGAAAGGCGGTGACGGTAACGCCGAATTCGACCTTCGCGCCCTGGTCGCGGGCACCTTCGATCAGCCGCTGATCGAAGTCGGCGCGTTCGACCTGGAAAGTCGTGCCCCAGCCGGGCGTATATTTCTCGCGGAAATCGATTGCCGTCTCTTCACCGTTGCGGGTGAATGCGGCGCCATTCTTGGGCTGGTAGTCGGCGGCCATGACAGCGTCCAGCAGGCAGGCCTCCTCGAGATGGATCATGCACTGCGGCAGCAGACTCTCGCCGATGGAAAAGCGTGGAAAATGGCTGCGCTCGACCACCAGTACGTCCCGCCCGGCCGCCGTCAGACGAGCGGCAGCCGTCGCACCGGCCGGCCCGGCGCCGATGACGATGACATCGTGGTCGACTTCACTCATGTTCGATCTCCTGTCGTTGCGTCCGGTTGGGATCGACTGGTCTTACCCAGGGAACCAGCATCCATACGCTGGCCAGACCGATCAGGCAGGTCAGACCCAGATAGTGCAGCGCGGGCGTGGCGCTGAAGGCGAGCATGCCGAACGCCAGCAGGCTGGTGAGCGTCGACAGCGTGATCGCGAGCCAGGCCGACGGCTTCCTGGCGTGCTCCACGTTGAAGATACCGGCATCCAGTCCGATCCCCAATACCAGCAGCAGCCCCAGTTGGTTGAAAATGTTGAGCGGGACGCCAGCGAGGGCAAACGAGGCCAGCACGATCAGGGTGGCGCCGAAGGGTGGCACGATGACGCGCCAGGCGTGGCGGCGGTAGCGCCCTATCAGTGCCAGTGTCATCAGTGTCATCGCCGCCAGAACCCATACCGCGGTATGGCGGCGCAACTCGCCGAGCAGGGCGCCGATCCGTTCGACGCGATCGACATATTCGACGCCGGCCTGCGCGCCGGCCAGGTCGCGCAGGACCTTGTCGGGTGCGGCGCCCCGGGCACCGGAGATGACCACCGTCGCCGCGACACCGCCTTCCGGCGTCCGGCCCAACCATAGCCGCTGCTGAAGCTTTCCCAATGGTGTGCCGAGCCAGTCATCGAGAGTCAAGGGCGGCGACTTCCCGAGCTGGGCTCTGGCTTTCCGGGCGACTTCGGCCGGCAGCCCGGCGCGTTGGACGAGGTCATCCAGCGGCGCGCCATAGAGCTTGCCCACCCTTGCCAGATTGGCCTGCTGCTCGGCCATCGTCGGTACCGAGCCGGCCAGCGACTGGTACTCGATCTGGAGTCCGTCGGCGATGGCCCGGTCGAGCTCGGCATCCAGTGCGTCGAGCCGGGCCAGCAGCGCCTGGGTGTTCTCGGCCTGAACCAGAAAATAGCGGCTACCGGTATCGCGGTCGAGCAGCTGTTGTACGCGCTGCTCGTCCTGCATCAGCGCCGCTGGCGAAGGATTGAGCAGTTCCAGGCTGTCGTCGCTGGTCAGGCGCACGGCGCAGACGATCACCAGCGCGATCGCGCCGATCAAGGCGAGCCACGGCGGTAGCTGCCAGCGTGGCTGACACAGACGCCACCATCGGGTGGCCAGGCGGTCGGTAAACGGGCTGGCGTGCAGCGTGAAGCGAGGCAGCCACAGCACCACGGTGAGCCAGGCTCCGATCAGTCCGAACGCGGCGAACGCGGCCATCTGGCGTAATCCCGGCATCGGCGTCAGTGCCTGGGCCACGTAAGCGATGACGCTCGAGATCAGCCCCAGGACGAGGCTCGGCAGCAGCCGGCGCAGGCGAAATCCCCGGCCCGCGATGGCGCGATCGCACTGCAGGTGCAGCACGTAGTCGATGGCAATGCCGATCAGGCTGGCACCGAAGGCCAGCGTCAGCAGGTGGAGCCGGCCGAACAGCCCCAGGGTCAGGGTCAACGCGAACAGCGATCCGGCCAGCAGCGGGACCATCAGTTGCAGCAACACTCGGGGCGAGCGGAACACGAACGCGATGATCAACAGCACCCCGAGCAGAGACGCGGCGCCGATGGTCGACATCTCGTGTTTGGCCTGACGGGCGCCGGCGGCGGCGTGAAAGACCAGACCGGAGCGCAGCAGTTCGGCCTCGGGATGCTGCTGCTGAAACTGCGCAAGCGTGCTGTGCAGGGCATTCTGCATCGGTAGATCGTAGGGGGAACCCTTGAGCTCGCCGATCAGCACGCTCCACTGCCGGCCATCGGGCTGATCGCCGGTATCCAGTGTCAACAGGCCATCGGCGGCGCCAATCGGGCTCTGTGGCAGCCGCGAAAGCCAGACATCCAGCAGGCCGAAAGGGTCGGCGACGGGATCCGGACGGGCCGTCGGCGAGAACAGTCGGCGCAGCGCCGGCTCGACCAGGGTGCGGCCATCGCCGTCATCGAGGGTCTGCTGCCATTGCGGCGTCAGCAGCCGATAGCGCCACGGCCCCATCCAGCCGTGCGGATCGGCGTCGGCCAGATCCAGCTCGCGCCAGTCGATCGCGGCAAGCTGGCCTTCGTCGACCAGCGTCTGCAGCGATTTCCCCAGTGCCTGGGTCGTCGCGACGCGATCGTCGTCACCGAGCAGCAGCAGAAAGCGATTCTCGAAACCGCGCCCCAGTTCGCGATCCGCCCTTTCGACCAGCGGCGCCTGCCGATCGGCGGGCAGCAGGGCGGTCAGATCGGTATCCGCGGGCAGTCCCTGACGTAGCATCCAGCCCAGCCAGAGGGTGCAGAGTGTCAGTACCGCGAACCAGAGCCAGCCCAGGCGGTGATAGTTGGCGCGGGTCATGCGCCGTTCAGCGGGTGCTGGTCGAACAGACGAACCTTGAGCCGGTCACCATCGGGCGTGCGCATGTCGAGATGATCGATGGTGCGGTCCCCCTGAAGGGTGATTCCGGCGATGCGCTCACGCAGTGCCGCCTCTTTTGGCCTCAGCGCGACCTGCCAGGCGTCCTGATCGCCGGACAGTTGCAGCGTGAAGCGGGATTCCAGCGCCTGCCAGTCGCCTTCCAGCAGTTGCAGAAACAGCTGGGCGACCTGTTCGCCGCCCGGCGGCGCAGTCTCGCCGCTGCCATCGGTGATGGCCTGGGGCGTCAGTTCGATGCGCTCCTGAACCGGCGTTTTCAGCTCCCAGACGACGCGCTTGCCGCGCTCGAAGACGAAGGTGCCGGTACTGGTCAACGAGCTGTCGAGATCCGCCAGTTCGCGCTGCTGTTCGAAGCGGCCCGCCACCGACGGCGTAGCGGCGAGCTGACGTTGCAGATCGTCCAGATCGAAAGCCTGGGCGCTTATTGGCACCAGCACCAGCACCAGGAGCGTAATCAACCATCGACGAAGCGGCATGTTCGAATCCTTCGGTTTGATGTCTGTGTGGCCGGGGGTCAGGTGGCGGAGTGTCGATCTTCGGGGGCGTTCTCGCGTTGCTGATCGCGGTCGGCGTCGGCATGGGCGTCATCGCAATCCAGCCAGAAGGGGAAGAAGTTGAACCACTGTAACGGCGTCTTCTCGCATTGACGGGTCAGCCAGTCGACATAGCGGTGCATGGCGCTGTCGATCCATGCCGCACGATCCCGTCGGCTCAGTTCGCTGGTGTCGTCGAAGTGATCGAAATCGATCCGGTAGCTGGTGGCTTCGCGGAAGCAGCCGATGGTGTAGATCGGGCAGCGCAGCAGGCCAGCCAGCCAGAATGGCCCTTCCGGGAATCGTGCCGGATGGTCCAGAAACGGCAGCGTCCGGGCGCGTCCGCTATCGCTGATCGGCACCCGGTCGGCGGCGATGACGACGAAGCCGCCCTCGGCAATTCTGCGACCCAGCTGCATCGCCGTCGAGGGCGTGATCTCGCTGACTTCGATGATCTCTGGCGGATTCTCGCGATGGGTCGAGCGCGCCAGTACCTCGTCGAACTGCTTGGCGTTACGCGTATGCATCAGCAGTGTCGCCTGGAAGTCATCCTGCATGTCGCTCATGGCGGTACAGATCTCCATGTTGCCGACATGGGAGACGAGCATGATGCCCCCGCGTCCACCCACGACCGCCTGGCGAAAACGCTCACGCGTGTCGCCCTCGAAGCTGAGCGCCGGTGGAATGCCGCTCCAGGCATCGATCTTGTCCATCAGACTCTGTCCGAAACTGCGGAAATGGCGCAGGCTCAGCCAGGTCAGATGGCCGGGTGCATGACCATGCCGGTGCTGCCACAGCCGGGTCAGGTAGGTATGGGACGCACGTCGATGCAGACCGTGGGCGATATAGTAGTAGACGATCACCAGCGTCAGCATGATCTGAAACGGCAGACGGCCCAGTTTGCGGCGGATCCAGACCATGGTGCGGACGCCACGGGCAGTGCCGGTTTCGCGAATTCTCGACCAGTGATTGGGATTGCTGCTGACCGGTGTCATGAAAGCGTTTCCTGGCGGCGGCTCAAGAGATGGGGAAGGCGTCGGCACATGCCGATCACGAGACGGAAATGCATGCGGGCGAGCAGAACGTTGTCTCGCCACAGCTTGAAATGGGAGACGCCGTCGATCGGATAGCGAACCCGTACCGGCAGATTGGCGATGGCGCCCCCCCACCAGTGCCAGCGCACCGGTAGCTCGCTGTCGAACTCCATGCGGTCGCCGCAGGGTTGTTCGGCGACCAATCGATTGACGGCGGAAACCGGGTAGAGCTTGACCCCGCACATGGTATCGCGAAGATCGAAAGAGAGCGTTGCCAGCCACACCAGCGAATGGGTGATATAGCGGGAATAGAATCGATGTCGTGGCACGCTGGCGTCGAAACGTGGATAGCCGATCTTCAGCACCTCGTCGTCGGCACCAAGCCCCTCGACGAAAGGAGGAAGGTCGGTGGCTTCGTGCTGGCCGTCGGCATCCACCTGGAGCACGTGAGTCAGCCCGCGCTCGGCAGCCCGCGCCAGTCCGGCTCTCACGGCGGCGCCCTTGCCACGATTGACCGGCAACCTGACCAGATCCACCGTGTCCGACTCGGCCAGGTTTTCCAGCACCTCGGCGCAGTGCGCGTCGCTACCGTCGTCGACCAGAATGAACGGCAGGCTCAGCAGCCGGAGCCGCTCCAGCGTGTGGCCGATGGCCTCGGCATGGTTATAGACGGGAACCAGAACCGCGACACGGGCGCTGTTGTCGTTCGACATCCGCTACCTCTCCCACTCTTGCCGGGTCACCAGGGCGATGCGCCCGGTGACGTGCTTTCCGCGCTGGCTATCGCAGTCGATGCGCAGGCTCTCGTTCGCGTCGCCGTGACGATGATCGAGCGTCATCTCGAAGCGGTCGCCGGGCAGCAGGGGCTGGGGAAATCGCAGGCGTTCGAGCCCGGCAAAATCGGATCTCAGCGCGAACAGTCGGCGCGCCTGCTGCATCGCCCATTGCACCAGGGCAATACCTGGCAGCACAGGCTGGCCGTCGAAGTGTCCATCGACGAAAGCGCAGCGCTCCGGAACTTCCAGCGTGATCTTCCAGCCGTTTTGGTGCGGATGCTCGCCCAGCCAGCGCGGCGCGCGTCGGTCCTCCAGATCCCGGAACAGACGCTGGCGGATCTCGGCGCTCAACTTGCCCTGGGTGTTGGTGGGCCAGTGATCCACGAAGCGCCAGTAACGAGGTAGCGCCGGCGTTTCGAAATGCGCGGCAAGCGCCCGTCGCAGCCGTTTTACCATGGCTCGATGGTGGCGGTGGTCGTGGGGCATCGTGCCCGGCGTCAGCTGGATGACCGCGGCCAGACGCAGTTCTCGCCGCTGCAGTGTCCAGGTTCGTGCTCGCTCGACGCCCGGAAGTGTGGCAAGCGCCCGATCCATCGCTGTCAGCGAGATCCGCTTGCCGCCGATCTTGACGATGCGATCGGCTCGGCCCAGCAGCTCGAATCCGGCTTCTGTCAGCGCGATCCTGTCGGCCTGACGCTGCCACTGATCCGGCGACGCCAGATGGCGCGAGCGCAGCCACAGGCGGTTGTCCTCGTCATGGCGCACGTCGACGCCGGGAAGGGCGATCCAGTCCGGGCCGTGTCGTTGAATGCGCCAGGCGATGCCGCCGGTCTCGGAGCTGCCGTAGACCTCGTGAACGGGCTTGCCGAGCAGCTCATGGACCTGATCGCTGGCACCTTTCGAGAGTGGCGCGCCGGAGCTGTAGATCGTCTCCAGCGCGGCGCTCACCGGTTTCCAGTCGAGCGCCTCGGGCAGGCGTGACAGCGCGGGTGGGGCGCTGACGAGGATGATCCGACGCCCCGCCGTCCGGCTGCTCTGCAGCCAGGTACGCAGGGTTTCCGGGTAGCGGCAGGTCTGTGCCGCGAATGGGCTCGCCTCGCACAGTGGACGCAGAATCGAGAACAGCAGCCCGTAGATGTGCTGATGACTGACCTGGCTGACCACCAGCTGCGACCGAAGGGGCCAGAGTGATGCCTGGGTGGCGAGTTCGGCATCCAGTTGATCGAAGCGCTTGTCCAGTCTCTGCGGCTCGCCGCTGGAGCCGGAGGTGTAGAGCGAAACGGCGATGTCGGGCAGTGACCGCGAGGACCAGCGAGGGGGGCGACTCGGCAGTTCTGTCGGCGCGTCGTCTTCATGCGCCGGGGGGGGTGCTCCCAGTGCGACACCCGTAGCACGCAGGTTCGCCAGTGTCTCCGGCTGATTATCCGCCGGCAGTACGACCCGCTCGCCGCGTTCCCAGATTGCGATCAGGGCCGCGCTGAATTCGATCGGGTCCGGCTCGAAGAGCCGCCAGATGCCGCTCTCGTTGGGTGTGTCGAGCAGATGTTGCTGCCACGCCCCGATTCGCGCGTGCCACTCGCCGACGGTGAACCAGCGTGCTGGCGCAGCGCCCGCCGGGGGGATCCAGGCAAAGACCTCTGCCGCTGAACGATGACGCCAGGGGCGTTCGGTCAATTCACGAAACGTCATGACGCGCCTTTTCTTCATGATGACCGCCCTGAAGGGCTCCGTCCCGGTGTTCTTCCGCCCGACGTTTGACCCGTTGGCGAATACACCATTCGCCCAGGAACATGGCGAGCATGAGCCCATAGACGATCCCGCCGTTGTACCACGCCCAGACATCGAGATCGGCATGGATCGCGGTCGCCAGGGCGACACTGCCGTTGAGCACGAAGAACACGCACCAGGCCTGGGTGACCCGACGGGTATAGCGCACGGCGTGGGGCGGCAGATCCGGCTCCTGGCGGCGGGCGAAACGCTCGATCAGCGTGGGCGGATGGCGCAGCCCGTGGGCGAAGACCAGCAGTAGCGCGAGATTCACCACGACCGGCCACAGCCGAAGGCCGAGCTCCGCGCTGTCGGTGGCCATCAGCACCAGGGTCAGTGGCAGCAGAACCCAGCCCCAGCGGCGCTGCCCCGCAGGCAGGCGCCACCAGGCGATGGCGGCAAGCGCGATCAGTAGTGGCCAGGCCCCGTAATGCGGCAGCAGAAAATGCACCACCAGCGGCCACAGCAGGCCCACGAAGCCCACGGCCAGCCAGAGAAGGCGATGGCGACCGGAGCTGATAGCTGACGACATCAAGACGCCCCCGGCTTCATTTCTGGCGACGCGATTCAACCAGGGCTGCCAAGCTTTTCAGGTTGGCAAAATGCTGGCGGGAGGACTCCGCTTCGGATTCCAGCGTAATGCCGTAGCGCTTCTGCAGCGCGAGACCCAGTTCGAGCGCGTCGATGGAGTCGAGCCCGAGTCCCTCGACGAACAACGGTTCGTCGCGGTCGATGTCATCGGGTGTGACATCTTCCAGCTCCAGAGTCTCGATGATCATCTCTTTGAGTTCGTGTTCCAGCGCTGTCGTTGTCATCTGTCTTGATCGTCCTTGTCATTCATTATCAATGGCTGACGCTCGATCCCGGTGTCGAGCGCGTTGCCGCAAACCTGCGGCGAAGGCGAGACTCTCATATCGGTATCCTGAGACGCCACCGCGATGCGCATGGCCTCTCAGGCCGCGGATCATGGCCGAACGGCTGGAAATTGCCAACTGCGACGACTCAAGGGGCAAGCCACGACCCGACGCCTGTCCATCAGCCAATCGATGATATCGAGGGGTTGCAGCGTCGCTGTCTCGAGCTCGAGCTCGACAGAGGTCTCCGAGAGTCGCCGGGCGCCGGGATTCGGATCTCGGCCCAGGCGAAGAACGACGGCGGCGGAAGACGACTCGGGAGCGTAGGCGGCGAAGCGCCGGGGAACGGGCTGGTCACTGAAGACGATGATGACACTGGGTTGGCCATCGGCGAGATAGCCGCGCGCCTCTGCCATCAGGGCCGCCCACTCGCCGCCGCTGGCGGCAACCGCTTGCTGGCTGCGCCGATTGCCGCTGGCAATGGAGTAGACCCCCACCGTGGCGTTGTGCACCGACAGTCCGAAACGTGCCGGCGACAGCGGCTCACCGTCGTTCAGACCGTACAGCATCTCCAGCGTTCGCTCGCCGTCGCCGTGACGTGAAGCGTGCAGCACGATGCTGTCGGCACCGGAATCGAGGGTCGCGAGCATGTCGCAAACCGCCCGTCCGAGCAGGTTGAGACGCCGTCGCAACATGGACGGTACGGCCGCGCCGGCAGGTTTTTCACGGGTGTCGAGGCGGCACTCCCCAGCGGTCTCCCGATGGGGCGTCCAGGCTCGCCAATCCTGTAGGTAAAGGTCCGTCATTGCGTCGTTTCAACGATCCGTATTGCCACAACTTTACGCATCATAACGGAAAAAGAAGCCCCAGGCGGTGCAAGCTTTATGCATTTTGAAGGGTAGCGCCCCTCACCAACAGGAGGGCGTCAAAGCGCCGAACCGGGGTCCGGCGCACCCTGGGAGGACGATCCCGAAGGCCCGACAAGCCTAACGCCGGTTTTCCCGACAGGACTTGATACAGATTAAATACTCGCGGGCAGCGGTCGAAAAACCGATCTACGGGCTCGGAAGCGTACGGTTCAGATACATGAGAGGCCGAAGCCGTGGAGATCGCGTCGCGTGGTTCAGCGGCTGCACGGATCGTCGAGCGGAGCCTCGCGCGGCCGGAAGCGACGGGAGATCGCGTCGATGGCGATGTTGAGCCCCGCGGTGACCAGCAGCAGGAAAAAGGCCTGATCGAACATCAGGTACTGGAAGCTCGAATCGATGTAGAAGCCCAGCGTCGCGACGCCCAGCATCCCGAGCAGGGCGGTCTCGCGCATGATGACTTCCGCACGATAGCAGATCAGCGCCAGCAGATTGGGGTAGAGCCGCGGCAGCAGTTCGTAGGCGTAGCGCCCGGAAGCCGGAAGATCCGCCATGCCGACCTTGATACCGTCAGCGTGGCGCGCCACCAGGAAGGCGATCAAGGCACCGTTATGCAGTGCCAGTGCCAGCCACGCCGGTAGCATCGAAGGTCCGAGCATCAGCAGAAAGATGAACGCCAGCATCAGCTCCGGCGTCGAGCGCAGCACGACCAGCATCAGTCGTCCGCCAATGCGCTGCCACGGACGACCGAAGTGGTGGCTGGCCAAGGGCCACAGCAGCAGGGCCAGTATCAGGCTGCCGACGGTCCCCATGAGTGCCAGCAGCAGCGTGTTGCCGACTGCCGGCAGCAGGTCGGGCAGACTGGCGAGCCAGGAGCCCAGCCCGACCAGATCTCCATCGAGTAGCGGTGCAGGCCATAGATCGTGGCTGACGAAGCGCCACAGCAGGTTGCCATCGACATCAGGCCATGGCCCGAGAAAGAACAGCGCGCCGATCAACAGCGGCAGCAGCAGGCGGCGATCTCCCCACCACTGCAAGGTGGCGACGAGCGCGTAGAAGATCCACAGCAGCGCGCCGGCTTCGGAGAAACGGCCCTCGCGGAAAGCGCTCTCGAGATAGAAGCCGAGCGTCGGCAGTCCGACGAAGCCGAGCAGCACGCTGGCTCGCATGGCACATTCGAACCGGTAGCGGGTATAGCTGGCGAGGCGCTCCCAGACCAGCGGCAGCTCGGCGTAGAGAAATCGGGACAGGCGATCGGTGCCGGCAGGCAGCGCATCGGTCGGGGATTTCGGCGCAAGTTCCAGAATCTCTGCATAGACTTTGGCGAAAATGCCGGCATAGGGAATCGCCAGCGCCGCGAGAGCGGTGATCGAGGAGAGCCCGAATACCTGAATGAACAGCAGCGCCCAGAACAGTTCGTGAATGGCGCGCACGAACGCGCAGAAGCTGCGTATCAGGCGTGAACGATGGAACAGCAGTGCCAGCGGAAAGCCCAGCATGGCACCGATGCAGGTCCCCCACAGCGCGACGCTCACGGTCAGCGCAATCGCGCGTAACGGGTTTTCCAACGCGAGGAAGTCAGGCCAGGCGAAGCCTTGGGCCATGCGCGATAATTCGCCCCAGGGATCGACGGCAATGATTCGCAGATCGGCGAAGGGCAGCAGCAGTAGACACAACCCGATCAGCGCCAGCGAACGGCGCGCGAGTGTCAATCCGGGGCTGTCACCCCGCAGCAGGCCGGGTGCTGCGCTCATGGCGAGGTCTCTAGCCTGGCCTCGCGGTCAGAATGTCCGGGGGGGCTGGTACCGGCATTTTTCCCGGCATCGGGGTAGAGCGCATCGAGCTGTGCGAGTGTCAGCTCGCGCGCCGGCGCGTCCAGCACGACGTGGCCGTCGCGCAGACCGATGATTCGGTCGAAATATTCCAGCGCCAACCGGTGCTGATGCAGCGCAATGATGCTGGAAGTGTGCCGTGCTTGAATGCGGTCCAGCAGCCGCAGCGCCTGATGAGGGTCGACGCTGGCCAGCGGCTCGTCACCAAGGAATATCTCGCGTCCCTGGAAGAAGGCTCTGGCGATCGCCACGCGCTGGCGCTGCCCACCCGAGAGCTGCGCTACCGGGCGGCGGAGCAGGCCTTCGAGACCCAGTTCGCGCGTCACGGCGTCGATGGCTTGCCACGCCTCGCGTCGGGGTTTCAGCAGGTTGACGAGGTTGGTCAGCGCGGCGTGGCGCTCCAGCTGCCCCATATAGACGTTGTGATACACCGACAATAGTGGCACCAGCCCGTGCCCCTGGGGACACCAGGCGGCAGCGTTGCCCAGGCGGCGGCGAATCTCGGCGAGCAGCGTCGACTTGCCGGCACCGCTCTGACCCAGTAGCGCCACGCGCTCGCCGGCTTCCAGCGATAGCGTCAGCCCTGGAAGCACGACCTGGGTTCCGTAACCCAGGTCGACGCTATCGAACGTCAGTAACGGCATGGAGCCTCAGCGCAGTACGCCGATGGATTTTCCCACCGACTCGATCGGGGCGTAGTCATCGTTGCTGGCGGGTATGAAGCCCGAGCGCGGAAAACTCTCCAGCAGCGCCGGGTCGGTCATGTCGAGCAGCGCCTTCTGCACTTTCTGGGTAAAGCCCTCGCCGTAACGCGCATCGGCGTCGCCGCGTATCGTCCACTGGTAATCCGGGTAGGTCGGCGACTCCCAGACCACTTCGACCTTGTCGGTATCGACGCGGCCTTCCTCGACGGCAGCCTGCCATACGGTGAAGTTGACGGCGCCGATGTCATAGGTGCCGGACTCGACCAGTGCGATGGTGCGAGAGTGATCGCCGGAGAATCCGACGCGGGAGAAGACCTCTTCAGGGGCCTTGTCGAAGCGCTGACGGATGAAATGTTCCGGCATCAGGCGTCCGGACGTCGAGGTCTTGGCGCCGAACGTGAAAGAGTGGCCGCTGACCGATTCCGGCAGTTCGTCCTGCTCCGGCTCGATGCCGGTCGCGGTATTGGCAATGAAGTAGCTCACGAACGCGGCGTCTTCCTTGCCCTGGGCGATGGCCTGCGACCCGGGCACCAGTTGGCGTGCCTGGACGCCCGACAGCCCGCCGAACCAGGCAAGCTGCACCTGATCGTTGCGAAAGGCGGTGACCGCGGCGCCGTAGGAGGTGACGGGAACGTACTCGACATCGACGCCGAGCTGCTCCGAGAGATAATCGGCCACCTTGGAGAAGCGCTCGACCAGGCGTGACTGGTCTTCATCGGGAATGGCAGTGAAGCGGAAGGTCTCGGCGGCATTGGCGGCCGAGCAGGCGACCAACAGAACCAGGGCAAGCAGCCAGCGCATGGGTTAAGGCCTCGATATTTTTGAAGGCGCTCATGATAACCGCTTTCCGGCTTGGGTTTTAAGCCGCGCGTTGGTTGTAGGCTGAAGCCGACACCGGGCCAGTCGACGGCCGAAGCCTTGCCGCCGTCACTTTTCCTTCGGCGGAAATTTGGTCGGCCGCAGGCTCTCCTTTATCGTCTTGAGATGGGGCAGGAACGACTCGCCGCGGCGGAGCGTCACACCGGTTGCCAGGACGTCGATCAACGCCATGTGGATCATGCGCGAGCTCATCGGCATGTAGACTTCGGTGTCTTCAGGCAGATCGACCGGCAGTATCTCGGTGCAGACCTCGGCCAGCGGCGAGCCGTCGCGAGTGATGCCGATGACCAGCGCACCGCTGTCACGCGCGACCTTGGCGACCTCGACCAGCTCGCGAGTACGCCCGGTATAGGAGATCACGACGATGACGTCGCCGGTATGGGACGCCGCCGCGATCATTCGCTGCATCAACACATCGTTGTAAGCGCCGACCGGTAGGTTGAAGCGAAAGAACTTGTTCTGCGCATCGAATGCGGCCGGCGCCGAAGCACCCAGGGCAAAGAAGCTGATCTGACGCGCCTGAGACAGATGGTCGACGATGCGTTCGATCCGCTTGGGATCGATCTGGCGGCGGGCGCCGTCCAGCGCGGCGATGGTCGCGCCGATGATCTTGTCGGTGTAGGCCGTCGCGTTATCGTCACTCTCGACACTGCGGCTGACGTAGGGCGTTCCGCCGGCCAGACTCTGGGCCAGCTGGATCTTGAAATCCGGATAGCCCTTAGTTTCGAAATTACGACAGAAACGGTTGACCGTGGGTTCGCTCACCGTGGCAGCCTGTGCCAGAGTGGCTATGCTCATGCCAATCGCCGCATTGGGGTCCTGGAGGATGACGTCGGCGACCTTGCGCTCCGAGCGATTCAGGTCGTCGACCCGCGAACGAATGCGGTCGATGAGATCGTGCATTGCCATGGTTGCGGGGCATCTCCTTGCGGCGGAATGACGGGTGATTCATGACACAAGCCCTGCATCCTAGCCTCTGGCGACAGCAGCGCCAAGCCGCGTCGGAACCGGGCCAGGCACGCTCGGTCATCTTTCGCGCGGTATACTGAGATGGTGGCGGTAATTTAGTTACGAAGTTGAATGTCAAACCATGCCTGGATGGCGTATTTTGTTCGTAAGTTAACGACTTTGGCGGAGGGAGGCAATGACTCGAGAGGCAACGCCCAACGTGGATCTGGCGCTGTTCGGTGCGCTTGGCGATCTGGCACTGCGCAAGCTCTACCCGGCGCTCTATCATCTGGATCGCGATGGTCTGCTGGGTACCGATACGCGCATTCTGGGACTGGCAAGGCGCGAGCACGACGCCGACAGTTTTCGCAGTGCGGTGCTCGCCACGCTCAAGAAGCGGATCAAGGGCAAGGAGCTGGAACAGGCGTGTCTTGATCGCTTTCTGGCGCGACTCGACTACACGCAACTCGATTTCGATACCGTCGACGGTTACGAGAAGATCAGGGACTGGCACGGCCAGAGCCCGGATTCCCAATGTCCGCTGACGATCTATCTGGCCGTGCCCGCGAGCATCTACGGCGCGATCTGCGCCAATCTCGAGCGCAGCGGCAGCCTGGACAGCGAATCGCGCGTGGTGGTCGAGAAGCCGATCGGTTACGACCTCGAGTCCTCGCACGAGATCAACGATGCCATCGGTGCCGTGTTCCCGGAATCTCGGATCTACCGCATGGATCACTATCTGGGCAAGGAAACGGTCCAGAACCTGATCGCGTTGCGTTTCGCCAACCCCATGTTCGGCAATCAGTGGAACCAGAGTCAGATCTCCCACGTCGAGATCACCGTGGCCGAGCAGGTGGGGATCGAAGGGCGCTGGGGCTATTTCGACAAGGCCGGCCAGCTGCGCGACATGGTTCAGAACCATCTTCTGCAGCTGTTGACCATGCTCGCCATGGATCCGCCGGCCAATCTCGATGCGGATGCCATTCGTGACGAGAAGGTCAAGGTGCTCAAGGCACTCAAGCCGCTGGAGGGCGAGGATCTCAACCGCCACGTGGTCCGCGGGCAGTACGTCGCCGGCACCATGGAAGGCGAGAGCGTGCCGGGCTATCTCGACGAAGAGGACGCCAATACGTCCAGCACCACCGAAACCTTCGTTGCGATGCGGCTCGAAGTGGCCAACTGGCGCTGGGCCGGGGTGCCGTTTTATCTGCGTACCGGCAAACGCATGCCGGAGAAGCTGTCGCAGATCGTGATCCACTTCCGTCAGCAGCCTCACTACATCTTCGATCCGGACCAGCGCAATCTCGCCGCCAACAAGCTGGTGATCCGGCTGCAGCCGGAGGAAGGCATTGCGCTGCAGGTACTGACCAAGGACGGCGGGCTCGACAAGGGCATGCGTCTGCGCCCCGGTCCGCTGCATCTGGATTTCAATCACGCCTTTCCCAAGGAGCGGATTCCTGACGCCTACGAGCGCCTGCTGCTAGAAGTGATGAAGGGGCAGCAGTACCTGTTCGTGCGCCGCGACGAGGTCGAATACGCCTGGAAATGGGTCGATCAACTGATCGCCGGTTGGGAAAAGCGCGATATCCCGCCGCGTCGCTATCCGGCGGGCTCCTGGGGGCCCGTGGCTTCGATCGCGATGATCACGCAGGACGGTCGTTCCTGGTATGAAGACTACTGAGAACGCCCGCGAGCAGATCGGCGCGCAGCTGGCCGTCGCCGCCGCTCAGGCATTGACGGCGGATCTCGCCAGCCAGCCACGGGCGCTGCTGGTCGTCTCCGGGGGCTCGACACCGCTACCGTTCTTGCAGCGGCTTGCCGAACAGCCGCTGGACTGGTCGCGGGTCGATATCACGCTGGCCGATGAGCGCTGGGTGGCAGAGAGCCATCCGGACAGCAACGCGCGCCTGATTCGGGACACGTTGCTGGTCGGGCCGGCCGCTGCCGCGACCTTTCATTCGCTGACAACGTCCGATGCGACGCCGGAGCAGGGCGTGGCGGCAGTTGCCGCTCGCCTGGCAACGTTACCGTGGCCGGCCAGTCTGGTCGTGCTGGGCATGGGCAACGATGGGCATACGGCATCACTATTCCCCGACAGCGGCGAGCTCTCGTTGGCCTTGAGCACCGATGACAGCGTCGTCGCCGTTAGAGCGCCCAGCGTCTCCCAGCCGCGCATCACGTTGAGCGCGGCCCGCCTGCACGATGCCCGTCGTCACGCGCTGCATCTGGTCGGTGATGCCAAGAAGGCGGTGCTGGCCCAGGCTCTCAGTGGCGACGATGCTCGCGAGCTGCCGATTCGAGCCTTCCTGACCTGCCCGTTGACCCTCTATTGGGCGCCTTAGCGCCGCTCGCGGCTGCCCGATTCCCGTGCCTGATCGAAGCCGGGAGAGGCGCCGAAACCCTTCAAAGGAGCCATCTCGATATGTCATCCGAACAACGACTGCCTCAGTCTCATATCGATCGCCTGGATGCGATCTGTCGCTCCAGCGCCATCATTCCCGTGCTGGTCATCGAACGTCTCGAGCATGCCGTCCCGCTGGCCAAGGCACTGGTCGACGGCGGTCTCGACGTTCTCGAGATCACCTTGCGCACCGACTGTGCGGTCGATGCGATCAAGCGCATTCGAGAAGCCCTGCCGGACGCGATCGTCGGCGCAGGCACCGTGCTCAGTATCGACCAGTATCGGATTTCCGAGGAGCTCGGCGTCGACTTCGTGGTCACGCCCGGCACCACCCCGGCGCTGTTCGAGTACGGGATCGCCAGCGATGTGCCGCTGTTGCCGGGCGTCGCCACCGTCTCCGAAGTCGTCACCGGCTGGGAGTATGGCTATCGCCGTTTCAAGTTCTTCCCGGCAGAATCCAACGGCGGCGCCAAGGCACTGAAGTCCTTCGGCGGCCCGCTGCCGGAGGCGCAGTTCTGCCCCACCGGCGGCGTCACCGTGGACAACGCCGCCGACTATCTGGCACTGCCCAACGTGATGTGCGTCGGCGGCTCCTGGATGGCGCCGAAGTCGCTGATCGACAACGAGGACTGGGCAGGAATCACCGAACTGACAAGAGCCGCGACGCAGCGCTATCCACGCTGAACGCGGTTCGGTCTCGTCATACCGGAAGGCGCCGTCCACGGCGCCTTTTCGTGTTTTCAGGGTTTCAATCCGGCAGCGCCGAGGTGGGCGATGCAAAGGCGGGCATCAGTTCCGCTCGATTGCCGTCGCCACGCCCTGACCGCCACCGATACAGAGTGTCGCCAGGCCGCGTTTGGCGTCGCGGCGTTGCATCTCGTACAACAGCGTTACCAGAATGCGCGCGCCGGAGGCGCCAATCGGATGCCCCAGGGCGATGGCACCGCCGTTGACGTTGACCTTGTCCTGGCTCCAGCCCAGATCCTGGGCTACGGCCAGCGTCTGGGCAGCGAACGCCTCGTTGGCCTCGATCAGGTCCAGGTCGTCGATCTTCCAGCCGGCCCGTCTCAGGCAGCGTCGGGTCGCCGGTACCGGCCCGATACCCATGGTCGCCGGATCGACGGCGGCATTGGCGTAGGCACGGAGGGTCGCCAGGATTGGAAGACCGAGCTTCGCGGCCCGCTCGGCACTCATGATCAGCAGGGCGGCGGCGCCATCGTTGAGCGATGAGGCGTTGCCGGCGGTCACGCTGCC